>NZ_JADPIS010000102.1:0-472500 GCF_023073025.1 Bradyrhizobium sp. 76
ATCGATCTCGGCCTTCTTGACCCAGTCATGCAGCGTCTGCGGCGTGCAGCCGATCTTGGCCGCGATCGACATCACTGCCGCCCAGCGTGACGGGTGCTCGCTGGCGTGATCCAGAACCATCCGAACCGCTCGGGTCCGGACCTCGGGTGAAAACTTGTTTGTCGTCCTGCTCGTCATGGCTCCATCCTCTCAGGAGTTGGAGCCTCCGGCAAACCCGGGGCGGTTCACACTGAGGCGCGAGTATTCCGTCAGTGGACACGAAGCACATGGTTTTGCCCTCTTCAAGCCAGGCTCGCAAATGTCTTTAGTGGCACGTGTATTGCTGGGACACCGTAAATGGATCCGCACGACCGTGACGATCTCGCATTCGCCGGCCCAGGAGTTCATATGAAACTTGCTCGACTCAATGCCTTGGACCTGCGCTATTGAGTGCGGTCCCGCCTAAAGCTTTGCCGCGTCCCTCGCGGATGCCGCTGTCGTTCTTCGCGTCGGGTAACTGTCAAGACCACCAGACACGACTAGCATTGAGCGCGCTTACTCCCGAGCAAATCCGAACCAGTGTGACACGTTTGGGCGGCTCTGTGTCGAATGCATGCAGCGGCATGCGAATGTTGGCGTCGGACCGGGAGGAAACCAAATCAAGCTTGGTCTCGAGCAATGGCCGCTTCCTGTCGAAGAGGGGAGCGGACAGTAGTTGTTCAATGGCACGCTGGAGCAGATCGAGCTCGGCGCCCGACCCGGCCCGGCGCGGGTCACACTCGAAGGTGGAGCACCATTTTCTCCAGCAGTATTCGCACTCCTCAGCGCCTGAAGTCTTTCCTCGGTGCCGTTTCGCACCGCCCGAAGGACATTCGGCCTCGGCCACGGCATTTGTCTTCCTCGCCGAACCATAATCATCCCGCGTGTCCCCGAGCGGATGGCGACACTCGGCCTGCTCTACGGTGGTTGCCTCGAGTAGGAGCCGACAAATCCGCGTCTGATCGAAATGCACGACTTCAGTAACGAGCCCGAGCTTAAGAGCGCGATGTGACACGAGCAACGAAGCTGCCATCGGGCCTTGCCTTCACAAGAAAGCTAGAGGAGTTTAAAAAAATGCGTGCGCCGTCCTATTCCGAGGCCTTGGAATTCGCGATCGACCGCTCGTACGACATTAACCTTGACATGTTGAGGTCACGGAATTTGCACCTTGACATGCACAACGATTATCTTGTCGGCACATATCCGCCTCTCAAGGCAATGGGCGACCTGAATGCCGAAAAGTTGTTGCTTCAGGTTTCGTCGTCAATTGATCTCTATTTTCACATGCCCTTCTGTGATCAGTATTGTACCTTTTGCCACTTCGCCAAGGAAATCAATCCATCTTCCGGGCGAGTGGAGCGCTATCTGGCGGCTTTAGATAAAGAGATGAGTTGGTCGGACGCAGCGCTGGGTGGCAGAGCTGTTGAGACTGCTTTTTTTGGAGGCGGCACTCCCTCGTTCTTAACCAACCGTCAACTCGAAACGCTATTTGGCATGATTAGCCGGCGCTTTGACTTGTCTAAGTCGGAAGTGAGTTTCGAATTGCATCCCTCTCTTGCAAAGCAAGTGGACGCTGCAGATCGCATATCCACACTGCTTAGAGCCGGCGTAAACCGCTTCGTATTGGGCGTTCAGAGTTTAGATCCGAGCATTTTACGCATATTGAACCGCGGGCACCACGTGGACGAGGTAGTACAACTCGTAAAGTTACTGAATGAGATGGGCGTTCAGAATCTGTCGCTTGATCTCATGTATGGGTTGCCGCAGCAAACGCTCCGGAGCTGGTACGACTCACTTATCGGCTTACTGGATATGGGAATAGAGAAGTTCAATGTATTCCCATTGATGTTTAAATCTACAGACCCCGTAGCCCGCCATTTGGCTAGCGGACGATATCAATTTGCCGGGGCTAAGGAGCGCATTATCATGCATTTTATGGCCGAGCACATCCTCACGAAACTCGGCTATCGCCATGGGCCGATTTTCTATTGGAGTAAGCAGTCGCAGCCGCACTCAATTCAACAGAGCCGCAAATACGATTCCTGGAACGACAATAATCTGGTCCCGTTTGGGGTTGCCGGGTTTGGTTACATGAGCCAGTGCCAGTTCTATAACGAGGCAGATTTAGATCGCTACCTATATAGGGTTGAGGCGGGCGAGAAGCCTGTGTGGAAGGGTGTTGTCCTGTCGCAAGATGATCTCATGCGCAGAACGGTAATGTTTGCCCTGCGAAGCAGTGGGGTGTTGCTCTCCCGCTTCGAGCGGGAGTTTGGGGTGTCGATCGAGAAATGCTTTGGCCGCGAGCTTGAACTCTTGAACGCGGCAGGACTCATCTGCATTTCAAACGGCCTGCTTTCGCTAACTGCCGCCGGCACTATCAATTCGGGCGCCGTATCGCTCCTATTTTTCTCGAACAATATACTCGAGCGGGTCGCGTACAACGACAGTAGGATAAGAGACAAACGAACTGATCTGCTCGAAAAGCACGATTACTCACCGGCCGCACGATACGGGTCAAGTGCCGAAATGCAAGTTGCGTTTCGATGAAGTCGCGTGCGCGCTCATTTATGGTCGCTCCTTTTTCCGTTTCCACCCCGCAAGGCTCGCCCTGCCAGGCGGAGGAGATATTTTCGCATCTGTCCGATAGCATTGATCGCCGGCAGCGAGAACGCCCGCTTGGGCTTGTCAGCAATTTTGTCGCCGATCAACTGCCGCACTGCATTGCGGAGATCAAATGCAGTGAACGACCAGATGAAGCGGTTAAGGCTCTTGGGCGTAATATCAACGCGCTGATTGCGGAGGCGGACTATGAAGCGCAGCTGCTAAGTCTGCCGCAGTCGGACTTCGAGATCGCTAAGACAGACATCCAATATCTTGTAAATTGTGCTTATCAGATGTCTGCGTTTGCCGGCCTTCATCCCGTGGACGCCGAGCTGACGGTGGGAGAGGTACTGATCCGCCTTGCGCGCTCGACTTGTCAACGGCGGCCTGGCATTGAGGTCCTCTCCTATGAAGATATGATCCTTACGAATCCGCTGCAGAACGATCCACGCGTATACTGCCTCGGCGCGGCCGGCGTGGAGGAGCGAGATTTTTGCTTGGGCCACCAGATCATCGAGAGCGAATTGCAGTCAGCAATGGACGCTCTGCTCAAGTTGCGTGATGTGGCCGACGTGGATGCGGGGCAATGTCTTGCGACATGCCTGGAGCGCCTTGAGTCAGCAAACAATGTTCTGACGCGCTTTTATGAACATATGTCGCCGGACTTATTTGGCCAATTTCGTGTGTTTTACGGAAAGAATCCTTATAAGAATACGCTTGGTCCAAGCGGCCGCTTCTCGGCCCGTATCGTGGCGGTCTCGGTGCTACTGGTCGGTGAAGAACTCTTCCACCAGAAACCGCAATTTTATAGGGATCTGTACCGGCTGTCCGAATATTATCCGCAGAGATGCATTCACGAGGTATTCCGCTGGCTGTCGTCAGGTAAAGGGAGTGCACCGCTCAAGCCAGGTTGGCTAAAGGGGAAAGCGGACTTTCCCAGGGTTGCGACCATTTCGCCAGTCGTGGAGCATCACGGCGGCGAAATCGGAACGCTGCGCACGTCCTGTGTTTGTGCACTGGATCGGTTTACCCGGATGCATCGTAGTACGGCCTTAAAATATACGGTTGAGCCGGGTCGTCCAGTTGTCGGAGTTGAGGTATCGGAAAGTGTTGAGGCTGTCCTTTCTCAGCGGCTGTTGACAGAGGCGCGCCCGTAAGCCGACGGTGGTCTCTGCGTGGCTAAAAACAAAGGCGCAGGCGTCCGCCACCGGTCGAGAGGTAATAGTCGATGTCTCAAGACGAACTGATCCTTCGTCGGTTCGAGTCCGGGGATAGCGATGATGCATGGCATCTGCACAGAAGCGCATCGCAGGATGTTGGTGTGTGTGGCCCGGAAGGGGCTTGGGAGGATGATTTACGCAATATCGGGGAAGTATACATCGCCTCGGGCGGTGACTTCGTAGTTGCGCATATTGGTCCCCGGTTCGCTGCCATGGGTGGGCTGAAACCTTTTGATGATGATATCGCAGAACTAAAACGTATGCGGGTCGACCCCGTCTTTCAGCGACGAGGGTTTGGAAGGAGGGTTCTTCGTGAATTGGAGTCGCGAGCTGTTGCTCTCGGTTTCAAGTGGATAATGCTCGATACAACAACGATCCAAGTAGGGGCCCAAAGACTTTATGAGAGCGCTGGCTATGTTCGCCGCAGGGAAGGGATGTTGCACGGATATGCAGTGATCTTCTACGAGAAGCGGCTCATTTGGCCAGGAATGACCCCCGCTGAGCAAATGAGGTTGTGAGACCGGACAATCCAGTGAAGCTCTACGGACGCGCAACGAGCACAAATTCAATCACTTGCCCCCTGACTAGCCGAAATGCCCAATCTCGCTCCTTGGGAATGACGTGGAATGCGCTCAGATACAACCGTATCATCCGCGAGGACTTTCTCATTGAGCTTCGCGAGATCTGCGATCGGAATGAATCGTGTCACTGTAGCTGACAAGGACGTGAAGGTTTCGCGACCGATAGGCCTCGAACGCACGCACAAACTCACGTCTGGCCGAGCCAGCGTTGCATTCAAAACGAGAGCTGATACGGTGCGCCAGCGGCGGATAGGCGAAGACGCTCTGGAGTGTCGTGGGCTCGCGACGTGAGCCTTGCCAGCCGGCATACAAATCCACCTCGATTCAACCGCAACATTCTGTTGCGTATGGAATCCAAAAGTCCGCTCTTGGCGATGCGGGTGGTGGATGCACGGGCGCGTCCAATCGCCCCCTACCAGCTTGTGGTGGTCGCCCTTCCAGATCGTGATGCTACTCGGGCGTATCGACCGGTTGCGTGCCGTAGCGCTCGCAGGCTCTCGACCAAGGACCCAGCTCGCACCCTTCTGGATCACGATCGAGTACCAAACCTGCATCAAGCAGCTGCGGATCGTGTCTCACCAGCTTCGTGGTGCTCACGCCCGTATTCGGGTCAACTACCATTCGGTAGTCTCGTTCAAGCAGCTCTCGCAGGCGCTCGATGCGAGCGAACCGGAATGGATGGACCGGTTTAATCATCGGGCCAGGCTCGATCGGGCCAGGCTCCTCGGGTCGAATGCGAACAATTGGATGATGAAAATGACGGCGGGCGACGGGTTACGTTCATGAGTCGAGCTGTCGGTTCTCCGCCGAATGCCAGTCCGCGCCGTAGAGGCGGATCATCTCCCGACGGGACCGCTCGATGAAGATGCGCTCAACGCAAAAGCCTGCTGTCACTGAAGCCGCCAGCGCAAGGCCGCAGACCATATAGTCATTCATGAAATTCCAAAACATGTTGCAGCCGGCAACTCCCATAAAAGTAAGTGCCATGACCGTATTGCGAAATGCCTTAACCATGTTGCCCCCAGTCAGTGGGAACTTTACCATTGCAACCATGGCGATTAGCAGCGTTTGTCCTTGTTAGGCGCCGTCTTTCTGCTCGATCGGCCTCGGTGCGCCCGCGCTGTCGATGGCCGTGGGTTCCCCATTGCCCGGCGCAGCTCATTCGATCGCGTCGGAGTCCTGGCGCGGATTGCCCGATCCGATACAGCTCGTGGACAATGACCTCTACTCTCCGCATCTCCTCCGACGACCACAGGCGTGGCACATCAAAATAACCGAGCACCGGTTCGGCGCTCGGCCGCCCAGGCGAACCGATTCGAGGATGAGAAGCGCCGAGGGCTCGACAGGGTCGGCTACGCCGCGATCCAGCGCGATTTCGAGTATATGCGCCGCATTCCTATGCCGAACGCGAGATAATGGCAGTGAATATGACCTCAAGTTGTATCACGCTAGATGATCCACGTTGCGACCTTTAAGTGACCTCTTTTGGGGCTTCAATATGAAGAGACTTCTGGGACTCTTGCTGCTCGCCCATTCCTTCTTCCTTTCCGCCGAGGCCATCGCACAGGGGCTTCCTGCCCCCTCGTACTGGAAGAATGAACGAGGTTCAGAACTTTTTGTTTGGTCCGCCAATAGCGGGGCAATACAAGGGACTTTCACAAACCATGCTCAAGGGTTTGCGTGCCAGGGCATTCCATATCCTGCATCGGGAGCCGTTAGCCCTGCTGGCTTGTATTTTGTTGTTACCTTTGCCCAGTGCAATTCCTTCACCCGGTGGGTTGGAAAGCTCAACGGGTCTCAAATGCCGACCTCATGGACGCTGTTCTACGTTGACAAGAACGGCAAGCCCGGCAAGTTGAAGGGTGCCGATACATTCACGCGCGTATGGTAGTTTTCAATCTTCTTGCTCTGTCGTGACCTTAGATTGGAAACTCACTCTCGCGAGTTTTTGGCTGCGTCTCTTCGGGAAATGTGGGCTCGCCTTCGTGGAGCACTGGCCTGTCCAGGATCAGCTTCGATGCTGGACAGCCGGCAAGTCGTGCCGAACGGCCCGGAAAAAACATCAAAGGGCCTCTCCCGAAATCCGAAAGGACATTCTGAATTTGCGTCCGAATCGCGGGCAGATCCGTGCACTACCGTTACTTTTCAGGTCCTTGTTTTGAAGCCGAGCGCGGGCTCCGGCAGATGCCGCTAATATCTGCGGCGGTCGCGTTGCCTGAGTTTGGTTGACGACGTGAATTTTCAGCTCTCGATACCCAGAATTCTCACACAGCGCGATTCGCAGGCTTCGCCGCCGGAAGTAGCCAAGGGCGCGCTCAGTCTAACCGTTCCGCGAAGCTGCTTGCTATTGCCGGTTCATGTTGCGCGGCGACAAGATCGCACGTTCGCAACGAGTACGGACTTGATCCCTCTCTAGCCATTAGGTAGATCCCGTCATTTGGAATTGGAGATACTTAGTGACAACTGGCATCGTAAAGTGGTTAAACGCGACCCAGGCTATGGATTTATCAAGCTGGATGATGGCGGAGCCGACGTTTTCGTGCACATAGGGCGGTCGAGAAGGCCGGCTATACCGTCTTGCAGAGGGGGCCTTGATCAGGTTCGAGATCAAGACTGGCAGCTCAGGCGAGGTATCGGCAGAAAATCTGCGTACAGGATGATTCGCGCTATCAGCTACATGATGCGTCAACAGTGATTCGCCTAGGGCGTCAGCATTCTTCGCGCTTACATGCCTCGATCTGACTTCGGCGAAACACTTCAGAGTCGGCAACCTCGCATGAAGGCGCACATCAGTGTTAATACGCGATCTCGTGTTTTTTCAAAACCATTATTTCTCATGTAAGAAGATTCGCAGCCGCAAGATCTTCGATTGCGGCCCCAACAGACTTGAAGAGAGTGATCTCTTGCTGCGAAAGGCGGCCAGACTTCAAACCATTGGTTAACTCATGAAGATCCCCCACAAATCATTGAGGCGTCCCACCGGCCTGGGGGCACCCGCATAGTATCTACGAACACGCGGCTGCGGCAAACAGCATCGTCGTCGGTCCACGCATTTCTGGCGTGAATGCGCCGACGAGATCGAGATGTGTTCCTGGCCTGAGGTGCTGGCCTACGATCAGCGGCTCACGTGACGTGGTGGCGCAGCTAACGATGTCCGCCACCGAGAGAGCGTCCGTCAGATCAGCAGCCGGTTTCGCCTTGAGACCCTGATGCTCAAGCGTGTCCGCGAGAGCTTGGACACGTTGCGCATTGCATCCCCAGACCAGCACGGCTTCAATCGGCCTAACTGCGCGATGGGCAACGGCCAAATAGGAGGCGAGCAGGCCGGTTACAATCAGCAGCAGCGTGCGGCTGTCGGGGCGTGAGAGATGTCGTGATGCGAGCGCGGAGGCGGCGGCTGTACGCCGATTAGTGAGTGTTTCGCCATCGATCATTGCGCGCGGCCGGCCGGTTGCCGTCGAACAGCATGTAAAGCGAGGAAAGGCAGGGAGACCGCATGCCCCGCTCTTCGGAAACACGGTCACCAGCTTCACGCCGAGTGCCTTGCCCCGCTCTCAAGCCGGCATTGTCAGGAGACGACCTGGGCTTGCAGCGGTACCAACATTATAGCTCTGCCGCACTGGCATCGCTTCTCCGCCGCGCCGGACGGCTTCGCTTAAGGCATCGATCAACCTGGGATAGTCGAGGCCGGCATCTACCTCTGGGCGGAGAAATAACGCGACATGATTTCCTCGTTTTCATTCGAAGTTCGGACGAGTTTAGCACCCGTCGCTCGATGACAGCACGGTCTATACCGCCGCCAAAGAGGCCGTCGCCAGCGTTTAAATTCCGTGTGAAGCTCGACTGAACGTACAGAACACAAAATCTCTCGCCTCGTAGCAACAGATCGAGGTCAATGGCCGTCGGAGCGCGAAGTTGAGTCATGAGCATGCCGATGACAGTCCCATACTTGGCGAACTCGTTTGAGTAATCAGAACCGGGTATCCATTAGGTGAACAAGTTGGGACCCCGCGATGTAGAAGGCTTCCCGCGCGGCACGAAAGCGTCGCCGTTCAACGGCAGTGACCGGCAGCGGAAGATCGTTCTCCGCGATCTGACCCAGAACGTACGAAGCCAACACACTGCCAAAGACTGTGCCAGGTGCGATGCCGCGACCGTTGTAACCGCTGAAAGCAACGACGTTGCGGTCGAGCTCGTGAAAGCGCGGCAGGTTGTTCGAGGTCATTCCAATCATGCCGAACCAGCCGGTTTCAAACTCGACATGCTGAAGTCCCGGAAACAGCTTGCGCAACGATCTCTGAGCCCATGCCCGGTGAACGGATGCGCCAATACCCTCAAGGGCACCAACACTGCCAAACACGAGGCGCCCGGAGCGATCCAAGCGAAATGAAGAGAGGACCTCTCGAGTGTCCCACGCTCCCTGCCGTTCAGGCAGGATCGACTTCCTCAGACCATCCGGCAGAGAACCTGTAGCAAAGTTGAAGTAGGGCAGATGGATCTGCTCCTGCCGTACCTGCGACCAAAGTCCTTTAGCATAGGCATCCGTCGCAACGATCACCCATTCCGCATCTACCGATCCGCTTTCTGTGCTAATCCTCCAGCGCAGGCCGTTGTGTTGCGCAGTAACAGCCTCGCTCTGTGTGAATATCCTAGCCCCCGCTGCAAGCGCGGCTCTCGCTAGACCGTGCACATAGGCCAGCGGCTGTATCGTCCCGGCGCGCTTATCGAGCAGCGCCCCGCTGTATTCGCCACCGCCGACTTTCCTGCGTGTCTCATCTGCATTTAGCACTACGACAGGGGCGCCACGCTTCTGCCACTGTTCGGCGCGGGCCTCGATCTCTTGCAAGCCCTTACGTCCGACGGCACAATGCAGGGTACCGGCACGTTCCACTTCACATTCGATGCCATGCTTTTGGATGAGGTCGAACACCTTTTGCGGTCCACGGCCGAGTTGTTCAATCAACCGTTCGCCGAACGGGACGCCGAGCGTATCCGGAAGGGTGTCAGGCATCACCCACATGCCCGCGTTAACCAGACCGACGTTCCGGCCCGAACCGCCGAACCCAATTTCGGACGCCTCCAACAGCGCGACGCGCGCCCCTCCTTCGGCGAGATGAAGTGCAGACGACAGCCCGGTATATCCAGCGCCAATCACGATCACATCCGCTGCGGTGTCACTGGCGAGGGAAACAGTGTCTGGCGCCGGTGGCGCGGTGAGAGCCCACAATCCATGTGATGCTGAATTGTTTCGCATCCAGCAATCCTCATACTATTCTTGGTTCTTGATCAGCCCAGGTCGTGCTGCAATCAGTGCCGCGCCTAAGGGTCAAGGATGGGTACCATTTCGTCGATATGTGCATCGATCCGTTCGAGAACCTGCCCAGGCACGACGTCGCGTTCTGGAAGAACTGACCACCTGTCGCGCACGGCCGCCGCGGTCTCAGCTACAGCCGTCACCACTGCCCCCTCTGGAAGACGGCTGCGGTTCGCGAAATTGCGCCAGCGCTCTGGAGTCAGGGCCTTGAATGACTTTTCGCCCGCAAGGCTCAATGCTAGACCATCTTTCGGGATATACGAAATTGTTGAGAGCACGTCGTAGATTGGCGCCAACGTAGGCCTCCGTCCGTCTCCAGGATACAGTAACGACCAATTCTTGAGATGCATGTCGCCATTGCCGGTGATCGCGGTGAGCGCAAGACGACGGACAAATTCGATCGCGGAATCGAACGAGACACCGCTGTTCAGCGCGGCCGCGATATTGTGATACGCCGCACCGGTATATTTCTCGGACGGATAGCGGCCGAAGACCTGTGCAAAGTCCTCCATATGCACGCGCGCTGCATCGGCACCGCGATCGAAGCGACGGACAAGAAGCACTTTGCCCGTGGACATGGTGTTAAACTCTTCCGGAATGCCGGCGAAATCCGTCTTTTCGACGAGCTCACGTGCAGGCACTTCCATCCCTAGCGCTTCCGCTAAGGCTAGGATCGCGAATTCGTTTTCCGAAAGCCCAATGTGGGTGAGGGAGGGAAATTTCGCGATGTACTGCCCTTGCTCATCGTCGACGGCCAGCGTGATCCCCCCTTCTTTTCCGGTATTTTTGATGACGGAGAGCTTCATCTGGACACCGGCGAGCGAAAAGCGCGCCTTCTTCTTGCCTTCTGATTCTGGCCCGGCCAGAACGGGAACGCCGTCGCTCGGCAACGCTCGTACCGCTCCCGGTAGATTTGTCCCCAGTGCTGCCAAGAGATCGAAGTCGTTTCCAGGTCTTACTGACGCTGCGTGGTGCTTTTCCATTGCTTCGCGCAGTTTCTCTTCGGGCAGCAAGTTCGCGAAGAACGGCGGCAGCGCGCCGCGTATGGGTTTGGGATCCCGGCGGAGGCTGCCATCCGCCGAGCGAAGCGACAGGCTGAAAATCGGAGGGTCGTTCAAGCTCCGATACGCGGGCAAGAGATTGAATGCGCTGTAGTCGCCCGGCGTTCGCACGAGCGTGCCGACGGCAAGATCGTTTAATGAGATGTCGAGCGATTGGATACGTTCAGCCGCGAGGACAGGCTTATTCATGCTCCTCCTCAACATCTGACGTGAACGCAGGATGGTCATCATCGCCCGTAGCTGGCTGCAGCATTGATTGAATAGCCGGTACCATCGCTTGCGGAATCAGCATCATTTCCATGCCAAGGGCGCGAGCAACGTTGACGAGTGTCGTTGCGCGCGCTGCAGCGGCACCCGTTTCAATGTCGCGATAGCGGGGCCTGCTAATGTTCGCCCGGAGGGCGACTTGCTCCTGGGACAGGCCAGCAGCCCTTCGCGCTCTGCGAAAGTGCAGGCCAAGTTCCTCGAGCAGCGGGCTTGGAGCCGAAGCCATGATATGTTCCCGGATCATTAACCCCGAAATGATATGTAAACAGATCGCAGATCGCAGTCAAGCGAAACGTGAACAGATCTTCTTATCGATAATGATCCTTAAACATATCTTGTTCCAGCGGCATTGTCGTCTAAACTGTTGACTCTGCTGCCAGAATGGCCCTTGGGGCTAATGCGCCTGACGCGATGAAGGAGCCAGATCTTATCGCCAGGTTGACACAGATTCCCATGGCGCTCGCGTGCATTGGGCGCATAGGAATGGCAGCCAGGGAACGAACCCGATCCTGGACCGCGGTGCGTCGCTTTTATGGAACGCCAGTTGAAAGCGGTCGGTAGATGGATCATCGAAGTTCTTCCATGACGCGCCGTCCTAGTGGCGTCGTGCCGAGTCGTTTCCGTGAGGCGCCTTTGGCGCCAAGCAAGTCCGTATTGCCAAATCAATTCCGATGTCCGCCGGCCCGCCTCGATGTAGCTACGAAGCGTCGAACTACCTATCAATTCGTTTTTCATTCTTCGACATGCTTCCCATGACGGCCAATAGCCTGCGGGCGTGACCGGGCCGCTGACGTGGCCACTCGCAGGGCCGCAATGCGAGCGGAGTGGTCTCGGCTAGCTACCAGCAACTTTTCTTCTATTCGCGTTGATATCCAATCCTACGACGCGCAATTAACGTGTTCCTATGCAACATCAACCGGAGCATGATGGTCAAATCGGCGGCACTCGACAGGGAAAGTTCGACGACTGCGTTGATTCTCTTGACGTCCCCGCCCAAGAAGCGACCAGGCGAATACACAAGAGCCTCGCTCGCTTCAATCGTGAGAGTTGACGATGGGCCACTTGAAGGAGACGCTCCGCACCATGAAGCGACCTCGGAAGAATCGCGGCATGCCGCCGCCCGCGACGTTCGATATCGATTCGCTGCCGGGCAGCTCAAACTTAACGGCATTAGAAACGGCCGCCGTGATCCGGCGCACGCCTGGAGCCCTGGAGCTATGGCGGCGCAATCCGAACCACCCGCTGAAATGGCGCTACGTCGATGGCCGCCCGCTTTACCGAGTTGATGCGGTGCGCGACTATCTGGCCGGACGCGATGAGACAACTAAGTCGTTGCAGCCGCATAATGCTCGCGAAGACGGCCAAGCAATTCGGCCTTGATGGGATCGAGCGGATTCGTCCGCTGCAGGCGCACGACCTTGCCTCCCCGTTTAGCGCCGACCAACTCCGCGATGTAGTCATGAGCAGCTTCGAACGCCATCTTGCGGATGATCCACTGTTCGTCGTGATTGTAGACCTGATCGATCCCGCGCGGCTTTTGCCCGACACACAACCGCTGGATTTCGTTGTCATAGCCGCAGCGTGACATGATGGTTCGCAAGCTGCGCCTTAAGTCATGCATTGTGAACTTGGCGACACCCGCTTCCTTGACCAGGCGGTCGACCAAGTTTGTGAAGCCCGACATCTGGCCGCCGGTCTTCGGTGACGGGAAGACATAGTCCGACGTCGCACGCTGGAAATGTTTTGCGGCCGTAAGCACCTCCTCAACGAGGTGGGTACGCGGCACGTCGTGGTAAACGCCCATCTTGGTCCATGCTGCCTCGAAAGTGATGCGGTCATCCATGACGTGATTTTGCCACTCGATCATGGCTGGCTCGCTGCGGCGCGGGCCGCCAAGTAGGCACATTCGTGTCAATAGCCCAAACGTCCCAAGCTTGCCGGATGCGTGCCAGACTTTGATGATCTCCTCGTCGAGCAGCGCCCGGCCCTTCGTTCGGCGCCCGACCCGCTGCGCGCGCGTCTCCTTGGGCACGCGATAGCCGGCGAGCACGTTGTGCTCGACGTAGCCTTCGCCGACGCACCATTCGAGGAACGTGTGCGTGTGCTTGCGCAAGTCCTTTGCTGCGCCGCGCTTGCCGGTCTTGCCGATCCTGTCCACCGCCGCCATGATTTGCCGTCGCGTGAGCTCGGCGATGGCGAGGTCGAAATGATCTTTCAGACCGCGTCGGAGTGCCGACATAGCCGGTTTCCAGTTGACGACCTGGCGCCCGGTCAGGGACATTTCGTAGGGGCCATCTTCAACGATCAAGGTCGCCAGTGTCGTGCACTGCCGCTCGGCCAGCGCTTGCCGCTTCGCCTCGCGCTTGCCCTCATTGGGATCGATCCCAATGACCACCTCCCCAGCGACGACGGTGGCGGCCCTGCGCGCGGCCTTCTCATTGAATTTGGGCCATGCACCCAGCGTCTTGCGTTGGGTGCCTTTCGTCCCAGGCTTCGTGAACATGAAGACCCAGGTCCTGCCACCCGTCGCGCGCATCCTGATCGCGAGCCCCGGCTGCTCTGTGTCGTGCAGATAGTGCTGCGATTTGCCCGGCGGCAGCGTCGCCGCACGGATGGCCGCGTCAGTGAGTCTCAGGTAGTTCGTCGTTCCTTCAGCTCTGAGAGATTCTTTACTCTTTTCCATCGTTTGTGCTCTCGCTCCTTGCGCCCTGAGACGGGTCGCGGCGATCCTAGAAGAAATGGACCACAAGCCATTGCCTTCGCGTTCCCAGTTAATGTGCCCTAAGGGAAATCCTCCGAAGGGCACAGCAGGGACATACAACATGTGGTAAGGCCAACCCAGGCCACGGATGGTCCAATATGGCAACAAGTCCTTACCTTACAAGGACTTTTGCAATAAAACTATGGCTGGATTAGGTTGGCTACAGTCCACCAGTTGTGGTTCACACGGGAGAGGTCCAAGGTTCGATCCCTTGTGCGCCCACCATCCACCTTCCTGGACCCTGCTGATTGCGGCCCCATCGTCGACGCCTGCAGGCGTGTCGGGACCGCCTCAATCGAAAATGTCGAAAACAACCCCATGCACAGTAGCCGACCCCAGTCGGACCAATGGGTTACAACCATACTATTTTTCCGAAATCGGTTTGACTTGCCGGGCAAAACACCGGCATGATGGCATCGTCGCGGTGGCCTGAGCGGGAAGTATTAGGTCATCGCCTTTGCGCATCAGCTTTTTGTTTTGCGCATGATCTCCCCTCGTCATTGCGAGCGTAGCGAAGCAATCCAGAGTCTTTCCGTGGAGACAGACTGGATTGCTTCGCTGCGCTCGCAATGACGGAGCAAGGAGTGAGACCGCGCCGGCTGACGCGCACGCCACCTCGAGCTTCAAGCCGCCCGCACCGGCCGCCAGGCTGCGTACAGACCGACCAGGGTCCCGATGGCGACCAGTGCTGCGGCCAGCAGCAGCTGCAATTCCCCGTCGTCGGTGGTGCCTACGGACGACACGAGTTTGGTCACGACGACGAACAGAACGCCCACGGAAGCTGCTGCGCCCACGCCGAGATAGGCGAGCTCGCGCGTCAGGTTACGGCCGAGAAGTCCGAGTGCCGTGAAATACATCGCGCAGGCGTTGGGATGAACGAACAGGGCAATGCGCGCGTAAGGACCGTAGGCGTCGAGGAGGGTCTCACACCGGTTCAGTGCCGCCTTTGAGGCAACCCGCTGCAACAGCGGTCTGAAAAAACGAGCCTGCCCGTAACTCAGGACGGCGCCGACGATGATAGCCAGCCACGCCACGATAAAAACGGAGACGTCCGCGGGCTTCGGATTGAGCGCCACGGACATCAGGATAAGAGCGGTTCCGGGGAAATAGCCAAAATACGGGAAGACCGCCTCCAGCAGCACGCAGACGAATATGAAGGCCGGAAACCACGCCGAACCGGTCGCATCCTGGACGATGGCGTTCAGGTCGAAGAGGTTTGTCCTGTACAGGACGAGGTACATGCACATGGCCAACCCGGCCAGCGCGTAAAACGGCAACGCCCCCGACAGAAACCGCCTCATCCAGCTATCGGGCGTTGTTGCGCGGACACAGCGGAAACCATCGATAAACGTCCCCTACCCAATCGACAAAATCTCGATCTCCTGCGCACCCGACCCCACGACATCCCCGACCGCCTTCCCCATCAACGACTTTGCCACCGGCGCCACGAACGAGATCGTGCCGGCCTTGGGGTCGGCTTCGTCCTCGCCGACGATGCGATAGGTTTGCACGCGGCCATCGGCGCGGCTGAAGGTCACCGTGCTGCCGAAGGCGACGGTGTCGGTCGAGGCTGGGGCGGGAACGACCTGCGCCGTGCGCAGCCGTTCGGTGAGATAGCGGGCATCACGCAAGGGCACCGCCGATTGCCGGCGCTTTTCGTTGACGTCCTCGATGGCCTGCGCGGCTTCATAGGCCTCGCGCGCGTCCTGAAGCTGTCTTTGCAGCGCCTGCAAGCCCGCTTCCGTCACGAGGTTCGGATGCGGCGAGATCGGCCGATCCGGCAACAGCGTCTCGGCGGCGGTTTCCGCGCTCTCTTCTTTGGTAAAGGCAACGCTCAAGTCGAAAATCCTGTCGAACTGTTCGGGCTCACGGCCACGATCATATCTCAAGTTCGACAAAACGGCGCAGCTTGAAGACGATGTCCGGCATGGCCTGGCGGAACCGCGTGGCATGCCGGAACGTGGTCGAGAACGGCGCGAAGGTGATCATCGCATTCCAGTGCCTGTAACCATAGACCGTCACGGAGGCACCGGTCGCCGGAAAATTGTCGAGCTTGCGCAGCTCACCCAGGACGAGATCGGCGATCGCTTCAGCAGGCAGCAACTGCTTGCCATCAGGCGTCGTGGCGATCTTCGCCGGCGGCTCGACCGGCTTCGCAGCGGCCGTCGCCGGATTGGGAGCGTCCTCGGAATTATTCTCCGTGTTGTTCTCGAGCTTGGCCGGCGGCGTATCGGCGGCGGGCAGCTCGACCAGCTCAAATCCGTTCGTCGGCGCTGTCGGCGGCGGAACCTCGATGAGGGGCGGCGGCGCGACACTTTCTGCGGCGCGCTTGTTGCCTCCCAGGATGCTGCTGATCATGGCCACAAGGCCAGCATCCCTCACGTCGTCACTCATTACTCCCCCAAGTCTCCCCACAAGGCTTTGGCCCAGTCTAACACCCCTCCGGCAGGCCGCCACTACGTATGTGTGGTCGGCCCCGCTTGGCCGAGGCCTTCTTCAAGGCTCTCCCTCGATGGCACCGGCGGCACGACGCCTGATCAGGTCTTGCCACCGTGCGATCCGTCACTGCTTTTCGAACGGAACATATTGCTGGTATTCCTTGGGCACCCGGCTGCGGTAACGCGCGGGCACGGTGCCGTTGTCCATCGAATAATCGAGTTCCTGCTGCCGGGTCATCTTCCTCGCCGGTTGCTTCCTCGCCGGCTGCTGGCTCGCCGGCTGCTGCCTCGGCGCCCCCTTCTTGGAGTCCGTCGGCTGGCCGGGGGTCTCGGTGGCTGCATTCGGCATTGTTATCCTCTCCGGCGCAGTATTTGTCGCTGCAGGGGCACCGGCGGCTGGTGCGCTCTGGGCCAGCGCGAACGGCGTTTGCATGAGAAGCGCCAGCGCTGCCGTCGCAGCGACCAAATATGATCTTTGCATCAAAACCTCCAAAAATTCCCGATCCGAATGAGGCAAGCGTAGGCCTCGGGGATCGACGTATGCAAGTACGGTTACGATAGGCCGGAAACTCGTCGTGAACTGTGGCCGAGATCACATTGCGGGCGGCCGGCTGCGTCATGATGTACCTCATCGCGAACGCAAGGCATTCCGATGACACCAACGCAGGCACGACCATGCATCATCAGACGAACTCCTGGAACATAGACCTCGGCTGATAGTCCCATCCACTCATTCTCGAAGGAGACTGAAATGCGTCGCACCATCCTCACTCTCGCGTCGCTCGCGGCCTTGATGGCCGTAGCATCCCCGGCAGCCCAGACACATCCTGCGAACGATCGATATTGCATCCAGGGCCGCTCGTGGGGTTACCCCGGCAATTGCCAGTTTGCCAGCTATCAGCAGTGCCTCGCCACCGCGTCCGGCACGTCGTCCTATTGTGGCATCAACCCGCGCTACGCGTTCTCGCAGCAGCGCGACTACTGACGAATTGGCGGCGTGCGCGCATGACGCGCGCGCCGCCACATTTTTGCGTGAAACCGATCCATTTCGCCGACGCCTCGGCGAATTGAAACTGTGCGAACCCGCCTGCGTCCGTCGATGACGAGAATGTTATCCGTCATCGCCACGAAGCAATTCACGATGCGCAGCCGTGGCTTGCGGGAAAGCCGCACCTACCGAAAATTTCGATGCTGGGCAATTGTGATCCATCTCGCTCGTGGCAGGCGTAATCGCGCCTAGGCTGCAAACCCCAGCGCGAGAAACTTGAGCCCGAACGGTTTCATCCGACTTTTCAGGAAGGTGTTTCAATGAGCAGCCGCCACGCAATTGTTCCGCGCGGTCTGAACGCAACGCGTTCGCCGCTTTCGCAAGGCCGCTTCGGCCGCATGTTCCGCAAGCTCGCACCGGCCAGATTTGGCCCGAACGATTCCGGCACGATTGCAAACCTGTCGGCGCTCGCCGACAAGATGATCGCCGGCTTCGACGGGCCGAAGGACGGGCCGGACGCGGAAGAGAGCGGCATTCCTTCGCTCTACACTTATTTCGGCCAGTTCGTCGACCACGACATCACCTTCGATCCGGTCAGCTCTCTGACCAAGCAGCAGGATCCCGACGGGCTCGTCGACTTCCGCACGCCGTCGCTCGACATGGACAATGTCTACGGCCGCGGTCCGAACGACCAGCCCTACATGTATGACGGCATCAAGTTCCGGCTCGGCGAGAAGGTCACGGGCGCGGGCGTGCCCGATGCGGTCGACCTGCCGCGCTTCAAGGGCCGCGCGCTGATCGGCGATCCCCGCAACGACGAGAACAGCATCGTCTCGCAATTCCAGGCCTTGATGCTGCGCTTTCACAACCGCATGGTCGACGACAATGACAGCCTGTCGTTCGAAGACGTGCAGCAGCGCGTTCGATTCCACTATCAGTACGTGGTGCTGAACGACTTCCTGCCGCGCATCGTCCACGCCAGCGTGCTGGACGAGCTGAAGACCGCAGGTCACTACGACCGCAGCAAGCTCGCTTACTACCATTGGAAGACCTATCCGTTCATGCCGGTCGAGTTCTCGGTCGCGGCCTACCGGCTCGGGCACTCCATGATCCGCCCCGGCTACCGGCTCAACGACGCGGCCAACATGCTGCTGCAGATCTTCCCCGATCCCAACAATCCCGACCACAACGCACTGACCGGCTTCCGTGCGATGGGACCGGGACGTGCCATGGACTGGGGCCGCTTCATCGATCTCGACACGCGCCCCTATGGCGTCGAGGACGACGACACCAATCCCGACCACAAGAGGCGGCTGCAGTTCGCCTATCGCATCGATGCCTCGCTGGTGGACCCGCTGCGCAAGCTGCCGCCGGAAGTCGCCTCCAATCCGGCGTCGCTCGCGCTGCGCAATCTCGAGCGCAGCTGGCGGCTCGGGCTGCCGTCGGGCCAGGCCGTCGCCAGGGCGATGAACCTGACGCCGCTGAGCGACGACGACATCATCATCGGCAAGGCGGTCGACGAGCCCGGGACGGGCGATCCGCAAGTCAAGATCGCGACCATCGCGAACGGCGTGTTTGCCGACAACTGCCCGCTGTGGGCCTACATCCTCGCCGAGGCGCGGCAAAACGCGACGGACATGGCAATCCCCGCCACCGGCGGGCCCGCCACGGTCAGGACACCGCAGCTCGGACCGGTCGGCGGTCGCATCGTCGCCGAGGTCTTCCTCGGCATGATGTTCGGAGATAATTCCTCCGTGCTGTCGCTCGACCCGCAATGGACGCCGGTGACCGGCTCCGGGTTCGCGCTGAAGGACCTCGTCGCCTACGCGCTCGGCCAAGGCGATCCGCTGCATTGAGCGGATGAGGGACGATGATGCAAGGCCGCTCGTCGTGCGAGCGGCCTTTTGGCCCACTCCCCTCGACGCGCGGGCGGATGGATCCTGGCAGGCGTGCTTCCCTAACGCAAATCTGTCCGCTTCCTGTTGACTCGCATGTCGAATGGAGAAATCCTTTAGCAACGCAGTTGCCATTGCCAATCTCAGCAGTACGAACTTCGGCGCCCTCGGTTTTATCGGCGCCATCTGACCAGATTTATTCTGAACAGAAAACGGAGGGGCCGATGCGCGCGCTCGCCTTGAGAACCATTTCTCTTCTCGCCCTCGCTACCCTAGGCTCGATTTCCGGCACGCCTGCCGCACGCGCGGAGGACGGGGCCGATGAGCAATTTGGCAAGGTGCACTTCCAGACCTCCTGCAACGAGGTGGCGCAGCGCCGCTTTGATCGCGGGATGCGTTATCAGCACTCGTTCTGGTACCGGCCCGCAAAGGAAATTTTCGAGGAGACGCTGCAGGCCGATCCGGAATGCGCGATCGCCTATTGGGGCATTGCCCTGAGCCTGCTGTACAATCCGCATTTTGCCGCGCCGAAGGAAAACCTCACCGGAGGTCTCGCCGCGCTGCAGAAGGCCAAGGCACTCGGCGCCAAGAGCGAACGCGAACGTGACTATATCGACGCGCTGCTGGCCTTCTATTCGGGCGACGAAAAGACGACGTTTGGCCAGCGCGCGCAGTCCTATCTCAAGGCAACCGAAGCCGTCGCCGCGCGCTATCCCGATGATGACGAGGCGCAGATCGCCTACGCCATCACGCTGAATGTCACGGCGTCACCAAACGACAAGTCCTATGCCAACCAGCTCAAGGGCGCCGCTATCCTGGAGCCGATCTTCAAGCGCCAGCCGCGGCATCCCGGCGTCGCGCATTACCTGATCCATCTCTATGACTATCCGGCGATCGCAGGGCAAGGACTCGACGCTGCCAAGCGCTACTCCGAGATCGCGCCGGCGGCACCGCACGCCTTGCATATGCCGTCGCACATCTTCACGCGCGTAGGCTACTGGAACGAATCCATTGACGCCAATAGCCGTTCCGCCAAGGCTGCCAAGGAGGGCAAGGACCCCAGCGAGCAGCTGCATGCCGACGACTATATGGTCTACGCGCTGCTCCAGCTTGCGCAGGACAGCCGAGCCAGCGACGTCATCGCGGACATGATTGCGACCACTGGCTATGCGCCGGCCGTCCGCGCCGGTCCCTACGCGATCGCGGCCAGCCAAGCGCGCTATATGGTCGAGCGCGGTGATTGGCAGGGTGCTGCCGCGCTGAAGGTCGAGCCGAGCCGGTTTGCCTATGTCGACGCCATCACCTATTTCGCCCGCGCCCTTGGCGCCGCGCGCTCCGGCAATGCAGACGCGGCAACGGCGGACATCGCCAAGCTGGCGGAGTTGCGGGACAAGCTGCAGCAGGACAAGGACGCTTATTGGGCCGAAATCGTGGACATTCAGCGGCAGGTCGCTACAGCCTGGCAGCTCAACGCCTTGGGGAAACAGGCGGATGCGTTGGAAGCGATGCGCCTTGCCGCCGATGCCGAAGACAAGACCGAAAAATCCATCGTGACGCCGGGTCCGCTTGCCCCCGCACGCGAGCTTTACGGGACCATGCTGCTCGAACGCGGCATGGCGACGGAGGCATTGGTCGCGTTCGAAAGCACGATGCGCAAGGAGCCGAACCGCTTTGGCGCGACGATCGGCGCCGCTCACGCGGCCGAGAAAGCGGGGGATACTGTGAAGGCCCGCCAGTATTACGCCAAAGTCGTCGAAACGGCGAGAAATGGCGACTCATCTCGGGAAGACCTCGCGGCCGCACGAAAGTTGATGGCTCAGAATTAGCAAAGGTGCCGCGGCAACTTCCATGCGCCTGACAAGCAAATTCGTTGCAATCAGCGCAGCCAGTGCGCTGCTCTGTGCAGCCGCAGCGCTCTGGATATTGCGATCCGGCGAACCGGCAGGCGCAACAGCGGCCTCCGGCGAGGTCCGCCCGGTGTGGACGGAAATCGACTGGCCTTTCGGCGCGGATCCCTGGGGGAAAGGAAAGGCGTTTCGCTGCAAGGCCGAAGATTGCGGCGGCGAGGTCCAGCTCTACGTTCGCCCCAAGCTCGGCTTTTGCAATTGCGCCACCGGCGTTGCCGACGACGGCGACCTCGAACAGATGGGCGACCTGGCGCTGATTGGGAAGGCAACACCGACGGCTGCCGGCCGAGAGATCGTCGTCGGTCCGATGCGCGGCCGCAGCCGGGCATATCGCGTTGAGGGGAACCCGAAGGTCGCGCTCTCACTCGCCTTCAATCAACGCTGCGACATGGTGGCCGCGACGGCTTTGCTCGCACCGGGCGCGACCGCGTCACTGGAGCCGGCAGTGCTGTCATTCCTCAATAGCGACCGCATGCTGAAATGGGCTGAGATCGCGCTTGGGTTATGACTCAAAGCAATAGCTGAATTAAAGGCGACAATCTCGGCACGCGCCTTACCGCGCAGCCCTCAGGCCGATCTCCTCCAGCCGCGTCGCGAACCAGCGCGACATCGGCTGATCGAGGACGCCGCTGACATAGACTTCCGAGATCGTCACATGGTCCTTGTCCAGCACCAGCAGCACGCCGATCCAATACGCGAACCAGACATGCGCATCGGTCAGCGCCATCAGCTTGTGCTGGTCGTGGTCGAGTGCGGTGTGATTGCTCGCCTTGCGGATCTCCACGGTCAGCAAATTGTTCGGGATCTCGCGCTGATGCACGACGACGTCAGGGTAGATCGACTTGCCCAGATGATCATCGGTCGAGATGATGGTGCCGTGCGGCAGATGCAGCGTACGCTCGCCGAGCCGGTCGTAGTTGCAGTCGACCGACCAGCCGGAGAATTGCTTCTCCAGATGCACGGCGAAGCGGTGCGTGATGGCACGCTCGCCGATGTCCTTCGCGAACAGGAATGCTTCGTGGGCGTAGAAGTCCCGGAGCGCCGCGATCACCTTGTTCAGCTCGGTCTGCATCTTGCCTCCGGGCCCTCGGCGCTCCTGATGCGGTGCCCTACATCTGGACTTCGATCAGCCGCGGTCCGGGCTCGGCGACGGCCTCGGCCAGCGCCTTGTTGAACTCGTCCGCGTTGGTGACGGCGCGGCCGGGCACGCCCATGCCCTTGGCCAGCGCCACGAAATCCAGCGTCGGCCGGTCGAGCCGAAGCATGTCGTTGGCACGCTGGCCGGGCTCGCCAGCGCCGACATTGTCGAACTCGCCGCGCAGGATCTGGTAGATGCGATTGGCGAACACGATGGTGACGATGTTGAGGTTTTCTCTCGCCTGCGTCCACAGCGACTGGATCGTGTACATCGCACTGCCGTCGCCGACCATGCAGATCACCTTGCGATCCGGGCAGGCGATCGCGGCGCCGATCGAGAGCGGCGTCGAGAAGCCGATCGAGCCGCCCATGTTCTGGAGCCAGTCATGCGGAGCAGCCGCCGCGGTCGGCGGGAAGAAGGCGCGCCCGGTGGTGAGGGATTCGTCGACCAGGATCGCATTCTCGGGAATCGCATAGGCGATCGACTGGGCGATCGAGGCGTGGGTCAATGCGCCGGTCGGCTTGAGCAGCTCGGCCGCGGCCTGCGGCTTGACGTCCTTCGCGCTGGCCTTCACCGCGCCGGCGAGCGCTTCCAGCGCCGCGACCGAATTCTCACCCCAGGAGGTCATGCGATGCACGTCGCAGCCCTCGGGCTTGAGGATGCTCGGCTTGTTCGGATAGGCGAAGAACGCCACGGGATCGTCGGACTCGACCAGCACGATATGGCGGAACCTCGCCAGCATCTGCAGCGCGTTGTCGATCACGTAGTGGATGCGATCGATCGAGAAGCGGCCGCGGCCGCGCGCCATCCTGGGACGGAAGGTCGGGCCCATCACGGTGCAGCCGGTCTTGGCGGCGATACGCTCGGCCAGCGCCAGGCCCTGCTCGCTCAGCGCACTGCCGGTCATCAGCAGCAGCGTGCCCTCGCCGTCGCCATGCAGGATCTTGGCGGCCTGCTCGACCGCCTGCGGCGAATAGCTCGCGCGCTGCTGCTCGGCCGGAACCTCGGCGATGCCGTCCGCTTCGTTCCAGGCGGTGTCGGCGGGCAGGATCAGGGTCGCGATCTGCGGCGGCGCGCTCTTGGCGGCGGCGATCGCCGCGGCACCATCGGCGGCGACCGATTTGGAGTTCGGCGAGGTCCGGACCCAGGACGACATCGGCCGGGCCAGGCCCTCGATGTCGGAGGTCAGCGGCGCGTTGTAGCCGATGTGGTAGACGGCATGCTGGCCGACGATGTTGACGATGCCGGAATTCGCCTTCTTGGCATTGTGCAGATTGGCAAGGCCGTTGGCGAGGCCGGGACCGAGATGCAGCAGCGTCGAGGCCGGCGTGCCCTTCATGCGGAAATAGCCGTCGGCGGCGCCGGTCACCACGCCTTCGAACAGGCCGAGCACGCAACGCATGCCGGGCACGCGGTCGAGCGCTGCGACAAAATGCATCTCGGAGGTGCCGGGGTTGGAGAAGCAGACGTCGACCCCGCCCTTGACCATCGTCCGCACCAGACTTTCCGCACCGTTCATCCGTCAGCTCCCGCAACCGGCAATGTTCCAACAATCCGTCCGATCAATCATTGTTCGCTCGTCTCGTCAAAGCAATAGCCGGCATCGCCGCCCTGCGATGCGCCCGTTTGGCTAATGCTTTCCGGCAAATTGGCATGGTTGCCGATTTGGTAACGCCATTCATTAAGGATGCCTCCCTCACGGTGCCGTGGCTTGCGGAAAGCTCGCAAATATGGCCTGTGACCTCAGTTGAATCGATTTTTTTGCTGGGGGAAACAATGATCCGGTTTTTTGCCGCGCCGATTGCCGCCATCGCACTGCTGTCGGCGACCGCCGGCGGCGCCTTCGCCGAGGAGTTCGACTCCCGCGACATCATGGGCGGCGGCCCGAATTTCTTCCGCGGCGGCTCGAGCCCGGTTCCCCGCACCACCGTCATGTACAACGGCAATTACGCCCCCGGCACGATCGTGGTGAACACCTCGGAGCGCCGGCTCTATCTGGTGCTCCAGAACGGTCAGGCCCTGCGTTACGGCATCGGCGTCGGCCGCGACGGCTTCCGCTGGGGCGGCGTGCACAGGATCACCGCCAAGAAGGAATGGCCGGACTGGACGCCGCCGTCGCAGATGCTGGCCCGCCGGCCGGACCTGCCGCGTCACATGAAGGGCGGCGTCGAGAATCCGCTCGGCGCGCGCGCGATGTATCTGGGCTCGACGCTCTACCGCATCCACGGCTCCAACGAGCCGGAGACGATCGGCCAGGCGGTGTCCTCGGGCTGCTTCCGCATGACCAACGACGATGTCACTGACCTCTACGGCCGCGTCGGCGTCGGCACCACTGTGGTCGTGCTGAACAACTAGCAGGAACCGGCGGGCGCGTGGATATGCGGTCTTGTGCGTCGGTTCCGAATACGGCAGCGTCGCCTGGCAATGAGCGCATTGGCCCCGTCTTTGTCCGGCTTTCGCATCGCCCTGCTGGCGCTCGCCACCGTCGCGTTTGCCCCTGACACCGCTACCATCGCCGTCGCGGGCGAATTGCCCGCGATCGCCTCGCGCCAGCGCGCCGAGAAGAAGAGCTTTACCGACGGCGAAATCGTCGATGGCTTTCTCAAGACGGCGTTCGGCGCCGAATACCATCTTGCCGGCCGCGTCGACCGCATCCGCAAGTTCGACGGACCGGTGCGCGTGTTCGCCGAGAGCGACCGCGCCGACCGCAAGGCGCAGCTCGCGAAAGTCGTAGCCGACATCGGCAAGCACGTGCAGCATCTCGACATCGCCATGATCGACAGCAGCGAGGCCGCGAATGTGCGGGTGAAGCTCGTGCGCGACCGCGATCTGTTCCGCACCATCTCAAGCTTCTACGGTGCGGAGAAGGCCCGCGAGATCCGCACCTCGCTCGATCCGCAATGCCTGTCCGGCTTCCGCAAGAACGACAATTTCGAGATCGAGCATTCCGACGTCATCCTCACGGTCGACAACGGCGATTTCACCTTCCTCGACTGCGCCTATGAGGAGCTGCTGCAATCGCTCGGCCCGATCAACGACACCGCGAGCGTGCCCTGGACCATGTTCAACGACAACGTCTCGATGGGCTATTTCGACGTCTACGACCAGTACATCCTCAACCTGCTCTACGATCCCCGCATCAAGGCCGGCATGACCATACAGGAGGTCAAGGCGGTGCTGCCCGGCGTGCTCACCGATGTGCGCATTTGGGTGAGGCGTGTGAACGATCTGAAGGAATGAGGCGCTCTTCCCCCGCAAGGGAGAAGAGAAAGCAGTCACACCTTCCTCGCCTTCGACATCAAAAATTGCTGGCGCATCACGTTGTTGCTTCCGTCGTAATATTCGGAAATCAGCGCCTCGAACTCGTTGCGAAAACTCCGCAGCCTGTCCGGTTCGTCCTTGTACTGGGCAATGAGCTTGATCAAAGGCCCGATCGTCGTTTCCATGGTGCGGCGGAAATGCTGCGGGCTGAGTGCGGACGGCGTCATGATGTCCATGTCGAAGGCGATGTCCTTCGCTTTCCCTGCGAGACGTTCGGCGACGATCTTGGGATCGCCCCACGACACCGGTGATGCCACGCCCTCGGGCGGCGGCAGATGGCGGCCGATCAGCGCGAACATCCGTCCGACATAGAGATGCGGCGGCCAGGTGGAGAAGGCGATGGTGCCGCCGGGCTTCAGCACGCGCAGCATCTCGCCGATGGCGACCTCGGGACGCGGCGCGAACATATGGCCGAACTGGCTGAGCACCACGTCGAACTCGTTGTCGCCATAGGGCAGGCTTTCGGCGTCGCCTTCGGCGAAGTCGACATCGAGGTTCGCCAGCTGCGCGTGCTCGCGGGCGCGATCGATCAGGACCGGCGACAGGTCGAGGCCCCTGACCTTCGCACCGCGGCGCGCCGCCGTGATCGCGGCAACGCCGGTGCCGCATCCGACGTCGAGCAGCCTTTGGCCGGTCGCGACTCCGGCGAAGCTCACGAGCTTGGCGGCCGAGGGGGTCGTGAACACTTCCATCGGCGTGAACAGCGACCAGGCTTCCTTCTGGACGGCCTTGAAACCAGCAAACGGGTCTTGATCGGGCATGGAACTCTCCCTTCGCTCGATGTCGGCCTTCATGAGGCTGACGACGGATGCCAAAGGTTCAACGCGGTCCCATGACGGCGACGGCTTCGCCTCCTTGGCGCTCCTATTGCACGAGATCGGCGACGATGGTCGCAGCCTTGAGGCCGGTGCCGGTGAGGACGGCGACCGTGGTCTCGTTCGCCTTGATGGCACCGGTGGCGGATAGTTTGTCCAGCGCGGCGGCAGCACTGGCGCTGGTCGGCTCGGCGAACAGGCCCTGCCGCGCAAGGCGCCGCAGCGCTGCGACGATCTCATCCTCGGTGAGTGCGACGGTGCCGCCGCCGCTCTCGCGCAAGGCGCCGATGATCTCGCGCAGGCGCAGCGGATGCTTGATCGCGGTGCCTTCGGCGATGGTCTTGTTGACCTCGCGCGCAACAGGCGTGTCGACGCCCGCCTTGAAGCTCGCATCGATCGGCGAGCAATTGAGCGGCTGCGCCGCAAACAGGCGCGGCAGCCTGGTGATCTGGCCGGCTTTCAACAGCTCACGGAAACCAAAGGCGCAACCGAGCAGAGAGCTGCCGGCGCCGACGGGCACGATGACGTTGTCCGGGGCGCGAAAGCCGAAATCTTCCCAGATCTCATAGGCGAGCGACTTGGTGCCTTCGAGAAAGAACGGCTGCCAATTGTGGCTGGCATAGAAGGTCTGGCTCGACTGCCGGATCGCCTCGGCCTCCGATTCCTCGCGCGGGCCCTCGACGAGCTGCACCGCCGCGCCATAGGCGCGGACCTGCGCGATCTTGGCCGGCGACGTCGATGCCGGCGCCAAAATCTTCACGCGCATGCCGCCGGCGGCACCTAACCCCGCCATCGATGAGCCGCCATTGCCGGACGAATCCTCCAGAATGGCGTCGACGCCGATCTGCCGCAGGAACGACAGCATCACGGCGGAGCCCCGGTCCTTGAAGCTGCCGGTCGGGTTGAACCATTCGAGCTTGAAGAACGGGCGCAGCTCGCCCCAGGCCTGCTGCACCAGCGGCGTGCAGCCTTCGCCGAGCGTGATCGGAGTCGTGATCTCGACCGGCAGCGCCGCCCGGTAGCGCCAGAGCGATCGCGTGCGGCCGTCGATGTCCTCGCGCGACATCCCGGCCCCCGCCGTCACCAGCAGCGGCGTGCGCTCGTCCGAGCACCAGCGCGGCTGGTCCAGCGGATAGAGCTTTCCGTTGCGAGGGTCGATGTAGGTAGCGGCGGACATGGCGGTCTCCCGGGCAGGCGATAGGGCAAAGGCGATCTGGGCGTTTGGTTTGATGACACGTTTTGTCCGGAAACTCGACGCCCGCCACGCAAGCCGCGCGGCGCCTCTTGAAAACTAGAAAACCATAATTACTTCATAAGCTTACTGCGATAGCGGCGAGGTCCGCCAGTGCGGTGGCGTGGCACTCGGGCAGGCGCTGCCGGGTTGCGGGATGACGGGAATTTGGCCGCGAGCCGCCCCGCCCCGCGCAGCACGATTAACTTGTCTGTCGCGACTGCCCGCTACAATATGTTGGATTGAGCTCGCGCCGCCGGTGTTCCGCATCGGCAGCGCGACGAGCCAAGGCCCGTCCGAGCGGCGGGCCGTTGGCTTTTTAGGAGTTTGGTCATGAGCCGCGCGAACCGTACCGACCACATCCGCCTCACCTCCCATCCGGAGCCGGGCAGGACAGCTGCCTTCCCGATCCACTGGGGCGCCGCCGACGCACGGGCCCGCGGGCCGATCATCGGCACGGTGTCGCGCGCCGGGGATCGCAACGTGATCGGCAGCCATGGCGGGTCGTATGCGATGTACCGCGCGCTCGCGGTGTCCGCCGGCGCGCTCGATCCGATTCGTAGGCCCGATCTCACCAACACGTTCCCCGCGGCGACCATCGGGCCGTTCCCGCAATGGAGCGATCCCGCCAAGATCGTCGCGCTCGATCCCTGGGGGCATCTCGTCGCCGAGAATTTCGGCAAGGACATCGCCGAAGGCATCGACATCAGACCGAGCATCGCGGTGACGCGGGCGCGGCTGGACCTGCCGGAGATCCGCGAGGCGCTCGCCGCCAAGCGCCTGCGCGCCGACGGCGACGTCGTGCATGCCAATGGCAGCGTGTCGGTGGTGAAGATCGCGATCGATCCGGTCTGGTATCTGCCGGGCCTTGCGGAGCGCTTTGCGACCAACGAGACCGAGCTGCGGCGCACGCTGTTCGAGCAGACCGCCGGCATGTTCCCCGAGCTGGTGACCCGGCCGGACATGAAGGTGTTTCTGCCGCCGATCGGCGGCACCACCGTCTACATGTTCGGCGATGTGACAAAACTGCCGGATCATCGCACCAAGATCACCTGCCGCGTGCATGACGAGTGCAACGGCTCCGACGTGTTCGGCTCCGACATCTGCACCTGCCGCCCCTACCTCATTCACGGCATCGAGGAGTCCGCGCGTGGCGCGCAGGAGGGCGGGCTCGGGCTCGTGATCTACAACCGCAAGGAAGGCCGCGCGCTCGGCGAGGTCACGAAATTCCTGGTCTACAACGCGCGCAAGCGCCAGGAAGACGGCGATGCCGCCGCCGCCTATTTCGAGCGCACCGAATGCGTCGCCGGCGTCCAGGACGCGCGCTTCCAGCAATTGATGCCCGACACCATCCACTGGCTCGGCCTGAAGCGCATCGACCGCTTCCTCTCGATGAGCGACATGAAGCATGACGCATTGACCTCGCAGGGCATCGACATCGTCGAGCGCGTGCCGATCCCGCCCGAGCTCATTCCCGCCGATGCCTATGTCGAGATCGCCGCGAAGAAGGCCGCCGGCTATTACTCCACCGACATCGCGCCGGAGAAGGACGTCGATGGCGTGGTCGGGCGTTCGCTGGAAAAATACTGATCGATTGATGGCAGACGCTCTGGAATTGCCGGCCCGTTCGCTGCTCAGCGCAGCAGCGGTTCGCGCGCGTGCCGGCGAGATGTTCGAGATCGGCCTGAACGACGGGCTGACGCATTTCACGATCGATCTCGATCGCATGGATGGCGTTGCCGACGCCGTTCTCGCCGTGACGCGCGAGGCCTATCCGACGCTGGAGATTCCGTTCCATGCGCGCTGGCGGCATTTCGTGCTCGGCGGCGTCGATCGCTGGGCGCGGCTTGCGGATGCGGCGCCGTGGCCCGATCGCGCGGCACGGGCACGCGCGGAGTTCGACCTTGCCATCGTCAGCGTGCTGCTCGATGCCGGCGCGGGTGCGGCGTGGCGATACCGCGACGCCGTGACGGGACGGAGCATCGGCCGATCCGAAGGACTCGCGATTGCAAGCCTCGACATGTTCGCGAGCGGTCTTTTTTCCCGCGATCCCCGCGCACCCTTCAGGGCCGATGCGGACATCCTTGCTAAACTGCCCCTCGCCTCCCTCACCTCCGCCTTTCAGCTGAGCGATGCCAATCCGCTGCTCGGGCTCGAAGGGCGGACCGATCTGCTGCGACGCCTGGGCAAGCTGGTGACGGAGCGCGCGGACGTGTTCGGCGCGCACGATACGCCGCGGCCGGGCGGGTTGTTCGATCACATCGCGGCACAGGCGAAGGGCGGCGCTGTTCCCGCACCCGCGATTCTGTCGGCGGTGCTGAACCAGCTCGGACCGATCTGGCCGTCGCGACTGGAGCTTGCCGGAATTCCGCTCGGCGATTGCTGGCGCCATCCGGCAATCAAGGCCAGCGATGCGATCTCGGGCCTCGTGCCCCTGCACAAGCTGTCGCAATGGCTGAGCTATTCGCTGATCGAGCCGCTCCAGCGCGCCGGGTTTGACGTCACCGACATCGACGGCCTGACCGGGCTTGCCGAATACCGCAATGGCGGCCTGTTCGTCGATCACGAGGTGTTGCGCCTGCGCGACGCCGCCGACGCCGAACGTGCGCATGCGGTGGACTCCCTGCTCGTCGTCGAGTGGCGCGCGCTGACCGTGGCGCTGCTGGACCGGCTCGCCGAACTGGTCCGCGCCAAACTCGGCCGCACCCCTGAGACATTGCCGCTCGCCAGCATTCTGGAAGGCGGCACCTGGGCCGCGGGCCGCGCCATCGCCTTCGCGCGCCGCCCCGACGGTTCGCCGCCGCTCAAGGTGATCAGCGACGGGACCGTTTTCTAACGCGTAATCCAGACGCATCGCATTGCGCATCGATCAATTTCAGGAGCATCCGTCATGCAAGGCGTCACGATCGTCGATCATCCGCTGGTGCAGCACAAGCTGACCCTGGTGCGGGACAAATCGATTTCGACCAAATCGTTTCGGGAGCTGATCAAGGAGATCGGCATGCTCCTGTGCTACGAGGTGACGCGCGACCTGCCGCTCGCCGATACCGTCATCGAAACGCCGCTGGCGACGATGCATTCGGCCAAGATCGCGGGCAAGAAGCTGGTCTTCGTGCCGATGCTGCGCGCCGGCACCACCTTCGTCGACGGCATGATGGATCTGGTGCCGACGGCGCGCGTCGCACATATCGGCCTCTATCGTGAGCCGCACAGTTTTGCGGCGGTCGAATACTTCTTCAAGTCGCCGTCCGATCTCGGCGAACGCCTGGCGATCGTAGTGACGCCGGTGGTTGCGACCGCCAACACGGCTGTGGCCGCAATCGACCGGCTGAAGGAGCGCGGCGCCAAGGACATTCGCCTCGCCTGCCTGATCGCCGCCCCCGAAGGGCTCGAACGGCTGCGCGGACTGCATCCGGACGTCCCGATCTGGACGGCCGCAGTCGACGAAGGTCTCGACGAGAACGGCTTTATCCTGCCGGGCCTCGGCGACGCCGGCGACCGCGCCTACGGCACGAGATAAGCGTCGGCCTGCAAACCGCGTCACATTAGGAACAGCTTCGCTCGCGCAAGGTTTTCCTGCTCTACCATGGAGAGCACGATGACCTATCAGGATGACCGCAGAGCAGACAGAGCACGCCGCAACAGCCCGGTGGGCTGGGCGATCGGGGCGATCTTCGTGATCGCTGTAGTCGCAGCCGTCTTCTTCTACAATGGACGCGACGTCGGTCCGCAGACCACAACCACCAGTCCGAACAACGCGCCGAGCGTTACCACGGGCTCAACCAATCCGACCGCCCCGGCAAAGTGATACGAGGCCGCTCCGTCAGGTCGGCGGCCGCGGAGGCAGATCCTTCGCATCCGCGGGCGCGGGCTTCTCCTTGAGGTCGGCGATCAACCGTTCCATTTCGCCGATCTCCCGCACCTGGGCTTCGATGATGTCGTCGGCCAGCTTGCGGACTCGGGGATCCCTGATGTGCGCGCGCTCGCTGGTGAGAACCGCGATGGAATGATGCGGGATCATCGCCTGCATATAGGCAACGTCGGTCACGGTCTGCTGGCTACGAACGAGCCAGAGCGAAACCGCAAACACGACAGCGCTGGCAGCCAGAATGGCGACGTTCGCCGTACGGTTCCTGTACATGCCCCACATGAAAGCGAGCATCACGGCGGCCATGACCGCGCCCATCAGCAACGCCATCCACGTCCGGGTCTGGCTGTACCAGACGTGATCCAGAGCGAAGGTGTTGAGATACATCAGAGCGAACATGATCACGGTGGAAGCCGCGATCATCGTGACGAAACGACCGTAAGCCATGAGGAACTTCCCGCTGTCTATCGGGGATAACCAGACCCCGACGGATCGTTCCTCGCCGATTGGTGATTTGGCGCGGGGCCGACGCGTCGGCGGCAAGAGATTCAGATCTTGCCGCTGCCGCAGATCCCCTTCAGCGCCTGCCACTCCGCATCCGTCAGCAGCGGCGGGCCGCTAGCGGGGCGATCCTCCTTCGTCATGCGCGCGAGGCGGTCCTCGGTCAGCGGATGGCTCGCCAGGATCGACGCGAGGCCGCCGCCTTCCTTGCCGGTGATGCGGAACATCAATTCGGCTGCAGGCTTCGGCGAACGGCCGAGCTTGTGCATGATCTCGATGGCAAAGGTATCCGCAGCGGTCTCGGCTTCGCGCGAATAAGACGCCTCGACCACGCTGCGCGAGGCGAAGATCACGGCGCTCGAGCCGGTGACGTCGCCGAACAACAGGCCGATCAGGAACGAGGTGCCGCCGTTGTAGATCAGGCCGCGCATGTTGTCGTAATGCTTGAGATGACCGAGCTCGTGGGCGAGTATGCCGGCGAGCTCGTCGGGGCTTTCGGCCTTGTCGAGCAGACCCTTCAGTACGAAGACCTTGCCGCCGGGCAGCGCGAACGCGTTCGGCACCGGGGTCGGCAGTACGCCCGCGGTCATGGAATCGTCGTCGAGACCCGAGGCATCGCGCAGGCGGTTGACCAGCTTGATGAAGGCCGCCTTCCCCGCCGCATCCTCGCACGCATTGCGGCCGAAGATGGTCTTCATCTGAACCTCCGACGCATCGCCAATACGGCGCTCGATCGGTTTCGGCACCAGCGGCGCGAGGCGGTCGGCAGCGAGCGGCACCCCGAACAGCACGACGCAGACGATGGAGACGGCGGCTGCCATCGACCAGCCGACGATCTTTGCGACGCCACGGCGCGAGGTCTGGTGGTCGTCGAGCCGCATGCAGCGCGCGGTCACGTCTGAGGCGAGCACAGCGTCGCGGATTTCCAGCCGCGCCAGCGGCGGCGCGGAAGCGCAGGCGAGCCGCAAAATGCCAGGCGGGCTGTCGGCCCGGCGGATGTCGGCATAGGCCCAGCGAACGGGCGCACCCTCTTCGAGAATCTCGAGCGCGTCACTGAGCGTCAGCGTCACCTGCCGCCTGCGGCTCGACACGCCGTCGAAGAAGATGGTCGGCTTTGAGAATTGCGCCGGGGCCTCAGCGAATACGTCACTCACAGCTCAGAATCCCGCAACATCGAGTCCATCGGCAAAGCCTTCGCCCAGCGCGCTGGCAAGCTCGGCGCTGCCGCGCACATCCGCGGCTGCGGCGATGTTGTGCACATCGACCGTTTCCAGCACCTTGGCCCAGAGATCGCGCTGGAGATAGACCCGCATGACGATGTTGAGGGCCAGGGCGAGAGCAAGGTAGCCGATGACCATCATCACCAGTGTCGGGATGCTCTTGCCGGCATTGCCGGGCCCCAACGCCTGCTCGACCGAAAGACCACTCAGCGTGACCACGAGCATGGTCGCTCCGCCGATATAGGCGGCGAAGATGGCCGAGAGCAGCGTCCACCAGCCTATCACTTTCCAGTACAGGCCGTAGAATGCGTTGTGCGGCAGTTGCGAGGACAGGCTGACGTCGCCGATGCGGATGCCGTCGAGCCACCAGCGCCACTCGCGCGCCTTGAATTCGGCATAGAAGAACGGCGCCAGCGGAAAGATCACCATTGCGATCGGGCTCAGCAGCCACAGCCACCAGGCGCGCTTGAAGAACGTCCAGCCGTCGGCTTTGAAATCGCCGCGCAAATCGCCGTAATGAGTGTGCCGCATCTTGTAGCGTTCGAGCGAGGCCTCGCGCCACGGCAATGCGAGCCCGAGCGTCAGGAACACCAGCAAGCCCCACAGCATGGCGCGGAACGAATAGGCCCAGCCCGATCCGTCCATCCAGAACCGCACGCCGCGCCAGACCGTGCGCGTCAGGCGATAGCGCCGCGCGCGAAAGATCGCAAACTGACCGAAGGCGTAGAAGCTGATGAACAGCGGCGTCGAGGCAAAGCCCTGCCAGCGCTCGAACTCGATACCGACAAGGAAGTAAGCGAGGTAGATCGGCACCAGGATCGCGAGCGCGAACAGGAAGCCGACCAGGAGCTCCTTGGCCCGCCCGGTATATTCGGCGGCGTCGCCATCAACCGCGGTGTTCGCCCACAGATGACGGCGGATGTCGGTGACGAGCCAGAACCGGTAGAAGCCGAAGGTGACGAGCTCGAGCATGGCACCCTTGGTGACCAATTTGCGAAACTCGGTACGGTTGCCGGTGAAATCGACCCGCGTGGGCGGCAGCGGCGGGGGTAACGGTTCGGAGCCGATGGGGGCCCATTGCATGTCGTTCACGGCGGCAACCTCGGGGTGCGGACCTGGTTCGATCAAACTTATAGATCAGAGATTAGTCGATCCCCAAGATGGGCGGGTTCGATTTAGCTCGATTCCGGTCGATTTCTGGCACGATTCCACGGCCGAGGGCGTGCGCGAGATCACGTTGTTAGATCAATGGCCTCGTAGCCCGGATGGAGCGCAGCGCAATCCGGGACAGCGGCAGTGGCGGACCGAATCCCGGATTTCGCTCCGCTCCATCCGGGCTACATCACACCCATGTGGCAAAACTCGCCCTTGCTCCGGCGCAGACAACCGGCTGTAATTGCAAATCAAATACCGCAGCGCAGAATTCAACGAGAACGCGCGGTTCATGTCAGGGAGAGCGGTCATGCATGGGACCATCGAAAGCGCGGCGAAGCTCGACGCGTTACGCGCACGCGCAACGTCACTGCCGCTGGAGCAGTTCGATCCGGGCGACCCCGAGCTGTTCAGGACCGATACGTTCTGGCCCTATTTCGATCGCCTGCGCCGCGAAGATCCCGTGCACTATTGCAAGGACTCGATGTTCGGCCCGTATTGGTCGGTGACGCGCTACAACGACATCATGGAGATCGAGACCAATCATTCGGTGTTCTCCTCGGCCTCCTCGCTCGGCGGCATCACCATCCGCGACATCGATCCGGAACTGCGCCGCGAGAGCTTCATCTCGATGGACCCGCCGCGTCACGCGGCGCAGCGCAAGACCGTGGCGCCGATGTTCACGCCGACGCATCTGGACAATCTCGCGCTGAGCATCCGCAAGCGCTCGGCCGAGTGCCTGGACAATCTGCCGCGTGGCGAGGTGTTCGACTGGGTCGACCGCGTCTCGATCGAGCTCACAACCCAGATGCTCGCCGTGCTGTTCGACTTCCCCTGGGAGGACCGGCGCAAGCTGACGCGCTGGTCGGACATCGCGACCACCATTCCCGGACCCGACGGCCTCGTCGCCACCGAAGACGAGCGTCAGGCCGAGCTGACGGAATGCGCGGGCTATTTCGCGCGGCTGTGGAAGGAGCGCATCGAGCAGCCGCCCAAGAGCGACCTGTTGTCGATGATGGCGCATGGTGCCGCGACGCGCGACATGGACGCGAAGAACTTTCTTGGCAATCTCATCCTTTTGATCGTCGGCGGCAACGACACCACTCGCAACACCATGTCCGGATCGCTCGACGCACTCAGCCAGCATCCGGAGCAATATCGCAAGCTGCGCGAAAACCCCGCGCTGCTCGACAGCTTCGTGCCGGAAGTGATCCGCTGGCAGACGCCGCTGGCCCATATGCGCCGCACCGCGCTTGCGGACTTCGAGTTCCGCGGCAAGCAGATCAGGAAAGGTGACAAGGTCGTGATGTGGTACGTTTCGGGCAACCGCGACGCCGACGCGATCGAAAAGCCCTACGAATTCATCATTGACCGCGCCCGCCCGCGCACGCATCTCTCGTTCGGCTTCGGCATCCACCGCTGCGTCGGCTTGCGGCTTGCCGAACTCCAGCTCAAGATTATCTGGGAAGAGATCCTCAAGCGATTCGACCACATCGAGGTGGTCGGCGAACCCAAGCGGGTCTATTCGAGTTTCGTGAAGGGTCTCGAAACCTTGCCGGTGAGGATCGCGGCTTAGATTCGCAAAGATGATTTCGACACGTCCACAAGGAAGCTGCGCCCCCTCTCCCGCACGCGGGAGAGGTTGAGCAAGCAACTGGAGCAACCACCATGAACATCCAAGCGCCGGTTCAAGTGGACAAGGCCGAACGCATGCGCAGGGCGCGCGAGGAGGCCTATGCGACCCCACTGGCGCAGATCCACCCGGGCGCGCCCAGGCTGTTCCAGGACGACACCCTGTGGCCGTGGTTCGAGCGGCTGCGCAAGGAAGAGCCGGTGCATTACTGCACCAACGCGCCGATCGAGCCGTATTGGTCGGTGGTGAAGTACAACGACATCATGCATGTCGACACCAACCACGGCCTGTTCTCCTCCGATTCAACGCTCGGCGGCATCGGGATCCGCGACGTGCCGGAAGGTTATGACTGGCCGAGCTTCATCGCCATGGACCAGCCGCGTCATTCGTCGCAGCGCAAGACGGTGTCGCCGATGTTCACGCCGACGCATCTGGACGAGCTGGCGAAACTGATCCGCCAACGCTCGCAGACCGTGCTGGACAATCTGCCGCGCAACGAGACCTTCAATTTCGTCGAGCGGGTCTCGATCGAGCTGACGACGCAGATGCTCGCCACCCTGTTCGACTTTCCCTGGGAAGAACGGCGCAAGCTGACGCGCTGGTCCGATGTCGCGACCGCGCTGCCCAAGAGCGGCATCGTGGCTTCGGCCGAAGAGCGCCGTCGCGAGATGGATGAATGCTACGCCTACATGTCCAAGCTCTGGAACGAGCGCGTCAACTCCGCCCCGCGCAACGATTTGTTGTCGCTGATGGCGCACAACGACGCCACGCGGTTCATGGATCCCGACAATCTCATGGGCAACATCATCCTGCTCATCGTCGGCGGCAACGATACCACGCGCAATACCATGACGGGCTCGGTGCTAGCGCTGAACGAGAACCCGGAGCAGTACGACAGGCTGCGCGCCAACCCGGAACTGATCGATTCCATGGTGCCCGAAGTGATCCGCTGGCAGACCCCGCTCGCGCATATGCGGCGCACCGCACTGCAGGACACTGAAGTTGGCGGCAAGCACATCAAGAAGGGCGACCGCGTCGTGATGTGGTACGTCTCCGGCAACCGCGACGAGGAGATGTTCGAGAGGCCGAACGAGTTCGTCATCGATCGCCCGCGGCCGCGCACCCACCTCTCCTTCGGCTTCGGCATCCACCGCTGCGTCGGCATGCGGCTTGCCGAGCTCCAGCTCAAGATCGTCTGGGAAGAGATGCTGAAGCGCTTCGACCGGATCGAGGTGGTCGGCGAGCCCAAGCGGATCTATTCGAGCTTCATCAAGGGATATGAGTCGCTGCCGGTGAGGATTTCGGGGTAGGCTCATCCTCCGTCATTGCGAGCGCAGCGAAGCAATCCAGACTCGTAACCGCGGAGGGATTCCTGGATTGCTTCGCTGCGCTCGCAATGACGAGGTTTCGGCGACTTGTGCGCCTCGGGGCCCCAGCGGTGAACGCGGGAATACCCGGCTATAAAATTCCGGCATGACAGCTCGCGCCAGATGCGAAGGCGAGATCGCGCGCGACTGGTCTACGACACCGGCACATCTAACTCAACCTGATGTCCCACACGCCTTCCTTGCGGCAGGCGGCGACTTCCTCGCGCAGGAGGGCGGTGACTGCAACCGAGGCCGTCGAGACCGGACGGTCGATCGGAGAGGCGAATATGAGCTCGCGCGTCATCGGCTTCGAGACGACAGCGGTTTCCAGCCGCCCGTCCGCGACCTCGCCGTGGACCGACGAGGGCGGCAGCAGCGCGAAGCCGAGGCCTTCCTCGACGAGACTCGTGAGCACGCGGAACGAATCCGCTTCGAGCTGGACGTTGAGCTTGATCTTGCGCTGGGCCGCCGCATGCTCGATCAGCGCACGGAGGCCGTGGGAATGACTGGGCAGCACCAGCCGTTGCCGCAGCAGCCAGCCGACATCGACGCTCTTCTTGCGCGCGAGGCCGCAGCCGCGCGGACCCACCGCGACGATGTTGTCGCGACCGAGGCTCTCCACGTTGAGATGCAGATCGGCGGAGCGGCCGTAGAGGATGGCGAGATCCATCTCGCCGCGGTGCAGCCATTCGACGAGATGGCCGCTGTAGCTCTCGACGATGCGCAGCGAAATGCCGGGAAATTTCTCGACGCAGCGCCGCGCGAAGCGCGCCGACAGCACGCAGCTCACGGTCGGGACCAGGCCGAGCACGACCTGGCCGGACGGCGGCCCCTTGGACGACTGGATGTCGTCGCGGATCTGGTCGATCTGCCGCACGATGCCGGAGGTGCGCGCCAGCAACAGGCGGCCGGCATCCGTGAGCACCATGCCGCGGCCGTTGCGGGTGAACAATTCCGTACGCAGTTCGTGTTCCAGGAGCTTGATCTGCCTGGAGAGCGCCGGCTGCGCCACACGCAACGTGTCGGATGCCTTGGAGAGGCTGCCGAGCTCCGCCACGCAACTGAAGGTCCTGAGCTGACGGAAATCCATGCTTGCCAATCCTGGAAGGCTACTCCATACGCTATAGCAAATGAGCATAGGGGGCTGGCATTGTTTTCACAACGCCAGAGGATCGGCCGGCGTTATCTTAACTGCCGCACATACGGGAAACCCCATGAGTGAAGAACACCACACCGAAGATCACACCGACATCCGCGAAGCCGTCGCAAAGCTCTGCGCGCAGTTTCCCGGCGAATACTGGCGCAAGCTCGACCGTGAGATGGCCTACCCCAAGGCTTTCGTCGACGCGCTGACCGAGGCCGGCTATCTCTCGGTGCTGATCCCCGAGGAATATGGCGGCGCGGGCCTGAAGCTTTCTGCGGCCGCCGCGATCCTCGAAGAGATCCAGCGCGCGGGCTGCAACGGCGGCGGCTGCCACGCCCAGATGTACACGATGGGCACCGTGCTGCGGCACGGCAATGACGAGCAGAAGGCAAAATACCTACCGAAGGTCGCGAGCGGCGAATTGCGGCTGCAGGCCTTCGGCGTCACCGAGCCGACCAGCGGCACCGACACCACCTCGCTGAAGACCTTCGCGCGCAAGGACGGCAATGCCGGCTACGTCGTCAACGGCCAGAAGATCTGGACCAGCCGCGCCGAACATTCCGACCTGATGCTCCTGCTGGCGCGCACCACGCCGAAGGACCAGGTCAAGAAGCGCACGGATGGACTTTCGGTGTTCATCGTCGACATGCGCGAGGCCAAGAACAAGGGCCTTGAGATCCGCCCGATCCGCACCATGATGAACCACGCCACCACCGAAGTGTTCTTTACCGACATGAAGGTGCCGGCGGAGAATCTGATCGGCGAAGAGGGCAAGGGCTTTCGCTACATCCTCTCCGGCATGAATGCCGAGCGCATCCTGATCGCGGCCGAATGCGTCGGCGATGCCAAATGGTTCATCGCCAAGGCCACCAACTACGCCAAGGAGCGCAGCGTTTTCGGCCGGCCGATCGGCCAGAACCAAGGCATCCAGTTCCCGATCGCCAAGGCCTACGCCGCGATGCGCGCGGCCGAATTGATGGTGAAGGAAGCGACGCGCAAATACGAGGCCGGGCTCGACTGCGGCGCGGAGGCCAACATGGCAAAAATGCTCGCGGCCGATGCGTCGTGGGAAGCGGCGAATGCCTGCGTCCAGACCCATGGCGGCTTCGGCTTTGCCGAGGAGTACGACGTCGAGCGCAAATTCCGCGAGACGCGGCTCTATCAGGTGGCGCCGATCTCGACCAACCTCGTGCTGTCCTTCATCGCCGAGCACGTGCTCGGCATGCCCCGCTCGTACTGAGGCAGCACCATGGGAGCACTTGACGGGATCAGGGTGATCGCGGTCGAGCAGGCGGTGGCGGCCCCGTTCTGCTCGTCGCGGCTGGCGGATGCCGGCGCGGAAGTCATCAAGATCGAGCGGCCCGAAGGCGATTTCGCCCGCGGCTATGACGCGGCGGCCAAGGGCCAGAGCAGCTACTTCGTGTGGCTCAACCGCGGCAAGCAATCGGCGGTGGTCGATCTCGCCACCAAGGAAGGCTGCGCCGAGCTGGAGCGACTGATCGCAAGCGCCGACGTGCTGATCCAGAATCTCAAGCCGGGCTCGATGGACAAGCTCGGCTTTTCGCGCGAGCGGCTGCTGAAGGACTATCCAAAACTGATCTCGTGCACGATCACCGGCTATGGCGACGAGGGCCCCTATGCGCACCGCAAGGCCTACGACCTCCTGATCCAGGCCGAGAGCGGCCTTGCCTCGATCACAGGCAATCCCGACGGCGCCTCGCGCGTCGGCATGTCCATCGTCGATGTCGCGACCGGCGCCACCGCGCATGCGGCGATCCTGGAGGCGCTGATCGGGCGCGGACGCACCGGCAAGGGCGCCGACATCCGCATCTCCATGTTCGACGTGATGGCGGACTGGTGCACCGTGCCGCTGCTCAACTCCGAGGCCGGCAATCCGCCCAAGCGCATGGGCCTGCGCCATCCCTCGATCGCACCCTACGGCGTGTTCACGTCCAGCGACGGCAAGGACATCCTGATCTCGATCCAGAGCGAGCGCGAGTGGAAGACGCTTTGCGCAAAAGTGCTGGACCAGCCGAATCTGCCCGCCGATTCCCGCGTTGCCAACATGGTCGAGCGCGTACGCAACCGCGACTTCACCGACAAGACGGTCGCGGATGCCTTCGGCAAGATGACGCGCGATGAGCTGCTGAGGCGGCTGTCCGACGCCGACATCGCCTTTGCCGAGGTCAACACCATGGCCGACCTCACCAAGCATCCGCATCTGCGCCGCATCGAGGTCGACACGCCGCAGGGACGTGTCAGCTATCCCGCGCCGGCGCCGATCATTGTCGGCGAGACGCGCAACTATGGTGCCGTGCCCGCGATCGGCGAAAATCCCCAATCGAAGAATAACAAGAGCGAGGCGTCATGACCGAGAAGCTCGACATCGATCATCTCAGGCAATGGATCGGCCGCAGCGAAGAGGCAACCGACACCGTCACCGCGCAGCTCGTCAAGGGCCTGCGCGCGACGCTGTTCCAGGAGGTCGGCGCGCCCAAGATTGGCGATGCGGCGCCGTTCACGGTGCATTGGTGCCTGGCGCAGCCGGTGTTTCCGATGTCGATGCTCGGCCCCGACGGCCACCCCACCCGCGGCGGCTTCCTGCCGCCGGTGCCGCTGCCGCGCCGGATGTGGGCCGGCGGCGAGATCGAGTTCCTGCAGCCGCTGCGCGTCGGCGATGAATCGACGCGGAGCTCGCGCATTGCGGACGTGCAGGTGAAGACGGGATCGACCGGCACGCTGTGCTTCGTCTCGGTCGAGCACGGCATCTCGTCGCCGCGCGGCATCGCCATCCGCGAGCGGCAGGACATCGTTTATCGCGAGATGACGACCACGTCCGCGACGGCAAAGGCGCCGGCTCCGCCGCCCAAGGCGCAGCATCGCGAGACCCATGTCTCCGACCCCGTGCTGCTGTTTCGATATTCCGCGCTGACCTTCAACGGCCACCGCATCCATTACGACCGCGACTACGTCACCAAGGTCGAGGGCTATCCGGGCCTGATCTTCCACGGGCCGTTGCAGGCAACGTTCATCATCGAGATGGCCGCGAAGCTGCGCGGCGGCAAGGCTCCGAAGAAGTTCACCTATCGCGGCGTGCAGCCGCTGTTCGAGGGCAGCGAGTTCTCCATCAACGCCAACGAGACCGCTGATGGCATGGAGCTGTGGACCGCGAACGCGGAGGGGCAGCCGACGATGAAGGGGACGGCGGTGTGGTGATAGTCTCTCCTCGTCATTGCGAGGAGCGAAGCGACGAAGCAATCCAGACTGTCACCGCGGCGGCATTCTGGATTGCTTCGCTGCGCTCGCAATGACGGCTAGGTTAGCAGCGCCGATAAACATCAGGGAACGGAAACCATGGCGAAGAACGGCAAGAGCGGCAGCAAATCCGTCACCGTCAAGCAGGCGACACTCGACCTGCTGCGCTCCTTCGGCATCAGACGCGTGTTCGGCAACCCCGGCTCGACCGAGCTGCCGTTCCTGAGCGACTGGCCCGACGACATCGACTACGTGCTCGCGCTTCAGGAAGCGTCCGCGGTCGGCATGGCCGACGGCTACGCGCAGGCGACGCGCAATGCCGGCTTCGTCAATCTGCATTCGGCCGCCGGCGTCGGCAACGCGCTCGGCAACATCTATACCGCGCATCGCAACCAGACGCCGCTGGTGATCACCGCGGGCCAGCAGGCGCGCTCGATCCTGCCGCTGCAGGCATTCCTGTATGCGGAGCGTGCGTCCGAATTCCCGCGGCCTTATGTGAAATACAGCGTCGAGCCGGCGCGGCCCGAGGACGTGCCGGCCGCCATCGCGCGCGCCTATTACACCGCGATGCAGCCGCCCTGCGGGCCGACTTTCGTCTCGATCCCGGTCGACGATTGGGCGCATGCGGCAGCTCCCATCGAAGCCCGCAAGGTCAGCCGCGAGATGGCGCCTGAGGCTGACGCGATGAAGGCGCTGGTCACCGCGCTCGGTTCAGCCAAGCACCCTGCCCTCGTCGTCGGCCCCGGTGTCGATCGTGCCGGCGCGGTCGACCTGATGGTGCGCGTGGCCGAGAAGGCCAGGGCCAGCGTATGGGTCAGCCCGTTTTCGGCGCGCTGCTCGTTCCCGGAACGCCATCCTCAGTTCGCGGGCTTCCTGCATGCCTCGCCGGCGCAATTGTCAGACGCGCTACGCGAGCACGACCTCGTCGTCGTGATCGGCGCGCCGGTGTTCACCTTTCACGTCGAAGGCCACGCCGCGATCTTCGATGGCGGCGCGACGATCTTTCAGATCACCGATGACGCGGATGCCGCAGCGGTGACGCCGGTCGGAACCAGCATCATCGCGACGATGAAGCCGGCGCTCGCGATGCTGCTCGACCTCTTGCCGGAGAGCAAGCGCGCAGCACCGAAGCGGCGAACGCTGCCGCCGGCGCCGCAGGCCGCCGATCCACTGCCGGTCGAATTCCTGCTGCATTCGCTGTCGCAGGCGATGCCGGACGGCGCGTCGCTGGTCGAGGAAATCCCCTCGCACCGGCCGGCGATGCAAAAGTTCATGCCGATGCGCGGCCAGGATAGTTTTTACACCATGGCGAGCGGAGGCCTCGGCTACTCGCTGCCGGCCGCGGTCGGCATGGCACTCGGCAAGCCGAACAGCCGCACGGTGTGCCTGATCGGCGACGGCTCGGCGATGTATTCGATCCAGGCACTCTGGACCGCCGTCCAGCGCAAGCTGCCACTCACCGTCATCGTCATCAACAATTCCGGCTACGGCGCGATGCGCTCGTTCAGCCAGGTGATGCAGGTGAGGAACGTGCCGGGACTGGAGCTGCCGGGGATCGATTTCGTCCGGCTCGCCGAGGGCATGGGTTGCCACGCGGTGCGGGTGAGCAAGGCGGCCGAGCTGGGCGAAGCGCTCAAGCGCGGGATGGCATTCGAAGGGACCAGCCTGGTCGAGGTGATCGTGGATTCGGCGGTGCCGGTGCTGTACGGGCAGAAGCATTAGGGGCGCACTGCGCTTCATGCCGTCGTCCTGGCGAAAGCCAGGACCCATTACCCCAGGGAGTAGTTTGGCGAAGACTTGTCGCTCGGTACTGCTACCACGGCAAGGTCGGTAGACCTCGCGGTATGGGTCCTGGCCTTCGCCAGGACGACACCGGAGGTCGTGGCGCGCCTCTTCCCTACGTCCCGAACTCGTCGCGCATCCTGGCCTGGATCTTGGCCATGCCGCCGATCCAGCGGTCGTAATTCTCGGTCTTCTTGCGCATGTAGCCGAGCACCTGCGGGTGCGGCAGGATCAGGAACGTCTCCTGTTCGAGGCCGGCGAGCACGTCCTTGGCGACCTGCTCGGGCGAGAGGTCGCCGTCGCCGGATTGCGGGCCCTTGGGAATCGAGCGCAGCATGTTGGTATCGACGCCCTGGGGGCAGAGGATCGAGACACGGATGTTGTGCGCCTTGTGAGAGATCGCGAGATTTTCGGCAAAGCCGACCGCGGCATGTTTGGTGGTGGAGTAAGCCGGACTGCCGACCTGCGACAGCAGTCCCGCGGCCGAGATCGTGTTGAGGAAATAGCCGCCGCCGCGCGCCTTCATGCGCGGGATCAGATGCCGCGCCGCATAGACATGCGCCATGACGTGGATAGCCCAGCTGCGCTGCCAAGGCTCGTCCGAGGCGCCGCCGGCATTGACCGACATCGGGTCGAAGCCGCCGCCGATGCCGGCATTGGAGCAGAACAATTCGATCGGGCCGAACTGCCGCTCGGTCTCCTCAATGACGTGGGAAATATCCTTTTCCTGCGCGACATCGCATTTGAAGGCCGCGCCATCCACCGTGGCTGCGACCGCCCGCGCATTGTCCGCGTCCATGTCGGCGACGACGACCTTGGCGGCACCAGCCTTGTGAAACGCCTCGCACAGCGCCTTGCCGATGCCGTTGGCGCCGCCCGTGACGACCACGACCTTGCCGGTCACCTGCATGCGACGTCTCCTCTTGTCTACCGTTTGGGCTTATTCCGCTTCGCGGAGCTTGCTCAGCTCAACACGAGGTCGAGCACCGCGGTATAATGGCACGCCGCGCCGGCCAAGACAAAGCCGTGCCAGATCGCATTCTGGAAGCGCAGCCGCCGCCAGGCATGGAAGATCACGCCAAAGCTGTAGAGCAGTCCACCCGCAAGGATGAAGCCCAGCACCAGCGCAGGCAGCGCCTTGACCACGGAATCGTAGAGCATGATGCCGCTCCAGCCCATCGCGAGGTAGATGCCGACCGCGACGCGGTCGAACCGCCCAGGGTAGAGAAGTTTCAGCACGATGCCGAGGAGTGCCACGCACCAGACGCCGGCGAGCAGCACCAGCGCGACCCCACTGTCCTTCACCTCCAGGATGAATGGCGTGTAGGTCGCCGCGATCAGGAGATAGATCGCCGAATGGTCGAAGCGCCGCAGCAGCCATTTGGCCGGCGAGACCGGCCAGAGATTATAGGTCGCCGACAACACCAGCATCGAGAGCAGGCCGGCGACGTAGATCGTGACGCCGACGATGTCGGTCGCGTCGGCAAAGAGCACCGTCAGCACCACCAGCACGGTCGCGGCAATGATGCCGCAGAGCACGCCGATCGCGTGGATCACGCCGTCTGCGATCAGCTCGGCGCGGTCGTAATGCCAGCCGACCGCGTCGGCGGCTGCGTGGACGGAGGAGGATGCGAGCTGTTTCAGTTGGAAGACGGTCATGGCAATCCGCAAGGTGAGACAATACCCTCTTGTATGGGTGTTTCGGGACCGGCGCGTCGTTCAAACGGGTGATTTGCCGACAAAGGAGGTGGAAGTATGAAGCTTGATTTTCCCCACGCAATTGCCACTTTTGTGATCGGTCACACATTTTCTGCCGCCGAGATCACTTAACGTTCAAATGGCATTCAGTTTCCAGGATATGGTCGAAGAAGCGCGGTTGTCGGCGAGGGCGCTGATCGACTATGGCGGGCACTTCTTCAACCCGACGGTGCGGCTCGGGGTCACAGGCCTGTCGCGGGCCGGCAAGACGGTGTTCATCACCGCGCTGATCCACGGTCTGACGCGCGGTGGGCGGTTTCCGGTATTCGAGGCCTATTCATCCGGGCGGATCGCGCGGGCGCATCTGGCGCCACAGCCGGACGACGCCGTGCCGCGCTTTGCCTATGAGAGCCATTTGCGCGCGCTGATCGAGGAGCGGCGCTGGCCGAGCTCGACTGTCGACATCAGCGAGCTCAGGCTCGTCATCGACTACCAGCGCCCGAACGGCGCCGACCGCACGCTGACGCTCGACATCGTCGACTATCCCGGCGAGTGGCTGCTCGACCTGCCGCTGCTTCAAAAGAGTTTTGAGCAATGGTCGGCCGAAAGCCTTGCGTTGTCGCGCGAGGCGCCGCGCGTCCATCTGGCCGCGGACTGGCACGCGCATCTCGCAACGCTCAAGCCCGAGGCGCGCGAGGACGAGCAGGCGACGCTCACGGCCGCAAAGCTCTTTAGGGGCTATTTGCAAGGCTGCCGCGACGAGCGGTTTGCGATGAGCCTGCTGCCGCCCGGCCGCTTCCTGATGCCGGGCAATCTCGCCGACACACCGGCGCTGACCTTTGCGCCGCTCGACGTGCCCGCGGGCGGCCAGGCGCCGGAGGGATCGCTGTGGGCGATGATGGTACGTCGCTACGAGGCCTACAAGGACGTCGTGGTGCGGCCGTTCTTCCGCGATCATTTTGCCCGGCTCGATCGCCAGATCGTGCTGGCCGACGCGCTCGCCGCGTTCAACGCCGGCCCCGAAGCGCTGCACGATCTCGAAGCCGCACTCGCGGGCATTCTCGACTGCTTCAACATCGGCCGCAGCACGATCCTCTCCGGCCTGTTCCGGCCGCGGATCGACCGCGTTCTGTTCGCGGCGACCAAGGCGGATCATCTGCATCATTCCAGCCATGACCGGCTCGAGGCCGTGCTGCGCCGCGCAGTCACCCACGCGGTTGCGCGCGCGGAAACTACCGGCGCTGCGATCGACGTCGTCGCGCTCGCCGCCGTCCGCGCCACGCGCGAGGCCCAGGTCGCGCATGGCCGTGACAAATTGCCGTCGATTTTGGGAACGCCGGCCGCGGGCGAAAGCGCCGGCGGCGAGTTCTTCGACGGTAACACCGAGGTGGCAACCTTTCCGGGCGACCTGCCGCTCGATCCCGAGCCGCTGTTCAACGGCACCGATGCGTTCCGCGGGCTCTCGACCGAGGCCGCCGACAGAAGCGATTTTCGCTTCCTGCGCTTCCGCCCGCCAAAGCTCGAACGCGAGGGCGCCGACCAGCCGGCGCTGCCTCACATCCGCCTCGACCGTGCCTTGCAGTTCCTGATCGGAGACAAATTGTCATGAACGACCGATCAAAGTCACGGCGGCCGGCAACCTTCCGGCTCGACGACCCCGGTGTTGTCGTCACCGAAGCCGACGAGACGACCCGGCTCGGCCGCACCACCATCCAGATCACGCCGGAGCCCGATCCGGCGAATTTGCCGGTGTCGATCGCAACGGCGCTTCCGGCGCGGCGCGGCTTTCCCTGGGGCACATTGTTCTGGTCCGGCGTTGCCGGGCTGACGCTGCTCGGGGTCGGACTCGGCGTCGTCCGTCTGATCGAGGATCTGTTTGCGCGCAGCGAAAGCCTCGGCTTCGTCGGACTGGCGCTTGCCTTCGTCACCGCGCTTGCGCTCGCGGTGGTGACCGGACGCGAGGCGTTCGGGCTGGCGCGGCTGGCAACGATCGAAAAGCTACATCAGCGCGCGGCCGCTGTTCTTGCCAGCGACGATCGCAAGGAGAGCCGAATCATCGTGCAGGATCTGCTCAAGATCGCACATCAGAACCCGCAGCTCGCGCGCGCCCGTGCCGCACTGGAGAGCCACGCCGGGGAGATCATCGACGGCGCCGACATGATCCGGCTCGCCGAGCGCGAATTGATGTCGCCGCTGGACATCGAGGCGCGGCGGCTGGTGTCGTCAGCCGCGCAGAAGGTCTCGATCGTCACGGCGGTCTCGCCGCGCGCGTTGATCGACGTGTTGTTCGTGTTCGTGGCGTCGCTGCGCCTGATCCGCCAGCTCGCTTTTCTCTATGGCGGCCGCCCCGGCGCACTCGGCATGATCCGCCTGCTCCGCCACGTCATCGCCCATCTCGCCATCACCGGCGGCATGGCGGCGAGCGACAGCCTGGTGCAGCAGATGCTCGGCCACGGCATTGCGGCGAAGCTGTCGCAGCGGCTGGGCGAAGGCATGCTGAATGGATTGCTGACGGCGCGGCTGGGCCTCGCCGCGATCGACGTCACCCGGCCGCTGCCGTTCGCGGCACTGCCGCCGCCGAAGCTGTCGGATCTCGCCACGGATCTGCTGCGGAAGAAGGAAGAGGAGGAGTAGCATTCTGTTTGCCGTCCCACGCTTGCGGGGAGACGAAAGCCAGCACGCGCCACTGGAACAGCGGCGAGTTCGTCGGCGGCGACAGCTCCGGCGTCCAGCCTGAGAGCTTCTCCAGCACATAATTGTCCATCACGAGACCGCGCCAGCGGCGTTCGACTTGACCAAGCGACTCGCGCCTGGCGGGGATGTTCTCCCACAGCGATGAGCGGTTGTCCGGCTCGCGTCCGACATAAATGCCGGCGTGGCCCTTGATCCGATCCATGCCGGGATCACGAAAGTCCTGGAAGCGGCCGCGCTCGTTGATCTCGATCACGGGCACGCGGCCCCTGAACAGCCAGCGCATCATGGCATAGGTGCGGTAGTCCGTCGTGGCGATCCAGGTCGCGCCGGTCTCGTCCAATGCGGCCTGTGCGCGCGCGGCGACCTGCTCGTAGCCGGATTCAGCGCCGACCGGATCGATCTTGCCGAGCAAATTCCAGGGCGCGGCGACGTAATAGAAGAACACGATGACGACAAAGGCGATGCCCGAGACCACTGCCGTGTTGGCCCAGAACAGCGACGCCCTGACCATCCGCGCCGATCTTCCTTCGCCCGACAGCATGGTGAGGTTGACAGCGGCGGCGGCGAAACCCACCGGCCACATGAACATCGGCCAGGTGTCGCCGACGCGGAGGGTCAGGGATTTCGCGAGGAAATAGAGAAACGGCACCAGGACCGCGGTCGACAACAAAATCGCGACCGGCTCGCGCGTGCGATAGCCGCGCCACGCCGTCATCACCACCCCCGCCAGCACCACCGGCAGCATGACGAAGCCGACCAGTCCGAATTGCAGGCCGATGTAGTCGCCGAAGGTGCGGAGCGAGATGCCGTAGCTGGTGGTGGCGCGCACGCCCTGAAAGCGGATCGCGGCCCAGTCGTGTTGCACGTTCCAGATCAGGACGGGCGAGAATACGGCGATTGCGATCAGGACCGCGAGATACGGATAGGGGCTGCGCAGCCAGCGCCAGCGCCAATCCGGCACCAGCAGAAAGGCGGCAACCGCTGGCGCGAACATGATCACGGTAAACTTCGACAACATCGCCAGCCCGGCGAACAGGCCGGCCGCGAGCCACCAGCGGCGATCGCCGCCCTGCGCAAGCCGCACCAGGCACCACATCATCGCCACCGCAAACGGGATCATGGCGACATCGGGCGCGACCTTGGCCATTAGCAGGCCGTAATAGAGCGCGGCCTCCGGCATCAGCACCGCGAGCACGACGGCGCGCACATCATGGGTGAGGCGGCGGACGATATCGGCGAGCAGGAGCTGCGTCACCAGCATCGCGACGATGCCGCCGAAGCGCACACCGAGCGAGGTGTCGCCGAAGATCGCGGTGCCGAACCGGATCAGCCAGGCGATGCCGGGGGGATGATCCAGGAAGCTGAGCGCCGTCTCCTGCGACCACGTCCAGTAATAGGCCTCGTCCGTACGCAGCTCGATGGCGGAGGCGTAGACCATGCGCAGCAGCGTCATCGCAGCAATGATCGCCGCGGCCATGACGAGCGGCCGGCGCGCCGCGCCTACGGGGGGCATCGTGATGTCGGGAGCTGTCGTCACGGCGGCGCTTTTCGCCAACCTGGGAGGGGGAGTCAATGTTGGGAACGGATCGACCTATTCCGCTGTCGCGATCCCAGCCCCGACGAGGAGACTGTTGGGTGGGCAAAGCGAAGCGTGCCCACCACACGTGCCGATTGGTGGGCACGGCGCCAAGGCGCCTTTGCCCGCCCTACGATTTCGTCACCCTGCCGCGGATGTGATCCCGCAAGCTGGCCATCCCCGGAATTAAACGCGACGCTAGCTGTTCTCCTTCATGAACTGATACAACAGAATCATGGCCGCAACCGCATCCTCACGATTTTCCGAGCTTTTCCGCGCCATCAGCGTGCGCCAGGTGCGGCTGGTCTGCGGCGTCATTCTGTTCGCCTATGTGGTCAGCCATTTCCTCAACCATGCGCTCGGCAACATCTCGGTCGATGCCATGGAGATCGGGGTCTACTACCACACGCTGTTCTGGCAGTTCCTGCCGGTTGCGATCACGTTCTACACGGCGGCGCTCACGCATATGGGGCTCGGCATCTATGCACTGTATCAGCGCCGGCAGTTCCGCTGGCGGACGGTCGAGCCGCTGCAGCTCGTGCTGGGCTTGAGCATCCCCGCGCTGGTCATGGGGCATGTGATCGGCGTGCGGCTCGGCCAGACGCTGTACGGGCACCAAAAGCTCTATCCGCAGGAACTCTATCTGTTCTTCGTCGCGTCGAACCGTATCTGGACGATGACGATCCTGCTTCTCATTGCCTGGGTGCACGGCTGCATCGGCATCTATTTCTGGCTTCGTCTCAAACCGTTCTTCACGCGCGCGGCGCCCTATCTGCTCGCGGCGGCCGTGCTGATCCCGACGCTGTCGCTGCTGGGTGTCTACCAGGGTGGCCGCAGCGTCGAGGTCGAGGCCGACGACGGGGAATGGCGGACGCACAATCTCACGCGCCGCCAGGTCGGCACGGCTGCCGAGGCCACGACGCTCGACCGCATCACCGGCGGCCTCACCGCCGGTTATCTCGGATTGCTCGCCTTGGCGCTGGCCGCACGCGGCGTGCGGGCCTTGCGCGAACGACGTGGTGGCATGATCGCGCTGTCCTACGGCAACGGCAAGACGGTGCGCGTCCCAAAGGGCCTCTCCGTGCTGGAGGCGAGCCTGCGCCACAATGTGCCGCATGCCAGCGTCTGCGGCGGCCGCGCCCGCTGCTCGACCTGTCGCATCCGCATCATCGGCGATCATGACGCCCTGCCCGAGCCGTCGCAGCGCGAGGCGTTCGTGCTCACCCGCGTCGGCACCAGCGACCCCTCGATCAGGCTCGCCTGCCAGCTGCGGCCGACGTCGGATCTCTCCTTCTTCCAGCTCTTCACCGCGCATACCCTGACGGCGAGCACACAGGCCTCGACGCCCGCCAGAATCGGCCAGGAGCGCTATCTCGTCAGCCTGTTCGTGGACATGCGCGGCTCGACGCAGCTGGCCGAGAAGCGGCTGCCGTTCGACACCGTGTTCATCGTCAACCGCTTCCTCGGCGCCGTGTCGCAGGCCGTGATCGAGAATGGCGGCCAGCCGAACCAGTTCGTCGGCGACGGCATGCTGGCGCTGTTCGGACTGAGCGCCGATCCGCAAGAGGCCTGCCGGCAGGCGCTGAAGGCCGCCGCTGGCATCGCCAGGCAAATCGACGATCTGAACGAGCTCCTGAGCCACGATCTGCGTCAGCCGATCCGGTTCGGCATCGGCATCCATGGCGGCGAGGTCATCATCGGCGACATCGGCTATCGCGATCACATCGTATTCACGGCGCTGGGCGATGCCGTCAACGTCGCGGCCCGCCTCCAGGACATGACCAAGACACTGGCCTGCGAAGCGATCGTCTCGGAGGAAGTCCGCCGCACCGCGGGCCTTGCCGACGATGCGCTGCCGCAGCAGGAGGTCGCGATCCGCGGCCGCGACGAACCGATGGCCGTGCGCGTCGTCGCGGACGCGAGGGCGCTGTCGGCACTCGTCGACCACGGCGAACGCGTCGCGGCGTAACACCGGCTTGCTGCAACGCAACGGCATGGGCCTGCTGCGAAAGCACGAATTGACTTCAACTGAGTCGTTGCGACAGATGAGTGCGAGATCGCGGTGATGACCGTGATCCACCGAGAAGCTCCGGGAGGAGACCACATGTTCGATCGACGCGACCTGCTCAAAGGAGCGGGCCTTGCCGCTGTTGCGACTGCACTGAACTCGACCAAAGCGCTGGCACTCGACACCGTCGCCCTGCCCTTCGCCAATGGCGAACGACCTTTGGTGAAATATCCGCAGAAGCGGCCGATGATCGGCCTGACCAGCCGCCCGCCGCAGCTCGAGACGCCATTCGCGGTCTTCAACGACGGCCCGATCACGCCGAATAACGCGTTCTTCGTGCGCTATCACCTTTCCGACCTGCCCTACAGTCTCGACCCCGACAAGTTCACCCTCGAGGTCAAGGGCAAGGTCGACAAGCCGCTCAAGCTGTCGCTGAAGGACATCAGGAAGATGAAGGCGACCGAGATCGTCGCCGTCAACCAGTGCTCCGGCAACAGCCGCGGCTTCCTGGATCCGCGGGTGGCCGGCGGCCAGCTCGCCAACGGCGCGATGGGCAATGCGCGCTGGCGCGGCGTGCCGCTGAAGGCGGTGCTGGCGATGGCGGGCGTGCAGAGCGGCGCCAAGCAGGTCACCTTCAACGGCATGGACGGTCCGGTCAGCGACAAGACGCCCGATTTCGTCAAGGCGCTCGATATCGATCACGCCAGCGACGGCGAGGTGATGCTCGCCTATGGCATGAACGGCGAGGACCTGCCGTTCCTCAACGGCTTTCCGCTGCGCCTGATCGTGCCCGGCTATTTCGGCACCTATTGGGTCAAGCACCTCAACGAGATCACCGTCATCGACAATGTCTATGACGGCTTCTGGATGAAGTCGGCCTATCGCATTCCGGACACGCCGAACAATGCGGTCGAGCCGGGCACCGCACCGAAGGCGACGATCCCGATCAACCGCTTCACCATCCGCTCCTTCATCACCAGCGTCCCCGACGGAGCCAAGCTGAAAGCAGGCGGCACGACGCTGCGCGGCATCGCCTTCGACGGCGGCAAGGGTATCAAGGAGGTCGCGGTCTCCACCGACGGCGGCAAGACCTGGACCGGCGCCAAGCTCGGCAAGGATCTCGGCAAATACTCATTCCGTGAATGGACGCTGCCGGTGAAGCTCGCGGCGGGCTCTCACGAGCTCAAGGTGCGCGCCACTGGCAATGGCGGCGAAACCCAGCCGGATACGCCGCGCTGGAATCCGGCGGGTTACTTGCGCAACGTCGTCGAAACCGTTCGCGTCACCGTGGCTTGAGGGGAATGATCATGCAGCGCACCGCTCTTCTCGCCATTTCGCTCGCGCTCGCCGCCGTGGTGGGTTCTGCACTTGCAGCACCGGTCAATTACAAGACCCCCGATGAGGTCGCGGCGTTCAAGCCCGGGCCCAATCTTGAAGTCGTGCAGGGCAATTGCAGCGCCTGCCACTCCGCCGACTACATCAACACGCAGCCGCCGATGAAGGACAAGAAAGGTTTCTGGCAGGCCGAGGTCACCAAGATGATCAAGGTCTATGGCGCGCCGATCGACGATGCCGATGTCGGCAAGATCGTCGATTATCTGGCCGCGACTTATTGACGGATGGCACGCGGCGCGCGGACCAAGTGACCGCGAAACGGGCAAATCCGGCAAAAACGCCGCGAAGTTGAGCGGAATTCGGCGAAAGGCGGATGTGGTTTGAGCTACCAAGCCAGCCACATTCCGCGTATCGTATTAGGACCGAACCGGCCGGTTGGCGGGGACTGGCGGTTCGCGATCTCGGAGGAAGACCCGCGGAGAAGTCGTGATGGCTAAAGGTACGGTCAAGTGGTTCAACCCGACGAAGGGTTATGGATTTATCCAGCCTGCGTCGGGCGGCAAGGATGTGTTCGTGCATATCTCGGCAGTGCAGAAAGCCGGTCTGTCGTCCCTGAACGAAGGACAGACGGTGGAATATGAAGAGATCGCAAACCGAGGCAAAAGCTCCGCAGAGAACCTCAAAGTATAAGCCCGGCGGCTTTCGCTAACTCCCGGATCGATCTGGGAGCCGGGCCAAGAAAATTTCAGAAGACGGTCAGTGCATTCGACGACAGGCGTTGCGATTGCACACGGAGAACTATTTGTCCCGCGAAGATCGCCCGTTCAACGCCACAGCAATGACAATCGCGACAGCACTTCGTTAGTCCACCGGCAATGGTGCGTCGCGCTTGATCTCTTCCATCACCGCATAGGTTCGCGTTTCGCGCACGCCGGGCATCGACAGCAAGGTCTCGCCGAGGAAGCGCCGATACGCGGTCATGTCTGCCAGCCGCGCCTTCACAAGATAGTCGAAGCCGCCGGCAACCATGTGACACTCCAGCACCTCGGGCGCGAGTTTCACCGCGCGGGCAAAACGCTCGAAATTATCAGGCGTGGTCTTGTCGAGCAGCACTTCGACGAACACCAGGAGCCCAAGGCCGAGCCGGTGCGGGTTGAGCCGCGCCCCATAGCCCTCGATAAAGCCCTCTCGCTGCAAACGCTTCAGCCGTTCGCCAATCGAGGTCGGCGACAGCCCGATGCGTTCCGCGAGCTCGACATTGGCGATTCGCCCGTCCTGCTGCAAAATCGAGAGGATCTTCCGGTCTGTTCGATCTAATTCCATGCTTTATGAGGCCAAATAGTTGCGAGGCTTCATTTCCTAAGCCAGATCAGCTAAATTGTCTATCGAGCTAAGGTAACGCCGGCATTATCCTGGATTGGAGCCACAGGACACGCCATGCCGAACATTCCGCCTCCCTTCTCCGCAACCTACACGCCCGATGATGCCGATATCGCCGCGCGCCTTTTGCCGTCTGCGCATCTCGGCCCGCCGCAGGAGGCGCGGATCGATCGCACCGCGACACGGCTGATCGAAGCCATCCGCAAGCGCGACGATCGGCTTGGCGGCGGTCTTGGCGGGGTAGAGGACATGCTGCGGGAGTTCGCGCTCTCGACCAAGGAAGGCCTCGCTTTGATGGTGCTGGCGGAGGCGCTGCTGCGCGTGCCGGACGCGCGCACCGCCGACCAGTTCATCGAGGACAAGCTCGGCGAGGGCGACTTCATCCACCACGAGACCAAATCCACGGCGTTCCTGGTCAACGCCTCGGCCTGGGCGTTGGGCCTCTCGGCGCGGGTGATCCAGCCCGGCGAGACGCCCGGCGGCACCATCGGCCGGCTGGTGAAGCGGCTGGGCGCACCGGCCGTGCGCACCGCCACGCGCCAGGCGATGCGGCTGATGGCCAATCATTTCGTGCTGGGGGAGACCATCGCGCAGGCCCTGGAGCGAGCCCGGCCGCGCTCCGGCGAGAGGGCGCGCTATTCCTTCGACATGCTCGGCGAAGGCGCCCGCACCGCCACCGACGCCAGGCGCTATTTCGACGCCTATGCCAGTGCCATCGAGACGATCGGCAAGGCGGCCGGCAACCATCCCCTGCCCGACCGGCCCGGCATCTCCGTCAAGCTCTCGGCGCTGCATCCGCGCTTCGAGGCGATCAGCCGCGACCGCGTGATGGCCGAGCTGGTGCCGCAACTGCTGGACCTGGCGCAGCGCGCCAAGGCCCATGATCTCAACTTCACCGTCGATGCCGAGGAAGCCGACCGGCTGGAATTGTCGCTCGACGTGATCGCGTCAACGCTCGCCGATCCCTCGCTTGCCGGTTGGGACGGATTTGGCCTCGCGATTCAGGCTTACCAGAAGCGCGCCGGCGACGTGATCGACTATGTCGATGCGCTCGCCCGCGCGCATCATCGCAAGCTGATGGTGCGGCTGGTCAAGGGCGCCTATTGGGACACCGAGATCAAGCGCGCGCAGGAGCGCGGGCTCGACGGCTATCCCGTGTTCACCCGCAAGGCGATGACGGATCTGAACTACGTCGCCTGCGCTCAAAAGCTGTTGAGTCTGCGGCCACGGATCTTCCCGCAATTCGCCACCCACAACGCGCTGAGCGTCGCGACCGTGCTGGAGCTTGCCGGCGTCAACGGCGGCTTCGAATTTCAGCGCCTGCATGGCATGGGCGAGGCGCTCTACGAGCAGCTCGCCAAGGATCACCCCGAAATCGCCTACCGCACCTACGCCCCGGTCGGCAGCCATCGCGACCTGCTCGCTTATCTGGTGCGGCGACTGTTGGAGAACGGAGCCAACTCCTCCTTCGTGGCACAGGCGTCCGATTACCGCGTGCCGGTTACGGCGCTGTTGCAACGCCCGGCGGATGCCGTCGTCCGGCCGCAGCAGGCGTCCCATCCGAAAATTCCGCTGCCGGGCGATCTGTTCGCGCCGGAACGGCGCAATTCGCGCGGCGTCGAATTCGGCGCGCGCGCCGCGCTCGAGCGGTTGCTGAGCGAGGTCAAGGCCGAGACGATCGACTTCAAACCTGTCACTGAGGCAAGGCCGGATCAGGCCAATGCGGCAGTGGCTGCAGCGCGCGCCGGCTTTGCCGCCTGGAGCCGGACACCCGCAGCCACGCGCGCGGCGGCGCTGGAGCAGGCAGCGCATCTTCTGGAGAACCGCGCGCCCCATTTTATCGCGCTGCTGCAACGCGAGGGCGGCAAGACGCTCGACGATGCGCTGTCGGAACTGCGCGAGGCCACCGACTTCTGCCGCTATTATGCCGCGCAGGGCCGCAAGCTATTCGGCAACGATGTGGCGATGCCGGGTCCGACCGGCGAAAGCAATGCACTGGCCATGCGCGGCCGCGGCGTCTTCGTCGCGATCTCGCCATGGAATTTTCCGTTGGCGATCTTCCTCGGCCAGGTCACGGCCGCGCTGATGGCCGGTAACAGCGTGGTGGCCAAGCCCGCGGAGCAGACCCCGCGCATCGCGGTCGAGGCGGTGCGGCTGCTGCACGAGGCCGGCATCCCCGCAACCGCGCTGCACCTCGTCGCCGGCGACGGCCGCGCCGGCGCCGCGCTGGCCGCGCACCCCGATATCGCCGGAATCGTCTTCACCGGCTCGACCGAGGTCGCGCGCAGCATCAACCGAGCGCTGGCTGCCAAGGACGGGCCAATCGTGCCGCTGATCGCGGAGACCGGCGGCATCAACACCATGATCGCGGATGCGACTGCGTTGCCGGAGCAGGTCGCAGACGATGTCGTCACCTCGGCGTTTCGTTCCGCCGGCCAGCGCTGCTCGGCGCTGCGGCTGCTGTTCGTGCAGGAGGACGTCGCCGACCGCATGATCGAGATGATCGCGGGCGCGGCGCGCGAGTTGAAGATCGGCGACCCCAGCGACGTCGCGACTCATATCGGCCCGGTGATCGATGGCGACGCCAAGCAGCGCCTCGATGCGCATATCGCACGAATGAAGAGAGAGGCGCGGCTGCACTTTGCCGGCACTGCGCCGAAGGGCTGCTTCGTGGCGCCGCATATTTTCGAGCTTGGGGATGCCGGCCAGCTGACCGAGGAGGTGTTCGGCCCGATCCTCCACGTCGTGCGCTACCCTGCCGAAAATCTCGAACACGTCCTGCAAGCCATCGAGCGCACCGGCTACGGGCTGACGCTCGGCATCCATTCCCGCATCGACGACACCATCGAGGCGATCGTCGACCGCGTCCAGATCGGCAACATCTACGTCAACCGCAACATGATCGGCGCCGTGGTCGGCGTGCAACCGTTCGGCGGCAACGGCCTGTCCGGAACCGGCCCGAAAGCCGGCGGCCCGCACTACCTCGCGCGCTTTGCGACCGAGCAGACCGTGACGATCAACACCGCAGCAGCCGGCGGCAACGCTGCCCTGCTCGCAGGGGATGAGTGAGGCGCGGCGAGGAGCGTTGCATCCCGCCGAAACATCGGTCTAATGCTGCCCGTGACGTGGCCCTCGCCAATTCCAGCGCGCGGGAAACAACCCGAGCGAGGGAGCAATTCCGCGATGGAAAAGGGCATTTTTGCAGGGCTCAAGGTGCTGGATTGCGCGAGCTTCATCGCAGCGCCAGCGGCCGCGACCGTGCTGTCGGATTTCGGCGCCGACGTCGTCAAGATCGAACCGCCCGGTGCCGGCGATCCCTACCGCAACCTGCCCAACATTCCGGGCTATCCGACCAGCGAGCACAATTTCGCCTGGCTGCTGGAGGCCCGCAACAAGAAGAGCATCGCGCTCGACCTCGCAAAGCCGGAGGCGCAGGCCGTGCTCTACAAGCTCGTGGAAGAGGCCGACGTCTTCATCACCAACATGCCGCCGCCGGTGCGCACCAAGCTCGGCATCACCTACGACCACCTCGCCCATCTCAATCATCGCCTGATCTACGCCTCCTTCACCGGCTATGGCGAAAAGGGCGAAGAGGCCAACAAGCCCGGCTTCGACAGCAACGCCTATTGGGCACGCTCCGGCCTGATGGACCTCGTCCGCGCCGACACCGACACGACGCCGGCCCGCTCGGTCGCCGGCATGGGCGACCATCCCTGCGCCATGGCGTTCTACGGCGCCATCGTCACCGCGCTGTACCAGCGCGAGAAGACCGGCAAGGGCTCGCATGTCGCCTCCAATTTGATGGCAAACGGCGTGTGGGCTGCGAGCGTGCTGGCGCAGGCAACGCTCTGCGGCGCCAAGTTCGCCGAGCGGCGGCCGCGCGAACGCGCGTTGAACGCGGTCGCCAACCACTATCAGTGCAAGGACGGTCGCTGGCTGATCCTGTCGCTGCTGAGCGAGGAGAAGCAGTTTCCGACGCTGGCCAGGTGTCTCGGCCGCGAAGACCTCATCACCGATCCGCGTTTCGCTACCAAACCCGACCGCCACGCCCGCTCCGTCGAGCTGATCAAGATCTTTGACGAGACCTTCGCGACCAGGGATCTCGCCGAATGGCGCAAGATCCTCGACGGCAACGGGCTGGTGTTCGGCATCGTCGGCATCCTGGACGACATCCCGAACGACAAGCAGATGCTCGACAACGAGGTGCTGGTGCCGTTCGAGAACGACACCATGCTCACCATCTCCAGCCCGATCTGGATCGACGGCGCCAAGAAAGTGCAGCCGCGCAAGCCGCCCGGCGTCGGCGAGCACAGTGACGAGATTTTGCGCGGCGCGGGATACGACGAGGCCGCGATCAAGCAGCTGCGGTCGCAGGGGGCGGTGGGGTAGGCAATACGCTGCCACAACCCCGTCATTGCGAGCGCAGCGAAGCAATCCAGAATCCCGCCGCGGACGCATTGCTGGATTGCTTCGCTACGCTCGCAATGACGATGTCAGGAGATCGCGGTATAATAGTCGGCAAAGTAATCGCGAGGTCCCATGCCCAGCTACCGCCTGCACTACTTCCCCGAATCCGGCAACAGCTACAAGCTGGCGCTGATGCTGACGCTTTGCGGCGAGAGGTTCGAGCCGGTCTGGACCGACTTTGCCGGCGGCGTCACGCGCACGCCGAAATGGCGCAAGAGCGTGAACGAGATGGGCGAGATTCCCGTGCTCGAAGTCGACGGTGTGAAGATGACGCAGACCGCGCCTCTCCTGCTCAAGCTTGCCGAGCAGTACGGGCGTTTCGGTGCCGAGACCGAGGAGGAAAAGTTCGAGCTGCTGCGCTGGCTGTTCTGGGACAACCACAAGCTCACCGGCTACATGGCGACCTACCGCTTCATGCGCGCCTTCACGCAAAGCAACGATCCGCAGGTGCTGAAACACTTTCGCAGGCGGCTCGAAGACTTCCTCGGCATTCTCGACGGCCATCTCCAGCACAATGAATTCGCGATCGGCACCAGGCCGACCGTCGCGGACATCTCGATGATGGCCTATCTGCACTATCCGAGCGACGAGCACGGCTTCGATTTCGCGGAAAGCTATCCCGCCATCCACGCCTGGCTTGGCCGCATGGCGGCACTGCCCAGGTGGAAGCCGGCCTACGAGCTGCTGCCCGGCAAGCGGATGACGAACTACGCGAAGTGAGCGCGCCGACTACTTCAGCGCCAGCCAGCCGAGCGTGAACAGGATTCCACCGATGATGACGACGACCGTGACAGCCCAGGTGCTGACGCGGATGCTGCCGGTGACCTGCTTGGCCTCTTCATTCTGCGCGATCTCGCGATTGCGCTCCTTGTTGGCTTCGCTGGAGTCCGTCATGGGTCATCCAAACCGGTTGTGGGCTTTATCTTGCGCGTGATCTTCGGAAAACCGCTGCACACTTTGCGCTGGCGCGGCCCTCCGGGTCCGGATCACGCGCTAACGCGTCTTGATGAAGCACATGCCGATGCGGCGCGAGGCCGCGGCAGCCTGACAGGTCAATCCTTTAGCACAGTTCCATGACGTAAAACTCCGGTCGGCCGATCCCGATCCCGCATTTTCCAGGGAACAATGCGCGCCCCAGCCGTCCTGATATTCGGTCCCGGCCAGCTCAGTGCTGCCGCGGGTCTGCGGCCGGCTGGCAAATCCGCGTGAGAAATCAGGACGTTTGCCTCCGGCCATCGCGGTCAGGATGTCGCGGCGGCGGACCTGGTCGCCAAGAAAATGCGGCGAAGCCGGCACGATGGTCGCATTGGACGGCTTGTCCGCGAGCCAATCGACGCCGGGGAAATGAAAGCCGCCGATGCCGCGGGTCTGGTGGCACCCGGCGCAGGTGACGTCATTGAGGCGGCGCTGGAAGCCCGCGACCGAGCGGACGTTCTGCAGATCGATGCCACGCGCCGCAGCCTGCTTCAGCGCACCAACCACGTCGTTGTCGGAGAAGACCGGCTCGCCTTGTCCCTCTCCGTTGCCCTCCCCTTGCATCATCCCGAACTCCGGCTGCAACGGAGAAGCATCGAGGCCGGCGGGCGTCGGCACGATTGCAGCCTTGGCCAGGAATTTCTCCGGGATCAGCACCGTCCCGCGATCGAAGTCGCGAAGATGGTCGGGCGCAAGCAGCCAATCCCTGAAGTCGCGCCGGAGATCATTGTCGGCGAGAATGCGGTCGCGGTCGATCTGGTTCTCCAGCGTCGATTCCGCGAACGTCTTCGAGACGGCGTCGTACTTGAACACCTTGAGCAGATAGTCGGAGCGGAAATCGTGCAGCGCCGATTTCGCTGCAACCGAGATCTGAACGTTGGTCTCGATGCGATCGAGCATCGCATCGTAAGGGAAGAAGTCGCCGCCGATCAGCCCCTGCCAGTCGCCATTGCCGAGCCAGCGTCGCGCGACCTCGGCACAGGTGATCGGCTTGCCGTTCCCGTCCATCTGGCGCGCGTCGCGCGCCTTCATCACCAGATTGAGCGTCATCGGCAGCCGCGTGGCTGTCCTGCCGCTATCCGGCTTGGTCTCGAAACGCGCGAGACGATAGATCAGCCTGATCTCGCCGCAGGAGTCTTCCGAGACATAGGCCCGGTCCATGCGGTTGACGATGCCGGCCAGCACGAAACGGGTGTCGCGGGATTTCAGATTGGCGCGATCGAACAATTGTACGTCGAAGCCCTCGCCGACGCCGATGGTCTCGGTCGGATACGCCGCCTTCTGCCGCGCGACGTAGCGGTCGATCTCGGCGTCGATTGCGGGGCGAATTTCCTTGAGCTGCGACAGCCACGAAAACATCAGATCGGTCGTCAGGGGAAAGTTCGCGTTCCGCTCCGGCCACAACAGGCGCGAGATCGTGAATGCGTCGTGCTCGTCGAGCTCGCGCAGGAGATCGGGATCGGTGATCGCCGTGCCGCGCGCCAATTGCGCGTTCTCCGCGGCCAATGACGACACGATGCCGCCGAAAAATACGGCAGTAGCAACGAGAATTCGCGAGGCGCGGCTCATGCCTCAGGTAACACCGCGCCGGGACGACTATTCAAGCAAAAAGGCGCTTCACCTGGTGGTGAAGCGCCTCTTCGAAAGTCGGATGATGAGCGGCTCAGCGCGCGACGATCAGCCCTTTGCTGGTGACGACCACCCAGCGGCCGTCCTGGCGGCGGATCGCATCGACACGGCCAACCCCTGGGATGGGGTCACCGGCATAAACCTCGTAGAGCCCACCGCGGCCCTCGACCAGTGCACCACCGTTGGAGACGTCGCGCAGCACCCAGCCTTCGACCGTCGGCAGCCTGCCGACCTCGGTCTTGGGTGCGGCGGGAGCCGGCGCAGCTGCTGCGGTCGCAACCTGGGCCGGAGCGATCGAGCCGGTGGTCTCACGGGCCGGCACGGCGGCTGCGGCCTGGGCGGGCGCCGCCGGCGGAGTGGCACGGAGCTTGTCGACGGTCTCGGACAGCTTCGCGATTTTGGCCATCGGCTCGGCTTGCGCCTTCTCGAGCTTGTCGAGGCGGTCGTTGGTCCGGTTGAACTGGCCGAGGCCGGTCTTGGAGGTGTGCTCGACATTGGCCTTGAGCGCGACGACATCGGCATCGATCCGGGCGACCGAGGATTCCAGCGCGCTGGTGTCGGCGACCTGTGCCGGCGCGGGGCTTGCGAAGTGCATCATCCCTGCGGTCGCGAGCGCGCCGCTGATGGCGCCGACACTGGCCGCAATCGCCACCACCGCGGCCATCGCCGACAGGCGGCGCTTGCCGCCGGTCTCGCGCGGCTCGTCCGCCTTCACATGCGGCGCAAACTCCTCGCCGCCCCAAGACCGCTCCGCGGGTGCCATGACGATGAGCTTGCCGGGCTTTGGCTCGGACCTGGTTTCTGGCTTGGGCTCGGCTTTGGTTTCGAACTTCGGCGTCTCGATCCTCGATGCCTCGATTTTTGGGGGCTCGACCTTGATTGGATCGGGCTTGACCGGATCAGGCTTCGGCGGCGTCTCGTGGTCGGGGGCAATCGAGGGGGCCTCGATGCCGGCAGCAGCCTCGATGGCCTGCGGCACGGTCGCTGCGGCTACGACGACGCCAGTATCCTGGGCGGCCTGCTCGGGCATTGGTTCGCTCACGGCTCAAATACTCCAGTCTCGGTTGACCTTTTGGTAACTTTCATTGCTTGCGAATTCCTTACCTGCGGACCCGCTTACCAAAATTTTAGGAACTCATCCGGGGCCGAATTGGGCCGGGAAAGTGGAACCGGTGTGACGGCGTGCAACAAATCGTCAGCCGATGCTGCCCTGCGGTAGGGCACGCTCCCGCCAGAACAGGCTGTTTGCCCGCCCCTGTTACCCCGCTAACATGACTGCCTGTCAGCCAGAACGGCTGCAGAGGCCCTTGGGGGGTGTCATGACGATCGAGAAGTGCATCAACGAGTTTGGCGTCGATGACATCATCTTCGAGGAAGGCTCGACCGGCCGCGAGCTGTACGTTGTCCTCGACGGGGAGGTCGAGATCGCCAAGTTCAGCGGCGCCAGCAAGACCAGCATCATCAAACTCGGCAAGGGCGAATTCTTCGGCGAGATGGCCGTGATCGACGGCTCCGCACGTTCGGCGACCGCGATCGCGGCGGCGCCGAACACGAAGGTGATGAGAGTCAACCACGCCCGCTTCGTCTATCTCGTCAGCCAGCAGCCGGCGTTTGCGCTGATGGTGATGGATGCGCTGTCGAAGCGCCTGCGCGCCGCCAACGCGGTCAGCTACCGGGCGGCCCAATCATGAGCGACGGCAAGCCGACGGCCTTTCCGGTCCTGATGAAGAACGACACCTGCTCGCTGATCCAGGCGGCGGACGACGTCTACCAGATCCGTTTCTCCAATCGCGCCGCCAATGTCTATCTCGTGCGCGGCTCGGCGCGGACCATCCTGATCGATACCGGGCTGTCCTCGAACTATGCGGCGATGGTCGAATGCCTGAACTTCGTCGGCTGCCCGCCGGAGAAGATCGACATGGTGGTGCTCAGCCACGAGCATCTCGACCATATCGGCGCGGCCTGGCACTTCAACGAGCGCCGCACCTTCGTCGCCGCCCATCGCCTCGCCGCCAACAAGATCATGCTGCGCGACGACTTCTCGATGCTGCGAAAGATGTTCAACGAGCCGAACGTGCCTGTTAATATCGACATCTGGCTCGAGGAGGGCAATCTGATCGACCTCGGCAATTTCCGTCTCAACGTGATGCACACGCCCGGCCACACCTCGGCCTGCATCACGCTGTTCGACCAGGACAAGGGGCTGTTGTTCGCCGCCGATACGCTCATGCCCGGCGGCGTGATGGGCGGCGTGTTCGGCTCGGGAAGCATCGCCGACTACATCGAATCGCTGGAGCGGCTGAAGGGGCTGGACTCGAAGATCCTGCTGTCTGGGCACGGGCGCCTGTCGGACACACCGCAGCAAGACGTCCGCATCGCGATTGCTAGGTCGCATGGATTGCTGGACGACACCGCGCAACTGTTCGACGCGCTTGATGCGCGCTCGAACTTCGAGCCGATCATGCAGTCGGTGCGGGATCTGAACAAGCTGGATGATTAGGTGGGCTGGCGGCTGCGTGTGACTCTTTGCGGAAGAAGCACGGCGCTTCAGCATCGTCATTGCGAGCGCAGCGAAGCAATCCAGAGTCCCACGGAGGAGACAGTCTGGATTGCTTCGCTACGCTCGCAATGACGGAGTGTAGGGTTACCAGCCGGGACTACATCACCACCGGCGCATCCGGCAACTCGTTCGCATGCGGGCCCTGCGGCGGGAAATGCTTTGCCAGCTCGCGGGACACCGCCTCGATCCCGCCGATCACGCCGCGCTCGAATTGCCCTGACCTGAACTCCGCCTCCATCGCGCGGCAGATGCTCTCCCAGCCCTCGGCGCCAACCTTCGCATCGATACCGCGATCGGCGATGATCTCGACATCGCGGTCGGCGAGCAGGAGATAGATCAGGACGCCGTTGTTGTGTGCGGTGTCCCAGATGCGCAGCTGCGAGAACACGTCGAGCGCCCGCTCGCGCGCCGGCTGATTGCGAAACAGCGGGCCGCCATCGAGCGCGCCTTCGATCACGAACCGCACCTGGCCGGAATGCATGGCTTCGCCACGCTTGATCGCCTGCTCGATGCGGTCGAGCACGTCTTTCGGAAACACCTGCTTGGCACGCCAATGATGCTGGAGCAGATGCCGGGTGATGCGCCTGATGCTCATGACCTACCAGCTCCCCGAAGCACCGCCGCCGCCAAAGCTGCCGCCACCGCCGCTGAAGCCGCCGCTCGACGACGACCCGCTGCTCCAGCCGCCGGATGACGAGCCGCTCGACCACGAGCCGCGACGCGAGGATCCCGTGCCCGATCCCGCCCCAAACAGATCGGCAATAAACGTCAGAACAGCGCCGAGCAAACCGACACCTAGTCCAATGATCGCAGAGCCGATCACGAACCAGGCGATGACACCAACGATCGCTCCGGTTATCCCCGAACCGAACAGCCGCCCGAACATGGAGCGCAGGGTACCGCCGATGACCAGCGGGCCGAACAGCAGAAAGAAAAAGAGCGGCTCGATGTCGTTCCAATCGCCGAAATTCACGCTCCGCGAGGGCGTCGGCAGCGGCTCGCCATCGATGACGCGGATCATGCGATCGACGCCCGCCGTGATGCCGCCGGCGAAATCGCCACTCCTGAATTTCGGCGTGATGGCTTCGTCGATGATGCGCCGCGACGTGACGTCGGTGAGCGAGCCCTCGAGGCCGTAACCGACCTCAATGCGGAGGTGCCGGTCGTTCTTGGCCACCACGAGGATGGCGCCGTCGTCGACCTTCTTGCGTCCGATCTTCCAGGCCTCCGCAACGCGGATCGCGAACTGCTCGATGGTCTCCGGATCCGTCGTCGGCACGATCAGGACGACGAGCTGGCTGCCTTTGCGGGTCTCGAAGTCCTGCAGCTTTTGCGACAGCGCGGCGATGTCGCCGCTGGAGAGCGTGCCGGTCTGATCGACCAAGCGGCCGGTGAGCTGGGGTATGGCGACATCGGCTGAGGCGGGAAGCGCAAAGGTGAACAGGAGCGCGACCGTGATGGCAACACGCCACCACACACTCGCTGTCATCGCCCGGCTCGACCGGGCGATCCAGTATTCCAGAGACGCCAGCGGGATATGGTGAAGCCGCGGCGTACTGGATTTCCCGCTTTCGCGGGGAATGACAGTGGTGGGTGGGGTATGCATCGGGGTCGAAGGCACTTACTTCGATGGCGCCGGATTGAAATCGACCTTCGGTGCGGTCGAGATTTCCTTCTCGTTCGCGACCGAGAAGTTCGGCTTCTCCTTGTAGCCGAACACCATCGCGGTGACATTGCTCGGGAACGAACGGATGGTGACGTTATAGTCCTGCACCGCCTTGATGTAGCGGTTGCGCGCCACCGTGATGCGGTTCTCGGTGCCCTCGAGCTGCGACATCAGATCCTTGAACAGCGCGTCCGACTTGAGCTGCGGGTAGTTCTCGGTGACCACGAGCAGCCGGGACAGCGCGCCGGAGAGCTCGCCCTGGGCCGCCTGGAATTTCTGGAATGCGGCGGGATCGTTCAGCACCTCGGGCGTCGCCTGGATGCTGCCGACCTTGGCGCGAGCATTGGTGACGCCAAGCAGCACGTCCTTCTCCTGCTGCGCAAAACCCTTCACCGAGTTGACGAGGTTGGGCACGAGATCGGCGCGGCGCTGATACTGGTTCACGACCTCGGACCAGTTGGCCTTGATCTGCTCGTCCTCGCTCTGGATCGCGTTATAGCCGCAATTGGTGAGGCTCAACGAGGCCAGCGCCGCCAGCACGGTCAGGATCTTGCGCATCAAATTTCTCCCGGTGGAATCGGGCGCAAGCTACCAGATTGCGCGCGCGAGATGCCAGACATCTTGCGTCCCGGCCGTGGCCTGTGAAAAGCAGCCGATGTACGCAAGCCTCTTGCTTAATCCCGGCTGTAATAGTCAACTTGAGGGAACAATAATGCCAGGTCGGGAACGCCAGGGGAACGCGATGAGCTCGTTCGAGACCATCCTCGTGGAGAGGCCGGAGCCGGCGATTGCCCGGGTCGTGATGAACCGGCCCGACGCGCGCAACGCGCAGAACCTGCAAATGACCTACGATCTCAACGCCGCCTTCGATCAGGCGGTGCAGGACGATGCGGTCAAGGTGATCATTCTGGCCGGCAATGGTCCGCACTTCTCCTCAGGCCATGACCTGCGACCCGGCAGCAAGAATGAAGCGGGCGTGGATTTTCCGCCGATCGGAAATTGGGGCGGCTTCGCCGAAGCAAACGCTCATGGCCGCTTCGCGCGCGAGCAGGAGATCTATCTCCAGATCACGCGGCGCTGGCGCAACCTCGCCAAGCCGACCATTGCCGAGGTGCACGGCAAATGCATCGCCGGCGGCCTGATGCTGGCCTGGGCGTGCGATCTCATCGTCGCCAGCGACGATGCGCAGTTCTGCGATCCCGTGGTCACCATGGGTGTCTGCGGCGTCGAATGGTTCGTGCATCCCTGGGAGCTCGGCCCGCGCAAGGCCAAGGAATTTCTGTTCACGGCCGATAGCTGGAGCGCGCAGGAGGCGCATCAACTCGGGATGGTCAACCGGGTCGTGCCGCGCGCAGAGCTGTCATCCGCCGTGCTGGCGCTGGCGCGCAAAATCGCGTCAAAACCGTCCTTTGCGCTGAAGCTGACCAAGGAGGCGGTGAATCGTTCGGTTGACGTGATGGGCCAACCGGCCGCAATCGACCAGGCCTTTACGCTGCATCAGCTCTGTCACGCGCATAATCTTCAGGAATTCGGCATGGTAGTCGATCCATCCGGCCTGCACCCCTCCGTGCGCAAGCCGCCGGCGGCCGCGGAGTAGATACGATGGATCTCAATCTCACCGACGAGCAACGGCTGCTGCGCGAAAGCGCGGGGCGCTTCGTGGCCGAAAGCTACGATGCCGATCACCGCCGCAAGATGGCGAACGATCCGCTCGGCTTCAGTCCGGCGGTGTGGAAACAATTCGCAGAACTGGGCTGGCTGGCGCTGCCGATTGCGGAAGAGTTTGGCGGGCTCGGCGGCAGCGCGGTCGAGATCGGCATTCTGATGGAAGCCTTCGGTCGCGGGCTGGTGTCGGAGCCGTATATCGCGACGGTCGTGCTTGGCGCTGCGTTGATCGAGCGGTGCGGCAGCACGGCGCAGAAGCAGGCAATCCTGCCGAAGATCGCGGAGGGATCGTTGAAGCTTGCGCTCGCGCATTCCGAGCGCGCGGCGCGGTTCGATCTTGCCAAGGTCGCAACCACCGCCCACAAGACGGCGCAAGGCTGGCGCCTGGCCGGCAGCAAGATTGCCGTGCTCGACGGCCACGCCGCCGACGAGATCATCGTCTCCGCGCATATCCATGATCATCAGGGCCCCTCCGGCCGCATCGGCCTGTTCCTGCTGCCGGCGACGACTCCGAGTGTCGCGATCTCCGACTACGAGCGGCTCGGCGGCGGGCGCGCCTGCAACATCGAGGTGTCGGATGCGCAACTGCCGGAGGATGCCTTGCTCGGCAACGGGCACGACGCGCTGCCGGCCATCGAATGGGCTGTTGACCGCGCCATGGCTGCGCTTAGCGCCGAGGCCGTCGGCATCATGCAGGTGCTGCTGGACACCACGCTGGAGTACACAAAGATCCGAAAGCAATTCGGCCGGCCGCTCTCGGCCAATCAGGTGATCCGCCACCGCCTCGCCGACATGGCGGTGCAGGTCGACGAAGCGCGTTCGATGGCGCTGCGCGCCGCGCTGAAGGTCGACGCCGATCCGGTCGAGCGCGCGCGGGCGGCGTCGGGCGCGAAGGCGAAGATCGGCAGATCCGCGCGTTTCGTCGGCGAGCATTCGATCCAGCTTCACGGCGGCATGGGCGTCACCGAGGAGCTCGAGGTCGGCGCTTATTTCAAGCGGCTGGTCGCGTTCGACACGTTGTTCGGCGGCAGCGCGCACCACTATGGCCGCCACGCCCTGCTTGGCCGCGGCACCGTGCCGGCCTGACACAAGGAGCGCATCATGGACCTGTCGTTCAATGCCGAGGAGCGCGCCTTCCAGGACGAGGTGCGCGGCTTCATTGCCAAGAATCTCACCGAGGAGATGAAGCGCGCGACCGCGCTGACGCCGTCGGTGTTCTCCGACCCCGATATCGGCATGGCCTGGCAGCGCACGCTGCACAAGCAAGGCTGGGGCGCGCCGGGCTGGCCGGTCGAGCATGGCGGTCCCGACTGGACGCCGGCGCAGCGCTGGATCTTCGAGACCGAAAGCGCGCGGGCCGGCGTGCCCAATGTCAACGTGATGGGCGTGAAGATGGTCGGCCCCGTCATCATCGGCTTCGGCTCGGCGGAGCAGAAGAACTTCTACCTGCCGCGCATTCTGTCCGGCGAGGATTATTGGTGCCAGGGCTATTCCGAGCCGGGCTCCGGCTCCGATCTCTCCTCGCTGAAGACGCGCGCGGTGCGCGACGGCGACGACTACATCATCAACGGCACCAAGATCTGGACCACGCATGCCCATCACGCCAACCGCATGTTCGCGCTGGTGCGCACCAGCGACGGCCCGCGGCAGCAGGACGGCATCAGCTTCATCCTGATCGACATGAAGACGCCGGGCATCACGACGCGCCCGATCCTCACCATCGGCGGCGACCACGAGGTCAACCAGGTATTCTTCGACGACGTGCGCGTTCCCGTGGCGAACCGCGTCGGCGAGGAAGGCAAGGGCTGGACCTACGGCAAGTATCTGCTCGAGTTCGAGCGCGGCTCCGGCATTGCGTCGGCAAAATTGCGCGAAGGGCTGAAGGCGATCGCGGGTCTCGCCGAGTCCGACTTGACGGGCCGCGCGATCGACAGTCCTGATATCGCGACGCGCATCTCCGAGGTCGAGGTTGACATCGACGCGCTGGAGATGACCGAGCTGCGCGTGCTGTCGGCGCTGCAGACCGGACAGAATCCCGGCGCGGTGTCGTCGATCCTGAAGCTGCGCAACAGCGAGATCCGGCAGGCCGTGACCCGGCTCGGCGCCGACGTGATCGGCCATGACGCCCTCGCGGTCGAGCCGATGCGCCCGCTCTACAGGCTCAACCATGAGCCGGCGATGCCGGAGGAGATGCTGACGGTGGTGCCGGAATATCTCAACGGACGCGCCTACACGATCTTCGGCGGCACCTCGGAGATCCAGCGCGATATTATTGCGAAGATGATGTTGGGGATTTGAACCGGCGAGCAATTTGGCAACGCACGCATCACAAACTCAATGTCGTCCCGGCGAAGGCCGGGACCCATACGCCGTGACGAAGTTGGCGTGCGTAGCTGGTAACCACCAGCCGTCGCCAAATTAGACTCGGTGGCTATGGGTCCCGGCCCCCCGTGCGCAATGGCGCACTAGGCCGGGACGACGGCGGAAATCGCCGCCACAGCGCGGGCTACACCTACCCCACCTTCGCGTCCTTGATCGCCTGCCAGATCTTCTGCGGCGTCAAGGGCGTGTTGAGCTGGGTGATGCCGAGCTCGGCGAGCGCATCCATCACGCCATTGGTGACGCAGGGGGGGCCGCCAATGGCGCCGGATTCGCCGCAGCCCTTGGCGCCGAGCGGATTGGTGCGGCAGGGCGCGGAATCATCGAGCGTCACCACGATCGGCGGAACGTCGTCGGCGCGCGGGATGCAGTAGTCCTGGTAGCTTGCGGTGAGCAGCTGTCCGTCGGCATCATAGGACACGCCCTCATACAGCGCCTGGCCGATGCCTTGTGCGACACCCCCATGGATCTGGCCGGTGACCAGCATCGGGTTCACGGCGACACCGACGTCGTCGACGGTCGTGTAGCGCACGACCTTGGAGACGCCGGTCTCCGGATCGATCTCGACCTCGCAGATATGCGTGCCGTTCGGCCAGCTCGGACCATCGACCTCGCCTTCGGAATCGACGCTGAGTTTTGCGCCGCTCTCCTTCTCTGCAATATCGAACAGGCTGATGCGGCGGTCGGTGCCGACCACGGTGAGCATGCCGCCCTGGTACTCGATGTCTTCGATCGAGGTCTCCAGCACGTTCGCCGCCTTCTCGCGCGCCTTCTGGATCAGATCGTTGGAGGAGACCGCGACCGCCGTGCCGCCGACGAACAGCGACCGCGAGCCGACGCTGCCAAAGCCCGTCGCCAGATCGGTGTCGCCCTGGACCACGTCGATCTTGTCCATGGCAATGCCGAGCGTGTCGGAGATCATCTGAGTGTAGGTGGTCTGCAACCCCTGCCCCATCGCCATGGTCCCGGAATGCAGCACGACGCGACCTTCCGACGTCGCGTGCAGGCTGACCTTCTCGGTGTGAGCGCGGCCGCCGGTCCATTCGATATAGGAGGTGAGCCCGCGGCCGTAGAGCAGGCCCTTCTTCTTCGCCGCCTTCTTGCGCGCGGCAAAGCCGTCCCAGTCGGCGAGCTTCACGGCACGGTCGAGCATGTGCGCGAAGGCGCCGGAATCGTAAACCTGGCCGGCAGCATTGGTATATGGCAGCTGTGCCGGCTTGATGTAATTCGCCTTGCGGATCGCGCGTGGATCCATGCCGATTTTCCGCGCGGCCGCGTCGAACAGGCGCTCGACGATGAACACGGCCTCGGGCCGGCCCGCACCGCGATAGGCACCGACCGGCGCCGTGTGAGTCATCACCGACTTCACCTCGAAATGCACCAGCGGCAAATCGTAGACGCCGGTCTGCACGAACGGCCCCAGCACCAGCGGAATGATGTTGGCCGCGCCCGAGGAATACGCGCCGGTACAGCCGATCGAGCTGACGCGATAAGCCAGCACCTTGCCTTTCTCGTCGAGTGCGAAGGAAGCGGTCGAAGTCAGATCGCGGCCATGGGTGCCGCTGACGAATTCGTCGGTGCGGTCCCCGCGCCAGCGGATTTTTTTGTTCAGCTTGGTTGCGGCATAGGCGACGATACCGTCTTCGGGATAGAGGTTGGTCTTCTGGCCAAAGCCGCCGCCGATATCGCCGACCAGCACGCGAACGCTGTCCTTCGGACGCTTCAGTACGGCCTCGGCCAGCACGTCGCGAGTCGAGGCAGGCGTCTGCGACTGCACATGCAGCAGGAGGCGGCCGGATTTCTTGTCGATCTCGGCAATGGTCGAGCGCGGCTCCATGGCTGACGGCACCAGGCGCTGGCTGACGAGATCGAGCTCGACGGTATGCGCCGCCCTGGCAAAAGCTTCGTCCACCTTGGCGGCATCGCCGTAAGCCATCGCGCCGACGACGTTGTCGGGCGCCTCCGGCCACACCAATGGCGCGCCGGGCTTGACCGCCTCGACGGGATCGACCACCGCCGGCTGCACGTCATATTCGACCACGATCGCTTCAGCTGCGCTCTGCGCGTCGGCACGCGAGGAGGCCACTACGGCGGCCACGGCCTCGCCGGCATAGCGCACGATTTCGTGCGCCAGCAGGCGGCGTGGCGGCACCGTCATCGGCTTGCCGTCGGGGCGCTTGAAGATGCTCAAGGTCGGGATGACGCCGATGTCGTCCTTGATGAGGTCGGCGCCGGTGTAGACCGCGGTCACGCCGGGCATCGCAGTGGCGGCGCCGGTGTCGATCGAGACGATCTTCGCGTGGGCATGCGGCGAGCGCAGCAGGTACAGCCACAGCGCGCCATCTTCCGGCTTGTCGTCGATGAACTGCCCCTTCCCGGTGAGCAGCCGCTGGTCTTCCAAACGCTTGACGGGTTGCCCCGCTCCGAAACGCAAATTGCCGGGAAGAATGTTCATTCCGTGGGGTCCCTTAATCTCTCAAATGCGGCCGCCTTTTAGCGGATCGAGGCATGCGAGGCCAGCCGCGGTTTTGGGCGGTATATCCACGATTTCGTCATGCCGGGGCATAGGCGAGCGGAAGCGAAGCCGTCCTATGGACGCCTAGCCTAACTCCCGCAGGGCCGCTTCCACGATCTTGCGCGCATCGGCGGTGAGTGCGGCCTGCGGCGGGACGGGATCGCCGACGTCGTAGCCCTGGAAGGCCAATCCGGCCTTGATGCAAGCCGCCAGGTTGAAGCGGGCAAAAGCCTCGTTGATGCGCCATAGCCTGCGCTGGAGCGCCATCGCCTCGTCCCAGCGACCGGCCTTGCAGAGGTCGTAGAGCGCGACGCTCTGGCGCGGGATGATGCAGGCGGGCCCCGCCATCCAGCCGAGCCCGCCGATCAGCATCACGGCAGCCGGGATGTGGGCGGAGGCCGAGAACACCCGCAAGGCATCGCCGCAGCGGTTCATAATCGAGAGCAGCCGGCCGGTGTTGGTCGAGGCGTCCTTGATGTAGCCGATGCGCCGATGTTCGGCGAGGCGCGCGATGACGTCGAGGGTGAGATCAGAGCGCTGGAATTGGGGATTGGTGTAGATGACGACCGGGATGTCCACGGCATCGGCGATGGCGCGGAAATAGGATTCGATTTGAGCGTCGGCGAGCGGGAAATACGCTTCCAGGATCGCCAGAATGCCGTCGGCGCCGAGCTTCTGATACGCTATCGCCTGCGCCACCGCGTCAGCCGTCGAGGTGGAGGCAACGCCCGCAACCACAGGCACACGTCCCTTTGCCGCTTCGATCGTGGCCTGCACCACCGCGGTGCGTTGGGCGGCGTTGAGATAGGCGAACTCGCCGGTCGACCCGAGCGGGGTCAGACCATGGACGCCGGCGCCGATCAGATCGTCGCAGAGCTTTGCGAGGACGTTCTTCCGCACCGCGCCGTCGGCATCGACGGGCGATACGAGATAGGGGAAGACACCGCGAAAATCGGGCATGTCAGGGGACCCGGAGACTGATTTGCACCTGACGGGTCTTAGCAACGCCGGCGCAGGCGATCAAACCCTGATCAGCCGCACCCGCGTGCCCCAGGGATCGATCGCCTCCACGCCATTGGCCAGCGCCGTGACTTTCGCACCGCCCTTGCGCAGGCGCTCGTCCTGCGCGGCAAGCAGGTCCGGCTTCTCCGTCACCAGCGAGAACCAGGCGAGCCCTGTTGCCTGATCGTCGCGTTGGCTGGCACCCTGGCTCTGCCAGACGTTCATGCCGAGGTGATGGTGGTAGCGGCCCGACGACAGGAACGCGGCACCGTTGCGGCTGCGGGTCGGGTCCAGGCCGATGGCACCGTGATAGAAGAGCTCGGCCTGCGCGAGATCGCCGACGCGCAGATGCATGTGGCCGATGCGCAGACCGTCCGGTGCCCTGGCATAATCGGCCACGCGCGTATTGGTCAGCGACAGCAGGTCGGGAATGTTGAGCTCGTCGGCCGCCATCTTCACGCTGCCCTCGCTCCACTGCCATTGCGAGGGATCGCGGTCGGCATAGACCTCGATGCCGTTGCCTTCGGGATCGTCGAGATAGACGGATTCGCTGACGAGGTGATCGGCGAAGCCCGAAAGCGGCACGCGATGCGAAGCGGCTGCCACCAGCCAGCGCGCCAGGTCCTTGCGGGTCGGCATCAGGAAGGCGGTGTGGTAGAGGCCGGCGGCGTTGCGTGGTTCGATCTCGGCATCAGGACGGGCCTCCAGCACCAGTAGCGTGATGCCGGCCGTGCCGAGCCTTGCGGCAGTTGCCGAGCGTTCCATCACGGTGAGCCCGATGACGTCGCGGTAGTAGTCCGCAACCTTGTCGAGATTTTTCACGCGGAGCGTCACCATCCCGACCCGCATCGGCGTGCGGCTGGCATAGGTCGGCCCACCGCCCTGTGGTGCGCCCTCGGCGCGCGCCGCGCCCGCCGCCGCCATTGCCAGCGAGGCGGCGCCGGCAAGTTCGAGCAGGGTGCGGCGGGTGAGGTCGATGGTCATCGGTCAGGCTCGCTGAAAATCGTGAAGACGGCGCAATTTCGCGATTGCTACACGTTCCCGTGAGCGGCTCCCAATCACATGTTCGTCGGCGGTGGTCTTACAGACCAGCTTCCCTGCTCATTTCCTGGCCAAGCGGCCAGTTACGCGATCGCCCGCGACATCCCAGATTGAGGTCAGCTTACAGGAGCCTGCCATGACCGCCTCAACTCCCCTGACCTCGCTGTCGTCCGCGCTCGCGGACGTCGTGGCGCGCACCGCGCCGTCCGTCGTCGCCGTCCATTCGCATCGCTCCCGCGCCACCGGCTTCGTCTGGAAACCCGGCCTGATCGTCACCGCCGACGAGGCGCTGGCCGACGAGGGAGACGTCGAGATCGGCCTCCCCGACGGCAGCACCGCAGCCGCCACGATTGCAGGCCGCGACCATACGACGGATATCGCCCTGCTGCGCGTCGATACGGCGCTGACCCCGGTCAAGCTGGCCACAATTGTCCCGCCCCTCGGCGCGTTGTCGGTCGTCGTCGCCACCAACCGCGATGCCCCGAGCGCCGCGCTGGGCATGGTTTCGCTATCCGGCAAGAGCTGGCGCTCCTTGCGCGGCGGCGACATCGATGCGCGGATCGAGCTCGACGTCCGCTTGCGCTCCAGCCAGCAGGGCGGCCTCGCGCTCGATGCATCGGGCGAAGCCTTCGGCATGGCCGTGCTCGGCCCGAGACGTGTGCTGGTGATCCCTACGGCGACGATCGAGCGGGTCGCGGCCCAGTTAGAGGCCCGCGGCCGTATCGCACGCGGATATCTCGGCCTCGGGCTGCAGCCGGTCCGGCTCGACGACGGCGTCGGCGCGATGGTGATGAATGTCGACAAGGCCGGCCCTTCGGCCGCGGCCGGCATCCGCCAGGGCGACGTCATCGTCGCCGTCAACGACCAGAAGCTGTCCGGCGTACGCGCGCTGTCGCGGACGCTGGGTCCGGCGAGCGTGGGCGCGGTGGTCGATATCGCGGCGCGCCGGGGCGGCGAGCTGGTCAGCTTCAAGGTTACGATCGGCGAGAGGCCGGCGGCGTGAGCGAGGACATCGCGCCCGAGATCGTGTTGGCTTTGGACATCGACGATCCCGCTCTCGCCGATCGCCTGGCTGCTCTGCTCGGCAATATCGCCGGGCTTCGCCTCGCCGAACCCGGCGAGAAGGCCGCAGCGGCGATCGTCACGCGCGATCCGCGCATCATGCCTGAGGACATCGCGCTGACACAGCGCGAGCTCGATGTGCTGGCGTTGATGGCGGAGGGTGGCTCCAACAAGATGATCGCGCGTCAGCTCGGCATTTCTGTCCACACGGTGAAATTCCATGTCGGCTCGCTGCTCGACAAGCTGGATGCCACCGGCCGCACCGATGCGGTGGCACATGCGGCACGCCGCGGCGTGATCGAGCTCTAGGGCGGGTGCGGCGGGAAGCTGAGCTGGACCGACAGGCCCGGCGCGTTGTCGTGCAGGGCAATCTCGGCGCCATGGAGGCGAGCGACCGCGGCGACCAGGCTTAAGCCGAGGCCGTTACCCGGGGTGTAGCGGCTCTGCTCGAGCCGGTAGAAGCGCTTGAACACGTGATCGCGCTGATCCGCCGGAATGCCCGGACCGTCGTCGACGATCGCGATCACTGCCCCCTCGTTGGTACTGCGGCAGGTGACGGTCACCTGCCCGCCCTTGCAGCCGTGCTTGATCGCGTTATCGACGAGATTGGCGACGGCGTCGAACAGCAGGTCGCGATCGCCAATAATCGCCACCTCGCGGTCGCCGCCCAGGCTGAGCCGCGTCGCGACCTGTTCGGCGGCGGCATCGTAGAGCTCGACGACCTCGCCGGCGATTTCGGCGAGATTGAGGGTGCGAAACGCGCTGCGGCGGGCGCGGGTCTCGATCTCCGAGATGCGGGTGATGGAGGCGAACATGCCGAGCACGGCGTCGAGATCGGCGATGGTGTCGCCGATCAAGACCGCGTCGGCCTCGCCATTGCGCGGGGCGTGATAGGCCTTCTCCAGCCGGCCGCGCATGCGCGTCAGCGGCGTGCGCAAATCATGGGCAACGTTGTCGCTGACCTGCTTGACCTCGCCCATCAAGGTCTCGATGCGGTCGAGCATCTGGTTGAGGTTTTCGGCGACACGGTCCCACTCGTCGTGACTGCCGCGCAAGGGAATGCGTTGGTCGAGGCCGGACATCATGATGGCGCGGCTGGTGGCGTTGATCTCCTCGATTCGCCCGACCGTGCGGCGCGTCACCAGCACCGCGGCGAGCCCCGCGAGCACCAGCATCAGCACCGCGACAGCGACCATTGCGAGCTCGATCATCGCGGTGAAGCCGCTGTGATCGCCGGCATCGCCGACACGGTTCTGCACATAGGCGATCGTGCCGAAATAGACATAGGCCATGATCGCCGCGACGATCAGCCCGAACGCCGCGATCGCGATCAGCGCCAGGCGGAAGGTCGAGGAGCGGAGCGTTTTAGCCAGGAGCACGGAGACAATATCCGATGCCGCGGATGGTGTGGATCAGTGGATAGGCCTGGGCATCATCGACCTTGCGGCGGACGCGACCGACATAGACGTCGATGATGTTGGTGGAGGGATCGAAGTGCAGATCCCAGACATGCTGGAGCAGCATCGCACGCGAGACGACGCGGCCCTCGTTGCGGACGAGATATTCGAGCAGCTGGAATTCCCGCGGCAACAGCGGAATCTTCCGGCCGCGGCGGCTCGCGCTCCGCGCGATCAGATCGATGGCGAGATCGCCGACCCGCAGGATCGTCTCCTTGGCAACGGTGTCGCTGCGCCGGCCGAGTGCCTCCAGCCGCGCCAGCAATTCGGTGAAGGAGAACGGCTTGACGAGATAATCGTCGCCGCCGGCGCGCAAGCCCCGCACGCGATCGTCGACCTCGCCAAGTGCGGAAATGATCAGGAACGGCGCGGCGATGCCGTCGTCGCGCAACTGGCGCATCACGCTGATGCCGTCGATGTCGGGCAGCATGCGGTCGATGGTGATCACGGCATAGTCGCGCGCGGCGCCGTGGCTGAGGGCTTCGCGCCCCGTGGCGGCGAGATCGACGTCGTAGCCAGAAATCGTCAGCTCCTCGACGAGTTGGCCTGCGGTTTCCGCATCGTCCTCGACGACCAGAATGCGGCGGTGACCTCCGGACATGACAAACTCCGCGCGACGATCGCCACCAGACTATCCCGTTCCGGGGCTGAGCGGAACCGCCCGATGACGATCGCGACAATGGTGCGGTACGGCGATGCTAGTACCAACTGTCTCCGCACACATTGACCCATTGCCACCCATACGGCGTCAAGCTCCTGCGCCAACAGCCGTCATTGTAGCCGGCATAGTAATAGGGCGCACCGAAGACGGCGAAACGACGGAAGTGATGGTGGTGGAAGGCATGGTGGCCGTGCCAGCCGGCACCGGCAAAACGTGGTCCGATCGCGCCATGCGCAAAGCGCGGTCCACCGAAGCCTGCTCCGCCAACATGGGCAAAGCGCGCACCGCCCATGCCGCCCACATGCATGCCGCCGAAGCCACCGGCGTGCATACCGCCACCGAAATGCCCACCACCGCCGAAATGTCCGCCACCGCCGAAGCCGCCATGTCCGCCACCACCGCCACCTCTGGCGAGCACCGGTGAAGCGAGCGCCATCACCGCTGCGATCGTCACCGCGGTGAGGCCTTTGAGAAGCCTGTTGTCCATCGAAGCATCCTCCGTGCTGCGCGGCGATATTTCTACCGCGCGAGAAGGATCAGATGAGAGCAAGGGACAGGCGCCTTCAACTTACAAACGCGCCAGATTCTGACGCCGGTGTTAGGGAGTGGACCCGCTCTCTCCTTGTCATTGCGAGGAACCCTTGCGAGCAATCCAGAGTCCCGCTGTGGAACGATTCTGGATTGCTTCGCTGCGCTCGCAATGACGACGCGGATAGAACTCTTAATACATCGAGCAGCTCAACGCACGGAGACGCTCCGATCTCTCCCCGCAGAAGAGCGGGGAGAGGTTAGAAGCTACGCCCGCTTGCCGCCGTTCTTCTCGGCTGCGCGGCGCAGCGCTTCGGCGAGGGCGCCGCCGCCGGAAGATTCCTGCTGGCGCGGGGCCGACGACGTCATGCGGGAGGGGTTGCGTGGGCTGTTGTCCCGCTGCATGCCGGGGGCGTCCTTCTTGGCGCCGACCTCGTCGTCGAGGCGCAGTGTCAGCGAGATGCGCTTGCGCGCGACCTCGAAGTCCAGCACCTTCACCTTGACGATGTCGCCGGGCTTCACCACCTCGCGCGGATCCTTGATGTAGGTCCTGGACATCGCCGAAATGTGCACCAGGCCGTCCTGGTGCACGCCGATGTCCACGAAGGCGCCGAACGCGGCGACGTTGGTCACGGTGCCCTCGAGGATCATGCCCTTCTTGAGGTGCTTGATCTCCTCGACGCCATCCATGAACACAGCGGCCTTGAATGCCGGACGCGGGTCGCGGCCGGGCTTCTCGAGCTCGCGCAGGATGTCGGTGACGGTCGGCAGACCAAACGTCTCGTCCACGAAGTCTTTCGGCTTCAGCGTGCGAACGATGTCGCTGCTGCCGATCAGCGCCTTGATGTCGCTCTTGGTGGCGCTGAGAATCCGGCGCACCACCGGATAGGCTTCCGGATGCACGCCGGAGGCGTCGAGCGGATCCTCGCCGCCGAGGATGCGCAGGAAGCCCGCGCACTGCTCGAACGCCTTGGGGCCGAGCCGCGGCACGTCCTTCAGCGCCTTGCGCGACTTGAACGGCCCGTTGGCGTCGCGGTGTGCCACGATGCTCGAGGCGAGGCCGGAGCCGACACCCGATACGCGCGCGAGCAGCGGAGCGGACGCGGTGTTGACGTCGACGCCGACTGCGTTCACGCAGTCTTCGACCACGGCGTCGAGCGATTTGGCGAGCTTGGCCTGGCCGAGGTCGTGCTGGTACTGGCCGACGCCGATCGCCTTGGGCTCGATCTTGACCAGCTCGGCGAGCGGATCCTGAAGCCGCCGCGCGATCGACACCGCGCCGCGCAAGGTGACGTCGAGATCAGGCAATTCCTCCGAGGCAAAAGCGGAGGCTGAATAAACCGACGCGCCGGCTTCCGACACCACGATCTTGGTCATCTTCAAGTCGGGCAGGCCCTTGACGAGGTCGGCCGCGAGCTTGTCGGTCTCGCGCGAGGCGGTGCCGTTGCCGATCGCGATCAGCTCGACGCGATGTTTCAGCGCGAGCTTGCCAAGGATCGCAAGCGCCTCGTTCCACTGCCGCTGCGGCTCGTGCGGATAGATCACGGCGGTATCCACCACCTTGCCGGTCGCGTCGGTGACGGCGACCTTGACGCCGGTGCGGAAGCCGGGATCGAGGCCCATGGTGACGCGGGTGCCGGCTGGCGCCGCGAGCAGCAAGTCGCGCAAATTGGACGCGAACACGCGCACGGCCTCGGTCTCGGCGGCATTCCACAGCCGCATGCGCAGGTCGATGTTGAGATGCACCTGGATCTTGGTGCGCCAGGCCCAGCGCACGGTATCGATCATCCAGCGGTCGCCGGCGCGCTTGAGGTCGGCGATGCCGAACCGCTTCATGATCTTCAGCTCATAGACACTCGGCACGCCCGGCGGCGATGCTTCGGTCTCGGCCTGGATCTGGAGATCGAGGATCTCTTCCTTCTCCCCGCGGAACATCGCGAGGATACGGTGCGAGGGCAGCTTCGTCAGCGGCTCGGAGAACTCGAAATAGTCGGCAAACTTTTCGCCCTCGGTCTTCTTGCCGTCGCGTACCTTGGATGCCATGCGCGCATTGGTCCACACCTCCTCGCGAAGCGCGCCGATCAAATCGGCGTCTTCGTCGAAACGCTCGACCAGGATGGCGCGGGCGCCGTCGAGTGCCGCAGCGGCATCCGCAACGCCCTTCTCTGCATTGACGAAGGCTTCGGCGACGAGCTTCGGATCGTTGGTGGGCTCGGCCATGAGCTGATTGGCGAGCGGCTCGAGGCCGGCTTCCTTGGCGATCTCCGCCTTGGTGCGGCGCTTCGGCTTGAAGGGCAGATAGATATCTTCGAGGCGCGCCTTGCTGTCGGCGGCGAGAATGGAGGCTTCCAGCGCGGCATCGAGCTTGCCCTGCTCGCGGACCGATTCGAGGATGGCCTTGCGGCGGTCCTCGAGCTCGCGCAGGTAGCCCAGGCGCTCCTCCAGCGTGCGCAATTGCGCGTCGTCGAGCGCACCGGTCGCTTCCTTGCGGTAGCGGGCGATGAAGGGAACCGTGGCGCCGCCGTCGAGCAGCGCCACTGTCGCCTCGACCTGCTCCGCCCGAACCCCAAGCTCCTGCGCAATTTTCTGGTTGATATTTGCCACGCGAGAACCCCTCTATCCAAGCACGCATCGCGGAGGCGAACCACCGGCTGCGGGACGCCGCTTATGGACCAATCGGGGTTGATTCATCAAGGTGCAGCGGACGACCGTCGACAAGGGATTTTTTGTCGAAGCGATGCGATCTCGCCACAATCGTGGGTGCGACGCAGACGGCGCACATACTCCGTCGTCGCCCTGGCGAAAGCCAGGGCCCATACCGCGTGATTCATCGATTGTGGGCGGCAGGCGTACCGGACGACGAGCCTTCGCCAAACTCACCCCTGGGGTAGTGGATCCTGGCGTTCGCCAGGACGACGATGGGGATTGCCTTGACACCTTGACAGACACCCTCGTTCAACGGCTGTTTTGTCCGCCGGGCTCCTGAACCCCATGTGAGGGCTATAATGCGTACCACGTCGGTCGGCGTCATTAGAATCGCCACCAAAGGCCCTGGCGACGTCTCCGGATTGATCAGCATGATCGGCTCCGGCGCGATCGATCCGGCATCCATTCTGGCGATCCTCGGCAAGACCGAAGGCAATGGCGGCGTCAACGACTTTACCCGGGAATATGCCGTTGCCGCGCTGTGCACGGCGCTGGCGCCACGGCTCGGGCTGTCGCCGCAGGAGGTCGAGCAACGCATTGCTTTCGTGATGTCCGGCGGCACCGAGGGCGTGCTCAGCCCGCACATTACAGTGTTCACGCGCAGGGAAGTCCCGCAGCGCCCGGCAGGCATCTCCGGCAAGCGCCTGAGCATCGGCATGGCGCAGACGCGGGATTTTCTCCCTGAAGAGCTCGGGCGCTCCGCTCAGATCACGGAGACAGCCGAGGCCGTGAAGGCGGCGATGGCGGATGCCGGCATCGCCGATCCCGCCGACGTCCACTTCGTGCAGATCAAGTGCCCGCTGCTCACCAGTGAGCGCGTCGCGGCGGCGAACGCGCGCGGCCACAAGACGGCGACGACCAGCGCCTACAGTTCGATGGCCTATTCGCGTGGCGCCTCCGCGCTCGGCGTTGCGGTCGCGCTCGGCGAGATCGCAACCGACATACGCGACGAAGACATGCTGCGACGCTACGATCTGTTCTCGAACGTCGCCTCGACCTCATCCGGAATCGAGCTGATGCACAACGTCGTCATCGTGCTCGGCAATTCGATGTCCTCGACGAGCGAATTCGAGATCGGACATGCCGTGATGAGCGATGCGATCGACGCTGCCGCCGTGCTCGCGGCGCTGGAGAGCGTTGGGCTCCGTGCCGCGCCGCAGACGACGACCGGCCGCGAGTTCGTCAACATTTTCGCCAAGGCCGAGGCCTCGCCTGACGGCAGCGTGCGCGGCTTCCGCCACACCATGCTGGAAGATACCGATATCAGCTCGACGCGCCACGCCCGGGCTGCCGTTGGCGGGTTGATTGCCGGCCTTGCCGGCACCGGGGCAGTCTATGTCTCCGGCGGCGCCGAGCATCAGGGCCCCGCCGGCGGCGGGCCGGTCGCGGTGATCGCAAAGCTCTCGAATTGATGCGCGCGCATGCAATGCGGGATTACCTCTCCATCCGGCGCAACCCTGCCCTTCGCGCCGCCTCAGTTGATTAAAGTGTTTCCGTGCGAAACTAAGATGGCGCCGCACGAAGAGGTTTGGATCGCATGACTTTCCCGATGAGCTGGAACGAATGGGCGCAGCACGATGGCGTGGGGCTGGCGGCGCGCGTCCGCAAGGGCGAGCTCACGGCAAAGGAATTGGCGCGCCAGGCCGCCGCGGGCGTTGCCAAGGTCAATCCGGCACTGTCGGGCGTGGTCGAGCTGTTCGATGACGTGATCGCCGATCCGGCCAAGGACGGCGCCAATCTCGCTGGCCCGTTCGCAGGCCTGCCCTTCCTGATGAAGGACCTCGGCCCGACCATGAAGGGCCGGCTCCAGGAGATGGGCTCGCTGCTGATGCGCGGCAATCGCGCCGGCGCAGACACGTTCCTGACCGGCAAATTCCGCCAGGCCGGACTGAACCTGATCGGACGCACCACGACGCCGGAATTCGGCGTCTGCAGCTCGGCCGACAATCCGGCCGCCTATGTCACGCGCAATCCCTGGGATACCGACTACACCACCTGCGGCTCGTCGGCCGGCAGCGCCGCGATGGTCGCGGCCGGCGTGGTGCCGATCGCACATGCGACCGACGGCGGCGGCTCGATCCGCATTCCCGCCGGCGTCAACGGCAATATCGGCCTGAAAGTCTCGCGCGGCGTATTCTCGCTCGCACCGCACATGTCCGATCTCACCGGCCTGGTCTCGATCCAGGGCTGCCAGTCACGCTCGGTGCGCGACACCGCCGCCTTCGTCGATCATGCAAGGGGAGCGGCGCCGGGCGAGTTCATGCCGTTCTGGACCACGGCGCAGCCCTATTCCGAGATGATCAAGCGCGATCCGTCAAAGCTTCGCATCGCGCTGTCGCACAGCTGGGGCGACTACACCGCGACGCCAGAGATCGCCGCCGAGCTGGCGAAGGCCGGCCGCTTCCTCGAAGGCCTCGGCCATCACGTCGACTACGCCCTGCCCGAGCTCGACTTCCGCGCCGCGTTCGAGGCGCAGACCACCTGCTACATCTCGAATTTTGCGGTGGTGATCTCGAACATGCTCGCCGCGCGCGGACTGGAACGGCCGCCGGAAGACCTCATCGAGCCGATGAATATCAGGATCTGGGAAGCCGGCCGGCATACGAGCTTCGCCGAGCGGGCGAAGATGCAAGGCGTGTTCAACACGACCTCGCGCGCCTTCGGCGCTTTCTTCGAGCAGTGGGACGTGATCCTGACCCCGATCACTGCGCTGCCGACGCCGAAGGTGGGCACCCGGGAGTATCTCACCATCTCCGACAATCCTGACGTGCTCGACTGGTTCGGCAATCTCTGGCGCTTCTTCGCCTTCACGCCACTCGCCAATCTCTGCGGCATGCCGGCGATCTCGATGCCGATGGCCACGCAGAACCACGGCCTGCCGCTCGGCATCCAGGCGATTGCGAAACAGGCCAATGACGGCCTGCTGCTGCAACTCGCCGCCCAGATCGAGCGCGCGCTCGACGGCAAGTGGAACGACGGCAGGAAGCCGAAGGTGCATGTGAGCTGAGTGAGTTGATCGCATTAACTTGCGATCCGCTAACTGCCTCAGTTCTTCACCGAGGGAATTTCCTCCGGCCGGGGCTGCTGCTGGCCCTGCTGGTACATTGCCAGCGCCTTTTCGAGCGCTTCGCGCAGCGCCAGCGCGGCGGCCACGCTGCAACGCAGATGCGCGGTCTGAACGACGTCGACCCTGACGGCGGCGCCGACCGGCATCAACAAATTGGCCGCAAGCTCGATCTGGATCGCGCCGTTGTGGTGGCCGAAGCAGGATGCACCGTCGAAATAGATGATCGGCGCCCGCTCCGAGCTCGAGGTCGAAATAATGACGGGCCCCTGGCTGGTGGCGGGCGTTTCGGGATCGGCCATGGGCACTCCTTGCGGCTAGTCGAACGAACGAGGCGCCCACCATCGTTGCTTCGGCCCGCCCTGTCGAGGCCAAACCGCCCCGGCACCTGCCGTGGGACGCGCATCTTTTGCGCCGCGCCCGCCACTGGTCTAGAACGTCCTCATGTCCAGCTCACCGACCACACTTTCGTTCGAGGACCTCGCCGAGGCGATCAAGGGTCGCCGCTCCGATTACGGCCAGATCAGCGGGCTCCAACTCGACCGCTTCGCGCCTCGCGAGGCCTGGTCCAGCCTGCCCTACCGGCCCGTGTTCGTCGGCGATACCGAGACCGGCGTGCTGCATGGCGGCGTCGTCACCGCGATGCTGGACGAGAGCTGCGGCATGGCGGTGCAACTTGCGCTCGACGGCACGAGCGCGATCGCGACGCTCGATCTGCGCATCGACTATCAGAAGCCGGCGACGCCGGGCCTCGACATCAAGGCGCATTCGGTCTGCTACCGCACCACGCGTTCGATCGCCTTCGTGCGCTCGACCGCCTATCAGGACTCCGAGGACGATCCGGTCGCGACCGCCACCGCCTGCTTCATGATCGGTGCCAACCGCACCAACATGCTCGCAGACCGCAGGATGGACTCCCGCAACATCCCGACGCTGGAGGCGCCGGACGATCCGGACGGCCCGTTCGCCAACAGCCCGTTCGCGCGCTGCCTCGGCATTCGCGTCAACGACGACGACACACTGACGATGCCGTTCTCGCCAAAGATCATCGGCAACCCGATCCTGCCTGCGATCCATGGCGGCATGACCGGCGCCTTCCTCGAGACCACCGCGATCTTCGGAGTGGCGCGCGAACTCGGCGCAGCCGCGCTGCCCAAGCCGATCGGACTGACCGTCAACTATCTGCGCTCGGGCCGCGCGCTCGACACCTTCGCCAACGTCTCGATCGTGAAGCAGGGCCGGCGCATCGTCGCCTTCGAGGCGCGGGCCTGGCAGGATGATGCGAACAAGCCGATCGCCACCGCCTTCGGCCATTTCATGCTGCGGCCGACGCCCGGAAACGACGAGGAATAGGCGCATTTTCCCTTGACGGCCAGGGTCTGGGCCACAACGATAGCATGTTCCCGCGAGAGGTATTGGGTTGCGGCATCCGCTCGACATCGTCGCCATGTTCGCCGCGCTCTGGCTGCTGGCAGCGATGGTGCTCGACGCGCTGACTCCGAAGGAGCTGACGACGGTGATGATCGGCATCGCCATCGGACCCGCCGTCGTCATCACCGCCGTGTTCTACTATCTGCGCTGCCCGCGCACCGATTTCGCGGTGATGTTCGCCGCGCTGTGGCTGATCTCCGACATCGGCATCGCGTTCATCTCCCCGGCGCAGCTGCCGCATTTCCTGATCGCGCTCGGCTTCGTACCGGCGCTGCTGATCGGCATCGTGCTGCACTGGCAACGCTTCCAGCGCCGCCATGAGCGGCTGCCCGTGCCGTCGGTCAAGCGGGGTTAGCGCGGCAGCAAATTGGTCTTGGCGAGATCGACGACCTCGTCGCCGCGGCCGTTCATCACGGCGCGCAAGACCCAGAGGCTGAAGCCCTTGATCTGTTCGGGCGTGATGGTCGGCGGCATCGACAGCTCCTGCTTGGCGGTGACCACGTCGAGCAGCGCCGGTCCGTTGTGGGCCAGCATCTCCTTCATCGCGCCCGGGAGCTCGCCGGGATCCTCGACGCGCCTTGCGAAGATGCCCATGGCGCGCGCCATTGCCGCGAAGTCCGGATTCTCCAGATCGACATTGGTGTCGACGAAACCGGCCGCCTTCATCTCCAGTGCGACGAAGCCGAGCACGCCGTTGTTGAAGATGACCACCTTCACCGGCAGCTTCATCTGCGTCAGCGTGATCAGATCGCCCATCAGCATGGTGAAGCCGCCGTCGCCGGAGAGCGAAATCACCTGGCGGCCGGACTGCGCGGCCTGCGCGCCGATCGCCTGTGGCATGGCATTGGCCATCGAGCCGTGCACGAACGAGCCGATCAGCCGCCGGCGGCCGTTCATCTCGAGATAGCGCGCGGCCCACACCGTCGGCGTACCGACATCGGCGGTGAACACGGCATCATCAGAGGCGTGGTCGCTGATGACCTTGGCGAGATATTGCGGATGGATCGGTTTGCTGCCCGGCGTGCCCCTCGCGAGCGAGTCCAGGCCCTCGCGCGCTTTCTTGTAGTGCGCGATCGCATCGTCGAGATGCCTGCGCTGCGTCTTGGCCTTGAGCAGCGGCAGCAGCGCCTCGATGGCGAGCTTGACGTCGCCGACGAGGCCGAGATCGATCTTGCAGCGACGACCGAGATTCTCCGGGCGGATGTCGATCTGGGCGACCTTCGCATCAGTCGGGAAGAACTGCTTGTAGGGAAAATCAGTGCCGAGCATCACCAGCGCGTCGCAGGCGTGCATGGCGGCATAGCCGGAGGAGAAGCCGATGAAGCCGGTCATGCCGACGTCGTAGGGATTGTCGTATTCGACGTGCTCCTTGCCGCCGAGCGCATGCACGATCGGGCTCTTCAAGGCTTCCGCGAGTTGCATCAACGGCGCATGCGCGCCGGCGCACCCGCGGCCGCAGAACAAGGTGATGCGCTCGGCGCCGTTCAAGAGGTCTGCGAGCGCCTTCAACTCATCGGCCTGCGGCACGACCTTCGGCGCCGACAGTGCAAGGCCACGCGCCGTCGACAGCGCGCGCTTGGGTGGGCTGCGGAAGGCGACGTCGCCGGGCATGGCGACGACGGCAACGCCGCGCATGCCGACCGCCGCGCGGATCGCGTTTTCCAGCACATAGGGCAGCTGGCTCGGATCGGAGACCAGCTCGCAATAATGGCTGCACTCACGGAACAGGTTTTGCGGATGCGTCTCCTGGAAATAGCCGCTGCCGATCTCGGCCGTCGGGATTTGCGCGGCGATCGCCAGCACGGGAACGCGGCTGCGATGGGCGTCGAACAGGCCGTTGATCAGATGCAGATTGCCCGGACCACACGAGCCCGCGCATACCGCAAGGCTGCCCGTCATCTCCGCTTCCCCGGCAGCGGCGAAGGCCGCGACCTCCTCGTGCCGGACATGGATCCATTCGATCGTGCCGCGCCGCCGCAGCGCTTCGGTCAACGCATTCAGGCTGTCGCCGACGATGCCGTAGATGCGCTTGACGCCAGCCTGTTCGAGCGTTGCCACGAACAGATCGGCCACGTTGTTGATTGCCATGTCGGTCTCCTGATCTCGCTTCTGCGACAAGATAGGATAACGCGCAACAGTGACGGCATCACGGCTTGTTTATTGCTGCTTCAGTCTTTCGCAATCGCCCGATCGTAGGCCGCGATCGTCAATTTTGCGCGAGCGGCAACGTCCGTTGCCGTCATGCCGGGCTTGTAGAGGCTGGAGCCGAGCCCGAACGCGGTGACGCCGCCCTTGATATACTCCGCGAAATTCTGGTCGGAGACGCCGCCGACGGCGGCGATCATCACGCCGGCCGGCAGCACGGCACGGATCGCGGCGATGCCGGACGCGCCGAGCACGCTGGCCGGAAAGAACTTCAGGCCAGAGGCGCCGGAGCGCGCGGCCAGCAGCGCCTCGGTCGGCGAGAACACGCCCGGTAGCGTGATCATGGCGTATTGGTGCGCACGCGTGAGCACCTGTGTATCGACATTCGGCGACACCATCAGCTTGCCGCCGACATCGTTGAGCCGATCGACATCCGCTGTGGTCAGCACCGTGCCGGCGCCGATCAGCACGCCGGCCGGCGCGAGCTTGACGGCGATGGCGATTGAGCGGAACGGATCGGGCGAGTTTAACGGGATTTCGATCGCGGTCATGCCGGCCTCGATCAGCACGCCGACGATGGCCTCGGCTTCCTCCGACTTGATGCCGCGCAGGATCGCGACCAGTGGCCGTTTCATCGCCGGAAAGGGAACACTCATCTCGACTATCCTCTCATTTCGTCCAGATCGCGCCAGCCGCCATCGACAGACCGCGGCGGACGGCTTCATCGGCATCGACCGGCTTCACGGTGACCGACAGCGCGTCGAAAGCCAGCCTGTACAGCATTGCGAGCCGCCCCGAGGCAATCAGCGTGATTCCAGCTTTCGGCATCGCGCCGGAGAGCCCTGCCGCCAGTTCGACGCCGATCAACGTGCCTGACAGCGTTTCGCGCGCCGCGGCCGGTGTGCCCCCGAACAGGAGCTGACGCGACCGCGCGCCGAACAGAAAATTGGCGGCGAAGGCCGGTGCTTCGTACGCGGCCTTCACCGCAGCCTGGAAGCTCGTGACATCCTCGGCGTCTTCGGCGCCCGCGACCGCAAGCGACAAAATCGTCTCGCGCGACACCACGCTGAAGAGCTCGCCGGTGATAAAGGTAGAGAAATGCGCGACCGTATCGTCCTTCAGGCGCACCCATTTCGAATGCGTGCCGGGCATGCAGACCAGCGCTTCACCGGCGGCATCAAGCCCGAGCGCACCGAGCAGCTGCGTCTCCTCGCCGCGCATCACGTCCGGTGCTTTTGCATCGCGCTGCGCGATACCCGGCAGGATGCGGATGTCGCGCGCTTCGCCGGACACGCGCGCCGCCTGCTTCAGAACAGCGGAGAGTGGCGCGGGCGTATCGACATAACCGGCCTCGATCCAGCCGGTACGCGCGCCGGCCATGCCGCAGACGAGGACAGGCAGATGATTGGGCGCCTCGACTGCCGCGAGATGCGATTGCAGCACGGCGGCAAAGCCGGCCTTCGCGGCCACCAGCATGCCCTCGTCGCTGCGGCGCTCAGCGAGCACCTCGCCGGCGCGGTCGATCAGCCAGAGCCGGAAGCTGCTGGTGCCCCAGTCCACCGCGACATAGGCAGGTTCGGTCATCTCAACGCGTATCCTCGTCTCACCGCCGAGACGCCGTCTCGCGACAATGAGACGGGGCCCCGCAAATCTGCCCCGGGATATCGGCTATTGCTGCCGCAAACCAGCCTTTTTTCGCGGGTCTGGGGCGCCGTTCGCGGTGGCACACCGCTTGCGAAGAGGTGGCACACCGCTTGCTAAAGCGTTCCCGCTCACGTCCGTGAACCGCGCAACAAGACGCGTCAACATCAGATGAGGAAACCCATGGAGATCGGTTATTTCACGATGCCTTCGCACCCGCCGGAGTGCGGCCTGAAGGAAGGGAACGACTGGGACCTGCAGGTCATGCGCTGGCTCGACGAGCTCGGCTATCAGGAGGCCTGGGTCGGTGAGCACCACACCGCGCCCTGGGAACCCAATCCCACGCCGGATCTGCTGATCGCACAGGCGCTGATGCAGACCAAGAATATCCGCATCGGACCGGGCGGCTTCCTGCTGCCCTATCACCACCCGGCCGAGCTCGCCAACCGCGTCGCGATGCTCGATCACCTCTCCGGGGGACGACTCAATTTCGGAGTTGCGGCCAGCGGCCTGCCAAGCGACTGGGCCATGTTCAACGTCGACGGCATGAGCGGACAGAACCGCGACATGACGCGCGAGGCGCTGGAGATCATTCTGAAGATGTGGAGCGATCCCGCGCCCTGGACCTACAAGGGCAAGTTCTGGACGGTGACCAAGCCGGACACGATGTTCGACTTCCTCAAGCCGCACATCAAGCCGTTGCAGACGCCGCATCCGCCGATCGGCGTCGCCGGACTCTCGAAGAATTCGGACACGCTGAAGCTCGCCGGCGAGCGCGGCTTCATCCCGATGAGCCTCAACCTGAACCCCGCCTATGTCGGCAGTCATTGGGATTCGGTCGTAGCAGGTGCCGCCAAGACCGGACGCAAGCCGGACCGCGCGGATTGGCGGCTGGTGCGCGAGGTGTTCGTCGCCGATACCGACGAGGAAGCGTGGAGGCTCTCGACCGGCGACATGATGGGCCGGATGATGGGCGAGTACTTCCTGCCGCTGCTCGGGCATTTCGGGTTCAAGGACTATTTGAAGCACGCGCCCGACGTGCCCGATAGCGATGTCACCGTCGAATATTGCGCCAAGCGGAACTGGATCGTCGGCTCGCCCGCGACCGTCGCCGAGAAAATCGAGAAGATCTACGAGGAGGTCGGTGGCTTCGGCGTGCTGCTGGTGTTCGGCTTCGACTACAAGCACAAGGCGGAAGCCTGGCATCACTCGCTGTCGCTGCTGAGGAACGAGGTGATGCCGCGCCTGAAGCATCTCGGCTCCGCGCAGAAGGCGGCTTGACCCGACGCGGGTGCGGCGCGATCGTGCCGCACCCGCATCCATTTCGGAGATTTCCGCGTGACGGTGGACGCAAAGGAATTCAAGCAGGCGATGCGCCAGTGCGCGGGCGCCGTGGCGCTGGTGACGGTCGGTGCCGAGCACGGTAAGCGCACGGGGCTGACGGTCACCTCGGCCTGCTCACTGTCGGACTCACCGCCAGCCCTGATCGTCTGCGTCAACCGCAACGCCAGTGCGCACGCGCGTATCCGCGAGGAAGGCGCGTTCGCGATCAACTTCCTGCATGAGGACCACGCTCTCCTCGCGCTCACCTTCAGCGGCCAGAAGGGCGTCAATGGCGACGACCGTTTTGCGTTCGGGGAGTGGACGCGCGGGGTGACCGGCGCGCCGGTGCTGAGCGACGCGGTCGCCGCATTCGACTGCGTGCTGGCGCAGGAATTCGAGACGACGACGCATTCGATCTTCGTCGGCGAGGTGCGCGGCGCATCGCATTCCGACGGCGCGGCGCCGCTGGTGTATCTGCGCAGCAGCTTCCACGTCCCTCACGAAATCCGCGGCACCGTAACCGTCGGCGATCTCGACTCACGACATCTGAGCTGGAGCGATTTTTCGTAGGAGCGGCGGCGTTGATGGTGCGCTCGTCCTTCTCCTCTTGCGGGAGAAGGACGAATGTGCGCCGCACGCAGTTGAGGACTACTGCGTCGTCTCGATCTTCAACAGCTTGATCTTACGATACAGCGTGGCCCGGCTGAGTCTCAGTGCGCGCGCCGCTTCAGTTACACGGCCGCCATGCTTGCGTAATGTCTCCACGATCGTGGCGCGCTCCGCCGCGGCCAGATCCGCTTCCACCGCCCTTCCGCCAAACGGGGGCAGATCGAGATCGGCATAGGTAATCACGCCGTCCTCCGCCGTGCAGCCGGCGAGCCGCAGCACATGTCGGAGCTGGCGCATGTTGCCGGGATAGGGATAGGCCGCCAATTGCGCCCAGGCCTCGTCCGAGAGGGAGCAGTTCGGCGCTTCCTCGCGCGCGATCTGGCGGACGATGTCATCCCTGTCCGCACGCTCGCGCAAGGCCGGCAGCCGCACCTCCATGCCGCGCAGACGGAAATAGAGGTCGGCGCGGAAGGCGCCCTCCTCGGCCATGTGGCCGAGATCGCGATGGGTGGCGCTGATCAGGCGAATGTCGACCGGCACGGGCTTCAGCGCGCCGAGCGGCCACACTTCGCGGTTCTCCAGCACGCGCAACAGCCGCGTCTGCAGCGCGATCGGCATGTCGCCGATCTCGTCGAGGAACAGCGTCCCGCCGTCGGCCTGCACGATCAGACCCTTCGAGCCGTCGCGGCGCGCGCCGGTGAAGGCACCGGCCTCGTAACCGAACAGCTCGGCATCGATCAGGCTTTCCGGCATCGCCGCGCAGTTCAGTGCGACATAGTTGTGGCGCGCGCGATTGCCGGCTGCGTGAATGGCACGGGCGAACACATCCTTGCCGACGCCGGTCTCGCCGTGCAGCAGCACCGGCAGATTGCGATCGCCGATGCTTCTAAGTCGCTTCACGCTCCTGATCAGGCCGGGATCGCGGCCGGCGAGCCGCTGCAGAGCATCGAAGCGATCGACCTGTGCATCGCGGCGCGGCGCGAGCGGACGGCTCGAGACCCTCGCTCGCAGCGGCGGCGCGACATGGCCATGCCCCAACGGAGTGCCATCGGCCCGGCGCAGCTCGACGAGATCGTCCGCGTCGCGCGCGGCGGGATGGTCGAACTTGACGTAGCGCGACAGATCGATGCCGGATGCGATCAAGCCGTCGGTGAGACCCAACAGCGCGCGCGCCGAACGGCAGGCGCCGACGATGCGGCGATCGTCGTCATAGGCGAGCAGGCCGCTGCCGCCATCGCCCGGTACGGTTGCGATCCAGGCGTTGCGGAAATGACCGCGGAAGATCGCACCCTCCATGCGCCGCGTCGCCTCCATCGTCACCGCGAGCGCGAGCTGATGCGCGGTGCGTTCGAGGTCCTCGCGGCAGGAGGTGATGTTCACGGCGCCTGCGAGCCGTCCGGCCTGGTCGAACAGCGGCGTCACGGCGCAGGAGAACATGTGCCACTGCGCACGAAAATGCTCGTCGCGATGCACCAGGATCGGCTTCTGCTCGGCGAGCGCGGTACCGAGCCCGTTGGTGCCTTCAAAAGCCTCGGAAAAATTCGACCCCGTGTAGATCTTCCAGTCCATGAACAGTCTTGCGTCGGCCTCGCCGGGCAGACGGCTGAACAGCATGGTTGCGTTCACGTCTGCCAGATTGACGCAATAGCCGGCATCGCGCAGCACCCGGGCGAGGTCGTCGAGCTCCGGCGTTGCGAGCCGGATCGTCTCTTCCATCGGTTCGGCGACGTGACGGATCTCGGCTTCGGTGAGCGTCTGCGGCGGCCCCTGACGGGCGGGATCGAGCTTGTGGCTGACCAGGCAACGCCGCCAGGAATTGGCAATGCGCGAAGAGGCATCGACGTCGGCCACGTGATTGGCGACGGACAAGACGCGGGCGACATGGTTCGAGGCCGAAAGGCTGGCCATCGCGGACGTCTCCACCCTATATTATTGTGCAAAGTCTGGCACCGCAGGCGGGGATGTCAATCGGGAACCAGGAAGGCGGCGAAGCGCAAATCGGAATTGCTGCACCGCCCTCACCACGTATCGATGCACGGCCGCTTCTTCCCATTCCGCGCCGGCGGCTTCGGCACCGAGCGCAGGCCCGCCATGATCCAACGCCGCGTCTCGGCGGGATCGATGACGTTGTCGATCTCGAACACGGAGGCGATCGAGACAGCCTTGCCGTTGGCATAGAGCTCGGCGACCTTGTTGCGATAATAAGTCTCGCGCTCGGCGGGCTCGGCGATCGCCTCCATTTCCTTGCGGAAGCCGAGGCGGACGTAACCCTCCAGGCCCATGCCGCCGAACTCGCCGGTCGGCCAGGCCGCGGTAAAGAACGAGGCATGGAAGCCGCCGCCGATCATCGACTGCGCTCCGAGCCCATAGCCCTTGCGCAGCACGATGCCGAACAGCGGCACGGTCAGGCTCGCGCCTGTCACGAACATGCGCGAGACGTGGCGTACGATCGCCGTCTTCTCGGCTTCCGGACCGACCATGAAGCCGGGCGTGTCGCACAGCGAGACGATAGGCAGATCGAAGGCGTCGCAGAGCTGGAGGAAGCGCGCGGCCTTGTCGCCGGCATCTGCGTCAATCGCGCCGCCGAGATGGCGCGGATTGTTGGCGATCAGGCCGAACGGCTTGCCCTCGATGCGGATCAACGCGGTGATCATGCCGACGCCGTAATCGCGGCGCAGCTCCAGCACGGAGTCCTTGTCCGCGACGAGGTCGATCACGCTGCGGATGTCGTAGACGCGCAGGCGGTTCTCGGGGATGGCGCGGCGCAGCAGCCGTTGGTCGGCGGCCTGCCAGTCCGTCACCGCCCCTTGGAAATAAGACAGATATTTTTGCGCAACACGCGTCGCCTCCTCCTCGTCCTCGACGAGGATATCGATGACGCCGTTCGGCGACTGGAACGTAACAGGCCCGACCTCGGCCGGGTGATAGACGCCGAGCCCGCCGCCCTCGATCATCGCGGGGCCACCCATGCCGATCGAGGCGTTTTTGGTCGCGATGATGACGTCGCAGCAGCCGAGCATCGAGGCATTGCCGGCGAAGCAATAGCCGGAGACGATGCCGATGACCGGCACGAGACCCGAGAGCCGTGCGAACTGCACGAAGGACGGGCCGTCGAGGCCGGTCATGCCGAGCCGGTCGGTATCGCCAGGCCGCCCGCCACCGCCTTCGGCATAAAACACCAACGGCACGCGCCAGTCTTCCGCGAGCGTCAGCATGCGGTCGATCTTCTTGTGGTTCATGTGGCCCTGCGTGCCCGCGAGCACGGTGTAGTCATAGGCCACGACGATGCAGCGACCGCCCTCGGGGCCGAACTTCGCGGCGTTGACGGTCGCGACACCCATGACGAGGCCGTCAGCCGGCGTGTTCTTGACGAGATCGTCGAGCTTGCGCCGCCGCCGCTGCGCCGCGATCGCAAGGCTGCCATACTCCATGAACGAGCCGTCGTCGACGAGCTGCGCGACATTCTCGCGCGCGGTGCGCTGATTGGTGTTGCGGCGGCGCTCGACCGAAGCAGGGCGATTTTCGTCGAGCGTGTTGGCCTGGCGCGCGATCAGTTCGGCGAGATCGGGACGGATGTGGTCGAGATCGATATCGGTTTCCGTTGCCGACGCATCAGCCGCAACCTCGAGCGGCTCCAGATACATGATCGGCTCGCCATGCATCAGCGTGACACCGTCGCCAGCGAGTAGCTGCATGACGCGACCGCCCTGCTCGGCCATGACGAGATGCTCCATCTTCATGGATTCGATCACGGCGAGCTGCTGGCCCGGACGCACGACCTCGCCTTCCTTCACCTGAATAGTGACAATGGTGCCTTGCAGGGGCGCCGCGACCATCACCGTGCCTTCGGGCACGGTCTGTGCCGTATGCGCCTCGGTGCCGGGACCGCCGCTTCGCTCCGTCGCTGCAAAATAGAGTGGTTTGGCCGCGCCATCCGCGGCTTCGACGAGCTTGCCGATGTTGCGATCGATGAAGTCTGTCGCGATGCGGTTGGAGCGGAAGTCGGGATGCGCCAGCACGGCCTGGAGGAAGCCGATATTGGTGACGACGCCGTCAATCCGAAACTCGCGCAAGGCGCGCGAAGCCTTGGCAACGACCTCGTGCCAGGCTTCACCGGACGTATGCACGATGACCTTTGCCAGCAGCGAGTCGAAGGCGGCGCTGGTCTTGTAGCCGGCATAACCGAAACTATCGACGCGCACGCCGGGGCCTGACGGCGGCTCGAACACGGCAAGCACGCCGCCGGTCGGGTGCGTCGCCCCTAGCTCGTCCAGCGTCTCCATGTTGACGCGGAGCTGCATGGCATAACCGCGCGGCTTCGGGATCGAGCCTTGCGCCAGGCCGAGCGAGGCAAGCGAGGCACCGGCAGCAACCGCAAGCTGGGCGCGGACGAGATCGAGGCCGAGCACCTCCTCGGTCACTGTGTGCTCGACCTGAAGCCGCGGGTTGGCCTCGATGAAGGCAAAGCTGTCTTCGGCGGCGCCGTCGACCAGGAACTCGAACGTGCCGAGATTGTCGTACGACGCGGCCACGGCGAGTTGCTTCGCCGCCTCGATGATACGGCCACGCAAGCCGTCGCTGAGCGACGGGCTCGGCGCCACCTCGATCAGCTTCTGGTGCCGGCGCTGGATGGTGCATTCGCGTTCCCAAAGATGAGAGATCGCGCCGTGGCGGTCGCCGATGATCTGTACCTCGATATGGCGCGCTTGCCGGATCAACCGTTCGGCATAGACGCCGTCGAAGCCGAACGCGGCCTTGGCCTCGGACTGGCAGCGCGCGTAGGCCTCCGCCAGATCGGCAGCGCGCTCGACCACGCGCATGCCGCGCCCGCCGCCGCCGGCCATCGCCTTGATCACGATCGCCGCGTTGCTGCCGAGCGAGGCGAAGAACGCCGCGATGTCCTCCAGCGAGGACGGCCCGCTGGTGCCGGCAATGATCGGCACGCCGCAGCGCTTTGCCAGTTGCCGTGCCGCCACCTTGTCGCCGAACAGTTCGAGCGCCGTCGGCTTCGGCCCGACGAAGGCAAGGCCAGCGTGGGCACAGGCCGTGGCGAATGCAGCGTTCTCGCTGAGGAAACCGTAGCCGGGATGCACGGCGTCGCAGCCGGACGCCATTGCCGCCTTCACCACGGCCTCGATGTCGAGATAGGCCCGTGCGCCGCGGCCGGGGATTTCAACGGCCTCATCGGCAACCCGCACATGCAGCGACAGCGCATCGTCCGCGGGATGGATCGCAACCGTTGCGAGGCCGGAATCGGCTGCGGCGCGCGCGATGCGGATGGCGATCTCGCCGCGATTGGCGATCAGGAGCTTCTTGAACGACATGCAGCGTCTCCATGCCCGCGTGCCCAGGCGCGGGTCGGCAGGTCCGATGGTTCTGCTTCGTCACTTTAACCGAGGCCGTCAAGGGCAAGAACGCCGGTCGCGACGACCGTTCCCGCGGGCCGGAATTTCAGTCGGTCGCTTGCGCCGTGATGAGGCGAATAATCCGCGCCACGGCAGACGGGATCGGGGCGATGATCGGCACGGTGAACATCGGCTGAAGCTCGCGCGCAGCTTCGCCCAGCGGCCCGCCGCCGATGATGACGGCCTCCGCGCCATCCTGCGCGATGCAGGCCTCGACCGCGCCGGCGAGCGCTGTGCGCAGCCGCGCCGGATCGCGCATCAGCTCCTGCAGATCGCCCTCCGCGAAGCGGACGCCGGTGTAATACGATCGCAGCCCCAGCGCTTCCGGCAAGGCGTCGATCTTCGCTTCCAGCAGCGGCGTCGTGGTCGCCACGCCGAAGCGGCGGCTGTTCTCGGCAGCTGCGAGCATCGAGGACTCACCGATGCCGACCGCGGGCAATTCTATCGCAGCTTTGATCCCGGCCAATCCGGGATCGCCGAACGCCGCGACGATGATGCCGTCGCATGCATGCCGGTTCGACTGCGCGATCTCCAGAACTTCGGTGGAAGCTGCATCCAACGCATCCGGCGTCACGATCATTTGTGGCGCGCGCGTTGCGGTCGCGCCGTCGATCTCGAAGCCGTCGCCGGCGGCAGACCTCGCGATGGCGACCATCATCTCGGTGGTCGCCACGGAACTGTTTGGATTGATCAGGAGAATGCGCGCGCGCCGATCGGAAGTTTGGCCCATCCCCCTGCTATACTAAGCCGCCCGCACCCCCGCAACGAAAGCGCTGACCTCGTTTTCCAGCGATTGCAGCTTCTGCGACAGCCGGCCGCTCGATTGCAGCACGAGGCCGGCGGCCTGGCCGGTCTCCGCCGTCGCATCGGTCACACCCGAGATGTTCTGCGAAACCTGGTCGGTGCCGGAGGCGGCCTCCCTCACGCTGTGGGCGATCGCCGCGGTCGCGGCGCCCTGCTCCTCGACCGCTGCGGCGATCGACGAGGAGATCTCGTTGACCTCCATGATGGTGCTGCGGATGCTCTCGATGTTGCCGACGACCTGGTTGGTCTCGGCCTGGATCGCGGTGATCTGCGCGCCGATCTCGTCGGTCGCCTTCGCGGTCTGGCTCGCCAGCGACTTCACTTCGCTTGCCACCACCGCAAAGCCCTTGCCGGCCTCGCCGGCGCGCGCTGCCTCGATGGTGGCGTTGAGCGCGAGCAGATTGGTCTGCGAGGCGATCTGGTTGATGAGGTCGATGACCTCGCCGATCTTGTGCGCGGCCGCCGCCAGCCCCTGCACCGTGTCGTTGGTGCGCTGACCGTCGGCAGCGGCCTTGTCGGCCACGGTTGCAGCCTGCGCGACACGCTGGCTGATCTCGGTGATCGAGGACGACAGCTGCGCGGCGGCGGAGGCCACCGTCTGCACGTTGCTCGAAGCCTGCTGACAGGCGGTGGCGACGAAGCTCGCGCGGACGGTCGCCTTGTTGGCGGTTTCGGACATGCCCTGCGCGGCCTGCTGCATCGCGCGCGCCTCATTGAAGACGTCGCGGACGACGGCCTGAACGTTCGCCTCGAACTTGCCGGCGAGATCGGTCATCGTCCTGCGCTTCTCCTCGTCGGCCTTCTGCTTCGTCTCCTGCTGTTCGGTGTGCATCCGGCCGACCTCCGCAGCATTGTCCTTGAACACGGCGAGCGCCTTGGCGAGCCCGCCGATCTCGTCGCGACGGTCGGTATGGGGCACGTCGAACGCGCTGTCGCCGGAGGCGAGGCGCTCGGTGAGCGCGGTGATCTTCGCAAGCGGCCGCGTCACGCTGCGGCCGATCACGAAGGAGGCGGCGAGCACGAGCACGAAGACGACAAGGCACACCAGGGCGAAGGTCATCGCATTCTGGCGGAAGACGGCGTCGACGTCGTCGAGATAGATCCCGGTGCCGATGATCCAGCCCCAGGGCGCAAAGCCCTTCACATAGGAGATTTTCCCGACCGGCTGGTCGAAGCCGGGCTTCGGCCAGAGATAGCTGTAGAAGCCCGCCCCCTGCTTCTTGACGACGTCAACGAAGCCGACGAACAGCGCGTTGCCGGACGGATCCTTCATCCCGGAGAGATCCTTGCCGTCGAGCTCCGGCTTGATCGGATGCATGACCATTTTGGGGGTCATGTCGTTCAGCCAGAAATATTCGACCTTGTCGTAGCGCAGGCTCTTGATCTCCGCGATCGCGGCGGCCTGCGCCTGCTCGCGTGGCAGCTTTCCTTCGCTCTCGAGCTTCTGGTAGTGCGCCAGGATACCGTAGCCGACGTCGACCATGTGCTGCGTCTTGGCCTCACGGTCCGCGATCATCTGCGCGCGCAGGGTCGAAAGCGCGATCGGCGCCAGCGCGATCATGCCAAGGAGGCTGATGCCGACAATCAGGACCAGCTTGAAACTGATGCGGGAGAAAAACATCGGTGCTCGCAAGATTTGGAAGGGCTGATATGCCAGTTTATCCCGCGTCCCTTAGCAAAGCTTTAAGCATTCGGGTTCCCCCAAGTCCCGCAAAACTCCGTAGGATCCTACCGGCATGCCCCGGACGGCCTCGCAGGTTCACGAGGCGGGCTGCATCCGAGATGCGAACTCTTCAAAACTAGAAGACCTCGACATCGCCCCTCCGAGCGTTGACTTGCAGGGGGCTCTGACGGAACGATCGGCGTAGATCATCAGCGCCAGCCCGGGGCGCGGGCGCAGCCGGAGGCCAGAGGCTAGAATGCATCAATCGACATCGACAGGGTCTCTCGATCTTCCGGCGCTGAGCGCGGCGGAGCGGCTCTTCATCTGGGGATTTCGGGCCAAGGCACGCAGCGGAAGCGCTGTTCCCACCGCGGCCGACATCCAGCAAGTGTACGACCATTTTCGCGTGGGCGACGCCGTGCCCTCGCTGGAATCCATCATCGAGATCTTTGCCTGCACGGCGCATACGGCGATCGCGGTGCACTGCCCGACCTGCCCGCGCATGTCCGACAGCGAGCACGGGATGTTGCGGGCAATCGCCGCCGCGCAGAAAGAGCGCGATGATATCGCGCGCGAACAGTTCGAATGCTGGCTGCCGCCGGTCGGCGCCGATTGGGCTCTCGCACCCGTGCGCGGGCTTGCAACGATCTTCCGCATGGCGGGTCGCATCCTGCCCGACCGACACGTTCCGTCTTTCGACCACGACCGGACAATGGCGATGAAGAGCTGGCTGGTCGGAAGCCCCACGTTGCACTGACGAGATCGCGCATGATGCAGGACAGTTGCGGCGCTGTGTCTGTCACGGAAGCCGGCCAGGCGCGGCTCTGTCCGCTTCGGGTCGCGCTTGCGACGCGGCCTGACTTCGAGAGCTACGATGATTTTGGCCGCGTCACACTCTCGCTGTTGCTGTTCATCGCAGCCGCCTATGCGACCGGCGCGTCCGATTGCTGGGAGGCGGCCTATCGCTTTGCCGACGAGGCGCCTGGCATCGCCGACCGCCCGCTGCTGGTCGCACGCGTTGCCGCACTGGTCAGAATCCTGCGCAGCGGTCGGCCCTGCCAATTGTGCTTCATGCCGCCGTCGTGCCGGCGCCTGTCGAAGGACGAGGCGGAATTGATGCGGCTGCTGGCGGTGGCGCGCGGCAACCAGCCAGGTGAGCTCGAATCTGCCGTTTGCCAGTTCGTCGGCGACGAGAACGGGATTGCGACAACCAGGGCGGTTAACGCGCTCGCGGTCTGCTGACATCTAGCCGCCCTTCTTGCCGAGCACGAGATCGATGGTGTGAGACGCGATCTTGCGCAGCTGCGGCTCGTCGCCGAAGGCGCGTTCGAGCACGGCGAGGCCGCGCGTCACGGTGATGATGTGCAGTGCCGCGGCCGCGGAATTGCCGCTGAACTCGCCGCGCGCCGCACCCGCCGACAACGTCTCCTGAACCAGAACAGTGATGCGCAAGATGAGGTTCGCGAAGGCCTGCCGCGCCTCCTCGTCCAGCCCCTCGCCCTCGGCCGCGCCGAGCTCCATCAAGCCGCGCGTGGTCGGACATCCCCGCGGCGGCGAGCCCGCGCGGAAGTTGCTGATGGTCAGGTCGAAGAACGCGGTGAGGCGCTTTCGCAAGCTGCCCGCACCGAGCGCCTTTTGCAAAGCGACGAGATAGTCTCCCGCATAGCGCTCGTACGCCTGCAGGAATAGCGCCTCCTTGCTGCCGAAGGCGTTGTAGAGGCTGCCGCGCTGCACACCGGCGTCGCGCGCGATGTCCGACAGCGAGGTGCCGCGCACGCCCTTGCGCCAGAACTGGTCGAAGGCGATGCGCAGGACATCGTCATGGTCGAATTCGCGCGGCCTCAAGCTTTTGCTCCCGTCAGGCATATTTGACACGATGTCAAAAACATGTTTTCTTGACGCCGCGTCAAAAACAAACTGGGGCCTACGCAGCCTTTCGTCAATGAGGAATTCGCGATGCCTCTCCTCCACATCTCGATGCGCGCCGGAAAGCCGGAAGCCTACCGGAAGGCGATCCTCGACGGCCTCTACCGCGCCATGCGCGAGGCGCTGAACGTCCCCGAAGGCGACGAGTTCATGACCATCAGCGAGCTTTCGCCCGCGAACTTCCGCTGCGGCAACGCCTACGGCGTCACCCGCAGCGACGATGCCGTGCTGATCCAGATCACCGTATTCGCCTCGCGCACACCCGAGCAGAAGAAGGCCCTGTACCGGCGGATCGCGGATCTGCTCGGCGAAAACCCGGGCATCCGCCCCGAGGACGTGTTCGTCAACGTCCTCGATGCGCCCGCGGAGAACTGGTCCGTCGGCCACGGCGTTGCGCAATTCGCTTGAGCTTATAGCTTCACCGATCCAACGCACGTCTCCATGATCCCGTCGAGCTCCGCCTTCGAGAGCACCCCGAGCTCGGCGATGAAGACGATCCGCGCGCGCGGCAGAGCGGTGGCATCACCAACGGCGAGCCCGGCTTCACCCGGCGCCAGCGTGGCGCGGCCGGCGGCGAATTGAAACACCATCTGGCGCCCGGGCTGCTCGACGGTCTCGAACAGGCCTTTTGCCCGCGCGAGTTTTGGCGCAAGCCGGCCGATCGCCTGCTGCAGGCGGGGCAGCGAGATCGGCTGGTCCGAGGTCCAGCTCAGCGTTTCGAAGCGTTGCTCTGCCGGCCGTCGCGGTCCGGGCTCGCGTCGCGCGGGGGCCCGATCGACGGTCGCGGGAAACAGCAGCGCGGACGGAATCTCGCCGTGCGGCGCATCGACCACCACGGCAGGAACGCGCTGCCCGCGGATGGCCTCGCGCATCCGGGAGCCCGCGCTCTCGTCCGCCAGATCCAGCTTGCTCAGCGCCACGATGTCGGCGACGCGCAGCTGCGAACGATGCAGCGCATCGTCGAGAGCGGCTGGCGGTGTCGCCGCGTCCATCACGCAGAGCACCGTTTCCAGCGGCGCTTCGCGCAGGATCACGGGATCCATCAAATTGCGGACGATCTCGGCGGGATCGGCGACGCCGCTGGTCTCGATGACGATGTATTCCGGCTTCGGATCACGCCGCAGCAGCGTCGAGAGGGTGCGCAATAGGTCGCCTTCGAGCGAGCAGCAGATGCAGCCATTGGCGAGGCTGACCACGCCGTCGCTCGCACCCGCGATCAGCTCGGCATCGATGTTGATCGCGCCAAAATCATTGACCACAGCGGCGATCCGCCGCCCCTCTGCATGCGCCAGCAGATGGTTGACGACAGTGGTCTTGCCGGCCCCCAGAAAGCCCGTCACCAGGAGAATGGGGACCGGCATGTCTCAGCCCCCGACGACGGGACGGCGCACGGGACGGCCGGGCCGCGCCGCCACGTCCAGCACACCATCGCTGATTAGTATCTCGCCGCTGACGATCAGATGCCGCACGCCTTCGGACGGGCGGTTCATCGCCGTGAAGGTCGCACGATCCGAGAGCTTCTCGTAGTCGAATACGACGATGTCGGCATCGGCATCCTTCGCGAGCCGGCCCTTTGCGCGCATCGCGGGCGTGCTCTGCGACAGGATCTCCGCCGGAATCAGCGCGCATTTGCGCACGCCTTCGAGCAGCGACACGGTCTTGCGCTCGCGCACCCATTCGCGGATGAACTTCGTGAAGCAGCCGGCCGAGCGCGGATGCGAGGTGGCGTCATCCGGCAGCGGCCAGGCATCGCCGGTGTAGGTCTTGCCGTCCGACGTCGTCCACGGCATCGCGTCGGAGGCGATGGCGCCGCCGGGATAGAGCACCGACATGTCGAGGAGGTCGCGGTGATGCGCGTTGTTCTCGGTGTCGAGGATGTGCCACAGCACCAGCGAGGACGGCTCTTCCGCCTGCGCCTTCAAGAGCTCCTCGCGATCGCTGAAGCGATGGCCGTCGGTGACCCGCTGCACGGAATCGTAACCGGTGCCGTTGCGCTCGACGAATTCGGGGTCGCTGAAGAACGCAGCCGCCAGCACGGTCGAGCCGGTGCCGTAGGGATAGGCCTCGACGGTGATGGGCAGGCCCAGCGCCTGCGCTTTCGCGATCAGCACGCGGCAGCGCTCGACGTCGGTCTTGCTCGACGAGTTGAAATGGCAGATGTGCATGTGCGCGCCGGTGGCGCCGGCGTAGCCGATCAGGCGGATATAGGCTTCCGCCGCGCTCTCGGGATCGACGCGCGACATGTAGGCGACGTGGGTGAAGGTCGGCACGTCCTGCGCGGCCGCGAGCTGGCAGACCGCGGTCAGCTCCTGCACGCCGGCGCCCGGCGCATAGGCGTTCAAGATGCCGATGCCGATGCCGCCCTCGTTCAGGCCGCGCGAAAGGCGCTCGAGAATGCCGGCGACCTCCGCATCGCTCGCCACGTTGTCCATCCAGCGGCGATCGCGCATGGCGTTGCCGAACGCCTCCAGCGAGCTCTCGGCGTTGGAGCCCGTCATCGCGCCGATGCGCGCGAAAGCCCAGTTGGTGGCGGCGCCGTAATTCAGCACGCGTCCCTTCCGCGCCTGGCGCTCATACCAGGACCCGACCGGGAGCACGCCGGCTTCGAGATCGAGCGTCGTCGTGACGCCGTCGAACGCCTGCATGCGATCCGCGGGGAGCGACTGGCCATGCGCATGAAGGTCGATGAAGCCGGGCGCAACCACGAGCCCCGTCGCGTCGATCACCCGCTCGGCACTGCCGAGCCCCGTTCCGACCGCGGCGACCTTGCCGTCCACCACCGCCACATCGCCAATCGCGTCCATTCCGCTGGCGGGATCCACCACCCGACCGCCAGAGATCACCAAGCCGCTCATATCGTCACTCCCTCACGCTGAATTCGCATCAAGGCAGATTCCGTGAGGTACGACCACCTCCACCGATGCCGATGCATCATGCTCGCAAGGAAGGCTCGAAAGGGAGGCTCGAAGGGAGGTCAATTCACATGCGGGTCGCAGATACGCGCTCGCAGTCTCGCGGCAGGTTTGCCCGAGCTATGCTTCTCGCTTCACCCCTCGAGAAGAAAGGGCGCAGGGAAGACCGGGCGCCGGCTGGCACCCATAAAAAACCCCATGCGAACTGATTGCTCACGCAATGCACAGGGGAGACACAGGGCAGCCGAGACCAGGCCTTCCCTGCGCGATGGTTTGACGGCCTATGCCGCGCTCTCCCCGGAAACGAGCTCCTTCTTGCCTCCGTCACCTCCACGAAATGCACGGCACCGCGCCGGTTGACGCGCTGACGCCTTCGCAAAGGCTTGACCGACGACGGCCAGGACCACACGGTTTCGCCGTACGCAGGCATCCTGCTTCGCCTGAGGCTTCGCAGGACATGGTCCTGCTTCGGTAAAGACTTCGCAGGCATGGGCGCCGTCCGTCGATGCGGTTGGTGACATGCTCACGAGGTTCATCTCGCCCTGCACGCTACTCACCCGCCTTCAACGCCGCCCGCGTCCACCGCAACTCCCAACCCGCGTTCGTGACGACGTACGACCGCCCCTTTTGTGGGCCGGGATCGCCGACATATACGACAATTCCGAATTTCGGTAAATCGTAATATTTTGATATGACGGGTTGACTTGCGTTTGCGTCTGTTTCGTCCGGCCGTCGGAGACGACGGACGCCACGACCGTGCAATGGACCGCGAAGCAGCTCCGCCGTCTTCTCGCCCCCATTGTCATTCAGGGATGTAGTGGGGCGCTACGGTGGACAAAGTTCCCAGAGGTTTCGTGTGATCGTTCGACGTCTTCCGCAACGCGACCCCTGTCGTCCTGTTTCGCGCCGCGCTCTCCTCGGCGGATTTATGTCGGCAGGGACCGCCCTCGCGCTCGGCGGATGCGCCGGCTTGGGAGCAACCGGGGCACGTTTCGACGCGTCATCGCTATCCCTTGACCCCACATTGCTCGTCACCACCACGCGCAAGCCGGTGAACGGCGGTCGCACGAAGCCCTGGTTCGGGCCGGAGCGCGCGACGACCATGACAGTCGCGCGGGCGAAGCTGGTGGCGCCGGACGAGAGCCGCCTTTCTCTGGCCTCGGTTGGACTTGGCGATTGGCGCCTTGACCGGGTCGAACCGGTGTCGACCGACGTTGGCGATCTCGTTGCCCAGGCCGGCGGAGGAGACGTGCTGATCTATGTGCACGGCTTCAAGCAGACGTTCGAGACGGCGGTGCTGGATGGCGCCCATCTCTCCGATGGGATCAAGTTCCGCGGTCGGACCATGGTGTTCTCCTGGCCCTCCAAGGCAGGACTGTTCGACTATGCCTATGACCGCGACAGTGCGATGTGGTCCCGCGACGAGTTTGAGCACGTGCTCTCCGCACTCGTGTCGGCGCCAGGCACCGGCCGCGTGAACATCGTTGCGCACAGCATGGGAACCATGCTGTCGCTCGAAAGCCTGCGTCAGCTCTATGCGCGATACGGCGACACAGTGACGAGCAAGATCGGCGCGGTGGTGTTTGCCGCGCCCGATATCGACATGGACGTGTTCTCGTCGGCGATCCACCGCATCGGTCCGCTTGCCGGCAAGATCACCGTGATCGCCTCCACGAACGATCGCGCCCTGGCCCTGTCGGGACAGATCGCAGGTGGAATGACCAGGGTCGGCGCCGCCGAGAAAGCCGTCATCGCGCAGCTCGGTGTGCGCGTGGTCGATGCTTCGCAGGAGGGCTGGGGCATCATCAACCACGATCTGTTTCTGTCGAATGCAGAGGTACAGCGGGTGATCCGCCGCTCGATCGACGGCACGATCGCTTAGGAGAGCGCCCGCGCCGAGCCGTGCGAACTGCGCACGCCGGTTGGGGCTACAAGCGGAAATGGCCGGTTTTCGAAGTGCCCAGTCTGGCAGGAAAAATGGCGCTCCCTAGGGGAATCGAACCCCTGTTTCAGCCTTGAGAGGGCCGCGTCCTAACCGCTAGACGAAGGGAGCGTTGAGGGAGAGGACATAGCCTCGAATTTTGCCGGCGGCAAGCGGGGATCGAGGGGTTTTAGACACGCTCTCCGCCGCCGTCCTGGCCTCGTGCGCAATTGCGCACAGGAGCCAGGACCCATTACCCCGAATGGGGATGGTTAAGGCAGATCGGAACGACGATCTCGTTCGTGCAACCGGATTCGGTGGTTATGGGTCTTGGCCTTCTCCAGGACGACGGAGGAGGCGGGTTCCGCGCCGCAGCTTCCGCCTTACGGCTCATTGGCGAATTTCAGCGTTCCGGCCGGCCGCAAGGTGTGGGCATCGAAGGTGCGGATCTCGGTGACGCCGCCGACGTCGAGCGTGATCACGAGCCGGTCGCCGGCGACGCCGCTCGAGACAATTTTGGCGCCCTTCGGCAGGGTGGCAATGACGTCGCCTGCCGGCTCGGGCGCCCTTCCCTCCGACTTGAAAAGGCGGTAGCCCACCGCGATCAGGACGGCGCAGATTGCCAGCGCCGTGGTCAGCCCCGCGATCAGCATCATCCGCCGCACCCGCGCGAACAGCGCGGCCTGCTCGGGGCTCGGTTCGGGAACAACGGTATCAGACGTCGTCATGGAAAATTCTGGCTCTGCGCAAAGGTTGGAGGTTGTCGTCGAAGGCTCCGAGGGCTCGACCCGGCTCGACCGCGTGCTGGCGACGCACCTTGCCGAACTGTCGCGATCGAGGCTGAAAGCCCTGATTCTGGCGGGCGCGGTGAGCCTCAGGGACGCCGCGATCCGGGACCCCGCTTATCACGTCGCATCCGGCGATACGATCACAATCGACGTGCCGGAAGCGGCCCCGCCGGAGCCGAAAGGCGAGGATATCGCCCTCGACATCGTGTTCGAGGACGACGACATCGTCGTCCTCAACAAGCCGAAGGGGCTGGTGGTGCATCCTGCGGCCGGCCACGAGACCGGCACGCTGGTGAATGCGCTGATCGCCCATTGCGGCTCATCGCTGTCGGGCATCGGTGGCGTCCGCCGGCCCGGCATCGTGCACCGGCTGGACAAGGACACCACGGGGTTGATGGTGGTCGCCAAGAACGACCTCGCGCATGCCTCGCTCACCGCGCAATTCGCCGACCACGGCCGCACCGGGCCGATGCGGCGCGGCTACATGGCTTTCGCCTGGGGGCTGCCGGGCCGCCATCGCGGCACCGTGGACGCGCCGATCGACCGCCACCCGCATGCGCGCGAGAAGATGGCGGTGCGCCAGGGCGGCCGCGAGGCGGTGACGCATTGGGAGCTTCTGGAGAGTTTTGCCGGGCGCGACGGCAAGCCGATCGCGACGCTGCTCGCCTGCGAGCTCGAGACCGGGCGCACCCACCAGATCCGCGTCCATCTCGCCCATATCGGCCACCCCCTGATGGGCGACGCCGTCTACGGCCCGCACTTCAAGACCAAGGCAAGCCAGCTGAGCCCCGAGTCGCAGGCCGTCCTGGCTGCGCTGGGCCGGCAGGCCCTGCACGCTTACCTGCTGGTATTGGAGCACCCGAGGACTGGAGAATTACTCCACTGGGAGGCGCCTCTGCCGGAGGATTTACTTCTCCTCCAGGGGGCCCTGAAAGCGGCGCTATGACGCAGGCCGCTTCAGAAATGCTTTACATTACAAAAAGTTATAGCTGCCACACGGGGACGTGACGTCAGCAATCCTTCCCTTTTTGCCTCCCGATGGAGTATATTGCGCTTGCGTTGAAGACCAACGCGGAACATCGCAGCACCGATCGGCTTTAACCAAGCGGTCGTCTGCCTGGCCCGCCGCTATCGGGGGCCTGAACCTGTTTGGAGGGCGCACTATGGCCCGTACAGCTACCCTGCCGGTCCTTAATGGCGAATCCGGCCTTTCCCGTTACCTCGGCGAAATCCGCAAGTTTCCGATGCTGGAACCCCAGCAGGAATACATGCTCGCCAAGCGTTGGCGCGAGCACGATGATCGTGACGCCGCGCATCAACTCGTCACCAGCCATCTCCGTCTCGTGGCCAAGATCGCCATGGGCTATCGCGGCTACGGCCTGCCGATCTCCGAGGTCGTCTCGGAAGGCAATGTCGGCCTGATGCAGGCAGTGAAGCGGTTCGAGCCCGAGAAGGGCTTCCGTCTCGCTACCTACGCGATGTGGTGGATCAAGGCGTCGATTCAAGAGTACATCCTGCGTTCGTGGTCGCTCGTGAAGATGGGCACCACCGCGAACCAGAAGAAGCTGTTCTTCAACCTGCGCAAGGCGAAGAGCAAGATTTCCGCACTGGACGAAGGCGATCTCCGCCCCGACCAGGTGGCCATCATTGCCAAGCGTCTCGGCGTCACGGCTCAGGACGTGGTCGACATGAACCGCCGCCTCGGTGGCGACGCGTCGCTCAACGCTCCGATCCGCGACGACGGCGAGGCCGGCGAATGGCAGGACTGGCTGGTCGACAATTCGCCCAACCAGGAAGCCATGCTGGCCGAGCACGAGGAGTATGATCATCGCCGTGACGCCCTGAACGGCGCCATGGGCGTGCTCAACCCGCGCGAACGCCGCATCTTCGAGGCGCGCCGCCTCGCCGATGAGCCGATGACGCTGGAAGACCTTGCTGCCGAGTTCGGCGTGTCGCGCGAGCGCGTCCGCCAGATCGAGGTCCGCGCCTTCGAGAAGGTGCAGTCCGCGGTCAAGGGCACGATCGCAAAGGCCGAACAGGCCGCGCTGGAAGCCGCGCTCTAAGCGCGAGGTTTTTAGCGCCAGAGATTGGCGGATCGACAAGAGACAAAAAGCCGGCGGCAACGCCGGCTTTTTTGTTTGCGTGTGAGGCGCAGCATGTTCGCGGGGACGCGGACCAGGCATCTTGAACCCGCGCTGCCGGTCGACCGACCAAAAGCATCGGGCCGACAGCATCAAGAGAACGGACACCACCCGTGTCGATCATTCTGCAATCCACCGTCGGCGGCTTCTCCGCCCAGTTCATGCGCAAGCTGCCGCTGGTCGAGCAGGCCATGCGCGACCACGGGCTCGAGCCGTCGGAGTTCGTGATCTCGAAGGACTACGCCTCGACCGCGACGATCCCGCTCATGGGTCCGTTCTTCTTCAATTACAGCGTCTACTTCGGCGACGAGACATTCACGGTCACTGAGCCGAACGACATGGTGTTCCTGGACTACTTCTTCAAACGCGTGCTGGCGGTGGATGACCCACCGGAACTGCCGCGGCGACCGGGCTTGATCCGGCGGCTGCTCGGCTGGATGTCGCAACCGGTGTAGCTCGTCACTCCCCCCAAACCCGCGCCAGCGTCGCGAGCCAGCAGCCTTCGCAATAGCGGGCGTCCTTGTAGTCGATCCAGTTGTGCGCATAGACGCGGTCGAGCGGGATGCCGTAGCGCGCGCGCAGAATTTGGACGAGGATCTTCCATGCCGCGACCTGCGCCGCGGTCGGGCCCGTCGTGACGTCGGGATAGTTGCCGGCGAACTCGACGCCGATCGAATTGTCGCGCACCACCTGGCGATAGGTCGGCTTGTTGTCGATGTACTTGTTGTCGTTGCGGTTGGCGCCGTCGCCATGGGTCGGCACCAGGTTTTCCGCGACCGCCCAATAGACGGTGCCGTCGGTCTCGACCCACAATGTGACGCCGCGACGCGTGGGATTCTTCGCTTGCACCTCGGCACCGCCGCGCGCCGAGCCTGCCGGTCCCTCGGTCTGGTGCACGATGATGTTACGCCACGGTTTTGCGTTGCCTACGTCGCCCCATGGCGCCAGCCACACCATCTTCAGGCCGGGAATGTCGGGCGTGCCGGAGGCGCGCGCGAGCTGAGCGAGCTCGGCGTCGGTCGCAGCGGCAGGTGCGATTAGAATGAGAGCGGCGAGAACGGCCGCGAGCAGGCGAGAGATCATCATGCGGGTCCAGTGCGGACCTGACGTTAGCACGCCCTTACGCGAATTTGCGCAAGGCCTCGCCTGGACCGACCGGGTCAGGCATGAGCGGCGGCGCCGGATCGTGGACGGCAAAGTCGTTCTTGCCGTTCTTCTTGGCCGCATAGAGGGCGTGGTCGGCATGCGCGATCAGGCGGTCCGGAAACTGGCCGACGCCGCGGTCCCACTGCGCCACCCCGATCGAGATCGCGATCGGAATGTCGATGCCGGTGCAGTTGACGGCATCCTGGCGGCAGACCTCGAGCACGCGGCGGGCGATCGCAGCCGCCTCGCGCAAGGTCGACGACGGCAGCACGACGCAGAATTCGTCGCCACCGGTGCGGGCGAGCATGTCGCCGGGCCTCAAGCGCGTCTGCGCCATCAGGGTGAAGTGCTGCAGGCAGGCATCGCCCGCGGCATGGCCATGGGTGTCGTTGATGGTCTTGAAGCCGTCGAGATCGATCACCAGCAGCGAGAACGGCTCGCTGCTGCGCTCGGAGCGGGCGCATTCTTCACCCAGCCGCTGCAACAGATGCCGCCGGTTGGCGACACCGGTAAGATCGTCGAGCAGCGCGAGGTCGGCAACCTCGTTGCGCAGGCGGTCCATCGCCATTAGCAGGAAGCCGAAATTGAGCGTCATTGACAGGAACAGCAGGCCCAGCACCATGACGGCATGAGACTGCCCGCCGGCGACCGACGAGAAATCGCCGCCGAGCAGATTGCCGATCGCACGGGCCGCGAAGATCGCGATGATGGTGATGATCACGATGCCGGAGAGCCGGGCTCCCGGGCTGGCGCGGCCTTCCGGCGGCGACAGCAGCAAACGCAGCGACAGCGCCAGCGGCAGCCCCTGACCGAGCGAGTAGCTGAGCATGCGCAGCTGCATGTGATCGTATGCGACCATGAAGAACACGACGCCGCCAAGGCTGAGAATTCCCGTCGCGGCCATGACGCGCCAAGACACCGGTTGCCCGTAGAAGCGCTGAATGCCCATGGCGGCAAGGCAACTCGCCGCGATGACGCCGGCGGCTCCGAGCAGAAGCGGGACAGGCGAGACGACGAAAAGGCGGATCAAGGCCGCCATCGTGCCGGTCGCGCCGACGAAGCACGATGCCATCCAGAACCGCGCGGCCGCGAATTTCGGATAGGAGCGCGTCACGTAGGCCCAGATCAGGCCGAGCGCCAGGAAGTTGACGACGAACACGGTCCAGAGTGTCGGCACGTTCAGCATGGCGCGCGCCACAAGCGCAGCATCGCGCCCTCTGTCCCTGCCAGCTGTCCGTCCATGACCCGTCCCCGTTTTCTTGCGGAGACAATGCGGCCGTCGCGCTTAACGGAGTCTCACTGCGATCCGCGAAAGCATGCCTTTGGTTTTGGATTCATGAACGGCCGGCGCATTGTCGGATCGTTAGGCATGCCGACGCCGCCGGATTCGCGAGCCAAAATCACCCGAAAATGCATCTGAGCTGTGGATAACGCGATGACACCGATGTGACAGCGCGGGGCAGAAGCGCGCGAATCTGCTGAGCTTGTCATCGAGGATGTTGCGAGGCTGGCCCTCCGCCGAGCATCCCTCGTGTCGCGTTTCACCATTAACCCTGAAGAGGATCCTATGGCTAAGAAAGCGAAGAAGGCGAAGAAGGCGACGAAGAAGAAGGCCAAGAAGGCAGCGAAGAAGAAGTAACGAGGCTTCTTATTCTTTGCCCGGGTGGAGCTCGCTCCGCCCGGGCGTCGGGTGGGAGTTCTGAGTTGGAAGATGGCGGGCGCAAGGCCCGCTTTTTTATTGGCTCCCGCGTTGATTGGCTGGAGAAGCTATCGCTCCGCGAAGGCCAGCTTGGCGCCGAGCGCGGCGAAGCCGGCGGCAAAACTCCGGCGCAGCCAGGCCATGACGCGCGGGCGGGAGATGACGCGCTCGCGCACCGAGGCTGCGCAGAGCCCGTAGACCACGAACACCGCAAACGTCATCGCCATGAAGGCGCCGCTCAATTCCAGCATCCGCGCCAGCACATGGCCCTCGTCCGCGGCGATGAACTGCGGCAGAAAGGCGAGGAAGAAGATCGACAGCTTCGGATTGAGGATGTTGATCAGAAAGCCGGTCACGATCACCCGGCCGGCCGAACGCTCGCGGATCTCGCCATCGACCGCCAGCGCCCCGGTCTCGCGCAGCGCCTGCCAGGACATGTAGAGCAGATAGGCGACGCCGCACCATTTCAGCGTGGCGAAGGCGAGCGCGCTGGTGTGGAGCACGGCGGCGAGCCCCAGCATCGCGGCCGTCATGTGCGGCACGATCCCGAGGGTGCAGCCGAACGCGGCCGCGATGCTCGCGCGCGAGCCGCGGGTCAGCGCGGCCGCCAGCGTGTAGAGCACGCCGGTGCCAGGCGAGGCGACGACGATGAGCGAGGTGAGCAGGAAGGACAAGGTCATGGACCGACCTTATCACCGCGCCCCGGACCACGAAAGCCGGCCTGCCGGATCGACCGTCAGGACAGCTGCGCGATCTCGGCCTCGCGGAGCACGTCGAGCGGCGCCCAGGGCTTGGCCCAGAACTTTGCGCCGTTCGGCAGGGGCTGCATCAAGGGGCGGCCGGAGGTGACGACGACGTCGAGCTTGGGGTTGCGGTCCTTGGCGACATGCGCGAGCTCGACGCCGTTCATGCGGCCGGCGAGTTGCACGTCGGTCATCATCAGGCAGAGCGCGCCTGCGCTCTTCTCCAGCACAAGCTCGGCCGCCTCGGCGCTCTCGCACTGAATGACGTCGTAGCCGCTTTCTTCGAGAAGAAGACTGAGCATCTCCCTCTGCATGAGGTCGTCTTCCACGATCAGTGCGGTGGCGCGAAATGGCTGTGCTTGTCCCATCGGCGGCTCCCAATGCTGCCTGTTTTCATCAAGTAACGTAGGTTAAGGTGGGAACCGCCATGCGGTTCGGTTCCAATATGAAAAAATGTAAATCATAGTTCCGCTCGAGAGGCTCGACGGGGGATCATCATGACTGCAATCCGCGGCGCCGCCGCCATCACCGGAGCCGCAAGCGGCATCGGCCGCGCGCTGGCGATCGAGCTTGCGCGGCGCGGCTGCGATCTCGCGCTCGCCGATCGCGAGGAGGCCGGGCTGAAGACGCTCGCGGCCGAGATCGGAGCCGCATGCAAGGTCAGCCTGCACCGCGTCGACGTCAGCGAGCCCAAGGACATCGCGCAGTTCGCGCGGCAGGCGACCGCCGCGCATCCCGCGCTCGGCATCGTCGTCAACAATGCCGGCGTGGCGCTGATGGGCTCGTTCGACGAGATCGACCAGGCGCAGATGGACTGGCTGTTCGACATCAATTTCTGGGGCGTGGTGCACGGCACGCGCGCCTTCCTGCCGCATCTGAAGACGCTGGGCGAGGCGCACATTGTCAACCTGTCCTCGATCTTCGGCATCATCGCCCCGCCCGGACAGTCGGCCTATGCTGCGGCGAAATTCGCGGTGCGCGGCTTTTCCGAGAGCGTGCGGCACGAGCTTGCAGTCGCAAGCAGCCCTGTCAGGCTGTCGGTCGTGCATCCCGGCGGCGTCGCTACCGCCATCGCCCGCAATTCGCGCACCGGGATCGGCGTCACCGACAACGCACGCCGGTCGCAATCGATCGAGCGGTTCGAGAACGCGGCCAAGACCACGCCGCTAGACGCCGCGCTGCGCATCATCAGGGGCATCGAGAGAAACGAGCCGCGCATCCTGATCGGCAACGATGCCCGCTTCATGGACCTCCTGCAGCGCTTCCGCCCGGGAACGTACTGGGCGCCGTTACAGCGCAAGCTGGAGAGGATGGCGAAGGGGCCGACGAAGTAGGTCAGGGGCGCGGCACTGTCTCCGCTCGTCATTGCGAGGAGCGCAGCGACGAAGCAATCCAGACTGTCTCCACGGAAAGTTTCTGGATTGCTTCGCTGCGCTCGCAATGACGACTGTGGTTAGCTCCCCCTCACTGCCCCGCCAGCCGATCGGCAAAATACCCGATCGTCTTGCGATAGATCACCGCCCTGTTCCATTCGCGCATGGCCTCGAAATTTGCGGTGCCTTCGCCGTAGGACTGGCCCATCTTGAAGCCGCTGGTGTGAAGCAGGTTCGCGGTGGAGGCGAGCACGTCGGGAACGCTGTGGCGGAGATCGACGTGGCCGTCGCCGTCGAAATCGACGCCGTACTTGATATAGGAGGACGGCAGGAACTGGGTCTGGCCGATTTCGCCGGCATAGGCGCCGATGAGGTCGCGCAGCGGCAGGTCGCCGCGCTGCACGATCTTCAGCGCCGCAAGCAGCTCGCCCTGGAATAGCTCCGTGCGGCGGCAGTCGTGCGCAAGCGTCGCCAGGGTGCGGACCACCGGCAGCTTGCCGATGTCGCCCTTGCCGAAATCGCTCTCCAGCCCCCAGATCGCGACCAGGATATAGCGGGGCACGCCGAACTGCTGCTCGATGCGGGACAGCAGCGCGGCGTGGCGCTGCAGCAGTGCCTTGCCGCCATTGATGCGGCCGGGGCCGACGCGGGTCGAGACGTACTGCTCGAAGCTCTTGTTGAAGGTGTAGCGCTGGCGCCGGTCGAAGGCGAGCACCGCGCCATCCTGCTGCACACCGCTGAGCGCCGCACTGGTCACGCTCGCCGAGACGCCGGCAGCTTGCGCTTCTGCGGTCATGCTGGCGACAAAGCTGTTGAAGTCGCCGCCGCAGCGCGCGGCTTGCGCCGATCCGCCGGCCAGACAGGCGATGAAGGCGATGGCCAAGGCGTATTTCGACATTCGGATGAATCCTACAGGGAATGGGCGGGGGAGCAGCGCGCGATCATGCCCGGGAACCGGATTCGCGTCAAAGCGGCAAATCCTCGCCAGAACCGATCGCTGCCTGCCTGCGACAAATCAAATGCGCTCGCCCCCTCCCCAACCGATCGAGATGACCATGCCTATGCGGATCTCCATGCTCATGTCCATGTCGCGCCGGATGCTCGCCGTCCTCGCCTTGCTCTGCCTCACCGTGATGGCCGCTTCCGCGCAGACGCGCGATGTCGCCGGCAGCCGCGACTATCCCGGCATCGGCCGGTTCGCCGGCAGCGTCATCACCGGCTATGTGATGAAGGATTTTGACGCGGTGCGGATGCAGGCGGCTCCCTTCAGGGACGGCCAGCCCGTCGATGCGCGGCGGCTCGAGGGCCGCGTCTTTCGCATCGCCTATCGCACCAATCCCGGCCCCTCGATCCTGGAAGTGTCGCGCAATTTCGAGACGCAGCTTGCTAAAGCCGGCTTCGAGACCCTGCTCGCCTGCGACACCGATGCCTGCGGCGCCATTCCCTTTACCGAAGCCGTCGACACGCTGCCGGTCCCGCAGATGTGGGTCGATGGTTTCAACTATCGTTACTACGCCGGCCGCAAGACCGAGGGCGGGCGCGAGACCTTTGCCAGCGTCCTGGTCAGCCAGAACAATCAGGACATCACGGCGCAGGTCACCGTCGCCGAGCTCGGCGCCATCGCGAACAAGATGGTGGATGCCGCCGCAATGGCGAAAGGGCTTGGCGAGACCGGCCACATCGCGCTCTACGGCATCTATTTCGACACGGACAAGGCCGTGCTCAAACCGGAAAGCCGCCCGACGCTGGAGCAGATCGCAAAGCTGCTGACGAACCAGCCGCAGCTCAACGTCTTCATCGTCGGCCACACCGACAGCCAAGGCGCCTATGAGTACAATCTCGACCTGTCGAAGCGCCGCGCCGAAGCCGTCGCAGCCGAGCTGGTGAAGAACTTTCGCATCGCGCCGACGCGATTGCGCACAGCCGGCGTTGGATTGCTGGCGCCGGTCGGCCCGAATGCAACGGACACCGGCCGCGCGCTCAATCGGCGCGTGGAGCTGGTGGCGCCGTGAGATTGGTGCATGCTGCGCGCGCAGCATGATGGGAACAATGTGAAGGCGAAAACGGATTAACATATGTTAGTCAGCGCAACTTCTGCACGCACGCGGAAATAGTGCAGGCAAACGCGTTTTCTAACAGGCGCGCGTGGGTCTCATTGCGCGAGCAGGAAATATGAACAAAGTGATTTGGCCATCCAAGAATTGCTTTGGCGCTGATCGTACGCGATGTCGCGACCGCTGCATATCTGATGCATTCGCTACGACATCGCAGCGCCAACGATTTGCCTTGCCACGGCATGGCGCCGGTTATAAACTTCTATTCTAGGTTGTCGCCCCGCCAGCCCCGGGCGACACTGAAGACCAAAATAAACGGCGGGCTTCGCGGCCCGCCGTTTGTTGAGGCAAGGGTGAGACAAGGGTCTCCTCGAAGGAGCGCATCGGGTTTTACGAAGCGCTGGACGTTCCATCCGACAGCCAAGGCGCCTCGCAAACGGGCTCGTCGATCGATGGCAGGCGGTTCTGCCGCTGCAGGGCCGGGCACCGGCCTCCGGAAGCCTGCCAAAGTCATTTGACTATGGCCCCCTGATCGACGAAAAGCCGGCCATGGCCAAAAAACCCGGAACCAATCCCAAGGGCGAATTCGCCTTTTTCAACGTCTTCTATGAAGACGGCTCCCAACGCTCCAACCGGCGCGTCCCCGCCGAATTGCTCGGCGGCCTCGACGGCGACGAGCCGGCCCGCGCCTACATCATGGAGCAGGACCGCGAGATCGCCGAAAAATCCGGCCGACCGGCGCTGGAGATCAAGAACCTCGAGCGGGTCGGCGCGAAGAAGAAGTAGGTTCAGCCCCATCCCCGCCATTGCTAAGCAATCCACGTCTCCACATGCTGCGCGATGGATTGCTTCGCTTCGCTCGCAATGACGGGCGAGAGCGGAAGCTAAAACAAAAACGGCGGGCCTTGGCCCGCCGTTTTGCTTTGAATCGATGTTCGCGATCAATTGTCCAAGAAGCTCCGCAGCTTCCTTGACCGCGACGGATGCTTCAGCTTCCGCAGGGCCTTCGCCTCGATCTGGCGAATACGCTCGCGCGTCACGCTGAACTGCTGACCGACTTCTTCCAGCGTGTGGTCGGTGTTCATGCCGATGCCGAAGCGCATGCGCAGCACGCGCTCTTCGCGCGGGGTGAGCGAGGCCAGCACGCGCGTGGTGGTCTCGCGCAGGTTGGACTGGATCGCGGCGTCGATCGGGAGGATCGCGTTCTTGTCCTCGATGAAATCGCCGAGGTGTGAATCCTCCTCGTCACCGACGGGCGTCTCCAGCGAGAGCGGCTCCTTGGCGATCTTGAGGACTTTTCGCACTTTCTCCAGGGGCATGCCGAGCTTCTCGGCGAGCTCTTCCGGGGTCGGCTCGCGGCCGATCTCGTTGAGCATCTGCCGCGAGGTGCGCACGATCTTGTTGATCGTCTCGATCATGTGCACGGGGATGCGGATGGTGCGCGCCTGGTCGGCGATCGATCGGGTGATCGCCTGCCGGATCCACCACGTGGCGTAGGTCGAGAACTTGTAGCCGCGGCGATACTCGAACTTGTCGACCGCCTTCATCAGGCCGATGTTGCCTTCCTGGATCAAGTCGAGGAACTGCAGGCCGCGGTTGGTGTATTTCTTGGCGATCGAGATCACGAGACGGAGGTTGGCTTCCACCATCTCCTTCTTGGCCTGACGGGCCTCGCGTTCGCCCTTCTGCACCGAGTGCACGATCTTGCGGAACTCGATGATCTCCAAGCCGGTCAGCGCCGCGAGCTGATGCACCTCGTGGCGGAGGTCCTTGATGCGGTCCTTCTCGTGATGGACGAAGTTCTTCCAGCCCTTGGCCGACAGCTTCGAGACACGGTTGAGCCAGCGCGGATCGAGCTCCGAGCCGGTGTAGTTGCGCAGGAAGTCCTCGCGCGCGACGCCGTGGCTGTCGGCAAGGCGCATCAGGCGGCCCTCATGCGAGACGAGGCGCTTGTTGATGTCGTAGAGCTGCTCGACCAGTGAATCGATACGCGCCTGGTTCAGGCGCAGCGACTTCACCTCGACGATGATCTCGTCCTTGAGCTTGCGGTATTTGCGCTCCTGGTGCGGCGAGAGCGAAGGGCCGTGCGAGGTGCTCTCGAGCTGGTTCTGGATGTCCTGCTCTTGCAGCTTGCGCAGCTTCTTGTAGCTGTCGGCGATCTTGTCGAAGATCTCGACGACCTTCGGCTTGAGCTCGGCCTCGATCGCCGCAAGCGACATCTGGTTCTCGAACTCGTCGTCCTCGTCCATGTCGGCTTCGGCGGCGGACTCCGCCGGATCCTTCGCGGCGTCGCCGGCATTGCCGGGCGCAGGCGCGGCGCGGAACGGGGTCGGCGCCGGCGGTGCGGCGGGCGGGGCGACATGCGCGGGCGCGGCACCGGTGGCCTGGCTGCCTTCGGCCGTCGCTTCACCGGTCTCGCCGTTCGGACCGGCGATCATCGCATTGTTCATGCCGGCCTTGGCATCGGGCCCGGCATAGGTGGCTTCGAGATCGATGATGTCACGAAGGAAGATCTTTCCTTCGTTGAGCTCGTCGCGCCAGATGATGATAGCCTGGAAGGTCAGCGGGCTTTCGCACAGCCCTGCGATCATCGCCTCGCGGCCGGCCTCGATGCGCTTGGCAATCGCGATTTCGCCTTCGCGCGACAGCAGCTCGACGGTGCCCATCTCGCGCAGATACATGCGCACCGGATCGTCGGTGCGCTCGCCCGGCTCGCTCTTCTTGACCTCGGTGACGGCCTTCTGGGTGACTTCGACGAGCTCGTTGTCGGTCTCGTCCTCGCCGCCCTCGTCCTTGTCCTCCTCGCCTTCGCTATCGTCGGCTTCGGTGACGTTGATGCCCATGTCCGAGAGCATGGACATGATGTCCTCGATCTGCTCGGGAGAGGTCTGGTCGGACGGCAAAACTTCGTTGAGCTGATCGAAGGTCACGAAGCCGCGCTTCTTGGCCTGCTTGATCATCTTCTTCACGGCCGCGTCGGACAGATCGAGCAACGGCGAGGGCGCGTCCTGGGAGTCCTTCTCCGGCGCGTCCGCTGCCTTGTCGTCTTTTTCCTTGTCCTTCGCCTGCAGCGTCTTTGCCTTGGTGGCCATCCATTGCTCCTAAACGCGTTTCACACAGACGTTCGCCGCGCCCGCGTGAAATCACTTGAACCTGTTGCTCGATGCTCTCGCTTCGTCAGATCTCGACACGGAAAGGGCGGCGCGGACCTCTTGTCGCCACCCCCGACCTTTCACTCGCCGGATTTGCCTAACGCTTCGTAGAGCCTCTTTGTCGCAGCGGATGCAGGTGTAGTGCCAACAGCAATTGCGCGGATTCATTCCTGACGCGTCTGTTCTGCCTGCGGCCGCCTGGTGGCCAAAGTGCTACAAGACCGTTAAGCCTCGATTAACCCTGTTTTTGCCGCCAAACCTCGGATTTGGCGAGTCTTTTAGCGGTTCAGGCCTCGGCCGTCCGCATGATTCTTTCATCACACGCTCTTCTGGAACCGGCCTGACAGCTCGCCAAAACCCTCGATCAGGGCCTCGGTGCCGTCGACTTCGCCTATCCGAGCCTTGACGTCGCGCAGCCACGCCATGTTGGCCTCGCTGGGATCATCCCCCAAGGCCAGCTCAGCGTCTTTCAGCTCTCTAAGTAGTGAATGGTACTGCCGATGCAAGGCGACCAGCTGATGCCAGGTGGAGAGAACGTCGTCCCGTGCGGCGCCCTCGCGGGCGCCCCACACCGCCGCCGTCGTGATGCCGCCCTCAACCCTTTGAAGAGCCTGCGAAAATCCGCCCTTCTCGAGGTCGCTGCGCATCTTCTCGGCCAGCTCGCCGGGGTCCGGCGAATGGTGATGGTCGTTGGCAAATGCGGCGATGATGCCGGCCCTGAGCTTATGGACCTCGGGATGGGCGAGCTCCAGGGCCGCGACTTCCTCGAGGTGATCGTGCAGCAGCCAGGGGTGGTTGATCAGGATCTGCAGGATCAGGGCCTCGCGGCGGGAGATGGCGCTGCGCTGGCCGCGCATGATCGGGCTTGCCGCGAGCTGCGCGCTCGCCGCCTGATAGGGCCCCGAGGGCAGCTGGATCGGACCGGGCGGGCCGCGGCGGCCGCCAAATCCCTGGCCGAATCCTTGGCCGCCGAATCGATTCGCGCCTCCCCCGCCGCGGGGCTGGAACTGACGGCCGGCCGAGCCGGGGCGGAAATTGCCACGGCCGCCAAAGCCGCCGCGCCCGCCTTCGGGGGCAAAGGCGCGCTGAAGCCGCTCGGCAAGATCCTGCCGATAATAGCGCCGCACCACCTCGTCGCGGATGCCGTTGGAGAGCTCCTTGATGCGCGCCTCCAGCGCGGCGCGGCGCTCGGGCGTGGCGAAATTGCCGCCTTCGAGCTCGCGCGACCAGATCATCTCGGCGAGCGGACGCGCCGCCGCGATCACCTCCTCGATCGCGCCGCGACCGCCGGAGCGCACGAGATCGTCGGGGTCCTGCCCTTCCGGCAGCAGCGCAAAACGAAGACTCTTGCCGGGCGCGAGGAAGGGCAAGGCGAGGTCCGCGGCACGATACGCCGCCTTCTGGCCGGCGCGGTCGCCATCGAAGCAGAGGATCGGCTCATCCGCCATCTTCCAGAGCAGCGCGAGCTGGTTTTCGGTAAGCGCGGTGCCGAGCGGCGCCACGCTGCCGGCAAAGCCCGCGGTGACCATGGCAATGACGTCGACATAGCCCTCGACCACGACCAGGGCGCTGCCGTCATGGGTGGCTTTGCGCGCCGTCTGGTGGTTGTAGAGATTGTCGCCCTTGTGGAAGAGCGGCGTCTCCGGCGAATTCAGGTACTTGGCCGGAACGTCCTTCTCCAGCGCGCGGCCGCCGAAGGCGATGACGCGGCCGCGCAAATCCGTGATCGGAAACATCACGCGGTCGCGGAAGCGGTCATAGGGCACGGGGATGTCGTTGCCGGCCACCAGCATGCCGGTCTCGACCATGTCGTCGACGGAGACGCCGAGCTTACCGAGATGCTCTTTCAGCGCGAAACGATCTGGTGGCGCATAGCCCAGCCGAAACTGCAATTGCGTCGCCGGCGAGATCGCACGGTCGGCGAGATAGCCGCGCGCCTTGGCGCCGACGCGCGAGGCCAGCGTCTCGGCAAAGAACTTCGCCGCGAGATCCATCACGTCGTGCAGCGAGCGGCGGCGCTGCTCCTGACGCGCCGCATCCGGCGTCACCGCCGGCAGCGGCAGGCCCGCCATATTGGCGAGTCGCTCCACGGCCTCCGCGAACGGCAGGCCGTCGGTCTCCATCATGAAGCTGATGATGTCGCCGTGCTTGCCCGAGGAGAAGTCGTGGTAAAAGCCCTTCTGGTCGTTGACGTAGAAGGACGGCGTCTTTTCCTGCTGGAACGGCGACAGCCCCTTCCACTCCCGCCCCGCCTTCTTCAGCTTGACGCGCTTGCCCACGACTTCGGAGACCGAAAGCCTGGCACGCAGCTCGTCGAGGAATTGGGGCGTGAAGCGCATGGGCTCTGTGTAACGCGAAACCGTGTGAGTCGGGCGAAGGGATCAGGGATATAGGGACGGCCCGTCCAGAAGTCAGGTTTGTCAGGCTTATACGCGCTGTTCACAGCCCTTCGGTCATCCCGGGGCCCGCGGAGTGTGAGCCCGACTGCCAGAGGCCTTGAACCCGCCTCGGTTCCACGCTTCCATGGGCGATGTTCAGGACCTTCCGAGGCGGCCAGAGTGGGGGTTGGCGCATCACCTCGATTTCGCCTGTGACGGGCGAACCCCTCCCCTTCATGCCGGCGCTGTCGGTCACCGACAGCGAGGCCATCGCATTGCCCCTGGTGCCCTCGCGCAATGCCTGGCGGCTGGTCGGCGCCGTGAGCAACTTGCGCTACACCGAGCGCGCCGAGAAGCAGCAGCTCGCGGCCGTGCAGGCCGGCCTTGGCCGGCTGGAAGCGACCAGCGCGGCGCTGATCCCGATCCGCAAGTCGCAGGCCTGGTGGGATCTGACCCAGGAAGAGCGCCGCAGGATCTTCGAGGACAAGTCGCACCACATCGCGAGCAGCCTGCGCTTCCTGCCTGCGATCGCGCGCCAGCTCTATCATTGCCGCGACCTCGGCGGGCCTTTCGATTTCCTGACCTGGTTCGAATTCGCGCCCGCGCACGCCTCGCTGTTCGAGGAGCTGGTTGCGATCCTGAGGCGGACGGAGGAGTGGGCCTATGTCGAGCGCGAGGTGGACGTGCGCGCGGTGAAGGAAGCGCTGTCGGCCTAGTGATCGAGGAAGCGGCCGGATTCGATGCGCGGCAGATCGGTGACGGGCCAGTTGTAGATGTAGGTCCAGGCCGGTGCCGTCGCGCCGTCCGGGCCTGTTACGTCGACCAGCCGGCGCAGATATTCGGTCGGCGCCGGAAAGCCCTCGCCGCAGGCCTCGTACATGTCGAGCTCGCGCAACAGCTCGTCGGGCACGCCCAGGTGAAAGAGTTCGCCGTGGACGCGGTCGGACGGCACATCGGAGAGCAGCAGCCCCGGATAATGCTTCACCAGAACGAGCCGGCCGCGGCAGGTCGCTTCACCCAGAAAATCCGCATGGCCCGCAAGCAACCGCGCCATCGGATGGTCGAAGCCGCGCATCAGCGTGCCGTAGACGAAAAGACGATCGGAGGTCATGGCCTTCTATAACCGTCAATCGGCAGCGTGCAAATCGCAGCAGATCTACGAAGCCTCAGCCTCGAGTTTCTCACCGCTGCGCTGCTCGTCCGACACCACCCTGATGGTGACGTCCATGGCGTCGAACGCGCCCGCAGCGCCGATATAGACGCCGTGCAGCGGGATCGCCTGGCGCGGATCGCGTGCGACCGCGACGCGGATGAGGTCGCGGGTGCCGACGATGCCGTTGGTCGGATCGAATTCAATCCAGCCCGCGCTCGGCAGGTAGACCTGCACCCAGGCATGCGTCGAACCACCGCCGACATGGCGCTGCTCGATATCCTCCGGCAGGAAGATGTAGCCGGAGACGAATCGTGCGGCGATGCCGAGATGGCGCAGCGCCTCGATCATGAACAGCGCGTAATCGCGGCAGGTCCCGCTACCGGACTGCAAGGTGTCGAGCGGATGCTGCGTGCCCAGCTCGTGGCGCTTGCGGTACTTGAACCGCTCGCGGATGCCGTGGGTCATGCCGCTCAGGATCTTGAAGGTCGGCGTCGGCGCGTCCTCGTCGAGAAAGCCGCGCGCCCATTCCGCGATCTCGCCGTCGGGATCGGTGTATTGCGGCGTGATGTAGTGGACGAGGTCGGGAAATTCCTCGTCATCATACGCGAACGGATAGAAATAGGCCGAGTCGTCCGGCGTCAGCGCGAACTCCTCGACCGGATTGTGCTCGACGGTGACGTGCCAATCGAAAACCAGCGTGTCCGCGCGCTCGTCGAAATTCGCGATCGCGACGGAATTGCCGAACACGTCGTGGATCCAGTGCAGCGACATCGGCTCGGGCGAGATCTCGAGCCTGGAGTCGAGCACGCGCAGATCATGCCCGTCGCGCGGACGCAGCATGATCCTGTGTTCGCCGAACGCCACCGGGCGGGTGTAGCGATATTCGGTCTTGTGATGAATCGTCAGCAGCGGCATCGTCAGGCAATCATGGTGAGGTCGGGCGGACCAATCTATAGCAATCCCGCCCGATTCTTCGGGGTGACTGCTGTTTCATTAGGCAATCAGGATGGCTTTAGACACAATCGAGGCGACCAATCAACTCCTCAGGGAGGGTGACGTCCCCCCAGTGCACGAGGTGAATGCGCAAGGGACATCGCCTTTTCTGCTCACCTCGGACCACTACGGACGGGTCCTGCCGCGTGCGCTCGGCGATCTCGGCGTCGCGGGAGGCGAGCTGACGCGGCATATCGCCTGGGACATCGGCATTGCGGGGGTCGCCGACCGGCTCGCAGAGATGCTGGGCGCACATCTGATCGCCCAGCGCTATTCGCGGCTGGTGATCGACTGCAACCGCCCGCCCGGCGCCGTGAGCTCTATCCCCCTGATTTCCGAAGCAACCGCGATCCCGCGCAACGAGGGAATTTCGGAGCAGGAGCGCAAAGCGCGCCGGCGCGAGATCTTCGAGCCCTACCACCGCCGTATCGAGGCCGCGATCGACCGCCGCGTGCACGACAAGCGGCCGACAGTGCTGGTTTCGCTGCACAGCTTCACCCCCGTTTACGCCGGCGTCGCGCGCCCCTGGCACATCGGCGCGCTCTACAATCGCGACACCGTGCTGCCGCAGCTGCTGCTCAGGCATCTGCGCAGAGAGAGCGATCTCGTCGTCGGCGACAACGAGCCCTACGCGGTCAACGACCTCACCGACTACACCATCCCCGTCCACGGCGAAGCCCGCGGCCTCGTCAACACCGGCATCGAGATCCGCCAGGATCTGATCGCGGACCAGTCCGGCCAGCAACAATGGGCCGAGCGGCTGGCGAGGATTTTTGCGGAGATCGAGCTGGAGCTGCGGGCAGAGAGGCTTATCGACTAGCCCGATGGCGGTTATTTTGCCCTGGTCAACGCCAGCCAGATGCCGCCGCCGATCATGAACCCGCCGGAGATGCGCGACATCATGCGGGTGCGGCGAGCCGAAAAGAACTTTCGGGCCCGCCCCGCGGCGATGGCGTAGAGCGCGTCCGTCATCACCGCAGTGACCATGAAGGTTGCACCCAGCAGCGCGACCTGCGGGAAGTGGTCGCGATTCATGTCCATGAACTGCGGGATGAAGGCGCCGAAGAACACCAGCACCTTCGGGTTCGACAGCAGCACCAGGAAACCTTGCAGGAAGAATCCGCCGCGCGGCGGCGCCGGCGGCTGGTCGACATTGACGCCCTCGACCGGTGCCCAGATCAGCTTGATGCCGAGCCAGACCAGATAGGCGGCGCCGGCAAAGCGCACCCAGTCGAACCAGTAGCCCATGGTCGCCATCAGCGAGGTCAGCCCGACCGCGACGATGCCGATGACGATGGCGAGACCGGCCTGCGCACCGGCCACATTGGTCAGCGCCGCACGCGTGCCGTGGCGCAGCCCGTTGGCGATGACGAGAGTGACGATCGGCCCCGGCAGCAGCGCCAGCGCGATGCAGGCGGCAAGGAAGGCGAGATAGGCTTGCAGAGACATCATGGGGAGGACTCGCTGAGAGCGGTTTGGAGCATTAATGCATGACACTCAATGTCCGTCCAGCGCCGCAGCCCCACGTCTTCATCTCCGGTGTCTGCAGGAACACGAGCCGCGCACGATGCATCACCGCCTTGACAAGCAACCATTGGGTTGCCTATTATCGTCGCCATGGATGAGGTCTTCAAAGCGCTCGCCGATGCGTCACGACGGTCGCTGCTCGACAGGCTTCACACCAGGAACGGCCAGACGCTGAACGAGCTCTGCGAAGGCCTCGCGATGACGCGCCAGGCGGTGACCAAGCACCTTGCCATTCTGGAAGACGCCAACCTGGTCACGACCATCAGGCACGGCCGCGAGAAGCTGCACTATCTCAATCCGGTTCCGATCCATCAGATCGGCGAGCGCTGGATCAAGAAATTCGAGCGCGGCAAGCTCGCCGCACTCGGCGAGTTGAAACGCCAGTTGGAGAAGCGTGATGAGTAAGCCGCAATTCGTCTATGTCACCTACATCGAGACCACTCCGGAGAGGCTGTGGGAGGCGCTGACGTCGAGCGAGTTCAGCAAGCAATACTGGTTCGGCGCCGAGGTCAGGTCCGATTGGAAAATCGGCTCCCCTTTCGCGCTGCCGCTGGACGGCGAGACCACCGATTCCGGCGAAATCCTCGAAGCCGATCCGCCGCGGCGGTTGTCCTACAGCTTCAAGCACCAGAAATACGAAGAGCTGCGCGGCGAACCGATCTCGCGCGTCGTGTTCACCATCGAACCGTTCGGCTCGCTCGTGCGTTTGACCGTGCTGCATGACGGCTTCGTCGAAGGCGGCAAATATCTCGGCGCCGTTTCCAACGGCTGGCCGGCGATCCTGTCCGGTCTCAAGAGCCTGCTGGAACGCGGCAAAGTGCTGGCCATTCCGCGCGCAGCCCTCAACAAGGGATTCGATGCAAGATGAACCTCGATCAGTTCAAGCCGCTCACCGTCTACACGATTTACATCGCCGCGACGCCGGAGCAGGTGTGGGAGGCGCTGACCTCCGCCGAGTTCAGCCGCAAATACTTTTCCGGCTTTGCGGTTGAGATGGAGCCCAGACTCGCCGGCAAATTCATCGTGCGCGCGCCTGACGGATCGGAACACATCTCGGGCGATGTGTTCGAATACGATCCGCCGAACAGGCTGACGGTGACGTGGAACGTCAACTGGCCCGACCTCGTCGCGAAGCTCGGCACCACGCTTGTCACTTATGAGATCGATCAAGCCGGCGAGGCCGTCCGCCTCACCATGAGCGAACGTCACGACCGCCCGCTCAGCGACGACATCCTTTCCGGCGGCCGCACCGGCTGGCCCGCAATCCTGTCGGGGCTGAAGAGCCTGCTGGAAACGGGCAAGGCGCCGCAGATCAAGATGGCGCCGCCGGCGCAGATGCTGGAAGCGTTGAGGGCGATGGGGATCAAGACGCCGTAGCGGACGAACCCTGCGCCGTCACCGCTTCTTCTTCACCGGCGGATTGATCTCGTCGATCTTGCGACTGCAATCTGCTTCCGAAACGTGCGGGCCCGAGACAAAGGTCCCGCTGACCTTGATCGCGTACCAGCCCGACTCGACGCCGAGCCGGAGCGCTTCTTCTGTCTTGACGTGCCGTGGCGAGAGAGCTTGCATCGGTTGAGTTTGCATCGGGTGCTTTCGGTTGGCGTTCGATCTCATGGTAGAATCGCGATGAAACCTTCAGGCGTCCGCGGCACGGGCGTGCCGCGTCCGCCTCACCGCTGGAGCGGGCAATATGCGCAACGACCGCTGTTGCGACGTCGCGATGAGTCGGCTCCGCCAGTGCGAGGGAATGAGGCGCTTCACGTCGCGCGAATAGTCGTGGCGCTGCATATGCGCAGAAACGACAGGTTCTTTCCGACGTTGTCGGCACCGTGCGCGCAATCGCCGCAATTAGCTATCGTTTTCTCGCCCGTGCCGCGCTTTTGAAGCGCAAATTGCCGTTCGCGACCGAATAAGCCGTCGAAGCCTTGTGATCGGCCGCTTCGTAGCCATGTTGGGAGCTTAGCCAAGGGAAAAACGTATGAAGCTCCGCGTCGGGTTTGAGATGCTGTACGAATTCCCGCAGCCCACGCCTATGATCATGGTGTTGGGCACGCACTTCACCCGCGCCTCCGATGTCATCGTGCCCGACCTGGTGACCACCAGACCCTCGGTGCCAATCACTCCCTATCGCGACCTCTTCGGCAATTGGTGCAGCCGCATCGTAGCGCCGGCCGGAACCTTTCGCCTTGCCGGCGATGGGGTCGTGAGTGACAGCGGCCTGCCCGACCCGGTGTTTCCGAACGCAGTTCAGCACGCCGTCGAGGCGCTGCCGACCGACACGCTCGTCTATCTGCTCGGCAGTCGCTACTGCGAGACCGATCGCCTGTCGGATATCGCATGGAAATTGTTCGAGCACACGCCGCCCGGCTGGGCGCGGGTCCAGGCCATCTGCGATTTCGTTCATCGTCACATCGCCTTCGGCTATGAGCACGCGCGGGCAACCAAGACGGCGCGGGAAGTCTACGACGAAGGCAAGGGTGTGTGCCGCGACTATGCTCATCTTGCCATCGCGTTCTGCCGCTGCATGAACATCCCGGCGCGCTACTGCACCGGCTATCTCAGCGACATCGGCACGCCGAAGCCCTGGGCCGTGGGAGATTTCGCCGGATGGTTCGAGGCTTATCTCGGCGGAAGCTGGCACATGTTCGATCCCCGCAACAACACGCCGCGGATCGGCCGCGTGCTGATCGCGCAAGGACGCGATGCCGCGGACGTCCCGATCACCCAGACCTTCGGTCCGAATAAGCTGCTCAATTTCAAAGTATGGACCGACGAGGTTGCCTGATGACAGACAGCAGCGTTACCCTTAGCGCCGATGAATTTGCGTCGTTGGCCGAGATCGGCAAGGGCAAGGCGCAAGGCGAAATTCCGCAAGCGCACGGCGAGCGGCTGACCAACCTCGGTTATGCGGTCAGGCGCCTCGGTGAACTCGAACTGACCTCATCAGGCGAGCGCCGGCTGGCAACGGGCGAATAGTTCGCTGCCGTTGCGTCCGGCTCACTGTTACGCCACCGGCACCACGATCCGCCGATAAAGATGCCAGGTCGCGTGCCCGAGCACGGGCAGCGTCACCACCAGCCCCAGAAAATACGGCAGCGCCGAGACGATCAGGACCATCACGATCACCGCGGCCCAGCCAATCATCGGCAGCGGGCTGGCGACGACCGCGCGCACGCTTGTCACCATCGCCGTGACGAAATCGACCTCGCGGTCGAGCAGCAGCGGAAACGACACCACGGTCAGCGAAAATAAGATCAGCGACAGCACCGCGCCGACCGCGTTGCCGATGCCGAGGAACAGCAAGCCCTCGTTCGTGGTCAGCACCACCGTCATGAACTCCTGCAGGCTCGAGAACGAGGCATGCAGGCCGAGCAGCAGCGCGATCAGAAGCCGCACCTGGTACATCCAGACCACGAAGACGAACAGCGTGACGAAGGCCATCCAGCCGATCTCGCTGCGCGCGCGCACGGCCGACCAGATCGCGCCGGGCGAGACGGGCTCGCCGCGCTCGCGGCGACGGCTGACTTCATAGAGCCCGATCGCCACGAATGGCCCGAGCAGCGCGAAGCCGGCGGCCAGCGGATAGACCAGATAGACCATGCCGAACGCGGTGAAGCACAGCATGATGGCGATGCCGCCGGTGGCGTAGAGCGCGCCGAAGCAAAGGCCGTAAAGCGGCAGCGCCTGGAAATCACGCAGGCCCTCGACCAGCGCCTCGGCGATGTCGGTCGCCGCGACGGGACGCACCACCGGATCGACCTTGCCCGAAATGGACATCAGCTCCCTCCTCCTTAGCCGGTGCGATCTCCGTCGCACGCGGATGACCTCGATCTTAGCGTCCCCGCGGCCGGCGCGCACGCGGGAGTTGACGGCCGGACGACGGTATCCCGAGGCCACCGGCGCAGACCCGGGAAAGCCATCGCGCCGTCGGCGGCGCTCCTTTCGAGAAGCTCATCCGTGCTGCAACTAGCTCGAAATCTTTCCCCGTCGAGGACTTTTTCGGCCCGTTGCCTATGGACTGAGCGGAGGGTGGTGCCGCAAATTGGGTCCTTGAACGAGCGCGCGATGACCAGATTGGACCGTCCGACCGATGAGCTTGCGTACCCGGCTACTGATACTCGTCATCGCGGCCATGCTGGTGCCGGCGAGCCTCGTCGGGCTCCGTTTCGTGCAGAACCGGAGCAGTGAAATCAACGCCGCCCTGGCCAATCTGGCGGCCTCGGCCGACGACATTGCCAGCGATCTGAGTGAGAAGATTCAAGGAACCGCGCAGCTTCACTACGGACTGGCGCGCGCGCGCGACCTCGACACGCGCGACAAGGCGGCGTGCTCGGCGTTTCTATCGGACGTGCGCGAGGAATACCCTCAGTTCACGGGAATCCTGACCATCGACCCGGACGGCAGCCTGTTCTGCGACTCGCTGCGGACCAACCGCACCCTCGATCTGAGGGATCGCACCTATTTCAAGCAGGCCCTGGTCTCGCGCAGCGTCGTGGTTGAGCCGGTATTCGGCCGGCTGACCGGAATATCGGTGCTCCAGATTGCATATCCGGTGCGATCGGAGGCGGGCGCTCTGAAGCTGGTGCTGCTCGCCTCGTTCAACCTGCGCAAATTCGCCGAGTATCACCACAAGCGGCTGCTCGCCGAGAAGGATGTCCTGCTCATCGACGCCAAGGGCACCGTTCTCGTCGCCCCCTCGACAGCCGGCTGGACCGCGCCCGTGGGCGCGTCGATTGCGGGATCCGACCTGCTCCGCTTCGCGACGGCTCCCGATCAAAAGGCATTTCAGGAAGTGACCGATCGCGACGGCCGCACGCAGGTCTGGGCCGTCGCCCACTCGCCTTCGAGCCGTGATGCCGGCCTCTTCATCCTGGTCGGACGGTCCAAGGACGGACTGGTCGCGGCGGCGAATCGCCGGCTCTACGAGGACATGGCGATCCTCGCGGTGGCCTTGCTGCTGCTGCTGGCCGGCGTATGGATCCTCGCAACCGTGAGCGTCGGGCGCCAGGTCGGGCGACTCGCCAGCATGGCGAAGCGACTCGGGCTCGGCGATCTCAGCGCGCGAATTTCTCCACCCCATCCGCGCGGCGAGCTGGGGGGATTGATGACCCTGCTCAATGGCACTGCCGAGTCGCTCGAGCAGCAACGCGCGGCCATCGCGGACCTCAACCAGAAGCTCAGCCAATCCCAGAAAATGGAGGCCATGGGCCAGCTCACCGGCGGCGTGGCGCATGACTTCAACAACCTCCTCACCGTCATTCTCGGCAATTCGGAGCACCTTGCCGACAGGCTGGCGGGAAACAAGGAGTTGCACCGGATCGCCGGCGACATCGCGACAGCCGCCGAGCGCGGCTCCGACCTGACGCGGAGCCTGCTCGCCTTCGCGCGCAAGCAGCCCCTGAGGCCGCGAGACATCGACATTAGCGAGAAGATTCAGGAGATGGAGGCGTTGTTGCGCCGGCCGCTGGGCGAGCACATCGAATGCGCCTTCGCGCTCGAACCGGATGTGGGGTTGACCAGCGTCGATCCCGGCCAGCTGACGACGGCCCTGCTCAATCTCGTGCTCAACGCGCGCGATGTCATGCAGTTGGGCGGCAGGCTGACCATCGAGGCGCGCAACGTCTCGCTCGGTGAATCCGACTTGGACATCAACGGCGAGCCGCGACCGGGCGACTATGTCATGGTGGCCGTGACCGACACCGGCAGCGGCATGACCGCCGAGGTGGCGAGCCGGGCGTTCGAGCCGTTCTTCACCACCAAGGAGGTCGGCAAGGGGACCGGGCTCGGCCTGAGCATGGTCTACGGGTTTGTTCGGCAGTCCGGCGGGCTGGTGCAGATGCAGTCCGCACCGAGACAAGGCAGCACCGTCAGGCTGTTCTTTCCCCGCCTGGCGGCACCGCCAAACGAGGACGCCTCACCCGCCGAAGGGATCGTCACGCGCGAAGGAAGCGAGACCATTCTCGTCGTCGAGGACGACGACATGGTTCGGACTTATGTCGAAAGCGAGCTGAAGGCGCTCGGCTACCGCGTCATCACGGCCGCAAGCGGCCCGGCGGCGCTCGACTTGTTGCGCCAGTCCGCGGACATCGACCTGCTGTTCACCGACGTCGTGATGCCCGGCGGCATGTTCGGGCCGGAGCTTGCCAGGCAAGCAATCCAGTTGCGGCCCGGGCTCAAGGTGCTCTTCACCTCCGGCTACAGCCAAAATCCGGTCAAGGCGCCCGACGGGATCGGCGATGCCCGCATCCTGACCAAGCCGTTCCGGCGGCGAGACCTCGCCGCGATGCTGCGATCCGCGCTGTCGACGCCGCAGCGGTGAGATGACGATGTGCTCTACCCGAGCGCTCGCAGCTCGCGCCGCAGCACCTTTCCGGTGGCGGTCATCGGCAGTGTCTCCGCGAACTCCACGAAGCGCGGGTATTCGTGGGCGGCGAGTTGCACCTTGACGAACTCCTGGATCTCGCGCGCGAGTGCGTCGCCGGCGGCGAAGCCCGGGCGCAGCACGATCCAGGCCTTGATCGATTCAGTGCGGATCGGATCGGGAATGCCGACCACCGCCGCCATCGCCACCGCCGGGTGCTTCATCAGCGTGTGCTCGATCTCGGAAGGACCGACGCGATAACCGGCGGTGGTGATGACGTCGTCCTCGCGGCTCACGTACCAGAAGTAACCGTCCTCGTCCTGCACGCCGAGATCGCCGGTGAGCAGGAACTCGCCAGCATATTTCTTCGCCGTCGCCTCCGGATTGCGCCAGTATTCGAGCATCGTGCAAGGACAGGGTTGGCGCACGCCGATGATGCCGCGCTGGCCACGTGGCTGCTCCTCGCCTCTGTCGTTGACGATGCGAACATCGAAACCCGGCGTCGCCTTGCCCATCGAACCGGGGCGGATCGGAAACAGATTCGCGTTGCTGCCGATCACGAGATTGCATTCGGTCTGGCCAAACACCTCGTGCGCGTCGACGCCGAAAGTCTCGCGCACCCAGCCGAGCAGCTCGCCGCCGAGGGACTCGCCGCCGGTAAAGATGCTGCGCAGCTTGACTCCGGAATGCGTCACGCCGGCCTGCCGCATCAGCTTCAGCGCGGTCGGCGGCAGGAAGACATTGCGCACGCCGAGATCGGCCATCATCTGCATCGCCGCTTGCGGCTCAAACTTTCGCGCGCGGTGGCCGACCAGGGGAATGCCGTGATACCAGAACGCGAACAGGCCGTTGATGAGGCCACCGATCCAGGCCCAATCCGCCGGCGTCCACATCAGATCGCCGGGGCGCGGCAGGAAGTTGTGGCACATCTCGACATTGGGGAGATGCCCGAGCACGACGCGGTGTGCGTGCAGCGCGCCCTTCGGATTGCCTGTCGTGCCCGAGGTGTAGATGATCAGCGCGGGATCGTCTGCAGACGTGTCCACCAGCGTGAAGTCGGGCGATGCCGCCTTGACCGAATCCCAGAACGATGTCGTGCCCGTCGGCGTTCGTTCGCCAACGATGTAGACATTCTTCAGCTCCGGCAGGCGGTCGCGAATCTTCGAAAGCTTCTCCCAGCCCGCCTTGTCGGTGACGATCGCCTTGGCCTGCGAGTTCGACAGACGGAATTCCAGCGCGTCTTCGCCGAACAGCGCGAACAGCGGAATGGAGATCATCGCCGAACGGAACGCGGCCATGTGCGCGATCGGCAGCTCCAGCGACTGCGACAGGAACACCGCGACGCGGTCGCCGCGGGCAAGACCATCTGCCTTCAGCACATTGGCGAAGCGGCGCGACATCTCCGCAACTTCATCAAAGGATGTGCGCGTGATGGCGCCGTTCTCGTCGACATAGACCAACGCGAGCCGGCCGGTGCCGTCGGCGTGGCGATCGCAGCAAGCCTCCGCCAGGTTGAAGCGCGCCGGGATCTCCCAGTGGAAATTGCTGTAGAGTTCGTCATAGGTGTTGGCTTCAGTGAGCATGGTCGTTTCCCGGCAGCGTCGTCTTGACCGGACTTGTCCCGGCCATCCACGTTCTTGTTTGACCTGAGTTTAAGGGCGTGGATGCCCGGGACAAGCCCGGGCCTGACGGAGAATGCGTCTCAGCGCACCGTCCGGAAGAACTTTCTGACCTCGCCGACATACAGCTCCGGCTGCTCGAATGCGGCGAAATGCCCGCCCTTCTCCATCTCGCTCCAATGCGTGATGTTGTGAAAATTCGGCTCCATCCAGCGCCGCACCGGCGTGATGATCTCCTTGGGGAAGACAGCCACGCCCGTCGGCACCTTGACGACCGGCGAGGTCCGGCGCTTGCCGAAACTTTCCCAATAGAGCCGCGCAGACGAGGTCGCCGTCTCCGTCGCCCAGTAGAGCATGACGTTGTCGAGCAGTTCGTCCTTGGTGAAGATGTTTTCGGGATGACCGTTGCAATCGGTCCAGGCCCAGAATTTTTCCAGAATCCAGGCCGCCTGTCCGCTCGGCGAATCGGTTAAACCGTAGCCGAGTGTCTGCGGCCGCGTCGATTGCTGCTTCGAATAGCCGGAGTCGAGGTCGACGTAATGCTTGAGGCCCGCGAGCGCGCGTTTCTCTTCCGGTGTCGGTTCGCCCTCGACCTTCGGCGCGGCGTTGAAGGCGAGCGTGATGTGGATGCCGGTGCAATGCTCGTCATCCTGCATGCCAAGCGAGGTCGTCACCGCCGAGCCCCAGTCGCCGCCCTGCGCGCCATAACTGATATAGCCGAGCCGGTCCATCAGCTTGGCCCAGGTCGCGGCGATACGATCGACGCCCCAGCCGGTGGTGTTCGGCTTGCCGGAGAACCCAAAGCCCGGCAGCGACGGACAGACGACGTGGAAAGCATCGGCGGGATTGCCGCCATGCGCGACAGGATCGACCAGCGGCGCGATCACCTTCTGGAATTCGACGATCGAGCCGGGCCAGCCATGGGTGATGATCAGCGGCAGCGCCGACGGCTCCTTCGAGCGCGCATGCAGGAAGTGGATGTCGAGCCCGTCGATCTCGGTGGTGAACTGCTCGAAGCGGTTGAGTTTTGCCTCGCGCGCGCGCCAGTCATAGCCATCAGCCCAATAGGCACAGATCTCCTGGATCCATTTCAGCGGCGCACCCTGGCTCCAGTCGTCGACCAGCTCCGCCTCCGGCCAGCGCGTGCGGGCGAGGCGCGATTTGAGGTCGGTGAGAATGTCGTCGCTGATGGCGATGCGAAACGGCTTGATGGCAGTCATCGGTTGCTCCCGATTTGTCTATGGGAGAGAGTAGACCGAACGGGCGCCGCATCAAAGGTGCACCCTTCTTCCTTGTGGGAGAAGGTGGCGCGAAGCGCCGGATGAGGGGTTTCTGTCGGCAATTCTTGTCGTGAGAGTGGCACACGCGGAGCGAGCCCCCTCACCCGTCTCGCCGCTACGCGGCGATCCCCCTCTCCCACAAGGGGAGAGGGCAAGAACTAGCCCGTCAGAGCAGCCTTCACCAAACCGGAAGCCTTGCCGAAATCCATCTGGCCGGCGTACTTCGTCTTCAGCACGGCGATCACCTTGCCCATGTCCTTCATGCCGGCGGCGCCGGTCTCGGCGATGGCATCCGAGATCGCCTTCTTGACGTCGTCGTCCGACATCTGCTTCGGCAGATACGCCGAGATCACCGCGATCTCCTCGCGCTCCTGCGCCGCGAGCTCGGCACGGCCGCCCTTCTCGTAGAGCTCGACCGATTCCTGGCGCTGCTTGATCATCTTCTGAAACACGCCGAGCAGGTCCGCGTCCGAGAGCGGCGGCTTGCCGCTGCCGCGCGCCTCGATGTCGGCGTTCTTGATGGTCGAATTGACCATGCGCAGCGTGGACAGCTTGCGCTCTTCCTTGGCCTTCATGGCCTCCTTGACCGCATTGTTGATGTCGTCGCGCAGCATGATCGTGCTCCCCTAGCATATCCGAGGCCTGATCTAGGCCGTTCGCGGCCCTGAGACAACCGGGGGGGCCCAGCCATTCGACCAGCGCGCGTACCGTCGCCGCGGGCTGCTCCGGCTGCGGCAGGTGTCCGCAATCCTCCAAAACGACGAGCCTTGCACCGGCAATGCCCTCCGCCATCTCCTTCGAGAGTGCGTTGGGAATCGTGTTGTCCGCATCGCCCGTCAGCACCAATGTCGGGCATTTGATCGTCGCAAGCGTCGGCCGTGAATCCACCCGCGCGATGATCGCGGTCTGCTGTCGCAGATAGCCTTCGACGCCGACGTCCTCGCCCTGCTCATGCACGAGCTGGCGAATACCGGCATCGTCGCGGCGCGACGGATGCACCAGTTCGGGAAACATCTCCTCGCGCGCGGCACGCAGCTCGCCGCGCCTGGCCCGCTCCATCAGGCCACGGCGGCGCGCGGTCGCCTCCTCCGTGTCGGGCCGCGCCTGAGTGTTGATCAATGCCAGCCTGGCCACCCGCTCGGGCGCCTGGCGCATGATCTCGAGCGCGATATAGCCGCCCATGGAATGGCCGGCGAGCGCGAAGCGCGGCGGCGCCTCGCTCAGCACCCGCCGGGCGATCGCCGCCATGTTGTCATCGCGAATATGGTTGGCGACCATCACCGGGCCGAACCGCCACAGCGACGGGATGACCGGCGCATAGATCCGGGCCGAGGAGGCTAATCCCGGAACCAGCAGAATCGGTGTCGTCTGGTCCATTATTGCCTCCCAAGCCCCGGAATTGGTCGGAAATTGTGCCGCGGAGCTTAGGGGCCCAAGGCGACCTGTCAAATATGCAAAACGCATGTGAATCGGCGCATCTCCGCTTTGACGTCGGCGCCCGCGGGGACTATGAACCGGGCTCATGACACAACATGATAACGATCACGCCTGGCCGGACCACAAACCGACCGCGCTGTTGGTGCTTGCCGATGGCACGGTGCTGGAAGGCTTTGGCCTCGGCGCCGAAGGCCAAGCCGTCGGTGAGGTCTGCTTCAACACCGCGATGACCGGCTACGAGGAGATCCTCACCGATCCCTCCTATGCCGGCCAGCTCATCACCTTCACGTTCCCGCATATCGGCAATGTCGGCACCAACGACGACGACATCGAGACGGTGAACATGGCCGCGACGCCCGGCGCGCGCGGCGTGATCCTGCGCACCGCGATCACCGATCCCTCGAACTACCGCGCCACCAAGCACCTCGACCAGTGGCTGAAGGCCCGCGGCATCATCGGCCTGTCCGGCATCGACACCCGCGCGCTGACCGCGCTGATCCGCAACAAGGGCATGCCCAACGCCGTGATCGCACACGCCAGGGATGGCGAGTTCGACCTGCACGGCCTGAAGGAAGAAGCGCGCGAATGGCCCGGCCTCGAGGGCATGGACCTCGTGCCGATGGTCACCTCCGGCCAGCGCTTCACGTGGGACGAGACGCCCTGGCTCTGGGACAAGGGCTTTGGCCGTCAGGACAAGCCTGAGTTCAACGTGGTCGCCATTGATTACGGCATCAAGCGCAACATTCTGCGCCTGCTCGCCGGCGTCGGTTGCAAGGTGACGGTGGTGCCGGCAACGACGTCATCCGAGGACATCCTGGCGATGAAACCGGACGGCGTGTTCCTGTCGAACGGTCCCGGCGATCCGGCCGCGACCGGCAAATATGCCGTGCCCGTGATCCAGGACGTGATCAAGTCGGGCACGCCGACATTCGGAATTTGTCTCGGCCATCAGATGCTCGGCCTCGCCGTCGGCGCCAAGACCAAGAAGATGCACCAGGGCCATCACGGCGCCAATCATCCCGTGAAGGACGAGACCACCGGCAAGGTCGAGATCACCTCGATGAACCACGGCTTTGCCGTGGACGAGAGCACCCTGCCGACCGGCGCGACGCAGACCCACATCTCGCTGTTCGACGGCTCCAATTGCGGCATCCAGCTCGACGGCAAGCCGGTGTTCTCGGTGCAGTACCACCCCGAGGCCTCCCCGGGTCCGCGCGACTCGCACTATCTATTCCAGCGTTTTGCGGATCTGATGCGGCAGAAGAAGACCGCGTAGGGCGCGCGCTCTTTCGCAATTAACGTCATGACAAAGAGCCCGGGCCAAGTCCTGGGCTTTTTGTCAAAGGAACACCGCTTAGCTCCCTTCGTTGATCCCTGCTACGCTCACGCAGGAGCCCCTTATGTCCGTCGTCCGCGACAATGCCGAGCCGCTCGCCATCGTGTTTGAGGATGACGGGCTCGTGCCGAACAATATCCTCCCCTTCCTGGTCTACCAGGCCGCGGTGAAGCTCGATTCCAGACAGCCGGAAGAGACGATCGAACGCTTGTTCGAAGCGAACGGCTGGGGCGGCACGTGGCGCAATGGCGTCTTCGACTATCTGCATTATCACGCGACGGTGCACGAGGTGCTCGGCGTTGCGCGTGGCAGCGCGCGCGTTCGCTTCGGCGGCGACCATGGCCAGGAGCTGGAGATCAAGGCCGGCGACGTCGCGATCCTGCCCGCCGGCACAGGTCACCAACGCATCAAGGCGAGCGAGGATTTCTGCGTGATCGGCGCTTATCCGCCGGGTGCGAAGATGGAGGTCACCCGCGCAACGCCGGAGAACCACGCGAAAGCGCTGAAGACGATTCCAAACGTCGCGCTGCCGCCGGCCGATCCGGTGACGGGGAAGGATGGGGCGTTGATGCGGTTGTGGCGGTAGCTACAAAGACGGTGCAGTAGGGTGGGCAAAGCGAAGCGTGCCCACCAAACAGTTTGAACTGCGGATAGATGGTGGGCACGGCGCGCGAAGAGCGCGCCTTTGCCCACCCTACGACAGCGTCACCTACGCCTCGTTCGCACCTTCCTGTCTTGTGGCTTCGAACAGGAACCAGGTACGGCGTTCGGTCTCGTCGATGAAGTTTTCGAGGATGCTGGCGCTGGCGACGTCACCGGCGTCGTCGCAGACCTCGTGTGCCTTGCGCATTGCGGCGGCGACATGCTTGTTGTCCTGCATCAACTCGCGCAGCATCTCGCGCGGCGGGACATAGTCTTCGTTGTTGTCCTTGATGGTCTGGAGCTTGGCAATCTGCCCGATCGATTTCAGCGTGGTGCCGCCGATCTTGCGGACGCGCTCGGCGAGCTGGTCGGTGGTGGCGAAGATCTGGTCGGACTGCTCGTCAAGCAGCAGATGATAATCGCGGAAATGCCGGCCGCTGATGTGCCAGTGGAAATTTTTGGTCTTCAGATACAGCGCGAACGCGTCGGCCAGAAGCACGTTGAGCGCCTCCGAAACCTTGTTGACCGCCTGGGACGACAGATCGGTGGGTGTATCGAGGTCGGGCGAGACCTTTTGTGGGGCTTTGCTCACGGGAAACCTTCCTGTTAGGACGCAGACATTGACGGCGCGCCGCCGCACCCCTAACGCAGGCGGGCAGCGCCGGTTCCTTCAGCGGAACCGTTTGGCCGGGGCCCTCGAATATCATGGACGATTGGATCGATTACTACGACTCGACGCACACGATCTATGTGAGCAAGCTGCATCGCGACTTGCACTTCCAGATCATCGCGCGGGACATCATCGGCTACATTTCTTCGCCCGAGGCGACCGTGCTCGACTATGCCTGCGGCGAGGCGCTGTCGGCGAGCCAGGTCGCGGCTGTCTGCGGCAAGCTGATCTTGGCCGAGCCCGCGCCCGGCGTGCGCGGCCGGTTGATCGCGCGGTTTGCCCCGAACACGAAAATCCGCGTCCGCTCGCTCGACGACGTCCACAACATGCAGGAGCAGTCGATCGATCTCGTCGTGATGAACTCGGTCGCGCAATACATGGCGCCGGACGAGCTCGACGCCGCGCTCCTCAACTTCCGTCGCATCCTGAAGCCCTCCGGCAAGCTGGTGCTCGGCGACATCCTCCAGCCCAATGTCGGCATGTTCAGGGACGTCACAGCGCTACTCAGCTTCGGCCTTCGTCACGGCTTTCTGAAAGATGCGCTGATCGGGCTGATCAGCACCGCATTGTCGGATTACCGTCAGCTGCGCACGCGCATCGGGCTCCAGCGCTACAGTGAGGAGGAGATCACCGCCAAGCTCAAGACAGCCGGCTTCACGGTCCAGCGCGCTCACCGCAATATCGGCCACAATAGCTGGCGCATGACGTTCGTCGCGCGGCCGCCATTAGTTCGGTAAACCTGTCGGATTCGATAAGCTTCCTGAGTTCGTTAAGCATAACGTCTGCCTGAGGTGGCTTGTCGCACCCCGATCAGTAATGATCGCCGCGGCCCGGTGGCGGAAGTGTCTACGCGAGGGCGATGCATCGCTCTTTATCCTGGTTCAAATCCAGGCCGGGTCTCCACGCTTCGCCCCTGCGGGGCTACGCGTGACGCAGCCACGCCCAATCCTCAATCAGCATCAACCAGATCGTGCTCCGACAGCAGCCGCAGCCGGTCGGCATCCTTCGCCGCGGACGTGATGACTGCATCGAGCAGGCCTGGAAAGCGTGCGTCCAGATCCGCGCGGCGCAGCCGCACGAACCGGTTGGTGCCGGCGACGCGGGTCTGCATCAGGCCGCATTCGCGTAGCTTGGCGAAGTGATAGGCAAGATTCGACTTGCCGCTGAGCGCGTTGAAGTCGCCGCAGCACAGCTCGCCGCTGACAGGTTCCTGCTGGGCGAGCTGATACACAATCGCCAATCTGATCGGATCGCTCAGGCAATCCAGGACCATCGGCAGTTCGATCTGCTCGCGGGTGGGGTGAGGAGGCGTGCGGCTCATGGTCTGAGATCATAGCGAAATGGCCTCAATGTTCAATAGTTCTTGAACCAATTGACTCTCGACCCGGTCCGACCGATAGTTCAATAAACGTTGAACATAGGGACTTTCCTGATGAGCGTATTCTGGCTGGCCCTGGCGGCCTTTGCGATCGGCACGGAAGGCTTTGTCATTGCTGGGCTTTTGCCCTCTATCGCAACCGACCTGGCGATTTCCGTCCCCGCCGCCGGCCAGCTGGTCACGGCCTACGCCCTCACCTACGCGGTCGGCTCGCCGATCCTGGCGGTGACGCTGAACAATATCGACCGCCGCACCGTGCTGGCCCTGGCGCTATCGACTTTCATTGCCGGAAACCTCGCGGCCATGGTGGCGTCGAATTACGCCCTGTTGCTGGCCTCGCGCATGCTGATGGCGCTGGGCTCCGGGCTGTGCATGCCGACCGCGCTGGCCGTATCCGTGGCCGTCGCCGCGCCGGAGCGGCGCGGCCGCGCGGTGGCACTCGTCACCTCGGGCCTCACGGTTGCGACCGTCATCGGCGTTCCGCTCGGCAATCTCGTCGGCAGCCTGCTCGGCTGGCGCGCGACCTTTGCCATGGTCGCCCTGATCGGCGCCGTTGCGCTCGCTGGCCTCCTGCTCGGCCTGCCCCGCGGCCTGCCGCGCAACACAGCCTCGCTCAGCGATCGGCTGGCGGTGGCGCGTCACCGCAACGTCCTGACGGCGCTTCTAATCACGATTTTATGGGCGCTCGGCGGCTTCACCGTGTTTACCTATTTCGCGGTCCCGCTGCACGGCCTTGGATTCGACGCCTCGCAGATCAGCCTCGCGCTGCTGGTGTTCGGCGGCGCGGCCGCGATCGGCAACATGCTCGGCGGCGTCCTGGCCGACCGGCTCGGCACGCTCGCCACAGCAGGTCTCGGGCTTGCCGGCATGGCCAGCGCGCTGATCCTGCATTCGCTGGTCCTGAAGCTGATGCCGGGACAGGCGCATTATGCGGTGCTGGGCGCGATCTTCCTCTGGGGCATCTCGGGATGGGCGTTCTACCCGGCTCAGGTCGCCAGCATTATCCGGATCGAGCCGCAGGCCTCGATGATCGCGCTCTCGCTCAACGCCTCGGCCATGTATCTCGGCTTTGCGATCGGCGGAGCCTTGGGCGGCGCCGTGCTTGCGGCGTGGAGCCCGGCGGATCTGGGCTGGGTCGGCGGATTGAGCGTTTCGGCGGCTCTTCTGGTCCATCTCGCCCGCGGCTGGCAGGCCCGGCCAAAACCCGTCAAAATTGCCGGTTGATGGGCGTTTTTCGGGGTTTCGCCGCCCTGAAAACTGGTCTAAGACCCACCCCGCGCGCGAGGGGGACCAACGCGCTCTCGGCCAAAGGGACGCGCAGCAGGCGCGCCCTTTTTTTGTGCCCAAATTCCACTTCGGCGAGAGTTGATGCCCAAACGTACAGACATCACCACCATCCTGATCATCGGCGCCGGTCCCATCGTGATCGGCCAGGCCTGCGAGTTCGACTATTCGGGCACCCAGGCGGTGAAGACGCTGAAGGAAGAGGGCTATCGCATCGTCCTCGTCAATTCCAATCCGGCCACCATCATGACCGACCCGGAATTGGCCGATGCGACCTATATCGAGCCGATCACGCCCGAGATCGTCGCGAAAATCATCGAGAAAGAACGTCACGTCATTCCCGGCGGCTTCGCGCTGCTGCCGACCATGGGCGGACAGACCGCGCTGAACTGCGCGCTGTCGCTGCGCCAGCAAGGCACGCTCGACAAGTTCGATGTCGAGATGATCGGCGCCACCGCGGACGCGATCGACAAGGCCGAGGACCGCCAGTTGTTCCGCGAGGCCATGACCAAGATCGGGCTCGAGACGCCGAAGTCGCGGCTCGCCAACGCCTCCGCCCTGAAGAAGTCCTTCCGCGACAAGTACCAGGCCGATCGCGCAAAGGCATCGGGCGCTGCGCTCGAAGAACTCGAGCGGCAGTGGACGCTCGGCGAGAGCGACCGCCGCAAGCGCTATCAGGAATATGCGCTCGGCCAGGCGCTGATGGCGCTCTCCGAGATCGGCCTGCCCGCGATCATCCGCCCGTCCTTCACCATGGGCGGCACCGGCGGCGGCATTGCCTACAACAAGGAAGAGTTCCTCGATATCATCGAGCGCGGCCTGGATGCGTCTCCCACCAACGAAGTGCTGATCGAAGAATCCGTGCTCGGCTGGAAAGAGTACGAGATGGAGGTGGTGCGCGACAAGAAAGACAATTGCATCATCGTCTGCTCGATCGAGAACCTCGATCCGATGGGCGTGCACACCGGCGATTCCATCACGGTGGCGCCGGCGCTGACGCTGACCGACAAGGAATACCAGATCATGCGCGACGCCTCGCTGGCGGTGCTGCGCGAGATCGGCGTCGAGACCGGCGGCTCCAACGTGCAGTTCGGCGTCAATCCCGAAGACGGCCGCATGGTCGTCATCGAGATGAATCCGCGCGTGTCGCGTTCCTCCGCCCTGGCTTCGAAAGCCACCGGCTTTCCGATCGCAAAGGTCGCCGCCAAGCTTGCGGTCGGCTACACGCTCGACGAAATCGCCAACGACATCACCGGCGGCGCCACGCCAGCCTCGTTCGAGCCGACGATCGACTACGTCGTCACCAAGGTGCCGCGTTTCGCGTTCGAGAAATTCCCCGGCGCCTCCACCACGCTGACCACGTCGATGAAGTCGGTCGGCGAAGTGATGGCGATCGGCCGCACCTTCCAGGAAAGCCTTCAGAAGGCCTTGCGCGGGCTCGAGACCGGCCTCACCGGACTCGACGAGATCGAGATCGAAGGTCTCGGCCGCGACGATGACAAGAATGCGATCCGCGCCGCGCTCGGCACGCCGACACCGAACCGGCTGCTCCAGGTCGCGCAGGCGATGCGGCTCGGCTGGTCGGACGAGGAGATCTTCAATTCCTGCAAGATCGATCCGTGGTTCCTCGGTGAGATGCGCGGCATCGTCGATATGGAAGCGAAGGTCCGCAAGAACGGCCTGCCGGGCAACGCCTTCGGCATGCGCACGCTCAAGGCCATGGGCTTCTCCGATGCCCGGCTTGCGGTGATCGCGGAGACGACGGAGGCGGAGGTCACGGCGAAGCGCCACGCGCTCGGCGTTCGCCCGGTCTACAAGCGCATCGACACCTGCGCGGCCGAGTTCGCTTCGCCCACGGCCTACATGTACTCGACCTATGAGGCGCCGTTCGCGGGCGCGCCTGCGGACGAGAGCTCGCCGTCCGACAAGAAGAAGGTCATCATCCTCGGCGGCGGCCCGAACCGAATCGGCCAGGGCATTGAATTCGACTATTGCTGCTGTCACGCCTGCTTCGCGCTTCACGACGCCGGCTACGAATCCATCATGGTCAACTGCAACCCGGAGACGGTGTCGACCGACTACGACACTGCGGACCGGCTCTATTTCGAGCCGCTCACCGCCGAGGACGTGCTGGAGATCATCGCAAAGGAACGCACGAACGGCACGCTGCATGGCGTAATCGTGCAGTTCGGCGGCCAGACCCCGCTCAAGCTCGCGCGCGCGCTGGAAGCCGCCGAAGTGCCGATCCTCGGCACCTCGCCCGACGCCATCGACCTTGCGGAAGACCGCGACCGCTTCAAGCGGGTGCTCGACAAGCTGCGGCTGAAGCAGCCGAAGAACGGCATCGCGTATTCGGTCGAGCAAGCGCGCCTGGTCGCAACCGATCTCGGCCTGCCGCTGGTGGTGCGCCCGTCCTACGTGCTCGGCGGCCGCGCGATGCAAATCATCCGCGAGGAGAACCAGCTCAGCGATTACCTGCTCGGCACGCTGCCGGAACTGGTGCCGGGGGACGTCAAGGCGCGCTACCCGAACGACAAGACCGGCCAGATCAACACCGTGCTCGGCAAGAATCCGCTGCTGTTCGACCGCTATCTGTCCGATGCGACCGAGATCGACGTCGACTGCCTCTGCGACGGCAAGGACACCTTCATCGTCGGCATCATGGAGCACATCGAGGAAGCCGGCATCCATTCCGGCGACAGCGCCTGCTCGCTGCCGCCGCACTCGCTGGACGACAAGATGATCGAGGAGCTGGAGCGGCAGACCCGCGAGCTGGCGCTCGGCCTCGACGTTGTCGGCCTCATGAATGTGCAATACGCCATCAAGGACGGCGAGATCTACGTGCTCGAAGTCAATCCGCGCGCCTCGCGCACGGTGCCCTTTGTCGCCAAGGTGGTCGGTACGCCGGTCGCGAAGATCGCGGCGCGTATCATGGCCGGCGAGAAGCTTGCCGATTTCAAGCTGAAGAAGGCGAAATTCGACCATGTCGGCGTGAAGGAATCGGTGTTTCCGTTCGCCCGCTTCCCCGGCGTCGATACCGTGCTCGGCCCCGAGATGCGCTCGACCGGCGAGGTCATGGGCATCGATCGCTCCTTCGCGGTGGCGTTCGCCAAGAGCCAGCTCGGCGGCGGCACACGAGTGCCGCGCAAGGGCACGGTGTTCGTCTCGGTTCGCGAGAGCGACAAGACGCGCATCACCGAGGCCGTTCGCGAGCTGCATTCGCTCGGCTTCAAGGTGCTGGCGACATCGGGCACGGCCCGCTTCCTGACCGACCAGGGCATCCCGACCGAGAAGGTGAACAAGGTGCTGGAGGGCCGGCCGCACATCGTCGACGCCATCACCAATGGCGAGGTCCAGCTCGTCTTCAACACCACCGAAGGCCCGCAGGCGCTCGCCGACAGCCGTTCTCTGCGGCGCGCGGCCCTCTTGCATAAAGTGCCGTATTACACCACTCTTTCCGGGGCCGTGGCGGCCGCGCAGGGCATCCACGCCTATCTGGGCGGGGACCTTGAGGTTCGGACCCTGCAGAGCTACTTTTCGGAAACCTGATCGCGAGCGGGAGGCCCAACCTTCCGCTAAGTGATTGGCGATGAAGCCACTATGGCCGGAGGAACTGTCCGGCCATATGGTTGTTCTGTTCCGGCGCCAAGCCCATATGAACGTTCGGCGGCACGCGCGTTGAGCCCCCGGACAGACTGACGAATCAAGTTGCGTGCGCGTTGACATGTCAGGGCGCGCGCGACCGAAGGACGAGAGAAGAGATGGAAAAGGTACCGATGACTGCGGGCGGCTTTGCCGCGCTCGGGGAAGAACTGAAGAAGCGCCAGTCGGAGGACCGTCCGCGGATCATCGAGCATATCGCCGAGGCGCGCTCGCACGGAGACCTGTCGGAGAACGCGGAATACCACGCCGCGAAGGAAGAGCAGTCCCACAATGAAGGCCGCATCGCCGAGCTCGAGGACAAGCTCGCGCGCGCCGACATCATCGACATCTCGAAGCTGTCCGGCGACACCATCAAGTTCGGCGCGACCGTGACACTGGTCGACGAGGACACCGAAAAGAAGACGGTGTGGCAGATCGTCGGCGAGGTCGAGGCCGACGCCAAGAAGGGCCGCATCTCCATCACCTCGCCGCTCGCGCGCGCGCTGATCGGCAAGAAGAAGGGTTCAACCGTCGAGGTCAACGCACCCGGCGGCGCCAAGGCTTATGAGATTACCAAGGTGGAGTGGCGGTAACGATTTGCCGTTGCGTGTGATTTGAAAAAGGCCGCGCACTGCGCGGCCTTTTCTGTATCTGCGTGTTGCTCGCAATGACGGAGGAGACGCTACCTTCGTCCCCTCACGTCGAGCGGCACGGCCGCCTCGTATTTCGAATTGTGCAGCACCAGCGAGGTCCGCACGTTGCGGACGTGCGGGGCGGCGGTCAAATGGGTGACGAAATCCTGGAAGGTGGCCATGTCGGGTGCGACGCATTTCAGGATGAAATCGACTTCGCCCGACAGCATCCAGCACTCGCGCACCAGCGGCTCGGCGCGGACGAACTCCTCGAAGGCGCGCAAATCCGCCTCGGCCTGGCTGGAGAGGTGCACTGCGGCAAACACCGTGACGTCGAAGCCGAGCTTGCGCGCGTCCAAGAGCCCGCGATAGCCATGGATATACCCCTCCTCCTCCAGCGCCCGGACTCGGCGCAGGCAGGGCGGTGGCGAAATGCCGACGCGCTTGGCCAGCTCGACATTCGTGATTCGACCGTCGGCCTGAATCTCGGTGAGAATTTTCAGGTCGATCTCGTCTAGGTTCCGCGACACGTGATTGGAACTCCTGGCCTTTCCGGCGGTATTGGTGGCTCTGTCGCAATCCTCATAGCGCAGACCACGCACTCGGCGCAATTTTATTGCGCGTGCAGCGCAATCGACTTTTGTTCCCTGTTGGAAAAATCCGCCGACAGGGAATGCAATTCTTGCATAGCTCACCAGAAGGCTTAGATTACCTCTGATATTTCAGCGCCTCCGCGAGGCCTCCCGGCACGTTCCGCGCCCGCGCTGCAGTCCCCCGTGAAAGGCATCTGTCGAAATGTCCGCCGCTGTCCATGCAAAGGTCATCATCATCGGCTCCGGCCCCGCCGGCTACACAGCGGCGATCTACGCCGCGCGCGCGATGCTTGAGCCGATCCTGATCCAGGGCATCCAGGCGGGCGGCCAGCTCACCATCACCACCGACGTCGAGAACTATCCGGGCTTCGCCGACGTGATCCAAGGCCCCTGGTTGATGGAGCAGATGGAGAAGCAGGCGCTGCATGTGGGCACCCAGATCAAGACCGATCTGGTGACCAAGCTCGACACCTCGCAACGCCCCTTTCGCCTGACCTGCGATAGCGGTGATGTCTATCTCGCCGACACCGTCATTCTCGCCACCGGCGCCCAGGCGCGCTGGCTCGGGCTGCCGTCCGAAGCGAAATTCCAGGGCGGCGGCGTGTCGGCCTGTGCCACCTGTGACGGCTTCTTCTACCGCAACAAGCAAGTCGTGGTGGTCGGCGGCGGCAATACGGCGGTCGAGGAAGCGCTTTACCTCACCAACCACGCCTCGCAGGTCACCATCGTGCATCGTCGCGATCACTTCCGCGCCGAACGCATCCTGCAGGAGCGCCTGTTCAAGCACCCGAAGATCAAGGTGATCTGGGACTCGGCCGTCGACGAGATCTGCGGTACCGAGAACCCGAACAAGGTCACCCATGTGCGACTGAAGAACGTCAAGTCCGGCGCGTTGACCGATGTGCCGACCGACGGCGTCTTCGTCGCCATCGGGCATGCCCCGGCGACCGAGCTCGTAGCCGGACAGATCAAGCTGAAACCGTCGGGCTATGTCGAGGTCGCCCCGAACTCGACCGCCACCTCGGTGCCCGGACTGTTCGCCGCCGGCGACGTCGCCGACGAGACCTATCGTCAAGCGGTGACGGCGGCCGGCCTCGGCTGCATGGCGGCGCTCGAGGCGGAACGATTTTTGGCCCTGCGCGCCAGCGAGCGCGCGGCAGCGGAATAGACATCATGGCAAGAACACGCGACGGATTTACGGATATGGACTGGGACAAGCTGAAGGTGTTTCACGCCGCGGCGGAAGCGGGCAGCTTCACGCACGCGGGCGAGCAGCTCGGCCTGTCGCAATCGGCAGTGTCACGCCAGGTCTCGGCACTGGAGCAGGAGCTCTCGGTCTCGCTGTTCCACCGCCACGCCCGCGGCCTGATCCTCACCGAACAGGGCGACCTCCTGTTCCGCACCGCCCATGACGTGTTCATGCAGCTGCAGGCGGCGCGCGCGAAGCTGACCGACAGCCGCGAGCGGCCGAGCGGCGATCTCAAGATCACCACCACGCCCGGCGTCGGCATCAACTGGCTGATCCCCCGGCTGGGCGAATTCACCGCGCTCTATCCGGAGATCCGGATCTCGCTGATCGTCACCGACGAGGAGCTCGACCTGTCAATGCGTGAGGCCGACGTCGCGATCCGCACTCGCAAGCCGACGCAGCCGGATCTCATCCAGCGCAAGCTGTTCGCGATGGGCTTCCACGCGTATTGCTCGCCCGATTACATCAAGCGCTTCGGCACGCCGCGCACGCTGGAGGAGCTCGACTCCCACCGCATCATCACGCTCTCCGACGGCAACTTCGCGCCGCATCTTCAGAACCGCAACTGGCTGGTCGAAGCGGGGCGCAACGGCTCGGGTCCGCGCGAAGCCTATTTCAGGGTCAACAACATTCTCGGCCTCGTCCGCGCCTGTCAGCAGGGTCTCGGCATCGCCGCGTTGCCAGACTATCTGATCGAAGAACAGAGCCGCCTCGTGCAGCTGTTCGGCGAATCGGATTCGATCCAGCTCGACACGTATTTTGTTTATCCGGAAGAGCTGAAGACGGTCGCGCGCGTGCAAGTGTTCCGCGACTTCGTGGTGAGCAAGGCGCAGCGCTGGCCGTCCTGATTTCCGCATGTCTGACATGCGGCTTGGACGCTTGATGCATGGCGCGAAGCTAGCCCATAATCTCTTCACGCTGAGCCTTCGCGTTGCGCATTTGTCCCCCTCCTCCAGTGGCGCGGGAGTTCAGTAATCCCTCTTGGAAGGTGATTGTGTCGGCCTCACGTGGCCAATACCTTAAGCCGGGCTCGATCGAGCCCGGCTTTTTTTTTGCGGATCCGGCCATCGCCCTCCGCGTGTATTGACAGTTCCATGCTTACCCCGCATCATTTGCGAATGATCACGAAGTCGTGCGCAATCTCGTCGCAGGCAGTCGCCTCGAAAAAAGGCCCCCATCTGGGGACCTCGGATTTTTGCGCGCGCTAACAGCCTTCGTCATCGCGAGCCGAAACTTCGAAAACCCCGCCGCCTGGACGGGGTTTTTTCATGTGCCCCGTCTCAGGATTTTTCCCGAGAAGGAGATGGAACATGACCGGACTACAGGAACAATTGCACGGGCTCTGGCTGCCGCTGGTGACGCCGTTTCGCGACGGCGCCCTCGACGAGAGGTCGCTGCGGCGGCTGACACGGCATTACAGCGGACAGGCCGTCGACGGCTTCATCCTGGGGGCGACCTCCGGTGAAGGCATGACGCTACGCGGCGCCGAGCTCGAACGCCTCGTCGCCATCGTGCGCGACGAGCTGGCCATCGGCCACAGCAAGATTCCGATCTGCCTTGGACTTTCAGGCGCGGACACGTCGCGGCTGAAGGAGCGTCTCGACGCGACCGCGGACTGGCCGATCGATGGCTATCTGATCGCGAGCCCGTATTATGTGCGGCCGTCGCAGCGCGGGTTGCTGGCGCATTTCGAGGCGCTCGCCGATCACGCCGCCTGGCCACTCGCGCTCTACAACATCCCCTATCGCACCTCGGTCAACATCACCAACCAGACGCTGCTGCGGCTTGCCGGGCATCCGAACATCATCGGCCTGAAGGATTGCGGCGCGAGCCGCGAGCAATCCATCGCGTTGCTGCGCGACAGGCCCGCGGACTTTCGCGTGCTGACCGGCGAGGATGCGAATTATTTCGAGGCGCTCAGCGACGGTGCCGACGGCGGCATCGTGCTGTCAGCCCACCTCGAGACCGCGACGTTTGCGGCCGTCCATGCCGAGCTGAAGCGCGGCAATCACGATGCGGCGCTGGCGCGCTGGCAGGCGATCGCGGACCTGACGCGCCTGTTGTTCACCGAGCCCAGTCCTGCGCCGGCGAAGTACTGGCTGTGGCGCACGGGCCTGATCGACAGCCCCGAAGTGCGCCTGCCGATGGTGGAGGTCGGCGGCGAACTCACCGTCCAGCTCGACCGCGAGATCGAGCGACGCATGCAAGTCGCGGCGTAGCTGACAGCCGCTCACCCCACCCTCTCCCCGTAAGAACGAGGAGAGGGAGTGGGAGAGCGGAGCGCGTGGTTAACCGCGCCCCAACGGCCTTCGCTGCTGCCACATGGCGCGTCCACGGCTCGTTTACGCAATCGCGCCTATCGTCTTCATTCAAAGTCTTTCAAATGGGGGAATGATCATGGGGCAACGCATCCGCCCGACGGCGGCAGACATGTTCGCGTCCGCTGATTTCTTGCGGGGAATTGTTGTGGTGTCGTCGTTCGGTTTCTGGGCGGTGATGCTCGGCCTGATGCCGGTGCTGGTGTTTCGGGTCTGGCTGGCCTGACGCAAGCGCGTCCGGATGGTTAATCCGTGGTAGCACCTATGTTCGAAAGCGCGCGAGATTGCGGCCCGGATTTTTAAAACATCCCGTGTAGCGTTCATGCCCATAAGCGAAGAAATCGCGGGGGCGTTTGTGAATAGTCATAACGAAATGGCGTCGCATTACGACGTCGAACAGCAGGGCTTCACCACCGAGGACATTCTCTGGGCCGCCGGCATCTGGTCGGTGATCCTCACTTTGTCGCCGGTGATCGTGTTCTACATGCTGATGGTGGCATAACTTTCCAGCCACTCTTTAGAGCACGATCTTATCGGAAAACCGCTTCACACTTTTCCGGATCGTGCTCGCCCAGAAACGCAAAACGCGCGGAGGTCCGCGCGTTTTTCGTCCGGGGAATGATTTATGAAAAATTACGCCGCCTGCTTGTGCATTGCGCCGGATGCCGACGCCGTGCCGCGAATAGCCTTCACCGAACGTTCGATCGCCGCCCACAGCCTTGCGATTTCCTGAGCCGCACGACTCTCGGCCTGATATTCCCGCGCGCCCTCGCCGTGGCTCAACGCCATCAGCAGATCCGAACGGTTGGTGATCTGGCCGCCCCACACCGGAGCACGGAACTTCGCCAGCGCCTCGCGGGCGATGGTGACGATCGGGCTTTCGGACTCATCGCGGCGCGCCGGCGCACCGTTGAGCACGACCGCGTAGGGCTTGCGCGCCGCACGGCACATCTGGATGGTTTCCTGCACCGCGTTGACGTCGAACACGCCGGGACGGGCGGGAATCACCACCATGGTGGCATTGCGGATGGCGTCGTCGACGACCGCCGACAGGTTCGGCGGCGTGTCGATCAACACCCATTCATAACCGTCGCGCTTGGCAGCGGAGACGATGCCGCTGACCGAGTTCACCGCGGACTTGATCGGCGGCTCGTTGGTGCCACGCAGCTTGTGCCACAGCGTGAGCGAGCCTTGCGGATCCGCATCGACGAGCAGGATCGGCTTGGTCGCCTTGATCTGCGCGGCAAGATGCGCGGCCAGCGTACTCTTGCCCGAGCCACCTTTACGCGATGCAAAAACAATAACGTTCATACCTCTGCCTCCAGATTGACCCCAGGCAGCGAAAATGAATCACCGCGGTGATTCGGGAAAGAAAAATTTATCATAAGTTATGCTGGCGCCATGAAATAACAAAGCGCGTTGGCTTTTGAGTCACACTGCTGCGTGCGACGACGGCCTCACGCCAGCAATCGTGCGTTTTTTGAGCAGTGCGGCGGGAAAAAACGGAATGCAACCTCGCCGGGCAAACCGTTCCGCGACTCGTTTCCATCCCCGCGCGGTCGTAATTGTCGCAAGCATCCGCACGCGAAGGCGAACAAAACGAGTCCGGTGGCTGGTGTGGGGCTGATGCCCGCGCTGTGGCCCGGGCATGATCGAGTTTCAAAAAGGGAACGTCGTGCTCGCGCTCAGCCTTCGCTGGCTTTCTTCTTCTTGGCCGGCTTGGTGCTCTTCTTCGCCGTCCGGGCCGAGCTCTTGGGCGCGATGCTGGTCGGCTTGCCGGCGCGGGGCGCGGCCGCCATGCCCGGCTCCGGTCCCGGCCGGAAGAACGCACGGCACTGCGGCGAGAGCTGCGACTTCTTCTGGATCATGCAGGCGGTGATGGCGTCGACGTTCGGAACGAAGTCGCCGCACAGCCGCATCGCATCGGGCGTGCAGGCCTGCTGCTCCTCCTGGGAGTAGGCGAAGCCTTCACCCGGGTGGATCAGGACGGCCAGGGCCATCCCCGTGATCGCGGCAGCGAAAGATTTCTTGAAACGGAACGCCGGCATCGATCCCCCCAAATGTCGAGTCGGAGACGATAGTGGGTGAACGGGGGTTCGTTGGCAACCGAGGCGAGATGCGAAAGCCGGGACGTGTGCGGTCTCGGCAACAGGGCCCCCTAAAACAAAAACCGCGAAAACAACCCCATGCACAGTAGCCAAGTCCATGTTGGCATTGAACTTTGCGGATCGCGATTTGCGGATTTTACGAAATCGATTTGACTCATCGGGCAAAACAGGGGCATGATGCCATCATCACAGAACGTGCGTGGGGTGGTCGGCTTGTCTCCTGCGCTGGTCGAAAGCGTGAGCGGGAGCGGAGACGATTGCATGGAGCGAAATGAGGCGGAGCTGCCGCTGTCGGGGGTGACGGTGGTCTCGCTCGAGCAGGCGATTGCGGCTCCTCTTGCCAGCCGGCATCTTGCGGACTGGGGCGCACGCGTCATCAAGATCGAGCGGCCGGGCGATGGCGATTTCTGCCGCGACTACGATCACGTGATGAACGGGATGTCGAGCCAGTTCGTCTGGACCAACAGGTCGAAGGAAAGCCTCGCCATCGACATCAAGAGCCCTGAGGGCCAGAAGGTGCTCGAGGCCTTGCTGCCGCAGGCCGACGTCTTCATCCAGAACCTGGCGCCGGGCGCGGCGGAGCGGCTGGGCCTCGATGCCGCATCGCTGCTAAGGAAGTTTCCCCGGATCATCGCCTGCGACGTGTCGGGCTATGGTGCGGGCGGACCCTACAGCAACAAGAAGGCCTACGATCTCCTGGTCCAGTGCGAGGCCGGCGTCCTCGCCATCAACGGCACCGAGGCGGAGCCCGCCAAGGTCGGACTTTCCGTGGTCGATATCGCCACCGGCATGTACATCCTCAACGGCGTGTTGATGGCGCTGTATCGCCGCGAGCGGACCGGCAAGGGCACCGCCTTCCAGGCCTCGCTGTTCGATTCCATCACGGACTGGATGAGCTATCCCGCCTTCTACACGCAGAGTACCGGCCGGCCGCTGCCGCGCACCGGGGCAAGGCACGCAACGATAGCGCCGTATGGCCCGTTCCGCGTCGGCGACCGCAACACGATCTTCTTCGGCATCCAGAACGACCGGGAATGGCGATCGCTGTGCGCCATTGTGCTTGGCGAGGCCGCCTTTGCCGACCATCCCCGCTTCCGCACCAATCCGCTGCGCATGCAGAACAGGGACGATCTGCAAGTCCATATCGAGCAGCGTTTTGCGGCGATGACCACTGAACAGGTGCTACGGCTGCTCGACGAGGCCTCGATTGCCAACGCGCATCTGAATTCGGTCGAGGCTTTCCTGGAGCACGAACAGCTCCGCTCCCGTGACCGGGTGCAAACGGTTGGCTCTCCGTGCGGACCGGTGATGAGCTTCCTGCCCGCGCTCACCATTCCGGGCCTGTCGCCCCGGATGGATCCGGTCCCCGGCGTCGGGCAGCACAACCCATCCATCCTGCGCGAACTCGGTCTCGCAAAGGAGACATGACGATGGCCCCTCAACGGCCGACGCGGGTCTATCTGGCCGTTCCCGCGCATCGCTCCCGTCTCGTCGCCAAGGCGGCTGCCTCGGCGGCGGATGCGGTGTTCATGGACCTCGAGGACGCGGTGCCGCCGTCAGAGAAGAGCATGGCACTGGAGGAAGCTGCAGGGGCGCTGTCCGCGCTGGATTGGGGCAGCAAGGTCGTCGCGGTCAGGATCAACGCCGTCGACAGCCCCTTCATCGCGCAGGAAATCCGCAAGCTCGCTGCGCTGCCCAGGCTGGATTCGGTGATCGTGCCGAAGGCGGAGCGCGCGAGCGACATCGCCGCCATTGCCGATCAGCTGCGCGCGGCCGCGCCCGCTCGCCCCTCGCCTGTGACGCTCGACCTGCTGATCGAGACGGCCCTTGGTCTCGTCAATGTCGACGCGCTCGCCGCCGCGCACCAAAGTGTCGGCGCGCTTCATCTCGGTGTCGGCGATTTCGCCGCCTCGATCGGCGCCCGCTCCTCGGAAATCGGCGCATCGCCGGACGGCTACCGCCACGTGGGCTCCGCCCAGAGCGGCTATGCCTCCGCCCCGCTCGATCTCTTCGCCTACCCGATGATGCGCCTGCTGGTGGCCGCGCGCGCGTTCGGCCTGCGCGCGATCGACGGCCCGTGCGGCGCGTTCCGGGATGCCAGACTGACGGAAAGCAGCGCGCTCAAGGCCGCGGCGATGGGTTTTGACGGCAAGCAGGTGATCCATCCCGACCAGATCGAACCGACGCTGCGGGCGTTCGTCCCGTCCGACACTGAGCTGGCGCACGCGCGGCGGGTGGTCGCGGCCATGGAGCAGGCCGAGGCGCAGGGCCAGGGCGCGGTGACGCTCGACGGCAAGATGATCGACTATGCCAATGTCCGCATGGCGCGCCGGATCATCGAGATGGGATCGTAGCGGCGCATGGCCACCGTGCTGATCGTCGCGCCGGTATTCGCGCTGATCGCGGCCGGCTATGCCGCGGTGCTGTTTCGCTTCGTCAGCGAGAGCGCGCACAAGGGCATCTCCGAATTCGCTTTCAGCATTGCGATTCCCGCGCTGCTGTTCCGCACCATCGTGGTGTCGGAATTCCCCGATGTCAGTCCCTACAGGATGTGGGGCGCCTATTATGGCGCGCTGGCCATCACCTGGCTCGCGGCGCTGGCGCTGTCGGCCCTGCTGCGCGCGCGGCACGAAGACCGCGAGGACGGCGTCGTGTTCGCGATCGGCTCGGTCTACGGCAACATCGTGATGCTCGGCATTCCCTTGACGCTCTCGGCGCTGGGCAACGAAGCGGCGGGGCCGATGGCGCTGATCCTGTCGGTGAACACGCCGCTGCTCTGGCTCTGCGGCATCCTGCAGATGGAGCTGGTCAACCGCAAGCAAGCCGGCTCGCCTCTGGCGGTGATCCGTCCCGTGCTCGCGGATCTCGCGCGCAATCCGCTAATGCTGGGGATCGGTTTTGGCGTCGTCTGGCGTTTTACCGGCCTCGGTCTCAATCCCGTCGTCGACCGGACCATCGAGCTGCTGGCGCAGGCGGGATCGCCGGCCGCGCTGATCGCGCTTGGCATCAATCTTTTTCGTTTCGAGGTCAAGGGCGAGAAACTCGGCATTGCCGTCATGTCCGCGCTCAAGCTGCTGGCGATGCCGGCGGCCGCCTTCGTGCTCGCCAAGCTGTTGCATCTGCCGCCGGTCGCGGCCGGCGTCGTCGTGCTGTTCGCGGCAATGCCGACCGGCGCCAACGCGTACATCTTCGCGGTTCAGTACCAGCGGCTGGTGAACCCGGTGTCGGGCGCGGTGGCGCTGGGCACGCTGCTGGCGGCGGTGACATTGCCGGTGGTGGTGTGGGTGGTGGCGAGGTGAGGTGTCAGAGGCTTGGAGCGCGCCGCACCACCTCCCGAATATCCAATCAGCGCAGGCCCACAAACGAGAGCACCGCACCAATCACGACGACGAGTCCGACCAGATAGATAATTCCGTTCATGTCTTGGCTCCTCAGCGTTGTCAGCCCTGCCGCAGGTACAAACACTCCAGGTCATGAAAAGGTTCGGCCTTGCTTGATGCCGATTTCTCCTGAAATGGGGGAACGAAAGCGACCGATCCTGCGTCGTGGCGTGCTGAGCCCTCGCCCCCATCCTGACTGCCGAAAGAGCTATTGAACCCGCTGGCGCTCGCGCCAGGCCATCTCCCAGAAGTCCGCCTCGAGGCGGGTGGCTTCCTTGAAGATCGCGATCAGCTCTGCCTCGCGGGCCGGCGTGGCGTAGAGATCGGCGAGATGCTCCATGTGGGCCCGCGCCTTGGCAGCGACCTCCTGGTACGGCGCGCCGGCGTACTCGGCGATCCAGACGCGGTAGGCGTTCGTCGCAGCGTCCGCGAGGGGGAGCGAGGCGAGCCGCGTTGCGATCTCCGCGTACCCGATCACGCAGGGGGCAAGCGCGACCTTGAGTGCCAGCAGGTCGCCGCGCATGCCCGCGTCGAGCACATAGCGTGTATAGGCCAGCATCTCGGCCGCCGGAGGGGCTTGTTCAAGGTCGGTCGGGGACAGACCCCAATCGGCACAGAGCTTCACATGCAGGTTCATCTCGACATCGAGGATGGCCGAAAGGCCGGCCGCTGCTTCACGCATGTCGGCAAGCCTGGGCGACTTGTAAACCGCGAGCGCGTAGGCGCGCGCAAACTCGATGAGGAACAAATAGTCCTGAACGAGGTAGTGACGGAACGCCGCTTCGGGCAGCGAGCCGTCTGCCAATCCGTTCGTGAAGGGATGCTCGGTGTAGGCCCGCCACTCAACGGATGCTGCTGTCTTGAGACGCTCGAAGAAACTCACGATCTTTTTCGCCTGGCTTGGTCAGTCATCCGCGCTCTAGGGTACCCTTACGGGCAAACCATCGACCATTAGAAGCCCGACCTAACGCAACCATCCGCAATGCCATTTGTGACGCCTTTTGTATTTTAGGCGGCGCAAATACGTCAGGTCTATCAGTAAGATGCCGGATACGCAGGAGAATTTAACTGCGCTGGTACAGTTGGGTGGGCTCGAACCACCGACCTCCTGTTCCACAGACAGGCGCTCTAACCAACTGAGCTACAACTGCATCCTTGCGAGCCGCGCCTCTGGGCGCCCTGAACGGGCCGTGACCTAAGGGGGGCTGGACGGGGCGGAAACTAGGTGCAACGGCCGTTTTTGGCAAGGCCGCAAAACCCTGAAATCGCGCCTCGGACAACGTTATTTCCAAAGCAAAACCCGGGCTCTAGGCCCGGGTTTCTTAATCTCAACAGCCGATCCGCTCAGGCGGCAGGCGTGTAGAGCTTCGCGGCAGAGGCCTTGATCGGCTCGGCGGCGGCAGTGGCCGCGCGCTGGGTGATCTCGGCGAGCTCCCGGGCCTGGGCCTGGAAGGTCTCGAGCTGCGTCCTGGAATGGTTGGTCCACAGCGCGAACGCATCCTGCGGCGCCTTCACGCTGAACAGCTCCTGGGTGAAGTCGAGATGGGCCTTGGTGTTGGCCTTCGCGAACTCCATCAGCTTGGCGGTGTATTCGCTGACGCCCTTGTGGGCGGACGCGAACACGGCCTCGACCGTGCCGTTGTGGGTTTCGGCGGCGTCCTTGAACTTGGCATAGCTCTCGCGGGCCTGCGACACGCCCTTTTCGGCGAACGCACGCATCTGCTCCGGAACTTCGAACGGAATGACGGAGGCGGAGAATGGATCAGTCGTACCTGTCATGGGGTATCCCTCACACTAAATGGAAAAACGGAGTGAGCCTTTTCGGCCGCGCCCGCCGGCCAATTGGGTGACGGAAGCGAAGACTGGAAACATAAAACGAATGATGGCTCGCCCAGCGCGAGGACCATGCCTGCCTAAAATGTCAACATTGTGCAGCGCAACGGGTTTTGGGATGCATTGCGCAAATTTAATCGCGGCGAGGATGAGGTTCCCGGGCTGGGGAACCGGTGGTTGAGGTAATCGGGTGGCCTCTGAGCACCCGCCTTGTCCTGGAGACGACCGCTGCGCGGATTGGCTGGGCGGCATAGGTGCTGCCCGACGCGGCATCTGAAGGATGGGGATGCGACCGGGCTACGGCTTGCGGGCCTCGCCACATTAAGGTTATCGCGGCTTTAGGCCTTGCCCCGTAGGCTGGGGCCGTGGACCTGCCCGCGGCTGCGGGCGATACTAACCCTTTCTTAAGGCTGTCATTCCGGCAGCCTGTGCGCACAAGTGGGACGCGAAGCCGGTCGGATGACGAGTTCGGATTTCCAGTTGCGAGGCGTGGGCGATCCCCGGCTGGCCGTGCACGCGACCTCGCCGCTGCCAGTCTGGCTCTGGTCGATCGACGGCACGCGCGTGCTCTGGGCCAATCCGGTCGGCGCAAGGCTGTTCGGCGCGGCCAATGCCACGGCGCTGGCGGAGAAGATCTTCGGGCCCACCGACAGCCACCGCCGCCAGATCATCCGGCTGGCCGGCCGGCTGCCTGCGAACGGCGCAATCCGGCTCGAACGGCTGCGCGGCTTCGGGGCGCGGCTCGGCACGCTGATGACCTGCGCCTGTGCCCGGCTCGACTTCGCCGATGGCGGCCAATTCTTCCAAGGATCTGCCGTGCTCGTCACCGCGATGGACCCGGGCTTGCGCACCATGCCCCTGGTCGAACGCCTGCTTCGTCTCGTCGACGGCGCCAAGACGCCGATGGCGGCGTTCGCGCCCGACGGCCTGTTCGTCGGCGCCAGCGAAACCGCCCGCACCCTGCTCGGCTTCCGCGATCTCACCGAGGGCGGCCTCGAACAGGCGCGCAGCGATGCGCTTCGCCAGGGCCGCGCCGAGACGCCGATCGGCATCGGCCAGATGGTGCTGCAGCGGGTCGGCAGCGGCGCCGATGTCGGCCTGGTCGCGCTGATCGAGCCTGCCGCGCAGCAGGCGGCGCCTGCGACTGACGACGTTAAAGCCGAGGCAGCTGAAGAGGTCGCGCGCGAAGACGTCGCTCGGCCTGAGCCTGCGCCGCCCCCTGCTCCCGCCCCCGTGCCAGAGCATGTGCAAGCAGCGCCGTCGCATGAGGCGCCATCCGAAATCGCGCTGTTCGACGCCTTTGCCGAGCCGCTCGATGCGCCGGCAACAGAGATCGTGACGATTCAGCAGGCCGTCGAGGAAGCGGCCGAAGCCGTGCCTGCCGAGGTCGAACCGAAGACTCCGGTTGAAAACTCGGCCGAGGCCATGGTGTCGCCGCAGGCCGCGCCGACCGTAACAGGCATGGTCGAGCCGCCGTCGGGCCATGAAGAGCCGCCCGCACCGCGTCAGCATCCGCTGCGCCTCCTCTGGAAGATGGATGCAGAGAGCCGCTTTGTGCTTCTGTCAGACGAATTCATCCACCTGATCGGTCCGCACACGGCCGCCGGCTTCGGCCGCTCCTGGCGCGAGATCGCCGATGCATTCGCGCTCGATCCTGAAAGCCGCGTGGCGCAGGCGCTTGCGAGCAAGGACACCTGGGCTGGGATCACCGTGAACTGGCCAGCCGACGGCGGCGAGCATCTGCCGGTCGAGCTTGCCGGACTTCCGGTTTATGACGGCGAACGCAACTTCGCGGGCTTCAGGGGTTTTGGCGTCTGCCGCGATCTCGACGGCCTCAACCGGCTCGATGCGCTCAGGCGTTTCGAGCTGTTGGCCGAACCGGCGGCGCCGCAAAGCCTGTCCGCCGATGTGGTCGAGCCGGAGCCTGAACCCGAGCCCCAGCCAGTGCTGGAGGCGCCGCCGCCTCCGCCGATCGAGCCGCCCGCACCTGAGCCTGAGCCTGAGCCTGAGCCTGAGCCTGAGCCTGAGCCTGAAGCCGAACTGCCCGAACCCACAACCGACGCGAATTCACATCCAACCGATCCGGAAACGCCAGTGGAAACGCCTCCCAATGTCCTGCCGTTCCGCGCGCCCGGCGACACGCGATCGCCGACGCTGACGCCGGTCGAGAACAGCGCGTTCAACGAGCTCGCCCGGCAATTGTCCGAGCGCCTCGAACGCGACAAGGAAACCATCGCGGCATCGGCCGAACCGCCGGATGCCGAGATCACGCCCGAGGCGCCGACGCCGGAGCCTGAGACACCGCACGCGCCGGCCGAATGGCTGAGCGAGCCCGCGCCGCCCGCGCACGGCCACAGCATGCGCGACCGCGCGCTGCTCGACCTGCTGCCGACCGGCATCCTGATCTATCGGCTCGACCGCCTGCTCTACGCCAACCCGGCGTTTCTCGCGCGCATGGGCTATGCCAGCCTGAGCGCACTGGAGAACGCCGGCGGGCTGGACGCGCTCTATGTCGAGCCGGGCGTGTCCGCGGCCAGCAGCACATCGCAAGCAGGCACGCCTGTCACGATCAGCGCGACGCTCGCCAATGGCGAAGCGCCGCTGCCGACCACCGAGGCGCATCTGCACGCGATCGACTGGGACGGCGAGAGCGCGCACGCGCTGATCTGCGCGTTGCCGCAGGCAGCACCCGCTGCGTCCGTCATCGCCGAGACCGTCGCCGCCGAGACCGTCGCCGCCGAGACCATTGTCCCCGAGATCTTGCCCACCGCGCCCGAGCCCGACGCCGGCGAGGCGGCCGCGGAAGATCTCGCTGCGATCCTCGACACCACGGCCGAGGGCATCGTCATGTTCGATGCCGAAGGCAACATCCACGCCTGCAACCGCAGCGCCGAGGCGCTGTTCGGCTATGACGGCGAGACGCTGATGCAGCAGAATCTGGTGACGCTGTTCGCGCCGGAGAGCCAGCATGTCGTCATCGACTATCTCGAAAACCTCAAGAGCCAGGACATCGCGAGCCTGCTCGACCACGGCCGCGAGGTGCTGGGGCGCGAGAAGAAGGGCGGCGTCATTCCGCTCGCCATGATCATGGGCCGCACCAGGCCCGACGGCCCGAACTTCTTCGCCGTGTTCCGCGACCTCTCGCACAGCAAGCAGGGCGAGAGCGAGTTGACGCAGGCGCGACGCCTCGTCGAAGGCACGGCGAACGCCAAGGCCGACATGCTGGCGCGGATCAGCCACGAGATCCGCACGCCGCTCAACGCCATCATCGGCTTCTCGGAGGTGATGATCTCGGAGCGCTTCGGCACGCTCGGCAACGAGCGCTACGGCGAGTACATGAAGGACATCCGCGCCTCCGGTGAGCGCGTCATCGCCATCATCGACGACCTGCTGGAGCTGTCGCGGATCGAGACCGGCAAGCTCGACCTCAACTTCGCCAACCTCAACCTCAACGACCTCGTCGAGGCCTGCGTGGTGGTGATGCAGCCGCAGGCCAATCGCGAGCGCATCATCATCCGCACCTCGCTCGGCCATGCGCTGCCGCAGGTGAGCGCGGATGCGCGCGCGATGCGGCAGATCACCATGAACCTGATCTCGAACTCGATCCGGCTCGCCAGCGCCGGCGGCCAGGTCATCGTCTCCACCGCACTCACCGACCGCGGCGAGGTCGCACTTCGCATCCGCGACACCGGCCACGGCCTCAGCGAGCGCGAAGTCGCCGCCGCGATGGAGCCGTTCCGCACCCCGCCGCCCGGCGATGCCGAGGACAATTCGGCGCTGAGCCTGTCGCTGACCAAGGCCCTGGTCGAAGCCAACCGCGCCCGCTTCAACATCAAGAGCGCGGCGAACTCCGGCTCGCTGATCGAGGTGGTGTTCGCACCGGCGCTGGCGCAGGCGTAAGCGGCGAACGCGATTTCCTGCCCGCGGTGCACGCCCGCGGCCACGCTGCGGGCGGCCTCGTGCCGGGCGGCTTCGGCCGAGCCGCGCCCGACGAAGGGCGCCACCTCACTGCAACTTCTTCCCGGGCGGAACTGAAGCCCCTTGTTGCGGCTTGAAGCCGGGACCCAGCGTTTCTCCTGCTGATCAGTTCGACACTGCAGCTCCCGCACCCCAGTGATCTCAAATGGCCGAACGAGCGAAATCCGTGGCACCGAAGCAGCGTTCGCCCAAGCGGAGCGACGCCGTGCGGAGCGAAGGCGGCCCGAACACGACCGAGCGAAAGCCGCTGCCCACGGGTGCGGGCGCACGCATGAACGCACGGGTCGTGCTTGCCCTCGCGCTCGTCGCACTGGCGTTGTGGACGGCGGCGGGATTTCTCCCCGCATTGATCTGGGCCGCGATTCTCGCAACCAGCCTGTGGCCGCTCTACACCAAGTTTGCGGCACGCGTGAGCTCCGGCCGGTCCAGCCTGGCCCCGCTGGTCTTCACGCTCGTCGTCGCCCTCATCCTGTTTACGCCGATGTCGCTTGCCGTCTATCAGATCGCGCAACAAGGCGATCTGCTCGTGGGCTGGATGAAACAGGCCGGAGAGAGCGGGATCGAAGTGCCCGATTGGCTCGCGCGGCTTCCGATCGCCGCAGGGAGCATGGAGCAGTGGTGGCGCAGCAATCTTTCCGATCCCAAAGCCGCGACCGCATGGCTGAAAAGCGTCAATGCAGACAACGCATCGGAACTGTTTCGAACGTTCGGCGGACAGCTGCTTCACCGCCTGTTTCTTCTGTTCTTTTCGCTAGTGGCCTTGTTCGTCCTGCTGCGCAACGGCCGGTCGATCTCGGGCCGCGTGCTGGAAACCTGCGATCGACTTTTCGGCGAGGCGGGAGAGGGTCTCGCCGAGCAAATGGTCGATGCGATCCGCGGCACGGTGAACGGCACGGTGCTGGTCGCCGCGGGCGAGGGATTATTGATCGGCGTCGCCTATTTCGTCGCGGGCGTGCCGCATGCCATCGTATTCACGATCCTGACCACGGCCTTCGCCATGCTTCCGTTCGGCGCCTGGCTGGCCTTCACCGCCGCGGCGCTGGTCCTGATCTCCGGCGGAGGCAGCGGCTTCGCAGCCGCGGGCGTCTTCTTCTGGGGCGCGATCGTCATGTTGGCCGGCGATCATTTCGTATGGCCGACCCTGGTCGGCGACTCGGCGCGGCTACCGTTTCTGTTCGCGTTCGTCGGGATCTTTGGAGGCCTGGCTGCCTTCGGCCTCCTGGGCTTGTTTTTAGGCCCGGTGATCATGTCAGCCTTGCTGGTGGTCTGGCGGGAATGGGTGTTCCGACCTGTCGCAATCGAGAAGAACGGTTGAGTTGCCGCGGGCGTATCCCCAAGCACGCCAGAAAGCAAAAGGCACGGCGTTTGCGGCGCCGTGCCCTTCGCATTCAATGAGGCGATCGCCTCAGCTATAGATCTCGAACAGTCCCGCGCCGCCCTGGCCACCGCCGATGCACATCGTCACGACGCCCCACTTGGCCTTGCGGCGCTTGCCTTCCTGGAGGATGTGGCCGGTGAGGCGCGCGCCGGTCATGCCGAAGGGATGGCCGATCGCGATCGAGCCGCCGTTGACGTTGTACTTGGCGGGATCGATGCCGAGCTTGTCGCGCGAATAGAGGCACTGGCTGGCGAAGGCTTCGTTGAGCTCCCAAAGATCGATGTCGTCGATCTTCAGGCCGTGACGCTTCAACAGCTTCGGCACGGCAAAGATCGGGCCGATGCCCATCTCGTCCGGCTCGCACCCCGCGGCCGCCCAGGCGACGAAGCGGCCCATGGGATTGAGGCCGCGCTTCTCCGCGTCCTTGGCTTCCATCAGCACCACGGCCGCGGAACCGTCCGACAATTGGCTGGCGTTGCCCGCCGTGACGAACTTGCCGGGGCCCCTGACGGGCTCGAGCTTGGCGAGACCTTCCAGCGTGGTCTCGGGCCGGTTGCACTCGTCGCGGTCGACGACGTAGTCGACGATCGACTCGGCCTTGGTCGCCTTGTCGACCACTTTCATCTTGGTCTTCATCGGGACGATCTCGTCCTTGAACTTGCCCGCCTGCTGCGCGGCGGCCATGCGGCGCTGCGACTCCAGCGAATATTCGTCCTGATATTCACGGCTGAGATTGTAGCGCTCGGCGACGATATCGGCGGTGTCGATCATCGCCATGAAGATCGCCGGCGCCGTCTTGAGCAGCTCGGGATCGATCGATTCTTTCGGAGTGCCGCCGCCCGGCATCGAGATGCTCTCGACCCCGCCTGCGACGATGCAGTCGGAACCGTCCGAGCGGATCGAGTTGGCGGCCATCGCAATGGTCTGGAGACCGGACGAGCAGAACCGGTTCACCGAGACGCCCCCGGTCGATTTCGGCATTCCCGCCAGCAGCGCGGCCTGGCGGCCGATGTTCGGCGCGCCATGGGCGCAATTGCCGAGATAGCAATCCTCGACATAGTCCTTCTCGACGCCGGCGCGGTCGACCGCGTGGTGAATGGCGTGGGCCGCGAGCGACATCGGCGGGGTGATGTTGAACCCGCCGCGGCCGGATTTCGCGAGGCCCGTGCGTGCATAGGAAACGATGACGGCTTCACGCATTGTCTTCTCCCTTTTCGAACGATTTGAACGGAGCGTCGGTCGACGTCTTCTCGGCGCCATTGGTACACAAAGTGCAGCGGTCGCGGGAGAAATAAAAACGCCGCCCTCGCGAGAGGGCGGCGTTGTTCCGCGCGTCGGAATATGTCGGCGTATCAGAACGTCAGCGCCTTGACCTGCTTGACCTGCGGCAGGGCCTGCACCTTGGCGAGCAGATCGGCCGGCACCGCGCCGTCGACCTCGATCAGCGCGATGGCATCGGAGCCCGGCGCGACGCGGCCGAGATGGAAGGTCGCGATGTTGATCTTGGCATCGCCGAGCAGGCTCGCGAACTTGCCGATGAAGCCCGGCTTGTCCTCGTTGGTCACGTAGATCATCGACTTGCCAAATTCGGCGTCGACGCGGATGCCCTTGATGTCGACCAGGCGCGGCTTGCCGTCGGCATAGACCGTGCCCGAGACCGACCGCTCCTGCCGCTCGGTGGTGACGGTGACGGTGATCAGGCTTTCATAGTCGCTCTGGGCGGCGCGGACGATCTCGTCCACCACCATGCCGCGCTCCTTGGCGACGACGGGCGCGGAGACGACGTTGACCTCGCCCAGCATCGGCCGCAGCAGGCCGGACAGCACGGCGGAGGTGATCGCCTTGATCTTCATCTCGGCGACGTGGCCCTCATAAGTGATCTCCACCTTGAGGATGCCGCTCTCGGTGAGCTGACCCGCGAACGAGCCGAGCTTTTCGGCGAGCGCGATGAACGGCTTCAGCTTCGGCGCCTCTTCCGCCGTGATCGAGGGGAAGTTGACGGCATTCGAGATCGCGCCGGTGAGCAGGTAATCCGACATCTGCTCGGCGACCTGAAGCGCGACGTTCTCCTGCGCTTCCGTGGTGGACGCGCCGAGATGCGGCGTGCAGATCACGTTGGGATGACCGAACAGCACGTTCGCGGTGGCGGGCTCCTCGACAAAGACGTCGAAGGCGGCGCCTGCGATGTGCTTGGAATTCAAAGCGTGGACCACGGCCTGCTCGTCGACGAGGCCGCCGCGGGCGCAGTTGATCAGGCGCACGCCCTTCTTCATCTTGGCGATCGCGGCTGCGTCGATGATGTTCTTGGTCTTCTCGGTGAGCGGCGTATGCAGCGTGATGAAGTCGGCGCGCTTAAGCAGGTCGTCGAGCTCGACCTTCTCGACGCCGATGTCCCTGGCGCGCTCCGGCGACAGGAACGGATCGAACGCAATCACCTTCATGCGCAGGCCGAGCGCGCGGTCGGCGACGATCGAGCCGATGTTGCCGCAGCCGACGACGCCGAGCACCTTGCCGGTGATCTCGACGCCCATGAAGCGGTTCTTTTCCCACTTGCCGGCCTGGGTCGAAGCGTCCGCCTGCGGAATTTCGCGCGCCAGCGCCAGCATCAGGGTGATGGCGTGCTCGGCGGTCGTGATCGAATTGCCGAACGGCGTGTTCATCACGATGATGCCCTTGGCCGTGGCGGCGGGAATCTCGACGTTGTCGACGCCGATGCCGGCGCGGCCGATCACCTTGAGATTGGTCGCCTTCTCGAGGATCTTCGCGGTCGCCTTGGTCGCCGAGCGGATCGCGAGGCCGTCGTAATTGCCGATGATCTCGGCGAGCTTGTCCTTGTCCTTGCCGAGATTGGGCTGGAAGTCGACCTCGACACCGCGGTCCTTGAAGATCTGAACGGCGGCGGGAGAGAGAGCGTCGGAAATGAGAACTTTGGGTTTGGTCATGGGAAAGATCCCTGATGGTCGATAAATCTGAGACCGTCGTCCGCAGGCTTGACCCGCGGATCCATTCTGTTTGATGGATGGCCGGGTCAAGCCCGGCCATGACGAGATGAGATAACGCGACGAGCGAAGCCTGCTTACGCCGCCTTGGCGAGCGTGGCCTTGGTCTCGGCGAAGGCCCAGTCGATCCACTGGGTCAGCAGCGCGACATCGCTGGCCTCGACGGTGGCGCCGCACCAGATGCGCAGGCCGGCGGGCGCATCGCGGTAGTAGGCGAAGTCGTAGCCCGCGCCTTCCTTCTCGACCAGCGCCACCAGCTTCTTGGAGAAGTCGGCCTGCGCGTCCTCGGAGAGCGAGGTGATCGCGGGATCGGTGAACTTCAGGCACACCGAAGTGTTGGAGCGGATCGCGGCGTCCTTGGCGAGGAAGTCGATCCAGGGCGTCTTCGCCTTCCAGTCGGCGAGCACCCTGGTGTTGGCGTCGGCGCGCGCGATCAGCGCCTTGAGGCCACCGATCGACTTGGCCCAGTTCAGCGCGTCGAGATAATCCTCGACGCAGAGCATCGACGGCGTGTTGATGGTCTCGCCGACGAAAATGCCTTCGTTGATCTTGCCGCCCTTGGTCATGCGGAAAATCTTCGGCAGCGGCCAGGCCGGCTTGTAGGTTTCGAGCCGCTCCACGGCGCGGGGCGACAGGATCAGCATGCCGTGCGCGGCTTCGCCGCCGAGCGCCTTCTGCCAGGAGAAGGTGACGACGTCGAGCTTGGCCCAGTCGAGCGGTTGCGCGAACGCGGCCGAGGTGGCGTCGCAGATGGTCAGGCCTTCGCGAGTGGCGCTGATCCAGTCGGCGTTAGGCACGCGCACGCCCGAGGTGGTGCCGTTCCAGGTGAAGACGACGTCGGACTTCGGATCGACCTTGGAGAGGTCGGGGATCTCACCGTAAGCCGCGTTGAGCTTGGTGACGTCCTTGAGCTTCAATTCCTTGACGATGTCGCTGACCCAGCCCTCGCCGAAGGATTCCCAGGCGAGCGTGGTGACGGGCCGCGCCCCCAGCATCGACCACAGCGCCATCTCGACAGCGCCGGTATCGGAGGCCGGCACGATGCCGATGCGATAATCGGCGGGCACTTCGAGCACCTCGCGCGTCAAATCGATCGCGAGCTTGAGCTTGGTCTTGCCGACCTTCGCGCGATGCGAACGGCCGAGCGCTGCGTCCTTGAGATTTTGGGCATTCCATCCGGGGCGCTTGGCGCAGGGACCGGAGGAAAAATGCGGCACGTTCGGCCGCGAAGCGGGCTTCGCTACAGTCATCGTCTACCCTTCCAGATAGTAAGCCTCCCGTTGGGGGGAGGTGTCCCGCCGCGGCAGATACGGGAATCGGGAAGACCAGTCAAGGAAGTTCCGGAGCCTCACGCGCGAGTGATGGCGCCTCCGGTGCGATTTTGGGGGATTCGACCACGGCCAGCGCGTTCAGCAAGTCCGTGGCATCGTTGATCAATTGCGCGGCGCGGCGGCGGCTGCCTACTTTCAAAATGCATTTGTCATTGGCCTGCACGACGTAGTCGTTGCCGACCTTGATCATCGAATAGCTTGTCATCGAAATCCCCGAACCGATCGAGCCCGGTTTCAGACGCTCGCGTAGCACCGTTCGTTCCTGGTTCCATGTGAACGTCGAACGGGTAGTTTATCAGCTCTTAACATGAACGTATGCGCGATCCGATTTCGCTGATCGCGCAAGGCTCATGGCGCGCTGCGTCAAAAGCGGACAGTCATGCCGACGTGACTCGCGGTGAACCCAAGCCGCTTGTAGAAGCGCTGCGCATCTGTTCGCGTCTGATGTGTGAGCAGTTCGACCAGATTGCAGCCGCGCGCTTTCGCTTCCGTCACCGCCCATTGCACCAATTGCTCGCCGATGCCGCGGCTGCGGCAATCGGAAGCAACGCGGACGTCTTCGAGCAGACCCCGCCGGCCGCCTTGCGAGCTGAGACCCGGCAGGATCGCGAGCTGCAGGCAGCCGACCACCCTGCCCTCGCTCTCCGCAACCACGAGCTGGATATTTTGATCGCGCTCGACCCGCGCGAATGCCTCGTAATAGGACGCAGGCAACGGGTCTTCTACGCGCTCGCGTGCGCGCCCGAGATGATCGTCGGCGAGCATCGCCACGATCGCAGCAACGTCCTCGCGGCGCGCGGGACGAATGGAGACGGATTCGGCGTTCATGAAGTTACTCCTGCCTCAGCGCGCCTTAGCGCACCTTGGGAAGCCCGAGAAAGGTCTCAGCTTCGGCGATCCAGCGGCGGACGGCGGCAAAGCGGCCGAGATCGAAGCCGCCTTCATGCGCAACGCGGGTATAGGCGAGCAGTGACACCTCGGCGAGCGAGACGGCATCGCCGGCGAGGAAACGGCTGCCGGCGAGATGCTGCTCCATGCGGTCAAGCGCCGCATAGCCGCGCTTGACCTTTTCAGGATCGAGCTCGGAGGCGTCCTTGCCGAGATAGACGAGCTGGAAGCGGCACACCGCGATGTAGGGCTCGTGGCTGTATTGTTCCCAGAACAGCCATTCGTCCATCTTGGCGGCGGTGAAAGCATCGCGCGGAATGAGCACGCTGTCGCGCGCGAGATAGCGGATGATGGCATTGGATTGCGCCAGCGTGCGGCCGTCGTCGAAAGCGACGGTGGGCACCTGGCCGGCACCATTCATCTCGAGGAATTGCGCCGTGCGGCTTTCGCCCTTGCGAGTGTCGATCTCGACCCACTGGTAGGCAGCGCGAGCTTGTCGCAGACCCACTTCACCTTCAGACAATTGCCGGAATTGGTATCGCCGTAGATCCGCATCGCTGCCCCCCGCGCATTCGGCGACAGAGCATCAGGACGGAGGCGGCCTGTCAATCGGCGCCGCGCGCCGGCGCGTCAGAACTTGTAGCCGAGACCGGCGCGAACGGTGTTGATGCTGGATTCGACGTCCGAAGCCACGCGCTGGAATTCATATTCAGCACGGAAAAACAGCCCGCCGACGAGCATGGCGTCGAAGCCAATACCGGCGGAATATCCATAGACCAGCTTGCTCTTGCTTGCGAACGCCGTCGCAGGCCGCACCGACGAAGGAAACGCCGAAGCGTACCGCTCGACGGTCTGGCTGCCAACTCCACCGCCGATGAACGCGTAGGGCAGGAAACATCCCCAGGCATAGCCGGCGCGCGCGCGCAGCGATCCAAAGTCCGACACGCCGACGACTGCAGATGTCGTCGTGGTGGCAATCACAGCATTGACGTTATCGAATGTTTGTCCTGTCGAGCTCGTGGTCGACTTGAAGCCGCCGTGAATATAGTTCGCCTCGATTCCAAGCACCACGTCGTCCCATTGACCGTTGTATCCGGCAAACAGGCCATAGCCGCCATTGCTGCTGTGCGCGGCCGCGAGCGGCTGCCAGTTGTAGGCCGGGCCGGGCGTCACGAAGGTGGACTGGATGTCGCTGTTGATAGTGGACGATACCTTCGACGTGACGGTGCCGTAATCGCCTTGGCCGCCGATGTAGTAGCCCTGCCAGTTGACGTTGGACGTGCTCAGGCCCTCGGTGAAGCTGCCGCGCAGAATCGGCAGATCCGGCATGTCGGCCGCGTTCGCGGCAGAGACCATCCCCAACATCGCCGTCGCCAACAAAAGCCTACGCATCGAACGCTCCATCGAACTCGAACTTTCGCTCGTGATCATGGCTCGTTAACCTTAACCAATGGTTGCGTCGGGGGCTTTCGTCGCGGTGCAGCCATGAAAAATACGCAAAGCAAAACGGCGCGGGATGGTCCCGCGCCGTTAAGAAGTCCTAACCGATGAGGCTGTCGATCAGCCCTTGGTGACGAGCGGCGGCATGTAGGCCGGCGGGCTGTTGAGATCCCAGCGCACGCCGAGCTTGACGTCGTGCGAGGTGAGCTCCTTGATCTTGATCGTTGACGGACCCGAGGCGCTGTTGTCGAACAAGCGATAGTTGCCGGGCGCCGCGTCGCCGAGGTTCATGTAGCTGTAGGCCAGTTCGACGGTGAACCCGGGATTGACCTTGTAGGCGAGACCGGCGTGGGCGGCCCAGGCGAGGTTCCACTTTCCGTTGTCGGCGAAGTAAGCGACGCTGTTGTTGAGCCCCGGGCTGTACGACACGCCGTCGTCGCGGAAGCCGCTGATCTTGTTGTAGGAGCCGCCGACACCGGCGCCGATGAACGGGGTGATGCACCACCAGGTGCCGAGATCGACATAGGCATTCGCCATGACGACCCACTCGGATTTGCTGCCGCTGTAATTGTTGACGCCGACGAAGCCGGGTCCAATGACGTTGTCGCTGCCGTGCAGATTGGCCCTGCCCCGGTACTGGCCGATCACGTCGCCACGGAACCAGTTGTTGAAGCGGTAGCCGACGCCGAGATCGAACAGCGTCGCCGAATCGAAGCCGAGTCCCTCCGTCGCCTTCGTAAACCCAGGCGCTACGGCGCCCTCGATGCTCTTGGCGCGCTGGTTGGTCATGCCGACGTCGCCGCGCAGATACCAGCCGCCGAAGTCGGCGGGCGGAGCCGGGGGCGCGTACATCGGAGGGGGCGCCGCGATCGGCATGTCGGCGGCGAACGCCATCGAGGAGATCAGGGTTGCCGCACCCGCGGCAAGGAGAGACTTAACGCTACGCATTGGCTTCGTCCTTTTGGCCGGTGAGGCAATACGGCGCCTCACGTTCTGGAAACTCACGGCCCGGACGATGCCAGCAAATGTTTAAGCGCCACTTAACCCTAATTTTTAAGGTTGATTTTTTCTAACCGCATACGCGCATGCGGGGCGAGCGTTGCAAAAATGCAGCGCAAATGCGACGCCGTCGCCGCATGTCCTAACGATGTATGAAGCCGCGCTGCAGCAAGACAGGATATGTTAACGCGCGTGCCGCGGTAGCTTGGGCAGGAACACCGCAAGCAGGCCGATCGCCGGCAGATAGGCGCAGACCTGGTAGACGAATTCGATCGAGGTGTGGTCGGCAAGCTTGCCGAGCACGGCGGCGCCAAGGCCGCCGATGCCGAACGCGACACCGAAGAACACGCCGGAGATCATGCCGAAGCGATGCGGAACCAACTCCTGCGCGAACACGATGATCGACGACGTCGTCGAGGAGATGATCAGGCCGATGATCACGGACAGCACCGCGCTCGCATAGAGCCCGGCATATGGCAGCGCCAGCGTGAACGGCAGCGCCCCCAGGATCGAGATCCAGATCACGATCTTGCGGCCGAAGCGATCGCCCAGGGGACCACCGAGAAAAGCCCCGACCGCATTCGCCGCGAGGAAAATGAAGAGATACATCTGCGCGGCTTGCGTCGACACGCCGAACCGGTCGATCAGATAGAAGATGTAGTAGCTCGACAGGCTCGAGACGTAGAGCTGTTTCGAGAACAGCAGCGCGACCAGCACGAGGAGCGCGACGACGACGCGACGCGAGCTCGGCGCGTCGGGATGGGCTTGAGCCACCGCGGTCTTCTTCGCCTTGATCTGCGGTTCGTACCAGCAGCCGATGCGCCAGAGGATGAGGATCGCGAGGAAGGCGATCGAGGAGAACCAGGCGATGCTGCCCTGCCCGAAGGGCACGACGATGAGCGCGGCCAGCACCGGTCCCATCGAGGTGCCAAAACTGCCGCCGAGCTGGAATACCGACTGCGCAAAGCCGTAGCGGCCGCCGGAGGCCAGCCGCGCGATGCGCGCCGACTCCGGATGAAACACCGCCGAGCCGAGACCGACGAGCGCGGCGGCAACGAGGATAACGAGATATTGGTGGGCGGCACTGAGCAGCAACAGACCGAAGAAGGTCGAGGCCATGCCGATCGACAGCGAATAAGGCTGCGCCTTCTTGTCGGTGTAGTGGCCGACCACCGGCTGGAGCAGCGAGGCCGTGAACTGGAAGGCCAGCGTGATCATGCCGATCTGCGCGAAGTCGAGCGCGTAGGTGTCCTTCAGGATCGGATACACCGAGGCGATCAGCGACTGCATGGTGTCGTTGAGGAAGTGCGAGAAGCTGATGCCGGCCAGCACGACATAGGCCGGCCCCGCGGCCTTGGCTGCTTGTGCCACGTCGCTGACGATGACGGGTTCGGTCAGCGCTTCCTCTGAGACGACGACAGGCTTGTTCACTGGAGCATCCCGGCGGGCGCGGCAGATTGCCGCGACAAGCTCATTACGATGCAGGGAGTGGTGGAACCACCGCCAATCGCAAATGGCTGCGATGCATCTCTTACCTCTCCGCGAGTCCGGAATCGTAGGGTGGGCAAAGGCGCACTTGCGCCGTGCCCACCATCGACCGACAGCGCACAGAAGCGGTGGGCACGCTTCGCTTTGCCCACCCTACGATACTGTGGTCGAGGAAGAGCTTACGCCGCGGCCTGCCCGAGCGCCGAGACGATGGTATCGACGACGTCCTCGACCAGGATGCGATCCTCGCCCTCGCCCATGACGCGGATCACCGGCTCGGTGCCGGAGGAGCGGATCAGCAGGCGGCCGTGGCCGTTGAGCCGCTGCTCGCCGTCGGAGATCGCCGATTTGACGTCGGAATTGTCGAGCGGCTTGCCGCCCTTGTGACGAACGTTCTTCAGGATCTGCGGCAGCGGATCGAAGCGGTGGCAGACTTCCGACACCGGGCGGCGCAGCTTCTGCACCACGGCAAGCACCTGCAACGCGGCAACGAAGCCGTCGCCGGTGGTGGCGTAGTCGGACAGGATGATGTGGCCGGACTGCTCGCCGCCGAGATTGTAGCCGCCGTTCAGCATCTGCTCGAGCACGTAGCGATCGCCGACCGGCGTGCGCACGAGATCGAGGCCCTGCGCATTGAGGAAGCGCTCGAGCCCGAGGTTCGACATTACGGTGGCGACGATGCCCGATCGCGACAGCCGGCCGTCTTCCTTCCAGCTCTGCGCGATCACCGCGAGCAGCTGGTCGCCGTCGACGATGTGACCGCGCTCGTCGACCAGGATGACGCGATCGGCGTCACCGTCGAGCGCGATGCCGATGTCGGCGCGCATCTCGCGGACCTTCTTCGACAGCGCTTCCGGCGAGGTGGAGCCGCATTCCTTGTTGATGTTGAAGCCGTCGGGCTCGACCCCGATCGGAATCACGTCGGCGCCCAGCTCCCACAGCGCTTCCGGCACCACCTTGTAGGCGGCGCCATTGGCGCAATCGACCACGACGCGCAAGCCGTCGAGCGACAGATCGCGCGGCAGCGTGCGCTTGGCGAATTCGATGTAGCGGTCATGCACGCCGTCGATGCGGCGGGCGCGGCCGAGACTGGCGCTCTGGGCGAGACGCTTGTCGATGGGCTCGTCGAGCAGCTGCTCGATCTGCTTCTCGACGTCGTCGGAGAGCTTGAAGCCCTGCGGGCCGAACAACTTGATGCCGTTGTCCTCGAACAGATTGTGCGAGGCGGAGATCATCACGCCGAGATCGGCGCGCATCGACTTGGTCAGCATCGCGACCGCCGGCGTCGGCATCGGGCCGACCAGCAGCACGTCCATGCCGACCGAGGTGAAGCCCGCCACCATGGCGTATTCGATCATGTAGCCGGACAGGCGGGTATCCTTGCCGATCACGACCCTGTGGCGGTGGTCACCGCGCTGAAACGCCAGGCCTGCGGCCTGGCCGACCTTGAGCGCGAGCTCCGGCGTGATCAGTCCGTTGGCGCGGCCCCGGATCCCGTCCGTCCCGAAATATTTGCGGCTCATATCGTCCCCCACGCGACAACCAGGGATCCCCAATACAACCTGCGGGTGCCCTGGCGGGACCCGCATTCCTGATTTGCTGAGGTCTTATAAAGCCATCGCGGCTAACTTGGCTTCAAAAAATATGATGAATCATTACGGAACCGGGCAGGCCCCGGCGCTGATAACGTCTTGTTAACATTATATTTCCAGCGAGGACGCCGGAACAGGGCGGAACTCGCGCCTAGTTCGAGCGCTTCACATGGCCGTCCCCGCGGCTCGGCGCCGGCTGGGTGACATTGACGGGATCGGAGCCCGGAAAGGTCTCTTCCAGACCTTCCTCCAGCGCTTCCTCGAGATCATGCTTCTCCTTGATCTCCTCCGGCGTCGGTCCGGTGTGCGGCCTGGTCATGGCGCCCTCCTCTCCACAAAGGATTTGCAAACGATTTGGCTGTGCATCCAACCATGCTAGATGACCCCTCGATCTTCCGATGCAAGACTCATCCGCTACTTCCGATGCAGACTCTTCCGATACAAGACGGGCCGGGGAAACGTTCATGAAGCACATCACCTGTATCGACGATCTTCGCACACTGCATCAGCGCCGCGTGCCGAAGGCGTTCTTCGATTATTGCGACCGCGGCTCCTACGCCGAGGAAACGCTGCGCGCCAACCGCGACGACATGCAGGCGATCAAGTTCCGCCAGCGCATTCTGGTCGACGTCTCCAAGCGCGACACTGCGACCACGATCCTCGGCGAGCCCTCGACCATGCCGCTGATGCTCGCGCCGGTGGGCCTGCTCGGCATGCAGCATGGCGACGGCGAGATCCATGCCTGCCGCGCCGCGCAAGCCGCCGGTATCCCGTTCACGCAGTCGACGATGTCGATCTGCTCGATCGAGGACATCGCGGCCAGTGTCGAGAAGCCGTTCTGGTTCCAGCTCTACGTGATGAAGGACCGCGGCTTCATCAAGGAATTGATCCAGCGCGCGATCGCGGCGAAATGCTCCGCGCTGGTGCTGACCGTCGATCTCCAGGTGATCGGCCAGCGCCACCAGGACATCAAGAACGGCATGACGGTCCCGCCGGAATGGTCGCTCTCGAAGCTATTGGATTTCGCCAGCAAGCCCGCCTGGGTCTCCGGCGTGCTGCAAGGCAAGCGCCGCACCTTCGGTAACATCGCCGGCCATGTGAAGAACACCGGGGACCTCAATCGCCTCGCGGAGTGGACGGCGTCGCAATTCGATACGTCCCTGAACTGGAAGGACGTCGAGTGGGTCCGCAGCATCTGGCCGGGCAAGCTGATCATCAAGGGCATTCTGGACGTCGAGGACGCCGAGGAAGCCGCCAAGACCGGCGCGCAGGCGCTCGTCGTATCGAACCATGGCGGCCGTCAGCTCGACGGCGCGCCGTCATCGATCGAGGTGCTGCCCGAGATCGCCGAGGCGGTCGGTGACAGGATGGAGATCATGTTCGACGGCGGCATTCGTTCCGGCCAGGACGTGATGCGCGCGCTCGCGCTCGGCGCAAAGTCCTGCATGATCGGCCGCGCCTACGCCTATGGCCTCGGCGCCGGCGGCCAGGCGGGCGTCGCCAAGGCGATCGACATCATCCAGAAGGAGTTGCTCACCACCATGGGCCTGTGCGGCGTCAACAGGATCGACGAGATCGACGAGCACATCATCGCGATGTGACCGCAGCGGTGTGGCAAAAAGCAACCGCTTCAAACTCAGCCGTCGTCCCGGCGAAGGCCGGGACCCATAGCCACAGCGAGTAGTTTGGCGAAGATTGGTAGTTATTCAACCTTCGCGCGGTACTGAGACCTGCGCCCAACGATAGATCACGCGGTATGGGTCCCGGCCTCAGCCGGGACGACACTGAAGATGCCGCCGCAGCAGCACCCTTACATCGGCGGCGTCACTCCGTCGCGGCCGACGTTGACCCGGTTGGCTTCCAGCGAACCATCGTCCTTCTTCACCGCACCGAAAATGATCAGCTTGGCGCCGGGCTTGAGCTCGGATTTGTCGCTGGCCACGAAGGTGACGATCGGCGTGTCCGGGGGCACCACGACTTTCTTCTCACCGTCCTTGTACTTGACCGTGATGTTCTGGCCGTCGGTGCCCTTCACCGTCTGCGCCACGGTGGCATTGGTCATGGTCGAGTTGGCGCGCGCATCCCAGGGACGAAAACCTTCGGCCGCGCCGCGCTGGTTTTCAGGGAAGATGTGCACCGCGATCGCCTTCTGGGTGCCGTCGGGCTCGGGCATTCCGGTGACGCCGATATAGGAGCCGTCCTTGATCTCCGACAACGACGTCTTCACCACCGCGAAGACCGCGACGTTGTCGGTCATGCGCACCTTCACGTCGCTGCCTTCGCGGGTCTTGATGCCGAGCGTGTTGCCGTCGACGCTCTCGATGGTGCCGCGGATGCGGACCGTCGGCGTCTGCTGCGCCAGGGCGGATGACGTGACGATGCAGGCGGCGAATGCAGCCACGCCAACGCGTGATATCCAGCTTCTCTTCGACATGTTGTTGTGCTCCATTTACATCGGCGGCGTCAGGCCGTCGCGGCCGACGCTGACGCGGTTGGTTTCGAACGAGCCGTCCGGCAGCTGCTTCATGAAGGCGATCACCTTGGCGCCGGCCTTCAGATCGGATTTGTCGCCGGGCACGAAGGTCACCACCGGGGTATTGTCGGCGACGAACACCTTCTTCTCGCCGTCCTTGTACTTGACCAGCAGCGTATGGCCGTCATTGCCGACCACGCTCTCCGACACGGTCGCATTGGTCATGCTGGAGTTGGGCTTGAGGTCATAGGGGCGCGAGCCCTCGCCGGTGCCGCGCATGCTCTCCGGAAACACGTGGACCTCGACCGCGTTCGCGCCGCCGTCCGGTCCCGGCACGGTGGTGGCGCCGACGAAGGAGCCGGGCTTGATGTCGGCAAGTGAAATCCTGGTAATGCCCGACACGTTCACGTCGGAGGCGATGTGCAGCTTGACGTCCTCGCCGCTGCGCGCCTTGACCTGCATCGTGTCACCATTGACGCTTTCGATCGTGCCGCGCACGCGCGTCGGCACCGGCGCCCTTTGCGCAAGTGCCGAAAGGGTCGAGACGGCCACCATCGCGACGGCGATGAGCGGACGTGTGAAAGTTGCACGTTGAACAGACATGATGGTCTCCGATTGCGCCCTATTGTCCCTACGGACATAGAACTCCGGAGGTTACGCGCTATTCTCTCAAGTCTTTGTGAGATCGGCCTCGACCAGCGCGCGCAGCTCGGCCGTGACCTGCGGCCGCTGGCCGAACCACAGCTCGAAGCCGCGGATCGCCTGATGCAGCAGCATGCCAAGCCCGTCGGCGGTTTTCAGCCCGCGCGCCTGTGCGGCCGCGAGCAGCGGCGTCACCAGCGGGACATAGACGAGATCGGCGACCACGGCGCCATCGGCCAGGCGCGCCACGTCAAGGTCGAGTGAAGGCTGGCCGTCCATGCCGAGCGAGGTCGTGTTCACGAGAAGGTTTGCACGCGGCAGAATGTCGTGGATGCTGTCCCACGCAACAGGATGCACGTTCGGCCCGAACTGCCTTGCAAGCATCTCGGCCCGGGCGATGGTGCGATTGGCGAGATGGACGCAGCTGATGCCGCGTTCGAGCAACCCGAACACGATGGCGCGCGAGGAGCCGCCGGCACCCAGCACCAGCGCCTCTTCGGCTGCGTCCCAGCCGGGCGCGCTGGCATCGAGATTGCCGATAAAGCCCTCGACGTCGGTGTTGGTCGAGTGCAGCTCGCCGTCCGCAAACCACAGCGTGTTGGCCGCACCGACCGCCCGCGCGCGGGCATCGGGCGTCGAGAGCTCAAGCACGCCCTCCTTGTGCGGGATGGTGACGTTGGCGCCGACGAAGCCGCGCAGCGACAGCCGCAGCACGAAATCGCGCAGATTATCGGGTGGAACCGCCTCGATGACATAGCCGCCCTCGATATCGAGCGTGCGCAGCCAATAACGATGGATCAGCGGCGAGCGCGAATGCGCGGCCGGCCATCCGATCAGACAGGCTGCGGGAGCCTTGGTCACGGTCGTCCTCCCCTGGGGTCGTTTCGGAGGCGATCCATTTCGCGTCCCGCAAGCCCTGTCAAGCGCACGGGCCGTCTCGGGAGAGGCTCGACGTCAGGTCGTGCCCGCCTCACCGGCCGCGGGCTGCGCCGCGCCACCCTTGATGTCGGCGACCGCACGCGCGATGGTCTCGCGATAGCGGGCGCGTGGCGGCGTGACGCCATGGGTGAGCAGCGCGCGGCGCACCGCAGGCGACGCCCCCGTGATGAACAGCCGGATGCCTTGGCGGTGGGCCTTGGCGGCGACGCGGCCGAGCACGTTGGCCGCGGTCGAATCCAAAAACGGCACCGCGGCGAAATCGACCACGAATCCCTTGCGCTTGTCGGCGATGCCGTCGAGCACGCTGCCGATCGCCGAGGCCGCGCCGAAGAAGAACGCGCCGGTGATGCGATAGACCAGCACGTCGCGATCGACCGCGAGCGCGGGGTCGTAAGGCACGCGCTCGCCATTTTCGTCGTCGGGACGATCGGCGGCCACCATCGGCGAACGTTCCTCGATGCCGGTCATTTCCGCCATACGATGGATGAACAGCACCGCGCCGAGCGCGAAGCCGACCAGAATCCCTTCGGTCAGATCGCGGAAGATGGTGAGCAGGAAGGTTGCGAGCAGCACGACGGCATCGCCCCATGACGAGCGCAGGAGCGTCGCGAATTCGTGCTTCTCCGCCATGGTCCAGGCCACCACGACGAGCACGGCGGCGAGCGCGGCCAGCGGGATGTAGCTCGCGAGCGGCGCTGCGATCAGCATGAACAGCAGCAGGAAGACCGAATGCAGCATGCCCGCGAGCGGTCCCCGCGCGCCGGCGCGGATGTTGGTCGCGGTGCGCGCGATCAGCCCGGTGACACAGATGCCACCGAACAGCGCCGCGCCGACATTGGCGGCGCCTTGCGCCACCAGCTCGCAATTGGAGCGGTGACGGCGACCGGTCATGCCGTCGGCCACCACCGCCGACAGCAGCGATTCGATGGCGGCGAGCAGCGCGAAGGAGATCGCATCGGGCAGCACGGCGGTCGCCTTCGCGAGCGAGAATGCAGGCAAGGCCGGCGAGGGCAGTTCGCGCGGAATGCCGCCGAAGCGCGAGCCGACGGTCTCGACCGGCAGCGACAGCACGGCACATGCGACCGCCGCGAGCACGACCGCGATCAGGATGCCCGGCCAGGACGGCAGCCAACGTCGCAGGCCCGCGATGATGGCAATGCTGACGATCGCGACCGCGACGGCCGACGGATTGACGGTGTGCAGGCCGCCGGCAAGCGCGATCAGTTTCGGAACGAACTCGCTCGGCTCCTTCGCGAGGAGCGTGATCCCGCCGAGATCGCGCAGCTGGCTGGCGAAGATGATCACGGCGATGCCGGCGGTGAAGCCGACCGTCACCGGATACGGAATGAACTTGATATAGGTGCCGATCCGCAGGAAGCCCGCAGCGATCAGGAACAGGCCCGCCATCAGCGTCGCCAGGATCACGCCGTCGACCCCGTGACGGTCGGCGGTCGCCGCAACCAGCACAATGAAGGCGCCGGCAGGACCGCCGATCTGGAACCGGCTGCCGCCGAGCAGTGACGCAATGAAGCCGCCGACAACAGCGGTGTAAAGTCCGCGGTCCGGCGTCACACCCGAGGCGATCGCGATCGCCATCGACAGCGGCAGCGCGACGATCGCAACCGTGAGGCCCGCGAACACATCGGCGCGGAAATCCGACCAGCCGTAGCCCTCGCGCCATACGGTGACGAGCTTTGGCAGATAGAGTTCGGTGAAGGTCGGCCGACGAAGCTGGTGCAGCTTGCCTGCGTGTTCGCCTGTGATGCTCATTTCAGCAAAATGCTCCGCTGCCCACGACGCTCCGATGCATCGTGCGGCCGCGTATCGGGGCGCGACGGTGCGTTAGTTAAGACTGCTTCCGAGCATGATCATTTGCGGGATCACGCCCCCACCCGACGCGGCGGCCCCGGCTCCTTGAGCCGAACGCCACGTCCGCCGCCTTCGCTGCGCGCCTGTTCGCCGATCAGCTCGACGCCGGCCCGATCAAAGGCTTCGACCACCTTCATCAAGGTCTCGACCACGCCACGGACGTTGCCGGTGCTCGCCTCCATCCGCTGAATGGTCGGCAGCGATACGCCTGCAAGCTCCGCCAAGGCCCTCTGGTCAATGCCGAGCAGCGCGCGCGCTGCCCGCATCTGGAACGACGTGATCACCTTGGCCTCACGTATGAACGATTATAAGTGATGTCTGGAGCATGCACAATGATGTAAAATACATCAAATTGAGCCGAACGCAAGAGGGCCCTCGCCGCCACGTGCTCCGCGTCGCCCTCTCCCCGTACGAGCGGTGAGAGGGCGAGAGCAGTACGTGCCTCACTGCGAGAGGCAGCTCACGCCGCGTGCTGATGCGCAGCGATGATCTGGTCGGCGGCGCGCCCCGTGACTTCGGCCATGTGGTCGAACTGGCGGGTGAAGCTGCCGGCGCCTGCCGTGGCCGAACGCAGCTCGACGATCAACTCGCCGATCTCGGCTTCCGGCATCATGGCGCGGACGCAGTCCCATCCGCTCCAGCCGTCGCGGGTGTCGAAGCCGAGGATCTGGCCGCGCCGCGCCGACAGGATCGCGTTGATCTTGGCGGTGGCGTCGGTCGGGCAGACGATCTCGACCACGTGGATCGGCTCCAGCAGCACCGACTGGCATTGCGGCAGGCCTTCGTTGAGCCCGACCCGTGCCGCCGTGCGAAAGGCGAGGTCGGAGGAATCGACGCTGTGATAGGAGCCGTCGGTCAGCGTCACCTGCAAATCGGTGACCGGGAAACCGAGCGGGCCACGCGCAAGCCCGTCGACGACGCCCTCTTCCACCGCGCCGATATAGTTGCGGGGCACCGCACCGCCGACCACCTTCTCGGCGAACCTGAAGCCCTCGCCGCGCGGCAGCGGCCTGATGTCGAGCACGACATCGCCGAACTGGCCATGCCCACCGGACTGCTTCTTGTGGCGGCCGCGCTGGACGATCGGCTTGCGGATGGTTTCCTGATAGCCGATCGCGGGTGGATGCGAGGCGACCTTGACGCCGAAACGGTCGCGTAGCCGCTCGCTCGCGACGCGCAGATGCATCTCGCCCTGCCCCCACAGCACGGTGTCGTGAGTCTGCGCGTTCATCACGAAGACGAGCGAGGGATCCTCCTCGTGCAGCCGCATCAGCGCCTGGCCGAGCTTGACGTCGTCCTTGCGGTCGGTGGCCGCAACCGAGATCGCGAGCACCGGCGGAGTGGGTTCGCTGGCGGCGAGCGCTGCCGGCTGGGTCTTGCCGTTCGAGACCGTGTCGCCGGTCTTGATCGGGTCGAGCTTGGCGAGCGCCACCGTGTCGCCGGCTTCCGCCGCGGCACGCTTGGTGTCGTAGGCTCCGGTGACGGCGAGGATGCCGGAGATGCGGCTGGCTCCGCCGGAGGAGGATTGCAGGGTGGCACCGTCGTCGAGATGGCCAGCGAGCATCCGTGTCAGCGACAGCTTTCCACCGTGCTGCGAGTGCAGCGTCTTAAAGACGAAGCCGAGGGCGTCCCTGGTCTCGGGAACGCCGAGACGTTTTGCGGTCTCCGCGATACCGGGCGCCTCGTGGCGCAACGCTTTCATCAAACGCAGCACGCCGTTTTCGCGTGCGGCGGCGCCGAGCAGCACGGGGCAGATCAGCCCGTCGCGCAGTTCGCGGGCGAGATCGTCGAACACGGCATCGCGCGGTGGCGGAATGTCCTCGAGCAGCTGCTCCATCAGCGCATCGTCGTGATCGGCGAGCTTCTCCAGCATCGAGAAGCGGGCCTCCTTCTCGCGATCGAGATCACCGCCTTGAAGCGCGACCACTTCGGAGGCCTTGTGCTCGCGGTAAATGAACGCGCGCTCCAGCGCGAGATCGACGAAGCCCTCGATCAGCTCGTCCTTCCAGATCGGGATCTGGCGCAGCACAAGCGGCACGCGAGAGGCGGGCTGGAGCATCTCGAGCGTCTCGCGGATGCGCTTGTTGGCGCGGTCGATCTTATTGAGGAACAGGAAACGCGGGATCTTCAGCTCCTCCAGCTCGCGCAGGATGATCTGAAGCTGCGGCAGCTTCTTCTCGTCGGCTTCGCAGACCACGATTGCGGCATCGACCGCGGGCAGCGCGGCGCGCATGTCGTGGGCAAATTCGACGGAACCGGGACAATCGAGGAAGGTGTAGCTGTCGCCCATGAAACTCGTGGTGACGGCAGTCAGCCCGACGGTCATCTTGTGATGACGGGCCTCTGGCGTGGCGTCGCCGACGGAGGTTCCGGCATCGACGCTGCCGGCGCGAGGGATTGCGCCGGTTCGTGCCATGATCGCTTCGAGAAGTGTGGTTTTACCGCTTTGGAAAGGGCCCACCAGCGCGATGCACCGTGGACCTCGGGGACTTCTGACGTCTTGTCCCATTCGCCGCCTCCTTGGTGTGGAGCTCGGCCCATGATTGGGTCGGCAAACGCCGATGCTCTGCCCGTCCCCGAGATTTGGCAAGCATCAAACGTCGCTGCGGTGCGTCGTCGGTGAGATCAGGTCTTAACGGCCAGCTCTTAACGACCGGGGCGAAGTTCCAGGCTCTCGAGCCCGGCCGCGATGTTGAGGCCGACCTGACCCTGCACGCTGAGCGGCTGGAGCGCGATCGAATTGTTGGAGCCGCCGACCAGCACGTTGCCGCCGAGGCCGACACCAACGGAGGCGCTTCCCTGCGCACCGGCGTAGTTGCCGGCGAGGTCGCCCGGTCCAAGTCGGTTCACCGGCGCGAACACGCCCCACGCCAAAGCCGTCTCCTGGGTGATGCCGATATCCAGGCCGACCTTGCGGATGGTCGCGACGTAACGGTCGTCCGGCAAACCATCGACTCGCAGCACGCAGCCGAGATGGGTCACCGATCCCACGATGAAGCCCACGCTGGCGCCGCCGCGGCATTCGAGCACGCCCACCTGCACCATCCGCGATTGCGCGCTGGCGCCCGCAACCGAGGCAACGAGGCTCGCAACGGCAAGCCCGGCGAGGAGGAGTGAACGGCGCATGAAAATCTCCGGCGATGAATGCGATGCGAGCATGGGGCGCGGCACACGCCGCGCGATGGTCTATGCCATAACAGTTCCGGTGGCGCCAGATCGCGCAGACTTGAAAGAAAAAGGGCCCGCATTGCGCGGGCCCTTTGATGTTACTTCATGTCTGCGAGTTCAGCGCAGATTGCCGCAGAAGCGCTGGATGCGCTTGCAGGCGTCTTCGAGGTCCGAGGTCTTGGTTGCGTAGGAGATGCGGAACGCGGGTCCGAGGCCGAAGGCCGAACCCTGCACCACGGCGACGCCTTCGGTCTCGAGCAGCTCGGTCACGAACGTCTCGTCATTGTCGATCACCTTGCCCGACGGCGCGGTCTTGCCGATGGTGCCGGCGCAGGACGGATAGACGTAGAAGGCACCCTCGGGACGCGGGCACTCGATGCCCTTGGCCTGGTTGAGCATGGAGACGACGAGGTCGCGGCGCTCCTTGAAGACCTTGTTGTTGGCGGGGATGAAGTCTTGCGGACCGTTCAGCGCCTCAACCGCGGCCCATTGCGCAATCGACGACGGGTTCGAGGTCGACTGCGACTGGATCGTCGACATCGCCTTGATCAGCTGCGCCGGGCCGCCGGCATAGCCGATACGCCAGCCGGTCATGCAATAGGCCTTCGACACGCCGTTCACGGTGAGCGTGCGGTCGTAGAGTTTCGGCTCGACCTGCGCGACCGTGGTGAACTGGAAGTCGTCATAGACGAGATGCTCATACATGTCGTCGGTCATCACCCAGACGTGGGGATGCTTGACCAGCACGTCGGTGAGCGCCTTGAGCTCGGTCCTGGTGTAGGCAGCTCCCGTCGGATTCGACGGCGAGCACAGGATCACCCATTTGGTCTTCGGCGTGATCGCGCGCTCAAGCGCCTCGGCCTGGAGCTTGAAGCCGGTCGCGGCGGTGCAGACCACCGGCACCGGCTCGCCACCGGCCAGCGCCACCATCTCGGGATAGCTGACCCAGTACGGCGCGGGGATGATCACCTCGTCGCCCGGATTGATGGTTGCCATCAGCGCGTTGTAGAGCACCTGCTTGCCGCCGGTGCCGACGATGATCTGGTTCGCCTTGTAGACGACGCCGTTCTCGCGCTGAAACTTGGCGATGATGGCTTCCTTCAACTCGGGAATGCCGTCGACCGCGGTGTACTTGGTCTTGCCCGCTTCGATGGCATGGATCGCGGCCAGCTTGATGTTGGCGGGCGTGTCGAAGTCGGGCTCGCCGGCACCTAAGCCGATGACGTTGCGGCCCGCCGCTTTCAGCGCACGTGCTTTATCCGTGACCGCGATGGTCGCGGACGGCTTCACACGGTCGAGCGCAGCGGCAAGGAAGGACATTGTCATCTCCTGACAAGCGTCGTGAACCCTTTGGCTTCACGACTCCGATTGTGGGAATGAGCCACCCTAAAACGAGTGCCGTTGCACCGCAAGAAACTTCGGTCCGATCCCGCAAAAGTTTACGTGTCTGGCGCGCATCAAGCCGTGATTCCCGCAATTTTCCGCAACTTTGCCAGGCAAATCCCACATATCCGACAAGGCGTGTCCTCGGAGCAATTTGGGCGGGTTGATCGCCGCGAAATCCAGACCGTCGTCATGCCCGGGCTTGTCCCGCCTGCGCGGCCGAAGCCGCTTCGGCGCGGCGAAGGCCCGGCATCCGTTCTTCTGCTGCGTAGCTCAGACGTGGATGGCCGGGTCAAGCCCGGCCACGACGAAACGCGAGCGCTTGCGCTACACCAATGCAGGCGCCTTGCATTCCGCGTGGTGACGCAAGCGTGAACTGAGTTGGATGGTCGCACGGAAATGATCTTCCGCCGCATTGCAATGCGGTAGGGTTTTCGAGTTTTTCTATTGGCCGGGTCTTGCGGCGGATTCGCATCGGCATCATTGTTTAGCCGCGTTGCGAGGCAACAAGCGCCGCGCCCTCCCGTCTTCCGGAATCATCCTCAGAATGTACAAGCTCTATTCGATGCAGCGCTCGGGCAACAGCTACAAGGTCCGCCTTGCGCTGGCGCTGCTGAACTTGCCTTACGAAGCGGTCGAGGTGGACATTCTGCGCGGCGAGAGCCGCACCCCGGATTTCCTGGCCAAGAACCCATCCGGTCAGGTGCCGCTGCTCGAGGTCGGCGACGATCGCTATCTCGCCGAGTCCAACGCCATTCTCTGGTACGTCGCCGTCGGCACGCCGCTCGCGCCGGAGAACCGCATCGATCGCGCCGACGCGCTGCAATGGATGTTCTTCGAGCAGCACGCGCTGGAGCCGAACATCGGCGCGGCCTATTTCTGGCTGTCGCTGGTAAGGGGCGGCCGCGACCTGCAGACTCATTCGCTGGAGGACTGGATGGAGCGCGGCTATGGCGCGCTCCAGGTGATGGAGAATCACCTCAAGACCAACGCCTATTTTGCGGCCCGCCAGCTCACGGTCGCCGACATCGCGCTGTACGGCTATACCCACCTCGCCGACCGCTGCGACTTCGACCTCTCGACCTTCCCGGCGATCCGGGACTGGCTCAAGCGCGTGGAAGCTGCGCCCGGCTTCGTCGCAATGGACTGGCGGCCGGCCGACATCGAGGACCCCGCCAGCATCGCCGCTGGCGCCTGAGGGGGGGCGATCGCGCTCTGGCGAATAGCGGGCATAAGGATCACCATTGCCGCAATCTCGCCATTTTCGCTTGATCGGCCGCCGCAATATTGCCGATTGCAACAGTGAAATTGTTCGATGTCGCGGGTGATTCGCTCGCGCGTTGAAGGATTTAGACCATGATTCGGGTGTCCGGCACGGCAGGCTTTCAGGGCCCACCCGCTACCGTTTCGTCTTCCCGGCTGACCAACGCGGTCGCGGCCTCGCTCGCCGTCGCCGCGCTCTCGCTGTGCCTGATCGTCACCCTGACGGTGCTGTCGACCAAGGCGACCATGGCGATGGGCCTGCCGGTCTGATTCCCGCTTCATCCTGGACCCGCCTTCAAGGCGCCGCGTGGCCCGCACCGACCGGCATCGCGACAGGATTTCGATGAAATCACCTGTGGTCATCGTTGCAATCACCCTGACCGCGGCCATCCTGGTCGCGGCATCGCTGTTGATCTTCGTCGGCACACGCAAGGGCCAAGGGACGTCGACGCTGAATGCGCCCGCGCTGCAACAACGTCTCAGGCACGCGCATTTGGTCTAAAATCATCCGAAAGCTTTGCGCGTGAGCCAAAGCGCACCTTAAGCACACCGCGCGAAACCGCATCGCAATGGCGCAATGTTCGGTCAGTGTTGCCGCCTTACCTCGTTCAGGAAGGAGCGAGACAGGCCCATGCGGTTGGGATGGCGTGCGATCTCCGGTCCGGCGCTGACGGCAGCGACTTTGCTGCTGGCGATGTTTTTCGATCGCTTTGTCCCCATTCCCTCGCCCGCGCCGCTGCTCGTCTGCATCGTGGCGCTCGCCGGCGCGCTCTCGGGTCCCGCTTCCGCCGTCGCCAGCGCAGCTATCGCCGTCATCGGCGCGGCACTGCTGCTCCTCAGCCAGCACGGCGTTTCAGGCCTGACCACGGCGGATATGATCCGGCTCGGCCTCCTGGCGGCGGCCGCCGCGGGCACCGCAGGCATCACCGGCCTGATGCGCCAGCGGCTGCTCGGCACGTTTGCCGCCGAGCGTCGGAGCCACGCCATCGCCGCGCGGCTGTCGGCCGCACTCGACCAGGTCGATATCGGCATCGTGCTGCTCGACGCCGAGACGCGCGCCGAATTCATCAACCGCGCGTTCCGCCATTATTTTGCGGTGCCGGACGACATCGCCGACGGCAAGCCGCCGTTCATCGCGCTGATGTATCACGGCCGCGACACCGGCGCGTTCGAATTGCCCGAGGACGAGCTCGGCACCTTCATCGCACAGCGCATGGAGATGGTGCGGATCGGCGATGCCACGCCGATCAACATCGCCTTGCGTAATGGCGAGGTGTTGCGCTTCGTCTGTGCCGCGCTGCCCGATGGCGGGCGCATGCTGAGCTACACGCCCGTGACCGACCTCGTGCGCCACACCGATGCGCCGTCCCGCGCCGACTACTACCGCTCACTGCGCGATCCCGCAGGCCGCAAGCTGATCCGTTATCTGCGCGTCGCGGAGTGATGCGCGATTGATCGGCACGCCCCTCATCACGTATGAAGGACGCCTCATCGATTGCGGGAATTTCATATGTCGCTCACCATTCGCCCCGTCACCAGGCAGGATTACGATCAATGGCTGCCGCTGTGGGACGGCTACAACGCCTTCTACGGCCGCTCCGGCCCGACCGCGCTCTCGCCCGAAATCACGCGCGTGACATGGCAGCGCTTTTTCGATGCCTATGAGCCGGTGCACGGATTGGTCGCCGAGAGCGATGGCCGCCTGCTCGGGATGACGAATTACCTGTTTCACCGCAGCACCACCGCGATCGAGCCGTCCTGCTATCTGCAGGACCTGTTCACGACCGAGGACGCACGCGGCAAAGGTGTCGGCTCGGCGCTGATCCACGGCGTCTACGAGCGCGCGAAGCTCGCAGGCTCCCCGCGCGTGTACTGGCAAACGCATGAGACCAACGTCACGGCGCAGGGTCTGTACGACAAGGTCGCCGAGCGTTCCGGGTTCATCGTCTATCGCAAGATCTTCTGATCGTCGCGACGCGGGGCCTGTGGATAACTTTGCCTGTCACCCGCGCGTAACATAGCGGGACTAGGCTGCAGCTGCGTCTGATCAACCCCCCGTCACCGATCAAGCGCCCCAAAGCGGTCCCCGTCAGTCGCCGCGTCTGACAGGGGCCGCATTTTTTTGTCGGCAGTCGTTGTCCGCAGTTCCTTGTCAGCATGGCAGCAACGCGGCGCGCGGCTTGCTGCAGCGGCGCAGCGCAGTCACAATGCGCCCCTGCCTATCTCCGACAGGGATCTCCCATGGAAATTCGTAATCTCGGCGCCTCCGGCCTACGCGTGTCTGCGGTCGGGCTCGGCTGCAACAATTTCGGCCAGCGCACGGATTTGGAGACCTCGCGCAAGGTGATCCATCGCGCGCTCGATCTCGGCATTACGCTGTTCGACACCGCCGACATCTATGCCGGCATGGGCGGTTCGGAAACGGTGCTCGGCACCGTGCTCGGCGACCGCCGCAAGGAGATCGTGCTCGCCACCAAATACTCAAAGCCGATGGCGACCGACGGAACCAAGCAGGGCGCTTCGCGCCGCTACATCATGAACGCAGTCGAGGCGAGCCTGACGCGGCTCAAGACCGACTATATCGATCTTTATCAGCAGCACGATTGCGACCCGCTGACGCCGATGGAGGAGACGCTGCGCGCGCTCGACGATCTCATCCGTCAGGGCAAGGTGCGCTACATCGGCAATTCCAACTTTCCGGCCTGGCGCATGGCGGAAGCCGAATTCACCGCGCGCGCGATGAATGTCAGCCGCTTCGTCTCGTGTCAGGATGAATACAGCCTGCTGGTGCGCGACATCGAAAAGGACCTGCTGCCGGCCGCACAGGAGTACAAGCTCGGCCTCCTGCCGTTCTTCCCGCTTGCAAGTGGGCTCCTCACCGGCAAGTACCAGCGCGGCGCGGCGGCCCCGACCGATACGCGCTTCGGCAAGGTACCGGCGTTACGCGACCGCTACGTCACGCCGCGCAATGAGGACATCGTCGAGAAGCTCACGGCATTCGCGAAAGCGCGCGGCCACAGCATGCTCGAGCTCGCCTTCTCCTGGCTCGCCGCGCGCCCGCAAGTGTCGAGCGTGATTGCCGGCGCCACCCGCGTCGAGCAGGTCGAGGAGAACGTGAGGGCGATTGCGTGGAAGCTCGGTGCGGAGGAGATGGCGGAGATCGATAAGATCACGCTGGGCTGATCGTTGCGAAGTGGCGCGCTACTTGGCGCCATGTCCGACCGTCTGGATCACCTCGAAGCCCTCGAACTGGGGATGGCCGAGATAGGTCGGCTTGGTGTCGCCGGCCCGCGCATGCGCGGCACGAAAAGCATCCGATTTGGTCCAGGCTTCGAAAGCGGCATGGTTGGCCCAGATCGTGTGCGAGGCGTACAGCGTGTGGTCCTCGAGCTCGGGCCCACGCAGCAGATGAAATTCGACGAAACCCTGTACCTTGTCCAAATGAGTGTCGCGCGAAAGCCAGACCTGCTCGAAGGCGGCCTCGGAGCCCTTGACGACGCGGAAGCGGTTCATGGCGATGTACATGGGGAGGTCTCCTGATGTTCGGCTAATCATGTCGTCATTCCGGGACGCGCCGCAAGGCGCGAGCCCGGAATGGCAGTCAGGTAACCAGCCCCTTCATCGGACGTGCGCTTGCGCTATCCGGAAACACCGTCTCGGCCAGCACGCGATCCGACAGGCCGAACTGCCCCTGCAGCACGCCCTTGATCACGGAGCGCAGATCGGTGGTGGGCTTGAGATCGCGGGCCTCGAAGAGGTTGGCGGGCTTGAGGCCGGGCCAGTCGGCGATGACGCGGCCGCCCTTCACCGCGCCGCCGGCGAGCAGCGCGATCGTTCCCGTGCCGTGATCGGTGCCGTCGGTGCCGTTGATGCGCGCGGTGCGGCCGAATTCAGTGGCGACCACCACGGCGGTGTCGCGCCAGCGCTCGCCTAAGCCGCCTTCGAATTCGGCGAGCGCACCGTCGAGCCCGCCGAGCAGGAAGGCGAGGCGACCGATCGGCCCGCCTTCATTGGCGTGAGTGTCCCAGCCGTCGAAAGCGAGCGCTGCGATGCGCGGGCCGTCGTCGGACGCCATCAGTTTTGCGGCGCCGCGCGCGACTTGCCGCATCTGCGCGACCGCATTGCCGGGCTTCGGCTTCATGTCGTCGCCGCTTGCGGCCTTTTCCAGCTGAAGGCCCTGCGACAGCACGGCGGCCAGCGCGGGATCGCGGTGACGATAGAGCTCGACCAGACGCATCGCGGTGTCGTCATCGGCTTGCGGAAGCGCCACCGGCGCCCAGCCGACGGTTGGCGCATTGCCACGCAGCACCAGCGGCGTGGTCGGGCCGACGGCAAGAGCACTCGATACCCGCTCGCCGCGCGGCAGCGCTTCCAGCGCGCGGTTGAGCCAGCCGGATTGCACGCGCCCCGGGCCGGCGTAGCCGCTTTCGAGCACGTCCTGGCCGTCGAAATGCGAGCGGTCGCGATAGGGCGTCGCGACCGCGTGGATCACCGCGGCGTGCCTATCGCGATACATGCGTGCGAACTCGGGCATCGCCGGGTGCAGCGCAAAGAACGTATCGAGCATGATCGCGGGATGGGCGCCGTCCGCCGTCAGCGCGATCGCCCCGTGCAAGCCGGCATAATCGGGATCGCCGACCGGCGCGACGGTCGAAAGCCCGTCAAGCGCGCCGCGCAGGATCACCACGATCAGCCGGGGATCCCGGCCATCAGCCGCGCGGGCGAATTTCGGCAAATAAGCCCACGCCGCAAAAGAGGCACCGCCGAGCAGGAGGCCGCGGCGCGAGGTGAGGAGCCGGTTCTCGACGCAGTCGATCATCATCATCTCCTCTGCATTTCCGGCGACATCAACAGCAGCGCCAGCGCCTGCTGCCGCGACTCCGCCCGCTCGATAGTGCGCCGCGTTTCGATCGAGGCCGCATCTGCGGCGGCAAATTCCAACAAATCGAGCGGATCGATGTTGGGCCCAAGCCGCGCGCCCATTTGCGCGGCAATGTCGAGCCGGAGCTTGATGCCTTCGGGCGCCGCCCACGCGGCGCTGGTATCGGCGAAACCATTCGGTCCCGCCGGCGACCACAGCGGCTGGCCCAGCAGATTGAGGTTGTTGAGATAGGCGCCGGGATCCTCCGGCACGCGCGCGAGCAGCCGGCCGCTCGCGACCAGGAAATCATAGGGGCTCCGCATCTTCGTCAGCGGCGCCTTCCACGCCTCGTCGGAATCGACCAGTGCGGTTGCGAGCGCCTTGAGATCCCCGTCGGTCTTGATGAAGACATCGCGCAATCGCGCCACCAGCGCCGGCGGCGGATCGTCGGCGACGAAATGGCGAACGAATTTGGTGGCGATGAAATTCGCGGTCGAGGAATGGCGTGCGATGTCCGCAAGCGCGGCTTCGCCCTGCGCAAGGCCGGTCGGCTCGTAGGTCCTGCCGAGCAGCATTTGCGGCCCGGGCTGGTGCGCGTTTACATTGAACACGAACGAACCGGGCACCCCCAGCTGTCCCTGCCGGCCGGCAAAGGTCCAGCCGGTGATGATGCGCGCGAGCGAGGTGACGTCGTCCTGCGTGTAGCCGCCGCCGACGCCGAGCGTATGCAGCTCCATGATCTCGCGCGCGAGATTTTCGTTGAGCCCGCGCTTGCGGTTCTGGCCCGCGCGCGAGTCCGGTCCGAGCGATTGCTGGTTGTCGAGGAAGAACAGCATCGCTGGATGCTGCTCCACCGCCTTCAGCATGTCGGCGAAACGCCCGAGCACGTGCGGCCTGATCGCCTCGCGCTCGAACGCGCCGGCCCATATCCGTGCCAGCTCGCCCTTGCTGGCGGAGATGCAGAAATGGTTGGACCAGAACACGACCAGACGTTCGGTGAAGCCGCATTCGACCAGGGTCGCGCGCTGCAACCGCGCCAACGCCTCGGCGCGAAAGGTCTTCTGGATGACGTTGAGCGGCTGCGGGGCGGGTTTTGCGGCAGCCGGCGCGGCCGCGTTGGGCTGCATGCTGTCCGGCTTGGCCATATTGTCCGCCGGCTTGTTATCAATCGGCTTATTTTCAGTAGGCTTGGACTCAGCCATCTGGCCGGCGATCTCGGTTGCCAAGGCGTTCAGCGAGAGATTGCGGCGCGGTCCGGGCTTCTGATCGACCGGCGCTTGCGACGGCGCCTCGGCCGGCGCGCCGGCTTTGGCGGCGGCCTCGCGCGCCTGCTTGGCCTGGTCCTGATAGGCGAACACGGCCTGCCCGAGCTGCGGCGTGGATTGCAGGCCCGGCGACTCCAGCAGCACAGCGTTGGGGCGGGCGAGTTCCGCCTTCACAAAACCGCGAGGATCGGAGGCCGCGTTGATGAGATCGCCGGATGCGCCGCCGCGGGCGCCGAAGCCGAAACGGTTGAGCGCGACGAGCGCGGCTTGCGAATCGCGGGCCATCGATGTGTCCTTCGCGCGTTGCCAACCGCTTTCCTGATACGTGCGCGAGGCCTAATATACCGCAGCGGGAGATGAACCCGGCATGAAAATGACAGCCCGGCTTTTGCGCAAATCATGACAAATCCGCAAGACATTCCGGTGCAGGAGCCGCGACGCCTCGCCTGCTCCCGCTGCGGCACTGAGTTCGGCTGCGACCTCTCAGGCGCCTGCTGGTGCGCGGAAGAAACGGCGCGATTGCCGATGCCGGTCAAGGGCGAGGATTGCCTGTGCCGGGCGTGCTTGCGTGAGGCGGCCGTCGGAGCTGGCAAGTGACCAAAGGTAGCGCGTTTGGCTACCGTCATTGCGGGCGGTCACCTCACTCCGAAGGCCAACATTAGATTCAGGTCCGCAACGCCAGAGACGTTCCCGACCAAACATCCACGCTCTTTCCGTCGGCCGTTTGGGCGGAACCCCAAAATCGCATGATCTCTTTAGACTGCCTTTACCTTCTCGGGCTGGAATTCGCGGATTAATGCAAGCCTTAACCAGACACGGTTAGGTTGCGCGGCGTCGATTCGAGCACCCACATGAGCCGGTTCATTTTATTCACCTGCATGGCCTTCGTCACGACTTTCGTCGGCTTCTCGTGGGCGTTGCGTGGATTTCCCACCTATTCCTTTTCGCTGATCAGCGAGCTGAAGCCGACACTCAAAGCGACATTCGGTGACGACAGCGCCAAAGCCTATGAACGCAAGATGTGGGAGGCGGAGCACACCGCCCAGAGCGACAAGGATCCAAAGCTCGATGCGCTGCGAATGGATGCTTTGCAGGCCGGCACCGCCTACGCCATGTCGCCTTGCGATGACACGATGAAAGCCAACCTCATTGCGGCCACGTCAGCCTATGCGCGTGGCTATATGAAGATCTACGACTGTCCGACCCCGGCCATGGGAATGTTCTGCAGCGAAAAGAAGCGCGACCAAGCCAACGCGGCGTATTCGACGCCGCTCGACGTACGCGTCAAGGCTGCGCTCGCGGAAGCCTTTGAACAGAAGGGTGTCGTTCAAGAGGATTTCCCAGCGGAAATCCGTCTTACAGTGCTGGCCTTCGCCGGTCCGGGCCTATGGTCCGATCCATCGCCCGTGAGCCTGCCACGGCAACTTGCGACGGCGAGCCCCAGATGAGCCGTATCTGGTTCGTCGTCTGGGCAATCATCATCTGGCAGGTCGCAGCGTGGGCGTTCGCGCCCGAGCCGAAGGCTCGGCAAGCCGCCCCGATGGACGGACCGGGGTATGGCACAAATGAAAAATACTCGGTGGACGGTAGGGCGAGACAGCGTGAGAGCGCCATCGCCACGCTGGAACGGCCCTATGGCGCACGTTGCGCGGGCGAGGGCCGACAGCGGTTCATCAGCGGCCTCGACGAATACTATTATCAGCGGCAAAATCAGATGGAGCGCTATCCCGAAACATTCGGCAAACCCGGCGCCGATTACATCGCGAAGCAATGGACGACGGGGGAGGACCTGCGCATCGATCGCCTGACTCAAGAAGCGTATGCGCAAGACTATCTGGCGCTCGCTGATTTGAACAACGTCGCGCGCAAGATGGTCGAAGCCGTGGTGAGGAATGAGCGCGTGACGGGGAACGCCTGCGCGGGATAAAAGCCTGCGCTCGCTCAGACAGCGTGCCCCGGTGACTTCCGGGCCATGCCGTCGAACGCCTCCAGCAGCTTTTCGCGCCAGGCGTAGACAGGGTCGTCCGCTTCCAGGAGCTTGAACGGGCTCGTCACGCGCGCCCATTGAAAACCGCCGAACACGATGTAGTCGGCATAGTTCGGTGCGGCGCCGCCGATGAAGGGCTGCTTCTTCAGGGTCTGCCGCATCACCTCAAGCGATTTGCGGAAGGCGACCACGCCGGCATCGCGGCTGGCCATAATCTCTTCCAGCGTCTTGCCGCCGAAACGCGCCTCGCGCGACTGGCGGAAATAGGCGGCGTCCACCTCGTCCAGATTCTTCGGGATGTCGGCGATGATCAGCGGAAAGATGCCGCCGACGATGGCGATGTCGCCCCAGGCGTTGAGCATGCGCGCCATGGCGCGGCCACCCTCGCCGCCGAACAGCGACGGACGGTCCGGAAACTTGTCTTCGAGATAGGTCGCGATCGCCCAGGAATCGACCACCGGCTGGTCGTGATGCAGCAGCACCGGCACCTTCTCCGAGCCGTGCGGCGCAATCGCGCTTTTCTCGGTGAAGCGCCAGGGCAGCGTTTCCGCCGAAAGGCCCTTGTGTGCCAGCGCCATCCGCGTGCGCCAGCAGAACGGGCTGAACGGTCGCGAGGCGTCGGTGCCGACGAGTTCGAACAATTTGAGCGACATAGAAAGGGTCTCCCGGTATTCCGTCGTTGCGAGCGAAGCGAAGCAATCCAGGACTGCCGCCGCGGAAACATTCTGGATTGCTTCGCTTGCGCTCGCAATGACGGATGTGGCGAGAGCTAGCGCCCGTTCGTGCGCAGCAGCTTCTCGCCGTCTTCCGTCACCGCGATGACCAGCCCCATTCCGGGGAGCGTCTCGCGCGCGACATAGCCGCGGTCGGCGGCGTCTTCCCAGATGGTGAGGCGCGGGCACGAGGTCTTCCAGGTCGCGATCACCTCGGCATGGGCGCGCGGCTCGCGCGCAACCCATTCGACGAAGTCCAGCACCAGCGGGTCGGCAGTCTCGCTCATTGCAAACCTCCCTTGTCGAAGGCCGCCAGCACGGGCGTGCGGACCAGCAGCCAGCTGCCATAGGCGACGTAGTAGCAGGCGATGGTGGTGATCAGCTTCATCGACCAGGCCACGAATTGCTGGTCGGTCATGGCTTCGAGGATGCGCCGCGCCAGCGTGGTGCCGAGCATGGATGCTGCGATCGCGACGGCCGCGAGCACGGGATCGAGCGTCGCGGCCTGGTCGATCACGCCGCCGAAATAGATCAGCTTGGTGAAATGGCTGACGAGCTGGCACATCGCCTTGGTCGCCACCTTCTCGCGCCGGCCGAAATCGCCGCCGAGGAAGAAGGTGTCGAGCAGCGGTCCCGACACGCCGGTCATCAGCATGAGGCCCATGCAGATCGTGCCGTAGACGGTGCCCTGCCAGAGACGGTCGGGATCCGGCTTGATGTTCGCGGGCAGCAGCCGCGCCATGAACGGGGTGATGCCGAGCAGCAGCAGCGCGACCGGCTTGTCGGGTACGTAGCGCGTGAGCGACCACGCCGCGAGCGCGACAGCCGCGCCGACCATGTAGTTTGCGACCGGCCGCCAGCGGATATGCGCGCGCCAGAGAAAGGCCCGCCAGCCGTTTGAGGCCATCTGCGTGATCGCATGCAACACCATCGCGGTCGGCAGCGGCATCAGGGCCAGCAGCACCCCGATCAGGATCAGCCCGCCCGCCATCCCGAACAGCCCTGACAGGAACGCGGTGCCGACCATCAGCAATCCAAGGGCAGCGATCATGATGGGCGTCACGAAAATCTCCTGTTTGCCTCCTTCCCGCACGCGGGGAGAGGCGAAGGGAACGTGCCCCGCTTGCCGCCAGCGCGCAAACTGAGTTATCTTGGCCTGGCATCAGCTTTCCTGAGGGTCGGTCATTTGCGGCGCTTGCTGTTTCTCAACGGCATCAAGGCATTCGAAGCCGCGGCGCGGGCCGGCAGCTTTGCCGCGGCCGGCCTCGAGCTGAGCGTATCGGCAGCGGCGGTCAGCCGCATGGTGCATATCCTGGAAGAACGGCTCGGCGTCGCGCTGTTCGAGCGCAAGGCCAACAAGCTGCTGCTCACGCAGGCGGGCCGCGCCTATCAGAGCGGGCTGACCCCGATCTTCGACGCGCTCGCAAGCCTCACCGCCCAGGTGACGGCGCCCTCGAGCGTCCGCGTGCTCACCATCGGCATCGGCCACACCTTCGCGATGCGCTGGCTGATCCCGCGCCTGTCGGAGTTTCGCAACGAGGAGCCCGACATCGAGGTGCGCTTCACCACCGGCGGCGCGTCGGTGCCGTTCGGCGAAGACTGGAGCTGCGGCATCCAGCTCGGGACCGGCGACTGGCCCGGGCTGGTGGCCGAGCCGCTGTTCGCCGGCGACCTCACGCCGGTCTGCGTGCCTCGCCTGGCTTCCTCGCTGAAGCGCCCGGCCGATCTTAGGGGACCGAGCCTGATCCGCGTCGCGCATTCGCCCGAGGACTGGCCGATCTGGCTCAAGGCCGCGAACCTCGCGCGCATCAACGCGCGGGGGCCGGAGTTCCAGTTCTACGGCCAGGCGCTTCAGGCTGCCGCCGACGGGCTCGGCATCGCCATGGGCATCCGGCCCTATATCGACGACGATCTCGCCGCCGGTCGGCTGGTCGCGCCATTCGACCTCTCGGTGCCCAAGGGCATGCGCTGGTACCTGCTCTATCGCAGCTTCCAGACCGAGCAGCGCGACTTTGCCGCGTTCCGCCGCTGGATCATGCGCGCCGCGTCGGAACCCGCCGCCCGTCCGGTCCGGCGGACCGGCCGCACCAGCGCGCGGAACTGACGCTGCAGCCGCCCTTTGGGCAAAAAAGCCCGCCGCTTGTGAACGGCTTCACATCCCGAAATCCGCAAATGTGGTCCCCTGACCCTCCAACAAGGCGCTCGAACAAAACATCTTGGGGACTGCAATGACCACCCTCTACGACGGCTTTGACATCGAATCCTTCGAAGCGGGCAAGGGACTTTGGCACGCCCGGATCCGGCGTGCCGATTTCAGCCCGGTTGCCATCGACGGCGTGTTGTTTCCGGCCATGGAAGTCGGCTTCGCCTGGCCCGATCCCGATGCCGCGATTGCCCATGCCAAGCATCACATCGATCGCTTCCGCCGACGGGCCGACGACAGCGACGACGAATAGGCGAGCGGGACTGCAGGCGACCAAGGAACGGCGCAAGGTCAAAGGGGAAACCGGTCATGTCAGTCATCGAATTCGAAGACACGTCGCGGCCGAGGATTTACTCCCGCAATGTGCTGTCCAGCTGCCCGGAATGCGACGGCGATCTCACGGTGCTCCGCGTGATCGGCGGCCGTGCCGGATGCGAGTATTGGGCCATGCGCTGCACCGATTGCGGCGGCATCCACCTCGACATCCTCGAGCCACGTCAGGCGGCCGGGGACGACGAGGGACCGTCGCCGGCGGCCTGATCGCAAGATCCGGCGATCCAATCCTGCTGCCAACCTGCTGTCAGCAGTCTGATCCGGGAGGGGCATTCGCTCTTTATTGCGAGGCGGACTCGCCCCATATTCGGAGCATGGCGAAGAAACCTGCATCCTCCGAAAAATCCGGGAAATCCCCCAAGACCAAGGCTCCGAACGCGAAGGCGCCCAATTCCAAGGCGTCTCGCCCCGACGTGCAGCCGATCGGGCCGGCGCTGGCCGAGCTGCTCAATCCCGCAATCAATCGCGGCGATGCCGGGCTCGGATCGGGCACCGGCTTGCAGCCGCCGCCGGACAATTCGCGCGACCGGCGCTCCGGGGGCGAGGCCGCCGCGCATCGCGCGCGCGCTTCGACGCCGAAGGAGTTTCCGCAGGACAATAAGAGGCCGATGCCGCTGCGGCCCAATCCGCAGCCGCCCGGCGCTCGCAACGCAGGCTTCGATGAGGCGCCGCAGGCCAATTACGGAACCGCGGCCACGATCCCGACGCTCGATCCGGAGCTGGCGCGTCAGCTCGGTCTTCCCACGGAAGAGGACGATGCCGAAGCCCTGGCGCGTCCGCCGCGCAGCAAGATGGAGGCGCTCGGCGTCAAGGCGACCGCTGACGCGCTGGAATCGCTGATCCGCGAGGGCCGGCCGGAGTTCCGCAAGGACGACGGCTCCACCAGGGTGTGGACCCCGCATCGGCCGCCGCGCCCGGAAAAGTCCGAAGGCGGCGTGCGATTCGAGATCAAGTCGCACTATGAGCCGCGCGGCGACCAGCCGACCGCGATCGCCGAGCTGGTCGAGGGCATCAATCGCAATGACCGCTCTCAGGTGCTGCTCGGCGTCACCGGCTCCGGCAAGACCTACACCATGGCCAAGGTGATCGAGGCCACGCAGCGCCCCGCCATCATCCTGGCGCCGAACAAGACGCTCGCCGCCCAGCTCTACGGCGAGTTCAAGAGCTTCTTCCCCGACAACGCGGTCGAGTATTTCGTCAGCTACTACGACTATTACCAGCCGGAAGCGTATGTCCCTCGCACCGACACCTACATAGAAAAGGACTCCTCGATCAACGAGCAGATCGACCGCATGCGCCACTCGGCGACGCGCGCGCTGCTCGAACGCGACGACGTCATCATCGTCGCCTCGGTGTCCTGCATCTACGGTATCGGCTCGGTCGAAACCTACACCGCGATGACCTTTGCCCTGAAGAAGGGCGAGCGCATCGACCAGCGCCAGCTCATCGCCGACCTCGTCGCGCTGCAATACAAGCGCACCCAGGCCGATTTTACCCGCGGCACATTTCGCGTGCGCGGCGATGTCATCGACATCTTTCCGGCGCACTATGAAGACCGCGCCTGGCGCGTGAACCTGTTCGGCGACACCGTCGAGACCATCGAGGAGTTCGACCCGCTCACCGGCCACAAGCAGGACGAGCTCGAATTCATCAAGATCTACGCCAATTCGCACTATGTGACGCCGCGCCCGACGCTGGTGCAGGCAATCAAGTCGATCAAATCCGAATTGAAGATGCGGCTCGACCAGCTCCACGACCAGGGTCGCCTACTGGAAGCGCAGCGGCTGGAACAGCGCACCACCTTCGACCTCGAGATGATGGAGGCGACCGGAAGCTGCGCCGGTATCGAGAACTATTCGCGCTATCTGACCGGGCGCCTGCCCGGCGAGCCGCCGCCGACGCTGTTCGAATACGTGCCCGACAACGCGCTGGTGTTCGCCGACGAGAGCCATGTCACCGTTCCCCAGATCGGCGGCATGTTCCGCGGCGACTTCCGCCGCAAGGCGACGCTCGCCGAATACGGCTTCCGGCTGCCCTCCTGCATGGACAACCGCCCGCTACGCTTCGAGGAATGGGACATGATGCGGCCGCAGACGGTCGCGGTCTCGGCCACGCCCAGCGCCTGGGAGATCAACGAGAGCGGCGGCGTGTTCGTCGAGCAGGTGATCCGCCCCACCGGACTGATTGATCCCCCGGTCAACATCCGTCCGGCCCGCACCCAGGTCGACGATCTCGTCGGCGAGGTCCGCGCCACGGCCCAGGCCGGCTACCGCTCGCTGATCACGGTGCTGACCAAGCGCATGGCGGAGGACCTCACCGAATATCTGCACGAGCAGGGCATTCGCGTCCGCTACATGCACAGCGATATCGACACCATCGAGCGCATCGAGATCATACGCGATCTGCGCCTCGGCGCGTTCGACGCGCTGGTCGGCATCAATTTGCTGCGCGAAGGCCTCGACATTCCCGAATGCGCGCTGGTCGCGATCCTCGACGCCGACAAGGAAGGCTTCCTGCGCAGCGAGACCTCGCTGATCCAGACCATCGGCCGCGCCGCGCGCAACGTCGACGGCAAGGTGATCCTCTATGCCGATCAGATGACGGGCTCGATGGAGCGCGCCATCGCCGAGACCGATCGCCGTCGCGAGAAGCAGGTCGAGTACAACACGGCGCATGGCATTACGCCGGAGAGCATCAAGAAGTCGATCGGCGACATCATGAACAGCGTCTACGAGCGCGATCATGTGCTGGTCGAGATCGGCGGCCATGACATGACCGACGACGTCATCTCGATCGGCCACAATTTCGAGGCCGTGCTCGGCGATCTCGAAACGAGAATGCGCGAGGCCGCCGCCGATTTGAACTTCGAGGAAGCCGCGCGCCTGCGCGACGAGGTCAAGCGCCTGCGCGCCACCGAGCTCGCGGTGGTCGACGATCCCACCGTCAAGCAGCGCACGGTGCAGGGCAAGGCCGGCGCCTATGCGGGAGCGAAGAAATACGGCGACGCCGCCAATTTGCCGGTCAGCGCCATGAAGAAAAAGACCGTGAGCTCCGCGCTGAAGGCGAGCGGCGGCGGCAGCGGCTCGAAGGTGCACAAGCCGCATCTCGACGAGATGCACGGCCCGGAATCCCTGCCCTATCGCGCCGACCGCGCGCTGCCGTCAAAGCCGTTCGGCGGCGAAAGCCGCATCATCCAGCCGACGGACTCAAGGCAGTCGGGGCCGGAGTTCGGGCCATCGCCGCGGTCGAGCGGAGGGGCGCCGGGGCATAGGGGTGGGTGGAAGAAGAGGTAGGGGACGCAGAGCGCCGGCGCCGCCGATGGTTGTTCATGGCGGCGAGAATGATGAGAACGCGAGCTCACCCCACGCTTGCCGCCAGCAGCGACAACAGCAGCACTGAGGCCACCAATTGCATCGACGTCGCGGGCTTGGCGCGCCAGCGGGCGATCTTGTCGGAGAAGGACAGGCTGGCGTCGAAGAACAGCGGTTCGTAGGCGTTCTTTGCAAATCCCGGGAATGTCGATCCTGCCCAGATGGAGAGGAAACTGTAGAAGGTCGTCGCCATGGTGATGGTGAGCATGGGATTGCCGCCATGATGGTTGCCCAGGAGCTTCACCATCAGGGACGCCGCGGCAAAGATTGGAAATCCCTGCAGGATCGCGGTGAGCGCAAAGCCTTCGAGCCAGTTGAGCGGGCCCGATTTCGACGCGATGATGAAGGGCATGATGCGATCACCCCACGCTCGCCGTCACCACGGCCATCACTGACAGCAGCAGCACGATGGTCATGAGTTGCAACGAGGCGACCGGTTGGGTTCGCCATGCCGTGATCTTGTCGGTGAGCGACAGATGGGCCTCGAAGAACTTTGGTTCGTAGACGGTCTTGAAGAAGGTCGGGAAGCTCGGCCCGAAGGTCACCGCAAGCAGCGCATGGGCGAGCGAAGCGATGGCGACGAAGATGGCGACGCCGGGATCGCCGACCAGGTCGTGATTGCCGACCAGCTTGAGCAGGAAGGCGGCGGCGGCGAAGGTCGGGAAGCTTTGCAGCGTCGCGGTCAGCGCGAGGCCTTCGAGCGCGTTATGCAGGCTGGACTTTCTGACTCTGGCGATGGCGGCCATGGCACGTCTCCCTGAGGACATGCGGATGAATCTAGCCGCCATCAGGAGGGCCTGATGTGAGATGCGTCACGCCCATTTCCTCTGCGGGAACAAGGCGCGCGCGCCCCGAATGACCAGCGATTACAGCTTGCCCTGCCCGTTCACCTGGCTCTGCTGTTGCTGCCGCCTCTCCTGCTCTTGCTGCTCCTTGGCATGGTGGCGGCCGTAGAGGCAGCCGGCGGCGGCGCCGAGGACGCCGTGATGGCCGGCATAGTGGCCGGCGACACCGCCGACGACGGCGCCCTTGATGCAGCCCTTGGCGTTGGCGGCGGAAGTCGCGCCACAGATGAGAAGTACGGCTGCGATGGCGGCGAGGGATTTCATGGATCGATGTCTCCGGATGCGGTGTTGCGACCTCAACGGGCACGGGCCCGTCCCGGTTCCGCGTTCGCTTCCTGCGTCCACCCCAGCCACGCGAATTCGTGCAGGCGCCCGGTCGCTCAATCCTTAATTGCAGCCATGAACCTGGCATTGCGCTTGCGCGTCATATGGTCTGCAATATCCCCTGTGGTTTTGCGGATTGCCGGTATCCGAGGCCGCGCGTTAGCTCGGCGTAAGCTCCACACGGCCAATGAGGACGGGCGGAATGACGGTCGAGAAGCTCAATCGCCAGCGTGTGCTGCATCTGCTCGACGCGGTCGCGCGCAGCGATCTCGAGGCGGCGCTGTCGTGCTGCACCGACGACGTCGACTTCCTCACCCACGCGCCGATCGACGTGCTGCCCCACATGGGCCCCTGCCACGGCAAACAGGAGCTCGGCGAATTCTGGCGCACCGTGCAGGAGCGATACGCCGAGATCCGCTACGAGGTGCAGCAGATCATCGCCGAAGGCGACGCGGTCGCGGCCTATCTGCGCGTGTTCTTCAGGAAGCGCAGCAACGACCGCATCATTCAGGTGGACATGGCCATATTCTACACTTTCCGCAACGGCCAGGTGGCGCAGATCCGCGAGATCATCGATTCCTACGACCTGGTGCAGCAGGTGCTGGAACGTGAGATCGGCCCGCTGATCGTGGGCGAGCGGGTGGACGGGGCCTAGCTCTCTCCAGACCGGCCCGGACCGGGAAAATACGGGGTTCTATTGTAAATCTCACACGCCGCGATCAATTGTGCATTGCGAAAACGTGAATTGCGTTTTGGCCGAATTGGCGTATTTTGTTCGTATACAAATGAGTTGAGCGATCCCGCGGCACCTATCCTGTGCGCTTGGGGTTGTTTTTCGTTTTTTCGCAAGCCAGCTTCAGGACTGCCCAAAATGACAGAGCACAGCCTCTGGCGTTTCTCGCGAGCATTGCACCGCGCGATCAACGACCGGCATTTCGAGGACATCGAGGCCCTGATCGACGAGGACGTCGAGTGGGCGCTCTACGGCCCGATCGACATGTTTCCGTTCCTCGGCGCGCGCCAGGGCAAGGACGCCGTGCTCGACGTCATCCGCCAGTTCGCCGACAACTTCCAGGTCCGCCGCTTCGACCGCGAGAGCATCATGCTCGGCGTTGATTCCGCCGCCTCGATGCTGCGCTATTCGCTGACCGCGCTGGATTCCAGCAAGCCAATCAGCTTGCGGGTGGCGCAGTTCGCCCAGTTCAGGGCGGGCAAGCTCACCAGCATGCGCGTGCTGATCGACACGTTTGATCTGGTCGAGCAGGCACTCGGCCGCGCCATTCATCTGCCGAAGATGACCAGCGTCGGCTGAACGGAACACCAACGGGCCCCGCTGTTCGGGACCGATGGCTGATGCTCTCCGCGACGCGTCCTGGCCTCCAGCCCCGCCGGATGCAATCGTGGAGAAGCTCGCCATCGGGCGCGCGCCTTTCGCGCGGCCCGTTGGTTCGCGTTTGACGGAACCGCCACAATTTCGCAACGATGGTTCCGCATCCTCGGCGGGAACTGGGCTGACGGGCAGGACGATGGAATTCGCGACAGGGTTTGGCTGGACCAGGCTGCCGATGCTGGCGGCCGCTTTGATCTTGGGCTCGGTGCTGACGGTGTCGGCGCAGATCATTCCGCCCTTCTCCCCCGGCCCGGCCGCAGCGCCCGACGACGAGGCCGAGACGGCGGAGGCCCCCGACGTCAACGACCCCGACGTGCTGAGCGGCATCGACGTCGACAAGCTCGACTGGGGCCAGCTCGCGATCGACGCCGGCACGCTCAACGACATCATCGCCGCCAAGAAGCGCGCCCAGGCCGCCGCCAAGGACGGGCTGAACTGGGCGACGAACGCCAACGCCAACGGCTCCTCGGCGGTGACGGTGAAGCAGTCGGTATCCTCATTCTGGGACGCCCGCATCGGCGCCGACATGACGGTGACGAGCGAGCCGCGGACGATGTCCGAGCTGCTGGCGCAGAAGGCCACCAATGGCGGCAGCGTGCCTCAGTCGTCCGGCAGCGCCTGGGCGGCCGCGCCCGCGCCCGGCGCGGGCGCGATCTGGGACAAGACCGCTGTGGAGGCCCGCGTCGATCCCGGGGCCGAACAGAGCAAGCTCGGGGCCTCGCTGACCAAGTCGGTGCCGCTGATGGGCGACACGTCGCTGACGCTGCAGAACGGCTACAGCGTCAACCAGCAGGGCACCACGGCGCTCCCCGGCGTCGGTGGTCGCGTCACGCGCAATTACGAGACCGACCAGTCGGCCAAGGTTACCCTCACCGACACCGGCACCAGCATCACCGCGGGCCAGTCGCTGTCGACCACCGACGACAAATGGCTGCGCAAGGTCGGCGCCGAACAAAAGCTCTTCGACAACGTCACCGTCTCCGGCTCGGTCGGCGAAACCTCGCAAGGGGCGATCAACAAGAGCCTGACGGCGGGTTTCAAGAAGAGCTGGTAGGTCGGCGCGAATCTTTCTCCTCATCCTGAGGAGCGCGCTTGCGCGCGTCTCGAAGGATCGAGGCCCTCGCGGCGACAGCCGGGCCTGCATGGTTCTCGCGGCGGTGCGCAGCGCCGTCCGCCGCGCGCTTCGCGCTCCTCACCATGAGGAGATTGGTTCCTTCTCCGCGGACAGCATTCAGACTCCCGTAACCATACGCCACGGCAAAGCCCACGAATGGACCGCCCTTGCCGCACCTCGGCCAAGTTGCGGCCAAAATCCGACGCCCTAGTCCCAGACTGACGTCGTCGTGCGGGGAACACTCGCGCTGCGCTCAACGCGAACAGGGGAACAACGATGAACGCCATGCGTCCGGAAAAGACCGAAGGCACCGAGACCGAGACCATCGACACCAACCTCGCCGCAGTGACGGAAGTCGAAGCCGGCATCCGTGACTTCGTCCGCAACGACATCGCCTATCTGCGCCGTCCGGCAGCGACCGCCACGGACGCGCCGCCGCTCGACCCGAGCGCGGAGGCCACCGTCACCAACGTCAACTCGCTGATCCAGCGCGTCGCCGGCACCTCCCTCGCCGAGATCGAGAATTTGATCTCCGAGCTCGAGAGCCTGCGCGACCTGCTCCACGCCGAAGGCCAGCGCGTCCAGCGCGAGATCTCCGGCTACGCCCAGCTCAGCCAGGCCGCGATGAAGTCGACCCGCATGATCGCCGACAACGTCTCGCAGTGGAAGCGCGCCGCCGACGGCCTGCGCAACAGCTGATCGCTGACATCACGCATCACCAGCCGCCGCGTTCCGAAAGGGGCGCGGCGGTTTTGATTCGAGGGTGTGCGACGGTGCGCACGCGCCCCATGAAAAGTGTCTTCACCCGCGAAAGCGGGTGATCCAGTATTCCAGAGGCAGCGAGGCTAGAACCGAGAGCCCCCGGCGTACTGGATGCCCTGCTTTCGCGGGGCACGACAGCGGAGGATTTTGAACTTGCCGCATCCCCCCAGCGACTAACGCCAAGCGCTCTTGCCATCGCGGCCGGGCCTGGGGACATGTCATGGAAAGCATTCGGCCCGACACCACGGACCCGATACCGCTGCGGCCCGCGCCGAACCAGTTCGGCACGATCATGTTGCGTTTTGTCGGATTGCTGGCGGTTGCGATCGCGATCTTGGCGTTCGTCTATAGCCGCTGAGGCGGAGGCCGCGTTGCGGCCCCGCGGAGTTAACGAAGTCTTACCGGGCGGCTTCCACGGTCGAAGCTTCCAGGGTGTAGGCACCGTCGGCATAGCCCTTCACCACCATGCCCGCGACCAGCATCACGGCCAGCGTCGCGGTAGCAAAGATGAATCCGACCAGCTTGAGTGCGCCGCGGTCTGCCATGGTCCTCGTCCCCTGTACTCTGCCCAGTTCGTTCAAATAGACAGCGACAGGTTCATAATTGGTTAGCAACTCGATGGTTCCCCCAACTGCTTCGCGGGAAAACCATGTTGCGCAGGCTTATGGCAGCCACCCGGAATCGCGTCCATAGCGCGGGGGCAACACTCGCGCGCTGTTTTTGCCGTTCATCCTGGAACGAATCTAACCGCCGTTCGCACGCATCGGCACGAAAGCACTGGCGGTGATGGCGTAGACGTCCTCGCCGCGCTGGTTGGTGCCGGTGGTGCGCGCAGTCAGGATGCCCCAGCCGGGTCGCGAGGCGGAGCTGCGCTTGTCGATGACGACGTTGACGTAGGTGACGATGTCGCCGGCGAGCACCGGCCTGATCCAGCGCAGGTCGCGAAAGCCCGGCGACGGGCCCCATACCGCGACCTCCTCGCCGCGCGAGGCGGCTTCCCGCGCCAGACGCTGTCCGTCGGCGACAAGCAGGCTCATGCAGGCTGAGCCGACATGCCAGCCCGAGGCCGCGAGCCCGCCAAACAGCGAGTTCTTGCCCTCCTCCTCGTCAAGGTGAAAACGCTGCGGATCGAACTTTGCGGCGAATGTCTTGATCGACTCGGCCGTGAACGTATAGGCGCCGATCTCGCGGCGATGCCCAATCTCGATCTCCTCGAAAAACGGCATCAGACCGCTCCCTCGCGCCGCTTGATCAGGATCGGAGACGTCATCTCGCACAGCGCCTCACCCCTGGCGTTACGCACGGTGCATTTGAACTTGACGATGCCGAGCTCCGGCCGGCTCTTCGAGGTGCGGGCCTCCACGACGTCGACGTCGAGCATGAGGTCGTCGCCGGGTCTGAGCGGCGACAGCCAGCGCACTTCATCGACGCCGGGAGATCCCAGCGAAGCGGCGCGGGTAATGAAACCGTCGGCCATCATCCGCATCATCAGCGAACAGAGATGCCAGCCCGAGCCGGACAGGCCGCGCAGCATGCTTTTGCCGGCGGCCTCCTCGTCGAGGTGCATCGGCTGCGGATCGAACTCGGCGGCAAAGGCCACGATCTCGTCCCGCGTGACATGGCGCGGGCCGAACGTTCCGAACCGGCCGGGCGGGAAATCTTCGAAGGTCAGGGTCATCTTGGGAAAGGTTTGAGGGAATGACAGATTGTGGCCGCACTTTGCGGCAATCTCAACCCGCCGGCCCGCATGGCTCGTGCTACATTCGGCGCACGGCGTTGGTCTTGAGTCGGATCGAGCAGGGGCCGCGATCCATTTGCAAGGCCCGACAACACCTGAATTGCCCTGGGGAGAGCAATGTTTTCATTCAGCGACCTGTTTCAATGGGACCGCTTCATCACGCCGACGATCATCAAGACCTTCTACTGGCTGGTGATCGCGCTGATCTGCCTGTTCGGCCTCTCCGGCATCTTCTCCGGCCTCGCGATGATGGCGATCAGCCCGTTCGGCGGCTTCCTGATGCTGCTGTCGTCGATCGCGAGCGTCGTCGTCGGGATCGTGTTCTCGCGCATCATCGCGGAGCTGATCCTGATCATTTTCCGCATCAACGAGCATCTCGGCGCGATCAGGGATCAGGGCGGCGGGGTACGGTGAGGCTTCCGTGTCCCGGACGGTGCGTCCGGGGCACGAACTCCGGAATCTTACGTGTTGAACCTGAAATGCATCACGTCGCCGTCGGCGACGACGTATTCCTTGCCTTCGAGGCGGAGCTTGCCGGCATCGCGGGCGCCGGCTTCGCCGCCGAGCGTGATGTAGTCCTCATACGCGATGGTCTCGGCGCGGATAAACCCCTTCTCGAAGTCGGTGTGGATCACACCGGCCGCGCCCGGCGCCTTGGTGCCGCGATAGATGGTCCAGGCACGTGCTTCCTTCGGGCCCACCGTGAAATAGGTGATGAGGTCGAGCAGCGTGTAGCCGGCGCGGATCAGGCGATCGAGGCCGGCCTCTTCGAGACCCAGCGTCTCCAGGAAGTCGGCGCGTTCGTCACGTGAGATGGTGGCGATCTCGGATTCGATTTTTGCCGAGATGACAACGGCAATGGCGCCTTCCTTGGCAGCCTGGTCCTGCACCGCCTTCGAGAACGAATTGCCTGATGCGGCCGAGCCTTCCTCGACGTTGCAGACGTAGAGCACGGGCTTGGACGACAGCAGGCCGAGCATCCCGAAGGCGCGCTCCTCCTCCGCCTTGCGCTCGACCAAGCGCGCGGGCTTGCCCTCGCGCAGCAGCACCAGGGTGCGATTGACGAGGTCGAGCTGCTCCTTGGCGTCCTTGTCGTTGCCCTTGGCCTTCTTGGACAGATTGTCGACGCGCTTCTCGAGGCTGTCGAGATCGGCGAGCATCAGCTCGGTCTCGATGGTCTCGATGTCGGCGAGCGGGGCGATCTTGCCCTCGACATGGGTGATGTCGGAATCCTCGAAGCAGCGCACGACATGCGCGATGGCGTCGACCTCGCGGATGTTGGCGAGGAACTGGTTGCCGAGACCTTCACCCTTGGACGCGCCGCGCACGAGGCCGGCGATATCCACGAAGGTCAGCCGGGTCGGGATGATCTGGCCCGACTTGGCGATCGCTGCGAGCTTGTCGAGCCGCGGATCCGGTACCGCGACCTCGCCGACATTCGGCTCGATGGTGCAGAACGGATAGTTCGCCGCCTGCGCCGCGGCCGTCTCGGTCAGCGCGTTGAACAAGGTCGATTTGCCGACATTGGGCAACCCGACGATCCCGCATTTAAATCCCACGAGCGTTATTCCTTGCCGTTGTCGTCCTTGGTCAAAAATCCCTTCGCCTGCATGGCGAGGTGCACCCTGTTGGCGAAAGTCGCGTCGGTGCCTTTGGCAACCAGTGCCGCGTGCTCGGCCACCGCGTCGCAGAGCGTCGCCACCCAGTCGTTGTCGGCTTTGGCGAAGTCCGACAGCACGTGGCCGTGCACCAATTCCTTGACGCCGGGGTGACCGATGCCGAGCCGCACCCGGCGGTACTCGTTGCCGATATGGGCGGAGATCGAACGCAGGCCGTTGTGGCCGGCGATGCCGCCGCCAATCTTCACCCGCACCTTGCCCGGCGGCAGTTCGAGTTCGTCATGGAATACGGTGACGTCGCCCGGCGCGATCTTGAAGAAGCTTGCCGCTTCCTGAACGCTGCGGCCGGACTCATTCATGTAGGTCATCGGCTTGAGCAGGATCACGCGCTCGGTGCCGAGCGTGCCTTCCGAGGTCTCGCCCTGAAACCTGCGGCGCCAAGGCGCGAAACCATGACGCCGCGCGATCTCATCGACGGCCATGAAGCCGACATTGTGCCGGTTACGTGCGAATTTCGGGCCGGGATTGCCGAGCCCAACAAACAGTCGCATGACGCGGCGCGCCCCTCGCTCGGCGCGCGGTCAGGGACCGCGCGCCAGCTTTGAGAGATTACTTCTTCTTGTCGCCGCCGGCGGGAGCCTTGGCAGCCGGAGCCTTGGCAGCCGCTGCCGGAGCAGCAGCACCCGCAGCCGGAGCAGCACCAGCCGCCGGAGCAGCAGCACCCGCAGCCGGAGCAGCAGCCGCGGCCTTCTGCTCTTCGGCGTAGCCGGACGGCGGCACGATGGTGACGAGGGTCGCGTCCTCGGCGGTCAGCGCCTTCACGCCGGCCGGCAGCTTGATGTCGGAGAGATGCAGCGAGTGGCCGATTTCGAGCGACCCGACGTCGGCCTCGATGAACTGCGGGATGTTCTCCACGCCGCACTCGAGCTCGATCGCGTGCGCAACGATGTTCACGGCGCCGCCGCGCTTCACGCCGGGCGAACCTTCAGCCTTCACCACGTGCAAGGGAACGCTGATGCGGATGGTGGCGCCTTCGCCGAGCCGCATGAAGTCGACGTGGATCGGGAAGTCCTTGACCGGATCGAGGTGGTAGTCGCGCGGAATCACGCGGTGCTTGTTGCCTTCGAGGTCGATGTCGACCAGCGTGGTCAGGAACCGGCCGGCGAGGATGCGCGAGCGCAGTTCGCGATCGTCAACCGAGATGGTCAGCGGGGGCTGGTTGTTGCCGTAGATCACTCCGGGCACTCTCCCGGCGCGACGCTCAGCCCGGGCGGCCCCCTTGCCGCTCTTCGGACGTGCGGTCGCCTTCAATTCCTTGACGGTCGCCATAACGTTAAGTCCTTGTTTTTGCAAAAGTTAATGGGCCGCAACGCGGCCCATGGCATACGCCGCAGCAAGCCTCCAGGGGTGCGGGGGCTGCGGACGTGGCGGGCTTTTACCCGGAAGACGCGGAAATGACAAGGAGAATGGGCTGCCGGAAGGTGTCGGTAGCCCGGACGGAGCGCAGCGTGATCCGGGACCTACGCCGCTGGAACACCCCGGATTGCGCGAAGCCTGTCATCGGGCAGCGCTTCGCGCCGACCCGTTGGCTCCATCCGGGCTACGATTCCCTCCCTACCCGCCGAGCTTGGCCTCCAGCGCCGCGATGCGCGCCTTCAGAGCCTCGTTCTCCTCACGCGCCAGGCGCGCCATGTCCTTGACCGCCTCGAACTCCTCGCGCTTGACCAGGTCCATGTCGCGCAGGAATTTTTCGGCCTGGGTGCGCATCACCGTGTCGAACTCGCGCTTGACGCCCTGCGCGGCACCGGCGGCATCGTTCATCAGGCGGCCGATCTCGTCGAAAAACCGGTTGTTGGTCTGGGTCATGTCGGTCTCCTGGCGGCTTTCGATGAACTCTGCGCGAACGCGCGGGAAGACAATGGCAATCCGTTTGGGCCGGTTCAAGGGCCGATCGGCGGTATCCTTGTCATGCCCCGGTTTCCTTGCAATCGTATTCAACGTCCCTGCATAAGAAGAATCACAAAAGGCGCTCGAGATGATCGACCAGCAGATCGCGATCCCCACCAAGGACGGTCACACCGCAACCTTCATCAGCCATCCCGAACGCGGCGGGCCGTTTCCGGTCATCCTGTTCTACATGGACGCGCCGGCGATCCGCGAAGAGCTGCGCGACATGGCGCGCCGGCTCGCGACATCGGGCTATTACGTGATGCTGCCGAACCTCTATTACCGCTCCGGGGTGATGGAGCTCGGCGCGCTGCCGGCCGATCCGAACGCGCCGGAGCGGAAGCGCATGTTCGCGCTGATGGGATCGCTCACGATCCCCATGATCATGGATGACACGCGCGCGCTACTGACCTATGCCGAGGGCCAGGCGGCCGCGAACACCAAACTGATCGGCACCGTCGGCTACTGCATGAGCGGCCGCTACGCCGTCAACGCCGCCACGCATTTCCCCGATCGCGTCAAGGCCGCCGCCTCGGTCTACGGCACGCAGCTCGCAACCGACCAGGACGACAGCCCGCATCTCGCGGCAGCCAAGACCAAGGCCGAGCTCTACTTCGCCTGCGCCGAGACCGACATATACGCGCCCGCCGAGATCATCGAGAAGGTGAAGCAGGGCATGAGCGGCGCCAAAGCTGAAGTCGAGATCTATCCCGGCACCCATCACGGCTTCGCCTTCCCCAAGCGTCCGGTCTATCACCGCGACGCCGCCGAGCGGCATTGGGAGCGCCTGCTGGCGCTCTATCGCCGCAATCTCGTCTAGACATAGAAGGCGCGATGCCCTTTCTGCTCATCGACTTTCCCGCCTTCAAGCCGATCGCGATCGAGATCGGCCCGTTCGCGATCCGCTGGTATGCGCTGGCCTATATCTGCGGCATCGTGTTCGGCTGGCTCTATGCGCGCTCGCTCCTGAAGAAGGAGCGGCTGTGGGGCGGCCCGGCGCCGATGTCGCTGCTGCAGATCGACGACTTCATCCTGTGGGTCACGCTCGGCATCATCCTCGGCGGCCGCACCGGCTATGTGCTGTTCTACAATCTGCCCTTCTTCATCGATCATCCCGCCGCGATCTTCAGGCTGTGGGAAGGCGGCATGTCCTTCCACGGCGGCTTCCTCGGCTGCGTCGTCGCGGTGATGTGGTTCGCCTATCGCAACCGCATCTCGATCCTGTCGCTCGGCGACATCACCACCGCCGTCGCCCCGGTCGGGCTGCTGCTCGGCCGCATCGCCAATTTCATCAACGGCGAATTGTGGGGTCGCGCCGCCGACCCGGAGCTGCCCTGGGCGATGATCTTCCCCAACGATCCCGCCCAGCTGCCGCGCCATCCGAGCCAGCTCTACGAGGCCGGCATGGAGGGCATTTTGCTGTTCGCGGTGCTTGCAATCATGATCCGCTTCGGCGCCCTGAAGCGGCCGGGCATGATCCTCGGCGCCTTCATCCTGATCTATGGTCTGAGCCGGATCGCCGGCGAGCATTTCCGCGAACCGGACGTCCAGCTCGGCTTCCTCTGGGGCGGATTAACCATGGGCATGCTGTTGTCGATCCCGATGCTTATTGTCGGCCTCGTACTTATTGTATTGGCAGTGAGGCGCGGTGCGCCCGAGCCCGCAGGGGCTATTCGTTAATTCCTTTTGAGAAGATAGGCCGTGACCGACCAGCCGTTACTCGACGAGATCAAGGCGCTGATCAAATCCTCAGGCCCCATGCCGGTCTGGCGGTACATGGAACTGTGCCTGATGCATCCGCGCTATGGCTATTACGTCTCGCGCGATCCGTTGGGACGAGAAGGCGACTTCACCACCGCGCCCGAGGTCAGCCAGATGTTCGGCGAGCTGTTGGGCCTGTGGACCGCCTCGGTGTGGAAGCAGATGGGGTCACCGCAATTCCTGCGGCTGATCGAGCTCGGCCCCGGCCGCGGCACCATGATGGCCGATGCGCTGCGTGCGCTCCGCGTGCTGCCGCCGCTCTATCAGGCACTCCACATCCACATGGTCGAGGTCAATCCGGTCCTGCGCGAGCGGCAGAGTGCGACGCTGTCGGGCGTGCGCAACATCGCCTGGCATGACAGCATCGACGACGTGCCGGACGGACCGAGCATCATCCTCGCCAACGAGTATTTCGACGTGCTGCCGATCCACCAGATGGTCCGTCACGAGAACGGCTGGCACGAGCGCGTGATCGAGGTCGACGCCAACGGAAAACTTCAATTCGGCGCGGCGGCCGAGCCGACGCCGCGCTTCGAGGTGCTGCTGCCGCCTCTGGTACGCGCCGCGCCCGTCGGGGCCGTGTTCGAATGGCGGCCCGATGCGGAGATCATGAAGCTCGCCAGCCGCGTGCGCGACCAGGACGGCGCGACGCTGATCATCGATTACGGTCATCTGCGCAGCGATGCCGGCGACACCTTCCAGGCGATCGCGCGCCACACCTTCACCGATCCCCTGAAGGCGCCGGGCCAGGCCGACGTCACGGCCCATGTCGACTTCCAGGCGCTCGCGCGCGGGGCGGAGGACGTGGGCGCCCGCGTGCACGGGCCGGTGACCCAGGGCGATTTCCTCAAACGCGTCGGCATCGAGACCCGTGCAGGCGCGTTGATGCAGAAGGCGGCGCCCGACGTCTCCACCGACATTTCAATCGCGCTCAAGCGACTGACTGAAACCGGGCGCAGCGGCATGGGTTCGATGTTCAAGGTGCTCGGCATCTCCGAGCCGCGGTTGACGGGGCTTGCGGGCCTCAGCGATCTCGAACGCGCCGGAGACGGTTCATGACGGTTGCCTCCTCGCTGCTGTCGGCGGTGCCGGGCCTGCGCCACGCCTTCTTCACCCGGGAGGGCGGCGTCTCGGGCGGCATCTATTCCGCGCTGAACGGCGGGCTCGGCTCCAACGACGATCAGGCCCTTGTCGCGGAGAACCGCCGTCGCATGGCCGAGCGTGTCGGCGTCGCGCCGGAACGCTTTCTCAGCCTGCACCAGATCCATTCGCCCGACGTGCTCGTGGCCGACGCTCCGTGGCCGAGCGGGCCGCGGCCCAAGGGCGATGCGCTGGTGACGAAGGTGCCCGGCATTGCGCTCGGCGTCTCCACCGCCGATTGCGGGCCGGTGCTGTTCGTCGATTCCGAGGCGGGCGTGATCGGGGGCGCTCATGCCGGCTGGAAGGGCGCGCTCACCGGCGTACTGGAGCAGACCATTTCAGCGATGGAAAAACTCGGCGCCTCGCGCAGCGGCATCATCGCCGCGATCGGCCCGCTGATCCGCCAGGACAGTTATGAAGTCGGCAACGAGTTCGTGGCGCGCTTCATCGAGGCGGATGCGGACAACGCCATGTTCTTCATCCCGTCGGTGCGCGAAAGCCACGCGATGTTCGACCTCGCCGGCTTTATCCGCAGGCGTCTGGAAGCCGCGGGCATCCTGATGATCGACGATCTCGGTCTGGACACCTACGCCGACGAACGCTTCTTCAGCTACCGCCGCTCGGTGCATCGCAAGGAGCCGGATTACGGCCGCCACGTTCACGCGATCGCGCTCGAAGCGTGAACACAAGGGCAACCCCGTGTCATTCCGGGGCGATGCCTGCGCGCGATGACAGTGGCCTGTGGCGCACCCGCCCTAGACCTTAATCGATTTTAACGATATCGCTGCCCTCCATAATGAGGGACGCGTCATTCATCTTGCGCCGCGCGGGTTCGCGCGTGCTGGCGGTCATGCTGCTGACGGCTGCGACCGCGCTTGGCGGCTGTGCCGGTGGCGGTGGTGCCGCGAACTCCTATGCGATGGCGCCGAGCGCCGGCTCCGGCGCGACAGTGGCGTTCGAATCGATCGACGGGCCGCCACCACAAGTGTTCGACCGCATGGTCGGCGTGCTCGACACCGAATCCAAGCTGCGCAGCCTGTCCGTGGTCTCCCGCGAGGGGACGGCTGCCTACCGCGTGCGCAGCTACCTCTCCGCCCAGATCGTGCGCGGCAAGACCGTGATCGCCTGGGTCTGGGACGTCTACGACGCCAACCAGCAGCGGGCGCTGCGCCTTTCCGGCGAGGAACCGACCGCGGCCAAGGGCGGCCGCGATCCCTGGAGCGCGGCCGACGACCTCGTGCTGCGGAAGATCGCCCAGGCCGGATTCAGCGGACTTTCCAACATGATCAACGGCACGCCGGATGCGCCGAACTCGGCTCCCGGCTTGCGCGGGCCGGCCGTGGCGAGCGTGATCCCGGAGGCTCCGGCGGCCGAGATGCCGGCCTCGGCGCTGGGCTATGCCGAGCGATAACCCCCGCGAAACCACGGCCCCAATTTCCGGCCAAACCGTTGGCCGGACTCGGGATTTCGCAGGGAAAACGTAGCGTCCCGGGTTGCCATTGCAGCCCCCGGCCTGATATTTCCTCGCCCGTCGTAACCGTGCTTCCAGTGGGTATTGTTTGATGTTGAACATCGTGTCCAGCAAAGCGCGGGAGGAAGCGTCCATGTCGGCCAAGAACGGCTCCATCAAGCTCGTCGCCGGCAACTCCAATCCGGCTCTCGCGCAGGCCATCGCGCAAGGTCTCGACCTGCCGCTGACCAAAGCGGTGGTACGGCGCTTCGCCGACATGGAGATCTTCGTCGAGATCCAGGAGAACGTGCGCGGCTCGGATGCCTTCGTCATCCAGTCGACCTCGTTCCCGGCGAACGACCATTTGATGGAATTGCTGATCATCACCGACGCACTGCGCCGCTCCTCGGCGCGCCGCATCACCGCTGTGCTGCCCTATTTCGGCTACGCCCGGCAGGACCGCAAATCGGGTTCGCGCACGCCGATCTCGGCAAAACTCGTCGCCAATCTGATCACGCAGGCCGGCGTCGACCGCGTCATGACGCTCGACCTGCATGCCGGCCAGATCCAGGGCTTCTTCGACATCCCGACCGACAACCTCTACGCCGCGCCGCTGATGGTGCGCGACATCAAGGACAAGTTCGACCTCTCCAGGACGATGGTGATCTCACCCGACGTCGGCGGCGTGGCGCGCGCACGCGGCCTCGCCAAGCGCATCAACACCCCGCTCGCGATCGTCGACAAGCGCCGCGAGAGGGCGGGTGAATCCGAGGTCATGAACGTGATCGGTGACGTCGCCGGCTACACCTGCATCCTGATCGACGACATCGTGGACTCCGGCGGCACGCTGGTGAACGCCGCCGACGCGCTGATCGCCAAGGGCGCCAAGGACGTCTACGCCTACATCACCCACGGCGTGCTCTCCGGCGGCGCGGCCGCCCGGATCACAAACTCCAGGCTGAAGGAGCTGGTGATCACCGACTCGATCCTGCCGACCGAGGCGGTGAGTAAGGCGCCGAACATCCGCACGCTGCCGATCGCCAGCCTGATCTCCGACGCGATCGCGCGCACCGCGGCGGAAGAGTCGGTGTCGAGCCTGTTCGACTGAGGTTTCTTACCTTGCCCCGCTTGCAGGGACAGGGAGTGCGAGCGTCTACGTCCCTTACGAGGCAGCCCCCGGGTTGTTGCCAACGACCGCCCATGACATCATCCGAATCCCGAGTCATCTCTGCCCTCTGGATGCCCGATGCCACGCCGGAAATTTGCCTGGGAGAAGCTGTCGGATGACGAGTTGCTCAAGCAACGCCTCTCCAGCCTGAGGGTTACGGTCGAAGGCACCTGGCTCGAGGATTGCGTCAGCACGCTCTATGAGGAGCTGGAAGAACGGGATATCCGGCTGCGGCCGCACACCTGGATGTCGAGCGAATGGTTCAGTCCGGGCGGCGTTCCCGGCATCGCCATTCCGTTCTATCTCGCTCATCCCCGCCTGATGAAGCTCGAGAAGAAGATGATGTTCGACGTCGAGGGCGGAACATGGCGCGAGTGCATGGCCATCCTCCGTCACGAAGCGGGCCACGCGATCCAGCACGGTTACCAGCTGCAGCGCCGGCGGCGCTGGCAACAGCTGTTCGGCCCGTCGTCGAAACACTACCCGCGCTACTACCGGCCCAATCCGGCGAGCAGGCGTTACGTCCAGCATCTGCGGCTGTGGTATGCGCAGAGCCATCCGGACGAGGATTTCGCCGAGACCTTTGCGGTGTGGCTGCGGCCCCGTTCGAACTGGCGGACGCGATATGCTGGTTGGCCGGCGCTGAAGAAGCTCGAATATGTCGACGAGCTGATGGGCGAGATCGCGGGAAAGCGGCCGCCGATCGCGACTCGGGAGCGTGTCGATACGCTGGGTCGGCTCAGCCAGACGCTCGAAGAGCACTACAAGAAGAAGCAGGCGTTCTACGCCTTCACACCCCCCAAGACCTACGACCGCGATCTCTCCCGGCTGTTTTCAGCCGATCCACGGCATCACCGCTCAAAGCCGGCTTCGGCCCTGATCAGGCGCCACCGCTCCCAGATCAGGCAATTGGTCTCGCGATGGACCGGCGAGAATCAGCTTACGCTCGATGCCGTGCTTGACGAGATGATCTCTCGCTGTCGCGAGCTCGATCTGCGTGCCGTCGGCCCTGAACAGAAGCTCGTTCTCGACTTCATCGTCCTCGTGACCGCCAAGACGATGCACACGATGTTTGGCCCGTCTCGACGAAAATGGATCGCGCTATGAGACGTCTGCGCATTCTGGTTCTCATGCATCCGGACTTCCTGCCTCCGGACTCCTCCGACGGATACAGCCCGCAGGAGATCAATGCGTGGAAAACCGAGTACGACGTGGTGAGCACCTTGCGTGCCGCCGGCCACGAGGTTCGACCGCTCGGCGCGCAGGAGGAAATCAGGCCGGTGCGCGAGGCGATCGAGGAGTTCAAGCCGCACGTGGTTTTCACGTTGCTGGAGGAATTCCACAACAACGTCGCCTTCGACCAGCACATCGCGAGCTATCTCGAACTGATGAAGGTCCCTTATACCGGGTGCAATCCGCGCGGCCTGACCCTGGCCCGCGGCAAGGATCTGTCCAAGACGCTGGTGCATCACCGCCGGATCGCCGCGCCGGCCTTCGCTGTCTTCCCGATGCGCCGCAAAGTGAAACGCCCGACGCGTCTTGCGCTGCCGCTGATCGTCAAGAGCCTGAACATGGATGGCTCGTTCGGCATCTCGCAAGCCTCGATCGTCGACACCGACGAAAAGCTGGCCGAGCGGGTTGCCTTCATCCACGAGCGGGTCGAATCCGCCGCCATCGCCGAGCAGTTCATCGAGGGGCGAGAGCTTTACGTCGGCGTGCTCGGCAACAACCGCTTACGTGTTCTGCCGATCTGGGAGTTGAAATTCGGCAGCATGGGCGGCCGCTCGTCACGGCATATCGCCACTGAGAAGGCCAAGCACGACACCGACTATCAGGAGAAGGTCGGCATCGTCGACGGGCCTGCGAAGGATCTGGCGCCGGAAGTGACCGCCAGGATCCAGCGAGCCGCGAAACGCATCTACCGGGCGCTTGGCCTCGACGGTTACGCGCGCATCGATTTTCGTCTCACCGCCGACGGCACGCCGTATTTCATCGAAGCCAATCCCAATCCCGAGATCGCCAAGAGCCAGGAGTTCGCGACGGCCGCTCTACATGACGGGCTCAAATATCCGGCTCTCCTGCAGCGCATCCTGGCCCTCGGGATCAGCCGCGCCAAGGCAGGAGTGTCACTGGGGTGATGACGCGACGATCGCCCCTCATCCTTCGAGACGCGCTTCGCGCCCCTCGGGATGAGGGATGGTCGTTGCGCTGCGTTACACGATTCCCGCGGCGACCTGGCCGCGCAGGCGTTCGAGCCCGAGCAACGTCTCCGCGCAGGCGGCCGCCACCTCGACGCCCTTGATCGCAAAATGCCTGCGGAAGAAATCGTAGTGCACCTCGGTCTCGTGGAATTGCTGCGGCGTCAGCACCGCGGAGAACACGGGCACCTCCGTGCGCAGCTGCACGTCCATCAACGCCTTGATCACGGTGTCGGCCACGAACTCATGGCGGTAGATGCCGCCGTCGACGACGAGGCCGGCCGCGACGATCGCGGTGTAGCGCCGTGTCTTGGCGAGGATCTGCGCATGCAGCGGGATCTCGAACGAGCCCGGCACCTCGAACACGTCGACGTGATTGAGGTGGCGCGCTTCTGCCTCCTTCACGAAGGCGATACGGGCCTCCTCGACCACGTCGCGGTGCCAGCAGGCCTGCACGAAGGCCACCCGCTGCGGTTTCGCGAAGCGCGGATGGTCGGGCGCCGGCTCGTGTGGAACCGGCGGTGGCGTTTGGGTTGGTTGGGATGTTTCGGCTTTGGAAGTTTGGACTTGGGTATCTTGCAACATCTGATTCATGGCTTTCCTCAGTTAAGGACCAGAATCAGGGCACACGGAACGACAAACAGCCGCATCCTGCGATGCGTCTGCCACCGACCGTTCTCTTTCATCCGGACTTTAACCGTCGGCCTCGGAGTTGCACCGAATCTGCTGACCCTTCCCCTCAGCAACAGACTTTGAGGAAGGCGCTCGCGGGCTTAGGCCTTACGGCCCTTACCGCCGGTGGGGACTTTCACCCCGCCCTGAGAACATCGGCCGCCCGGAATGAACGGCCTGACCGAAATATGACGCCGGTTGGGGGCCGCGGCAAGCGGGTTCCGCATGGGAAAACCGCATGGTCCCATGCCGCTATAGTGGTCCAGTCCGTACGGGGCGGAAATAACGATTGGAGGGCTATCGGCGAATCCGATTCCGGTTTGTTCTTTTCCGTCCGGCTCGGCCTCCCCCGCGTTAATAATTGTGGCGGAGATGAGCTGTGGACGAACGAGTCCTGACTTGTGGACGGACTCGGCAGCCAGTTGCGCAGATTCCGCAAATCACATCAGTTGATCCGCGACAAGCCCGCGCTGATCCGAACGGATCGCCTTACCAATATTAAGGGAGCGCGCGCCGGACCAACCGCGTGCGTATCAAAGACAACAAAAAGGCAAGAGGTCGAGACGGCATGTCCCTGCTCGAAGGCACTATCGATTCCAAAAACCATCCGCTCGCGGTGGTCGAGGATATCGCTGCCAGCAACAACTGGCCGTTCGAACGCTCCGGCGAAGACGAACTCACGATTGTCTCCAAGGGACAATGGACCGACTACCAGATCTCCTTCACCTGGATGGGCGAGATCGAGGCGCTGCATCTGGCCTGCGCGTTCGACATGAAGATTCCGGTTGCGCGGCGACCGGAGGTGCAGCGGCTCGTCGCCTCCGTCAACGAGCAGTTGTGGGTCGGGCACTTCGACCTGTGGACGACCACCGGCATGATCATGCACCGGCAGGCCCTCGTGCTGCCGGGCGGGCTCACCGCCTCCACCGGGCAATGCGAAGCCATGCTCGCCGGCGCCATCCACGCCTGCGAGCGCTATTTCCCGGCGTTCCAGTTCGTGGTGTGGGCGGGCAAGTCCACGTCGGAAGCCATGGACGCGGCGATGTTCGACACGGTGGGCGAGGCGTAGTTTTCTTGTCGTCCCGGCCTAGTGCGCAATTGCGCACGGGGGGCCGGGACCCCTACCGCGTGATTTCGCTTGTGGCACGCTGCTTGTTGCCAACACCTCCATCCACTAAAACCGGTTGTGGTTATGGGTCCCGGCTTTCGCCGGGACAACACTGAGTTTGTGGTAACGGCTATGACGAGCAACGGCACTCTCGAAAACATCACCGGCACTATCCTGCTCGCCGGCGCCGGCAAGATGGGCGGCGCGATGCTGACCGGATGGCTTTCGGGCGGACTCGATCCGCGCCGCGTCGCGGTGATTGATCCACACATCTCGGCCGAGATCACCGCACTTGCCGCCAAGGGGGTTGCGCTCAATCCTGATGTGACGACGGCAGGCCAGGTCGAGACGCTGATCGTCGCGGTGAAGCCGCAAATGTTCCGCGAGGCCGGCGCCAAGCTGAAGCCATTCGTCTCCGACAAGACCTCGGTGGTGTCGATCATGGCGGGAACCACGATCGCCTCGCTCGAAGAGGTCTGCGGCGGCGTGGTGGTGCGCGCGATGCCGAACACGCCGGCCGCGATCGGTCGCGGCATCACGGTGGCTGTCGCCGCGAACAACGTCAGCGCACAGCAACGCGCTGTGGCCGATGCGCTGCTACGCGCCACCGGCTCGGTCGAATGGGTCGACGATGAGAGCCTGATGGACGCGGTGACCGCGGTGTCCGGCTCGGGCCCGGCCTATGTGTTCTTGCTGGCCGAAGAGCTCGCGCGCGCCGGTGTCGAGGCGGGCTTGCCCGAGGCGCTGGCAACGAAACTCGCGCGCGAAACCGTCGCCGGCTCGGGTGAACTTCTCCACCAGTCGGAGCTTGCCTCCGGCACGCTACGCCAGAACGTCACCTCGCCCGGCGGCACCACGGCCGCGGCACTCGGCGTGCTGATGGGCGAACCAGGCCTGCGCGATCTGATGATCCGCGCGATCGCGGCGGCGACGCAGCGGTCGAAGGAATTGGCGAAGTAAGGAAGCTATCCCCTCATGGTGAGGAGCGCGAAGGGCCGTCTCGAACCATGCAGGCCCGGCTCTCGCCTGTGGCCATCCTTCGAGACGACCGCTGCGCGGTCTCCTCAGGATGAGGGCAGAGCAAGGGGCTCCTAGCTCGTCCCCAGCCGCTTGTTGAACATCGCGACATTGACGAGCCCGCGCGCGTGGCGGCCTTCGCCGAGTTTTCGCGTGCCCTCGACGGCCTCGACCTCGAAGCGGATGACGCGGCGCTCTACCGCAATGACCTTCGCGGTAGTCCGCACCGTCGCGCCGACAAGGGCTGCTGCAAGATGGCGGATATCGACCTCGGTGCCGACCGTGACCCAGCCGGGCTGAAGGACGCTGCGGATCGCATCGCCCGACGTCATCTCCATTTCCAGAATCATCATCGGCGTCGCATAGACCATCGGCATGCCGGGCACGAAATGCCCGACCGTGCGCTCCACCGGCACCACCAGCGTGCGCTCGGCGCTCATGCCGACCTTGATGAAGTCGCGTGCGTCCATGGGGCCTCCCCCCGTCGTCCTGGACAAGCGCAGCGAAGCGAAGCGCCGATCCAGGACCCATTACCCCGACTGAACATTGTCATGAGCGGCCTAAACCACGACCCGCCGTAACAACTGCCGCTGGGGGTAATGGGTCGTGGCTTTCGCCAGGACGACAGTTGCGTTTGCAGCTAGAGCGCTGGCTACTTCTTCGCAGCCGCCGCGCGCTCCACGAACGTCTTGCCGCCCTTCATCTTGTGGCGGAGCGGGGCTTCATTGATCTGGATGACGACGGCGTCGGCATCGACGCCGAGATTCTTCACCAGCGCCTGGGTGATGTCGCGCATCATGCCGGCCTTCTGCTCGTCGGTGCGGCCTTCGGCCATGCTGACAGTGATCTCAGGCATTTTTCTCTCCCTTGGGCCGAACACCGGCCATTGACGGGCGCCATCAAACAGGAGGCGGATGCCCGGGACAAGCCCGGGCATGGCGGCGTCAGCGAATAGCTAGCCCCAGCTCACGTCATGGCGCGCTAGCACCTCGCGAACTTTGGCGACAAGATCGGCCTCGCTGCACGAGAACTGCGCCGGGCGGCTCTCACGCCATTCCTGGTTGGAAGCGATCGCGGCTGCCGCCTTCGCGCCCTCGATCAGATCCTTGATCTGCACCTCGCCACGCGCTTTTTCATCCGAGCCCTGGATGATGACGCAGGGCGCATTGCGGCGATCGGCATATTTGAGCTGGTTGCCCATGTTCTTGGGATTGCCGAGATAGAGCTCGGCGCGGATGCCGGCGGTTCGCAACGATGCGACCATCTTCTGATAGTCGGCGACGCGGTCGCGGTCGAACACGGTGACGACGACGGGGCCGAACCCGGGCTTCGTGTCGAGCTTGCCGAGCAGCGTCAGCGCGGCCTGAAGCCGCGACACGCCGATCGAGAAACCGGTCGCCGGCACGGGCTCGCCGCGGAAGCGCGAGACGAGACCATCGTAGCGTCCGCCGCCGCCGACCGAGCCGAAGCGCACCGGTCGGCCCTTGTCGTCCCTGGTCTCGAGCAGTAGTTCGACCTCGTAGACGGGGCCGGTGTAATATTCGAGGCCGCGCACGACAGAGGGGTCGATCTTGATGCGATCCGCACCGTAACCCGACGCCGTCACTAGTTTCGCGATCTCTTCCAGCTCGCTCACGCCGGCCTGACCGACTTCGCTCTTGGTGAGATAGGTTTCCGCCGCGGCAATGGCCTCTTTCCAATCGTCGCGCGGTTTGGTGATGGCGAGAACGACGTCAGCTTCCGACGCGCTTAGATTGGCGCCCTTCGTGAAGTCGCCCTTGCCTTCTTCGCCTCCATCCCATCTGCCGGGACCGAGGAGCTTGCGAACTTCCTCGGCGGGAAACTTATCGAGCTTGTCGATTGCGCGCAGCACGGTGAGCCTACGCGCTGCGTTCTCTTCGCCGCCGAGCCCGATGGCTTCCAGAACGCCGTCGAGCACCTTGCGGTTGTTCACCTTCACAACATACGAGCCGCGCGCAATGCCCAGCGCCTCCATTGTGTCGGCCGCCATCATGCAGATCTCGGCATCGGCCGCCGGCGTTGCCGAGCCCACCGTGTCCGCATCGAACTGCATGAACTGGCGGAAGCGACCGGGACCCGGCTTTTCATTGCGGAAGACGTAGCCGACCCGGTAGCTGCGGTAGGGCAACACGAGAGCGTCGGTGCCGTATCGCTCGCCGACGTAGCGGGCGAGCGGCGCGGTCAAATCGTAGCGCAGCGAGATCCACTGCTCGTCGTCGTCCTGGAACGAGAACACGCCCTCGTTCGGACGATCCTGGTCGGGCAGGAACTTGCCGAGCGCATCGGTGTATTCCATCGCCGGCGTTTCCACAGGCTCGAACCCGTAGAGCTCGTAGACGGTGCGGATCTTTTCCACCATCTCGCGCGTCGCCCGGATCGCGGCGGGATCGCGATCCTCGAGCCCGCGCGGCAGGCGCGCCTTCAGTTTCTGGGGTTTTTTGGATTTTTCGGCCATGCGCGGCATTTACCAGCCGACGCGCGAAGCGGCAACTGCCGGGTAGGCCCTTACGGCTGCTCCATCCGTGCCCGCAGCGCATCGGCATCCGCTTTCGGCAGCGACTTCAGCGTTGGCTTGATGGTTTCGCCGCCGACGATCTTGCCGTTGCGCATGAACATCCAGTCCGAGATGTCGGCTTCAGTGAATTCGACCTTGTCGCCTGCCCGCTTGCCCGGCAGATCGCGTGGCTCGTTGGCGAAGAGGCCGGAATAGCCCCCATTGGGTAGCTTCTTCACCTCGGCCATCCAGATGTGCTCACCGCCTTTGCGGGTCGAAAAGTGCACCTTCAGGGCGTGCCCCGTTTCCGACGGTTTCGGCGCCTCGTAGGAGGCCCAGAAGGTCGGCAGCGTGCCGCGGGCGCGCGCGATCGCGGTGTTCATCTCCGGATCGGTGTTGCGCACGTCGATGACGGGCGAACGGCCCTCAGCGGAGACGTCCAGCTTGGGGCCGATGGTCAGGATGCCAAAGACGGTGACGCCGGTGATTGCGGCGAGAACGACCCATTTCAGGGACTGGGGAAGAGTGGATGTCATGATCGCAATGTCCGGAAAACTCGATGTCCAGGTATTCGAGGTCTCGGACTTTGTCGCACGATCATCGTGTCGCGTTCATTGCGCCTCTCTCTCCGCGCGAGCGGAGAGAGAGAGGGCAAAAATCAAGACAGATTGCGGATCCAGTTATGCGGATCGTTGGTGCGGCCGTACTGGATGTCGACGAGCTGCTTGCGCAGGCCCATGGCGACGGGGCCGGCGGCGCCGCCGCTGATCTCGAAATCGCCGCTCACTGAGCGCACCGTGCCGATCGGCGAGATCACGGCGGCCGTGCCGCAGGCAAACGCCTCCTTCAGCTTGCCGCTTGCCGCATCCTTGCGCCACTGGTCGAGCGAATACGGCTCCTCGCGCACGGTTTTGCCGGCGTCTTTGGCCAGCGCAATGATGGAATCGCGCGTGATGCCGGGCAGGATCGTGCCGAGCGGCGGCGTCGAGAGCGAGCCGTCGTCGAACACGAAGAACACGTTCATGCCGCCGAGCTCTTCGATGTAGCGGCGCTCGATCGCATCGAGAAACACGACTTGGTCGCAGCCGTGCTGGATCGCTTCGGCCTGGGCGCGCAGGCTTGCGGCATAGTTGCCGCCGCATTTGACGGCGCCGGTGCCGCCGACGGCAGCGCGCGTGTAGTTCTCGGACACCCAGATCGAGACTGGCGCGGGGCCGCCCTTGAAGTAGGAGCCGACCGGCGAGGCGATCACCGCGAAGATGTATTCGGACGACGGCTTGACGCCGAGGAAGGTCTCGCTCGCGATCATGAACGGGCGCAGGTAAAGGCTGCCCTCGCCGCCCGGCATCCAGGCGCGGTCGATGCGCACGATTTGCTCGACGGCCTCGATGAAGACGTCTTCGGGGAGCTGCGCCATCGCCATGCGATCCGCCGAGTCCTTGAAGCGCCGCGCATTGGCGTCGGGGCGGAACAGGTTCACGCCGCCGTCGTCGCGCTTGTAGGCCTTGAGGCCTTCAAAAATTTCCTGGGCGTAGTGCAGGACGGCGCCGGCCGGATCGAGCTGGAAATTGGCGCGGGCCTCGACACGCGCCTCGTACCAGCCGCCCTTGGCCTGGTTGTAGCGGACCACCGCCATGTGATCGGTGAAGACCCGCCCGAAGCCGGGGTCCACCAGCTTGGCGACCCGATCCTTCTCGGGGGTCGGATTGGATGCGGGCTGGATGTCGAATTTCATGCTCATGTCCTTGCCTCCCGCTGCCGGTGGCGGCGCCGTTGTGGCACCCACCTGCCCCGATTTGGGCCCGGCTGGCTCGATTGGTTTCTGGCCGGACCGCCGCCAGCCTTGTTACGGCCGGTTTCCGTGGCCAGCATGTCACCGAGGACATGCTTTTGCGGAAGACGGAAGTCCAGTATGTTTTGCCGAAATGCCGTTCGACAATCGCACGGTTGATCTGCTCCGGCCGTCGCCGCCTGTCTGGCCCACTGGGGCCGCCTTGCTTCGATGCCCACCCGACGCGAAACGATCTAAAATTTCGTACGGGCCGATCGTTTTGTAACATTGAGACCAAGATACGTCAATATGCCTGACATAAATTTCGCGACTCCTTCTCAAGACGCTGCCGGGCCGCGGCCGGCCGCAGACGACGGAGGCAATTTGCGCTGGGATATCATCGAACTGCTGTTCTTCGCCTATCGCGATTTCGTCGGCGATCCCGACCAGGAGCTGGAGGCGTTCGGCTTCGGCCGGGCCCATCACCGCGTCATGCACTTTGTTTATCGTTATCCCGGCCTCAAGGTCGCCGACCTCCTCGACGTCCTGCGCATCACCAAGCAATCGCTCGGCCGGGTGCTCAAGCAGCTCCTGGACGAGGGCTATATCGTCCAGAAGACCGGCGACAATGATCGCCGCCAACGCCTGCTGTTTGCGACACCGAAGGGCGAGGCGCTGGTGCAGAAGCTCGCCGGTCTCCAGACCACGCGCATCACCAAGGCGCTCGCCGAGATGGCGCCGCAGGATGCCGAAACTGTCAAGCGCTTCCTGCGCGCGATGATCGACCGCGACGATCCCGACAAGGTGCTCGAAACGATCTTCGCCACCGTCAATCAGGACAAGGAGTGACCGTGCCGCTCGCTGCCACGCTCGCACGCCCGCCGGCACGCCCCGCCGACGATGCTCCGCATCTCCTGCTGGTTGACGACGACCGCCGCATCCGCGACCTGCTCTCGCGCTTCCTTGCCGGCGAAGGCTATCGGGTCTCGACCGCAGCCAGCGCCAGCGACGCCCGTTCCAAGCTTTTGGGCCTGCACTTCGACCTCTTGATCCTGGATGTCATGATGCCCGGCGAGACCGGCTTCGATCTCGCCCGTTTCATCCGGACTTCGTCCTCGGTGCCGATCGTGATGCTGACGGCGCGGCATGAAGCCGAAGCGCGCATCGAGGGCCTGCAGATCGGCGCCGACGATTACGTCGCAAAGCCGTTCGAGCCGCGCGAGCTTGCGCTACGCATCAACAACATCCTCAAGCGCGCTGCGCCGCCGCCGCAGGCCGCTGCAGTGGAGAAGATCGCGTTTGGCCCGTACATCTATCACCTGGACCGCGGCGAACTGCGCCAAGGCGAAGACGTCATTCACCTGACCGACCGCGAGCGCGAGATGCTGCGGATCCTGTCGGAGACACCGGGCGAGACCGTGCCGCGCAGCGCGCTGACCGGCAATGGCAGCGTCAACGAGCGCGCCGTCGACGTGCAGATCAACCGCCTGCGGCGCAAGATCGAAACCGATCCCGCCAATCCGCTGTTCCTCCAGGCCGTGCGCGGCATCGGCTACCGGCTGGTAGCCTCGCCATAAAGAGTGAAGCGCCACCGATGAGCACGATCGATAGCGGCCTGACGCTTTTGAAGAGCGCCGCCGGCCGCGTCTCCGCCGCCAATGGCTGGATGGGCAATGCGTTCAAGGGCTGGATGCCGACCGGCCTTTATGCGCGTGCGCTGCTGATCATGATCGTGCCGATGGTGATCCTGCAATCGGTTGTCGCCTTCGTGTTCATGGAGCGGCACTGGAACACGGTGACACGGCGCCTGTCGGCCGCGGTGGTGCAGGACATCGCCGCGCTGATCGACGTCTACAAGGGCTATCCGCAAGACAAGGATCGCGACCAGATCCGCCGCATCGCGCAGCAGCGCCTGGGCCTCGTCGTCGATTTCCTCCCGGCCGGCGACATGCCGCCGCCGGGACCCAAGCCGTTCTTCTCGCTGCTCGACCAGACGCTGTCGGTGCAGCTCGGCCGCCAGATCGGGCGCTCCTTCTGGATCGACACGGTCGGCCGCTCCAATCTGGTCGAGATCCGGATCCAGCTCGACGACGCCGTGATGCGCGTGTTCGCGCAGCGCAGCGCCGCCTATGCCTCGAACTCGGAGATCTTCCTGTTCTGGATGGTCGGAACGTCCTCGATCCTGCTGATCGTCGCGGTGCTATTCCTGCGCAACCAGATCAAGCCGATCCTGCGACTTGCCGACGCCGCTGAAAGTTTTGGCAAGGGCCGCGAGGCGCCGAATTTCCGCCCGCGCGGCGCGCGCGAGGTGCGGCGCGCGTCGGTCGCCTTCCTCGAAATGAAGTCGCGCATCGAGCGGACGATGGAGCAACGCACCGCGATGCTCGCCGGCGTCAGCCACGATCTGCGCACGATCCTGACGCGGTTCAAGCTCGAGCTGGCGCTGATCGGCGACAGCCCAGAAATGGAAGGCATGCGCAAGGACGTCGACGAGATGTCGATGATGCTCGAGGACTACCTCGCGTTTGCCCGCGGCGATTCCGGCGAGCAGTCGCAGCCAACCGACATGGCCCAGGCGCTCGAGGAGCTGCGTAGCGACGCCGAACGCCACGGCCACACGGCGACGGTCGCATTCAACGGGCTGCCCGTGGTCACGGTGAAGCCGGCCTCGTTCAAGCGCTGCCTCGCCAACCTCGTCACCAACGCCGCCCGCTACGGCAAAAGCATCGCCATCACCGGCCAGCGCGATCACCGTTATTTGACCGTGACGGTCGACGACGACGGGCCGGGCATTCCCGCCCATTTGCGCGAAGAGGTGTTCAAGCCGTTCCTGCGGCTGGACAACGCCCGCAACCAAGACGAAGGCGGCACGGGTCTTGGCCTCGCGATCGCCCGCGACATCGCCCGTTCGCACGGCGGCGACATCACGCTTGGCGACAGTCCGATGGGCGGATTAAGAGCGAGCGTGCGGATACCGGTGTAGGCGCGGGACTTCACGCCCCCGTAAGAACGGGGCGAGGGAGTGCACGTGTTTGCGCGGCGATCTCACCTACTTCGGCAACAGCGCTTTCAGCTTGTCCATGTCACGCACGTTCATCTTGAAGCCGCCGGGCATCACGATGTCGCCGGGCTTCTGGTCCGGCTTGCAGGCGCCCAGCCATTTCGCTTCGAGCTGCATGGTCGTGTCGCGGCCTGCCGCGCCGGCGGCGCCGCCTTGCGCGTGCGACGACGTCTTCACCGTATAGGCCGAATTGAAATCGCCGGTGATCTCAGCATGCGAGGTCGTGCTGATGCCGGCGACATTGCACTCGGAATCGCTGACATAACCGGTCGCGGTCTTCTTGATGTCCTGCTTGGCGCAGATCTGCTTCGCCATCGGGGAGATGTTGTTGTTCATCTCCTTGTCGACGGTCTCGTCGGTGCAGTGCTGCATGGTCATCTCGGGCACCGGCGTGCCGGTCCTGACCATCTTCAATTCCCACAGGCCCGCCTTGCGCACCGGCAGGTCGTCAGCGCGGGCGCTGGCTGCCGACAAGACGAGGCAAAGTGCGGAGCCGAGCAAAGCGAGTTTGCGCGTCATGACGGAAGCTCCCGGCTGCGATGGCGGCGTTGCGAAAGCGCCTCAGTAGAGCGTGCGGATCGGCTGGTCGGCGGCGCCATAGGGCACCCAGCGGCAGGAGAACGAGATGTAGCCGCCCTCATAGGCCTGCACCGCCAGGAATTTGGCGACCTTCCCGTAGCGCGCGCAGTGATCGACCGCGACCTGCCGCGCATCGACCTGGGTTGCCATCGAATAGGCGATGATTCCGCCAGTGTCGTTGCCCTTGAACGGAGGCACCGGAAGCAGATCGGCGCGCGCCGACTGGCTCGCCATCATACCCAAGGCAAGTAGGCCCGCGGCCGCAATGATTCGCATTCCCGTCACTCCGATTGGTTGGCGGCAGTTTACGGTGTCGGCGCGGCGGTGGAAAGAACGGATGGCCGGTCCAACGCAGCATTGCGGTCAACTCGTCGGCAAGTGTTGCCGCGCTGCACTTGACCTCCTCCGGCCTTCACGGCACCGTCCGACCCTTGCAGATCATGCTGTCTGGATCATCCATGCGCGCCTCGACCTTCCTGAAATCGCTCCGCTTTGCCGCCGTGCTCGGCCTCCTGTTCGGGGCGCTGTCGCTCGGTGAGGCCAGGGCCGCCAATCCGCTGGAGCTGAATTTCTGGCTGAGCGGGCCGCGTTATGACGGCAACGTCTCCGAATGCGACCGGGCGCTGCCGACGATCGCCAGCCAGTTCTGGGAGAAAGAAAGCTCGTTCTGGAATTCCTCGTTGAAGATCACCGGCTTCGCCGCGGTTCACGAGACCGCGTTCCGGCCCTGGGCATCGGACAACATCCCTCGCCGCTATTGCACCGGCGAGGCCATGCTCACGGACGGCAAGATGCGCAAGGTGCACTTCTCCATCGTCGAGGATGGCGGCTTCGCCGGCTACGGCCAGGGCGTCGAATGGTGCGTGGTCGGGCTCGACCGCAACTGGGCCTACAACCCGGCCTGCCGCGCCGCCAAGCAATAATTGCTCTGATCCGGACCGATCAGGCGGCCCAACGATGGTCGCCCAAAATTTGTTCTTGAAATGTTCCTATCGCCTGCTAGGCTCGTCTGCACAGTCTAGTTGAGGGGCGTCGCCATGTTTCATTCCAGATTGCATTCGTTCTCCCGCCTGATGATCTCGCTGACGCTTGCGACCGGGCTGGCTGCGTTGGCCGGCGGCGCAAAGGCCCAGGACAAGCGGCAGAACACGCCCGGCGAGTTCGATTTTTATGTGCTGTCGCTGTCGTGGTCGCCCTCCTTCTGCGAAGAGGCGGCGGAGCGCGGCGGCCGCTCGCAGACCCAGTGCAGCGGACGGCCCTACGCTTTCGTGGTGCACGGTTTGTGGCCGCAATATGAGAATGGTTTTCCGGAATATTGTCAGCGGCCGTCGCCGCGGCTGAACCGCAGCATCGTCTCGTCCATGCTCGATCTGATGCCGGCGCCGGGGCTGATCTTCAACGAATGGGACAAGCACGGCACCTGCTCGGGGCTCGCCGACCGCAGCTATTTCGAGACGATCCGGAAGGCGCGCGCCGCAATCAAGATTCCGGCCGAATATCTCGATTTGTCGCAGGCCAAGACGGTGGCGCCGGCAGAGGTGGAGGAAGCCTTCATCAAGGCCAACCCGGGCCTCAGCAATGCCGCCGTCTCGATCACCTGCAACCGGACGCGGCTATCGGAAGTCCGCATCTGCCTCAGCAAGGACCTGCAATTCCGCGCCTGCGAGGAGATCGACCGCCGCGCCTGCCGTCGCGACCAGGTGGCGATGCCGCCGATCCGGGGTGGGTAGCCCAGGCGTCGTGCCTCTTTGCTCAGGCCGTCACGTGGCGTAGTGCTCTTGCATGAATTACCGCCACGCCTTCCATGCCGGCAGCTTCGCCGATGTCATCAAGCACATCGTGCTGGCGCGCATCATCACCTATCTCCAGGACAAGCCGGGCGCGTTCCGCGTCATCGACACCCATGCCGGCGCCGGCCTCTACGATCTCGAAAGCGACGAGGCGCGTCGCGGCGGCGAGTGGCTGACGGGCATTGCGCGGCTGATGCAGGCGCGGCTGTCGAACGACGCCATGGCGCTGACCAAGCCCTATCTGGACATCGTCCGCGCCTTCAATCCGAAGGGCGAGCTCAAGGCTTACCCGGGCTCGCCGCTGATCGCACGCGGCCTGCTGAGGCCGCAGGACCGCCTCTTGCTCTGCGAGCTCGAGCCGAAGGCGCGCAAGGCGCTGATCGGCGTGCTGCGCCACGACGAACAGGCCCGCGTGGTCGACCTCGACGGCTGGATGGCGCTGCCGGCTTTCGTGCCGCCGAAGGAACGGCGCGGGCTCGTGCTGATCGACCCGCCGTTCGAGGCGAAGGACGAGTTCGAAAAGCTCGAAGAGGCCTTCTCGACGGCTTTCGCGAAATGGCCGACCGGTATCTATGTAATCTGGTATCCCGCCAAGAGCCGGCGCGCCACCGACGCACTGGTGCAATCAGTGGCGCGGCTCGCAGCCGCAGCAAAACCGCCGGGAAAATGCCTGCGCCTCGAATTCAGCGTGGCGCCACAAGCCGACGGCGCAGCCCTCACCTCCAGCGGGCTCTTGATCGTCAATCCCCCTTACACACTGCACGGCGAGCTCAAGACGATCCTGCCCGAGTTGGAAATGCCGCTCGGCCAGGGGGGCGCTGCCAGATTCCGATTAGAGGTACCAAGGCCGTAACACTCCGGCATCTTGGGAAAAATATGCAGGAGCGGTGGTCAATCTGCAGAGAACCGTATTATGCTGTTGCGGTGACTGGCTTTACGTTCCGCTTCCGCGAATGGTTGCGGCGGAGTGAAGGCCTAAGAAAGATCCAGTCGGACCGAATGGTCTGCCCAAGGATGGCCAGCTCCCGGGCTTCGTAAGGCCCGGTCATGTCGTGACGTGCGTCTGCGTCACGACGGAGGAGCAATGAGGGGGAGTTTCCCGATGGCCATGACGGGAACGGTCAAGTTTTTCAACGGTGAGCGCGGCTACGGATTCATCAAACCGGACGACGGGGGCCGCGACGTCTTCGTGCATATTACTGCTGTGGAGCGGGCCGGACTGAAGGACCTTGCCGAAGGACAGCGTATTACTTTCGAAGTCGAACCGGACAAGAAGGGCAAGGGGCCGAAGGCGGTCGATTTGGTCATCCTTCCCTAGCGAGTCCGACGCGAAACACCGGCGCAAAAAAAATCCCGGCCGCGAGCGGCCGGGAGGCTGTAGTCCGGTATTTTCTTCTTTGGGTATCAGAAGTGATAGTTCACGCCTGCGCGCACAACGCTGGCGCTATAGCCGTTTGACACGCCTGTAATCGCGAACTGACTCGTCGACAGATCGATGTAGAGATATTCGAGCTTGGCGCTCCAGTTCGGCGCGAAACCAACTTCGGCGCCGGCACCGATGGTCCAGCCGGCGCTGGTATGCGACTCCGTCCAGCCGAACGTCTGCGCGCGCAGCTCGCCGAAGGCGAGGCCCGCCGTGCCGTAGAACAGCACGTTGCTGAGGGCATAGCCCGCGCGGCCGCGCAGGGTGCCGAACCACGGATTGGAGAACTTCCACGGCGCGAAGGTATCGTCGGCACCGGCGGCCTGGATGTCACCTTCGACACCGAACACCCACGGGCCGGTCTGGAAATTGTAACCGGCCTGAACGCCGCCGACGAAGCCCGACGGTTTTGCGGGATTGTTGTTCACCGAGCCCCATTCGTAGCCGAGATTGGCACCGAGATACGGACCGGCCCAGCTATAGGCGTTGAGCGGCTGATTGACCGTGTAGGGCGCACGCTGCCCGTAATTGAGATCGGCGGCCCCTGCCGAAGCCGTCCAGCCGACTGCAGCCAACGCGGCTGCGCCCACAACGAGCCTCTTCATCACATACTCCAACGCAACTGCCGTCACCGGCGCGATGCCTGCGCCGCGCGAGGCAAAACCGCATGGTTACGGAACCACCACTATTTCGCGTAACATTTATCGAGAGTTTTAAGTTAAAGGCCTGTTAAGCCGGGTTACCGCGCTGTTAACAGGCTTAAGCAAGCGTTACCGGGAACTGCGCCGCCATCCTGTGCGTGCCGCACCGCCGGAACTTCAAATCGGCACCCGCAACGCCTAAATTCGCACCATGGTTCACGATTCCACCGACAATCCGGACGACGCACGTGCGCGCAAACCCGCGCGCGGCAACGCGCCCGACGTCCCGCCCCAGGAGACGGAAGCGGCGCCGCCCGACCTCGATCCCGCCACAGCAAACGGGGACGACGAGGACGACGCACGGCTGCCGGACATCCTGGAAGAGAGCGGCACGGTCGGCGAAGAGCCGCTGGCGACCGGCCACGAGGCGATCGAACGCGCGGTCCGCCTCGCCCCCACCTCGCCCGGCGTCTACCGCATGCTCAATGGGAATGCCGACGTGCTCTATGTCGGCAAGGCCAAGAACGTCAAAAAGCGCCTGTCGAACTATGCGCGCCAGAGTGCGCCGCAGCCGGCGCGCATCCTGCGCATGATCGCCGCCACAGTTACCGTGGAAATCATCTCGACCCACACCGAGACCGAAGCGCTGCTGCTGGAGGCCAACCTCATCAAGCAGCTTCGGCCGCGCTTCAACGTGCAGCTGCGCGACGACAAGTCGTTTCCCTATATCCTGATCACGGGCGACCATTGGGCGCCGCAGATCCTGAAGCATCGCGGCGCGCAGACGCGGCCCGGTCGCTATTTCGGCCCGTTCGCCTCGGCCGGCGCCGTCAACCGCACCATCACCGCGTTGCAGCGCGCATTCCTGATCCGCTCCTGCACGGATTCCTTCTTCGAGAGCCGCTCGCGGCCCTGCCTGCTCTACCAGATCCGCCGTTGCGCCGGCCCCTGCACCCGCGAGATCGACTTCCCCGGCTACACGACCCTGGTGCGCGAGGCGAGCGACTTCCTGTCCGGCAGGAGCCATGCGGTGAAACAGGAGCTTGCCGCCGAGATGGAGAAGGCCTCCGGTGAGCTCGAATTCGAGAGCGCCGCGCTCTACCGCGACCGCCTCGCTGCGTTGTCCGCGATCCAGTCGCAGCAGGGCATCAATCCGCGCACGGTGGAAGAAGCCGACGTGTTCGCCATCCACCAGGAGGGCGGCTTCTCATGTGTCGAGGTGTTCTTCTTCCGCACCGGGCAGAACTGGGGCAACCGCGCCTATTTCCCGCGCGCGGAGAAGACGTATACGCCGGAAGAGGTGCTCGGCTCCTTCCTCGCCCAGTTCTATGACGACAAGCCGCCGCCGAGGAACATCCTGCTCTCGCACGAGATCGAGGAGAGCGAGCTGCTCGCCAACGCGCTGTCGATCAAGGCCGGCCGCAAGGTCGAGGTGTCCACGCCGAAGCGCGGCGAGAAGAAGGAGCTCGTCACCCACGCGCTCACCAACGCGCGCGAGGCCCTGGGCCGCAAGCTCGCGGACACCGCGACGCAGAGCCGCCTGCTGGACGCCATGGCCACGACCCTGAGCCTGCCGCATGCGCCGAAGCGGATCGAAGTCTACGACAACAGCCATATCCAGGGCACCAACGCGGTCGGCGCCATGATCGTCGCCGGCCCCGATGGCTTCGTCAAAAACCAGTACCGCAAGTTCAACATCAAGTCGGAAGGGATCACGCCGGGCGACGACTTCGCCATGATGCGCGAAGTGCTGGAGCGCCGCTTCAAGCGCCTGATCAATCCGCCCGAAGAGGGCGCGGCCAAAACCAAGGACGACGACTTCCCGCAATGGCCCGATCTCGTGATCATCGACGGCGGCCGCGGCCAGCTCAACGCGGTCCGGGAGATCTTTGCAAATCTCGGCCTGACCCAGGTGGCGCTGATGTCCGTGGCCAAGGGGCCGGACCGGGATGCCGGCCGCGAGACCCTGTTCATGCCGGAGCGCGAGGCGATCAAGCTGGAGCCGCGCGACCCCGTGCTCTATTTCATCCAGCGCCTGCGGGACGAGGCGCACCGCTTCGTCATCGGCTCGCACCGCAAGCTGCGCAAGAAGGACATCCGCGAGGCCGGCTTGCAGGAGATTCCGGGCATCGGCCCGTCACGCAAACGTGCCTTGCTGCATCATTTCGGAACCCTGAAGGAGATCGAACGGGCCTCGATCACCGATCTCGGCAAGGTTCCGGGGGTGAGCGCCGAGAGCGCCCGCAGGATTTTCGAGTATTTCCACCCTCAGCCGAGATGAAATAAAAGGGGGCCGCGGTCATATGGTCGTCGCATCCCGCACCCCATTTGGGAGCGGAACGGTTGACCTTGAGGCTGCAGCGGTATTGGTAGGACGGATGAACATCGCCACGACACGAGGGACCACCAGCCGCGCGATGTCCCTCCCGAACATCCTGACCTACGGCCGGATCGCCGCGATCCCGGTCGTGGTCGGGTGCATCTACGCACAGTCGATCATGGACGGTCCGCTGTGGCTGCGATGGGTTGCCGTCGCCATTTTCATCGCGGCTGCGGTCACTGATTACCTCGACGGCTATTACGCGCGGATCTGGAATCAGCAATCGGCGTTCGGCCGCATGCTCGATCCGATCGCCGACAAGCTTCTGGTCGCCTCGTGCCTGCTGATGCTGGCCGCCGACGGCATCATTCACGGCTGGTCGCTGTGGGCCGCCATCGTGATCCTGTGCCGCGAGATCCTGGTCTCGGGCCTGCGCGAATATCTTGCCGCGCTGCGCGTCAGCGTGCCCGTGACCAAGCTTGCGAAGTGGAAGACGACGGTTCAGCTCATCGCCATCGGCTTCCTGCTGGCCGGTCCCGCCGGCGATGAGGTGGTGCCCATGGTCTCGATGACCGGGCTGGCGCTGCTCTGGGCCTCGGCGATCCTCACCATGTACACCGGCTACGACTATTTCGGCGCCGGCATCCATCACCTCATCAAGGAGGATGAGGGATGAAAGTGAAGTACTTCGCCTGGGTGCGCGAGCGCGTCGGCAAGGCCGAGGAGACCATCGAGCCGCCCGCGACCGTGCACACGGTGGAAGAGCTGATCGCCTGGCTGTCTGGCCAAGGCGAAGCCTACGCCTACGCGTTCGAGAAGCCGAAGGTGATCCGCACCGCGATCGACCATGCCCACGTCAAGTCGGACGCCGCGATCGCGGGCGCTCGCGAGATCGCGTTCTTCCCGCCGATGACCGGCGGCTAGACCATGCCCGCCACCACCTGTCCCGTCACCATTCGTATCCAGCAAGACGATTTCGACATCGCGCGCGAGATCGCGGTGCTGACCGGGAACCGCACCGACATCGGTGCAGTCGTGAGCTTTTCCGGCATCTGCCGCGGTGACGAGGACAGCGCCAAGATCGCCGCGCTCTCGCTCGAGCATTATCCGGGTATGGCCGAGGAAGAGATCAGGCGCCATGCCGACGAGGCCACCTCGCGCTGGCCGCTCAACGGCGTCACGGTGATCCATCGCGTCGGCCGTTTCATGCCCGGCCAGAACATCGTGCTGGTGCTGACCGCCTCGCAGCACCGCCAGGCAGCGTTCCAGGCAGCCGAGTTCCTGATGGATTATCTGAAGACCAACGCGCCGTTCTGGAAGAAGGAAGAGAGCGCCACCGGCACCGGCTGGGTCGAGGCCCAGGCCCGCGACGATGAAGCCGCCGCACGCTGGACCCGATCCTGATGGCAACGACATCCAAAAAGACCGTGCGCGGCCGCGCCGCGCCAAAGCTCGCGAAAGTGGGGCGCGGCGAGCTTCTCACGCTGATCGATTTCGTCCGCTATGCGGTGAGCCGCTTCAACGAGGCCAAGCTCGCCTTTGCCCATGGCACACCCGATCCGGTCGCGGAAGCGGCCTTCCTGGTCTGTGAAGCCCTGCATCTGCATCCCGAGCAGTTCGAGATTTTTGCCAACGCGCGAGTCGCGGACGCCGAGAGCAGGACCATCATCGATCTCATCCATCAGCGCGTCACCACCCGCAAACCGGCCGCCTATCTCGTCAACAAGATCTACATGCGCGGCCTGCCGTTCTATGTCGACGAGCGCGTCATCGTTCCCCGCTCCTTTATCGGCGAGCTCTTGGAATCGCATTTCGGCGGCGACGGCGAAGCCGGCTCGCTGATCGACGACCCCAGCGCGGTCGAACGCGTGCTCGATCTCTGCACTGGGTCGGGATGCCTCGCGATCCTCGCAGCGCATCATTTTCCGAATGCCACGATCGACGCCGTCGATATCTCCAAGGGCGCGATCGACGTCGCCAGACGAAATGTCGGCGAATACGGGCTCGATGACCGGATCAGCCTGCATCGCGGCGACCTGTTCACCCCGCTCGGTGACGCCAAATACGACCTGATCATCACCAACCCGCCTTATGTCGATGCCGAAGGCATGGCGGCGCTGCCGCCGGAGTGCCGGGCCGAGCCGAAGCTCGCCTTTGACGGCGGCGCCGACGGTCTCGACGTGGTGCGCCGGATCCTGCGCGACGCGCCCGGCCATTTGACGCCGGATGGCGGGCTGATCTGCGAGATCGGCCGCGGCCGCGAGCTCGTCGACGAGGCCTTTCCTGAACTACCGCTGCTCTGGCTCGACACCGAGGACTCCGAGGGCGAAGTGTTCTGGATCGCGGCAGCCGATCTCGGCTGATCGATCACGACGGGCAGACCTCGTCGGAACAAGTCAAATACCGCCACGTTCATCCCCCGACGAATTTTCTCGCACTCGGAGGATCACCGCATGCTTGCGCCATCGGGCGAATTGCTGCGCGCCGGCGTCGCGCTCAAGCTCAACCATCTCAAGCGCGCCGCCCAATCCTATGCCCGCGACCGGAGCAATCAAGCCACGGGGCGCATGACGTCTTACGCGACTGCGGCCGGACTGCTCGCCGTTGCGGGCTTGTTCGTCGTCGCAGCCTTCTTTGTCGGATTGATCGCCCTGTACCGCTGGGTTGCGATCCATTACGGGCAATTCTGGGGATTCGGCGCCGCCGGCGGTGTCCTCCTGGTCCTGGCCGCCGCCTGCGCCGGCGTGGCCATGGCTCAGATGAAGCGCAAGACCAAGCCGATCTTGCCGCTTGCCAGCCGCCTACGGGTGGCGATCGCCACCCCGCGCATCCCGCGCGGAACGGTGAAGCAGGCCGTGAAAGAGGTCGCGACGACAATTCCCCTCGCGCCGCTCGCGCCGGGCGAACGGGGACAAGACCGAGGACATGGCGGCAGCACGTGGCCGGCTCGGTCCAACCGGCCCGTGCAACTCGGGCTGATGCTCGCGGCCGTTGGGCTGGTCGGGCTGACGGCCGCGCGCCGGCGGCGTCACGGCCACGGAGCGGATACCTGAAAATGCCTCTGCGGCGCGCCGAGCAATTCGACAGCTGGCTGTTAGTGGCAGCCACGACCGTGTTCGTGCTCACCGCGGAACGGTATTTCCAGGATTCTGGCCTGATCCGGCCGGGACCTCCGCAAGACCACCGCAACGGCGAGGCGAATTCGCCGGAAACGAGCCCGACGGGCGCAGCCTCGCAGCCCGGCCGCGGCCGCCGTGCGAAAAGCCCGTTCGCGATCCCGTGGGCAGGCTGGAAGGACATCCTCTGGCGCACCTATCAGCGCATCGACGAGGATCGCCTGCTCGCGACCGCCGGCGGCGTCGTCTTTTTCGGGCTGCTCGCGATCTTTCCCGCCATCACAGCTCTGGTTTCATTCTATGGCCTGTTCGCCGATCCCTCGACGATCAGTTCCAACCTGCATTCTCTCGCGATGATGCTGCCCGAGGGCGCGTTCCAGATCGTCGAGGACCAGGTGGCGCGCGTCGTGTCGAACGGCGGCGCCACCCTTGGTGTCACTTTCCTGTTTGGACTCGTGCTCGCGATCTGGAGCGCCAATGCCGGCGTCAAAGCCATCTTCGACGCCCTCAACGTCGCCTATGAGGAGCGTGAAAAGCGCAGCTTCATCCGGCTGAACACGGTTTCGCTGGCCTTCACGGTCGGCGGCATCGTTGCCCTGCTGCTGATGGTGGGCACCGTTGTCGCCTTCCCGCTTGCGCTCAACCACCTCGGCATGGCGCCCGAAAGCAAGCTGATCGTGGCGCTGGCGCGATGGCCGGTGCTGTTCGTCATTCTCCTTGCGGCGCTCGCCATCCTCTACCGCTTCGCGCCCAGCCGCGACGCCCCGCGCTGGCAATGGCTGAGCCCTGGAGCGGTAACGGCGGCGATCCTCTGGATCGCCGGCTCGGCGCTGCTGTCCTGGTATCTCTCGGAATTCGCCAATTACAATGCGACCTACGGCTCGCTCGGCGCTGCGATCGGCTTGATGATGTGGATGTGGATGTCGGCCATCGTCATCATGTTCGGGGCCGAACTGAATTCGGAGATCGAACGGCAGACCCTGCGCGACACGACCGCCGGGGCGCCCAAGCCGCTTGGCACCCGCGAGGCGGTCTCAGCCGACACGGTCGGCGCTGCGGCGCCATCCTGACTCCGAGATCGGGCCGCTATCCCCTCGAATCAACAATGATGTTAAGCTCATGCCGCTTGGGGGAGCATGCGGCGTGACGGGATCGAGACGCCACCCGTGTTTTCCCGGTCAGGCAGTCAGCTCTTGAGGCGTAGCGCGCGGCATGATTCGTATTTCGACGATCTTCATCGCCATCTGCATGGTTCTGGTCGCCGCCTCGCTTGGGCTCGTGCTCTATGCGGTCGCCGGCATCAGCGGAACCGAATCCGCGATCGTGGCGCTGACGGCGCTGACCTTCCTGATCCTCTACAATGCAGTGTCGATGCGACTGCGCGACCGCAGCGACGTCGGCGGCCAGATCGCCGATCTTTCGCGCGGCACCGCCGATCTCGCCCGTCAGGTCGCCGAGTTCGGCCGCCGGCTCGCCACGATCGAAGCACGCATCGCCTCTTCCAATTCGGCCAACTCCGACCGCATCCAGTCGGTGGTCGGCGAGATCAACGAGCTCGGCGGACTGGTCAGGCAACTCGCCACCACCGTGTCGGCCCACGAGGATCTGATGGCCGGCAACGCGCCGGTGCCGGCCCCCACGCCGGTCGCAAGGCAGGAGCCGGAGGCGCCGCTCGACCTAATGGCCACGCTTGAGGAGGAGCGGCCGGCTGCTCCTCCCCCGCTTCCCGCGCCGCCGCCGTTGCGGCCGGCAGCACCGGCGATCCAGACCCAGACCGCCAATCCGGTTCAGACCTCCAACGGCCGCAACCAGACCCAATTGCTGGCGACGCTCCGCAACGCGATCGACGAGAACCGCATCGACATCTTTCTCCAGCCGATGGTGTCGCTACCGCAGCGCAAGGTCCGCTTCTACGAGGCGGTGACGCGCCTGCGCGACGAGCGTGACCAGCTGGTCGCGGCGGAGGAGTTCATCAGCATCGCGGAGGCCTCCGGCCTGATCGGGCGCATCGACAACATGGTGATGCTGCGCTGCGTCCAGGTGCTGCGGCGCCTGATGGTACGCAACAAGGAGGTCGGCGTGTTCTGCAACGTCGCGGCTTCCACGCTCGGCAATTCCACGACCTTCGCGCAATACCTCGATTTCCTCGAAGCCAACCGGGCGCTGGCGCCGTCGCTGGTGCTGGAATTCAAGCAATCGACCTTCCGCAATCTCGGTCCGGCCGAGACCGAAAATCTCGCCGCGCTCGCCCAGCGCGGCTTCCGTTTCTCGATCGACCATGTCACCGATTTGCGCATCGAACCGCGCGAGCTCGCCGATCGCGGCGTGCGCTTCATCAAGGTGCCGGCTTCGCTGCTGCTCGACCCCAGGCAGGCTTCGGCCTCGGACATCCACCCTTCCGACCTTTCCGACCTGCTCGGCCGCTTCGGCATTGACCTGATCGCCGAGCGGATCGAGGGCGAGCGCGCCGTGATCGACCTGCTCGATTATGACGTGCGGTTCGGCCAGGGGTTCCTGTTCGCGCCGCCCCGGCCATTGCGGCCGGAGGGGCCATCTGCTACCGCCGCGCCGAACCAGGCACAGGACACTCAGGGATCCAATGGCTCCGGCACACCCAGCTCAAGCGCAACGTCGGCTGCGTCTGCGCCACAGCGCGTCACCGGCAACGCCGCGCTCGCGCGCCGCATCTGATCGGCCGCACGTATCATGACCACGCTGCATTTCGCTGAAAGCCTGCGTGAACTCGTGGCGGGCGTGGATGTCGTGCTCAGCGATATCTGGGGCGTGGTCCATAACGGCCTCGAATCCTTCCCCGAAGCCTGCGAGGCGCTGCATACCTATCGCAGCCGCGGCGGTACGGTCATCCTGATCACCAACGCGCCGCGCCCGGCCGACTCCGTGCAGCGGCAATTGCGCAAGCTTGGCGTGGCCGACGAGACCTATGATGCGATCGTGTCTTCAGGCGACCTGACGCGGCTCTATGTCGCCGACCATCCCGGCCGCAAGATGTTCTGGCTCGGCCCGGAGCGCGACAACTCGATCTACCGCGGCCTCGATGCGGTGATCGCGCCGCTGGAGGAGGCGGATTACATCGTCTGCACCGGTCTCTACGACGACGAGACCGAGACGGCAGAAGATTATCGCGGCATGATGCTCAAGGCGCGCGAGCGCAAGCTGACGCTGGTCTGCGCCAACCCCGACATCGTGGTGGAAAAGGGCGACCGCCTGATCTATTGCGCCGGTGCGATCGCGGAGCTCTATCGCGAGCTCGGCGGCGAGGTGATCTTCTACGGCAAGCCGCACCGGCCGATTTACGAGCGCGCGATGGCGCTCGCCGGCGAACGCCAGGGCCACCAGATCGACCGCAAAAAGGTGCTCGCGATCGGCGATTCCGTCCGGACCGACCTCACCGGCGCGCGCGAGTTCGGCATCGATTGCCTGTTCGTGACCCGCGGCATCCATGCCGAGGAGTTCGAGGGTCTCGACCAGCTCGACCCGGCTTCGGTGCTGGAATTGTTCGGTCATCCGCCGAAGGCGCTGATGCGCGAACTGAAGTGGTAGCGAGTTGATCGTCATTCCCGCTTGATATGGGGCATCGATTCCGGAACGACGAACCCGACGCAGAAAGCCCGGGACAATCGCCCGGGCCTTCCGAATTCAACCGATGGCTTCGATCACGCCTTACGCGCTTGCCATGTCCGGGAAGACCGCCTCGATCTTGGTCTTCAGCGTCGCCGCGTTGAACGGCTTGACGATGTAGTTGTTCACGCCGGCCTTCTTGGCCGCGATCACGTTCTCGGTCTTTGATTCGGCCGTGATCATGATGAAGGGCGTGGTGGCGAGGTTCGGATCTGCGCGCACTTCGCGCAGCAGGTCGTAACCCGTCATCGGCTCCATGTTCCAGTCGGAAATCACGAGCCCGTACTTCTTGCCGCGCATCTTGTTCAGCGCTGCCGAACCGTCGCTTGCATCATCGATATTCTCGAAGCCAAGCTGCTTCAGGAGGTTCCTGATGATACGGATCATGGTGCTGTAGTCGTCAACCACCAGAACCGACATCGACAAATCAACCGCCATCTCGACTCCCCCAACGCAAACCCAGGAAATATTTACGATCGGACCTGCCGGGCCGGAGCCCCGCGGTTCCACGCCCAAGGACTAGCACCAAGGCGTTAAACAGCGCGTTAACTGGGAACGCCCCCGGTGGACTGAAATCGCTTTCGATGCGGCCGCCCCCTCCCGCTTGACTTCATCCGGCCCGTCGCGCCACGGTCCCGGCCGGTCCCGCCGGTTTGAGAATTCCCCTGATGGCTCCGCATTTTACCGTTATCCGCGACACCACGCCGGACTCCGCCATTGCAAGGGGTGCCGTGGTCGCGATGGGCAATTTCGACGGCGTTCATCTCGGCCATCGCGCCGTGATCGCCGCAGCCATGGAAATGGGCAGGATCCATGGCCGCCCGGCGCTGGCATTGACCTTCGAGCCGCATCCGCGCCGGTTTTTCAGCCCCAACACCCCGCAATTCCGCCTGACCGACGAGCGGGCCAAGCTGCGGCTTCTGGCCGGCACCGGACTTGACGGCGCCGTGGTCATGACCTTCGACAAGTCCCGCGCCGGGACCAGCGCGCAAGACTTCATTCACCATGACCTGATCGGGCGCCTGGGCATCGGCGGGATCGCAGTCGGCTACGACTTCCACTTCGGCAAGGGTCGGGTCGGCTCGCCGAGCCTCCTCGTCAACGAGGCGCCCCGGCTCGGCATCGAGGTCGACGTGCAGCCGCATGTCGATATCGACGAGCGGCCGGTCTCGTCCAGCGCGATCCGGATCGCGCTCGCCGAAGGCCAACTCGACGAGGCCACGGCCATGCTCGGCGCGCCCTGGTTCATCACCGGCGAGGTCATCCACGGCGAGAAGCGCGGCCGCGACCTCGGTTATCCCACCGCCAACATCCGTCTCGATGCCAATTGCGGCCTCAAGCACGGCATCTATGCGGTGCGGGTCGGCCGCGGCGCGGAGCGGCTGGACGGGGTGGCAAGCTTCGGTCGCCGCCCGACGTTTGATAATGGCGCGCCGCTGCTGGAAATCTTCCTGTTCGACTTCAAGGGCGATCTTTACGGACAGACGCTCGACTGCGCCTTTATCCGCTTCATCCGCGATGAGCTGAAATTCGACAGCCTGGAGGCCCTGATCCGCCAGATGGACGACGATTCCGCCTGCGCCCGCGCCATGCTCGCCGCCGCCCCGGACGCGTTTCCGAGGCTTGGCGTCATCGATTGAGGTCGGAAACCGGCCCGCCGAACCTTTTGCGCTTCCCCCGCCCCCCTGCTATGGAGAGCCCATGTTTGCGCGGCGCATCATAGGGATTAGCGGCCCGGCTTCCGCCTGAGCTTTCGGCTCGGCGCAAGACCGGGATGTTGTCGTTTCACCCGCGATTCCGCATCGCCATCCGTTCCCGCGCCTTTCCGAGCCAGTCAGCCTCATGTCCGACAAGCCACAAAAATCCCAAAAATCCGAAGCCAAAGACTATTCCAAAACCCTGTTCCTGCCGCAGACCGAATTCCCGATGCGCGCCGGCCTGCCGCAGCGCGAGCCGGAGCTGCTGAAATACTGGAACGACATCGGCCTTTACGACAGACTGCGCCAGGAAGCCCAGGGCCGCGCCAAATTCGTGCTGCATGACGGCCCACCCTACGCCAATGGCAACATCCATATCGGGCACGCGCTGAACAAGATCCTCAAGGACGTCGTGACCAAGAGCCAGCAGATGCTCGGCTTCGACTCCAACTACGTGCCCGGCTGGGACTGCCACGGCCTGCCGATCGAATGGAAGATCGAGGAAGAGAACTACCGCTCCAAGGGCAAGCAGAAGCCCGACTTCCGCGACTCCGCCGCGATGGTGGCGTTCCGCAAGGAATGTCGCGCCTATGCGACACACTGGATCAACGTGCAGCGCGAGGAATTCAAGCGCCTCGGCATCATCGGCGACTGGGATCATCCCTATCAGACGATGAGCTATCCCGCGGAGGCGCAGATCGCCCGCGAGCTGATGAAGTTCGCCGCCAACGGCACGCTGTATCGCGGCTCCAAGCCGGTGATGTGGAGCGTGGTCGAGAAGACCGCGCTCGCCGAGGCCGAGGTCGAGTACGAGGACTACATCTCCGACATGGTGTGGGTGAAGTTTCCCGTCACGTCTCCGGCACATGGCGCGCTCGCCAATGCTTCGGTCGTGATCTGGACGACCACGCCCTGGACACTGCCCGGCAACCGCGCGATCTCGTTCTCGCCGAAGATCGCCTACGGCCTCTACAAGGTCACGGATGCGGCCGCGGACAATTGGGCGAAGACCGGCGATCTCGTGATCCTGGCCGATGCGCTTGCCGCAGAGGTGTTCAAGCAGGCGCGCGTCACGGCCTATGAGAAGGTGCGCGACATTCCCGGCGACACGCTGGACGCCGTGGAGTGTGCCCATCCCTTGCGCGGCCTCGATGGCGGTTACACGTTTATCGTGCCGCTGCTCGCCGGCGAGCATGTCACCGACGATACCGGCACCGGCTTCGTGCACACCGCGCCGAGCCACGGCCGCGAGGATTTCGACGTCTGGATGGCCAACACCCGCGAGCTCGATGAACGCGGCATCTCGACCGCGATCCCCTACACTGTCGACGAGAACGGCGCCTATACTGCGCAGGCCCCCGGCTTCACCGGCAAGCGCGTGCTCAACGACAAGGGCGAGAAGGGCGATGCCAATGAGGCCGTCATCAAGGCGTTGATCGAGGCCGGCAAGCTGCTCGCGCGCGGCCGCCTCAAGCACCAATACCCGCATTCATGGCGCTCGAAGAAGCCGGTGATCTTCCGCAATACGCCACAATGGTTCATCGCGATGGACAAGGATGTCAGCGAGAATGGCCACGCCAGGAAGGGCGATACGCTGCGGGCCCGCGCGCTGCAGGCGATCTCGGTCACGCAATGGGTGCCGCCGTCGGGTGAGAACCGCATCAACGGCATGATCGCCAATCGTCCGGACTGGGTGATCTCGCGCCAGCGCGCCTGGGGCGTTCCGATCGCCGTGTTCGTGCGCGAGAAGAGCGACGGCTCGGCCGAGATCCTGCAGGACGAGATCGTCAATCAGCGCATCGCCGAGGCCTTCATGGAGGAAGGCGCTGACGCCTGGTACATGGAAGGGACCCGCGAGCGCTTCCTTGGATCGCGCGCGAAGGAAGACTGGAAGAAGATCGACGACATCTGCGACGTCTGGTTCGATTCCGGCTCCACACATGCTTTCGTGCTCGAGGATCGCCAGAACTTCCCGCAGCTCGGCAACATCGTCCGCAAGGTCGATGGCGGCGACGACACCGTGATGTACCTGGAAGGCAGCGACCAGCATCGCGGCTGGTTTCATTCCTCGCTGCTGGAAAGCGCCGGCACGCGCGGCCGCGCGCCATATGACATCGTGCTCACCCACGGCTTCACGCTCGACGAGAACGGCCGCAAGATGTCGAAGTCGATCGGCAACACCGTCGAGCCTCAGAAGGTGATCAAGGATTCGGGCGCGGATATCCTGCGCCTGTGGGTCTGCGCCACCGACTATGCCGACGACCAGCGCATCGGCCCGGAGATCCTGAAGAACACCATCGAGACCTATCGCAAACTGCGCAACACTGTGCGCTGGATGCTGGGAACGCTGGATCACTACAAGCCGGCCGACGCAGTCGCGCCCGCCGACATGCCTGAGCTCGAACGGCTGATGCTGCACGAGCTCGCGGTCCGTGCTGCCGTCGTCCGCAAGGCCTATCAGGAGTTCGACTACAAGACCGTGGTCGCGACCTTGTCCGCCTTCCTGAACAGTGAGCTCTCCGCGTTCTATTTCGACATCCGCAAGGACACGCTGTATTGCGATCCGCCGTCCTCGCCGACGCGCAAGGCGGCGCTGACCACGATCGACCTGTTGTGCAGCTCGATCCTGAAATGGCTGGCGCCGATCCTCAGCTTCACCGCGGAGGAGGCCTGGCGCATGTACAGGCCTGACGCCGAGCCCTCGGTGCACCTGACGCAGTTTCCCGACGACCTCGAAAGCCTGCGCGACGACAAGCTCGCCGCGAAGTGGGAAGCGATCCGCAACGTCCGCCGCGTCGTCACCGGTGCGCTGGAGCTCGAACGCGCCGCCAAGAACATCGGCTCGTCGCTGGAGGCATCACCGGTCATCTATGTCGCGGACCGCGACATGCTTGCGACGCTGTTCGACACCGACCTCGCCGAGATCTGCATCACCTCGAACTACGAGGTGCGCGAGGGCGAGGCGCCGGCTTCCGCATTCCGTCTCGATGCCGTTCCAGGCGTCGCTGTCGTGGTGGAGAAGGCGGTCGGCACCAAATGCGCCCGTTCCTGGAAGATTTCGCCGACGGTGGGTGACGACCCCGAATACCCCGACGTCACCCCGCGCGATGCCCAGGCGCTGCGCGAATGGAAGGCGCTGGGGGTCAGCATCTAGGTCTCACCGTCGTCCTGACGAAAGCCAGGCCCCATAACCACCGCCGCCAATTGCGCCGAAGGCTGATGACCACAAGTCTTTCAAACAACGACCGCCTCGGCGTATGGGTCCTGGCTTTCGCCAGGACGACGACGGAGCGTGTTGTGGCCGCCTGCCCATGACCCCGCTCCGTGCCGGCATCCTCGCGGCCCTGGTCACGCTCGTGGCCGACCAGGCCTCAAAGCTCTGGCTGCTGAACGTGTTCGACCTCGCCCGTCGCGGCGCGGTCGAGGTGACCCCGTTCTTCGACCTGGTGCTGGCCTGGAACATCGGCATCAGCTTCGGCTGGCTCCAGAACGACGGTCAGGCTGCGCAAATGGCGCTGATGGCCGTGAAGGTCCTCGCGGTGGTTGCGCTGGCGATCTGGATGGCCCGCTCCCACACCCTGCTGGCAACCATCGCGCTCGGCCTGATCATTGGCGGCGCCATCGGCAATGGGATCGATCGCCTCGCCTATGGCGCGGTGGTCGATTTCGCGCTGTTTCACATCAATATCGGCGGAAATACCTATAATTGGTACGTGTTCAACCTCGCGGACGTGGCCATCGTTGCTGGCGTGGCGGCGCTATTGTATGATTCCTTCCTGGGGGTACCCGCCGCAAAAGCGCCCTGATCCCGGCCGATACGGACCGGCAGGCGGAACCTTGCTGTTGCGAGGGATTATGCCGCGCGAGAGCGGCAAACTGCCACATTTTGGAACAGGTACAGTGATGCGCAGCTCGAAGACCAGCGGTTCGATGGTTGAAGACCCCCGGCAGGGGTTCTGGCGGGCGTTGAAATTGTCCGCTGTCGCGCTCGGCATCGGTCTCGTCATGTCGGCTGGCGCCGCCCGCGCCGGTGACGACGGCGAGGACGACGACGACATGACCTTCGAAGAGAAGCTCATCGACAATCTGATGTCGGGCATCGGCGCCAAGAGCATGGAGAAGAAGGGTATCGAATACCGCGAGCGGTCGCCGCTGGTGGTGCCGCCCAAGCTCGACCTGCCGCCGCCCGCCGGCGTTGAAGCCAAGAACGCGCCGAACTGGCCGAAGGACCCTGACGAGAGACGCCGCAAGGAGGCCATCGCGCAGCGGAAGAAGGCCGTCAAGGCCACCGAGAGCTGGCAGGCAGGCCGGGCGTTGTCGCCCGCCGAGATGGAGGTCGGCAGGACAGCCGCACCCGAGCGCACCAGCAATGATCCTATTCAGCCGGGCACCAACGGCAATCCGTCGCTCAGCCCGGCCCAGCTCGGTTTCACCGGCGGTTTGTGGGGCATGATGTCGAACAACAAAGGCGAGGCCAAGCAATTCACGACCGAGCCGCCGCGCCAGTCGCTGGTCGAGCCGCCGCCGGGCTACCAGACGCCGTCGCCGAGCTACGCCTATGGCGCCGGAGAGGACAAGACACGGCGGACCTATTTCGACATCATGTCCGGCAAGGACAAGGAACAATAACCTCCTGCCCGTTTGCGACATCCCGACAGACGTGGTCCCGCGCCGGCGGCTCGTGCGCGCCGGACGCGGTCCTTAATTGCTTATCAGTAACTTGCGCCCGAGTTGAGTTCTCTGCTTCGTGACGCGAAGCGTTTGCCGCACGGTGTACCATGCCGTGCCTCCGAGCCGGACATCCGGGCTCGGCCTTTCATAAGGATCATAATGTCCTCTTACCGATCGGCTGCCCGCCTCCTTGCCGCGCTGCTTTCGACGAGTGTCCTCACGGCCGGCGCATCCCTTGCGCAGACCACGGTGACATCGGCTCCGCCCGCCAGCTTCACGCTCGGAAACGGCATGCAGGTCGTGGTGATTCCCGACCACCGCACGCCCGTCGTCACGGAAATGATCTGGTACAAGGTCGGCTCGGCGGACGAGACGCCGGGCAAGTCCGGGCTCGCGCACTTCCTCGAGCACCTGATGTTCAAGGGCACATCGAAGCATCCGGTCGGCGAATTCTCCCAGACCGTGCTCCGCGTCGGCGGCAACGAGAACGCCTCGACTTCGGTCGACTACACCAACTACTACCAGCGCGTGCCGCGCGAGCAGTTGCCGACCATGATGGAGTTCGAGGCCGACCGTATGACCGGCCTGATCCTCAAGGACGAGAACGTGTTGCCCGAGCGCGACGTCGTGCTCGAAGAATACAACATGCGCGTCGCCAACAATCCAGACGCACGGCTGAACGAGCAGATCATGGCCGCGCTTTATCTCAACCATCCCTACGGCCGACCGGTGATCGGCTGGCACCAGGAGATCGAGAAGCTCGATCGCGAGGATGCGCTCGCCTTCTACCGCCGCTTCTACGCGCCGAACAACGCGATCTTGGTGATCGCCGGCGACGTCGAGCCCGCCGACATCCGCCCGCTGGTCGAGCGCAATTTCGGCTCCATCCCGGCTCAACCCGCGATCCCGGCGCGCCGCGTCCGCCCGCAGGAGCCCGAGCCCGCGGCGCCGCGCACCGTGACGCTGGCCGATCCGCGCGTCGAGCAGCCCGGCCTGCGACGCTATTACCTGGTGCCCTCGGCGACGACGGCTGCGGCCGGCGAAAGCGCGGCCCTCGACGTGCTGGCGCAACTGATGGGCAGCGGCAGCAATTCCTATCTCTACCGTGCGCTGGTGGTGGACAAGCCGCTCGCGGTCTCCGCGAGCGCCAGCTATTCGAGCATCTCGCTCGACCCGACCCAGTTCGCGATCTCGGCTTCGCCCAAATCCGGCGTCAGCTTCGCCGAGGTCGAGCAGGTGGTCGACGGCGTCATCGCCGACATCGCGCAGAACCCGATCCGCGCCGAGGATCTCGAGCGGGTCAAGACCCAGCTCATCGCCGAGGCGATCTACGCCCAGGACAACCAGGCGGTGCTGGCGCGCTGGTATGGCGGCGCACTGACCACGGGCCTGTCGATCGAGGACATCCGGAGCTGGCCCGATCGCATCCGCGCCGTTACCGCCGAGCAGGTCCGCACCGTCGCGCAGAAATGGCTCGAGAAGAAGCGCTCGGTGACGGGCTATCTGATCAAGGACACCGGCGCCGCCAAGCGCGAGGAGAAGCGTTCGTGACCTATCCCTTCCTTCGACGTGTCTCATTCTCCCTCGTCACCGGCGCGGCACTCGCGCTTGCTACCGTCTCGCCGTCGCAGGCGGCGGCAAAGATCCAGCATTTGACCTCGCCGGGCGGCATCGAGGCCTGGTTCGTACAGGATGCGACTGTGCCGCTGATCGCCATGGAATATTCCTTTGCCGGCGGCTCGGCCCAGGATCCCAAGGACAAGTCGGGCGTCGCCAATCTGGTCGGCGATCTCCTCGACGAAGGCTCCGGCGATCTCGATTCCAAGACTTTCCATGAGCGGCTCGACCGCCGCGCCATCGAGCTCTCCTTCAGCGCCACCCGCGACACCTTCCGCGGCAGCCTGCGCATGCTGCGCGACAACAAGGACGAAGCCTTCGACCTGCTGCGAAGCGCGCTGACCTCGCCGCATTTCGAAACCGCCGATGTCGAGCGCATCCGCTCGCAGGTGATCTCGGGCCTGCGCCGCGAGACCACCAACCCGACCTCGCTGGCGAGCCGCAAATTCCTGGAGCTCGCCTTCGGCGATCATCCCTACGGTCGGCAGTCCAACGGCAACCTCGACAGCGTTCCGACCATCACGGTCGCCGACATGAAGGATTATGTCGGCCGCGTGCTCGCCAAGGACACGCTGAAGATTGCAGTGGTTGGCGACGTGGATGCCGATACGCTCGGCAAGCTGCTCGACCACACGTTTGGCAGCCTGCCCGCCAAGGCCAATCTCGTGCCGGTCCCCGACGTTGAGGCCGCCAAGCCGCCGCAACGCGCTTTCGTGACGCTCGACGTGCCCCAGACCGTGATCACCTTCGGCGGCCCCGGAGTGAAGCGCAGCGATCCGAACTTCATGGCGGCCTATGTTGTCAACCACATCCTCGGCGGCGGCGGGTTGTCCTCGCGGCTCTATCGCGAGGTGCGCGAGAAGCGCGGACTGGCCTATTCGGTGTTCGAATCGCTGCTCTGGATGGAGCATTCGGCGGTCTTCATCGGCAATACCGGCACCCGCGCCGACCGTGCCGGTGACACCATCGACGCCATCGACAAGGAAGTGCGCCGGATCGCCGAGGAAGGCCCGACGCAGAAGGAGCTCGACGAGGCCAAGTCCTACCTCAAGGGCTCGCAGATGCTGGCGCTCGACACCTCCTCGAAGCTCGCGCAGGCGCTGCTGCAATATCAGCAGGACAAGTTGCCGATCGACTATATCGAGAAGCGCAACGCCGTCGTGGATGCGGTCACCATGGACGACGCCAAGGCGGCCGCAAAGCGCCTCTGGGGCCAGGGCCTGCTGACCGTCGTCGTCGGCCGCGCTCCGCAGGCCGCGGCGCAACCCGCAGCCGCACCGGCGACGAAGTCGAACTGACGTCTTCCATACGCTTCCTGAAATGGCCGGGCTCGCCCGGCCATTTGCATTTCGGGGCGCCATTGCCGAACTTGGGCGTCCGGGATATGTCCGGGCATCACGAATGGTGCCACCATGCTGCGGATATCCCGCGATCTCGTCATCGACGAGGACGACATCGAGATCGGCTTCGTCCGCGCCTCCGGCCCGGGCGGGCAGAACGTCAACAAGGTGGCGACCTCGGCGCAATTGCGCTTCGACACGCGGAAGCTGACGCTTCCGGAGGATGCCGCGCTGCGCCTCGCCCGGCTCGCAGGGCAGCGCATGACCAAGGACGGCGTCATCGTGATCCAGGCCCAACGCTTCCGCACCCAGGAGCGCAACCGCCAGGACGCCATCGACCGTCTTACGGAGATGCTCGGAGAAGCCATGATCCGGCCGAAGCCGCGGCGCGCGACAAAGCCGACCTTTGGCTCCAAGCAGCGCCGGCTCGAGGGCAAGAAACACCGCAGCGACATCAAGTCGAAGCGCGGGCGCGGTTTCGACGACTAGCAGAGACTGCAAAAGAACTCCGGCCGCAGGGCGACCGGAGTTCTGCCGTCTCACTCCATTGGCTAGTAGCGCTTGCCCGTGGCTGCACCGCCCGGCGCGGAATCGTCGGCGGTCCCTTTGTGTGCAGCACTGCCCGTGGTGCCAACCGTGCCCCTGGTGCCCTTCGTCGGCTTCATGCCCGTCGTCTCGCCCGCCGTGCCCGGCTGGGCGTTCATCTCCTCGTCGCCGCTGCCCATCGTGCTGCCTTGCATGGGTTTGCTTTGCACGGTGCCGCTAGGCTTGGCGCCAGACGACGTACCTTGCGCGAGAACAGGTGTCACAATGAGGGCCGAGACGGCGCATGCGATTGCGGAGGTCTTCACCAACTTCATCCATTTCTCCTGGATTTTCGCGATGATCGGTTCGGCGGCTTGATGCGCCGTCCGCCTGAGCCGAACCAATCCATCGCGTTACGAGCTCGAACGGCGCGACCGCAATGCAACCTGTCTCGTGTGGTGATCGTTTAGGGATTTGACGGCGGTTTCGCGGAATTGTCTTCCGCATATACGGCAGCGCGGAACAACGCACCCGCGTGCACCTCCGCACGCAGCGAAACAGCCCGCTACTACCACCGCATGTTTTGCCGCGCCTAGAGTTTGCGCACGCTGAATTGACGTGGACGGGCGGACTTTTGACGATGCGCGCGATCGTGCTGGGATTGTGCACCGCGATGGTGCTGGTGCGGGTGGCCGAGGCGCAGATGCCCTTGCCGGCTGCAAAGCCGCCGGATGGCGCAACACTGTTCAAGCAGCAATGCGCGGTGTGCCACACCACGAACCTGTCAGAACCGGTGCGGCAGGGTCCGCCGCTGGTCGGGATCGTCGGGCGGCCCGCCGGCAAGGTCGAGGGCTTTCACTATTCAGAGCCCCTCGCAAAAGCAGCCTTCGCCTGGGACGAGACGAAGCTCGACGCATGGCTGACCAATCCGCAAGCCGTGATTCCCGGCGTGGTCATGGTGTACCGGCAGGCGAAACCGGAGACGCGCGCCGCCATCATCGCCTTTCTTAAGGAGCAGAACTGAATGGCAAAGCCGGTCCATTCCATGATCCGCGCACGCGACGAGGCGCGCTCACTCGACTTCTACAGACGGGCCTTTAGCCTGGAAGTCACCGAGCGTCTGAAGTTCGCAGACTTTGCCCTGATCTATCTGCGTCACCCCTCCTCACCCTTCGAGCTGGAGCTGACGGTCAATTTCGATCGCAAGGAGCCGTATGCGCTCGGCGACGGCTACGGACATCTCGCCGTGGTTGTCGAGGATCTCGATGCCGAACATGCCCGCTTCGAGCGCGAGAAGCTCGCACCGGGTCAGCTGCGCGACTTCAAGCACGACGGCAAAACGTTGGCGCGCTTCTTCTTCGTCAGCGACCCCGACGGCTACAAGATCGAGGTGATCCAGCGCGGCGGACGTTTCAACTGATCGAACCACAAGAATTCCAATCCCAAAAAATCGAAGGAGGAATGCCATGAGAGAAGTCGATCGTCGAAGCAAGCACAGCCGCCGCGTCTTTCTCAAAGGCGCCGCGACCGCCGTGCCGGTCGCGGCAGTCGCGACCAGCGTCGCCGTCAGCATCGAGGGCGCATGGGCTGACGAGACAAGCGCGCTTTCGCCCGCGACGATGAAGACGCTGCTGAGGGTCGCACGCGATATCTATCCGCACGACGTCCTCGGCGACAGCTATTACATCACCGCGATCAAGCCGTGGGACGGCAAGGCGGCGAAGGATTCCGCCGTCAAGTCGCTGATCAGCGACGGCATCACACGGCTCGATCAGAATGCGCGTGATCGCCACAAGGTGGCTTACGCTGAAGTGCCCTGGGAAGCCGATCGCGTGGTGCTGTTGAAGGAGATCGAGCAGAGCGACTTCTTCCAGAAGGTGCGCGGCGACCTCATCGTCTCTCTCTACAACCAGAAGGAGGTCTGGCCGCGGTTCGGCTACGAGGGCTCCTCCGCCGAGCACGGCGGTTACATCAACCGCGGCTTCGCCGACATCGACTGGCTGCCGAAGGCTTAACGCTCACCCAACAGTTCAGGAGAACGCATATGGCAAAATTCGATCTGAACGACTCCAGTGTTGTGGTGATCGTCGGCTCCGGTGCCGGCGGTGGCACGCTGGGCAACGAGCTCGCACAGAAGGGCGTCAAGGTCGTCATTCTCGAAGCAGGTCCCCGCATCGAGAATCAGGACTTCGTCAATGACGAGTGGGAGAGCTTCTCGCAGCTCGCCTGGACCGATGCGCGCACCACATCAGGATCATGGCGCGTCGCAAAAGACTTCTCGGGTCTTCCCGCCTGGATCGTCAAGGCGGTCGGCGGCTCCACAACCCATTGGGCGGGCGCGTCGCTGCGCTTCGACGAACACGAGTTCAAGGTGAAGAGCACCTACGGCAACATTCCCGGCGCCAACCTGCTGGACTGGCCGGTCACGCTCGCGGAGATGGAGCCGTGGTACGCCAAGGCCGAGAACAAGATGGGGGTGACCCGCACCAACGGCATTCCCGGACTTCCCGGCAACAATAACTTCAGAGTGATGGAGGCGGGCGCAAAGAAGCTCGGTTACAAGACTGTGCACACCGGCAACATGGCGATCAACAGCCAGCCACGCGACGGCCGCGGCGCCTGTCAGCAGATCGGCTTCTGCTTCCAGGGCTGCAAGTCCGGCGCGAAATGGTCGACGCTTTACACCGAGATACCCAAAGGCGAGGCGACCGGCAATCTCGAGGTCCGTCCCGCGAGCATGGCGGTCAAGATCGAGCATGACGCAGGCGGCAAGGTCACCGGCGTGGTGTACGCCGACGAGACGGGCGCGATGCAGCGCCAGAAGGCCCGCATCGTTGCGGTGGCCGGCAATTCGATCGAAAGCCCGCGGCTGCTGTTGAACAGCGCATCCACGATGTTTCCCGACGGCCTCGGCAACTCATCGGGCCAGGTCGGCCGCAACTACATGCGCCACGTGACCGGCAGCGTCTACGCCGTCTTCGAGAAATCGGTGCACATGTATCGCGGCACCACCATGGCCGGCATCATCCGCGACGAGGCCGCAAATAATCCGAAGCGCGGCTTCGTCGGCGGCTACGAGATGGAGACACTGTCGATCGGCCTGCCCTTCATGGCGGCGTTCCTCAACCCCGGCGCCTGGGGACGTCCGTTCACCGCAGCGCTCGACGGTTATCCCAGGATGGCCGGCATGTGGCTGGTCGGCGAGGACATGGCGCAGGAGACCAACCGCATCACGCTCGATCCGACCGTGAAGGACAAGTTCGGCCAGCCGGTCGCAAGCGTGCACTTCGACGATCATCCCAACGATCTCGCGATGCGCGCGCACGCGTACAAGCAGGGCGCTGCGGTCTACGATGCCGTCGGAGCCACCGTGAGTTATCCGACACCGCCCTATCCCAGCACGCACAATCTCGGTACCAACCGGATGAGCGAGAAGCCCAGAGATGGCGTGGTCAACAAGTTCGGGCAAAGCCACGACATCAAGAACCTGTTCGTCTCCGACGGCAGCCAGTTCACCAGCGGCGCAGCCTGCAATCCGACGCTGACCATCGTTTCGCTGGCGATCCGGCAGGCGGATTACATTGCCGGCGCAATGCAGAAGAAAGAGATCTGACGCCCGACGTCCATCGGCTCGGAATGGAGCACACCGTTCCCTCCCCGCCGTTGCGAGCGACGCGAAGCAATCCAGAATCCCACCGCGGTGACGGTCTGGATTGCTTCCGTCGCAAGAGCTCCTCGCAATGACGGAGGGGCTATTCAGCCGCATCAAGAATGGGTGCGACGGCGACCTTGAAATCCCGTACCGGCGCCAAGCTCCGGGAGCGATAGATCAGGCAGGAGCAGCGCAGCAACGAGGCAAAATTGTTGACCTCGCCGTGATGGTCGAGCACCTCGTTGTAGAGCGTCGTCAGGAATTTGCCGACGCTCATGTTCTCCTTGGCCGCGATCTCCTCCAGCGTGTCCCAGAACGCCATTTCCAGACGGATCGAGGTGCAATGCCCACCGATCCGTAAGGAGCGGGTCTGGGATTCATAGTCGCGTTGGGGCTGATGCGCGAAGAGATGGCACATGGCGTCCTCCCGTCCTGTTGCCGTTTTTTCGCGATGCTACACCGCAGCCCGGTACCCCACAATCGGGACGGCAGCCGGAGATCGATCCATCCCGGTTGCGCGATTTTCTCGAACGTCCAATCCCATCAATGCGATAGACAGCCCTTTTCCCCAGCCCGCCACGTTCCTGTTGCCCAACACATGCTTTTGACGCAACACGGCCTAGAATAGCGTCCCGAATCTGAAATCGAACTCATGCCCGTCCGCCAATTACCCGAACAGGTCGTCAACCGCATCGCCGCCGGCGAGGTGGTCGAACGTCCCGCGAGCGTGGTCAAGGAACTGGTCGAGAACGCCATCGATGCCGGTGCGAGCCGGATCGACGTCTTTACCGATGGCGGCGGGCGCCGGCGGATCGGCATCACCGACGACGGCGGCGGCATGACCGCCAAGGACCTGTCACTGGCGGTCGAGCGTCACGCCACCTCCAAGCTCGACGACGAGGACTTGCTGCAGATCCGCACGCTCGGATTCCGCGGCGAAGCACTGCCCTCGATCGGCTCCGTGGCGCGGCTCGCCATCACCACGCGGCACGCCAGCGAGCCGCACGCCTGGGCGCTCAATGTCGAGGGCGGCGAGAAATCCGAGATCATGCCGGCGGCGCTGGCCCACGGCACGCGCGTGGAGGTCAATGACCTCTTCTACGCGACGCCGGCGCGGCTGAAGTTCTTGAAGACCGACCGGACCGAGGCGGAAGCGATCCGTGAGGTGGTGCGGCGCCTCGCGATGGCGCGGCCCGAAATCGCCTTCACGCTCGCGGGCGAAGAGCGCGCGCCGGTGACCTGGGCTGCGGCGCTGCCCGGCGTCGCCGGTCGCCTGACCCGTCTCGGCGACATTCTGGGGGCAGAGTTCCGCAGCCATGCCATCGAGGTCCATGCCGAGCGCGAGGGCGTGGTGGTCGCTGGCTATGCCGCAGCGCCGGCGCTGACCAAAGCCAACGCGCTCGGGCAATATCTCTTCGTCAACGGCCGCCCGGTGCGCGACAAGCTGATCCTAGGGGCAGTGCGCGGGGCCTATGCCGACTATCTGCCGCGCGACCGCCATCCGGTACTGGCGCTGTTCGTCACGCTCGATCCGCGCGAGGTCGACGCCAACGTGCATCCGGCCAAGACCGAGGTGCGGTTTCGCAACGCCGGCCTCGTCCGCGCGCTGATCGTGCACGGATTGAAGGAAGGGCTTGCACGGGAGGGCCGGCGTACGGCGGCCAATAGCGGCGAAAGTGCGCTGTCGTCGTTCCGCCCCGCATTCACGCCGCGCCCGGCAAGCTGGGACTGGCGGGCGTCGCCATCCGCCCCGGTCGCGCCGATGCCGTCATTCGACGGCTCCGCCGTGCCGGCATTTACCGAACGCGCCCAAGCGGCGTTCGACGTCGGCGCACCCAGCGCGGACGTGCGGATCGAATCCCAGCCGGTCAGTGATCTGGTCGACCGCCCGCTCGGCGCTGCGCGCACCCAGATCCACGAGACCTATATCGTCTCGCAGACCCGCGATGGCTTAATCATCGTCGACCAGCACGCCGCGCATGAACGCATCGTCTACGAGCGGCTGAAGGCCTCGCTGGCGGAGAACGGCGTGCAGCGGCAGATCCTGCTGATCCCGGAAATCGTCGAGATGGATGAGGCCACGGTGGAGCGCCTGCTCGAGCGCAGCGAGGAGCTGGCGTCGTTCGGCCTTGCAATCGAATCCTTCGGCCCCGGCGCGGTGGCGGTGCGCGAGACGCCGTCGCTGCTCGGCAAGACCAACGCCGGCGGGCTCTTGCGCGATCTTTCCGAGCACATGGCTGAGTGGGACGAGGCGCTGCCTCTGGAGCGCCGCCTGATGCACGTCGCCGCCACCATGGCCTGCCACGGCTCGGTGCGCGCCGGCCGAAGGCTGCGGCCGGAGGAGATGAACGCCCTGCTCCGCGAGATGGAGGACACGCCGAACTCCGGCCAGTGCAATCACGGCCGCCCGACCTATGTCGAGCTGAAGCTGTCGGATGTCGAGAAGCTGTTCGGGCGGAGGTAACGTTCGAAATTACGGCCGCTTCAAAAACACGAACTCCGTGTCGTCATAAGCGCGCCGCTCCAATTCCTCGAAGCCCTCCGGCGTGACGAACTGCGCAACCTTTGCCTCTTCCACGACGAGCAGCGCGCCCGGCGTCAGCCAGCCGCCGTCGCGCAAGCTCGCAAGCGCCTTCTCCGCAAACCCTTTGCCATAGGGCGGATCGAGAAACACCAGCGAGAACGGCTCGACCGGATGCGCAGGACCAAGATCGGTCGCATCGCGGCGATAGACTTTTGTCACGCCACCCAAGCCCAGCGTCTCGACATTATTCCGCAGCAGGGCGCGCGCTTCCGCGCCGTTGTCGACGAACAGCACGAATTTCGCGCCGCGTGACGACGCTTCGATGCCGAGCGCGCCGGTGCCGGCGAAGAGATCGAGCACGCGCGCATCCGCAATCGGATCGTCATAGGCGTGCACGAGGATGTTGAACACGGACTCGCGCAGGCGGTCCGCCGTGGGGCGGATGTCGCGCGAGGACGGTGAGGCCAGATTGCGCCCCTTCAAGCGACCGCCGACGACGCGCAACGTCAGTCCTCCTTCGGCGCCAGATCGCGTTTGCCGTGGTAGCCGCGCTTGGGACGGCGCGGCGGGCCGTAGCCGCTCGCCTCAGCCTCGTTGCGCTCGCGCGCTTCCTCGCTCCCGGTGCGTTGCACCAGCACGCGGCGGCCCTTGCGGTCGTTGATCACGCCGCGCTTGGTCGCCGGCTTCTTCTCGCGCGGCGCGTCGTCTCCCTCATGCGAGGCAGATTTCTGCGGCACGTCGAACTGCGCGCCCGATTTCTCGATGATCTTTTCGCCGAGCTGGTCGCGCAGCACGCGGGACTTGATCTCCTCGACCTGGCCTTCGGGGACCTCGCCGAGCTGGAACGGGCCGTAGGAGACCCGGATCAGCCGGTTCACCTCGAGTCCCAGATGAGCGCAGACGTTGCGCACTTCGCGGTTCTTGCCCTCGCGGATCGCGAAAACCAGCCAGACATTGGCGCCCTGGTCACGCTCCAGCGTGGCGTCGATCGGACCGTATTTGATGCCCTCGATCTCGATGCCGTTCTTCAGCTCGTCGAGCTGCGCCTGCGTGACGTCGCCATGGGCGCGGACACGGTAGCGGCGCAGCCAGCCGGTGTCCGGCAGCTCGAGCGTGCGCGCGAGCCCGCCATCATTGGTGAGCAGCAGCAGGCCTTCGGTGTTGAAGTCGAGCCGGCCGACACTGATCAGCCGCGGCAGACCGTCGGGCAGATTGTCGAACACGGTCGGACGTCCCTCGGGATCGTCATGCGTCGTCATCAGGCCGCGCGGCTTGTGATAGAGGAACAGCCGCGTGCGCTCGCGCTCCGGCAACGGCTTGCCGTCGATGGTGACGACATCGTTCGAGGTGATATCGAGCGCCGGCGAGTTGATGACGCGGCCGTTGACGCTGACGCGGCCCTGCGTGACCATCTCCTCGGCATCGCGGCGCGAGGCGAGGCCCGCACGCGACAGCACCTTGGCGATACGCTCGCCGGCCTTCTTCGGCTTGACCTCTTCCTCGCGGCGCGGCCGCCGCTCGGAATCACGATCGCGCTCGCGATAGGCGCCGCGACCACCGAAGGCCGGACGTTTCTCGAAGATCCTGCTCTCATCCTCGTTTTCGCGACGTGGACGATCGCCGGAAGGCGCTTCGCTGCGGGGATGCTCGTGCCAGTCGGAACGGCCCTCGGAACGCTCGCGCGGACGATCGAATTTCGGGCGATCGCCGCCGCGATCGAACCTCGGACGATCATCGCGCGGACGATCGAACTTGGGACGATCGAATTTGGGCCGCTCGCGGAACGGACGATCACCCGATGGACGATCGTCGCGCGAACGCGAAAAGCGGGGACGGTCGTCGCCGCCGCCTTGCCGATCATCGCGCTTCTGCCAGGGCTTGTCCTGACCGCGGTCGCTGCCGCCGAAATCCTTGCGCGGACCCTTGCTGAAGTCCTTGCGCGGCGGCCGGTCGCCGCGCGGGGCCGCATCGCGCTTCTGCCAGGGTTTCGAATCGCTGCGCTCGCTGCGATTGCGGTCCGGTGCGCCGCGCGAAAACTTCCGCTCGCCGTCGAACTTGCGTTCTGGACGGTCGCCACGCGGCGCGTAAGGTCGCTTGTCGCCAAACTTCGCGTCACCGGTTCGGCCGGCCGGACGGGAATCGTCGCGATCCCTGCGCGGCGGACGGTCATCACGCCCATAGGACGGGCGATCACCGCGCGGCTTGAACGGCCGCTTGTCGCCATCGCGCGAGGGGCGATCAGAAAATGGGCGGTCGCCACGGGGCTTGAACGGGCGCTTCTCGCCGTCGCGCGACGGACGATCGGAAAACGGACGGTCTTCACGCGGCTTGAAGGGACGATCGCCACGCGGCTTGAAGCTGCGCTCGCCACGATCCTCGCCGCGCGGCCGGTCTTCACGCGGCCGGTCTTGGCGCGGCCGGTCTTCGCGATTGAACTTCGGGCGGTCGCTGAAGTCGCGGCGCGGGGCATCGCCCTCCTCGCGGCGGCGGAAGGGACGGCTGTCGCGGTCGCCGCGGGGCGGGCGGGCGTCGCCTTTGTCCCCGGCAGGGCCGCGCTTGGCGAACTTCTTGTCGGGTCCGCGTGGCTTGCCGGAGCGGCCCTTGGCGGGGCCGCCCTTGGCCGGGCCGCGATCACGCCGGCCGCGGGAATCGTTGTCTTTGTCGCTGTCGCGAGGCATGAATAATCTCACTCAGGGGGTGGCCAGAAAGCATTGTGCGCGCTCGTCTCGAGCCGCATGCTCAGGCAAAATCGGTAAGCACTTCTGCTGAAGGCGCAGCTACTAGCAGGTTTCTCGGGATGATACGAGGCTTGAAAGCCCCCTCTTTCATGGATTTGGCGCTCAAAACGGCCGAAAACGCCGGAAAGGCGGGCGAAGTTCCGATCGGATGCGTCGTGGTCCGCAATTACGAGGTCATCGCCACCGCGGCGAACCGGACGCTGACGGACTACGACCCCACGGCTCATGCCGAGATCGTTGCGCTGCGCGAGGCGGCCAAAAAGATCGGCAGCGAGCGCCTGGTCGACTGCGACCTGTACGTGACGCTGGAGCCGTGCACCATGTGTGCGGGCGCGATCTCGTTTGCAAGGGTGAGGCGCCTGTATTACGGCGCCGCCGACCCCAAGGGCGGCGCGGTTGAATCAGGCGTGCGGTTCTTCACGCAGCCGACCTGCCATCACGTTCCGGATGTCTATTCCGGGGTTGGCGAAAGCGAAGCGGCGCGGCTGCTCAAGGACTTCTTTCGGGAGCGGCGCTGATTGCTCCACACTCCGCCGTCATGCCCCGCGAAGGCGGGGCATCCAGTACGCCGAGGCCTGCCGACTCAATCATGACCGCCTCGGAGTACTGGATCGCCCGCCTTCGCGGGCGATGACAGTTGAGTGTGTGGCGAACAGCGGGGCCTAGACCGAGAAGAACTCGCGCAACGCCTTGGCGGTGACATCGGGGTTCTCTTCGGTGAGGAAGTGTCCGGAATCCACCGGCATGCCAGCGACGTTGGTGGCCCATTGCTTCCAGACATCGAGCGGGGTGGCGGCGGCTTGCGCCACGCCGGCATTGCCCCACAGCGCCAGCATCGGAATGGTGATCTTCTTGCCGGCCTCGAAATCGGCCTTGTCGAGATCGTAGTCGAAATAGGCGCCGGCGCGATAATCCTCGCACATCGCGTGCACGCGGGCGGGATCGCGGAACGGGGCGATGTAATGTTCGAGCGCGCGCGCGTCGATGGCCTCCAACGTCTTCGACCCGGTCTGGCTCGCCATCTTGAAGCGCAGGAAGAACTCGCCATTGCTCGCGATCAGCGTCTCCGGCAATGGCGCGGGCTGCGCCAGAAACGTCCAGTGATAGATCTTCAGCGCGTAGGCGCGGTTCATCCGCTCCCAGTAATTATAGGTCGGCAGGATATCGAGCACGGCGAGCTTCGACAGCCGGCCAGGATGATCGAGCGCCAACCGGTACGAGACGCGGCCGCCGCGATCGTGGCCGGCGAGCGCGAAGTGCACGTGGCCGAGTTGCTCCATCGCCTCGACCATGGCCTTCGCCATCGCCCGCTTGCTGTAGGGGATGTGCAGCGCATCGCTCTCGGGCATGTCGGACCAGCCATAGCCGGGCAGATCGGCGATGATCAGCGTGAACTGGTCGGCCAGTTGCGGCGCGACGCGGTGCCACATCACGTTGGTCTCGGAGAAGCCGTGCAGCAGCAGCAGCGGCGGTCCCTTGCCGCCGACGCGGGCGAAGATGCGGCCGAAGGAGGTGTTGATCCATTCGGAGGCGAAGCCGGGATAGAGGTCGGCGAGATCGGACATCTTCTGCATCCTTATCTGTCAGCGCGGGATCTGCTCGGTCTTGAGGTGCCCCAAAACAAAAAGTCGAAAAACAACCCCATGCACAGTAGCTAAGTTCAACAGCCGCCTACACAATTTCGGAGTGCCGACGGCGCGGGCCGAAATTGCGCGCGCGTGCGAAAAAAGCCTGTCAGCCTCGGGACTTCTCGGCGTCCACCGCCTGCCAGCCGATGTCGCGGCGGCAAAAACCTTCCGGCCAGATGATGCGGTCGACGGCCTGATAGGCGCGCACCTGCGCCTCCGTCACGGTCTTGCCGAGCGCGCAGACATTGAGCACGCGGCCGCCATTGGCGAGGATGGCGCCGTCCTTCTCGACCGTGCCGGCGTGGAAGATCTCGGCGGTCTCGACCTTGGCGGCGGCGTCGAGCCCCTCGATCCGCGTGCCTTTCTGATAGTCGCCGGGATAGCCCTTCGCCGCCATCACCACCGTGAGCGCGGCCTCCGGATGCCAGCGGAGGTCAAAGTTCTTCAACTGCCCGTCGCAGGCGGCGAGGAAGGCCGGCACGATGTCCGACATCATCCTGAGCATCAGCACCTGGCACTCGGGATCGCCGAAGCGCACGTTGAACTCGAACAGTTTCGGGCCCTGCGTCGTCAGCATGATCCCGGCATAGAGGATGCCGCGGAACGGCGTGCCGCGCTGCTTCATGCCTGATACCGTCGGCAGAATGATCTTGGCCATGATCGCGTCGTGGATCGCCGGCGTCACCAGCGGCGTCGGCGAATAGGCGCCCATGCCGCCGGTGTTCGGGCCGACGTCATGGTCGAACACGCGCTTGTGGTCCTGGGCGGACGCCAGCGGAATGGCGGTCTCGCCGTCGCACAGCGCGAAGAAGCTGATCTCGCGGCCCGGCAAAAACTCCTCGATCACGACCTCGGCGCCGGCCTCGCCAAAGGCGCCCTCGAACATCATGGCGATGGCGTCCTCGGCCTCGCGCACGGTCTTGGCGACGACGACGCCCTTGCCGGCGGCAAGGCCGTCGGCCTTGACCACGATCGGCGCGCCCTGGCTCTGGACGTAAGCACGCGCATCGGCGGCATTGGTGAATCGCTTGTAGGCGCCGGTCGGAATACCGAATTCGGTGCAGAGCGCCTTGGTAAAACCCTTGGAGCTTTCGAGCTGGGCGGGGATCCTGTTCGGCCCGAACGCCTTGATGCCGGCGACGGTGAGGTCATCGACGATACCGGCCGCCAGAGGCGTCTCCGGGCCGACCACCACGAGCTCGACCGCATTCTTTTTGCAGAAGGCGATCACGGCGGCATGGTCGGCGACATCGAGCGCCACGCACTCCGCCTCGCGCGCGATCCCGGCATTGCCCGGCGCGCACCAGAATTTGGTCACCAGGGGAGAGGCTGCGATCTTCCACGCCAGGGCATGTTCGCGGCCGCCGGAACCAAGCAGGAGAATGTGCATCGAAGGCTCGAAATGAGGGGTTTTGCTGGGGGCGGAGGTCGCATGAATCGGGGTGGGGCTCAAGGGGAAACGGCCCGAACTCCCCGTCATTCCGGGGCGCGGAGCACGAACTGCAATCCATTTGAACGGCATTTTTGGTGGTTCGCGGGGTTCGAGCTCACCGCTTTCGCGACGCCCGGAATGACTGCGCAGAATTACGGGTGACAGTGCATCAAATTCCAAAGCCAAAGCGTCAGTTGGCGCCGTTTAGTGCACTGTTACCGTATATCCCCCGTAATTCGGCTTGATGCGTCGGGCAAAACAGGTGCATAATGCTATTATCCCGAAATCACACAGACACCGCGGCTGGCGCCTCGCCCACGTGAGCCAGCATCTGTCGACATCGCCGCTCCTTCCCGCGAGGAGAGCTATCACTTTGAATACACATGACCACAGGTTTATAACGCGCCTCCCACACGGAGAACGCGTCCCCCTCGATGTGCTCCGGCAGTGGACCGAAAGCGGGTCTGTTGAGGCAGCATTAAAGACCATGGCGAAGCAGGAAGAATTTCCCCATTGGGGCTCAAAGGGTGCGATTAATCGCGCTGGCGAAGCGCTCCGAGGCGGTAAGTTGGAGCGAGGACATGCGGCTATTCTAGAATCGTGGAGGATGGCCCATCGCGATGTGATCAACTCGTTTCAATCGCTCTTGCGGGCCAGAGCTAAGGACTTGGATGTGCAGGTGGCGCAACGATTGAAGCGCCGCTCAACGATTATCGACAAACTGTCTCGCCATGACGGGATGCAGCTTGCTCGCATGGATGACGTGGCTGGTTGCCGGTTGATATTTCCTAGTATCAAAATGCTCCACGAATTTCGTTCCAAGGTCCATCATGCAAAATTCAAGCACATCCGCAAAAACGAGAAAGATAAATACAACTACATAGAGAGACCTTCGGATCGCGGCTACCGTGGTATCCACGACATCTACGAACACAGATCCAAGTCAAAAAAGGGGAATCCGAGGTGCGACGGCCTTCTCATTGAAATTCAGTACCGAACGAGCATTCAACATGCATGGTCTACAGCCGTCGAGGTCGTAACTGAGGTCACTGAGCATGAGCCAAAATTCGATCGTGGCGACCGACGCTATGTCGAGTTATTTCGGCTAGCCAGCGAGATGCTTGCTAGGACCCTGGAGGAATGCCCACCACGATTGTTTGCAGATCTAAGCAACAAAGAATTGTATGCCGCGTTCGAGAAGCTAAATGGCGAAATTGGTGTGATGCATATGCTTGTCAATTTGGTGATCAACGATTGGGTTGGAGACCATATAGAGGCAGACCATATCATCTTGCATATCGGCAAGAAGAACGGATTTAAACTTTATCAGTTCGACCTGGAATTGGAGGCGTCTTCCAGGCTGCTTGAACTTGAGAAGGAATTTCCGGAAGACAACATCGTCTTAGTGGGCGCCAGAAACGTCGAAGAAGTAAAGTCAGCATTCAGAAATTACTTCAACGATGTGAAGGATTTTCTGGGTATGATGATGCGAGCATACAATTTGCTCGATCCGGAGACACACGCCGCAAGGATGGCTGAATATGGCATTCAACAATGAGCGACGAGTTTGATGGAATTATGTGACAGCACTGCCACCGTAATCCGAATTGAACACCGAACGAACAGAGGTCGAGAGGCAACGAATAGGACGTCTTTGGAATCGGCGATTCATTTTTGCTGCGGCCCGTTTAGGCAGATAAAGTCTGCTCCCGCAGTGGCCTCGCGACGATGAGTGCAAAAGGCCCCATACAGTTTGACCTTCTCAGCAACGCTAGGGACTCCCTTAAGCGGGCCGTGGAGTTAATGGCTTGGGGCGATATGACCTCCGACCACGCTAGACTCAAACACGCCATTACTAATGCAGCTCACACAATCGAACTGTTGCTGAAAGAGCGCCTGCGCCGCGAACATCCCGCGTTCATTTGGCAAAACGTCGATAAGTTTCGTAGCCTTCAGGCTCTTACTGTTACCCCAGAAACTGCCGTCAGCCGCCTGACTACATTATGCAATGTTACCTTCTCAGAAACAGATAAAACGAGCCTTCTCGCTCTCCGCACGACGCGGAACGCTATCGAACATTATGAGTGGCACGCTTCAGAAGCGGAGGCGAAAATCATCGTGGGCAACGCCCTAAGCTTCGCGCTGGGGTTCGCCGAAGAGCATCTTGGGATAGACCTGTCGGCCGAATTTAAGAACGACGACACATGGCGCATGTTGATTGAGCAGGCTCACGAATTCGCGCAAGCGCACAGTGCTCGCATCGCAACGAAGGCCTCCGACGGATTTCTTATGCGCTGCGATCAATGTGAAACTGAGACGGTGACCAGCGCGGGGAGTTGCCTTCTATGTGGACACTGGCAGGAAACAGGCGTTTTCAATTAGCGCCCGAGTCGATCAAGCAAGCGCGAACTAACTTCAAAAGCCAAAGCGTCAGTCGACATGGTTTAGTGCACTGTCACCGTAAACCGTAATCGAGCGATGATGGCGCGATTTGGCAGTGAGGAGAAGCCCTTAGCTGAACTGATGGTTGGCTCGGTCATTGAAGCTACGAGCGCGCCGCAGCAATGCCGTCGTCTGGCAGGTCATTTGGGCGTGACTCACGGTAGGCAAAGCCGTAGCCTCGGGTGATCGTTTAAGTTGTCGGTCTGACGTCCGAGATTGTTGATGGATGCCCAAAGCGTGCAAGCATCGCGCCCGCCCCTAACCGGCAACAAGGCCCTTGTCTCGATAGATGATGACGAGTTTGGGCTCAATGAAACCATTGCTCGATTGTCCAATACGCTCGCGACTATGGTTCGCGGCGACGGATACGCGCTCGGCATTGAAGGCTCATGGGGAAGCGGAAAATCCACATTCGTCAATTTTATAAGCGAGCGGCTGGAGAGAATCTCAGGGCAACGTGTGCTTCGCTTCGAGCCGTGGCTCATCGGCGACAAAAGCGCGCTTATTGCCGCGTTCTTTAGTTTGCTGGCGACCGAGATCGATAGGATCGAAGAATCATCCGAATTCGGGTCGTCTTTCACGTCCTGGCAACTGCGCCGCGCCCGAACAAAATTGTCTAAGTCTATTCGGAAGTACGGGAGATATATCGGAGCGTTAGCGGGACCTGTTGGCGGCGCCGCATCGCTAGATCCGAGCGGCACCACTGCACTGGCGGCAATAGGGCTCAAGGGGCTTGATAGGCTTATACCGTTCTTCGGAAATGCGGTCCCGCTCGAAAAACTGAAGGCCGAAATCGTTCAAGGGCTGAGAGAGCTGCGGCGAACGCATCCGGAAATCAGGTTTACCGTCGTCATTGACGACGTGGATCGTCTGCCTCCTGAAGAGGCTGTAGAGGTCTTACGCATGGTGCAAAAGGTGGCCGATTTTCCCTGCATCACGTACCTGATCTGCTACGACTCCAACGTGTTGTCGGAACAGGTCCGCCATACGTTGCAGGTTGAGGATGGCCGTCGCTATACCGAAAAGATACTTCAGGAAGTCATTCACATCCCGCCGCAAGAGCCTTTCGCTCTCCGAAGGGCCCTCAAGAGGAAACTCAAGCAAGCTTTTCCTAAGGAGTTTGAGAGGATTCAGGGAGACCGCGATGCAGAGTACCGGCAGCATCTGTTCTTTGATGTTTGGGGTGGTACTTTTCTAGCAACACCGCGGGACGTCGCCCGGCTATTCGATGCCGTTGCCTTAAGCTGGCCTCTGCTGCCACTCGAGTCGGACTTCTGCGATTTTCTGTGGCTGCAATTGCTGAAACTCAAATCGTACGAGCTGTATACCTGGACTCGCGAGTATCTTCAAAATGTCGGTGCATATCGCGACGGGGGCCGCGCCGGAGACACCCAGCCTGGCGAAATGGCTCAATCTCTATCAATGCTGATGGAGAAGCATGGCTGGGCAAGCCGCGCATATATCTCTGGTATCAATAGCTTTCTCCCCGGCGTGGGTTCGTTCGCATTTGATGATGAGAGTAAGCGAAAGGTCTTTGACTTTACGCGTGACGAGCTGGGAAATTTCGAAGCCAAACACAGATTGGGAAGTCCGAGCCACTGGCGGCAATATTTTGCCTTTGAAGCACCATCATACGCGCTGAAGGATGGCGATCTTGTCTCATTTCGCAAAGCATGCGCGACCAGCGGAGGAAGAGCCAAGGCGTTCCTGTTAGAGTTGCTAAAGCGAGAGCATGAACGAAGAGGGCACTTCGTTGACCTACTGCTGGATCGACTTTTGGATCAACCCGCGGGCTCACTTTCGACGTCCGAAGCAGATGGCATGGCTTGGGCATTTGCGCTGACAATGGACGAGTTGGCGGTCGAGACCGTGGGCATCCAGGAATTTGGGAGGAGTGAACTCTGGCGCAAAGCAGTTCATTTGGTGGAGAAGAATAAGCCGTCGAATTTCTCCGACATCGTAACCAGAGGGAAAGCCATCAATTGGCTGTCCCATTTGGTCCGCGATCTGGGCTTTGCCCACGGCCTACCGAAGGGCAACAGATCCTACCCTGAAAACCAATGGCTCAGCCGTGAGGCGCTTGATGAATCTGTAATATTCATCACCCGACGATACGAAACGTTCGGTGTGAAGAGGATAATCACCCTGCCGAGCCCCTTGGACGCACTCTATTGCTGGGTTCAGCTCGGCAACGCGTCCATTGCGAGGCAGTATATCGCTGCAGCAACTCGTGACGATGGGGGCTTTTTAAGTGCTCTCCAGGCAATGCGCGGTTGGCAAAGCAGCTCAGACACGGGCGTAACCCATCCGCTGCGCGACGATGTCGTCGGACTTTTCCTCGATAAGGGAGAGGCATTCTCGCGTTTGGAAGTGTTGGCAAACGCAGGTCGTCCGCGCGCGACTCGTAGAAAGGCCTCAGCGCTCTTGAAAGCTTGGCAAAGAAACGACAGTGCCAGGCAACCCGTGGCCGAAATAACTATCGACGATGCAAGCGATGAGCAAGTTATGTGAGAGTACGGGCAGTCCCCCCCCTCAAGTATTACTGCTTCTCAAGGACGCGATCGAGTGAGTTGCCATCGGGCTCGGTGGAGCAACGGGGCGAGGCGCGGAGCCCTCGGCATAGCGCGCACCGGACAAGGGTTCGCAGAGACGTCTGGCAAAATGAAGACTCTCGCTACGGAAAAGACCCGACGCGAAACGCAAGCTCGCTACTCCTTTCGATGCCGACGTCGTTAGTTCGTGGTGCCGCCCGACGGTACGGCTTGGCCGACGGCCTACCCCTGCTTCCCCGCAATGATCTCCTGCAGCGTCGCGACATGCCGCGCAAACGCGCCGCGGCCGGCGGCCGTCGCCGTCACCGTGGTCTGCGGCTTCTTGCCGACGAAGGCTTTTTCCACCGAGACGTAGCCGGCCTTGGCCAGCGTCTCGATATGCGCGCCGAGATTGCCGTCGGTCGCGCCGGTGAGCTTTTTCAGTCGGGAGAATTCCAGACCTGCCGTCGCAGGCAGCGCGTTCAAAGCCGCCATGATCTTCAGCCGCAGTGGCTGATGGATGATGTCGTCGAGATCGGCCATCAGATCCGCCGCATCCAGAAGCCGCCGAGGATCAGGCCGGCGCCATTGACGAAGGCCATCCAGAGCGGAAAAGCCTCGCCGATGTAGAAATAGCCGATCAGCGTCAGCGCGGAGATGCCTAGACCGATCGCAATGAAGGCATAGCCGAACCAGAGACCCGCCAGCGAATAGAACAGCATGAAGTAGAGCGGCCAGAACGTGCCCAGCTGGCGCGGACCGAAATGACCGAGCACGTTGGTGCAGAGATAGCCGAAGGCGAAGAACAGCAGGAACAGCAGAAGCAGTCTGATGTCGAAGCCGCGACCATGGGAGTGGCGCGGCGGATTGACCAGGCGGAGCACAACCATACCGACAACGCCGACAACATCCACGGCAACCCAGGCGTAGACGGCATAGACCGGCCAGAGCCAGGTCGCGAGATTGCCCGCGAACACCAGGACGCCCCACCAGACGGCAGCATGGCTCGCCAGCTCGTAGAGCTGCGATTGCTTCACGCGCTGGACGATGTCGTCGATATCGGCCAGCGCTGCGGACGCCTCCTTGCTGTCGATCATGACTGCCCTGCCCCGCGCGTTGCCACATCCTCGGCGATGATCGAGATCGCCTTCGGGTTGGTGACGATGCCCATGTGGTTGATGCCGTCGATGATCTTGACGTCGACCGACGGTTTGATGGCCTGCACGGTCTCCGCGTATTTATCCGAGATCATCATCTCGTCCTCGGCGCCGCCGAAGATCGTGATCGGATGCGTTACCGCCGGAAGATCGACGCGATAGCCGCGCGTGCCGAAATTGCGCGTCAGGCGGTCGGAATAGGTGGAGACGAGATACTTTGCCGAACTCGCCGGCACGGCGAGAGCGAGCACCGGAAGCTGCGCGCAGCAGTCGATGCCGAGCTTGCGCAGGGTGGCGAGCCCAAGAAAGCGCGGCAGGTCGAAATTGGCCCAGCCGCCGGCACGCGGCTTGTTGGTCGGCGCGTCATAGCCGAGGTAGGGCGCCAGCAGCACCGTGCGGACGAACATGTCCTGCATGATCGGTGTCGCGGCGACGCGCAGCGAGAAGCCGGCGCCGGCGGAATGGCCGATCAAAGTGATCGGCAGCTCCGGCGCGCTCTTGCGCAGCTCGGCGACGAAGTCGACGAGGTCGTCCTCGAGCTGGCCGACATGGCCGATGTCGCCGCGCGTGCCGGAGCCGCCATGGCCGCGGATGTCGAGCGCCCAGGTCTCCACCCCGCGCGAGGCGATCGCATAAGTCAGGGCATGATTGACCGTGCCGCTGGAGCCGGAGGAGCCGTGGATGAAGATCGCGCCACGGCCCGTCGCGGCTCCAATGGGGGCGTAGTGGCGGAAACCGATCCAGGTGCCGTCGCGGGCCTGAAAGCGCTCCAAGGCCGGCAGCGTGGACCAGTCGATGCCCTTGGCGGAGTCGGAGACCGATCGCATCTCCGGCGGTCGCTCCAGCGGCGTTGCAATCATCGCGGCCAGGATCAGCGCGACACCGCCGACCGCACACAAGGCCCATTTCAGTCCGCTCAAAACGCCGCGTAGCAGTCGGATTGCCATGATCTACTCCCCTCAAATCGATTAAGTATAGAGAACTCTATAATACAGAGTACTCTTTTGATCAATCCCCGGATTGGCGCCGCGCTGCGAAAATCCTTAACGTCGGGTCTGACCCCAAAATGCCGAATCGTTTGCCGATGCCGACTGCAGAGCCTCTGCTCAACACCCCCGAATTCACCGTTTCCGAGCTCTCGCAGTCCCTGAAGCGGACGGTCGAGGACACCTATGGCCATGTCCGGGTCCGCGGCGAGATCTCCGGCTTCCGCGGCGCCCATTCCTCCGGCCATTGCTATTTCGCGCTCAAGGACGAGAGCGCCAAGATCGAGGCGGTGATCTGGAAGGGCGTGCACGGCCGCATGCGCTTCAAGCCCCAGGAGGGGCTCGAGGTCATCGCCACCGGCAAGCTCACGACCTATCCGGGCTCCTCGAAATACCAGATCGTGATCGAGGCGCTGGAGCCGGCCGGCATCGGCGCCCTGATGGCGCTGATGGAGGAGCGCAAGCGGAAGCTCGCCGCCGAAGGCCTGTTCGACGAGGCGCGCAAGCAGCTGCTGCCGTGGCTGCCGGAGGTGATCGGCGTGGTGACCTCGCCGACCGGCGCCGTGATCCGCGACATCCTGCATCGGCTGGAGGACCGCTTTCCCCGCCACGTGCTGGTGTGGCCGGTCAAGGTGCAGGGCGAAGGCTCGGCCGAGCAGGTCGCGGCCGCGATCCGCGGCTTCAATGCGCTGCCGGAGGGCGGCAAGATTCCGCGGCCCGACGTGCTGATCGTCGCGCGCGGCGGCGGCTCGCTGGAGGATCTGTGGTCGTTCAACGAGGAGATCGTGGTGCGGGCAGCCGCCGAGAGCATGATTCCGCTGATCTCCGCCGTCGGGCACGAGACCGACATCACGCTGATCGATTTCGTCGCCGACAAGCGCGCGCCGACGCCGACGGCGGCGGCCGAGATGGCCGTGCCGGTGCGCAGCGATCTGTTTGTCGAGGTCGGCGATCTCGGGCGACGCACCCGGTCCTGCTGGCAACGCGGCCAGGAGAGCCGCCGCAGCGAGTTGCGTGCGGCCGCGCGCGCGCTGCCGGCCGCCGGCGATTTGCTGGCGATCCCGCGGCAGCGGCTGGATTCGGCGGGTGCGTCCCTGCCCCGCTGCCTCAAGGCCAACACCCACGCGCATTTCCGAAGGTTCACCGCCGCGAGCGCCAAGCTGACGCTGCGGGTGCTGCATGGCCAGATCTCGCAGGCCGATCATCGCCTCACGGTGTGCGGCGAGCGGCTCGGGCTGTCCACGCGCTCGCTGCTGCGGCGGCGACGCGACCGCTTTGCCGGGCTGGAGGTGCGCTTGCGCGCCTCAAAGCTCTCCAATGCGCAGGCGCAGCGCAACGCGATTGCGCGCCAGCGCGAGCGCACGCATCGTCTGGCCGAGCGCGCGGGCCGCGCGCTGGTGACGCTGTTGCAGCGGCTCGATGCCCGCGTCGAGAACAGCGGCAAGCTGCTCTCCGCCTTGTCCTATCGCGGCGTGCTCGCGCGCGGCTTTGCGCTGGTGCGCGACGAGGCCGGCCATCCCCTGCATTCAGCGGACGCGATCGGGCCTGGTGCAAGGGTCGAGATCGAGTTTGCGGATGGCCGTGTGGGTGCGATCGCGGATGCGGATCGGCCGGCGGCTGCAGCGAAGCGCGCGCCATCGCAAGCCAGGGCGGCGACGCAGGATTCCAAGCCCGCGCCGAAGCGCGTGGGCAAGCCGGTGGATCAGGGGAATTTGTTCTGAGGCGGAGGGCGTCGCGCCACCCTCGCCGTCATTCCCCGCCTTGTGCGCAATTGCGCAATGGAGCGGGGAATCCAGTACGCCGCGGCTTCTCCATGAATCACAGCCGCCTCGGTGTACTGGATCGCCCGGTCAAGCCGGGCGATGACAGTGAGTGTGTGGCATGCGCGTGCAGCGCCAACCTCGTCATTGCGAGCGCAGCGAAGCAATCCAGAATCTTTCCGCGGTGGGACTCTGGATTGCTTCGCTGCGCTCGCAATGACGGTGTGGCAGCAGTCCGCCTACCGGCAGGACAAGCCCGCGTCGATCGTGGTCCAGAAGCCGCAATGTTCCGGCGCACGCATTGGCGCGCCGGCATGGGCTTCGAACAGATGGGCTTCGAACAGGAAGACCGCGACGGTGAAGACGATCAGGGCGGAGGAGAACAGGACGAAGCGGTTGCGCATGGGATTGCGTTTAATCGATATCGTGGTCGAATGATGGCGTCGTCACGGGTTGAAACCACCACGGCGCGCGATCCGTAGATTCACTGTCGGCCATTCTCCGTGCAGGGCGGTGGTCGATGCGGGGCTGTCCGCTGTTGTTCCCTCGGGCGGCCCCGCCTTCGCTCTCACGAGCTACGGCGCGGCGAGCCCTCATCCCAAGCCTACCGCGCCAGCCACTCCGCGACTTCCTTCTGCGACTCCGCGCGCGCTGCCGCATCGGTGCCGAGATGGCCGTGCTCGGGCGCGGCGGCATCAAGGCTGCCGGCAGCCGCATGCAGCGGCGTGTTGGCGCGGTCGAAATCGTGATAGGCGCCGGGATAGACCACGATGCGCGCGAGCGCGCTGCGGCCATGCGCACCATCGACCATCTGGCGGCAGGCCGGCGGCGACGAGACGTCGTCATTGCCGCCGATCAGCACCAGCGTCGGCACCCGTGTGCTCCACCCTAGCCCTGCGGAAATCCTGCAGTCCGGATAGAACGCGATCGCGGCGCGGAAATCGGGACCCACCTCGCGCGCAAGGCTCTGCGGACGCACGGCCCAGAGCAGCGCGCTGGCGCCATTGGCCCATCCCATCAGGCTGACGCGGTCGCGCGCAACCCAACTCTGCCGCATCAACCAGGCGCGCGACGCCGCGATGTCGGTGACGCGTTCGCGCCGCGCCTTGACGTGGATCTCCTTGACGCGGCATTGCGGCCCGAGCTCGCGCGAGCCGTAGCTGTCAGGAAGCAGGACGGCGTTACCGGACTTGAGCAGCCGCTCGGCCCATTCGCGATAGCGCGGCAGGACGGAATCGGAATGGCCACCGAGCCCGCCGCAGCCGTGCAGCGCGATCACGGTCGGAAACGGCCCGGTGCCTTCAGGCTTGTAGAGCTGCGCATGCAGCACGCCGGACGCCAGCGGAATCTCGACCGGCTGCGGCGCCGGCGACGCTTGCGCGGCCGACATCAGCAACGTCAGGAACAGGGCGGTGAACGGAAGGCGCATCGAACTTTGCCGTTGGATCCTTCGCTCCAGCACTATCACGCGGAAACGGCGCCAAAACATCACAAACCGGTGGGTTTACCGGGCGGACAAGCCACCCTATCTATGCTACATCCCGTCCAACACATCGTGCCCTCCCATGTGATCCCGGAGCGGCCTTCCACGGAGACTTTCGACCGTGCTGAACAAGTTCGGCCCCTCGGGCCATGGCGAAGCCCAGGTGCAGTATCTCGACGGCGATTTCCGCGTGATCTCGCCGGGGACTTTCGTGCGCTGCGCGATCACCGATACGCGGATCCCGCTCGACGAGTTGAAATACTGGAGCGTGGATTTGCAGGAAGCCTACGCCACGCCCGCCGCCGTGCTCGAGCGGCATTACCCGGGCGCGCCCAAGCCGCAGGCGTGAGGCGGCAAGCAGCAACTTCATCGCATTCTCCTGATCGTCTGAAAACGATAGGAGCTTGCGATGAATGGCGCCTGAATGTCCTCGTCGCCCTGACAGGACGACAGTGGGTTTCAGCGCCTTGAAAAGCGCCGCTCGCGCGCCGTGTAGAGATGATCGCTGATCAATTGCCGGAGCGCAGCCGGGTCGTCGAACTCGAGCTGGACGGCAAACGGCACGATACCATCGGGCACGCCTTCGCGGCCGTGCAGACGGGCGAGATCCTTTTCCGTCGTCACCAATGTTTGCTGCTCGCGCTGCGCCTCCGCGGCGAGGGTTGCGATCTCGTCGTTCGAAAACATGTGATGATCGGCGAAGGCCCGCGTAGCCGCGACCTCGATACCGCTGGCGCGCAACGTGCGAAAAAACCGTTCGGGATCGCCGATGCCGGCGAACGCGAACACCGGCTTGCCCAACAGTCTTGCGATCGACCCGGCGTCGGGTTTCAGCCGCGCGCGCAGCACCGGCTTGTTGCGCCTGGCAAGCTCGGCCGCGACATCGTCGGCGGCACGGCCACCGCCGATCAGGACCAGCGCGTCGGTGCGCGCGAGCTGCGCCTTCAGCGGCGCACGCAGCGGACCGGCCGGAAACACCTTGCCATTGCCGAGGCCGCGTTCGCTGTCGATCACGATCAGCGAGGTGTCCTTTAGAAGACGCGGGTTCTGGAAACCGTCGTCCATCAGGATCACGGTGGCACCTTGGGACTTCGCCAGCACGACGCCGTCGAGGCGGTCGCGCGCAACTGCAACAGGGATGTCGCGCGCCATCATCAGCGGCTCGTCGCCGATGTCGGACGCGGTGTGACGCATGCGGTCGACCATCACCGGGCCCTTGAGGCTGCCGCCATAGCCACGGCTGAGCACCACCGGCGTCTCGCCGAGCTCGCGCAGGAGCTTCGTCAGCGCCAGCACGGTCGGCGTCTTGCCGGCGCCGCCGACATGGTAGTTGCCGACGCAGATCACGGGGATGCCGGCATCGACGCCCTCGCGCAGCATCCGCCGTTCCGTGATCGCGCCATAGAGCGCACCCAGCGGCCCCAATGCGTAGGATTCGAGGGAACGTGGCCGGTACCAGAAGGCCGGCTCACGCATTGGCGGCCCCCATCTCGATCCGCAACTGCAGAAGATAAGGCTCGAGCGCGGTCATGGTGCGATTGAGTGCGCCGCCGAGATCCTCGACCACGCCGGCGCCCGATCGCTGTATCTTCTGGCGCAGGGCGGGATCGGCAAGCAGCTGGCCGAGTTGCTTGATCAGCAGCTCCTGGGTGTCGGCCTGGCGCGCGCCGCCGCTGTGATCGAGCGCCTCGTAGACGTCGGCGAAATTGAAGACGTGCGGACCATGGACGATGGCCGCGCCGAGCTTGATCGCCTCGATCGGATTCTGGCCGCCATGGTGGATCAGCGATCCCCCCATGAACACGATGTCCGAGAGGCGATAGAACAGTCCGAGCTCGCCCATGGTGTCGGCGACATAAACGTCGGTGGCCGCCGTCGGCAGCTCGTCGCGCGAGCGCAGGGCCGGCTTCAGGCCGGACGCCGTGATCAGGCCCGTGATCGAGGAGCCGCGATCCGGATGGCGCGGCACGATCACGGTCAAGAGCTGCGGGAAGAAACCGCTGAGGCTGCGATGCGCCGCCACCAGCATCTCCTCCTCGCCCGGATGGGTCGAGGCCGCCACGATGATCGGACGCCCGCGCGTCATCGCCAGCAGCCGTTCGAGCTTGGCGAGATCGGCCGGCGGAGCCGGCACGTCGAGCTTGAGATTGCCCGTGGTGACGACGTCGCGGCCGCCGAGCGCCGAGAAGCGCTCGGCATCGGTCTTCGACTGCGCCAGACAAATGTCGAACCGCGACAACAGCGCCGAGATGGTGCCTTGCATGCGGCGCCAGCGCGGGAACGAGCGCGGCGACATCCGCCCGTTGATCAGCACCATCGGCACGCGGCGCGCGGCGCCGGCCAGGATCAGGTTCGGCCACAGATCGGATTCGATGAACAGCGCCAGCGACGGCTTCCAATGATCGAGGAAGCGCGCGACATAACGCGGGGAATCATACGGCACGTATTGATGGATGACGTCGGGTGGAAAGCGCTTTGCGACAATGGCGGCCGACGTGACCGTGCCCGAGGTGAGCAGAATGCGCAGGTTCAGATCGCGCAAGCGCTCGATCAATGCCGCCGCGGCGAGGACCTCGCCGACGCTGGCGCCGTGAATCCAGACCAGCGGACCGTGCGGCCGCACGTCCCGGGACAGGCCGCGCCGTTCGCCGACGCGCGCGGGATCTTCCTTGCCCTGCTTCAGGCGCCGCTTGATCAGCACAGGCGCGAGCGGCACCAGGCCGCGCGCCAGGCGCCGGTACATCCGCAGCGTCAACGGCAGCGAGCCGGGCAGCGATTTAGGCATCTGCAGGTCCCGGCCGGCCGAGTTGCGCATAGGCGCGGCGAGTCGCCTCGTTCAAGGTCTCCTCCAGCTCGAGCCGCAGCGCTTCCATGGTGGCGGCGTTCGCATCCGGCGGAACGTGGATTTCCTTGATGCCGACCAACGCGCCCCGCCCGAACGGCAGGTTGATGGTGGTGCGGTCCCAGTTCTGGAGCCGGACGAAGCGGCTGGTCGCCATCGCAAAAGGCATGATCGGCCGCCCCGATTCCCGTGCCAGCATGATGATGCCGAGCCCGGCCACGCGCGAGCGCTTGGGGACGTCGGCGGTCAGCGCGACATTACAACCGTCCTGGAGCGTCCGCACCATTTCCTTGAAGGCACCGACCCCGCCTTTGCGGTGAAACGCGCCGCCATGGTCGCCGGACCCGCGGATGGTGCCGATGCCGAGCCGCTCGGCGGCAATCGCGTTGAACTCGCCGTCGCGGTGACGGGAGATCAGGACCCTGGCCTTGTACCAGTCCTTGTTCTTGATGAAGGGGGTGAGGAAATGCTGGCCGTGCCAAAACGCGAAGATCGCCGGGATCTGCGGTTCGACGCGGTCATAGACGTCAGGCGGATCGAACGTGAATGTGTTCGTCCGCCAGACCAGACGCAGATATTCGGCCGCCAGGATTCCGACGGCACGCTGGACGAAGCTGCTCCTCAGCGTATTGCGAAGCAGCTTTTTCAACGCGCCGGTTCTTGATTCGGGTCGAGCAGCCGGTGGAGATGGACGATGAAATAGCGCATCTGCGCGTTGTCGACCGTGCTCTGCGCCTTGGCGCGCCAGGCGGCGTGGGCGGTCGCATAGTTCGGATAGAGGCCGACGATCTCGACGTCGTCGAGGTTCTTGAAGGTGTTGTGCTCGAGATCGACGAGCTCGCCGCCGACGACGAGGTGGAGCAGTTGTTGCGGGGCACTATCTGGCATCGGTTCTGTTCCTAACGGGCTGCCCGGCAAAGCAGTGTTCGACAAGCACGAGAAAGCGCTTCACGGCAAGGGGCGGTTTCGAAAATGCGAGACAATGTTCGCATGACGATCGCGACCCGCTGCCACCAGCACCCCATGCGTGACTTGCCGGCGGTTATAGAGGATGGGATCTCCGGAGAGATCGCTCATCCTACCATCGGCTTCCTGCACGATCAAATCCGCCGCCGCAAGGTCCCAATCATGACTGTTGCCGCCCGCAAAAGCCGCATCCAGCGCGCCATGGGAGACCCGGCACAGACGCAGCGCGAGCGAACCGATTCGCGGATGCAGCTTGATCTCGCCCAGTGACGGCTTCAGGCGCTCAACAAGGGGCTTCGGACCCGCGACCCGCGAGAAGTCGAGCTCGGATCCCGCCGTCGCCCGCACCGGCACCTCATTGAGGGTCGTGCCCCGGCCGCGGGCGGCGAAGAAGAACTCATCGCTCGTCGGTGCGAACACCGCGGCCAGCACCGGCGAGGCGTCCTCGACCAGCGCGACGCTGACGCACCATTCGTCATGGCCGTTGAGGTAATTGCGGGTGCCGTCGATGGGATCGACGATCCAGGTCAGTCGCCGCGACAGCCGCACCTCGTCGTCGGCGCTCTCCTCCGACAGCCAGCCATAGTCGGGCGTCGCCGCGCGCAGGCGAGCTTCCAGGAGATCGTTGACGGCAATGTCGGCTTCCGAGACCGGCGAGGACGCGCCCTTGGTCCACTTCTTCAGCTCGGTGCGGAACATCGACTGCGCGAGTGCGCCCGCCTCCCGCACCGTCTCTTGCAGCAGCGCCGCGTCGCGCGTCAGGATGGCTTCGCCTGTTGCGTTCGCGTCAACGTCCGCCAAGCGTCAAACCCTCGATGCGCACCGTCGGCGCATTGACGCCGTAGCGGAACTCGAGATTGTTCGCCGGCTGCATCGACTTGAATATCTCGAACAGATGGCCGGCGATCGTCACCTCGCTCACGGGATAAGTGAGCTCGCCGTTCTCGATCCAGAAGCCGGAGGCGCCGCGGCTGTAATCGCCGGTCACGCCGTTGACGCCCGAGCCGATCAAATCGGTGACGTAGAAACCCTGCTTGATGTCGGAGATCAGCTCGGCCGGGGTGGGCGTGCCGGGTTCAAGGTGCAGATTATACGGCCCCGGCGACGGCGAGGAGGAGACGCCGCGATGGGCGTGGCCGGTGGTGGTGAGACCGAGCTCACGCGCGGTGGCGCAATCGAGCAGCCACGTCGTCAGCACGCCTTCGTCGATCAGCGCGATCTTCTTCACGGCAACGCCTTCGGCGTCGAACGTCTGCGAGCGCAGGCCGCGTTTGCGCAGGGGATCGTCGATGATGCGGATGTTCTTGGCGAACAGCTGCTGGCCGAGCTTGTCCTTCAGGAAGCTGGTCTTGCGCGCGATCGAAGCGCCATTGATGGCGCCGACGACATGACCGACCAGCGAGCCCGCGACGCGCGGATCGAACACCACAGGCACCTTGCAGGTCTCGACCTTGCGCGGATTGGCGCGCGCCACGGTGCGCTCGCCCGCGGAACGGCCGACGATCTCCGGCGACAAGAGGTCGGCACCATGCGGCGCCGAGGTGAAATCGTAGTCGCGCTCCATGCCTGTGCCGTCGCCGACAATGGCGGTGGCGGAGATGCCCTGGCTGGACCGTAGATAAGAACCGTGGAAGCCGGTGCTGGTGACGAGCACCATGCCGCCCATGCCGGCGGAGGCCGAGGCGCCGCCGGATTTGGTCACGCCCTTCACACCGAGCGCCGCAGCCTCGGCTTCGAGCGCGCGGCGCTCGAGTTCCGAGGTCGCGGGCACGTCGGGGTCGAGCAGATCGAGATCGGGGAAGTCGCGCGCGAGCAGTGCGGGATCGGCAAGGCCGACATATTTGTCGTCGGGTGCAACACGCGCCATCGCAACCGCTCGCTCGGCAAGCTTGGTCACGGCATCGCCGCTGGCGTCGTTGGTCGAGACCACCGCCTGGCGCCGGCCGACCAGCACGCGCAAGCCGACATCGTCACCCTCGGAACGTTCAGATTCCTCGACCCGGCCGTCGCGGACCTCGACGCCTTGCGAGACGCCGCGCACGGCGACCGCATCGGCCGCATCCGCGCCGGCGCGCCGGGCAGCCTCCACCAGCCGCTGCGCGAGATCGGAGAGCGCAGACTGATCGAACAGGTCGCGACCGGCTGTGGACGAATCCTTGGGCGAAAGCGTCGAGCTTGGTGAAGGGTTCACAAACGAAATCCTGTTGGGGCGGGCTGCGGGACCGGAACCCACAGATGTGCCCTGATCGCGCGGACTTCAAGCATTTTCAGCCCACCAAAAGCTCAGATTCGCAGCTTGCGCGCAACGTCTCGTCAATCATGCGTGCCAAGGTCTTGTCAATCATGAGCGGCGGTGAGGTTGGATTAACCAGCCTTTTTAAGCGGTTTCGGAAAGGCTCGCGCTAAGGTCCTCACATCGACCGGGAACATAATCCCGGCGGGGAGAACTAAAGCCGTGAGGCGTCAAACAGCAACAAGCGGGATCGCTCCCGCCGGGTCGAGCCGCTCCCTGCGGCTCGACCCCCTTTCCCTTCCGGTCCGCTTCGATGCGCATGATCCGCGCGCCGACGGTTATGTCCGGCAGATCGAGCTTCATCGCGAACGTGTCGTGCTGCGCCGTGCCGTCCGCGGCATGCAGATGGCGATCAACGTCCGCGTCAGCGACTTCATCGGCGTCGCGCTGCGCGGTAACGACGAGGCCCAGACCCTCGTCCTGGTGCATCGCGATCCCTCGCTCTCCATTCCGCTGCTGGTCAGCGCCGATGGCGACGAACTCGTTGAGGCCTGGGCGATCTGGAGCGAGCTGTTCGCGCTTCCGCAGCTGGACGAAGGCGCACGCAGGCCCGCGCCGCGCCGCCGCCGCGCCAACGCGATCCGCGACCGCCGTCCGAAATTTCTGATGCGCCGCCGCACCGGTGTCGCACGGGAATTGTCGGTGCATCGCGATGAGCGCGAGATCATCGCGCGGAGTTAAGCCGCCCGCATCACCGCGTCGGCCAATAAGCCCGCAAACAACAACAGCCCCGCGTCGCGGTTCGAATAGAACAGGCGCTTGCAGAGTTCGCCGTCGCTGATATTCAGCCGCGCGATCTGCGAGGCCAGATGCACGGCGAAGGCCACAAGTCCGAGCCAAGCCGGCCAGCGCGCATCGCCCGACGCCAGCGCCACGCCGATCAGCAGCACCGCCAGGCCGTAGAACAGGATCAGCGCCTGGTGCGTATGCGCACCGAACAGGCGCGCGGTGGACTTGATGCCGATCAGCGCATCGTCCTCGGCGTCCTGATGCGCATAGATCGTGTCATAGCCGATCACCCAGGAAATCGCGCCGGCATAGAGCACGAGCGCGGTGACGTCGATGCGCCCGAAGGTGACGGCAAATCCCATCAAGGCGCCCCAGGAGAACGCGAGCCCGAGCACGATCTGCGGCCACCAGGTGATGCGCTTCATGAACGGGTAGATCGCGACGATCAGCAATGAGGCGATGCCGGTCAGGATCGCAAAGCGGTTGAACTGCAGCAACACCACGAGCCCGATCAGCGCCTGCGCGACCATGAAGGCCAGCGCCTGCTTCGCGCTCACCTGACCCGAGGGCAGCGGCCGCGAGCGGGTGCGCTCGACCTTGTCGTCGAGGTCACGGTCGGTGATGTCGTTCCAGGTGCAGCCTGCCCCCCGCATCACGAAGGCGCCGATGAAGAACAGGACGATGGTGAGCGGCAGGCCGCGGACGTCATGCGCCATGCCGGCGGCGAGCGCCGCCGACCACCAGCACGGCATCAACAGGAGCCAGGAGCCGATCGGACGATCGAAGCGGGACAAGCGCAAATAAGGCCGCGCCCATTGCGGTGCGCGCGTATCGACCCAGTTGCCGGTGGAATCGGCAACGCGGGCGGATGTGTCGCTCATCGGGTCAGGACGTTGCCGTTGAGTGTGTCGAAGGTGCTGCCGCCCTTCTTGCCCGCATTGGCCTCGGGCGCCGAGGCCGAACCCAGCACTTCGCTCAGCGACGGACCGGCCGGACCGCGGGGCTGGTTCTGCATCTGCTGCGCAACATTGCAGACCTTCGCCGCCATGGCCTCGGTGTTCTTGTGGCCGTCCTTCATCTGCGCGCCGACCTGCGCCGGAATCCCGCACTTCGAGGCATTGGCCTCGATGTACTTGATCATCTTGGTCTCAGCCTGACTGAAGTTGCGGATCAGCTTGCAGGCCTCGTCAGGCGGGGCATGACGGTCGCTCGCGGCCTTGATCAGCTTGCCGCGCTTTTCGGCATCCTCGCGCAAAGGCATGAAGGCCTTCATGCAGTCCTCGCCGGGACCGGCTTGCGTCGGCGGGGCCGCGCTGAAGGCGCCGGCGCCACCGACGGGCGCGGCGCCGTTCACGGGGAAGGACGATTGCGGCGCGCCGCCGACGGAGGCGACGGGCGCCGACCCGTTCACGGGCGGAAACGCGGAACTGGTTGGGGCCTGGCCCGGCAGCGGCGCGGGGAAACCCTGCGCATAGGCACAAACGGCGCCCATCGTGACCATGGCGGCAGTGATCGGAACCATCAAATGACGGATCATCAAGGCAGTCTCTCCGGCAGGAGCTTGCGGGGTTCGGCGTCTTCCCAATTGAAGCGCAACCAGCGTGCTCGCGATTTTACGATTCCCGCCGGCCCTTAACAACCCGTTGAATAGGGCAGGAGCGCGGCGCGCCGACGCACCATTTTGGCAAAATTTACCCCGAAAGTACTGCTTTCGGCTAAGAACGGCGCCAAATCGGACCTTTGAACCATGCCCTCCCACGATTTCCGCCGCCCCCGCCTGTTCGTCGATGCCCCCCTCGCCCAGGACGGCAGGATCGAGCTCGACCGCGACCAGAGCAATTATCTAGGCAATGTGCTGCGGCTTGCCGCCGGGGCCGAGGTCTTGGCGTTCAACGGCCGCGACGGCGAGTGGCAGGCCGCCATCGAAGGCCGCAAGCGGCCGGATGGCCTCGTCATCCTCCAGCAGACCCGGCCGCAGGACCGGCTGCCCGACCTCGCCTATGTCTTCGCCCCGCTCAAGCATGCCCGGCTCGACTACATGGTGCAGAAGGCCATCGAGATGGGGGCGGCCTCGCTTCAGCCGGTGCTGACCCGGTTCACCCAGGCTTCCCGCGTCAATACCGAGCGGATGCGCGCCAATGTCGTCGAGGCGGCCGAGCAATGCGGCATTCTCGGCATCGCCACCGTTGGCGAGCCGATGCCGCTGGAGCGCTTCCTCAGCCAGCGCGCCGCGGGCCGCCTGCTGATCTTCTGCGACGAGGCGGCGGAGCTCGAAAACCCCATTCACAGCCTGCAAGGCGCAGACGCGGCGGCAGGCGTCGACGTGCTGATCGGCCCCGAAGGCGGCTTTGCCGATGAAGAGCGGGCGCTGCTGCTGCGGCAGCCGAAAATCCTGCGGCTGGCGCTGGGACCCCGGATCATGCGGGCCGACACGGCCGCAGTGGCCGCGCTGGCGCTGGTGCAGGCGGTGCTGGGCGACTGGGCTGGCGAACGCGGCTAAGGCACGTTGCTATTCGCCTCGTAGCGATCGGTTCAGGGTCTCCGAAGGCAACTCTCCGAAAGCCTCTCTGTAGCTCGCTGCGAACTCGCTGAGATGCCAGAAACCATGCGCAAGCGCACAGGACTTCACACTCCGGCCCGCTCGACCGGTGCGCAGTTGCTTGCGCACCGACCAGAGGCGTAAGACCCGGCTATAGCGATGTGGGCTCATGCCGCAGATGGCTCGTGTCGCACTCTGGAGAGTCCGGACCGACACGCCCGCCTGCTCCGCCAGTTCGGTCGTCTTGTGCCAGATCATCAGATCGCGCCGAATCAGTTTCTCCATATCAGCTACGATCCGGCGATAATGCTCGGCGGTGGATGAGACAGGTCCGCTTGCGACGCTGGACCAGATCGCCGCGTCCATCGTGCTGAGCAGTGACTGTTCGACAAATTTTCGCGAAGCTGGCTCGTTCAAGAAGTCTGGGTCATTTGCTGCGGTTTCAAGCGAGATCGAGATCAGACGGCGTAGCGAGGCAAGCACGTCCGGCGCCGGATTCAGCAAATGGCATCCATCGCCCAATTCAGGCAATGGCTCCCGCCCGGATGGACTGAAGTAGACCACTGCCAGCAGACGCCCCTCCGGCTCATGCACCAGGCAATCTGAATCACCTTTCAATACGAGGACAGAACCGCCCATCGATTGCCCGTTGATGCGGGCAGAGGTCACGTGATCCATCGGTACCGCCACTGCGGCAGCATTGGTGAACTGATAGCCTCGAATGATCCGGGGGAAGGTTTTCAACAGCGACAGGGTCAGGGTCGGCAAGGTGAGCCGGGCACGCATGATCGCTGTCACCCCGGCCGACAACGGCATGCTCGATGCGCCGGCGTATTTCTCGGTCTCGCCGAAATGATCGATGTCATACGAATTGAGCTCGAGCGCCGAGGACGGCTTGAGATCCTGGAACGACATCAAGCGATCCGCCGCTCTCTTTTGCATTCCCTCGCGAGCAGGGACTAGACGGCTTTGATCCATGTTCTGCTGCTTACTTGGCCTTCTTGGAAACGGCGATTTAGCGCCACGCAAATCATCCGGCCCGTTGACGCCGGCGCGCCGCAGTCGCGGAGCATTGAGATGGCATGAACGATCAGAAGGTCGAGTGGATCGAATTCGTCTTAGTGCCGGAACATGTCTCAGATCGAAAACAGCATATAGGCCAGCGTGTGTCGCGCGACCGGATACCATCGGTTGCGTTGCACATGAATCGGAAACCAACTCGCATTGTAAACGAAGGCTCTGCGAACGGATCGTCCCCCTACCCAAATTGAGTATGCTACCGGTGGAGCATTCTCAAACGGGCCGAGCAGCTCGCGGATGGGGCGCCCCAGGCGACCCATTCCTCGTGGAAGCGCCCCGGAGACGTCCTTGGCCCGAAATGAATGGGGGTGAGGTGAGCCTCCCTACCTACCTGGGTCGATTGCAGCGGGATGAACAGGTGCTGTATTACCTAGTTGGCGCCGGACCTGATTAGGCCGCCGCCTCCTCTGATCACCGCGCCTCGCTCCGACGCTGTTAAGCGATTGATCCTTTGGAGGTCGAAACCGCTTTCGGGCCATGCTAAGGCCTGCGGCAATTCGTTCCCCTTGCTTGCCCTGCCCGGTTCCACCGGGACGATGGACCCTTGAGATGACCGCGACCGCCACCTCACATGCTGCCGGCTCCGCCGCCTGGGCGGATACGCTGCTGCTGTCGTTCGCGCAGGCCGGCTATGTCAGGGCCGAGCCCGCCATCCTGCAGCCGGCCGAACCGTTCCTGGATCTCTCCGGCGAGGACATCCGCAAGAGCCTGTACCTGACCACGGACCTCTCCGGCGAGGAACTGTGCCTGCGCCCGGACCTGACCATTCCGGTGGCCCGCGATTACCTCAGCTCTGGCCGTGCCGGCCAGCCGGCCGGGTTCAGCTATCTCGGCCCGGTGTTTCGCTACCGCAACGGCCAGAGCAGCGAATTCCTGCAGGCCGGCATCGAATCGTTCGGCCGTCTTGACCGCGCTGCGGCCGATGCCGAGATGCTGGCGCTGGCGCTGGAGGCGACCGCCGCGTTCGGCGTCCGCGACGTCGAGATCCGCACCGGCGACGTGGCGCTGTTCAACGCGCTGCTCGACGCACTCGACCTCTATCCGGTCTGGCGCCGCCGCCTGGTCAAGGATTTCAACCGCAAGATCAGCCTGGAGCAGGATCTGGAGCGGCTGGCAGCCGCAACCACCGCGACCCGCAGCGAATATGAGGGCGTGCTCGCGGCGCTCGCCGGCTCCGACCGCAAGGCGGCACTCGCTTTCGTCACCGATCTGATGTCGATCGCCGGCACCACCAATGTCGGCGGCCGCACCACCGCCGAGATTGCCGACCGCTTCCTCGAGCAGTCGACGCTGAAGGGCGGCGCGCTGCCGCGCGAGGCCATCGCCGTGCTCAAGCATTTCCTGTCGATATCGGGTAACCCCGACGACGCCGTCGCCGAGCTGCGCGCGCTCACCAATGATGCAAAGCTCGACCTCAGTGCTGCGATCGACCAGTTCGAAAGCCGGGTCGGCTTCATGGCCGCGCGCGGCATCGATGTGAAGGGGACGCGGTTTTCGACCGCGTTCGGGCGCGGGCTCGACTACTACACCGGCTTCGAATTCGAGCTGCATCACCGCGGCAACGGCGCCGAGCCGCTGGTTGCCGGCGGCCGCTATGACGGGCTGATGACCCAGCTTGGATCGGCCGAGCCGATCCCGGCGGTCGGTTTCTCGGTCTGGGTGGATGCGCTGACCCGGATCAGCCGCAAGGTGGGAGCTTAAGTCATGAGCGCGCCATTCGTTCTGGCCGTTCCCTCCAAGGGCCGCCTGCAGGAAAACACCGAGGCCTTCTTCGCCCGCGCCGGGCTCAAGCTGTCGAAGGCGGGCGGCGCCCGCGACTATCGCGGCACGCTCACGGGCCTCGACAATGTCGAGGTCGCCTATCTCTCGGCGAGCGAGATCGCCTCGCAACTATCCCGCGGCTCGGCGCATCTCGGCGTCACCGGGGAGGATCTGGTGCGCGAGACCATCGCGGACGCCGACAAGCGCGTCTCCCTGATCGAAGGCCTCGGCTTCGGCTATGCCGACGTCGTCGTCGCGGTGCCGCAGGCGTGGATCGACGTCCGCACCATGGCCGACCTCGACGACGTCACCACCGGCTTCCGCGAGCAGCATCACATGCGCATGCGGGTCGCGACCAAGTTCATCAACCTCACCCGCGCCTTCTTCCAGAGCCAGGGCATCACCGATTACCGCATCGTCGAAAGCACGGGCGCGACCGAAGGCGCGCCGGCCGCCGGCAGCGCCGAGTTGATCGTCGACATCACCACGACCGGCGCGACCCTCGCCGCCAACGGATTGCGGGTGCTCGACGACGGCGTGATCCTGCGCAGCCAGGCCAATCTGGTCGCCTCAAGAGACGCCGATTGGTCGCCGAAGGCGCGGGAGACCGCGCGAATCATCCTCGATCACATCGCGGCGCGGGCGCGGGCCAACAAATACCGCGAAGTCCGCACCCGCTTCCGCCAGTGCGACGCGGCCATGCTCGCCGAGGCCCACGAGCGCTTCGGCGTCGAAGCCCCGTTCGGCGAACCGACCTCGTCGGGCATGCTCACGCTGCACTGCCCGCCGGGCCAGCTCTACGCACTCGCAAGCTTCCTGCGCGGGCATGGCGCCGAGACCGTCTCGGTGGTTTCGCTGGATTATGTTTTCGACCGGGAGAACCCGCTGTTCGCCAGGCTCGAGGCGTTCCTGCGGCAGTGAGCCCAAAGTTTGTTGAGCAATTCCGTTCAGCGTAGCGACAGCAAACGACAGCTACCATATGCTGTTGAGATGACCTTGAACGCCTCTGGAACCTTGATCGATGACGCTGGGCTCTGACGTTTCCGGCATGACGACCATCGCGGCAAGCACCGCCGCGAAGGGACTGTCGATTGTCGTCCCGCTCTACAACGAAGCGGCGGGCCTCGCCGCCCTGCACCAGCGCATCTGCGATCTCGCAAAGACCTTGCGTCAGCGCTATCGCTTGGCTTGCGAGGTCGTCTATGTCGACGACGGCAGCGCGGACGCGACGCTGTCGATCGCCCGCTCGCTGCCGGCCGATGCGGTCGACGTCCAGGTGGTGTCGCTGTCGCGCAATTTCGGCAAGGAGGCCGCGCTGATGGCCGGCCTCGACCATGCCCGGCTCGGCGCGGTGCTGTTCATGGACGGCGACGGCCAGCATCCGCCGTCGCTGGTCGAGCGACTGGTGCGGCACTGGATCGAGGACGGCTACGACGTTGTCTATACCGCCAAGGCGCATCGCGACAACGAACCGTTCCTGCGGCGGCTCGCCGGGCGCGGCTTCTATGCGCTGATCAATTGGGGCGCGCGCCAGAAGATTCCCGAAGACGCCGGCGACTTCCGCCTGCTGTCGCCGCGCGCGGTCGCAGCACTGAGGCAATTGCCGGAGCGCAACCGCTTCTTCAAGGGCCTTGCGAGCTGGATCGGCTTCCGCCAGATCCGCGTCGATTACGAGCCCGCGCCGCGCACCCATGGCGTGACAACCTTCAGCGCCGCGCGTCTGCTTGGTCTTTCGATCGAAGGCGTCACCTCGTTCTCGGTGGCGCCGTTGCGCTTCGCCAGCCTGCTCGGCGTGATCCTCGCCGGCGGAGCGTTCCTGTTCGGTCTGTCGATCCTGTGGGAGGTCTTGACCACCGGCAAGCAGGTGCCCGGCTATCCCTCACTCGTGATCGGCCTGATGACGATCGGCGGCGTGCAGCTCATCATGATCGGCATCGTCGGCGAATATATCGGCAAGATCCTCTCCGAGCTGAAGGCGCGCCCGATCTACTTCGTCGCCGAGCACAGTGAAAAGCATTTCGAGACCGACAAGGCTGACGAGGCCTCGAAGAGGACGGCGGCCGAATGAACGCGGCCGCGCCGCCGCGGCGGATCTGGCTCTGCGCCGACGATTACGGCATCAGCCCGGGTGTCAATCGCGCCATCCGCGACCTGATCGAGCGCGGCCGTCTCAACGCCACCTCGGTTATGATGGTGGGACCTGCGGTCGAGCGCAGCGAGATCGAAGCCCTCCAGACGGCAGCGCAAGCGAGCCCGCGCTGCGCGATCGGATTGCACGTGACATTGTCGGCACCGTTCCGGCCGCTCACCATGCATTTCCGCCCACTCGACGGCGACATGTTTCTCCCGTTTCCGAAGCTGCTGCGCGCGGGTCTTGCGCGAAGGCTCGACCGCGAATTCTTTCGCAACGAGGTCAAGGCGCAGCTGGCAGCCTTCGCGAAAGCGTTCGGGCGCGCGCCTGACTTCGTCGACGGCCATCAGCATGTGCAGCTCTACCCGCAGGTGCGCGACGGCTTTATCGACGCAGTCGCCGAAGTCGCGCCAAAAGCCTGGGTGCGCCAGGGCGGCCGCGACCTGCCGCTGATGCAGCGGCTGGCCTCACCGAAAGCCATGGTGCTCGATATCCTCAGCGCGCAATTCCGCCGCCGGGCCGGCAGCGCGGGCCTCAGCTTCAATCCCGGCTTCGCCGGCGCCTATGATTTCACGCAGGCGGCCGATTTCGGCGAGCTGATGCGGCATTTCCTCGAAGGCCTGCCGGATGGCGGTCTCATCATGTGTCATCCCGGCTTCGTCGACGACATCCTCACCGGGCTCGACCCGATGACGGACGTCCGGGAACGCGAGCACGCCTATCTCGCCGGCGATGCCTTCGCGCGCCTGCTGACGGACAGCGGCGTCGCGCTGGGATGAAACCAGCAGTTTGCGAAAGCCGCCCGCGGGGCAGCTTGTCGCATACCGAAATTTAATCCTGCCGGCACTGTTGGGGCCACAATGGAACCCTACATCTGCCTCGCGCTTGTTTTGCGCGAGGGAGACTGACCATGACGCCGCAGGAACGCCAGCTCGTCGACGAGCTTTTCGACCGGCTTTCAAAACTGGAAAATGCACCGCGCGATCCCGACGCGATCGCCGCGATCTCCGACGGCCTGCGCAAGGCGCCCGGCGCGATCTATGCGCTGGTGCAGACCGTGCTGTTGCAGGACGAAGCGCTGAAGCGCGCCCATGCCCGTATCCAGGAGCTGGAGGCGGCGCAGGCGCCCGAACAGGCGCAGTCCGGCGGTTTCCTGGACACCATGCGCGACACGCTGTTCGGCGGGGGTCCGTCGCGCGGCTCGGTTCCGAACGTGCCGCCGCGCGACTCGCGGCCGGTGTGGAACAGCGGCCAGGCGATGCAGCAAAGCCAGCCCGGTTATGGCCAGCCGCTCTACGGGCAGGCTTACGGTCAAGGTCCAGGTCAGGGCCCCGGTCAGGGCTATGGCGCGCCGCCGGTCGGCGGTGGCGGCGGTTCGTTCCTCGGCACGGCGGCGGCAGCCGCGGCCGGCGTCGTTGGCGGCTCGCTGCTGCTCTCCAGCATCCGCGGCATGATGGGCGGATCGCATCAGCAGGCTTTCGGCGACACCAATGCCCTGGGCGACCGCAGCGCTGGTGGAAGTCCCTGGAGCGGCAGCGATCAATCCGGCGGCTCGCTCGCGCGTGATGCCGGCCTCGACGACATCGGCTCGAACCGCGGTGATGCGTCCCGGCAGGGCTTCGCCGACCACGCTTCGAACGACGACCAGAACTACAACGATCAGAACGACAATGACGGCGGCAATGTCGACCTCGCCGACGACAGCGATTTCGGCGGCGGAGATGATGGCGGCAGCGATTACGCCTGACGCTTTTTATCCTTGCTCCAAACGAGAACGGCCGCCGATGAGGCGGCCGTTTTGGTTCCGAGCGCTATGCGCCTACATCACGACGACCTTGGTGCCGACATTGACGCGGCCGTAGAGATCGATGACGTCCTCGTTGCGCATGCGGATGCAGCCCGAGGAGACGTTGGTGCCGATGGTCCAGGGTTCGTTGGAGCCGTGGATACGGTAAAGCGTCGAGCCGAGATACATCGCGCGCGCGCCGAGCGGATTTTCCGGGCCGCCTTCCATGTGCCTGGGCAGATCGGGGCGGCGCGCGATCATTTCCGCCGGCGGCGTCCAGGCCGGCCATTCGCGCTTGGCCGTGATCGACTTCACGCCGGACCAGGTGAAGCCGGGACGGCCGACGCCGATGCCGTAGCGCATCGCCCGGCCGTTGCCCTCGACGAGATAGAGGAATTTGTTCGGCGTATCGACCACGATCGTGCCGGCGCTTTCATTGCCGCTATAGTCAACGAGTTGTTTCTCGAATCTCGGGTCGAACTGACGCTGCCGCGGATCGACCGCCTCCTGCTGGAGACCTGCGCCCTGCGTCTGCGGCTCGCCCATCGGCGGCAGGCGGCGCTGGTCATAATAACCAGGCTGCTGCTGATACATCGGCTGCTGCGGAGCGTAGGCCGGACCGCGACCGGGCCCGTCACCGAACATGAACTCGATGAAGCCGCCGCCCATGTTCGCATTGGAGGCGACACGCACCGGCGCAGGCGGCACTTGCGGCTGATAGAGCACCGCGGGCGGATCGTTCGGCACGCTATTGTCGAAGGCGCTAGCGCTGTTGGCGCCGGCAATGAAGGTGCAAGCGCTGCCAAGCAGCGCGACAGACATTTTCTTGAACATCGACGTACTCTGTACTGTTTCGTCTAGATCACATGCGTCGTGGCAAGCTGACCGCTGATCCGCACCCGCGACGTGGTCAATAAAGAGCAAAAGCCGTTTTGTTTGGTAAACGGAAACGCCATTTCGATTCACCACGTCGTCGGCAGCGGTGCAATTTGGCGATCAGCGTTTATTTTCGATGAACGCCTTGCACGCATGGTTAATCGCCCGTTTGCAAGCCGTCGCGCACAACCGAGACGACAGTTCCGGCTGTGAACTTCGTGTTAAATCGCTTCTGCCTACAAAGACGCGTGAGTGAGGTGGGGGGAGTTCTTGATGGCTATTCACCGCAAACGTTTTCGTGTCGAGGAGGCTATTGTCGGCGAGATGCCCAGCCCCGAAATGATTGAGGAGGCTGCGCCGATGCATAGCGAGATCATGGCCGAGTTGCGTGCGATCCGTGCACAGATGGCGAAGGGCACCGCGCCCTTGTCCGGCAGCGCCGCCATGGCGGCGATCGACGCCTCCACTGCCCACGAGCTCTCCGAAGCCCGTACCATGCTGGATACTTACCGGGCGCAGATCGAGCAGTGCGAGAAGCTGAAGGTCGAGCTCGACCTCATCCACGACGCCATCGACCGCACCAAGCGCGAGATCGCGACACTGCACGGCAAGAGCTTCGACGGCGGCGAAATGGCCAAGGTCAATGGCGAGCTCGGCGCGGTCGTCGGCGGCACCGAACAGGCGACCCAGCAGATCCTCGAAGCCGCCGAGTCGATCGACCAGGCGGCCAGCGCGATGGCCAAGGTGCAATCGGCCGATCAGCAGAAGCGGCTGGCCGACGATATCCAGGAACGCGTCATCTCGATTTTCGAAGCCTGCAACTTCCAGGACCTGACCGGCCAGCGCATCAGCAAGGTCATGAGCACGATGAAGTTCATCGAGCAGCACATCAATTCCATGATGGAGATCTGGGGCGGCGTCGACGCGATCAAGTCCCACGTCGTGCCGCAGGTCGACACCCGCAGCGATGACGACAAGCTTCTCAACGGCCCGAAGCTCGCCGGCGACGTCGGCCACGCCTCGCAGGACGACATCGACGCGCTGTTCGACTGAGCGGACGCGACACTCCGGAAAAACAAAACGCCGGCGCAAGCCGGCGTTTTTTTTGTTTTGGACGTCATTGCGAGCGAAGCGAAGCAATCCGGACTGTGTCCGCGGAGGCAGCCTGGTTGCTTCGTCGCTTCGCTCCTCGCAATGACGAGTGGCTAGGCCGGCGCCGCGACTACGCCCTCGGCGCGCAGCGGACGTAGACCATGTTGCCGTAGCGGGTGGCGGCGTCCTTGTCGATGAAGCGGGTGATGAGGACGCGGCCGTCGAAGGAGACGATCTCGCGGTCCTGCTCGCCGGGCGTCGGACCCGCCGGCCCGATATAGTTCTTGCCGCTGGGCGAACCCTTCAGCCGCAGCTCCTGCGGTGTTGCCTGGTCCGCCAGATGCATGATCACGCCGCCGGAGGAGCCGGCGGTGATCACATAAGGATTTTTGCATTGGGCCCGGGCGGCAGCCTCGGTGCGGGCGCGGTCGGCCGGGTTCTGGAACGAGGCGAGGCCCCAGCGCCCGACGATCTCGTCGGCGCGGATCGAGGCGGGCATTTCCGGACCGGTGCCGGGCTCGGCCTCGGGGGGCGGTGAGGAGGAAGAAAAGGACGGCAGGCTCATGCCGCCGCCGCAGGCGCCAAGCAGCAGCGCCAGGCAAGAAGCCGCCGCCAGATTGGCGACCGTGCGCGCGTGAGCTGAACTGATCATGGCATTCCCCCGGACAAAACCATGGCCGCACCCCTTCCGCAGCCAAGCGCAAAACCGCTGCCGGAGCAATGACGTCCTTTAATACGCCGGCGCCCCGAACAAGTTTCCAATGTCACCATCCTATATCCGTCTCACCAATCGCTTAACCACCTTTGCTTGACAGGATCGCGGCCAAGCCATATTCCCGGAACGCACCATTAGCACTCTGAAAGATGGATTGCTAACGCGCGCCGATCGATCCTCGAGAAGGGTGGACGGCAGCGCCGCCCGCCCACTTTCACTCCTTCCGAAGCGAGCCTCCAAAGGGAAACGTCATGACTAAATCCAAATTTCGTCCGCTGCATGACCGTGTCGTGGTCAAACGTATCGACGCCGAGTCAAAGACCAAGGGCGGCATCATCATTCCGGACACGGCCAAGGAAAAGCCGTCCCAGGGCGAAGTCGTCGCCGTCGGCCCCGGTGGCCGCGACGAGGCCGGCAAGCTGATCCCGATCGACCTCAAGGTCGGCGACCGTGTGCTGTTTGGCAAGTGGTCGGGCACCGAGGTCAAGATCGACAACGATGAGCTCCTGATCATGAAGGAGTCGGACATCATGGGTGTGATGGCCTAAGGCCAGACGCCTGAACGGCCGCTGAATGCATGCCCGGGTCACTCGATCCGGGCATGCATCATTCCGCCGGGTTCGATCGCGGACCCCGGGAATGAGGCGACCCAATAAGCAAGACACATCACGAAAAAAGAAGAGGAATTGCAGACCATGGCTGCCAAAGACGTCAAGTTTTCCGGAGACGCGCGCGATCGCATGCTGCGCGGCGTCGACATTCTCGCCAATGCCGTCAAGGTGACGCTCGGCCCGAAGGGCCGCAACGTGCTCATCGAGAAGTCGTTCGGCGCGCCCCGCATCACCAAGGACGGCGTCACCGTCGCCAAGGAGATCGAGCTCGAGGACAAGTTCGAGAACATGGGCGCCCAGATGGTGCGTGAGGTCGCCTCCAAGACCAACGACCTCGCCGGCGACGGCACCACCACCGCGACCGTGCTGGCCCAGTCCATCGTGCGCGAAGGCGCCAAGTCGGTTGCCGCCGGCATGAACCCGATGGACCTCAAGCGCGGCATCGACATCGCGGTCGCCGCCGTCGTCAAGGACATCGAGAAGCGCGCCAAGCCGGTCGCCGCCTCCTCCGAGGTCGCCCAGGTCGGCACCATCTCGGCCAACGGCGATGCCGCCATCGGCAAGATGATCGCGCAGGCGATGCAGAAGGTCGGCAACGAGGGCGTCATCACCGTCGAGGAGAACAAGTCGCTCGACACCGAGGTGGACATCGTCGAGGGCATGAAGTTCGACCGCGGCTATCTGTCACCCTACTTCGTCACCAACCCCGAGAAGATGACCGCCGAGCTCGAGGATGCCTACATCCTCCTGCACGAGAAGAAGCTGTCCGGCCTGCAGGCCATGCTGCCGGTGCTGGAAGCCGTGGTGCAGTCTGGCAAGCCGCTCGTCATCATCGCCGAGGACGTCGAGGGCGAGGCGCTGGCCACCCTGGTCGTCAACCGCCTCCGTGGCGGCCTGAAGGTCGCCGCCGTCAAGGCGCCGGGCTTCGGCGACCGCCGCAAGGCCATGCTCGAGGACCTCGCGATCCTCACCGGTGGCCAGCTGATCTCCGAAGACCTCGGCATGAAGCTCGAGAACGTCACGGTGAAGATGCTTGGGCGCGCGGGCAAGGTGGTGATCGACAAGGAGAACACCACGATCGTCAAGGGCGCCGGCAAGAAGCCGGAGATCGAGGCCCGCGTCGGCCAGATCAAGGCCCAGATCGAGGAGACCACCTCGGATTACGACCGTGAGAAGCTCCAGGAGCGCCTCGCCAAGCTCGCAGGCGGAGTCGCGGTGATCCGCGTCGGCGGTGCCACCGAGATCGAGGTCAAGGAGAAGAAGGACCGCGTCGAGGACGCGCTCAACGCCACCCGCGCCGCGGTGCAGGAGGGCATCGTTCCCGGCGGCGGCGTCGCGCTGCTCCGCGCCAAGAAGGCGGTTGGCCGTCTCACCAATGCCAATGCCGACGTCCAGGCCGGCATCAACATCGTGCTGAAGGCGCTGGAAGCCCCGATCCGCCAGATCTCCGAGAACGCGGGCGTGGAAGGCTCGATCGTCGTCGGCAAGATCCTGGAGAACAAGTCCGAGACCTTCGGCTTCGACGCCCAGACCGAGGAGTATGTCGACATGGTCGAGAAGGGCATCATCGACCCCGCCAAGGTGGTGCGCACCGCGCTCCAGGACGCCGCCTCGATCGCCGGCCTGCTGGTGACCACCGAGGCCATGGTCGCCGAGTCGCCGAAGAAGGACGCCGCGCCCGGCATGCCGGCCGGTGGCGGCATGGGCGGCTTCTAAGACCGATCCTTAGCCCACAGTGTTGCGAAGGCCGCCTCCGGGCGGCCTTCTTTTTTGGCAATCATGGCCCGTGCTTTCCAATTCAACCGGCGGCCAAAACCCACTACGGTGACGCCCGATTCGAATTGTTTGGGCCTGATCTCAACGGAACCGCTTCACACTTTCCGGATCATGCCCCATTGCCCCGGGGATTTCGTCGATGCGCGCGCTTGTGTTTTGCTCCACGGCCGTTCTGGCGGCTCTGCTTGCAGGTTCGCCTGAGGTCGCATCCGCCCAGATGAAGCTGGCGCCCAAGGCCACGGCGCCCGGCGGCGTCGAGACGCGCTATTTCACCTCGATCGACGGGTTGATGGACGGCAATGCCGATGTGATCCTGAAGGAGACACGCCAGGGCAAGACCGTCACCGCAGCCGTGCTCGACGTCTGCTATCCCGTCGCGAAGAATTCCGACCGCAAGGACCGCTTCGTCGTCAATCTCCAGGTCGCGGGCCAGAACCTGGCGGGTACGACGCAGAGCCTCGGCGCGAAGGCGCCGGTCACCGTCAAGCTGCTGCGCAAACAGGCCGGAGACACGTTCGAATTCCGCGGCCAGATCAGCATTGGCCAGGCCGTGACCGAGGTCACCTCGCCCGACAATTCCGATCTCAGCGAGAAGGAATTCCTCGACAACCAGACCTCCGACGACGGTATCACGCCGCAGCCGAAGGATTTCACCGACGTCTCGCCGGAGGCGATCGCGGTCAAGGTCAAGCTGGATGCCGCGACCGAGTTCCTGAAGAGCCTGAAGGGCCAGGACGTCGAGGTGACGCTGGCGAGCCTCACCGTCGGCTGCGACGCGTTGCGCGCGGGCGAGCAGACCATCAACATGTCGGTCGATCCGGAGCGCGCCGGTGCGCTGCTGGCAAAATTCAAGGCGACGCCCGGCGTCACCGCCGCGGGCTGGACCGCGGGCATGACCGAGATGGACCGCACCATCCGCATTGCCGCCGCCGACTGGCGCGAGGGCGACAAGATCAACCGCGACAAGCTCGCGGCCGCGGTGGCTGGCGTGCTGAGCAGGACGCTCGCGGCAAAGCCGATCTCGCAAAGCTTCAACCCGGCGACCGGCAAGCTCAAGCTGGTGTTCAAGCGGCCGAACCAGGACTTTCCCGCGCTCGAGCTCACCGACACGATCGAGGTTGCGGGTCTCGTCTCGCCCGACAAGCCGGGCACGACCGACAAGCTCATGCTCTGGGTCGGGAGTCCAGCGACCACGACCACCGACGAGAGCAGCGGCGCCAAGCTCAATCTCTCAGACGAAGCGACGGCCGACGAGGAAGGCGATCAGCCCGACGACAACGGTTCGGTCGAGGCGCTCGCCAAGGAGCTGAAGGGCCAGCGCTGGGACGCCGACAAGTCGGTGTGGAAGTAGACGCAGACACCCCCTGTCAGTCATCGCCCGCGAAGGCGGGCGATCCAGTACTCCGAGACGGCCGTGGTTGAATCGATAGGCCGCGGCATACTGGATTCCCCGCTTTCGCGGGGAATGACAGCGGTGGCTAATTTCCGTTGACGCGAAAACGCAGCGGCTTGGGGCCGACGAGCGTCAGCACGTCGCCCTGGCGCTTCCAGGTCTCGACGCTGCCGAGGGCTGCAACGAGATCGTCGTCGGCCTGGGCCCTTGCGGGCGGGCAGGAGCGGTCCTGGATCTGGCCGGGGACGAAGATCACGGTATTGCCGGCGACCGAGAACTGGCCCTTGCCGCCCTTGCACCAGAGCTCCAGCACGACCTCACCATTGTCGCCGATCTCGATGTTCGGAATCCGCTTCGAGCCCGGCTGCGGCAGCGCCTCCAGCGTCATCTCGGTGCCGAACGGAAAACCGTCCTCCGCACGCGCGAGCGTGGACATCGCGAGCATTGCAACCGCCGCACACACCATCTGCCTGAACGAAACCATGAAACCTCTCGACCGACCTGATTTGCGGCACCTTCTATAAGACGGCGGCGCCGTTGAGAAGGTTCGCGCATACGCGACGCAAAAATCCCCGCGGGGACGAATCCGCGGGGATTTGCTTCGAAGCGAATTGTGACCTGCTACTTCAGCACCATCGCCGTGAACGGCCAGACATAGGCCTGCAACGTCACGAACACGCCGACCAACGAGGCCAGCACGATCGAGTGCCAGAACACGAAGCGCAGGATCGTGCCTTCGTGCCCGTACCAATTCGTCGCAGTGGACGCGACCACGATCGACTGGGCGTCGATCATCTTGCCCATCACGCCGCCGGACGAGTTCGCCGCGGCCATCAGGATCGGCGACAGGCCAAGCTGCTCGGAGGTGATCTTCTGAAGATTCCCGAACAGCACGTTGGAAGCGGTATCCGACCCTGTCAGCGCCACGCCCAACCAGCCGAGCAGCGTGCCGAAGAAAGGATAGAGCACGCCGGTTGCAGCAAAGGCGAGGCCGAGCGTCGCGTCCACGCCGGAGAGCCGCGTCAGCGTGCCGATCGCGAGCATCGCCGAGATCGTGATCAGCGAGATCGCGCACAGCCGGATGGTGCGGCCGTACTGAATCACGAGCTTGCCGGGTCCGACGCCCATCAGGAAGCCGGAGATGATCGCGGCAATCAGCATGCCTGTGCCGGTGAACGAGAGATAGGTGAAGCCGAACACCGCACTCTCTTTCGTCGGCCCTGGTGCGACCGGCGGCATCTTGTTGATCATCTGATGCAGCTCGGGAACGGGGTAGTTCCAGGTGAAGATCGAGTTCGCCCAGGTCTTGAAGGCACCGTTGCCCCAGATCAGCATCACGATACAGACGATGATCCAAGGCAGCAGCGCGCTGAACATCTCGCTCTGCGTGAGCGGCGTCTTGTCGAGCGGTTTTGCGGCCGCCATGGTGGAGGTCGATTCATCACGGCTGCGCAGCGCCGGCGACAGCCAGAGCTGCCTGGGCTGCCACACCTTCAGGAACAGGATCAGCGCGCCCATCGAGATCAGCGACGCACCGATGTCGACGATCCAGGGGTTGACGAAGTTCGAGATCACGAATTGCGGGACTGCGAACGACACGCCGGTGACGAGAATCGCCGGCCAGACGTCCTTCATGCCCTTCCAGCCCGCGAACGCCCACACCACCCAGAACGGCACGATCAGCGAGAAGATCGGCAACTGCCGTCCGACCATCGCGCCGAGGATGTAGGGATCGAGCCCGGTGACCGAAGCGAGGCCCTGGATCGGCGTACCCAGCGCGCCAAAGGCGACCGGTGCTGTGTTGGCGATCAGCGACAGGCCGGAGGCCGCGAGCGGCGAGAAGCCGAGGCCGATCAGGACGGCACCGGTGATCGCGACCGGGGTGCCGAAGCCCGAAGCACCCTCGAAGAAGGCGCCGAACGAGAACGCGATCAGCAGCAATTGCAGCCGCCGGTCCTCGGTGACGCCGCCGACGGCGCGCTTGAGCAATTCGAAGCGTCCAGTGGTCACCGTCACCTGGTAAAGGAAGATGACGTTGAGAACGATCCAGCCGATCGGAAAGAAACCGGTGACGATGCCCAGCACCGAAGCGCGGATCGACATGTTGGCCGGCATGGTGAAGACGAAGATCGTGATCAAATTGGCCACGATCACGGCGATGACCGCCGCGATATGAGCCTGGACGCGGCCGCTCGCGATCAGGACCAGCAATGTGACGACAGGGACTGCCGCCGCGATCGTCGACAGCACAGGGCTGTGCAACGGGTCATAAACTTGATTCCACATGATCTTCCTCCCCCACGCATGTGTGCTGCAGGCGGCCCGCGTGGACAGCCGATCCTGCTTGACGCTGAAGCGATAACCCCCGAGCTGGACGCGAATTCCTCGCGAATGCAGCGGTTCCCGTCCGCTCACAAGCTCGCGAAATCCCGAAGGCCCCCACCCCGCGCCGATGCGCCCCATGCTAGGGTTGCAAGCTGCGACAAGCCAACGCAAATTGCAGGACTTGCGACTTTAGTCTAAGCGCGCCGATTTCCGCCGTCGTCCCGAGTCTTTGGCCCCGGGCAGTTGTGCACATCCCCTCAGGAGACAGAGCTCTGTGAAGAACATCAGCGCCACGCTCGCGATCGTCTGGCGAATCGCCGCCCCGTATTTCCGGTCGGAGGACAAATGGGCCGGCCGCGGCCTGCTCGCCGCTGTCATCGCGATGGAGCTGGCGCTGGTCGCGATCGACGTCCTGGTCAATCAATGGCAGAACCGGTTCTACAGCTCACTGCAGGCAAGTGACTGGGATAGTTTCGTCAGGGAGATCTGGATCTTCATCGGCCTCGCCTCCGCCTTCATCGCGCTGGCCGTCTACAAGCTGTACCTGAACCAGTGGCTTCAGATCCGCTGGCGGCAATGGCTGACCCGGCACTATCTGGGCGAATGGCTGCAAGGCGCCACCCACTACCGCATGCAGCTCAAGGGCGATGCGGCCGACAACCCGGACCAGCGCATCACCGAGGACGTCAAGAATTTCGTCGAGCAGACCCTGACCATCGGTCTCGGCCTGCTCTCGTCGATCGTGACGCTGTTCTCGTTCGTGATCATCCTCTGGGGGCTTTCCAACGCCGCGCCGTTGCACCTGTTCGGCGCCGATCTCATGATCCCCGGCTATCTGTGCTGGGGCGCGCTGGTCTACGCGATCTTCGGCACGGCGCTGACGCACTGGATCGGCGCCCCGCTGGTCAACCTCAATTTCGAGCAGCAGCGCTATGAAGCCGACTTCCGCTTCAATCTCGTCCGTGTCCGCGAAAATTCCGAGCAGATCGCGCTGCTCAAGGGCGAAGGCGCCGAGCGCGGCCGGCTGCTGGAGCGCTTCGGCTTCGTGATCGGCAATTGGTACGCCATCATGAGCCGCACCAAGCGCCTCACCGCGTTCACCGCGAGCTATCAGCAGGCCGCCGTGATCTTTCCCTACGTGCTGGTGGCGCCGGCCTTCTTCGCCAAGAAGATCCAGCTTGGCGACATGATGCAAACCGCGTCCGCCTTCTCCAGCGTACAGGGCGCATTGTCGTTCTTCGTCACGGCGTACCGATCGCTGGCGGAATGGCGCTCGATCGTCGCCCGCCTCGACGGCTTCGAGATGTCGGTCGATGCGGCCGCGCACCTGCCGCCGCACGAGCCTGCGATTGCCCTCAAGGCCGCCGGCGGCAATCGCAATATCTCTCTCGAACAGCTCTGCGTGAACCTGCCGAGCGGCACGCCGCTGGTCGCCGCCGACGCGTTCTCCGTCCAGACGCCGGAGCGCGTGCTGGTGACCGGACCGTCGGGCTCCGGCAAGTCGACGCTGTTCCGGGCCATCGCCGGCATCTGGCCGTTCGGCACCGGCAGCATCTTCGTGCCGGAAAAGGCGAAGCTGATGATGCTGCCCCAGCGCCCCTATTTCCCGGTCGGCGTGCTGCGCGACGCGGTGGTCTACCCGGCCGCGCCGGGCGCGTTCGAAACCTCACGCGTCAGGGACGCGCTGATCGCGGTCGGGCTGCCCGACCTCGCCGAGCGGCTTGAGGAGGACGGTCATTGGAACCGGATGCTGTCGCTGGGCGAGCAGCAGCGCCTCGGGCTCGCCCGCGCGCTGCTGCACGCGCCGGACTATCTGTTCCTGGACGAGGCCACGGCCTCGCTGGACGAGCCGTCCGAGGCCCGCCTGTACCGGTTGCTGGCGGAGAAGCTGCCACAGGCCACCCTCGTCTCGATTGGCCACCGCTCGACGCTGGAAGCCTTCCATACCCGCAAGGTGACGATGGTGAAGCACGGCGCGATCCACGTCCTCGGTGACGGTGCCGTGCCGGTCGAGAAGGAGCCGAGCGCGGCACGCTGAGACGGTCCGACCAACCCTGAGGCTATGGCCCTTGCGGCCATTCTTCCACGCCCGCCTTTGGCGGGCCCTCAGGATGAGGTCTGTCCTCGCGGTGAAATCCGTGCCCCCTCATGGTGAGGAGCCCGCCGGAGGCGGGCGTCTCGAACCATGCAGATGCCCCGGCCTGCGCCCAAAAGCAAAAGGGCGGCAGGTTTGCCCTGCCGCCCTCATCAAGTCGCTTCGGGAAGAAGCTTACTTCAGGTTGCTCATCGCCGTCAGGTCGAACGACAGCTTGGCAATGCCGGCCGCGCCGCACCAGTTGGAGCCAGCGCCGCCCGGATTGATCGCGGTGACGTTGGTGGTGCCGGTGGCGTTGAAGGCGCTGGTGAAGGCGTTGCAATCACCCTTGTTCAGGTCGGTGTCGGAGTAACGCAGGTCCAGCGTGAACACCTTGTAGGTGAAGCCGATGCCGATGTTCCAGGTGTTGTAGTCCTTGTAGGGGATGCCGTTGGCGAAAACGGTGCCGACGCCGGTGCCGTAGAAGGCGTCCGAAGTACCGAACCACTGCCGGCCGAACTCACCCGACACATACATGCCCATGCCGGAGGGACCAAAGGCCGTGCTGGGCGCCGTGTATTTGGCGGTCAACGAAGCGTAGTTGCCCCAGGCACCCGAGTTCAGGAAGTTCGGCGAGTAGTACTCGGTCGCGCCGACCGTGAAGCTGTCGTTGATGGTGTAGTTCACCTTGCCGTAGACTTCGACGAAGCTGACGTCCTTCTTCATGACGTTGCCGTCGGCGAGGAAGATCGTGGTCGTGCTGACGCCGCAGACGTTGCCGCCGGGAATGCCGCCGGTGAGCACGTTGTCGGCGCAGCTTCCACCCGGATACAGGTAGCCCCAGACGCCGATGTCGAACGCGAAGGCGCCGAAGGTCGGGCGGATACCGCCGTAGATGTCGACTTCAGCAGCGGCACGATTGGCGAAGGAGATGCTCTCGGCGGACACGCCGACGTAGAGCTGGAGGTCCTTGTTGATGTTGTAGCGCGGCTCGAAATAGGCCGCGACCGACGGCTTGTGGTTCGACTGCGTGACGCCGCGGAAGATGTAGTCGCTCATGATGGCGCCGCCGAAGGCGATATCCCAGGGGTCAAACGCGACCACCGGCGGGGCCTTCAGTGCCTTCACTCGCATGTCTGCCGCGAAAGCCGAGCCCGTCACCATTGCCAGCGCCGTTGCCAACAAAGCCACTTTTTTCATTTCGATCCCCATCACCAGTTCTAAGACCCCAGCCGGATCCCGGAAGCCCCCGGAACGCACGACCTGATTGCAAATTTCCTAACTGCGGCAATCTGGATGGAGTGGCGTAAACCGAGAAGCAAAAAACGCGGGCATCTGCCGACTTTTTGGGCGTTCTGACGATTCCAAGAAAGGTTGTCAGCCTGTGTGTCTTCTCGACCACATTATTTGCATTGCAAAGTGCACTGGCAGGCCCGGGTTAGTACGGGCCCGGCGGTACCGTGCTGGCCGCGCCACGAATCAGGCTGCTCCAGGACAAACACGCCGTCACGCCGATGCAAAAAGGCCGCAGCATCACCGCTGCGGCCTTCCTGTCGTCGATCATGGTCGTCGGATTGGATCCAGCCTTTGGCCTAACCTTGGGCCTAACCTTGTCCTTCGGCCGGCGTCGTTTCCGCAGAAGACGAAGGCATCGCCCAGCTTGTCTCGGCGGCGGGCTCGGGAGCCGGAGCTGCCGGCGTTGACGGCTTCGGCGCGGGAGCTGCCTTCGCCTTCTTCGGCGCCGCTTTTTTCGCAGCCTTCTTGGCGGCCTTCTTAGGGGCAGCCTTCGTAGCGGCTTTCTTGGCCGACTTCTTGGCGGCCTTCTTCGGCGCGGCCTTCTTGGCAGATTTCTTTGTGGCTTTCTTGGCAGACTTCTTCGCGGACTTCTTGGCTGCCTTCTTTGAGGTCTTCTTCGCCGCTACCGCCTTCTTGGCTTTTTTGGCCTTCTTGCTTTTTTTCTTCTTCGCTTTCGCCATCGTGGTCCTCCTGTTGCCGCCGAACAATGGTCGATCCGGGCGTCTTCAGCCGTCACCTGCGGACGAAAGCTCAGCCCTCGAAAGCTCAGTCTTCGAAAGCTCAGTCTTGCGCGTTCAATGCCGGCCGCGACCCGCCCGTAGCCCAATCGAGAAGCTCAATCGTGTGTACGACCGGAACTGACGTGCCACTGGCAATCTGCACCATGCAGCCGATATTGCCTGCGGCAATCATGTCCGGCTTGACGCTCGCGATGTTGGCGACCTTGCGATCACGCAACCGGCCCGCAAGCTCGGGCTGGAGAATGTTGTAGGTCCCCGCCGAACCGCAACACAAATGGCTCTCCGGCACATCTTTCACCACGAATCCATTATTGGAAAGCAATTCTTTCGGAAGGCCCGTGATTTTCTGTCCGTGCTGCAACGAACACGCAGAGTGATAGGCGACGACGATGTTGTCCTGTCGCGCGGTGGCCACGAGTCCAAGGCCGGCGACGTATTCAGTTATGTCCTTGGCGAGCGCGGAGACCTTCGCCGCATCGGCGGCAAACGCAGCGTCCTCGCGCAGAAGATAGCCGTAGTCCTTGATCACGGTGCCGCAGCCTGACGCCGTCACCAGGATGGCGTCGAGCCCCTCGCCGGCCGCTTCCGCGCGCCACGCCGCGACATTGGCGCGAGCCCGCCCCAATGCGTCCTGGTCGTTGCCGAGGTGATGGGTCAGCGCGCCGCAGCACTGCTCGTCCCTGACGAGGACGACCTCGATGCCGTGGCGCGTGAGGAGACTGATGGCGGCCTGGTTGATGCGCGGGGCCAGCACCTGCTGGGCGCAGCCCTGGAGCAGCGCGACCCGGCCGCGCTTCTTGCCGAGTGCCGCGAACACACTGCCGGCGGCGGGCCCCGGTGGCGGCAGCCGGTCCGGCGCCAGCGCCAGCATCGCCTTGAGGCGCAGGATCAGGCCGGGTGTCGCCGACGGCCGGGGCGTCGGCAGGAACGCGGCCAGCGGGCGGGCGAGCCGCGCCAGCCACATGCTGGCGCGGAAACGCTGCGGGTGCGGCAGGACGAAGGCCAGCACCCGGCGCAGCAGCCGCTCGGCGAGCGGCCGCTCGTAACGCTGCTCGATCCTGACCCGGGCCTGATCGACCAGATGCATATAATTCACCCCCGAGGGGCAGGTCGTCATGCAGGCCAGGCACGACAAGCAGCGGTCGACATGTTTGACCACTTCGGCCGTCGGCGTCTGGTCCTTCTCCAGCATCTCCTTGATCAGATAGATGCGGCCGCGCGGGCTATCGAGCTCGTCGCCAAGCAGCACATAAGTCGGACAGGTTGCGGTGCAGAAGCCGCAATGGACGCAGGCGCGCAGGATCTTGTCGGCTTCCGCGATGTCGGGATCGGCGAGCTGCGCGAGTGAGAATTCGGTCTTCATTCAGCAAGCGTCCCGCGTCAGCCGGCCCCGGTTGAGGATGGTCTTCGGATCGAAACTGGCGCGGACCCGCTCGCTCAAGGCGGCAAGGCCAGGGGCCTGCGGGTGGAATACATCGATCGCGCGCCTGATGTCCTCGGCCGCCCGGATCAGCGTGGCGTGCCCGCCGGCCGCATTCACACGTTCGCGCACGGCCGTGGCATGCGCGTCCGGCTTCGGTGGCAACGCCGCCCAGATCAGTCCACCACCCCAATCGTAGATCACGTCGCCGCCGGTCTCGCGCGCCAGCAGCGTCCCGAGCGCCGCGCCCGACGCGGGCGGACAGACGATCCGCCAAACCGGCCAAGCCCCCAACGTGCCGTCAGCCGCGAACGGCAGGACGTCGCGGATCGTGGTCCATAGCGCCGCTGACACCGTGTCCTCGACGAGCGTTGCGGTTCCGAACGGCGCCAGCAATTCGCGCAGCGAGCCGGCACGGTGGGCGGTCGAGGCGGTAATGCCCTCAAGCCGCAGCACGGTCAGCGCCTCGCTTTGGCCTGCGATATCGCCGAGACCTTCGATCTTGGTCCGGAACGCCGATGTCGGCAGATGCGCGGCCCCCGAGACGTCGAAGGGCGAGCCGAGCGCCGCCGTCATCGCCTTGTTGGCCGCGGCATCGTCGAGGCCGCGCAGCAACAGCGTCCGCTCGGCCTCCGGCTTCGGCATCACCTTCAGCGTGACCTCGGTCATGACCGACAGCGTGCCCCAGGAACCGGCGAGAAGCTTGCAGAGGTCGTAGCCGGTGACGTTCTTCACCACCTTGCCGCCGGTCTTGAAGCTATCGCCGAAACCGGAGACGGCATGCGCCCCGAGCAGATGGTCGCGCGCCCCGCCCGCCTTGATCCGGCGCGGACCGGCCAGGCCAGACGCAATCATGCCGCCGATGGTGCCGAGCGCGGGCGTGCCGAGCAGCGGCGCGGTGTTCATCGGCTCGAAGGCGAATTGCTGGTTCTTGGCATCGATCAGCGACAGCACGTCGGCCAGCGGCGCCCCGGCCTGGAGCGTGACAATGAGTTCGTTGGGCTCGTAGGCGGTGATGGCATTCAGCGCGGAGACGTCCAGCACGGCGTTGGTCGCCATCGCATGGCCGATGCCGCGCTTGGAGCCATGGCCGATGATCTCGAGCGGCTGCTCATTGGCAATCGCCGCGCGCACCACCTCTTCGACGTCGTTGGCGTCTCTGACCTTGAGCGTATCCACGCCTGTAGCGGGTAACGAAGTTTGCAGCGAAAATCAAATTTGGCGCGTTGCAGCGAGGCGACTCTAGAACCGCGGAATGTCCGGGAATGCCAGCTTCCCGGCGTGGACATGCATGCGGCCGAGCTCGGCGCATCGGTGCAGGGTCGGAAACACCTTTCCGGGATTGAGCAGGCCTTGCGCATCGAAGGCGCATTTCAGGCGCTGCTGCTGGTTGAGGTCGATCTCACTGAACATCTCAGGCATCAGATCGCGCTTCTCGATGCCGACGCCGTGCTCGCCGGTGAGCACGCCGCCGAACTCGACGCAGGCGCGCAGGATGTCGGCGCCGAAGGCTTCGGCGCGCTCGATCTCGCCGGGCTTGTTGGCGTCATAGAGGATCAGCGGATGCAGGTTGCCGTCGCCGGCATGGAACACGTTGGCGCAACCGAGCTGGTATTTTTCCGATAGCTCGCGGATGCGCGCCAGCGCTTTCGGCAGCGCACCGCGTGGGATGGTGCCGTCCATGCAGAGATAGTCCGGCGAGATGCGGCCGACGGCGGGGAACGCGGCTTTCCGGCCGGCCCAGAACAGATTGCGCTCGGCCTCGGAGGTCGAGATCTGGCAGGTGGTCGAGCCGCAAGCGTTCGCAATCGTCTCGACCCGCGTGATCAGCTCGTCGACCTCGATCTTGGGACCGTCGAGCTCGATGATGAGGAGGGCCTCGACATCGAGCGGATAGCCGGCATGGACGAAGGCCTCCGCGGCGTGGATCGCGGGCTTGTCCATCATCTCCATGCCGCCGGGAATGATGCCGGCGCCGATGATGCGCGCCACGCATTCGCCGGCCGCCTCGACTTGCGCGAATCCGACCATCAGCGCGCGCGCCGTCTCCGGCTTTTGCAGGATGCGCACCGTGATCTCGGTGATGACACCGAGCAGGCCCTCCGAGCCGGTGATGACGCCCATCAGGTCGTAGCCGGAGTTCTCCGCCGATTTGCCGCCGATGCGCAGGATCTCGCCGCTCATCAGCACGATCTCGCAGCCGAGCACGTTGTTGGTGGTCATGCCGTATTTCAGGCAGTGCACGCCGCCGGAATTCTCCGCGACATTGCCGCCGATCGAGCAGGCGATCTGCGAGGACGGATCCGGCGCGTAGTAGAACCCGGCATGAGCGACGGCCTGGCTGATCGCGAGGTTGGTGACGCCGGGCTCGGTGACGACGGCGCGGTTGTCGAAATCGATCTCGCGGATGCGCTTGAACTTGCCGAGGCCCAGGAGCACGCCGTCTTCCAGTGGCAGCGCGCCGCCGGACAGCGAGGTGCCGGAGCCACGCGGGACCACCTTGATGCCCTGCCCTGCACAATATTTCAGGACCAGCGAAACCTGCTCGGTCGTGTCGGGCAGCACCACGACCATCGGCGGCTGCCGATAGGCCGTTAATCCGTCGGATTCATAGGCTCGCATCTCGGCGGCGCTATCGATCACGCCTTCGCCCGGTACGATTGCGCGCAATGCAGCCACGATTTCGGCGCGGCGCGCGAGCACGGCCTGGTCACTCGCGGGCATCATGATGGCCATAGCATTTCCTTCATGGCATATCGTTTCGGCCGAGGCCGCACGATCGATTTGTCGCGGTAAATCAACCACGTCCGCGGTGGTTTGGGTAGGCCATCCGAAAGTCAGATCGACGATCTTGCGCGAGTTCGCTCTGGGACAAGTAGGAAATCGTGAAACCTGCCATGGTTTGGCGGCTTGTCCAATCCGAGCAGGCCTGCCAAAACCGGCAGGTCCGACCATTGCCGATCAGGCATGCAACTGACCAGCCCCAGGGAAGAAACGAAGAGCACCCGATGACAAAACTGATTTTTGGCGCATTGACCATCCTCACCGCGATTGCCACCGCACCCAGCGCGATGGCGCAGGACGTCGCGGCCGGCAAATCTTCGTTCAACAAATGCCTGGCCTGTCACGCGATCGGCGAAGGCGCCAAGAACAAGGTCGGCCCCGAGCTCAACGGCCTCGACGGCCGCAAGTCCGGCACCGCGCCGGACTACAATTACTCCGACGCCAACAAGAATTCCGGCATCACCTGGAACGAGGCCGTGTTCAAGGAATACATCAAGGACCCCAAGGCCAAGATCCCCGGCACCAAGATGGCTTTCGCCGGCATCAAGAACGAAAACGAGATCAACAATCTCTGGGCCTATGTGTCGCAGTTCGACAAGGACGGGAAGATCAAGCAGTAAGCGCGCGACAGGCGGTCGCTGGAGCTTCGGTTCTGAACCGAAGCTCCAGCTTCTTGTTTTGACGCGTTTTCTTCACGCAAACCGGCATCCACTTCGCTCGAAAACGATCTAATCGGCGGCCGCCTGCGCCGGGACGATTTTCCCGATCAGCGTCTCGATCTCGGTCTTCACGAGATCGGGCACCGCGTTCTGCACCATGTGGCCGAGATCGGGCAGCACGATCAGCTTGGCGTTCTGCACGGTGGCGGCGAACGGCCGCGCGTGAATGTCGGTCTTCACCGTCTTGTCGGGTTCGCCGGCGATGATCGTGACCGGCGCCGATATCTCGCCGTAGCGCGCGACCTGCGCGGCGACCGCTTCCTTCAGCGTCACCAGATCATACGCATTGGCGATGAACTCGCGCGGGCGCAGCAGCAGCGGCGTCGCGGAGTCCTGCACGAAACCATCCGGCATCATTTGCGGCAGGAAGACATTGCGCGCGCCGGGCTCGCTCAGGAAATAGCCCAGCGGCAGGGTTATGGTGTAGGCGAGCAGCGGGCCGATCACGGGCGTTGCGATGATCTCGTTGTAGCGGCCGACGCCGCCGCGCCAGGGATGTGTGACGGGCGCGAGCATCACAAGGCCCGCGACGCGGCCGGGATGATCGAGCGCCAACCGCGCGCCGAGCGCGCCGCTCCAGGAATGCACCACGAAGACCGCGCGATCGATCCCGAGCTTGCCGAGCGCCTCATCGATCATCCGCGCCTGGACCTCCGGGGTCGAATCCTGCCGCCGCGCCCGCGTGCTCCAGCCGTGGCCGGGACGGTCGATCAGGATGACGCGGTGGTTCCTGGCGAGGAGATCGCCGAGCGGCCGCCGCATCGCTTCGAGGTTTGAGCTCGCGCCGTGCAGCATCACGACCGGCAGGCCCGAATCGCGCGGGCCGATATCGACGAGGTGAAGCACGGCACCATCGACCTCGATCATCCGGCCCTGCGGTGGAAAGGCGCGCTGCACGGCGAGGACGCCGGCCTGCGTGACCAGCGCCAGCACAAGCAGCGCGGTCACGACTGACATCACGATCATGGATGGAATCCGGGCGATCCAGGGCACAGGGCAGTTACGTGGCTTGCGGGCGGCAGTTTCGCCCGGGGAGCCCCCGCGCTCCACTTGAAATGCCGGGGCTGTGGATATGTGCATAATTCAAGCGGGAAAAACGCAATCAAATCAATGCTGCTCCCCGGAGCACGCAGGCTTCGAAAAGCTTCATGCCGTCGTCATCGCGGCTTCCTTATAATCGCCACGGTCGGTTCCGCCATTTAGACGCGGGTGGGCGCCGATCGTGCTCGCAACCCTCGGGGATGCGGGAAAGACCGGCAGGATTTATCCTGATTTGAACCGGAGAATTTCGATGAGCCTGAGGTCCAAAGATACTGCGATCGACGAGATCGTGGCAAGCTGCCACGGCGACCTGCGCGGTGCCGTGCGCGCGCTGCTGCTGATCAACGAGCACCTCGAGACGGAGCTTGCAAAGGCTTACGCCGCAGCGGTCGATCGCGGCCTCGCCGAGCGCGAAGGCAGCGTTTTGCACTAGGTTGCTGTCGACCTAGTTCGTGCTGTCCTCGTCCTTTTCCTCGTCAGGCGTGGGTGCGGGACAGGCGCGGATGGTCGAACGGGCAAGCTTGGCGTCGGCCTTCGATTTGTAGGGACCGTCACCGAACCAGACATCGCCGATGATCACGGGATTGCTGGTCACGATGTTGCATTTTCCGGTGGCGCGATTGCCGACCACCCAGAACAGTCCGTCGGCGAGGCTCGCCGTGCCCGACGCCAGCAGCAATATACCTGCAAAGATCAAACGCTTCATGGCTGTGCTCCCGCCATGAAGGTAGGCCTGCGGCGGGGCAACCCATATCCCTCGTAACGCGGCGCGTGTCATCGTGGTTAATCGGCTTACGCCGCATTCGCTCGAGCAATGATCGACTTGTCCGCTAAATATCGCGGCCTTCGACCTTCTCGGTCAGCGCCTTGACCTGGTCGGGGATCTTCTCGAGGTGCGGATTGACGGCGAGCGCCTTGCGGTAGGCCTCGAGCGCGCGCTTTTCGTCGCCGACCTCCTGCATGATCATGCCGAGGCCTGCGAGCGCGCCGAAATGGCGGGGCTCGCGGATCAACACCTCGCGGATGTCGGCAAGCGAGCGGCCATAATCGTTCTGCATGTAGTAGAGCGTCGCGCGACGATTCCAGGCCTCGATGTAGTCGGGCCTGAGCTTGACGACCGAATCCAGCAGCTTGATCGCAACCTCGATCTTCTTTGCGTCGACCGCGGTCTTGGCCCGCGCCATCAGCAGCGCCGCGGTGTCGCTCGGGGTCTGGATCCAGATCGCCCAGATCCGCGCCTCGACGTGCTTGGCGCTGGCCTCGTCGGGCGCGGCTTTCAGCGCGCCGAACAGGAAATCGAGATTCTTGGTGCGATCGACCTTGGGCAGCTTGGCCGGCGCTTCCGGAAGTTTCTTCTGCTTGCCGGGCGGAGTCGGTGGATCAATCTGCTGTGCCAGCGCCGGAGCGAGTCCGGCGGCTCCCAGTACGAGGGCCAGACACAGGGTGCGCGCGACGAAGAATCTCACTGCCATGGTCGAAGTCTAAACGCGCAAAGCCGCCCTTGCAAAGCAGGGGCGGCGTCAAACTCGTGTGAGACCGTGGTCTTGCGGGGCGCGCGCGGCGTCCGGCAGGGCGAAATCAGCCCTGGCGAGCCTTGAAGCGGCGCTGCACCTTGTTGATCACATAGACCCGGCCCTTGCGGCGGACCAGGCGGTTGGCGCGATGGCGACCGCGCAGCGATTTCAGCGAGTTACGGACCTTCATGGCAGAATCCTGAACGTTCGAAAGGCCGTGTTCGGCACTACCGTTTCGGCACGCGCGAATGAGGCAAAATGAGATTTTCCCGCCGGCGGACCGACCGCCCGGGACGGGGCGGTTCTTAAGGCATGGGAGGACCGGATGTCAATGTTAACTGCCCCGATCCCACCCACCAAATTCTGGAAAACAACCCCATGCAAAGTAGAAGCGGCCGGATCGGCCCAATCTGGCGCGGACGACGCCTGTCCTACAACGCCTTGTCCCACAATGCCTTGTCCCACAATGTCTTGCCAAGTTCGTTATATCATATAATCAATTCGGCAACCCGTCGGGAGGAAACCCATGCCGAAGCTGAAGCTGCCCAACATCGATGACGTCGTCGCCATCGACATCCACACCCACGCCGAGGAGCCCTGCGGCACCCATCCCGACGACGGCTATGACGATTTTCAGGCGCAGATGGCGGACTATTTCAAGTCGCCGCACAAGCATCCGCCGACCGTGCCGGAGACCGCCGCCTACTATCGATCGAAGAACATCGCCGCGGTGATCTTCCCGGTCGACGCCGAGCGCGAGACCGGCTTCCGCCGCTACAAGAATGAGGAGATGCTGGAGATCGCCTCCGACCATCTCGACGTTCTCATCCCCTTCGTCTCGATCGACCCGCACAAGGGCAAGCTCGGTGTGCGCGAGGCGCGCAAGCTGATCGAGGAATACGGGGTGCGCGGCTTCAAATTCCACCCGACCATGCAGGGCTTCTACGCCAACGACCGCATGGCCTATCCGCTCTATGAAGAGATCAACAATGGCGGCGCGATCGCGCTGTTCCACACCGGCCAAACCGGCGTCGGCTCGGGCATGCCCGGCGGCATGGGGATGCGGCTGAAATATTCCAACCCGATGTACATGGACGACGTCGCGGCTGATTTCCCCGACCTCAAGATCATCCTCGCCCATCCCTCCTTCCCCTGGCAGGAAGAAGCGCTGTCGGTCGCGACCCACAAGCCCAACGTCTACATCGACCTCTCGGGCTGGTCGCCGAAATATTTCCCGCCGATCCTGGTCCGCTACATCAACTCGATCCTGCAGGACAAGATGCTGTTCGGTTCGGACTGGCCGGTGATCACGCCGGATCGCTGGCTGTCGGATTTCGCCAAGATCGAGATCCGCGACGAGATCCGGCCGAAGGTGCTGAAGGCCAACGCAAGGAAGCTGCTGGGGATCTAGAAAGCGCGTCGAGGGCTTCGATCCGGTAACCGAAGCCCTCACGCTCAAGTCTCAGACCTGTGCCAGGCCTCCATCCACGAAAACCTCGCCGCCGGTCATGAAGCTGCTGTCTGAGGACGCCAGGAACGCCGCAACCGCCCCCGTCTCGCTCGGGTCGCCGACGCGTCCGATCGGCGTCATGCTTCCGAGCGCATCGAAGGCTTCCTCGCCGACGATCTCCAGCGCCAGCTCCGTCTTGGTCGGCCCCGGTGACAGCACATTGACGCGGATGCCGGTGCCGCGCAGGTCCAGCGCCCAGCTGCGCGCCAGATTCCGGATCGCAGCCTTGGTCGCGCTGTAGATGCTGAACTGCGGCGTCCCCATCACCCCCGTGCTCGATCCGGTCAGGATGATCGACGACCCCTTCGTCATCAGCGGCAGGGCTTTCTGCACCGTGAACACCAGCCCCTTCACATTGACGTCGAAGATCTGATCGTAATGCTCGGGCGTGATCTCGCCGAGCGGCGCAAACAATCCGGTCCCAGCATTGGCGAACAGGATGTCGAGCCCGCCGCGTTCGGCCTTCACCGCCGCGTATAACCTGTCGAGGTCGGACATATCAGTCACCGAACCCCTGACGGCGCGCGCCGAGGAACCCAGCTGCGCCACGGCGGCGTCGAGCGGCTCCTGCCGCCGCCCGAAGAGATAGACGAACGCGCCTTCGTCGATGAACCGTTTGGCCGCTCCAAATCCGATGCCGGTTCCGCCGCCCGTAACCACCGCCGACTTGCCTTGTAGTCTGCTCATGATGTGCTCCTTCACTAGGGTTGCACTGAGCTGGCGGCCTACCCACCTATCGACAAGTATGCACCTTTTGGTAAGTGCCCAAAAATGTCAGACACGATCTCTCCACCTGCGCAGGCTTCGCCACCTGTCCAAAGCTGCACCCCGACTTTGCCCGGCTTCACTTGCGGCCTCGACGCGACCCTGCGGGTCATCGCCGGCAAGTGGAAGCCGCTGATTCTGTACTTCCTCGCCCAGGGCGGGCCGACCCGCTACGGCGAGCTGCGGCGAGCCTTGCGCGACGTCAGCGACAAGGTGCTGATCCAGCAGCTCAAGGAGTTGGAGGCCGATGGTCTCGTGAAGCGGACCGACTACAAGGAGGTGCCGCCGCGGGTGGACTATAGCCTCACCCTTTTGGGTCACAGCCTCGCCCAAGCTCTCGTACCGCTCTGCGCGTGGGGCACCAAGCACATGGCGGAGGTCAGCCAGGTCTTCGCCGAGCGGGAGGCCTGGAATTCCAAGAGCCGGTGAATGTGATGGTCGAGATGCGTGCGATCAATTCACGCTTGCCAGATAGCCCGCCAAAATTGTCCGGCTTTGGCTGAGCGTCTCGATACGTTCGTCGATCAGACCGACCTGCTGCGTGAGTATTTTTCGCAGCTCGTTGCACGGCGTGAAAGCCGGATCGTTGTTCCGCACGCAGGGGAGCAAGCGCTTGATGGTTTCGAGCGTCATCCCGGCGCCGCCGAGCATCTTGATGCGTCGCACCGTTTCCTCTTCGGCCTGGCCGTAGTCGCGATAGCCGGAGTTCGTCCGCAGCGGCGCGAGCAGTCCTTCGCCTTCGTAGTAGCGCAGCATTCGGACGCTGACCCCCGTCCGCCGGGAGAGTTCGCCGATCTTCATCTGAAGCCTCTTGACCCTGACAGCACTGTCAGACCCTACAGACTTTGCTCGTCCAAGTGAATGCCACTTGTGAAGGGAGCAACGATGAAAGCCTACCATTTGAATAGCCATGCTGGTGCTGGCCGCCTTGCGCGCGTCGAAATCAGCAAACCCGAACCCGCCAATGGCGAGGTCCGCATTCGGGTCGAAGCGGCAAGTCTGAATTACCGCGACCTCCTGATCCTCGACCGTGCAGGCCAAGGCGAGCTCAAGGGCCGCGTGCCACTCTCCGACGGTGCGGGTGTCGTTGACGCCATCGGCGCCGACGTCGCGCAATGGCGACTCGGAGACCACGTCGCTGGATCTTTCTTCCGCGATTGGATCTCGGGGCCGTTCAAGTCCAGCTATATTCCGTCATCCCTCGGTGGCAACACGATGGACGGAATGCTGGCTGAGTATGTCGTGCTGCCGGCGACCGCGCTGGTCTCAGTGCCGGCGCATCTGTCCGCGGTGGAGGCAGCGACCCTGCCCTGTGCCGGCGTCACGGCTTTCCATGGCCTCATCGCACGCGCCGGGATGCGCAAAGGCGACACGCTGTTGGTCCAGGGAACAGGCGGCGTCGCGCTGTTCGGGCTTCAATTCGCGGTGGCGCTGGGGGCGCGTGCGATCGTGATATCCTCCTCGGATGAAAAACTCGCCCGCGCCAAGGCGCTGGGCGGCTCGATCCTCATCAACTATCGCGAGACGCCTGACTGGGATGTCGCCCTGATGAAGGCGACGAATGGCGCCGGGGCCAGTCATATCCTCGAACTCGGCGGTCCCGGCACCTATGATCGATCGCTGCGATCGGTCGCTTCGGGTGGCAAGATCGTCCAGATTGGTGTCTTGACGGGGTTCGGTCCCAAGCCCGACCTCGCGCGCCTTCAGTGGGAGAATGCCGACATCATCGGTGTCACCGTCGGATCGATCGAACACTTTGCCGCGATGAATCGCTTCCTGACCGAACACGCGATCCACCCGATCGTCGATCGGATCTATGGTTTCGATGAGGCACCCGAAGCGTATGCGCACCTGCGGACCGGCTCACATTTCGGCAAGGTCGTGATCAGGCTTTAGAAACCAGGGCCCAAGTCGCGATTCCGTCTTGGACCGATTTCGGGGCGCCTTGTATAGTCCGTGGACCGCAACGATCCCGGAGGACAGGTCAATTGAGCCTCAAAGCCGTTGTCTTCGATGCCTACGGAACGCTCTACGACATCCAGTCGGTCGCCGAGACCACCGAGGATGCGTTTCCGGGCTACGGTGAGATCATCACGCAGATCTGGCGGATCAAGCAGCTCGAATACACCTGGTTGCGCTCGCTGATGCGGCGCTACCAGGACTTCGCAGCCATCACGCGCGACTCGCTTGCCTATACGCTGCGCGTGCTCGGGCTCGCTTACGAGAACGAGGCATTCGAGCGCGTGATCGAGAAATATCTGCATCTCGATCTCTATGCGGATGCGACGGCAGCGCTCACGGCTCTGAAACCGCGAAAACTCGCCATCCTCTCCAACGGCAGTCCGGATATGCTGAATGCGCTCGTGCGCAACTCCGGCCTCGACGCCCTGCTCGACGCCACGATCAGCATCGACGCGAAGAAGATCTTCAAGCCGAGCCCGGAGGCCTATGAGCTGATCGGCGAGGTGCTCGGCACCGCGCCGGACGAGGCGCTGTTCGTCTCCTCCAATCCCTGGGATGTTGCGGGCGCGAAAGCATTCGGATTGAACGTTGCCTGGATCGAACGGGTGACGCCCGAAGCGATGGCGCTGGCTTGCGTCGAGAACGAACTCGTGGCACCGCTGACGATGTTCAAGGCGATCCGCACCCAGATGGACGAGCTCGGCTTTGCGCCCGATCATCGCGTCCGGGCGCTCTCGGAGCTGCCAAGGATTGCTTAGGCATCGCCGCCCGCCCATAAGTCTGGAATGAGCCGACCTGAATGAGCCTACAATCCGTTCGCGCCTTCTTCGCTGAAAAAGCCCCCGACATATCAGTCATCGAATCCCCGATCAGCTCCGCGACAGTGGCGCTGGCCGCCGAAGCCTATGGCGTCGAACCCGGAATGATCGCCAAGACGCTGTCGTTGCGGATCGGCGAGCGCGTGATCCTGATCGTCGCGGCCGGCACCTCGCGCATGGACAACAAGAAGGTGAAGGCCGCGTTCGGCGGCAAGCCGAAGATGCTGGGGCTGGAAGAGGTCGCGGAGGTCACCGGCCACGAGGTCGGCGGCGTCTGCCCGTTCGGACTGAGGGCGCCGCTGCCGGTCTATTGCGACGTCTCGCTGAAAGCGTTCGACGTGGTGGTGCCGGCCGCTGGCTCGACCCATAGCGCGGTGCGCATCACGCCGGAGCGGATGGCCGAGCTGACCGGGGCGGAATGGGTCGATGTCTGCGAAGTCAGGTCCGAAGCGCCCTAATCATCCTCGTCGTAAGGCCGGGGCTGGGTCGCCGGAGGCGGTGGCGCATTGTTATATCGTGGCGCCGGCGCGGCGCGATTGCCCGGAACCTGCTGCTGCGGCGGCATCTGGTTGTTGGACTGGAACACCGCGCGACAACCGCTGGAGAGCTGGGGCGTGTTCTGCCGCAAGCAGGCCGTAATGCGGCTCACATCAGGGATCTGGTCGCTGCACAGCCGCCACACATCCGGCGTGCAGGCCATCTGCTGCTCCATGGTTCCGCGATACTCTTCAGCGGATGCGGTGCCCTGCGCGACGATGCCGCCGATCGCAAGCGCCACACCCAGCGCAATCCGCTCTGTTCGCATGTCCGATTCCTTCGCGAGTCTCTCGAATTCTCTTCAATCAATGAGACGCGGAGAGGTTCTGGACCAACAAAAAATTGTGAAAACGGGCCAGGAACCTATTCTACCTTGCCGATCTTCTTCACTGCCGTAATCAGCCGCGCGCTGTCGACCGCCACGAACTCGGCAAACGCCGGCGCGTCCTGATAGGCAACGAGGCTGCCCGACATTTCGAAGGCCTTGAGCACGTCCGGGCTCGTCATCACCTGCGCCATCGCCTCGCGCAGGCGGGTCGCGATCGGCGCCGGCAGCGCGCTCTGCGCAAACAGCCCGGCCCAGATGTACATCTCGACGTCCTTGTAGCCGAGCTCCTGGAAGGTCGGTACATCGGGGAAGCTTGCGATGCGCTTGGCGCCGCAATTGCCGAGCACGCGCAGCTTGCCGTCCTCCACTTGCGGCTTCAGCGTTCCCGGTGCGGCGGCGATCGCCTGCACGGTGCCGCTGAGCAGCGCGGTGAGCGCTGGACCGGCGCCGCGAAACGGCACATGCAGCAGCTTGATGTCGGCGCTGCTCGCAAACATTTCCATCGCCACGTGCAGCGTGCCGTAAGGCCCGGACGAGCCATAGGTGATCTGGCCCGGGCGTTTCTTTGCGTCTTCGACGAAATCCTGCGCGGTCTTCCACGGCGCCGAGGCCGGCACGGCGAGCAGCGTGGGATCGGCCAGCACCCGCGCGATCGGCATGAACTGCGAGAGCTCGTAGGCGACCGGACGGTCGAACAGCCGGTCGGCTTCGGGCAGCACCGCGAGCGAGGACAGCGTCATCAGCAGCGTGTAGCCGTCGGGCTCGGCTCGCGCCGCCGCGGCATTGCCGACCGATCCACCGCCACCGCCGGCGCGGTTGTCGACGATGACCGCCTTGCCCAGGATTCGCTCCAGCGCCTGTGCGACCGGGCGCGCCGCGAGATCCGCCTGGCCGCCGGCCGGAAACGGCACGATCATGGTGACGTTGCGCGCGGGATAGACTTGCGCGAAAGCCACGCTCGACAACGAAGGCAACAACGGCAATGCGGCAGCGGCGCGCAGGACATCGCGTCGATCCATGGCAGATTTCCCCCTGTTTTCTTATTTCGGTGCCAGCCTAGCGTGACCGCCCGCAAGAACAAGCCGTGCGGCGGGATTAACGAAGCATTATCCATGTTCCGCCCGGTCAGGAACGCCCCCCGGACTCTACCGTTGCCTCGCAGGGAGTGGAGCGATGAATAGACTTCAGACCATTGACGTGGCGCTAGACGAGATGCTGGTGAATCTCGCCGCCATCGTCTTGCGGCTATCAAAACCCGACGTCACGCGGACGCCGGAAGCGCGACGCGCCTTGGCGCAATCCGTGCATCAATACGCAGTCTGCGCGAAGCGCTCGCGCGATCCGCGTGTCCATGATTTGAAGTCGCAGCTGGAAGAAACGTTGAAGCCGAACTTGCGCGTGGTCGCGCGTAATGATGTGACGGTGTCTTAGTCCAACTCCGTTCATTGCGAGCGAAGCGAAGCAATCCAGAATGCCCCGCGGAGACATTCTGGATTGCTTCGTCGCTTCGCTTCTCGCAATGACGGAGGTCGCTGAAGGCACTCGCTCTACGACGGCTTTGCTACGACGGCTTTGCCTTTCCGCGCACCTGCCGCTTGCACGTACCCGGCAGCTTCGCTGCGAGAAAATCGCCGAGCGCCTCGACGCGTGCGGGGCGCGGGCCGCCAGGTGGCGTCACCAGATGTACGGCGCCTTCAACCTGCTTCCAGTCCTTCAGGACCACTTCGACCTCGCCGGAGGAAATGGCCTCGCCGACGATGAATTCCGGAAGGTCGGCGATGCCGAGGCCGGCGATCAGCGCCGGCATTACCGCTTCGCCGTTGTTGACGCGGAGCTGACCGCCCGCACGCACGCTGGCCTGCTCGCCGGCCGAATTGGTGTAGTGCCAGACGTTGGGCGTCGAGAGATAGGCGTAGCTGAAACATTTGTGCTCGGCCAGATGCATCGGATGCGTCGGCCGTCCGTATTGCTTAAGATAGGACGGCGCCGCCACCGTAAAGCGCGGCATCGTGAAGAGCCGCCGCGCAATCAGCGAGGAATCCGGCAGCCGCGCGATCCGCACCGCCATGTCAAAGCCCTCGCCGATCAAATCGATGGTCGCATCGCTCAAGTGCAGATCGACCGAGACCTCCGGATAAGCCTCGAAGAACTCCGGCAGCAATGGCGCCACCGCCTTGATCCCGAATGTCATGGGGACGGCGAGCCGCACCAGGCCCCGCGGCGCTACCGACTGCGCCAGCGCTTCGTTCTCCGCCGCCTCGCCGTCGGACAGCAGGCGCGTCGCACGCTCGGCGAGCTTATGCCCGGCATCGGTCAGCGCGAGCCGGCGTGAGGTACGGTTGAACAGCCGGGCGCCGAGTCGCTCTTCGAGGCGCGTGACCGCCTTGGACACCGTCGCCTTGGACATCGCGAGTTCGCCCGCGGCCCCCGCAAACGACCGTAATTCCACGACTTTTGCGAAAATCGCGAGTGCCTCGAAATCGGGGAGTTTGGCCATAGAAGGGGATCCAACCGGGCTGTTTAAGGAAACAATGCGTTTCAACAGTTTCTATTTCTATACCACAGGCGGAGGCTTATCCAAGGGTCATCAGAAATTCAGGAATGGAGAAATCCAATGACCAAGAAGCTCTCAGGCAAGGTTGCCCTAGTCACCGGCGGCTCGCGCGGTATCGGCGCGGCCTCTGCCCGCGCACTCGCCGATCAAGGCGCGGACGTCGCCATCAGCTATGTCGCCTCGCCCGAAAAGGCGGAAGCGGTCGTCACCGAGTTGAAGGCCCGGGGCGTCAAGGCGCGCGCCTTCCGGGCGGACCAGGCCTCGGCCAAGGACGTGACGCAGCTCGTCAACGACGTCGCGAAGGAGTTCGGCCATCTCGACATCCTCGTCAATAATGCGGGCGTCGCGAGCGGCGGCGCGATCGACGATGCCAATGCCGACACGGAAGCGCTCGCCCGCCAGGATGCCATCAACGTGCATGGCGTGATCGCGGCGATCCGCGCCGCTTCGCAATTGATGGGGGAAGGCGGCCGCATCGTCACCGTCGGCTCGATGCTTGCCGACCGCGCCTCGTTCCCGGGTCTTGCAGACTACGTCGCCACCAAGGCCGCCGTTGTCGGTTACACCAAGGGCGCAGCCCGCGACCTCGGCCCGCGCGGCATCACCGTGAACGTGGTGCAGCCCGGCTCGATCGACACCGACATGAATCCGAAGGACGGCGGCGAGTTCGCCGAGACCCAGCGCAAGCAGCACGCGCTGCAACGCTTCGGCCGCCCCGAGGAAGTCGCGGCCGGAATCGTCTTCCTCGCAAGTCCGGAAGCCTCCTTCGTCACCGGCACGGTGCTCAACGTCGACGGCGGTTTCGGCGCCTGATCAAGGCGCCGCCCGCTCAACAAGGAATTACGCAGATGATCGAACTCAGACCCTTCGCAAAGCTCGGCGGCGCCGATCACGGCTGGCTCAATGCCAAGCATCATTTCTCCTTCGCAAGCCATTATGACCCCGACAACATGGGTCACGGCGCCCTGCGGGTGTGGAACGATGACGAGATCGCGCCCAACACCGGCTTTCCCGCCCATCCCCACGCCAACATGGAAATCATCACCTATGTGCGCGAGGGCGCGATCACTCATCAAGACAGCCTCGGCAACGAAGGCCGCACCGAAGCGGGCGACGTGCAGGTGATGAGCGCCGGCAGCGGCATCCGCCACTCCGAATACAATCTCGAGCCGACCAGGACACGCATCTTCCAGATCTGGATCGAGCCGACCGCGCGCGGTGGCCAGCCGACCTGGGGCTCGAAGCCGTTTCCGAAAGGAGACCGCTCGGGCAAGCTCGTCACCATCGCGAGCGGCTTCGAGAATGACACGGACGCTCTGCCGATCCGCGCCGATGCGCGGGTGCTCGCCACCACACTGAAGGCGGGCGAGAGCGCGGAGTACGCGCCGGACAAGTCACGGCACCTTTATCTCGTGCCCGCGGCGGGGTCAGTCGAGATCAACGGCGTGCGCGTCAACGCCCGCGACGGTGCGGCGATCCGCGACGAGGACAGGCTGAAGATCACGGCACTGGAAGATTCCGAGATCGTGCTCGTCGACGCGGTTTAGCAACGCCTTCGTCGTGCAGGCTTTGTCCCGGCATGACGCTCCCGACACCGACGCATCAAATCTGCATCCAACGGAGACCATCATGACCAAAGTTCTCGTCCTTTATTATTCCGCCTATGGCCACATCGAAGCGATGGCCAATGCCGTTGCGGAAGGCGCGCGCGAAGCCGGTGCCACCGTCGACATCAAGCGCGTGCCCGAGCTGGTGCCGGCCGAGGTCGCCAAGGGGTCCTATTACAAGCTCGACCAGACCGCCCCCCTCGCGACGATCGAGGACCTCGCAAACTACGACGCAATCATCGTCGGCACCGGCACCCGCTTCGGCCGCATGGCCTCGCAGATGGCGAACTTCCTCGACCAGGCCGGCGGTCTCTGGGCCAAGGGCGCGCTGCACGGCAAGGTCGGCGGCGCCTTCACGGCGACCGCGACCCAGCATGGCGGCCAGGAGACGACGCTGTTCTCGATCATCACCAACCTCTTGCATTTCGGCATGGTCGTGGTCGGCCTGAACTACGGCTTCGCCGGCCAGATGAAGCTCGACGAGATCACCGGCGGCGCACCTTACGGCGCCACCACGATCACCGGCGGCGACGGCAGCCGCCAGCCCAGCGCCAACGAGCTCGCCGGTGCGCGCTATCAGGGCCGCCAGATCGCGGAGACAGCCAGGAAGCTGCACGGCTGAGCTACACGGCTGAGCTGCACGTCTGATGCGAGGGGAGCGCCCGTCAGCGCGTCCCCTTGCCAATCGCCTTCGCCGCAAAGGCAGCGAGCCTGGGATGACGGCGCAGGGCCTGGGCGGCGTGGTCACGCCACGCGAAGGGCACGCCGCGCCAGGACAGCGCGACGCTGACATCGGTCAGCGGCACCGGCTCGGCGCCGAATCGGCGCTTGTACTCCTGGTTGCCGATGCTGAGATCGAAACGCCGCACGCCATCTGCATGCAGCGCCGCCATGGTGCGCTCGGTCACGAGCAGCCCCGGCGAGCAGTTCGACCAGGAATCGCCGGCATGGCTGATGCGCAGCAGGAAATAGGCCGCACCGAACCTGACGCCGAACGTGGTGGCGACGACGGCCTCGTCGCAGACCAGGGCCGAGATGACGGCATAACCGTCCGCGACGCCCTGACGCGCGACCTCGCGATAGAACTGCGCATGGGTTTCGTCGTTGAGGACGAAGCGCGAACCAAGCTTTCGCATGCGCGCCTGCTGCTGGGCATCCATCACGTCCAGCAGCTCGCGCGCACGCGCGACATCGGTAGCGATCTCGAATCGCGCGCCGGCGTGACGGTTGAAGACGCGCCAGCAGCGCGGCATCTGCATGCGCTTGATCGAGGCCTGGTAATCTTCATAGTCGTCGCCGGTCGGCACGACGTTGCCGTTGAGCGAGCAGGACCCGACCCGGCCGAGCGACACCAGCGGGTTCGGGTTGCCGCCGATCTGGGCCGGCATCTTCTTCAGGCGCAGCAAATCGAAGCGGTCCGGCAATGCGCGCAATGCGTCGATCAGCGCCTTGCCGATCGCCTCCGTCGCCGCCGCGTCCAACGCGGCATCGAGCGCCAGGATTGGCGCGTTGTTGTCGGAGACGCCGAGATCGGCGAATTCGACGATGCGGATGCCGCGCCTGAGGTGGCTGATCATCGGCACCATTGCGATGTCCCTGCCGGTCGTGGCATCGGAGATCAATGCAATCAGCGGCGAGAGACCGTGGAACGCCTCGTACCAGGCGCCGAGCCAGTAGCCATGCTGGAATGCAGTGCGATGGCCTGCGTTCAGGCGCGATGCGGCCCGCGGCCAATCACGCACGAAATCGACCGCGATTCCCGACGTGCTGGACACAAGACCATCTGGTTGCTCGACGCTGAGGATCGTCATCCGCGGGACATGCGATTACTGGGTGTTTCCAGATAGATTATGTTTTGTCGCGGCCACAAGTGACCTCACGGCTTATCGTTAAGCCGATGCAACTGCGGCGGCACCGGCTGCGACAAGTCGTCCGGTTCCATTTCCGCGACGCATTGGAACCTGGCCAGGAAGTGCAGGCCGGCCACGGCAACCGCGAACATGAACCAGATCGGATTTTGCCGTTCCAGCAGGAAGGTCTCGGTGGCCCCGTAGTACAGGCCGAACAGCCACACGGTCAGGAACAGCTTTGCCAACGCACCGCTGCGGTTGTGAGTTCGGGCCGTCTGGAAATTGCCTAGCGGCGCGAGCACGAAGACGAGGATCACCAGCAACAGCCCCGGCAGGCCGATGGTGACCGCGAGGTCGAGATAGCTGTTGTGGCTGTGCGCCGCGCTCGTCGCCCATTCGGCGCCCTGGGCGGTCTGCCGCGCGGTCACGTCGTCCCAGAACGCGGCGTAGCCGTGACCGATGATCGGCTTCTCGGCGACGGCTGCGAGCGCGAACTCCCAGATGGCGGAGCGGCCCGTGAAGGTGGGATCGAGCGGAAGCAACCGCGTCATCGCCCCGAGCGCCGGGCTCAGGACGCTGCCGACCGTCAGCAGGTTCATCACGATCAGCGGCACGAAGCAGATGATGCGCTTCAGCCACAGACTCGGTGTGACACAGACCAGCGAGGCGAGCGCGTAGATCGCAAGACACAGCACCGACGACGTCTTGCCGCCGGTGAAGATCAGGAAGAGTCCGGCCAGCGCGGCGATGGCCGGCCCCATCACGAACGAACCAATGGCAGACAAGTAAATGCCGACATAGATCAGGATGGTCATCACGGGCGAAGCGATGTTCTTGTGGCCGAAGCTGCCGCGCCAGTCGCCGGCCAACTGCGGCTCGGTGACGTCCAGTGCGGTGTGCATCGAGTATTGCGGCGCGAGGAAGACGCCGAGATAGCAGAGCGTAAGCAGTGCGAGCGCGGCGCCGCCAAGACACAGATTGAAGCTACGCTGCGTCGGCGGCAACAGCGGCAACAACACCGCGAGCGACATCACGCTGGCTGCGAGCACGAAGCGCTGCATCGAGACTCCGCGATTCTCGGAGAAGACGATGTTGATCAACAGCCAGCCGACCAGGCAGAGATGCAGCGGTGTCACCAGGGTCTTCAGCGCGGGCGCATCCGTTGCGGCGACGAACAATACCGCGACCACGGCCAATAGGCCCCAGGAGACATAGGTGAGCGCCATTCGCCCGCCGACCACGGTGGTGACATCCTCGTTGCGCAGGTCAGGAAACGGATCGAGCGTCACCAGCACGAGGAGCAGGGCTGCGACTGCGACGAGGCAGCGCGCCGCCCGCACGGCGTTGACCCCCGCAAGCCCACCGCGCAGGACGTCGCCGAACGATCGGGCCTCGACGTCGGTCATGTCAGTGGCGCTGCGATCCATGGCTCGAGGTTGGTGGTGAAGCCGGGGGAAGCTCGAAGTCCTAGCCGATCCCTGTTAAGCATCCGTCAACCAGTCCGCCGGAGCTCTGCGGCGCCTGCTGCCGCACGATGCTCCGCGCGATCTCGTAATATTGCAGGGCACGCTGTTCCAGCGTGAGGTTGTCGAGCACGAAGCCGCGCGGATCGAACGTATCGGCGGCGCACCCGGCCCAGAAATCATCCCAGCCCGCCTCAAACCCGGCGATGTCGACGAACTTGGCGCCGCAACGATCGTCCCAGTACGGCACCGACGACACCGGCGCGAACTGAACGCGATGCGGATAATAATCGGGGTCCCGCCAGGGGCCGCCGGGATCCCAGGCCAGCACCGGCACGCCGCAAGACAATGCCTGCTGGTAGGCAATGCCCTGGCTCTCATTCTGGCAGAGGAAGATCATCGCACGCGATTGCGCGAGCGCGGCCCGATAGTCTTCTTCCTTGTAGCTGCCGTAACGCAGCTCGGTGAACGAGCGGCCTTCCCTCGTGAGCCGGGCGCGGACGGGTTCGATCAGCTCCGCCGCGTAGCGCTCGCGATCCCAATGCACCTTGTCGTAGATCAGGACATCGACGCTCTTTTGCGGCGTCGGCGACGGCGCCCAGAGATCCGTGTCGATGCCGATCGGCCAGGCCTCCGTGTCGGGCCAATGCGGTCGATACATGTCGGCGTACCACGGGCCGGGCACCACGACCTTCTTGACCGGCAGGCGCTTGAACAGGTCGGGATCGTCGAGTGGATGATTGTGGGCGGCGACGCCGAGCAGGATCGGATTTTTCCAGGCGAACTTGTCGAGCAGGAAGGTGCGCCCGATGATGCAGGCGAGTTCGCCCGGATGCCGCGCGATGTAGCCATAGTCGTTGACGCGATAGCGGATACCGAGCCGGTCGAGCCCCGCACAGAGATTGAGGAACACGCGGAGCTGCCCGCTCATGCGCGGCTCGCCGAGCAGCATGCGACGCGCCATGCGCCGCAAATGCCGATCGCCGGGAAACCAGCGATCGTCCTTGTCCTCGTAGAACAGGTTGAGGACCATGTCGTCGGGATCGTAGTCGAATGTCTTTGCGGGCACTGGGGTCCATCCGCGGCGGCCTGATGCGCATTCTCGCATGGGACCGGCTGCCGCACTCTTCCAAATTTGCCACAGGCTTAATGCCGGCGGCTTAACGCTAATTGACGAAACCAGCGCGGCGTTAGCCTTCACGGCGACGTTTTTTTCCCAATGCGAGTATCATTCGCGACGGCCAAGGTTGCGATCGATCGCATTGCCAACGCGCCAAAGCGCCCTGGTTAACAGACGGTTAAAGGCGAGTCGTATCTTGATCACCGCGGAAGAAATTCTCGAATTGCCCGCCACATCGCGCGTCGTTCCGGCGGCGCGCCTCCCGCTGCAAGTCGGCTCAACCACATCGGTTTCCGTCGTCATTCCGGCCAAGAACGTTGCGGCCTATGTCGGCGAAACCCTCGCCAGCGCACTGGCTCAGGCTGAGGTCAGCGAAGTGATCGTCGTGGACGACGGCTCGACCGACGACACTACCGCCATCGTCCGCGCCATTCGTGACCCGCGACTGCGCCTGATCACCAACGGCGCCGCCGGCGTATCGGCAGCGCGTAATCTCGGCGCACAGCATGCGAGCAGCCAATGGCTGCTCTTCCTCGATGCCGACGATCGCCTGCGGCCCGGCGCGGTCGCGGCGCTGCTGGCGGCTGCGCGGGGTGCGCCGCGAGCGGTTCTCGTCTACGGTGACTACAACACGATCGACAGCGAGGGACGGCAGATCGGCCGACGGGATCTGCTGAAAGGACGCCGCAAACCGTCCGGCGACGTGCTGGCGCGGCTCGCGGCCGGCAACTTCATCGTCAATGGCGGCATTGCGCTCGCACGTGCAGAGGCTTTCCGTGCCATTGGCGGATTCGACGTCTCGCTCAGATATTGCGAGGACTGGCACTGCTGGTGCCGCCTTGCCGCGATCGGCGAATTTGAATTTGCGCCAAACCTGCTGCTCGACTACCGCCTGCACACGGCCAACACCATGAACGCGGCGGTGCGGACGCCACAGGATTTCTTTCCGGCGATCGCGCGGGTGTTCGACGACGGGCTGATCATGGCGCGATTGCCCGCGGGCATGGCAGCCGGGCTGCGCCAGGCCGCCGAGGTTCATCTCGTCACGTATTCGGCGATGCAAGCGGTCCGCTTCGGTAGATATCGCCAGGCCTTCGCCTATCTCGGGATGGTCGGGCGCCGCTCGCTCAAATCGCTGCCACGCTCCGCAGTCAGGGTCGCCCTCGCCTGCTTTGGTATTTAGCCCGCCGCCTCGGCGTCAGGACACGATCTTCGAAGCCTCGTAGGGCTTCGGCTCGATGCCGAACGCGGCGAGCACCGAGCCGAGCGCGACCATCACGGGATGCATCGCGACGACGGCCTTCGACGTTTTCAGCAAAGCGGCCGCGCGCACCAGCGACAGCGGCAACCTCCCGAGCATCTGCGCAAACACCCACACATGCGCCGCCGCGCCCTGCGCGGCCTTGGCCTGCACGCGATAATTGATCGCGCCGATGCGCAGGCCTCGCTTCACGATCCAGCCGAAACTGGTGCGGCTTTGCGGCACCGTCTCGGTGATGACAGCCTCCGCCGTCCAGTGGAACGTCATGCCGGCATCGCGGCACCGCACGAAAAAATCACAGTCGCCGCCGCCGAGGAAGTTGAAGCGCGGGTCGAAGGCGGGACGGGCGAACCTCTCGAACGCCGCACGCGTGATCAGGCAATTGCCACAGCCGTAGATCAGGGGCACAGCGCCGCTGTAATCATAGGCGGGACAGAAAACGGGGTGGCGCGAAAGCCAGGGCATGCTGCGGTCCTCGAAGACCGGCAGCACCGGCCCGCCGACCACATCGGCGCCGGTCGCCTCCGCGGTGCGGACCATCAGCTCGAGCCAATCGGGCGAGGCGATCTCGTCGTCGTCGATCATCAGGAACCGGGTGGCGGCGGGAAACATCGCCAGCGCCGTCTCGAACGCGGCATTGATCGCCTGGACGTTGCCTTGCCGTTTCTCGACCAGGCAGACACCCTGAAGCCTGCCATCGGCGAGATATTCCGCTGCCACCGGCGCGCTTTCGCGCCGGACCGCATCGTTCTCGACCATGACGACGGCGAAGGAGCGCGGGGTGCGCTGGCTGGCGAGCGAGTCCAGCGTCAACCGCAGATGCTGCGGGCGGCGGAAGCAGGGGATGCAGACGACGATACCAACCGACAGGTCGATAATCCGGGAGCTGGCCGCGATCTCCCGGTTGGGATCGCGCACGGCATCCGAGATACGCGTGGCGGACAGGTCTGTCGGGATCAATGTCATGACGTTCTAGATGTCCGAGATAGATTGAAAAAGCCCTGCTTCGATCCAGAGGATCAGCGCCGTCCCACGACGGCACATCGCCGCGGGACAGGCACGTCCCAAAATGAACGGCCGGTTTGAGCCTCGCGACGGCGCCACGCCGCCGATTTTCCGCCATCCATGCACTTAACTGCTTCCGGGTGTTTCTGCTGCGAAACCTTGCGCGCGTAATACTGCAATTCGCGGTCCACGGCGTCGATGGCGGCTGGCGCGGACGATACCGTAGTTAACGCACATGCTCATTAACCTGACCGTAAGCACTGCGACGGGTGAAGCGTCGCGGCATCGGATTTGCTCTACGGGTACACGAGATTTTTCCTGTAAATTTAAGTCGAACAAGCGCGGTCGGAAAAAAATGAACAAGCCAGCCACGATCGATTTCGCGACAGCCACGGCGGTCCAAATTTCCGCGGCCATTGCACACACTCAGGCGCTGCACGATCTCGTCCCCGGTGAAGCCCGCGATAGCCTGCTCGCCGTTCACGACGTGCTGCGCCGAGAACTGCCGCAGGGCCAGCTCGCGACCTACGAAGCCGGAGGCGGCTCGTGCAGCGTACTGCCACCGGAATTGCTGAGCCGCAGCAAGGTCACCGTCGTCGACATCGACGAGGACCAGGTTCGCAACAACAGCTACGCGGACGAAGCGATCCTCGGCGACGTCCAGACCTACCGCTTCGAGCGCGGGACCTTCGATCTGGTGATCTGCTATAACGTGATCGAACATCTTCCCAATGTCGACGCCGCACTCCTGAATTTCCGCGATGCGCTCAAGCACGGCGGCATGATCCTGATCGGCGCGCCCAATCCGCGCTCGTTGTCCGGGATCGTCACCAAATACTCGCCGCACTGGTTCCACGTCTGGTTCTACCGGCACATTCGCGGCATCAAGGATGCCGGCTTGCCGGGCGAGCCGCCGTTCCCGACCTTCTTTCATCCCCTGGTGTCGCTGCCGGCGCTCGAAGCGTTCGCCGCCGCCAACGGCCTCGAGATGATCTACCGCCGTGAGGTCGAGAGCCCGCGCTATCCCGAGATGCGCCGGCGCAAGCCGCTGTTCGCGGCCCTGGTCGACGCCGGCGCCGCCGTGCTCAACGCCGTGCTCCCGCGCGGGACCGACGTCCGCCGCGGCGATTATCACGTCATCCTGCGGAAAAGCTGACGGCCATGGTGCGCGCGCGGCCGATGGCAAGACCAGCGAACCCTCGCGGCCACGACGCACGCGGTAACGAACCGTTAATCTCTGAAGGACCGCGTCATCGCACGCGTCACGACGACGCGTCGAAGAGTGGCATGCGCTTAAACGCTTTGTTTGCCATTTCGGTGAATAGTCCCTCAATGAGTATGGTTAATTTTCCCTGTTGCGTTGAGTGGGCACCTATATCTGAGGTGCGTGGCGTAGAGCGAAGAGTACCCCCTCAGCACGCGGCACTTGGAATGAAAGCTGGGGATCATGCTTGACTACAACCAGCCGGTAGACCGGGCCAGACCGGAGGCCTCGCAGCAGCGGCCTCGGGCCAGTTTCAACGTGCTGGAGCTGGTCAATCTGCTCTGGCGGCGGAAGATCGCGATTGCCGTTGCCGCACTGCTCGGTGCGACGCTTGCCGTCACCGTGGGCAAGAGCCTGGCGCCCCGCTACACCGCCACCGCCCAGCTCTATGTCGACCCGCGCGAGCTTCAGCTCGTCGATCGCGAGCTAACGCCTCGCGCGCAGGACGTCTCCGGCATGTCGATGGTGGTCGAGAGCCAGGCGCGCCTGATCACCTCCAACAGCGTGCTGCTCCAGGTGATCCAGCAGGCCGATCTGGACAAGGACCCCGAATTCGGCGGGGCCGATGGCAAAGGCGTGATGTCGTCGCTGCTCGGCCTGATCGGCCTTCAGCCCCACGCGCCCTCCGCCACGGAGAAAAAGGAAGTGCAGCTCGCCGCCCTCGAGGCGCTGAACCGGCACATCACGATCCGCAAGACCGAGAAGAGCTTCATCGTCGACATCGAGGTCTGGTCGACCGATCCGGCGAAAGCGGCGATGCTCGCCAACACGCTGACCAGCGCCTACCTCGCGGAATCCCGCAACTCGCAGGCGTCGGCCGCACGGCGCGCCACCAACGATCTCTCCGGCCGCCTGAAGGAGCTGCGCGAGCGGCTGCGCAACGCCGAGACCGTGCTTGCGACCTACAAGGCCCAGAACAATTTCGTCGGCACCCAGGATGCGCTGATCAGCGACCAGCAGCTTTCCGCCAGCAACCAGCGGCTTTCCGCCGCCCGCGCCGCGACGATGGACGCGCAGGCGCGCCTCGACCAGATCGAGGCGAGCCGACGCACCACGGCAGATGCAGGCGCAAACTCCGAGGCGCTGCAATCGCCGACCATTGCCAACCTGCGCGCGCAATATGCCGACGCGCGCAAGAAATATGCGGAGCAAGCCGGCGAGCTCGGCCCGCGTCATCCGGCGCTGCGCCAGACCGAGAAGCAGGTCGAGGATCTCAAGCGCACCATCAACGAAGAGATCGACCGCTTCGCCCAGTCCGCCAAGAACGATTTGACGCGCGCCCGCGACTTTGAAGCCTCGCTCAGCCGGGCGCTGGAGGCGCAGAAGCGGCAGAGCGTCCAGCTCAGCCAGGCCGCCGTGCGCCTGCGCGAGCTCGAGCGCGAGGCCGATGCCAGCCGTGACGTCTATCAATCCTTCCTCAAGCGGTCGCGCGAGACCGAGGAGCAGGAGACGCTGAACACCTCGGCGGCCCGCATCATCGGCGAAGCGACGGTGCCGCAGCGGCGCTCGTTCCCGCCGGCGATGAGCCTGTTCGCCATGATCGGTTTCATCTTCGGCGCAATCGCTGCATCAAGCTGGTTCGTCGCGGCCGAACTGGTGTTCGCCGGTGCGTTCGTGCCGGCACCGGCGCCGGCCCGTCCCAATCGTACTCCGTTGCCGCAAGCTCCGCGAGCTCCAGAGCCGTCGCGGGCGCCGGAGACTGCCCGGGCCCAGCCGGTCTCGCGAGCCCCGGAAGTCGCGGAGGCACTGCCGGAACTCGCCGCCCCGCCGCTGCAACCTTCGTTGGTCGAGAAGCCCCTGATCGAAAAGCCGCTGATCGCGCGCCTGCAGGAGGCCGACGTCATCCACACGCTTGGTGCCATTCTCGCCACCGGCGGCGGCATCGACCTCACCCGGCTGGGCTGGCCGACGCTGCGCCCCGGCTTTCCACTGACGACGCTGCTCAACGCCTGGCGCGACATGCGCACCACGGCGGCCCGGCGCGCCGGCGGAAAGACAATGCCGGTCATCGCGCTCGTCGGTGCCAGCGAGACCACCGGGCGCAGCGTGACGGCGCTCAATTTCGCGCTCGCGGCCGCGCGCGACGGCGCCCGGGTGCTGATGATCGACGCCGACCATCACGCGCACTCGCTCTCGAACAAGGTCAACCGTCCCCGCAAGAGCGAGCCGAGCAAGGTCGGATGGCTTTCGATCGGCAGCAAGGCCGCACGCGAGATCAAGACACTCAACGGCATCTCGGTATTGCCGGCCGTCGAAGGCGACGCTGGCAAGGCCACTGACGCCATCCGCAAGGCCATCGAGCAGGCGCGCTCCGCCGGCGGCTATGACCTCGTGATCCTCGACGGCCCCACGGCGCCACTCACGGCCGGCAGCCGTAAGCTGCTCGATGATGCCGACGCGCTGGTGGCGGTGTTGCCGACCAGCCTCGACATCAACGACGGCCTGGAAGAGATATTGAGCACGCTCGGCCGCGCCGAGCGCAAGCTCGTCGGCGTCGTGCTCGACGAACTCACCCCCATGGCCCAAGCTCGCCAACGAGGCAGACAATATGCTTGAGCGCCGCATCAATCTCGATGGCCGGGCCGCAACCGCTGACGTGCCGCGGATCACCATCGGCGGCCTTCGCATGGCCGCGCTCGACCTGGAAGCGACCGCAGATTTCATGATCGAGGCGACCGATCCGCGCCATCGCATCGGCCGTCCGCTGCACCTGACTTCGGCCAATGGCGAGGTGCTGGCGCGGTGCTCGACCGAACCGGAGACCGAGCGCCTGTTCCGCGGCGCCGACCTCATCAACGCCGATGGCCAGCCGCTGGTGGCGGCGTCCAGGCTGCAATCCTGGTTTCCGCTGCCCGAGCGCGTCGCCACGACGGATCTGTTTCACGTCGTCGCGCGCAAGGCCGAAGCGGTCGGCCGCACCTTTTACATGTTCGGCGCGAGCGAGGACGAGAACGCCGCGGCGGTCGAGAACGTCCGGAAGATGTATCCAAACCTCAAGATCGTCGGCCATAGCCACGGGTATCTCCGTGGCGATGCATTGCGCGCGAAGGTCGACGAGATCAACGCGCTGGCGCCGGATTATCTCTGGGTTGCGCTGGGCGTGCCAAACGAGCAGGCTTTCGTCGAGGAATTCACGCCGCATCTCACCAATGTCGGCGTCATCAAGACATCCGGCGGCCTGTTCAACTTCTTGTCGGGAAGCCGCGCCCGCGCGCCGCGATGGATGCAGAAGATCGGGCTGGAATGGGCCTGGCGCACCTTGCTCGAGCCCCGCCGGCTGTTCTGGCGCTATCTGACCACCAACCCTCGCGCGATCTATCTGCTGTTCAGCCGCAACCGGCCCTTCAATCGCTGAGTAGACAACGACATGACCGCCGCCGGTTATCAGCCCCGCCTGCGCTATTTCATCGCCAGCGGCGCCGGTATTGCGCCTTGCAGATCGGGCTCATAAGCGGCTAAAGAGACTGTCACAGTCGGCGTCGGCAACTTTCCCGGCCGCCGCATGTTTTTGTATGGCCGCCGACACAAGCGGCACAATCGGCTCAGCCAATAGTGCGAGCCAGCTTTTCACAGCGAAGGCCACGATCGAGTCCGCGCATCGGCCTGCTTTCAGGCGCGACCCAAGGGAGCACGGAACGAATGAATCAGGCCGCAAGCCTGCAATTCGAGCGCATGATGGACGAGCTCGTCCTCTGGCATGCCGTGCCGGAGGACGAACGATCGCCGGCGCCGGCCTGGTGGTGGGGTCCGGCGATGGCGGTGCTCGATACGCACGAGCCGATGCGACAGGTGTGGTGTCGTGAGCTCGGCCTTGACGACGGCTCGAGCTTTGCCGAAGGCGCGCATGTCCTTATCACGCTCTTCGCCGAACAAACCTCACTTCCGTGGCCGGATGATTTTCCACGCAAGGCGGAGATCAGGGACGAGGACGTCCGCGAGCTGCACCCACAGCCATCAGACGACAGCGCTTTTCAACCGTAGCGCCGCAGCCGCGGTGGCGGCATGGTCCCGCTCCGGCTGGAGCGGCGGCGCGCCGGGCAGCTCCATCGGCCGCAGCAGCTCGGCCATCTGCCGCGCCGGAACGGGCTTGGAGATCAGGAAGCCCTGCATCTCGTCGCAGCCATGGGCGCGCAGGAACGCCTCCTGTTCGGCGTTCTCGACGCCTTCCGCCACCACGGTCATGCCGAGCGCCTTGCCCATGCTGATGATCGCCTGCGCGATCGCCTGATCCTCCGCATCCTGCGGCAAGTCGCGCACGAAGGAGCGGTCGATCTTGATGGTGTCGATCGGGAAATGCTTCATCAGCGACATCGACGAATAGCCGGTGCCGAAATCGTCGATCGCCAGGCGAATGCCGCGGCTCTGGATGGCGTCGAGCACCTTGAGCGCGCGCCCGACGTTGCGCATCATCATGCTCTCAGTGACCTCCAACTGGAGCAGCACGGGCGACATGCCGCTGGCGGCCAGCGCCTCGTCGACGTCCTGCAACAAATGCTCGTCGACAAACTGCCGCGGTGACAGGTTGACCGCCATCGACACCGGCAACAGGCCGAGGCGCTGCCAGGCCATGGCCTGCGCGCAGGCCTCCTTCACCACCCACCGGCCGATCGGCACGATCAATCCGGTCTCTTCCGCAAGCGGAATGAACTGCGCCGGCGAGATGCTGCCGAGATCGGGGTGCGTCCAGCGCAGCAGGGCTTCCACGCCCGTGATCTGGCCGGTCTCCATGTCCACCTTGGGCTGGTAGTTCAAAGTGAACTGATTCCGCTCCAGCGCCCGGCGCAGCGCGCTCTCCAGCGACAGCCGCTCGATCGACTGCGTGTTCACTTCCTTGGAGAAGAAGCGATAGCCGTTCTTGCCGTCCTCCTTGGCGAGATACATCGCCATATCGGCGTTCTTCGTCAGCGTCTGCACGTCGGCGCCGTTGGCCGGATACATCGCGATGCCGATCGATGCCGTGGTATGGCACTCGTGCCCGGCCAGCTCCATGGGCTCGGCGAGTGCCGTCAGCAGCTCGGTCGCGATACGCTGGACGTCGTCGATCTCGCCGCACTGGTCGAGGATCACCACGAACTCGTCGCCGCCGAGCCGCGCCACCACGTCGCTTGCCCGCAGCGCACCGCGCAGCCGATTCGCCACTTCGAGCAGGAGCAGGTCGCCGGCCTCGTGACCCAGGGAATCGTTGATGACCTTGAAGCGGTCGAGGTCGATGAAAAGCACCGCGAAGCGGTGATCGTGGCGCTGCGCCGCGTCGATCGCCTCGCGCAGCAGCCCGTTGAACGTCTCGCGGTTCGGCAGGTCGGTTAGGCTGTCGTGAGAGGCGAGGTACTCGATCCGCTCGTCCGCCTCGTTCTTCTCGTCTGCGCGATCGAAATTTTCCATCGCGAAGGAGACGTTGTCGGCGAGGCGCTGCAACAACTCGACGAACTCGGCCGTGAAGGTGCCCGGTTCGGTCGACATGTAGATCATGACGCCGACGGCCTGATCGTGCGCGACGAGCGGAAACGCCGCGCCCGACCGTGCGCCGTCGCTGCGGACGATGGCGTGGAAGACGCGGACGCGGTCGTCGTTGAGATAGTCGTTGCTGATGCAGGGCTGGCGGGTGCGGAACGCCGTGCCGCTCATTCCGCGCCCTTCGGGCCGCTCGGGGTCGATTGACAAGCGGACATTGCGCGTGGTGTCAGACGACGGTCCGGCGCTCGCCACGATCTCTAGCTGGTCGCTGTCGCCCCTCGCCAGCGCAATGGTCGTCGAGGTAAACTTGGCGCCGTTCGACGCGGCGAGACAGACGAGGTCGAACAGTTCGGCGCGCGACTTGGCCCGCATGATGGCCTCGTTGGTCGCGCTCAGCGCCGCGAACATACGAGCCAAGCGCTCCCTCTGCGCCTCGGTGCGGGCCTTTTCCCCGGCGCGATCGAAATTATCGAGTGCGAACGAAACGTTCTCGGCCAGACGCCCGAGCAGCTCGACCATATCCGGTGTGAACGTATTCTCTTCCGGCGCGAGGAAAAGCAGAATGCCGATCGGCTCCTGACCTGCGCGCAGCAGCGGGAAGCTGGCAGCGGCTCGCGTTCCGTCTTCGGTTGCCTTGTAATGCCAGTGCGCCGATCGCGGGTCGTGGAGATAGTCGTTGATCACACTGGGCCGTCGCGTACGCAACGACGTGCCGATGATTCCCTGCCCCTCCGGATGATCTGGAGAGACGTCGCAGGTACGTCCAACCATTCGCTCCTGGAGCCGCCCCTTGACCGCGACGACGCGAACCAGCTCACTTTTTTCGTCCAGGATTCCGATGGTCGCTGACGCGAAGACGCCGCCGAGCACGGCCGCCTGACACCCAACCTCGAATAGCTCCTCGCGAGTCTTGGCGCGCATGATGGCTTCGTTCGTGGCGCTCAGTGCCTCGAACATGCCGCTCAACCCGTTACGCTGCTTGTCGGCCTTGGCCTTCTCGTCGGCCCGGTCGAAATTCTCCAGCGCGAAGGCGACATTGGCCTGGAGCTTGCGCAGCAGCTCGATGAATTCGCCCGTGAAGGTGTCGCGCTCCGGAGAGTTGAACAGGAACACGCCTTCGACCTGGTCACCGTTGAAGAGCGGCAACGCCGCGGAGGACGCGATCCCGTTGCGGCGGGCGCTGGCCTGCCACGGCGCAATGCGGTCGTCGGCGAGCACATCGTTGCTGACGGCGGGCTGGCGCGTGCGGAACGAGGTGCCGGTCAGCCCGCGGCCTTCGGCCACCTCGTCCGAGGTAGAGAACGTGAAGTTGCGAACCTGATCCGCGTTCGGTCCGTAGCAGGAGACGACACGCAGCAGTTCGGCGTGATGATCGGCGAGCGCAATGGTGACCGAAGTGAACTTGGCTCCCTTCGCCGTCGCCTCGCAGACGAGGTCGAACAGCTCGGAGCGCGACCGCGCACGCAAGATCGCCTCGTTGGTGGCGCTGAGCGCCGCATACATGCGTGCCAGGCGCTCTTCTTCCCTGGCGATCCTGGCTTTTTCGGCCTCGCGTGCAAAATTCTCGAGCGCGAACGAGACGTTCTCAGCCATGCGCAGGAGGAGCGCAACGATCTCCTCGTCCTTGGCCCAGGATCGGCTGATGAAGAACAAGAGCACGCCGACACTTTCACCGTGCCTGATCAGCGGCGCGACCACGCAGGCGACGACGCCGGTGTTGACGTTGGCGTGCTCCCACGGAGTGCCCCTGGTGCGGCGAGCGAGATCGTCTTCGACGATTGGCTTCTGCGTCCGGAACACTTCGCCGGATATGCCCTTGCCGTAGGGATTTTCCGGATCGATCGAATAGCGTGCCTGGGTGACCAGCTCGAGGTTCTGCCCGGTGGAGGCGACCGGCTTCATCCAGTGAGAATCCTGCTCGCGCAGCAACACGATGGTCGCCAGCGATTCGCCGCTGTGCACGGAGGCGTCGCACACGAGCTGATACAGCTCCTGCTCGGTCTTGGCGCGCAGGATGGCTTCGTTGGTTGCGCTGATCGCTCCGTACATGCGGTTGAGCCGGCGCATCGCCCGCTCGCCGGCCTGCCGTGCAGTCTCGCGCGCGAAATTGTCCAGCGCATAGGAAATGTTGGCCGACATGCGCTCGAACAACGACACCATCTGATCGCTTAGCGAACCGGCCTCGCTGCGGGTCACGAGCAGCACGCCGACGCTCTTGCCGCGGCACAGAAGCGGCAACGCCGCCGCGGCGCCGACATGTGCCTTGACCGCGCCCTCGCGCCACGCGAGCGAGCGCGGGTCGTTCAGAAAATCGTTACTGATGCAGAGCTTCCGGCTGCGGAAGGCCTCCCCGCTGACGCCCGAGCCCTCGGCACTTCCGGCTTCCGTGGTGATCTCGATTGCGCTCAGCCGTGCGACGTCGTCGCCGCGACCGGCGGCAAAGCGCAGCCGACGGCCGTCTGGATCCACCAGGAACACGGCGACCGCCATGAAGTCCCCGCTCGAAAACCCGGCGTCGCAGACCTTCTGGTACAGCTCGTCCTGCGATGTCGCGTAGAGGATCGCTTCGTTTATGGCGCTCAACGCCGCAAAGGTGCGCGCGAGTGTCGTCGGCACGATCTCAACTCCCCGGGCATTTCTGCCTTTTTTTCCCGGGTGACGTTATGACCGGCGATCGCCTAAGTGGTCGTTATTGCGCGCCGCAAACCCTCGATCAAAGTGAACGAGCTGCGAACAACCGGCGCGAAACTGTCGAAAATGCCGCCGCACGGGGCGAATCGTCGACCAAAGGCACGTGCTCTCTACGAATTTGCAGCCCTGTATTGGTTTACGGGAGATTGATATCGCAGCCGTGCTTTGAGACGATGGCTCTCAGCAACCGCCCACCAAGGGCGATGACCGAGGAAACGCGATGCCCGTCGTCAAGGCCGACCGCCTCACGCGCATCAGCGCCGCGCTGCTTCGTGCCGCCGGGGCTTCCGAGGAAGAGGCCGACGCGGTCGCAGGCGGCTGCGTCAACGCCAATCTCGCCGGCCACGACTCCCACGGCGTGATCGCCATTCCCACCTATGTCGACCGGATCAAGGCCGGCCACATCGTGCCCGGCGCCAAATGGACCATCGTGCAGGAATCGCCGACGACGACCGTAATCGACGGTCAGTGGGGGTTTGGCTTCCACGTCAACGCCAAGGCGATGGCGTTGACGATCGAGAAAGCGAAGACGGCGAATGTCGCCGCCTGCACCGTGTTCCGGCAAAGCCATGTCGGCCGCCTCGCCGCCTATCCGCTGATGGCGATGCGCGAAGGGATGATCGGGATTGCAACGGCGGATTCCGGCCGTTCGCCGAAGCATGTGGCGCCGTTCGGCGGCAAGGAGGCACGGCTCGGCACCAATCCGATCTCGATCGCGGTGCCGTCCGATCTCGATGCGCCGTTCTACCTGGACATGGCGACCTCTGCGGTCGCGGCCGGCAAGATCCAGCTCGCGGTCGCCCGCGGCGAGGAGATTCCGCCGGGGTGGATCATCGATGCCGAAGGACAACACACCACCGATCCGACCCAATACCGCAAGGGCGGCGCGCTGCTGCCGCTCGGCGGCACCGAGGGCTACAAGGGCAGCGGCCTCGCCGCCATGGTCGAGGTCCTGTGCGGCCTGCTCACCGGCCTCGGTTTCGGCGTCGAGCCCACGGGCCGGCACAATGACGGCTGCTTCATGGCCGTGTTCAACGTCGCCGCGTTTCGCCCGCTGCACGACTTCAAGCGCGAGGTCGCCGAGTTCGCGCACTATCTCAAATCGACCCCGCCCTCCGAGGGCAGCAAGGGCGTGTTCTATCCCGGCGAGATCGAGGGCGTGCGCGAACAGCAGCGCCTGCGCGACGGCATCGAGATCGAGGATGCCACCTGGGAAAAGCTGCGCGCGCTGGCGCGCGAGTATAGGCTCGATACGGTCCTCGACCTGGCCTGACGGATTTCGGCCCGACGCAATTCGGAGAACAGCAGCATGACGCGGCAGATGGTACTGGTCGGCTTCCTTCAGGCGCAGAACTGCACGAATTTGCCGAGCTCGTGGCGTCATCCGGACTCGCGCGACGATTCGATGTCGGCGGACTATTATCAGGAGATCGCCAAAATCCTCGAAGCCGGCAAGTTCCACATGGCCTTCTTCGACGACCGGCTGGCGATGCCGGACCGCTACGGCAACGATCACGCCCACACCGTCGAATACGGCATCCGCTGCGTGAAGATGGATCCCCTGATCGTGCTGACGACGATGGGCATGGTTACGGAGAAGCTCGGGTTGGGGGCGACCGGCTCGACCACTTATTTCGAGCCCTTCGACATCGCCCGCCGCTTCGCAACGCTCGACCTGATGTCGGGCGGACGCGCCGGGTGGAACGTCGTCACCTCGCTCAATGACGGCGAGGCACACAACATGGGGCGGGACTCTCATCCCGAACATGATTCCCGCTACGACCGCGCCGACGAATTCATGGAGATCGTGCTCGGCCACTGGGATACCTGGGAAGACGGCGCGCTCATCATGGACAAAAAGAGCGGCCGCTTCGCCGATCCAGCTAAGGTGAAGCGGCTCGATCACAAGGGCCCATTCTACAAGTCGCGCGGTCCCTTCACGGTGCCGCGCTCTGACCAGGGCCATCCCGTGATCATCCAGGCCGGCGCGTCCGGCCGCGGCCAGCGCTTTGCAGGACGGTGGGGCGAGGTGATCTTCACCGCTGCACGCAATCTCGCCGCCGCCAAGGAAGGCTATGCGTCGGTGCGTAACGAGGCCGCGAAAGCCGGCCGCGATCCGGAGGCGATGTTCCTCTGCAACCTGACGACACCGGTTTGCGCCGCGACCAAAGCCGAGGCCGAAGACAAGATGGCGCTGATCAACAAGCTGCCACTGCAGATCGACGCGCTGTCGCTGCTGGCCGAAGCGCTCAACTACGATTTCGCCTCCAAGGATCTCGACGAGCCGCTGACGACGGAAGAATTGAAGAGCATGCAGGGCATTCTGGGCATCCGCGACGGCGTGCTCAAGAACTCCGGCAAGAGCAATCCGAGCGCGCGCGACTTCGTCACCTTCTCCGGCCGCGGTCAGGTCCAGGATGCGATGGTTGGCGGCCCCAAGGAGATCGCGGACAAGCTCGAAGAAATGTTCGTCGAACGCGGCTGCGACGGGTTCGTCATCGCCGCGACCTATGTGCCCGGCTCCTATGCCGATTTCGTGCAGCACATCGTGCCGGAATTGCAGCGGCGCGGATTGTTCCAGAAGGAATATCGCGGCAAGACGCTGCGTGAAAATCTCGGGCTCAAGCGGCCGGCTGCCGGCGACTGGAAAGTGCAGCCGCGCGATGCCGCGGAATAACAACGGAGACACGGCATGCGCTGGCTGAAATTCACCGCCACGGACAAGACGTCCTGGGGGATCATCGAGGGTGACCAGGTCATCGCGATCGAGGGCGATCCCTTCGGCGAATGGCAACGCACCTCGCGGACGCACCCGCTGTCGCAGGTTAAAATCGAGCTGCCGCTGATTCCGCGCACCTTCTACTGCGTCGGCTTGAACTATCTGAAGCATCTGAAAGAGGCCGCCGACAAGCGCGGCGAGGTGCCAGCGGTGCCGGACAGACCCGAGATCGGCTATCGCGCCCAGAATGCGCTGATCGCACATGACGAGGAGGTCATGATCCCGTCCTTCGCGACGGACAAGATCCATTATGAAGGCGAGCTCGTCGTCGTCGTCGGCAAGAAGGTCAAGCACCTGACCAAACAGAATGCGATGGATTGCGTCTTCGGCTACACCATCGGCAACGACGTCAGCGAGCGGAATTGGCAGAAGGCCGACCGCAGCCTGTGGCGCTCGAAGAACGCCGACACGTTCAAGCCGATGGGCCCGTGGATCGAGACCGAAGCCGACCTCGACAAGATGGAAACGATCGTCCGGGTCAACGGCAAGGAGACCAACCGCTTCCACACCAACGACATGATCTTTGGCGTGGTGCCGTTCCTGGTCGAGCTGACCAAATACTTTACGTTATGGCCCGGCGACGTGATCTGGATGGGAACGGATGGAGCCTCACCTGATATCAAGCATGGCGACGTCGTGGAGATCGACATCACCGGCATCGGCACGCTGCGGAACAGGTTTGTACGGGAGGAGCGGTAGCCCACGTTGCACCAACAGTGTCGTCCCGGCGAAGGCCGGGACCCATGCGCCGCAGCAGATGTTTTTGATTAGGACTCGTCGTTACGGCAAGGCAATTGGCATTCGTGGTTATGGGTCCCGGCCTTCGCCGGGACGACGAAGCGCTGCCCTCAAAACGGCAGGGCCACACCCGTCTTGATCTCTTTCAGCACCACGTTGCTTCTGACATAGCGAATGCCGGGAATGCGGAACATGAAGTCGTCGAGGAATCTGTTGTAGGCCGCCATGTCCTGCACAGCGACGCGCAAATGGTAATCGGCATCGCCCGTGGTCGCAAAGCACTCCAACACCTCACGCCGCGTGGTCACCCGCGCGACGAACTCGTCGACGAATTTTGCGTCGTGCCGTTCCAGCGAGACGTGGAGGATCGCGGACATCGCAAAGCCGGCCTGCTCGCGCGCGACGAGGGCCGCATAGCCCTGGATGGCACCGCGCTCCTCCAGCGCGCGCACCCGGCGCCAGCACGCCGACGTCGACATGCCAACCGCGTCGGCGAGCTGCTGGTTGGTGGCGCGGCCGTCCTTCTGAAGGAAGGCGAGAATCCGCGCGTCTTGGTCTTCGATCATGGAAAGCACCAAAATGGATCAATCTACCGTTTTATATACTATATCGGTTAATTCTACCACAATGGATGTTCTGTTCGGGAAAATAGGTAGGACCTACCAGTCGCCCAGGCCTACCCTTCTCCCATGGCAAGGATGCCGCGGGAGGTCCGCATGGACGCCATTTCGTCACTCGACGCCTACGAGCTTTCCGACCGCTACGATCGCGAAGTGGGCCGAGTCTTCCTTACAGGCACGCAGGCCATCGTCCGCATTGCGCTCGACCAGGTCCGGCGCGACCGTGCCGCGGGGCTGAACACGGCGGGCTTCATTTCGGGCTATCGCGGTTCGCCGCTCGGCGGCATCGACCTCGAACTGTGGCGCATCCAGGAACGACTCAAGCGGGACCACATCGAATTCCTCCCGGCAGTGAACGAAGACCTTGCCGCAACCGCCGTGCTCGGCTCGCAACAGGTCGAGACGCAAGCCGACCGCGAGGTCGATGGCGTGTTCGGACTCTGGTACGGCAAAGGCCCCGGCGTTGATCGCTCCGGCGATGCGCTGAAACACGGCAACGCCTACGGCTCCTCGCCGCATGGCGGCGTCCTGGTGGTCGCCGGCGACGACCATGGCTGCGTCTCGTCCTCGATGCCGCACCAGTCCGACGTGGCCTTCATGAGCTGGTTCATGCCGACGCTCCACCCCGCAAGCGTCAGCGAATATCTCGAATTCGGTGAATATGGCTACGCCCTGAGCCGCTTCACCGGCATGTGGGTCGGTTTCAAGGCGATCTCGGAGATCGTGGAATCCGGCGCTTCCGTCGCGCTGCGCCCGCCGCGCGCCTTCCACACGCCAGACTTCACGCCGCCGCCCGGCGGCTTGCACTATCGCTGGCCCGATCTACCCGGCCCACAGATCGAGGAGCGGCTGGAGGCGAAGAAGCATGCGGTCTACGCCTTCGCCAAGGCCAATCCGATCGATCGTCACATCTACGACATCCCGGGCGCCACCTACGGCATCGTCACCACGGGCAAGGCGCATCTCGATCTGATGGAAGCGCTGCGGCTGATGGGTCTCGACGAAGCAGCCTGCCGCAGCATCGGCATCGACATCTACAAGGTCGGAATGGTCTGGCCGCTGGCGCTGCATGACGCGATGGCGTTCGTGAAGGGCAAGCGCGAGATCCTCGTGGTCGAGGAGAAGCGCGGCATCATCGAAAGCCAGTTCAAGGAATATTTTTACGATTATCCGGGCGAAAAACCCGAGCGCATGGTCGGAAAGCACGACGAAACCGGCGCGCGGCTGATCTCCTGGATCGGCGAATTGTCGCCGCGAGCGCTCGCTGGGGTGCTCGCACGCCGTCTCGATCCGATCTTCCCGGGCCTCAATCTCGCCGCGCGCGCAGCCGGCTTGATGCCTGAGGCCGCGCGCACGATCAACGTCTCTGGTGCGACGCGCACGCCCTATTTCTGCTCGGGATGCCCGCACAATACATCGACAAAGGTGCCCGAGGGATCGAAGGCGCTAGCCGGCATCGGCTGCCATTTCATGGCGAGCTGGATGGACCGCGAGACATCGTCCCTGATCCAGATGGGCGGCGAAGGCGTGAACTGGGCCGCCTCGTCACGCTTCACCGGCAACAAGCACGTTTTCCAGAATCTCGGCGAAGGCACCTATTATCATTCGGGCTCGATGGCGATCCGGCAGGCGATCGCGGCCAAAGCCAACATCACCTACAAGATCCTGTTCAACGATGCCGTCGCGATGACCGGCGGCCAACCCGTCGACGGCCCGATCAGCGTCTACGCCATCGCGCTCAGCGTCCGCGCCGAGGGCGTTGCGCGCATCGCGCTGGTGTCGGACGATCCAGCGCAATTTTCGCCCAGCGACTTGCCGTTCGGCGTGTCCATCCATCCGCGCGAAGAGATGGACAATGTGCAGCGCGAGCTGCGCGAAATCTCAGGCGTCTCGGTGCTGATCTATCAGCAGACCTGCGCGACGGAGAAACGGCGTCGCCGCAAGCGTGGCCAGATGGCCGATCCCAAACGCTTCGCCTATATCAACGATCTCGTCTGCGAGGGCTGCGGCGACTGCTCGGTCGAATCCAACTGCCTCAGCGTGGAGCCCAAGGAGACGCCGTTCGGCCGGAAGCGCCGGATCAATCTCTCATCCTGCAACAAGGACTTCTCCTGCCTCAACGGGTTCTGCCCGAGCTTCGTCACCGTCGAGGGCGCGACGCGCCGGAAGAAGGGCGCGAGCCGGATCAACCCGGTCGGCCACGCGGCCACGCTTCCGCTGCCCGCGCCCGCACCGCTCGACCGTCCCTATGATCTGCTCGTCACCGGCGTCGGTGGCACCGGCGTGATCACGGTCGGCGCGCTGATCGGCATGGCGGCGCATCTCGAACGAAACGGCGTCTCGGTGCTGGATTTTACCGGCTTTGCGCAGAAATTCGGACCGGTGCTGAGCTACATCCGATTGGCTGCATCCCCCGACGCGTTGCATCAGGTCCGCATCGACCAGGGCGCGGCCGATGCGCTGATCGGCTGCGACCTCGTCGTCAGCTCCTCGCCAAAGGCATCCGGCACCTATCGGAAAGGCACGCGCGCCGCGGTCAACACCGCGGAGATGCCGACCGGCGACGTCGTCCGCTTCCGCGACGCAGATCTCGCCTCACCTGCCCGCCTGCGCGCGATCGGCCAGGTGATCGGCGACGGCAATCTCGACACCATCAACGCCAACGCGCTGGCCGAGCGCCTGCTCGGCGACGCCGTCTATGCCAACATCGTCATGCTGGGCTTTGCCTGGCAGCACGGGCTGCTGCCGGTCTCGCTGTCGGCGCTGTTGCGCGCGATCGAGCTCAACGGCGTCGCGGTAGAACGCAACAAGCAGGCTTTCGCCTGGGGCCGGATTGCAGCGGCCGATCCCAACTTCTTGCCGAAGATGGACGACGCGCCCAAGGCAGAGACGCTCGACCAGTTGATCGACCGCCGCGCCGACTTCCTCACGGCCTATCAGAACGATGCGTATGCAACGCGCTATCGAGCACTCGTTGCAAACGTTCGCAAGGCCGAAGCCAAACTGAATAGCGGAGCATTGACCGAAGCGGTCGTGCGCGCGCTGTTCAAGTTGATGGCCTACAAGGACGAATACGAGGTGGCACGGCTGCACATGCAGAGTGGTTTCCTCGACGAATTGAAAGGCGAGTTCGAAGGCGAATTCAGCATCCAATATCACCTCGCCCCGCCGTTCCTGCCGTCGAGGCGCGACGCCCGCGGACGTCCGCGCAAGCGCGCCTTCGGGCAGTGGGTCCAGATACCGCTTGCCATGCTGGTGCGATTGAAGGGATTGCGCGGGACGCCGTTCGACCCGTTCGGCTACACGGCGGAACGGCGCGCCGAGCGGGAACTGATCACTTGGTACGACGGCATCATCAAACGGCTGCTCGGCGGGCTCGAGGCGGCGCATCTGCCAAGTCTGGTCGCCATTGCAAAAGCGCCGATGGATATCCGGGGCTACGGGCCGGTTAAGGACGCCGCGATCGGGAAGGTGAAGGCCGAGGTCGAGCGGCTGTTCGCCGAGTTCGACGCCCCATCACCTGCAAAGATGCGCGCCTACGGTTGACGGGGCGCCGACGAAGCTTCAGCCTCTGGAGCCGAGGCGCGCCCTGATGGCGCTCCTGCAACGGGGTGACGCCTCATGGATTTCGACCAGTTGACCCTGACCCAGGCTGTGGCCGACCTCCGCGCCGGAAAAATCACGAGCACCGCACTCACGACGGAAGCTCTCGCCCGCGCCACGGCCAATGCCGATCTGAATGCCTTCGTCACCCTGGACGAGGCCGGCGCCCTGAAAGCTGCGGCCGCATTCGACGCGAACGACAACAAGGACAAGCCGCTCGGCGGCGTTCCCATCGTGATCAAGGACAATATCGAGGTCGCGGGACTTCCCTGCAGCGCGGGAACGCCAGCGCTAAAAAATTACGTTCCGAGGGCCGACGCGCCGGTGGTCGCAAAGCTGCGCGCGGCGGGCGCGATCATCATCGGCAAAACCAGCATGCACGAGCTCGCCTTCGGCATCTCCGGCTACAACACCGCATTCAAGACCGGCGCGGAGTTCGGCGTGCGCAACGCCTATGACCGCGCCCTGATCGCCGGCGGCTCCTCCTCCGGAACGGGCGCCGCGATCGGCGCACGGATCGTCGCGGGCGGGCTCGGCACCGACACTGGCGGATCGGTCAGGGTTCCCGCCGCGCTGAATGGATGTGCCTCGCTCCGCCCGACGGTCGGACGCTATCCGCAAGCTGGCATCGCGCCAATCTCGCACACCCGCGACACCGCGGGTCCGATGGCAGCGACCGCGGCGGATGTCGCGCTGCTCGACCGCGTCATTGCAGGTGGCGATGCCGTTCAGGCGGCCGATCTGAGGCTGGTGCGGATCGGCATCGTAAAGACGATGCTGAGCAATCTCGACGCCGACACCGACGCCGCATTCCAGGTAGCCCTCACGAAAATGAAGACGCAGGGCATCACGATCGTTGAGATCGAGATGCCGCATCTGGCCGAACTCAACGTCCAGGTCGGCTTTCCCGTCGCGCTGTACGAGGCCTATGACGACATGGTGGCCTATCTGGCGCATAGCAGCACCGGCATCACCATTGACGCACTGGCGCGGGAGATCGCGAGCCCCGACGTCAAGGGCACCTATGACGGCCTCGTGATCCCGCGCAAGCTGCCAGGTCCAGACAATACGCTGGTCGATGCCGAGCCGATCTATGACGCGGCCATCAGGTCCGCGCGACCCGCCCTGCAGGCGCTCTACGGCAGGACCTTTGCGGACAACCGGCTCGATGCCATCGCCTTCCCGACCACGCCGCGTATCGCCATTGCCTCCAATCCCGATTCCAGCAGCCTGGAGAATTTCGCCCTGTTCATCCAGAACACCGATCCCGGCAGCAATGCCGGCATTCCCGGCATCCAGATTCCGATCGCGCTCGGCGCCCGGAGCAAACTGCCGATCGGGCTTGAATTGGACGGCCCCGCGGGCAGCGATCGCGGCCTGCTTGCGATCGGCATGGCACTCGACGCCGTTTTCGAGCGATTGCCGCCGCCGCGCCACTCATGAATACGGATTGATCAGCTTCTGCTGCTCGGCGCTGTGATGCACGAGCATGTCGATGAAGGTCCTGACCTTCGCCGACAGATGATGCCGGTGCGGATAGACGGCGTTCATCGACATCTCGACCGGCCGGTACTCGGGCAGCAGGCGAACGAGCCGACCGGCTTCGAGATCGTCCCGAACGAGAAAACCCGCCATCAGGCAGACGGCAGCGCCTTCCAGCGCCACCTTCCGCAAGGCCTCACCGCTGTTGGTGATGAAGCTGCCGGAAATCCGTACCGATGCCGGCGCGCCCTTGCGATCGAAAAAGCGCCAATCGTCGCCGAAGGGATAGTTCAAATGGCGCCCGCAATTGTGCGCCGTGAGCTCATCGAGCTTCTGCACGCGACCGTGCTTGTCGAGATAATCGTGCGAGCAGCACAGCACGTGACGCCAGGTGGCAAGGCTGCGGACGATCAGGCTCGAATCCGGCGGCGCGGTCATGCGCAGGGCAACGTCGTAGCCTTCTTCGATGAGATCGATGTCGGCTTCGCCCATGCGCAGATCGATCTTGAGCTCTGGATAGGCCGACAGCAGCTTCGCCACCACGGGCGCGACGAACGGCACCATGTGCGTGGCGACGTGGATCCGCAGCGTCCCGCGCGGCACCGACTGCAATTCGCTCGCGATATCGTCGGCCTGTTCGATATCGGCGAGGATCTGGATGCAGCGGTCGTAGTAGGCCTTGCCGATCTCGGTGAGATTGACCTTACGCGTGGTGCGCTGAAGCAGCCTCACCCCGAGCCGGTCTTCCAGCGCCTGAACGTGATTGCTCACCATGGTGGTCGACATGTTGAGCTTGCGGGCTGCTGCAGAGAAGCCGCCAGTCTCGACCACCCGGCTAAAGACTTCGAGGCTCGTCAATCGGTCCATGCCGACTGATTATCCGCTCTTGGTCGATAATCGCAAGGAATTCTGTCCGATTATCCGTCAGATTAGCTCGCGCGCGGATGGCGGATGGGTTAGCCGCAATCCTGCGACAGAGGCGGCAATCGCTCTGGGGCAGTCGCACCTCCGGCTCGGTAGACCATACGCGAAGGCGGGATTCCCGGACTATCCACTCTCAGCGGATAATCCTTCCGGTATTTCGCCGATTATCGATCGCCCGAAGAAGACCGATAGTCTCAGCCACCCGACAGGAGACTGCCATGTCCGAGATGCCCCGCACCGAAAACTTCCAGCAAGCGACTGAGGTACTGCAAGCTTCACCGCCGGTGCCGGTGCGTGGTCCGACCCGGAATATGGTTCGACGGGCGGCGTTGGCGCTCGCGTTCCTCGCGGGCACAGCAGCGATTGTCCATTACGGACACGACTACTGGGTCAACGGCCGTTATCTCGAGACAACCGACGACGCCTATGTGAAGGCCGACTCCACGATCGTCGCGCCAAAAGTCTCGGGCTACATCGCCAAGGTGCTGGTCAGCGACAACGAAAAGGTCAAAGCGGGCCATCTGCTGGCGAAGATCGACGACCGCGACTTCAAGGCAGCGCTCGACCAGGCCCGCGCCGATGTCGCTGCGGCGGAAGCGTCGGTGCGCAACCTCGACGCCCAACTCGAACTCCAGCAGCCGATCATCGAGCAGAGCACGGCCGACGTCGCTGCTGCCGACGCGAATCTGAAATTTGCGCAGGAGGAGCGCGCCCGCTACGACGATTTGATGAAGTCGGGCTCCGGCACGATTCAGCGCGCACAACAGACTGACGCCGCGTTGCGCGCCAGCAACGCGCAACTGCAACATGCCAGGTCGGGCCTTGTGGCCGCGCAACGCAAGATCGACGTGCTCACCACCCAGCGCGCGCAGGCCACAGCCCAGCTCGAGCACGCGCGCGCGGTCGCGGAGCAGGCGACCCTGAATCTCTCCTACACCGAGATTACGGCGCCGGTCGACGGCACGGTCGGCGCCCGCTCACTGCGCGTGGGACAGTTCGTGCAGGCCGGCACGCAATTGATGGCGGTGGTGCCGCTCGATGCAGTCTATGTCGTGGCGAATTTCAAGGAGACGCAGCTCACTCATGTCCGCGCCGGCCAACCGGTCGAGCTGCACGTCGACAGTTTTCGCAATCAGACCCTGCGCGGCCATGTCGACAGCCTTTCGCCGGCGAGCGGCCTTGAATTCGCACTGCTGCCGCCCGACAACGCCACCGGCAATTTCACCAAGATCGTGCAGCGGGTGCCGGTGAAGATCGTGCTCGACGACCACAGCTTGACCGGGCTGCTGCGCCCCGGCATGTCCGCGGCGCCGACTATCGACACCAAACAGGCCGTCATGGCCGAGCGCGAGACGGCCAAGCGCCTCGCCGACAATGCGACGCGACCCAACGGAGGCTAAAGGCCCACTCCGGCAGCAATATCAAGTCCTGCCGGATGATCCTTCCCACGTTTCCCGATGATCGAAGCCATCCGCCTGATGCATCCTGTCTCCGTACCCGAGACGAGGCCCTTCATGAGCACGCTCCAACCCGCCCTGAACGCCGCTTCCGCCGCCAGCCTTCCTGCTCCGGCCGCGGCCGCCACGCCGGTGGTTTCCACCAAGACCTGGATTGCCGTGATCGGCGCGACACTCGGCGCCTTCATGGCGGTGCTCAACATCCAGATCGTCAATGCCTCGCTCGCCGACATCCAGGGCGCGATCGGCGCCGGCATCGACGATGGCGGCTGGATCTCGACCTCTTATCTGATCGCGGAGATCGTGGTCATCCCGCTCTCGGGCTGGCTGGCGCAGGTGTTCTCGGTCCGCATTTATCTGCTCACCAACGCGGTCCTGTTCCTGATCCTGTCGGCCGCCTGTGCGCTGGCGCAGGACCTGCCGCAGATGATCGTGCTGCGGGCAGTGCAAGGTTTTACCGGCGGCGTGCTGATTCCGATGGCGTTCACGCTCATCATCACATTGCTGCCGCGCGGAAGGCAGCCGGTCGGCCTTGCGCTGTTCGCGCTGTCGGCGACGTTCGCGCCCGCGATCGGCCCGACCATCGGCGGCTATCTCACCGAAAATTTTGGCTGGCAGTACATCTTCTACGTCAATGTCGTCCCGGGCGGGATCATGGTCGGCATGCTCTGGTACGCGCTCGATGCAAAGCCCATGAAGCTTGGGCTGCTGCGCGACGGCGACTGGGCCGGCATCATCGCCATGGCGATCGGACTGTCGGCGCTGCAGACCGTGCTTGAGGATGGCAATAAGGACGACTGGTTCGGCTCGCCCTTCATCGTCAAGCTGTCCGTCATCGCGGCCGTGGCGCTGACCGCCTTCCTGATCATCGAGCTGACCGTGAAGAAGCCGCTCCTCAACCTGCGCCTGCTGGTCCGCCGCAATTTCGGCTTCGGCATGCTCGCGAATTTCCTGCTGGGAATCGCGCTCTACGGCTCGGTGTTCATCCTGCCGCAATATCTGGCTCGCATCCAAGGCTATAATGCCGAGCAGATCGGCATGGTGCTGGCATGGACCGGCCTGCCGCAGCTCTTGCTGATCCCGCTGGTGCCGCGCTTGATGCAGAAGCTCGATGCGCGGCTCATCATCGGCGTCGGCTTCGTCCTGTTCGCGGCCTCCAACTTCATGAACATCTACATGACCGGCAACTATGCCGCCGATCAATTGCTCTGGCCCAATGTGGTTCGTGCGATCGGCCAGGCGCTGGTGATGGCGCCGCTGTCTGCGGTGGCGACCTCGGGCATCGAACCGGAGAACGCGGGCTCGGCCTCCGGCCTGTTCAACATGATGCGCAATCTCGGTGGCGCCGTCGGCATCGCGCTGTTGCAGACCCTGCTGACCAAGCGCGAGCAGTATCACTCCAACGTGCTGATGCAGTCGGTCTCGCTGTTCGAGCAGGCGACGCGGACGCGGCTGGAACAGCTCACCCAATATTTCGTCAATCACGGCATTCTCGACCGGGCGGACGCGTTGCATCGCGCCTATGTTGCGATCGGCCATATCGTGCAGAAGCAGGCCTATATCCTCGCCTTCAGCGACACCTTCTATCTGCTCGGCGTGGCACTGATCGTCGCGCTGATCGCCACCCTCTTCCTGAAGAAGGCCGGCCCCGCCTCGGCCGGCGGCGCCCACTGACATCACCCCAGCAAGCAAGGAGAACGACCATGAAACCCCGCATGAATTTCTACCAGGCCGCACCCGACACGATGAAGGCGCTGATGGCGCTGGAAGAGCAGATCCAGTCGACCGGCCTCGAGAAATCGCTGATCGAGCTCGTCAAGATCCGCGCGTCGCAGATCAACGGCTGTGCCTTCTGCATCAACATGCACACCGAGGACGCCCGCAAGCGCGGCGAGACCGAGCAACGCATCTATCTACTCAACGCCTGGCGCGAATCGCCGCTCTACACCGACCGCGAGCGCGCGGCGCTGGCCTGGACCGAATCAGTGACGCTGATCTCCGAGACGCACGCGCCTGATGACGTCTACGAGGAGGTCCGCGCGCAATTCTCCGATGCGGAGACGGTGAACCTGACCATGCTGATCGGCGCCATCAATGCCTGGAACAGGATCGCGATCGCGTTCCGTGCGGTTCACCCGGTGAAGGTGAAGGCGTCGGTGGCGTGAGATGTTCTCAGCTGTCATGCCCCGCGCAGGCGGGGCATCCAGTATTCCAGAGACAGCGAGATTAATCACCGCCCGCGCGTCGGACTGGATCGCCCGCCTTCGCGGGCGGTGACACCGAGTGCGCTGCTTAAATCGCCGTCGCTTTGGCGAACTCCACGTAGATCTCGCGCAGCCGCGCGGCAAGCGGGCCGGGCTTGCCGTCGCCGACCTTCTTGCCGTCGATCGCAACCACCGGCTGGACGAACAGCGACGCCGAGGTGGCGAAGGCTTCCTTGGCGGCGAGCGCCTCGGCGACCGTGAAGGAACGCTCCTCGACGCGGAGCTGACGCTCTTCCGCCAGCGCCACCACCGCCTTGCGGGTGCAGCCCGGCAGGATCGCGTTGGAGTTCTTGCGGGTCACGATGACGTCGTCCTGGGTCAGGATGAACGCCGAGGACGAGCCGCCTTCGGTGACGTAGCCGTCTTCCAGCATCCAGGCCTCGCCCGCACCGGCTTCGGCCGCGGCCTGCTTTGCCAGCACTTGCGCGAGGAGTGCCACGCTCTTGATGTCGCGCCGCTCCCAGCGGATGTCGGGCACGGTGATCACGTTGATGCCGGTCTTGGCCGAGGCGGCGTTGATGATGTCCTTCTCCGACGTGAACATTACAAGGCTCGACTTGACGTCGCCCTTGGGGAAGGCGAAGTCGCGGCCCTTGTCGGCGCCGCGGGTGACCTGGAGATAGACGAGGCCGTTCTCGACTTTGTTGCGCGCGATCAGCTCCTTCTGGAGCTCGGTGATGCGCTCGACCGTCTCGGGCAGCTTCAGCTGGATCTCGCCGACCGAGCGCTCCAGCCGCGTCAGATGCGAGGCATTGTCGATCAGCTTGCCGTCGAGCACGGCCGAGACCTCGTAGATGCCGTCGGCAAACAGGAAGCCGCGATCGAGCACCGAAATTTTGGCGTCCGAGAGCGGGACGAATGAGCCGTTGACATAGGCGATCGGATCCAAGGCAGGTCTCCTGGCGGGAAGAGAGATTTGGTGCGGTTATACGGGATTTGGCGACGCCCTGAAACCCGCCTTCGGCGCATCCCGGAATAACGCGAGAATTAATGCGACAGGATCTTCGACAAAAACTTCTGCGCGCGGTCGCTGCGGGGCTTGCCGAAGAAATCGTCCTTCGGGGCGTCCTCGACGATCTCGCCGCGGTCCATGAAGATCACGCGGTTGGCGACCTTGCGGGCAAAGCCCATCTCGTGGGTGACGACCATCATGGTCATGCCCTCATGGGCAAGGTCCACCATGACGTCGAGCACCTCGCTCACCATTTCGGGGTCGAGCGCCGAGGTCGGCTCGTCGAACAGCATGACAATGGGATCCATTGCGAGCGCGCGAGCGATCGCCACCCGCTGCTGCTGGCCACCGGACAGGTTCGCGGGATACTTTTGCGCCTGTTCCTTCAGGCCGACGCGCTCCAGCAGCTGCATGCCTTTTGCCATCGCCTTGTCGCGCGACCGGTCGAGCACCTTCTGCTGTGCGAGACAGAGATTGTCGATGATCTTCAGATGCGGAAACAGCTCGAAATGCTGAAACACCATGCCGACACGCGAGCGCAGCTTGGGCAGATTGGTCTTGGGATCGTTGACCTTGGTGCCATCGACGCTGATGTCGCCTTTCTGGAACGGCTCCAGCGCGTTGACGCATTTGATCAGCGTCGACTTGCCTGATCCCGACGGACCGCAGACCACGACCACCTCGCCCTTGGTGACGCTGGTGGTGCAGTCGGTCAGCACCTGGAAGCTCGGGCTGTACCATTTGTCGACGTGGCTGATCTCGATCATGACAAACTCTATCGAATGATGGCGATGCGCGCCTGCAGGCGGCGAACGCCGAAGGACGCAACACAGGAAATGGTGAAGTAGACGATCGCTGCGAACAGATACATTTCGACCAGACGGCCGTCGCGCTGCGCGACCTTGCTCGCGGCACCGAGGAAATCGGTGATCGACAGCACGTAAACCAGTGAGGTGTCCTGGAACAGCACGATGGTCTGCGTGATCAGCACCGGCAGCATGTTACGGAAGGCCTGCGGCAGCACGACGTAGCGCATGGTCTGGGCGTAGGTCAGGCCAAGCGCGTTGGCTGCGGCCGGCTGACCGCGCGAGATCGACTGGATGCCGGCACGCATGATCTCGGAGAAGTACGCGGCCTCGAACAAGATGAAGGTGATGAGCGAGGACGCGAACGCGCCGACACTGATCGGGCGCGACGCGCCGGTCACCCACTGCCCGATATAGGGCACCAGGAAGTAGAACCAGAAGATCACCAGCACCAGCGGCAGCGAGCGCATGAAGTCGACATAGACCCCGGCGATGCGGCCCAGGATCTTGAAGCCAGACAGCCGCATCAGCGCGATTGCCGTGCCGAAGATCAGGCCGCCGAGCGCCGCAAGTCCCGTGAGCATCAGCGTGAACGTCATGCCCTCGTAGAACAGATAAGGCAGCGTGCGGCGGATGACGTCGAAATCGAAATTGCTGAACATGGTGCTATTTCCCCGTGATGTAGCCGGGGATCGCGACGTAGCGCTCGAGGAAGCGCATTGCGGTCACGACGACGGCGTTGACGAGGAGATAGAGAAGGGTCGCGGCGGTGAAGGCCTCGAACACCTGGAACGAGAATTCCTGCATCGAGCGCGCCTGTCCGGTCAACTCAAGCAAGCCGATGGTGATGGCCACAGCCGTGTTCTTGATGGTGTTGAGGAACTCGGACGTCAGCGGCGGCAGGATGATGCGAAAAGCCATCGGCAGCAAGATGTAGCGATAAGCCTGCAAGGTCGTCAGGCCGAGCGCGGTCGCCGCCATCTTCTGGCCGCGTGGGAGCGATCCGATGCCGGCCTGCAACTGCACGGCGACGCGCGCCGACATGAAGAACCCGATGCCGATCGCCGCCGTCCAGAACGGCGCATTCGGCAGCTGCTTCAGCCAGAGGCCGGCAGATTTCGGCAGCAGTTCCGGCAGCACGAAGAACCACAGGAAGAGCTGCACCAACAGCGGCATGTTGCGGAAGAATTCGACATAGGCAAAGCCGAACCAATACGCTCCCTTCGACGGCAGCGTGCGCATCACGCCGACGATCGAGCCCATGATCAGCGCGATGATCCAAGCGAGCGCACCCGTCTTGAGGGTCAGCACCAGGCCCGACAACAGCATGTCGAGATAGGTGCCGGTTCCCATCGGGTTCGGCTCGAAGAAAATTCCCCAGTTCCAGTGGTAGTTCACGTGTCCCCCGCGCGAACGCGCCAGTCATGGATGTCCTGGCGCTATGCAAATGTCCGGCCACCTTGGAGTCAAGATGGCCGGACACGATCCGGATCGAAAGATCGCGGTTATAGCTTACTTATAATCGTCCGGGTTCGGCGAGTCGGTCGGCTTGGCGAACTCGTTCTTCAGCTCGGCCGAGATCGGGGTGTTGAGGTTCAGACCCTTCGGCGGGATCTTCTGGGTGAACCACTTCTCGTAGATCTTCTGGCCTTCCCCGGAAGTATAGAGCGCTGCGGTCGCCGCATCGACCACCTTCTTGAACGCCGCGTCGTCCTTGCGCAGCATGATGCCGTAGGGCTCAGGCTTGGAGAACGCGTCCTTGGAGATGACGTAGTCGTCGGGCGACTTCGAGCCGGCAACGAGGCTCGCGAGCAGGATGTCGTCCATCACGAAGGCGACGGCGCGGTCGGTCTCGACCATCAGGAAGGATTCGGCGTGGTCCTTGGCCGGGATGATGTTGGCGCCGAGGCTTTTCGCAACATTGGCTTCGGTGAGCTGCTTGATGTTGGTGGTGCCGGCGGTCGAGACCACCGTCTTGCCCTTGAGATCGTCGATCGACTTCAGGCCGCTCGACTTCTTGAAGACGTAGCGGCTGGCGGTCAGGTAATGGGTGTTGGTGAAGGCAACCTGCTTCTGCCGCTCGGCATTGTTGGTGGTCGAGCCGCATTCGAGGTCGATTGTGCCGTTGGCCATCAGCGGAATACGCGTCGCCGAGGTCACGGGATTGAGCTTGACCTCGAGCTTGTCGAGCTTGAGCTCCTTCTTCACGGCGTCGACGATCTTGTAGCAGATGTCCATCGCGAACCCGATGGGCTTCTGGTTGTCATCGAGATAGGAGAACGGGATCGAGGAGTCGCGGAAGCCGAGCGTAATGGCGCCGGTGTCCTTGATGTTCTTCAGCGTGCCGGTCAGCTCCTCGGCCCCGGCCTGGCTGACAGCGAAGGTCGCGGCGAGCGCGAGGCCGATGCTACGGAAATGTTTCACTTTTGGGTCCCCTTTCAGGATGATGCCGGCGGGATGCAAGCACAAATTGGATTGGAATAGAATGTGACTTTTGGCTGGATCGCGGCTCCGGTTAACGGCTCAGGTCGGCGGGCGCGTTAGCGGGCTTGTTAGCGGGCTTGGCACTTCCCCGAGATCCCAGAACAGGCCGGCCATCACCGTCAAGGCCTCTTCGGTCAATGGCAGCAGGATGTGCTCATTGGGCGCATGCTGGGAGCAGCCGGGATAGGAGTGCGGCACCCAGATCGTCGGCAGGCCCAGGATCTCGGAGAACACGTCGTTGGGCAACGAGCCGCCGAAATTGGGCAGTACCGCCGGGACCTTGCCGGTGGTCTGACGGACCGAATCTGCCGCCCATGTGATCCAGGGGCTGTCGAAATCCGTGCGCGAGGCGGCAAAGCTCTGCGCCGCCCGCACCTCGACCATCGGAAAGCCCTTCTGCGCCAGATGCGCGCGGATCGCCTCGATCAGCCCATCGATCCTGGTGCCGACCACGAAACGCAGTTGCAGCACGGCATTGGCGTGGCCGGGAATGGCGTTGGCCGGCTTCTCGATATTGCCCGACGACATCGCCAGCACTTCGAGCGTGTTCCAGGCGTAGAGCCGCTCGGCCGCCGAAAGACCCTCCTCGCCCCAGCCCTCGGCCAACGCCGGCTCGTCCTCGGTCGGCACCACCTGCACGTCCGCAAGATAACTGCGGATCTGGTTGGTGAGGCGCGGCGGCTTCAGCGCATCCAGCTGAAGGCGGCCGTGGCCGTCGACCAGCGTCGAGATCGCGTTGACCAGAATGGTCGCGGGGTTGGCGAGCACACCGCCCCAATTGCCGGAGTGATGGCCGCCGTCGCGAAGGTTCACATCGAGATGAATGCGGATGCCGCCGCGGCAGCCGAGGAACAGGGTGGGACGGTCGGCGGACAGGCGCGGCCCGTCGGAGGCCATGAACAGATCGGCCTTGAGCGCATCGCGATTGAGATCGCAGATCTTGCCGAGATCCGGCGAACCGATCTCCTCGCCCATCTCGACGATGAACTTGGCGTTGAAGCCGAGCTTGCCGCCGCGGGCCTCGCGCACCGCGCGGAGTGCGGCCATGTTGATGCTGTGCTGGCCCTTGTTGTCGGCCGTGCCGCGACCGTAAAGACGCGTGCCCGAAACCGTGGTGCGCCAGGGATCGCGGCCGTCGCGCCACTCGCCTTCCATGCCGTCGACGACGTCGCCATGGCCGTAGATCAGCACGGTCGGCGCCGTCTCGCTCTCGTGGTGTTCTGCGAACAGGAACGGCGCCTTGCCGCTGGGAGATTCGATCATCCGGCTTTGGAAATCGAGCGCGGCGAAAGCGGGCACCATCTCCTGTTCCAGATAGGCGCGCAGCTCGACGCTCCGGTTCGGATTCTGGCTCTCGGTCCGGTAGGCGACGCGACGGTCGAGTTCAGCGAGGAACGCGCCGGATTTGAAATCGTCACGGGCGCGGGCGATGGCATCGGCTCTGGTCATTATTTTCTTTTTTAGGTTGCGAGGCGAAGAAGCATACCCGATACGGGCAGGCCTCCGAAAGTGGCGGGGACTTCGATAGTCTTGGGATTTCGTTCTTGCTCTCTTGAGATTGGCTTGCCAAGCGCGGCAGCGCCGCTGATTTTGGCCTTGCCAACGTCGCGCTATATGCAAGAACTTCGCCAAGTTCGGGCGCAGCTCTATCATTCGAAGAGCGCCCGGTACAGGGCGCCGGGGGACCATCATGGCCAAGCAGATCAGGCTCAATGCATTTGCGATGAATTGCGTCGCACACCAGTCACCGGGCTTGTGGACCCATCCGCGCGACCGCACTGCCGAATATAACCGCCTGCCCTACTGGATCGATCTTGCCAAAACGCTGGAGCGCGGCCGTTTCGACGGGCTGTTCCTGGCCGACGTGCTCGGCGTCTATGACGTCTACGGCAACAGTCCTGACGCAGCCTTGCGCAATGCAGCCCAGTCGCCCTCGAACGATCCGCTGCTGCTGCTGTCGGCAATGGCGGCGGTCACGCAGAATCTCGGCTTCGGCGTCACCAGCAATCTTTCCTTCGAGCCGCCCTATCCGTTCGCGCGGCGGATGTCGACGCTCGATCATCTTACCGAGGGGCGTATCGGCTGGAATGTCGTCACCGGCTATCTCGACAGCGCCGCGCGCGGCGCCGGCAAGGACAAGCAGATCGGGCACGACGACCGCTACGAGATCGCCGACGAATATATGGAGGTCGTCTACAAGCTCTGGGAAGGAAGCTGGGAGGACGACGCCGTGCTGCGCGACCGTACGCGCGGCATCTTCACCGATCCCACAAAAGTTCATCGCGTCAACCACGAGGGCGCCAACTACCGCATCAACAACACGATCCATCTGAGCGAGCCGTCGCCGCAGCGGACGCCCGTGCTGTACCAGGCCGGCACCTCGCCGCGCGGACGGAGGTTCGCGGCACAGCACGCCGAATGCGTGTTCATGTCGGGACCGTCGGCCAAGGTGATCGCGCCGCGGGTGTCGGCGATCCGTCAGGAGGCCGCCGCGTTCGGCCGCAATCCGGCGGAAATCCTGATGTTCTCGATGATGACGATCATCCTCGGGCGGACGGAGGCCGAGGCGAACGAAAAATATGCCGACTATCGCCGCCACATCAGCCCCGAGGGCGCGCTCGCGCTGATGTCGGGATGGACCGGAATCGACTTCTCCGGCTACGAGCTCGATCAGCAGGTGCGCCATGTCCAGAACGACGCCGGCCGCAGCGCACTGGATAACGTCACCCGCGCCGATCCCGATCGCGTCTGGACCGTGCGCGACGTCATCGAGCATGTCGGCGTCGGCGGCGCCGGTCCCGTCGTGGTCGGCACGCCGGAGATGGTCGCGGACAAGATCGAAGCGTGGTTCGAGGCGACCGATGTCGACGGCCTCAACGTCGCCTTCGCGATCTCACCCGGCGATTTCGAGGACATCGCCGACATGCTGGTGCCGGAGCTGACGCGGCGTGGGCGGTACAAGGCCGAGTACGCCCGGGGCACGCTGCGGGAGAAGCTGTTCGGTGACGGGCGTGCAAGGCTGGGTGCGCCGCATCCGGCGGCGGGGTACCGGGTGGGGAGGAAGGGATAGAGCCACCGCTCTCCCCGTCATTGCGAGCGAAGCGAAGCAATCCAGAATTGCTCCACGGAGACAGTCTGGATTGCTTCGTCGCAAGTGCTCCTCGCAATGACGGTGGAGGCACCTGCCCTACACCTTCCCGTCCACCATCACCTCGATCAGCTTCGTGCCAGGCCGGCCGAACGCCGACACCAGCGTCGCCTTCAACTCGCGAGGGTCGCTGACCTTGATCGCCTCGCATCCCAACGCCTTCGCCACGCCCGCGAAATCCACCGGGGGATCGACAAAATCCATGCCGACGTAATTGTCGTCGCCATGGAAGGCGAGCAGACGCTGCTTGATGATGCGGTAGCCGCCATTATTGGCAATGACCACATTGAGCGGCAGCTTGTGATGCGCCGCCGTCCACAGCGACTGGATCGAATACATCGCGCTGCCGTCGCCGGAGAAGCAGACGACGGGGTGATCGGGATTGGCGATGCTGGCGCCGACGGAGGCCGGCAGGCCCCAGCCGATGCCGCCGGAGGCAAGGCCGTGATAGCCGAAGCGGTCGCGGTGCGCACGCAGCGCCGTGATCTGGCGGCTCGAAGTGAGGCCTTCGTCAACGAGGATGGCATTGGCTGGCATGGCCTCGACCATCTGCAGCACCAGCCAGTCCGGATCGATGGGGCTGCGGTTCGCGGCCTTGCCGATCTGCTCGACCAGCGCGGTGCGCCTTGCGGTCCAGTTCTTCGGCGCGAGCTCGGCGAGACGTTGCCTCGCACGTTGCGCCAGGGCAGCGCCGCCCATCTCCTTCAACACCGGGATCAGCGCGCGCAGCGTTTCCTTCAAATCCGCCTTCAGCGCGATCTCGGCACCGTAGTTCTTGGCGATCTCCCAATCGCCGAGGCCGATCTGCACGATGCCAAGGCCCTCCGGCAGCGCATCGACCTCGCTGTAGACCGACATCCGCAGGGGATCGCCGCCGAGCGCGATCAAGAGGTCGTACGGCGCAAGCGTGTCGCGCGCGACTTTCTGAACCCGTGCCAGCGTGCCGACGAAGCTCGGGCTCTCCGAGAGGAAGTGCGAGCCATAGGGTGTCGACGATTGGTACGCGGCCGCGCCCAAAAGCTCGGCGAGTTCGGCTGCCTCCTTCAGCGCGTCGCTCTTCACCACCTCGTCCATGGTGACGATCACGGGGCGCTCGGCTTTCAGCAGCCGCATAGCGAAAGCCTTCAGGGCCTCATCCGATGGCCTTGTGCGGGCGTCGATGCGGGTGGAGCGACCGAGATCTATTCCGGCCTCGCTGTTGAGGATGTCGCCGGGCAACGAAATGAACACCGGCCCGGTCGGCGGCGTGGTCGCGATTTTTGCGGCGCGGCGCACGATGCGCGGCAGATCCTCGAGCCGGGTCACCTCGACCGCCCATTTCACCAGCGGCTCGGCCATGCGCACCAGCGGGCCGTAGAGCACCGGCTCCATCAGTCCGTGGCCCTGCTCCTGCTGGCCCGCGGTGAGGATCATCGGCGTGCCCGTGAACTGGGCGTTGTAGAGCGAGCCCATCGCGTTGCCGAGGCCGGGCGCGACATGGACGTTGCATGCGACGAGCTTTCCGGAGGCGCGGCTATAGCCATCCGCGATCGCCACCACCAGGCTCTCCTGCATCGCCATCACATAGGTGAGATCGGGATGGTCCTTCAGCGCGTGCATGATCGGCAGTTCGGTCGTGCCGGGATTGCCGAACAGATGCGTGATGCCCTCGTCCTTGAGCAGCGCGAGAAAGGCGGAGCGGCCGGTGATCTTGTTCTTCATGTTTCCTCCAGAGGCGGACGTTGCCGCAAGGCAGGAAGCATGATGGCCGAAATCGCGGGAGGCGCGCAAGGAAGCGCAGTCATGGCTGCGTTGCGTGGGCGCAGCACGCTACATCTCCTCGCGCCCCAGCTCGAACGGATCCTCGCCGCCCGCCCGCTTCTTCTTTTTCGAGCGCTGCCAGACCACACCGGGAAAGCCCTTCAACGGTACCAGCGGCTCGCCGGTATAGGTCCATTCCTGCAGCTCCTCGATCGCAATGTGATACAGCGGCTGGCGGCCGGTGCGCTCTTTGAACAGCGCACGGGGGATGTTGACCATGTGCGGCCCGCGCGGGCGCTCATATGCGATCGGCGTGCCGCAATGCGCGCAGAAGCTGCGCGCGGTCTTCGTTGCCTTGTCCTCGTAGCGCGTCAGCGCCGTCTTGCCTGCGGTGATGCGAAACCGTTTCTTCCAGCTTCCGACATAGGTTGCATAGGCGGCGCCGTGGGCGCGACGGCTGGCGGCGGAGTGATCGTGCCAGGCCCAGCGTGCGGGAACGTCAATCTCGAAGGTGACCTTGCCGCAGAGGCATTGGCCGGTGGCAACTCCTGCGGCGGCTGCGGCTTTGGCCATGGGTGCTTCCCTCATCGCTCGCAATGACGGAATTCGTGGTGTCCGTCGGGGCAACACAATAACTCCGTAGCCCGGATGAGCGAAGCGACATCCGGGAAGACCAGAGCTTAGGTGAAGACCCCGGATATCGCTTCGCTCAACCGGGCTACAGCAGTGTCAGACCGGCGTCAGCTCGTCATACACCGGATAGTCGGTATAGCCCTTCTCCTCGCCGCCGTAGAACGTCGCACGGTTATACGGCGTGAGAGGGTAGTCGTGCTGCAGGCGGCGCGGCAGATCGGGGTTGGAGATGAAGATGCGGCCGAAGGCGATGAGGTCGGCGTGTCCCTCTGCGATAGCGGCGTTCGCCGTCTCGGCCGTAAACCCGCCTGCCGTCATCAGCACGCCGCTGTAGAGCGGGCGGAATAGCAGCATTGCCGACGGCACGTTCTGCCAGTTGACTTCGGCACGCCCGGAGCCGCTGGAGCGCGGTTCGATGAAATGCAGATAGGCAAGACCGAGCTTGTCGAGCGCCTTGACCACGTGCGTGTAGAGCGGCATCGGATCGGGCTCGCCGGAATCATTGGCGATGCCGTGGGGCGACAGCCGCACGCCGACGCGGCCCGCGCCCCAGACGTCGATCGCCGCCTGGGTCACTTCGAGCAGAAGCCGCGCGCGGTTCTCGATCGAACCGCCATATTGATCGGTGCGCTGGTTGCTGCGTGATTGCAGGAATTGCTCGAGCAGATAGCCGTTGGCGCCGTGGATCTCGACGCCGTCGAAGCCCGCGGCCAGCGCGTTCTTCGCACCCTGCCTGAAGGCCTCGACGATGCCCGTGACCTCGTTCGTCTCCAGCGCGCGCGGCGTCTCATAGTCGGAGATCTTGCCGTCGGCGGTCATTGCCTTCATGCCTTCGGCCTTGATCGCGATCGCCGATGCCGAGACCGGCAGCTCCCCGCCGTGGAAGGAAGAATGCGAGACGCGGCCCACGTGCCAGAGCTGGAGAAAGATGATGCCGCCCTTGGCGTGCACGGCGTCGACAACCTTGCGCCAGCCCGCGATCTGCGTCTCCGAATAGATGCCGGGCGTCGCCGGATTACCGCGACCATGCGAGAGCACAGGCGAGGCCTCGGCAATGAGCAGGCCGCCTTGGGTGGCGCGCTGACCGTAATATTCGGCATTGAGCGGCCGCGGCGAAAAGCTCTCGCGCTCGGCTCGCATGCGCGTCAACGGCGCCATCGCGACGCGGTGCGCGAGCTTGTACGGACCGACCTGCAACGGTTGAAACAACGCCTCGAATTTCATTCCGGCCCCAAAATGATTGGATGAGAGGACGGGGATCATAAGAGAAAGGTCCGCAGCTCGGAAGCTGCACGGGGGAATGGCTGGCCAGCCAAAAGAGGCGGCGAATAAAAGAAGCCCCGGGGCCGGGCCCGGGGCTTTCGTCTATCCGGATTGCAGGTCAGTATTTCGCAACGACCGCGCCTGGGCTGAACTTGTAGTTCAAGCCAACACGCGCGATGTGGCCCGTGAAATTCGCGGTAGAGTCAAAGCCACGCGCCGGGCCGGGCGTGAACGGGAATAGCGGATTGAAGATGGTGTATTTCTCGCTGCCGAGATCGTAGTAGAGATATTCGAGCTTGACGCTCCAGTTCGACGCAATGCGGTACTCGCCGCCGCCGCCGACCGTCCAGCCCACGCGCCAGCTTTCCACCGCGCCTGCGCTACAGATCACATTGAGGCAGGGCGTGCCGCTCCCACCCGTAGGATCCACGATCGACGTCGACGCCTTGACATGCCCATAGGCAAGACCGCCGGTCGCGTACAGCATCAAGTCGGGCACGACGGTGGCACCGATCCGGCCGCGCACGGTCCCCAGCCAGTCGACCTTCTGATCTTGCGTGGTCATGATCGTCGGGAAGACCGGCAAGGTTCGGGTCACCGTTGAGCTACCCTTGGTGTCGGCCGCCGCAATATCGGCTTCGACGCCCCACACCAACGAGCCCGTCTGCACATTGTAGCCGGCCTGCAAGCCGCCCAGCACACCACGCGCGTCTGTTGCCAGCGAAGCCGGGACAAGGCCTCCCGCCAGTGCGACGTCGAGCACGCCCGCAGTGAAGACCGGATCATGGGGCGCGAGATTGTTCGCACCATCCCCCCACCCATACCCGACATTCACGCCGGCGTAGAAGCCCGACCAGTTGTAGGCAACGGGCAGTGGCGACGCCTTGTACGCTGGCGCACGTGCGGTCATATCTGCCGCAAGAGCGGGCTGCGCCGAGGCGACGCCCAAAGCCACAAACACGATCGGAGCAAAGCGAAGCATTATCGAGATTCCAATTCCGAAGATTGACGTTGACCAGAACTAACCGGCCGACATTCGAAATGGGATAGCAAGCCTTGCAAAATCGCGGACAACGCGAGCTTTCAAAATCGCATGTAGCGTCCGGGCAACAACCTTTGGTCGCTGCAAGCGGACTCACGTCGCCGCAGGCAAGACCGATCGCTGAAGTCCGGACGCGATGGCGCGTCAGGCCGTCTTGATCCAGACGGCCTTCACGTTGAGATATTCCTCGACGTGCTGCTTGCCGGATTCGCGGCCGTAGCCGCTCATCTTGTAGCCGCCGAAGGGCACAGCCGGGTCCATCGCCTGGTAGCAGTTCACCCACACCGAACCGGCACGGAGCCTCTTCGCGACCGCATGCGCCTTGCTGACGTCCCGGGTCCACAGGCCCGAGCCGAGACCGAACGTGGTGGCGTTGGCGCGCTTGACCAGCTCGTCCATGTCCTTGAACGCGATCGCGGAGATGACGGGACCAAAGATCTCCTCTTGCGCAATGCGCATATTGTCCTGGACGCCAGCGAACACCGTCGGCGACACGAAGAAGCCTTTTGCAAGCGCGCCTTCGGTAACGCGGCCACCGCCGGCGAGCGCCTTGGCGCCTTCCTTCTGTCCGATGTCGAGATAGCTGGTGACGCGCTCGAGCTGCTGCTCGGACACCAGCGGTCCGATCTGGGTGTTGGGATCGAGGCCGTTGCCGACCTGCAGCTTCTTGCCGAACTCGGCGACACGTCCGACGAATTCCTCGTAGATCGACTGCTCGACGAACAGCCGGGTGCCGGCGCTGCAGATTTGCCCCGAATTGGCAAACACCGCCATCGCGGCGCCCGGCACGGCCGCATCGAGATCGGCGTCCGCGAAGACGATGTCCGGTGACTTGCCGCCGAGCTCGAGCGAGACACGCTTGAGGTTGCCGGCCGAGGCACGGATGATCGACTGGCCCGTGACATGCGAGCCGGTGAAGGCAACCTTGTCGACGTCATGGTGCGAGGCAAGCGCCGCGCCCGCGGTCTCGCCGTAGCCGGGCACGACGTTGATGACGCCGGGCGGCACGCCCGCTTCCATCGCGAGCTCGGCGATGCGCAGCGAGGTCAGCGGCGCCTCCTCGGCGGGCTTGAGCACGACGGTGCAGCCGGTCGCGATCGCCGGACCGATCTTCCAGATTGTTGCAGTCAGCGGACCATTCCAGGGAATGATGGCGCCGACGACGCCGATCGGCTCCTTCAGCGTGTAGGAAAAGATTTCGCCGGGCAGCGAGTTCTCGATGGTCTCGCCATGGATCGCGGTGGTCTGGCCGGCATAATAGCGCAGCATGCCGACAGCGCGCAGGCGATAGGCACGGGTACGGCTGAGCGGCGCGCCCATGTCGAGCGTGTCGAGCTGCGACAATTCGTCGAAATTCTTCTCGACGAGGTCGGCAAGCTTCAGGAGCAGGTTCTGCCGCTCGAACGGCTTGACCTTGCTCCAGGGACCTTCGAAGGCGCGGCGGGCGGCAGCGACCGCACGGTCGATGTCTTCCTTGTCGCCCTCCGCCACTGTTGCAAGCAGTTCGCCGGTCGCGGGGTTGTGGGTCTCGAAGCGCTTGCCGGAGGCAGCATCGACCCACTTCCCGTCGATCAGCATCTGCTTGTAGGACCCGTTGGCGAACGGATGGCGCGTGATCGGAATAGCCTGCGACACAGCCATGGCTGAACTCCCTGTCGAATGATTGATTGGTTCGATCTGGGCGGGATCGTTAGGTCGATAGAATACTGCGATGCCGGACAGGCGTAAAGGAGAGGCGTAAAGTCGGCGCGGAACGAAGACCTCCCATGCCGACTTGTGCAGGGTCGCGCGAGTGCCATGTTATGGCACGACCGAGCCCCTCCCCGGAGACGATCCATGCCCCACCCCGCCATCGTCAAAGACAATGTTGCCGTGATCACCGGCGGTGCGTCCGGCATCGGATTCGCCGCCGCCGCAGCCTTCGCGCGCGACGGCATGAAGGTGTGTATCGCCGATGTGGATCAGGCGGGACTGGCGGATGCCGCGACAAGACTCTCATCCCTGACGTCCGCCACACACGTGATGACCTTCGCGATTGACGTCAGCAAGGCCGAGAGCGTGATGGAACTGGAGCGCGCCGTGCGCGAGCGCTTCGGCGGCACCGACATCCTCATGAACAACGCGGGCATCCAGCCCGGCAGTACGCTGTTCGGCGAACCCGACAACTGGCAGCGCATCATCGGCGTCAACATGTGGGGCATCATCAACGGCTCGCGCATCTTCGCGCCCAACATGGTCGCGCGCGGCAGGGCGGGGCTCATCATCAACACCGGCTCGAAGCAGGGCATCACCACCCCGCCCGGCGATCCCGCCTACAACGTCTCCAAGGCCGGCGTGAAAGCTTTTACGGAGGCGCTCCAGCACGAGCTGCGCAACACTGCGGGCTGCCGCATCACCGCGCATCTGCTGATTCCCGGTTTCGTCTTTACGGGCCTTACCGCGAAGGGCCGGACGGAGAAGCCGGCCGGCGCATGGACGGCCGAGCAGACCGTGAATTTCATGCTGATGCGGCTGGAGGCCGGCGATTTCTACATCCTGTGCCCGGACAACGACGTCCCGCGCGCGCTCGACGAAAAGCGCATGCTGTGGGCCGCCGGCGATATCGTGGAGAACCGCCCGCCGCTGTCACGCTGGCATCCGGACCATGCGGATGCATTCGCGAAATTCGTGGAGGGGGATTAGGCTGTTTGATCCTCATGGTGAGGAGCGCGGAACGCGCGTCTCGAACCATGCAGGTCCGGTGGGCCTCGATCCTTCGAGACGCCCGCTCCCAGCGGGCTCCTCAGGATGAGGGTTTACACAGGGGGCGCTCTACAGCGTCTCTTGCTGATGCCCGCAATTCTTGCAGGAGAACTTGATGCGGGTTTGCCCCTTTGGCGCCTGCACACGGTTCGGGGCGCCGCATTTACCACAGACGGCCTCGATGCGGGTATCGCCCTGCTTGACGACGACGGTTTTCTTTTCCATCGATTCGCGGATCAGGCGCTCGGCCTCCTCACGCAGGGATTGTTTCGACAAAGCTCGTCTCCGCCATAAATGCGGGCGAGGCTTATCCCACCTGCGGCGAAATCACAATCCGAAACGGCTGCTCAGACCTCGACAATCACGTAGCTGTCCTCGACATGCACCGGAAACGTCTCGGCGACATACGGACCTTTCTGGAGTTCCTCGCCCCGCTCCACCGCGACCGGATATGACCTAATCTTGACGCGCTTCGGGTCGAACCAGGATTGGCCGTTGCGCATGTCGAACTCCCAGCCATGCCAGGGACAGCGCAGCATCTCGCCGACGCGCGAGCGCTGATAGATGCCGAGCTCGGGCGAGGTCAGTCGCGCGACACAGGCCGCTTTCTCCAGCGGCGCGCCTTCGTGCGGACAGCGGTTCAGCAAAGCGAAGAACTCGCCATTGACGTGGAACACGACAATGTCGCGGCCGGCGACATCGACGACCTTGTTGCCACCGGGTGGGATCTCCGAGGTGGACGCGACGATGTGACGGGCCATACCGTGCAGACCTCCTCAGAACTTGTAGACCGCGCGGGCATTGGTGCTGAAGATCTTCTTTCGCTCGGCTTCCGTCAGCGGCGTCTTGAAGGCGAAGCGCGGATCGTCGAAATCCCAGTGGGGATAGTCCGACGAGAACAAGAGACGATCGATGCCGACCCATTCGATTAGCGAGCGCAGGTGCCGGGCTTCGTCAGGTTCGTCGATCGGCTGCGTCGTGAACCAGAAATGCTCGCGGACATATTCTGACGGCTTGCGCTTGAGATGCGGCACCTCGCTGCGGAAGCGCTCGAAATGCTGGTCCATCCGCCACACCGCGGACGGGATCCAACCGAAGCCGCCCTCGATGAAGACGAACTTCAATTTTGGAAAGCGCTCCGGCACGCCCTCGATCACGAGGCTGGCAAGCTGCGCCGCAATCGTGTGCGCGTTGGACTGGTGCTCCTCGACATAATAGGACGGCCAGCCGCCACCGGTCGGCGCATGCCCGCCATAGCCGCCGACATGGATGCCGAGCGGCAAGCCCAGCGCCTGCGCACGTTCGTAGATGGGCCAATAGCGGCGGCGGCCGAGCGGCTCGTTGGCGCGCGGCGAGACGTTGATCTGGACGTACTCGCCGATTTTCGCGCAACGTTCGATCTCGGCAATGGCGAGATCAACGCCGTCCTGGCCGACCAGGATCGAAGCTTTCAGACGCGGGTCGCGATGCGACCAGAACGCCAGTTGCCAGTCGTTGATGGCGCGCTGGATCGCGGCGCCGAATTCGAGGTTCTGCTGCGAGAAGATGAAGAGATCGAGCACCTGCAAAATCCCGAACTCGACGTCGAGCGGATCGAGATGCTGCTTCTGCATGAAGGCGAGATCCGAGCCGGGCGGTCCGCCGGTCGGCGGCCAGGCATCGCGGCGCGCGATCAGCGGCGAGGAGCGCGGATAGGGCGTGGTGAACAGATAGGGCGTGCGCAAATGGCTGCCATATTCCTTCAGATGCTGCTGCCAGCGTTTGGGCAAGAACTCGTTGAGGTCGTCGGGCGAATGCAGGCTCGGATGGACGTCGCAATCGACGATGCGCAGCCGCGAAGCGGCGGGCTTCTCGTCTTCCCGCAGCGGGCGGTCGATGACCTCATCCATGCGAACCTCCAAAGTCAGTTGGCGAGCGACAGCCGCGGAAACGTCTCCAGCGGGTTGTCGACGCACATCTTCGAGATAATGCTATTCGGCAGGTTCGGCGGGATCGGATCGTCGCCGTCGAACTGCCAGTGCGGATAGTCGGACGCGAACAGGAACATTTTTTCCGAGCCGATCTGGTCGATGATCTCCTCGACGCTTCTGGCGTCGCCCGGCGCATCAAACGGCTGCATGGTGACGCGGAAATTCTCGCGAATGATCTCAGCCGGCTCGCGCTCGACCCAGGGCACCTCGACGCGCACTCCGCGCCAGGTCTTGTTGGCGCGCCACATGAAGGCCGGCAGCCAGCTTACGCCGGATTCCATCAGCACGACCTTGAGGTTCGGAAACTTGCCGAACACGCCCTCATAGATCAGGCTCAAGATCTGCGCCTGAAACGCCTGCGCCTCGACGAAGTAATATTCGTAGCGGTGCGACGGCCATCCGGCCGAACTCGGCGCCTGCCGATATTGCGTGCCGGCGTGGATCGCGAGCGGCAGCTTGTACTTTTCCGCGAGCCGATAGACCGGCCAGAAATGCCGCCGTCCCAGCAGCGTCTCGCCCTGCGCCAGCACGAGGATCGAGACGAAGCGGTGATCGCCGGCGCGGCGCTCGATCTCCTCGACCGCCAGATCCGGGTCCTGCATCGGCACCACGATCGAGGCACGCAAGCGCGGATCGCGCGACAGCCACTCAGTCGCGATCCAATCGTTGATCGCCTTGCAGAAGTCGGCCGCCATGTAGGGATCGAACACGGCCTGAGCGCCGTAGAGCACGTTGAGGATCGCGTGGCTGGCACCCAACTGCTCGAATGCGCCCTTCTGTACCATCGCAAGATCGGAACCAGGCTTTGCGCCGTTCGCCGGACGCCAGTCGGTACGGCCCGCCAGCGGCATGCTCGGTGGATAGGAGGTGAGATCGAATCCATCGATGGCGCGGCTCACCACCTGCTCTTTCCAGTGATCGCTGAGATAGGGCAGCAGCGTCGTGCGCGTGCCACCAACCGCCGGGTGGATGTCGCAGTCGATCCGCGTCGCTGCCATGAGGTTCCTCGCCGAGATCTTGTAAGCACATCTTATTGGCGGCGTTCTTGTGCGCCGCCTGTAAAGACTGCCCCTGCCCGTGCGGTTGCGCAAGAGCGCACGCCCGCGCGATCGTCATGGCTATGTTGCATTTCGCAGGCGCGATATGAGCTGTGGCGAAATGCGTTCCGGCGCGCGAAGCCGCGGAGCGCATTGCTCCGCTGCTTCCTTGCGGATTGTCTATGCCAGTCAGGCAGCCTTGGAGACTTCCATCAGCAGACGTTCCGCCTTGGCATCCTCGATGCGGTTCACCATCCGGCTACTTTCATGGTTGTCGCGGACCGTCTTGGTCAGGGTGATGCAAGTCTGGATCAGCATGACGATGCCCATGGTGAGATAACCCTTCATCCAGAGGTCGATCGGGAGGAAGAAGATGCCGATGGCAATGAGGAACGCGGAGGCTGCGAAGGACGCGTAAGTGAAAGTCACCCAGGCGCCGCTGTGGGGCTGGCCGTTCTGGTTCATGATGGTCTCCTGTTGGTTCCAATGATGGAGTTGGGATCAGGCAGTCGGCATGCGCTTGGACTTCAACCGCGCCAGCACGTCGTCCGCGGTCGTCTTGAGCCGGGGGCCAAAACCCTGCTCGGCGAGTTTTTCGGCGGTGGCGAGCGGACCGGTGGCCGCATCGAGCTCGACCAGCGCGTCGTCGGCGGCCTGGGCTTCCATCTGCCGCTCACGAAGTCGCCTCAAAGTGCTCTCCGCCTCCGGCAGTGTGGATTCATAGGGGCGTGCCGCCCCGATGCCGCTGCGGCGAAGCGAGCGCACCGCCTCCGAGGCACGGGCGACGCGGCGGCCGCGGTCGAGCTCGGTGATGCGGGCCTGCGCGCTTGCGACGTGCCGCTTCAGCCGCGCGATTTCGGTTGCGAACAGCGCACGTGCCGTCAGTGCCGCATCGCGATCGGCCTCCAGACCTGCGATGGCTTCGGCGGCATCGTTGGCGAGATCCTCGCGGCCGCCATCGAGCGCCGCTACCGCGCGCGTCTCGAGATCGGCGATGCGGGCGACGGTCGCCTCGAGCTTGCGGCCTTCCTGCTGGTCCTGGGCGATCGCCAGCGCCAGCGTCCGTTTGGCACGCTCGACGGCGGCGGCCGCGTCGCGCATCTGTTGATCGAGGATCAGAAGGGCCGTCCGGTCCTCCAGCTCCTCGCCGGCGGCGGCCACGCTGCCGCGGAAAAGCGTCACTACGGTCTTGAACATCTGAAGCTCCCTGTTATGAGCGTTGCTCACGGATGGTTTGTAGCAATAAACTTGAACATCGTTCAATAAATATTTGAGCAATGCTCAGAAATTTGATCGCGGATGACTAAGGCATTGGAACGTCGAGAGAACCTTCGATCCGACCTGGTCCTGGCGGCGGAACGAATGATCGCCGACAGGGGATTGGCGGGCCTGAAAACCCGCGATCTCGCCCGCGAGATCGGCTGCGCCAACGGCGCGGTCTACAATCTCGTCGCCGATGTGGATGAGCTGATCCTGCGCGTGGGCTCGCGCACCTTGCTTCGGCTCGACCAGACCCTGAGCGTGGCGGAAGGTGCGGGCGAGCCGTCGCCACAGGAGATTCTGGTCCGCATCGCCCTCGCCTATTGCGATTTCGCCGCGGAGAATCTCGAACTGTGGCGCGCGCTGTTCGAGCACCGCATGGACCCCGACAAGCCCCTCCCCGACTGGTCCATCGACGACCAGATGCGGCTGTTCCGCCATGTCTACCAGCCGCTGGCCGCGCTGTTTCCACAACGCAGTCGGGAGGAGCTCGGCATCACCGCGCGCAGCCTGTTCTCGGCGGTGCATGGCATGGTGGCGCTGGGCCTGGAGCAGAAGCTGGTCGCGGTACCACTGCCGGCGCTCCGGAAGGAAATCGCGGGCCTGGTGCGCGCGATGATTGACGGACTGATCGCGCGGGCGGCGTAGAGGCCGGGACAGCACAGCTCAACTGTCGGCCACGCCTGACTAAAATTTCACCTGTCGCGGCGCATGCAGCGCGCCTAGCTTCGCGAGGTTCACGCCTCTCTCGGGAGCCTCCCATGCCCCTCCTCATCCGCGGCAGCACCGTCGTCAATCATGATCATTCGCGCCGCGCGGACGTGCTGATCGACGGCGAGACCGTCGTCGCGGTCGGGCAATCGCTCGATGCGCCGACGGGGTGCGAGATCATCGATGCGGGCGGCGCTTACGTCATCCCGGGCGGCATCGATCCGCACACCCATCTCGAAATGCCGTTCATGGGCACGGTCACCGCGGACGATTTCGAATCGGGAACCAAGGCGGCGCTGGCCGGTGGCACCACCATGGTGGTGGATTTCTGCCTGCCCGATCCAGGCCAGTCGATGCTCGCGGCCTATCAGGAGTGGCGGCACAAATCCGAGAAGGCGGCCTCCGACTACGGCTTCCACATGGCGGTAACGTCGTGGTCGAAGCAGATCCATGACGAGATGGAGACCGTGGTCAAAACCTACGGCATCAACACCTTCAAGCACTTCATGGCCTACAAGGGCGCGCTGATGGTGAACGACGACGAGCTCTACAACTCGTTCGCTCGCTGCGCCCATCTCGGCGCCATGCCGGTCGTGCATGCGGAGAACGGCGACGTCGTCGCCCTGATGCAGGAGGCGCTGATCGCGCGCGGTGTCACCGGGCCCGAGGGACACGCTTATTCACGACCTCCGGAGGTCGAGGGCGAAGCCACCAACCGCGCCATCATGATTGCCGACATGACGGGGACGCCGGTCTACATCGTGCACACGAGCTGCCGCGAAGCGCATGAGGCGATCGCGCGCGCACGTGCGGCGGGCAAGCGCGTCTACGGCGAGCCGCTGATCCAGCACTTGCTGCTCGACGCGGGTGAATATCAAAACAAGGATTGGGATCATTCCGCGCAGCGCGTGATGTCGCCGCCGTTCCGCGACAGGTCGCATCAGGATAGTCTTTGGGCCGGCCTGCAAGCCGGCTCGCTGCAGGTGGTCGCGACCGACCACTGCGCCTTCACCACCGAGCAGAAGCGGTTCGGGCTCGCCGATTTCAGGAAGATCCCGAACGGCACCGGCGGCCTCGAAGATCGCCTCGCGCTGCTGTGGAGCGCGGGCGTCACCACGGGGCGGCTGACGAAGGAAGAATTCGTCGCCGTGACCTCTGCGAACATCGCCCGCATCCTCAACATCTATCCGCGCAAAGGCGCGGTCGCCATCGGCTCGGACGCGGATATCGTGGTTTGGGATCCCAAGGCGAGCAGGACCATCAGCGCGAAGCGGCAGATGAGCCGGATCGATTACAACGTGTTCGAGGGCTTTTCATGCACCGGCGGACCGGCGGCGACACTGTCGCGCGGCCGAATCGTCTGGAAAGATGGCAATCTGCGCGCCGAGGCCGGCGACGGCCATTATGTCGAGCGCCCGGCGTTCTCGCCCGTGCATGTCGCCAATTCCACCTGGAAAGAGCTGACCGCCCCGCGGGCCGTGAGCCGCGGCGCGGTGACGCCGTAGAACTGAAGGTCCGCGCAGCATGCGACGCCGTGAAGCGCGGCCGATGGCATGCGCCTTGCCTCTTTATGGTGCAAATCTCTCTGGAGTGAGGCACCCATGAGCGCATCATCTTTCAACCTAAACCGCCGCGGCGTGCTCGGCGGTCTCGGCCTTGCCGGAATGACCGCCCTCGCTCCGCGCTTTGCCTCGGCGCAGGGGCGCAGCGAGACGCTGCTGGTGGTGCAGGAGCTCGGGCCGAACTCGCTCGACATGCAGGGCGTCGGCTCCAACCAGACCGTGAACGGGCTGTCCTGGAATTGCTACGATCGCCTGCTGAGCTACGCCTCGAAGACGCTCCCCGACGGCACCCTGACCGCGAAAAGCTCGCGCCTGAACTCGCCGAGAGCTGGGAGGTTGCAACCGACGGCATGTCCTGCACTTTCAAGCTACGGAAGGACGCCAAATTCCACGACGGTACGCCGGTCACGGCGAAAGACGTCAAATGGTCGTTCGACCGCGCGGTGAAGGTCGGCGGCTTTCCGACCTTCCAGATGTCGGCGGGATCGCTGGAAAAGTCCGAGCAGTTCATCGTGGTCGACGACCACACCTTCCGCATCGACTATGTGCGCAAGGACAAGATGCTGCTGTTCAACGTCGCGGTGGTCGTGCCCTTCATCATCAACTCGGAGCTCGCGAAAAAGAACGCGACGTCGGAAGACCCGTGGGCACTGGCGTGGCTCAGGAACAACGAGGCCGGCGGCGGCGCTTACAGGATCGAAAGCTGGAAGCCGGGCAGCGAGACGGTGCTGGCGCGCTTCGACGATTGGAAGAGCGGACCTCTCCCGAAGCTCAAGCGCGTGATCGCGCGCGACGTCCCCTCCGCCGGCACCCGCCGCGCTATGCTGGAGCGGGGTGATGCGGATATCTCCAGCGGCTTTGCGCCGCGTGACTTCGAGCAGATCATCAAGGAAGGCAAGGTCAAGGTCTCGGGCGTGCCGATCCCGTACGCGCTCTGGTCCGTCGCGCTGAACACGGCAAAGCCGCCGTTCGACAATGTGAAGCTGCGCCAGGCCGTCGCCTGGACGATGCCCTATGAACAGATCCAGAACAGCGCGTTCTTCGGACGCGCCGTGCCCATGTATGGCGGAGCAGCGGACGTCTCAAAGCCGGTCTGGCCGCAGGCGTTTCCCTACGCCACCGATCTCGACAAGGCCAAGGCCCTGATGAAGGAGGCGGGATTCGAAACCGGCTTGGAGACGACGTTGTCGCTCGACACCGGCACCGCCACGGTCGGCGAGCCGACCGCGATCCTGATCCAGGAAAGCCTCGCCAAGATCGGAATCAAGGCGGCGATCGACAAGATTCCCGGCGCGAACTGGCGCACCACGCTGAACAAGAAGGAGCTGCCGCTCGCGCTGAATCGTTTCAGCGGCTGGCTCGATTATCCCGAATATTACTTCTACTGGAATTTCCACGGCAACAACTCGATCTTCAACATCTCCTCCTACCAGAACAAGGAAATGGACGCGCTGATCGACAAGGCGCGGTTCACCACGGATGCTGCCGAGTACGACAAGGCCGTGAAGGATTTCATCGCGCTCTGCATGCGCGATGTTCCCGTCGTCCCGCTCAACCAGCCGATCCACGATGTCGCCATGCAGAAGGCCATCACCGGTTACGAGTTCTGGTTTCATCGCGAGCCGGACTACCGCCAGTTCGCGAAGGGCTAGTTTTGGCGGGCGACGCTGACGGTGCTTGAGACGGCTCGCGCCTGCTCGGACGGGAAACCCCGCGCGAGCCGCGCTTCGCTCGCGCGCAGCATCGCCGTATTGAGCCTGCCCCGCCGCGATCCATCCAAGGCGCAAGCAAAAATCCGGTAGAATTGCGCGCCGTCATAGGCGACCAGCAGCAGATCGACGCCCGCGTTGATCGCCTCGACAACGGCCTGGCAGACGTCGTGCTGGTAGATCGCGCCCATCACGAGATCGTCGGTCATGACGACGCCCTGATAGCCCCATTTGTCGCGAATAATCTCCTCGACGACACGCTTCGAATGCGAGGCGGCGCGATCGGGATCGACGGCCGTGAGCGTGACGTGGCCGACCATGAGCGCGCTGCGCGAATGCGACAGCACCTCGCGGAACGGAAGCCAGTCGGTTGCTTCCAACTCCTTCACCGGCGTATCAAGATTGGCGCTGAAATGATGCGTGTCGGTGCGCACGCGCCCGATGCCGGGAAAATGCTTGAGCGTGGCGCCGACGCCGGATTGTTCCAGCCCGCGTACATAGGCGCTCGCGATCGCGCTGACCACGGCGGGATCGGTCGCAATCGCGCGCTGACCGATCAGGGTGTGGAAGTCGAGGCGATTGCGCCGGACCGGCGGTTTGAGATCGAGCACCGGCGCCAGATTGAGGTTGACGCCGAGCCCGGCGAGTTCACGTCCGTGGATGCGGCCGAACTCTGCCGCTTTGGCCTGCTGGTCATCGGGAGCAAGCCCGGCGAGCGTCGCCAGCGCCGGCAGCTTCGTCAGCGGCGGCGCAAGATGCCCGACGATGCCGCCCTCCTGGTCCGCCGCAACGACCAGCGGCGGCAGGCCGGCGGCGCGCCGCTTGTCCTGTAGCGCCGCGATCTCGGCACGCAGCGCCTCGACTGTCCGGCCCCGGATGTTGTGCCGGGTGACGTAGACACCGCCGATCAAGCCTTGCTCGGCGAGGCGCGCGACCTCCGGGAGGGAGGAATAGCCGACCATGAAGTGAGGTCCGAGCTGACCCGCCTCGGCCGCACTGGCGGCAAGAACATCGTGCTTGCGCAGTTCGAATTTCAGGTGCGCCGCCGACATCAGGAGCGGCGGAACGCACCAGAGCATGACGAGCAGCTTGCCGGCGGTTGTGCACCAACGTCCCCTGCGCAGCAGCACGATGACGATCACGATGCTTGTGACGACAAGCGCGATGTTTCCGGCGCCGCGCAGCACGAGCAGATAGGGATCGTTCTTGTTAGCGGCCGCAAATGCGACGAGAGGGGCGGCCAGCCAGAGCAGGATGAGACCGGTGCGGTTTAGGAGCTGCATGATGCGTCACGCCCAAGGTGATGTATGCATCGCACCTATCAAAGCGATTTGCGCCGCGTAAGGACTAAAACCGCGCCTGCACATAATCTGCAAAAGACTCCTGAAGCCGTGCAGACGACGATCCCGCCTTCTGCACAAACGACGTTCAGACTTCGTGATGCCACCCATCACGAAAGGTCTTCTTGAAATGACGAGCCTGGCTTCGACAATTGCAGCGGAAATCCAGCCGATCAGGCATTCCTCGATCCCGGCCAAGGTCGGCCTCGCGCTGGTTCTCGCTGCGCTCGCCGACTGGCTGTTCTATGGTCCGAGGATCGGGCTGTCGCTGACGCTGTTTGTGATCGCGATGGCTTGCGTGTCGATGCTGTTCAATCATGCGGCTCTGGATCTGCGGCGCGCCATGATCGGCGCGGCCATTCTCGTCGCCGGCCTCGCACCGGCGGTCGAGGAGCTCAACATGCTGTCCTTCCTGATCCTCACCATGGCGCTGGCCATTGCGCTTCTGATCGCGACCAATCCGGAAACGACCGGGCTCACTGAACGTGCGCGCGCGCTGCGCAATTTCTTCCTGCTCGGGCCCTTCAGATTCTTCCTCGACGCGCTGCAGATCTTCAACATGTCGGGATTCACCCGGGGCATCGCACTCTGGCTGATGCCTGCTGTGATGAGCACCGTCTTCGTCGCGCTGTTCGCGGCGGCCAATCCGGTGATCGAGCAGTGGGTGTCTCTGCTCAATCCAAAGCTCATCTTCGAGTATATCAGCATCCCGCGCGTGCTGTTCTGGACCATGATGCTGGCCCTGGTCTGGCCGTTCATCCATGTGCGCTGGCGGCGCAGGACGATTGCCACCACGACGGTCGTCGACGGCTCCGTGCCGCCGCCGCTGCCGTCCCAAGTCTCGGCTCAGTTCCTGGGCCCCTCCACCATCCTGCGCTCGCTGATCCTGTTCAATCTGCTGTTCGCGGCACAGTCCATTCTCGACGGCATCTACCTCTGGGGCCATGTCGCGCTGCCGGCCAATTTGACATATGCGGGCTATGCCCATCGCGGCGCCTACCCGCTGATCGCCACCGCCCTCCTCGCCGCCGCCTTCGTGCTAGTGGCGATGCGTCCGGGTGGACCGGTCGAGAAATCAAAGGTGATCCGGCCGCTGGTCTATCTCTGGGTCGGGCAGAATGTGCTTCTGGTCGCGTCCTCCATCCTCCGCCTCGACCTCTACGTCGACATCTACATACTGACCTATTGGCGCATCGCCGCCTTCATCTGGATGGGGCTGGTGGCGCTCGGGCTGATCCTGATCGTGGCCCGGATCGTGCTCGACAGGTCCAACCAATGGCTCGTCGGCGCCAATCTGATCGCGTTAACGATCGCGCTGTATGGCTGCTCGCTGATGAACTTCGATGCGTTCATCGCCGACTATAATCTGAGCCACAGCAACGAAATGTCGGGTAAGGGCTTGAGCATCGACGCCAATTATCTCCTCACACTCGGGCCGCAGGCGCTGCCTGCGATCGACAAGGTCATCGCTCATCGCCCGGGCGACAACTGCCTTGTGTCGCGGCGCGATCGGCTTGTAGAAGTCCAGCGTCAGGATATGGCCTGGCGGAGCTGGGGCTTTCGGAACTGGCGGCTCCAGCGCAGGCTGGACGCGCTGGAGAAAGTTCGGCCGGCAGGCTGACGGGGAGCGGAGAGGTTCTTGGCGCATCGCATTCTCATCGTGGACGACGAGGGCCACATCCGCGAGGTCATCCGCGTTGCGCTAAAGAAGGCCGGCATGGACGTGATCGAAGCGCGCGACGGCAAGGAGGCGCTGAGCCGCTTTGCCACCGACAAGCCCGATCTCATCGTGCTCGACATCGGCATGCCCGAATTCGACGGCCTCAAAGTCTGCCGCGAGGTGCGCAAAGGCTCCGACGTGCCGATCCTGTTCCTGTCGGCGCGCGACGAGGAGATCGACCGCATCCTCGGCCTCGAGATCGGCGGCGACGACTACGTGACGAAGCCGTTCAGCCCGCGCGAGCTGGTGGCACGGGTCAACGTCATCCTGCGCCGTCTCGGCCCGCGCAATGGCGAGGCCAAGGCGGGGCCGTCGGCACTCGCGCAAGGCGGCCTGTTGATCGATCCCGAGCAGCATGTCGCGTCGTTCGCCGGCACGCCGCTGAAGCTGACCGCGATCGAGTTCGGCATCTTGCGCGCGTTCCTGACCCGGCCGACCTCCGTGTTCAATCGCGAGCAGCTGATGCGGGCCGCCTACCAGCTCAACATCCAGGTCTCCGACCGCACCATCGACAGCCACATCCGCAACATCCGCGCCAAGCTCGCGGCGCTGGCCTGCGACAATGTCATCGAGACCATCCACGGCGTGGGCTTCAAGCTCGGCCGCTGCGAGAAGGACGCATGAGCGCGGCGCCGGACAAATGGCGGCCGTCGCTCACCCTGGTGATCTTCACGGTGCTGGCGACCGTCGGCGTGCTGCCGCTGGTCGGCCTGTTCTTCTTCCGTCTCTACGACAACCAGCTGATCCGCCAGACCCAGGCCGAGCTGATCGCGCAGAGCCGCGTGCTCGCGACGATCTACGCGCAGGAGGTCACGGCGCGCCTCGACAGCGGCCTGACGCTCGGCGCCGAGGTGCCGACGAACGTGCTGCCTGATCCAGGCGACCAGGTCACCCCGATCCGTCCCGCGCTTGACCTCACCGCCAACGACCTGCTGCGGCGGCGGCCAGAGGCGCAAACCGCTCCACAGCCGCCGCAGCCCGTCTATGTCGAGATCGGCGCAAAGCTGACGCCGATCATCCGCGAGACCCAAAAGGTGACGCTGGCAGGCTTTCGCATCCTCGATCCCCAAGGCGTGGTGATCGCCGGGCGGCAGGAGGTCGGGCAGTCGCTCGCCCACATCGAGGAGGTCGCGGACGCGCTGCATGGGCAATACCGCGCCACCCCTGCGCAACCGCGTGCCCGACAAGCCGCCGCCGTCGATCTATTCCTTCAGCCGCGGCCTCGGCGTCCACGTGTTTTCGGCAATGCCTGTCATCGTCAACAACCGCGTCGCGGGGGTGATCTACACGACGCGGACGCCGAGCAACATCTTCGACCATCTCTATCAGGAGCGGGCCAAGTTCGTGCTGGCGGGGCTCGCCGTGGTTCTCGGCACGATCGCGATCGGCCTCGTATTCTCGCGCACCATCACGCTGCCGATGCGCGAGCTGATCGATCGCGCCACCAGAATAGGCCGCGGCGACCGTGAGGCGTTCAGGCCGCTCCGACATTACGGTACGCGCGAGTTCGCGCAGCTCTCACACAGCTTCCTCGGCATGGCCGAACAGCTGGCGCGGCGCTCGGACTATATCGCGACGTTCTCGGCCCATCTCACCCACGAATTGAAATCGCCGCTGACCTCGATCAAGGGCGCCGCCGAGCTGTTGCAGGATTCGGTTCAGGGCAAAGCGGGCAGCCTGACGCCGGCCGAGCAGGAGACGTTCATCGCCAACATCCTGTCCGACACAAAGCGGCTGGAAGCGATGGCGCAGCGGCTGCGCGAACTCGCGCGTGCCGAAAGCCTGCCGCAAAACGAGCGCACGGAATTGGCGCCGGTGATTGCCGACCTCAGGAGCCGATTTCCGGCGAGCTCGATCGAGGCCAGCGGCAGACTCGACCTGATGATCGGCATGTCGGCCGAGAAGGCGCTGATCGTGCTGTCGCATCTCGCGGACAATGCGATGCGGCACAAGGCTGGGGCTATCACCTTGGAGGCGATCGACGAGCGCACGACCCTGCGTCTGACCGTGACCAACGACGGCGAGGCGATTTCGGCGCCGAACCGCGACAGGATCTTCGACGCGTTCTTCACCACCCGCCGCGACCAGGGCGGTACCGGGATGGGTCTCGCGATCGCGCGCGCGGTGATGGCGAGCCATGGCGGCTCGATCAGGCTCAAGCCGACCGATCAGGGCGCGGCGTTCGAGCTCCAGTTTCCAATGGGCTAGATCGCGAACACCCAGGCGGCGACGATGGTGCCGATGGTGACCAGACCGGCGATGGTCCAGCCGGCGGCGTATTCCAGTTCAGGATGACCGGTCGCCCGCATGATCTCTGCCGGATCGGCGGTATGCTTCTCTGCCATGACAGCCTCGCACGTTACTTTCCGCGTCATATGTAAGTCGCATCAGCCACCATTAGGTTCCATCACGGAAATGCGAGGAATGACGCAGCTTGGTTTGTTCGCCGATCCGCAAGCAGGGCCTGCCGGCCTTCGCTATGCCGATGACTTCGTTGAGGCCGCCGTCGAGCAGGCGCTCATCGGCCGCATCGCAGCATTGCCGCTCCAGCGCTTCCAGTTCGGTGCCTTCGAGGGCAACCGCCGGGTGGCGTCCTTCGGCTATCGCTATGACTACACAGAGCAGCGGCTGGCCGAGGCCGAGCCGATCCCGGACTGGGTGCTTCCTGTCGCGCGGCAGGTCGAGGCATGGGCGGGTCTCGCCGGCGGCAGCGTGCGGCAGGTGCTCTGCACCGAATACGACGCCGGCGTCGGCATCGGCTGGCATCGCGACAAGCCGCATTTCGACAAAATCCTCGGCCTGTCGCTGGGCTCGTCCTGCAAATTCCGCTTCCGCCGTCGTAACGGCGACAAATGGGAGCGTCACACACTCGAAGCCTTGCCGCGCTCGCTTTACATGATGGACGGCGAGGCGCGGTCGCAATGGGAGCACAGCATCCCGCCGGTCGAGGCGCGCCGCTATTCCATCACCTTCCGGACGATGAAGCAGGCCTGACCGGCCGGCCAAACAAAAAAAACGCGAAAACAACCCCATGCACAGTAGAACGGCCGTGTCGGCGCGAGGCTCGGCCCCGCGGCGTAACCGTTTGACACCTCGGGGCAAAACAGCCGCACCGCGCAAAGGCGCAAGGCCCGGCGAACTTGCCTTCCAATTCGCGTTTACATGCTAAACTGGTTCCACGCGCCGCCCGGAAGGGAAGCCGCGATGGCAGGTCCAGGGAGGCAAGATGAAAGCCGGTCGATTGATCCTCGCCTGCGCCCTCGTTGTCGGAACCGCCTCCGGCGTCGCCGATGCATCCGACGCGGCACCCGCAAAAGTCTCGGGCTCGACGGCGCTGGCACTCGCGGGGGTGATCGCGCCGCTGTCGTCGGTGCTGTCCGGCGCCGAGAAGAAGGCGATGGCGATGCTGTTCGCCGCCAACAGCGACATTCCCTACAAGAAGCCGATCGTGGTGACCGCCGATCGAATCGTTTGTCGCGCCGGTAATGTGGACATCACCATCCGGAACTGCGAGGTCACCTTCGGCAAGAAGACCAGGACGGTGAACGGCTCCACGGCCGGCGAGATCTTCGCCACCGAAGCCCTGGCCGGCATTCCGCCCGACGGCGCCGCAGGATCGAATTTCGAGAGCCTGACCAAGCTGAGTTGCACGATCGACCCCAACGCCATCCGCCGGAAGGACGGCAGCGGCGCGGATTGCACGTTCCAGCCGGGGAATTGAACCACGCGTGGAGGACGTGCCGAGAGAACCATGGGTGCCGTGAAATCGCCTCATGACCAACTAACTAATAAGGCGAATTGAAAAGACGGGCCAAACGCGCGAGCCCATATCGGGCACGCAGGGCCAACACCGACATGAAGAATTTTCTCGCATTTTTTCTGATTCTGGGCGTGACGGCAGCCTCCGCACACGGTCCGCTTCCGATGCGGTCGGCCCCGCCGTCCGATCTCGTCCGGGTCGGCCTCACCGACAACGACACCACCGCGGGCGGCACCGCGCGGCTGTGCGAGCAGGTCACCTTCTCGCGCGGCCTGCGCTACGGCGAGAGCGAAGCCAATGTGCTCGATGTCGCCACCGCCACGACCAAGGCGGACACGCCGCGGCCGGTGCTGCTGTTCGTGACCGGCGACACCTTCACCGGCGACCGCGCCGCGCCGGAGCTGTCGCGCCAGATCCAGGACCAGGCCATGTGCTTTGCCGCCCGCAACGACATGATCGGCGTGCGCGTCAACTACCGGCTGGCGCCCTCGGCGACGTGGCCGGCGGGTGCGACCGACGTGGCGGCGGCGCTGTCCTGGGTCCACGGCAATATCGACCTGTTCAACGGCGATGCCCGCGAGATCGTCGCGGTCGGCTACGGCGCCGGCGCCTTCCATGTCGCCACCCTGCTGGCCCATCCCGAACTCCAGACCGACCGCGCCGATGTCGCGGCGGTCGTGCTGGTGTCCGGGGTCTACCGCGCCGGCAAGGACGCGAGCGATAGCGAGAAGGCTTATCTCGGCAGCGACGCCAGCCAGTACAACAAGCGCTCGGTCTTTCCCGGCATCCTCAATGTCGACGTCCCGATCGTGCTGGCCTGGGCCGCGGATGATTCCGCCGGCATCACGGCGCAGGGCGAAATCCTGAAGAAGACGCTCTGCGGCGCCGGCCATTGTCCGCGTAGCGCGCTGCTGCGCAGCCGCGACGGCATCGCGAGCGCCTTCGGCCTCGACGGCTCCGGCGACAGCCTCGCCGAGCCGACGCTGCTGCTGGTGCATCAGCTCGAGGCGCGCGGGCTGCCGTAGCGATGTTGCGGACGCAGCTCCTGCAACGTCATGGCCGGGCTTGTCCCGGCCATCCACGCCTTCCTCGCGGCACAAAGCACGTGGATGCCCGGGACAAGCCCGGCCATGACGACCTCTTGCAGCCCGTCAGCACGCCTGTCGCTTTCGCCCGGGCTGCGACGCGCCGCATCGCGGCGCGCCATCCGGCCACAGCTTTGACAAACGCTTGACGTAGATCAACTCGCCTTGCTGCGGACTGAGCCGACCTCGTTGGGGGCCAACGACAAGGTGTTGAGCATGCGCGTCACCGGCAGGATGCTGTTCGTCTCGATGATCGCCTTGGCCTCGCTCGGAGCGATGTCGCAGCAACAACACTCGGATCAGCCCACCGCCGACAACGAAATCCGTATCGGCAATGTCATGCCGTATTCGGGACCGCTCTCGGAGTTCGGTGCTATTGGTCAGGCGGAAGCTGCCTATTTCGACATGGTCAACGCGCGCGGCGGCATCAACGGCCGCAAGATCCGCTTCATCACGCGCGATGACAATTCCGATCCGATGACGGCGCTGGAGCTGACGCGCAATCTGGTCGAGACGGACGACGTGCATTTGATGTTCGGATCGTTCGGCACACCCGGTAATCTCGCCACGCGCTGGTATCTGAACGCAAAGAAGATCCCACAACTGTTCGTCGCCTCCGGCGACGAGGAGCTGAGCCAGGCCAAGGCGTTTCCCTGGACCATGGGCTGGCAGCCGTCGTTCCGGTCGGAGGGGCGCATCTACGCCAACTATCTTCAGGCCTATTATCCCAGGAAGAAGATCGTGGTGCTCTGGCAGAACGACCAGTTCGGGCGTGCGCTTCTCAAGGGCATGGAGGAAGGACTTGGCGATCTGAACCGTCTCGTCCTCGTCGACATCGCCTTCGACATTGCCGATGAGCATCTCGACGGACACGTCTCGATCCTCAAGCGCGCCGGCGCCGATATTTTCGTCTTTCTCGGTGTACCGTCGACGGCGTCCAAGGTGATCAAGCTGGCGGCGGCAATGAAATGGCGCCCGGTCTTCATCGTCAACGACGCCTCGGCCTCGATCGCAAATGCGATGGCGCCCGCAGGCCTGGAGAATTCCTCCGGCGTGATCTCGGCGGCTTTCCTCAAAGATCCGAGCGATCCCGCGTGGAAAGACGATCCCGCCATGAAGGACTGGTTCGCCTTCATGGACAAATACCATCACGACGAAAGCACCAACAACAGCGCCGCGCTCTATGGCTACGCCGCGGCCGAGGCGCTGACGCAGGTGCTGAAGCAATGCGGCGACGATTTATCGCGCGAGAACATCATGCGTCAGGCGGCTTCGCTGAGGAATTATCAGCCCTCGGTCGCCCTGCCCAACATCAGGATGAACACCTCGCCGACCAGCTACCTGCCGATCAGGCAGATGCGGTTGGTCCAGTTCGACGGCCGTTCCTGGCAACCCTTCGGCGACGTGATCGAGACGGCGTTTACGGAAGGCGCGGCGCGGTGAGTTGCTTCACGCTGGCAGCGGTAGCGCACGGACAAAACGTGACTGGGAGCTCGCCCGCGGCCATCCTTCGAGACGCCCGCCTAGGCAGGCCTCAGGATGAGGTCGCGTTTTCGCAGCGAGAAATCCGACCCTCATGGTGAGGAGCCCGCCAGAGCGGGCGTCTCGGACCATGCAGGCCGAGCACGTTCGACAACCTCAACTGCGACTGCGACAGCCCTGCCTCACACCGGCTTCAGCGAGGCCAGCGCGTTCTCCAGCAGCGAGCGCACCCGCGCTGCGTCGCCGGATTTCACCACCGCGGGGTCGAGATAGAGCTCCAGCCCGGGGGCACGCTCGGTAATGATGCCGCTTGTCTCCACTGAAGCGTCGTTCAGCGCATCCACGGAGTACGGAATCACTTCGCGGCTGATGCCTTTCATCGTGATCGCGGGCAGCGCGTGGGCGCGGACGATGTCGCTGACCAGCGCGAAGGTTTCATAGCTCAGCACGATGCCGCCGGGCTCGGCGATCGATTGCAGGCGCGCGGCGAGGTTCGCCTCCGCACCGATGATGGTGTAGTCCATGCGATCGCTGCTGCCGAAATTGCCGACATTGCAATAGCCGGAATTGATGCCCATGCGCGCCTTGAACGGCAGCTCGATGCCGGAGGCGCGCCATTTCGCATTGAGCTCGGTGAGGCGGTGCTGCATGCGCCAGGCCATCTGGAGGCAGGCCTGGGCGTCGGCGCGGTCGCCCTTGGTCTCGGGATCGCCGAAGAAGATCAGCATGGCATCGCCGATGAACTTGTCGATGGTGCCGCCAAATTCGTGGGCGACCGCCGACATCTCGGTGAAATATTCGTTGAGGAGCTGGGTCAGCAACTCCGGCTGGAGCCGCTCTGCCGTCGCGGTGAAGTTCTGGATGTCCGAGAAGAAGATGGTGAGCTTCTTGCGTTCGGTGTGGATGGTGACGTCCTTCTGGCCAGAGAAGATGCTTCGGTAGACCTGCGGCGGAATGTAACGCGAGATCTTCATCGAGAGTGAGGCGAGGAAGTCGTTGGCGGATTCAAGCTCCTTGTTCATGCCCTTGATGCGGCTCGCCTGACGGCGCTGCAGCGAGAGAAACGACAAGCCGCTGCCGGCCGCGATCAGGAAATAGGCCAAGAGGAATTTGAACGAGAAGATGTTGGCGGCGATCGGCTGGGCGATGATCACCTCCTGGATGCCCCTGACGTCACCCACCTTCCAGTCCTTCTTTGGACTTTCGGGGTGGCTGTTGTGGCAGCTGACGCAGGCCGGGCCCATCGTCACCGGAGCGATCAAGCGGACCTTGTCGTTGAACAGCGAGGTCTCGGTCTCGACGATCTTCTGCTCGGGATCGTTGCGAAGCGATTCGAGCGCATCCTTCTCGAACTTGTCGAGCTGGTGCGGGGCGCGATTCTGGAACGGGAAGTCCGAGACGAAACGGTAGGTGATGTTTTCCTGCTGCGCTCCGATTACCCGCCCGAGCTCCAACGACAGCGTGGCCGGGATCGGGACCCCGCCGGGGACGGATTCGTAGTTGTGAACCACCCTGGTCGTGCCGTTCGGATTGGCGATGATGCGCCCGACCACGTTGGTCGCGTAATAGCTGCGCACGCTCGTGATCACCGAATTCAGGTCGATCGCCTGCCGGCGCAGCGCGGTCTTGCTGAGTTCGGTCAGGTCCAGCCACACTGCGAGCGGCAAAGCGAGCAGGAGGAAGGCGACCGCGGCACCGGTCAGGATGCCACTCTTGCGCTGTTCTTCGGAGATCTCTTGCTTCACTCTTTGGCTCCGTGATGAGCGTTCTTGTCTCGAACTCGGGGGATGCGGAACAGAGCCAATAAACGCGCTCCCGCGCAACCCCATTTTATGGTGGTCGCGCCAAGCGGCTTTTCGTTTCATGGCGAATGTTTAAGATCGGCATTAATCTGCATTCACTCCACCGGGAGATCCCTCAAATGACCGAGACCATCCGTATCAAGCGCTTCAATGCGCGGCCCGTCATTGTGCCGATGAACCTCCCGCTCAAAACCTCGACCGGGGCTGTCGCAAAGGCGCCGCTGGTGCTGATCGACTGTGAGACCGACCTGGGCGCGCGGGGGCACGCCTATCTGTTCTCGATCACCCCCTCGGCCTTGAAGCCATTGACGGCGATGGTCGCGGAAATGTCAGAGCTCGTCGCGGGCGATGAACTGCTGCCGTTCGAGATCGAGCGCAAGCTGACCCAGCGCTTCACGCTCTTGGGTTTGGCCGGCCTGCAGCGGCTGGCGCAATCCGGCATCGACATGGCGGCATGGGATGCGCTGGCCCGCGCTCGAAGCCTGCCGCTGGCGCGCCTGCTCGGCGGCGCGCCGAAACCGGTTCGGGCCTACAATTCGAAAGGGCTCGGCATCATGCCGGCGGGTGCCGCGGTGGAGGAAGCCCACAAGCTGCTGGCCGAGGGTTTTCAAGCCGCAAAGATCCGCGTCGGCCGTCCCGATGCGCGGGAAGACCTGAAGGTGGTGCGCGCGGTGCGCAAGGCCGTCGGCGACGACGTGACCTTGATGTGCGACTACAATCAGGCGCTGACGGTCAGCGAGGCCATTCGCCGCGGCGAGATGCTCGACGACGAGGGGCTCACCTGGATCGAGGAGCCGATTCGTCACGACGACTATTCCGGCTGCGCCCGCATCGCGGATGCGCTGCGCACCCCGGTCCAGATCGGCGAGAACTTTGACAGCGCGTTCGCGATGCAATCCGCGCTGTCGGCGGAAGCCTGCGACTACGTGATGCCCGACGTGCAACGCATCGGCGGTGTCACCGGCTGGCTGCGCGCCGCCGCGCTGGCGCATGCCGCCGGCATCGAGATGTCGACGCATCTGTTCTCGGAAGTCAGCGCGCATCTGCTCTGCGTAACGCCCACCGCGCACTGGCTGGAATATGTCGATTGGGCCGACGCGGTGCTGGCGACCCGTTTGCAGATCAAGGACGGCTTTGCCCTGCCAAGCGAGGAGCCCGGCAACGGCATTGCGTGGGACGAGGCCGCGGTGAAGAAGTATCTGGTCGAATAGGCCGCGTTCGTTGCGGCGCATCACATCGCGGACTTCGGTACCTGACGATCACCGAGCGAACACGCCATCTACGACCGAACAGCGGCAATCATACTCAGCTCGACCGGTGCGCCCCGCGGCAACTCGGCGACGCCAACAGATGTACGCGTATGACGACCGCGATCACCTATGCGCTCGATCAGCCGGTCGGAGGCGCCGTTCATGACTTGCGATTGCTGCGTAAATCCAGGCGCCGAGGCGATGTATCCAACGAGCTGCAAGACCTGGACGATCTTGTCCTCTCCGCCTGTTGCGTGGTTGATGGCCGCAATGCAGAGATCGGCGCAGAGGGCTGCCGCCTCCTGTGCGGCAGCGATGTCGACACCGGCGCCGACCTTGCCCGCGTACAGCAGGTCTTCGCCGCGACGCGGCAGCTGACCGCTGACATAGGCAATTCCGCCATGGATGATCACCGGCAGATAGTTGCCGCCGGGCTTGTTCACGCTGCTCATCTCGATACCCTGCCTTCTTCTCACATCCGGTGGAGCGTAGCGGAAGATCGGACCATGGCAGGCGCCGAGTCCCGGATCAAGGCTGCGAGGCTCTTTCCGCACATTGGGCAGCGGCAGCGCGCACTATAACGATCCCCTATGACCGCATGGCGCCCTCACCCGCACATCCGGGTCGTCGCGATCGGCCTGCACTGGCGTGACGGGCGGCTGCTCGCGGCCGAGGTTCGCGACGACGCGGGCCGGATCAAAGGCGTGCGCCCGCTCGGCGGCGAGATCGAGTTTGGCGAGAGCTGGCGGACGGCGCTCGTGCGGGAATTTTACGAAGAGCTCGGCATCGACATCACCATCACGGGCGAGCCGTCGATGATGGAGAACATCTTCCTGCACGAGGGAGCGACCGGGCATGAGATGATGTTCATCGCGGAGGTCGCGTTTCCCGGCGGCGCGTTCAGTGGCCAGGATCGAATCACTTTCCGCGAGTATAACGGGGAGCAGATCATCGCCCGCTGGTTCGACCTCGCCGACCTCGACATCGAGGGCGGGCCGAGCCTCTATCCGGCCGGGCTAAAGGACTTGCTCGCCCCGAAGAAGAAGTCCAACTGACAGACGCTCTCGCTACCACGTCTCCGCGCCCGGGATTTGCTTGCGCACCGCCCGGCGCTGGATCCAGATGCAACGCCGCACGGCCGTATTGGAGCGGCCGACTGCGGATATCCCTTGGCCGGCCTGCAGCAGTGGCGCCATGGTTTCACGCAGCGCGCGGCAGCGCTGGAACTCGGCCTGCCAGTCAATGGCGGCTGCGTCGGCCCGCGACGCAATCACCGACAATACAGCTAAGGCAAGACAGCCCGTTCGCATGGGTCGGAGTTCCTTCACCGTGATCCGCCCGGATCGCGCCGGTAGCGGAAGTCGCAATGCGGAGCGCCTTGCATGATGGTCTGCGTTCGCGTCAGCGCGACGTCGGGGCCGAAACCTTCGGCGGTCGCAAAGTCGGCGGTGCAGACCAGGAGAAAGCCGAGCTTGGGCTCGCCCAGCGCCTTGTAGAACTCGGCATAGGCGCATCGCTTCACATCAAGCGCGAAGACGTCCTCGGTCTGCTCGACAATATTGTAAGCGAGCGCGTCGTCACGGGCATAGGTCTTGAAGGCGGAGGACACCGCCTTGCCGAGATTGTTCTCGTTCTTGGCTTTCCAGAATTCCTCGCCGAAACCGCGATAGAGATCGCCGAGCGCCTTGCGCACCAGCGCGTTGGCATGCGTCTCGCCGAGTTCGGCCTGGAGCGCCTTGACCAAGGGCACCAACACCTACGCCTGGATTCTGACCTGTTCGAGCACGGAAATGCTCATGGCAAACTCACGTCGCGGACCAAGAGGATCATAGACCCTATGGGTGACGGGTAGCGATAACCCACTCTCCCAGAGGATCACGGACTGCAGCAATCATAGCCGCGAATAGCGACGATTTGCTAACTTTCCGTGGGATAAACCAAGCGGCCGTCAGCCATCATGTGCGCCGCCGGATTCATCTCGGCCAGTTTGACCTGCCCGGGTCCCATAATGTGAAACACGCTCTCGCCGCCGGCGAGCAGGTAATCGGTGATGATCCGCCGGTGGCAGCGCCACCATACCGTCTCGGCACACATGATGGCGCATCGCTGCGCTTGCCCGAGTTCGCGCAGATGCGCGAGCCCCTCGCGAAAGCTCTCGCTCACCGCATAGTCGGCATAGTTGTGAAAGCTGTCGTTCTGCCAGAAAGCATTGGTCTCGCGCGGTATCTCCCGCTTGCGGCTGCGCAGGCCGCCGAGCGAGGCGATATGCTCATAGTCGATCGAAACGGCCCCGAGTGCTTGCGACAGGGCCTCGCGATTGTATTGGGGATTGGTGCGCGAGCGGGGCACGGTGCGGACGTCGACGAGATGCGTGACGGACACGCTCTGCAACAGGACAACGAATTCACCGATTGGACGTGTGCCGTGGCCGATCGTGAAGAATGGGTGAGCCATCGCCCGTCAGCTCCGGAGCAAGTGCAACGCCCGGCCCTTATGCAAGGCGACGTGATCGGTCTTGTCGCTTTTGATCTCGTATTGCGGATCGTCGGGGCTGGCATGGTGGACGTAGCCCTTGTACTCGACGTCCTTGGTGTGCACGCGGAGGATGTGGCCGCGCACCCGGCCGGCCTCGGAATTCCAGCTGACATGGTCGCCACGCTTGAACACTTTCGGCATGGCGAACCAATGCGGGAGCGCGTCTGGACGTTCCAGGCAGCGGAGCAGAACGCTCCAGTCCGTCTCCGCTCTTCGAGCTACGCCGGACACGCTTCGCCCGAGAGGTCTTGGCTGTGCCACGCGAAGCCGAAGGCGAAGCGTGGTGGGCGCGACAGGGATCGAACCTGTGACCCCTACCATGTCAAGGTAGTGCTCTCCCGCTGAGCTACGCGCCCTAGATGTCGTCTAGATCGGGTCGGGTCCCTATAACGGCTCACGGGAGCCGGTGCAAGGACGGAAGGGGGCCGATTTAGGCCGCCAGCATCTTGTTCACTTCGCTGACCAATTCGCGCAAATGCACGGGCTTGGACAGCACCTTGGCGTTCTTGGGGGCGTCCGAATCCGAGTTCAGGGCGACCGCGGCGAAGCCGGTGATGAACATGATCTTGATGTCGGGGTCGAGTTCCGAGGCCCGGCGGGCGAGCTCGATGCCGTCCATCTCCGGCATCACGATGTCGGTGAGCAGCATCTCGAACGGCTCTTCCCGCAGCCGCTGATAGGCGGCCATGCCGTTATCGTGGGACGAGACCTGAAAACCGGCGTTTTCCAGCGCCTTGACCAGGAAACGGCGCATGTCGTTGTCGTCTTCGGCGAGCAGGATCTTTGGCATGGCGGAAATGTCGAATCCCCAGAGGATATCAGCGGAGGTCACTAAGCCCGACGGAGGGTAAATTTGGGGTGAAAATCTTTACCGTCCGCAGCTCGCGCTGCCGGACTCTTGTGAACCGGAATACGGCATGAAGCAATCGAGCCGTACCTGCCGGTCCCCACCTCGCTGCCCGCAGGGTTAAGACATGTTCCAGCGCAGATCTCATCTTTTCGCTTGGCAGGATGGTTGCGATTCCGGACAATGACGACACATAAGAGCCGCCTGATCGGCCGAATCAATGCGTTAAGGCCGGTGCTGGGCTTGTTGGATCGTGCGGCGCCAAGGGCGAAGCCTGATACGGAGAGGCGAAGCCTGATACCAAGGGGCGAAGCCTGATTGCCAAGGGATGAAGCCTGACACCAAGGGACGAAGCCTGAGAAGATGACCCGGTTTGACGGCGACAAGTCGCCCGCCTTCGAGATCGTTGAGCCCGCGCAATGGCGCGCGCCGATTATCTTCAACTCGCCCCATTCCGGCTCGACCTATCCGGACGAATTCCTCATCGCCTCCAGGATCGACCTGCCGACGCTGCGGCGTTCCGAAGATTCCTTCATGGACGAGCTGATCGGCCATCTCAGCGAGCGCGGCTTTCCGACCGTGCGGGTCAACTTTCCGCGCTCCTATGTCGACGTCAATCGTGAACCCTATGAGCTCGATCCCCGGATGTTCACCGGGCGCCTGCCGAGCTTTGCCAACACCCGCTCGATGCGGGTCGCCGGCGGGCTCGGCACCATTCCGCGCGTGGTCGGCGACGGCCAGGAGATCTATCGCGAGCGCATCCTGGTCGACGACGCGCTGGGGCGGATCGAGACGCTGTACAAGCCCTATCATCGCGCGCTGCGCCGGCTGATCAACAAGGTGCACCAGATGTTCGGCACCGTCGTGCTGGTCGACTGCCATTCGATGCCCTCGGTCGGCGTCTCCCGCGACGAGCCGCGGCGGCCCGACATCGTGATCGGCGACCGCTACGGCACCAGCTGCACGCCGCTATTGCCCGACCGGGTCGAGGAGACCATGTCCGGGCTCGGCTATTCGATCGGCCGCAACAAGCCCTATGCCGGCGGCTTCATCACCGAGCATTACGGTAACCCGGCCAGCGGCCTCCACGCCGTGCAGCTCGAGCTCAACCGCGCGATCTACATGGACGAGCGGCGGCGCGAGCGCAGTCCGTGCTTTGCGCAAGTGGCGTCGGACTTCGGCGTGCTCGCCGACGTGCTGGCGACCACGGTCCCGTTCGGCGATCTCGGCCCGTTCCAGGCCGCGGCGGAATAAGCGCGACGTTTTTCTTCGAACAATGGTGTTGGGTGCGATCAGCGCGTGCGCGTTTCGCGGCGCGCATTGAAATGAAAGCCAAGGCTTAAAGAAATGAGAGGCTGAAAGAAAAAAGGGCCGCTTCTAATGAAGAAGCGGCCCAAGTCTAGGGAGGAAACGCCCAAGGAGGGCAGCAGTAACGCGAGAAGCGCTACCGCACCGCAACAATATGCGGCCGCGACGCACAAAGTGCAAGGGCTTTCGAGCGGTTTCCCATGCAATGAGGACATAGCTCGGTTGCTTCCAGAGAAACCCGGATTCAGCTCCTTTGATAAGTAAATTCAATGGGTTGATAATCATTTGCATACCAACGAGGCAAATCCGGAACTAAGGTTTCAACTCAATGATCGATATTTGCCCAGCGGGTGTCTTTGACGAGGCGAACGCTTCCGGCATCCAAAATACCAGGGTGCAAAAGCAAGACAGCGCTGCACGATCCTTCCGATTTGAGCTAGGCAGGAGTGAGCTTCACCCGACTTTCGCTTTTTGAGGATACGCCGTGACGGTGATCGATTTCTCCGCCTTCATCGGACGGCTCGCCACCGCCTCCGGCGAAACCATCCTGCCGTTCTTCCGCACCTCGCTGTCGATCGAGGACAAGAGCAAGACCAAGGATTTCGACCCCGTAACCGAGGCCGACCGCGCCGCGGAGGCGGTGATGCGGCGTCTGATCAAGGCCAACTTTCCCCAGCACGGCATCGTCGGCGAGGAATTCGGCAACGAGCGCGAGGATTCGGATTACGTCTGGGTGCTCGACCCCATCGACGGCACCAAATCCTTCATCGGCGGCTTTCCGATCTGGGGCACGCTGATCGCGCTCCTGCACAAGGGCACGCCGGTCTACGGCATGATGCACCAGCCCTTCATCGGCGAACGCTTTTCCGGCGACAGCGGCTCGGCTCATTATAATGGCCCCTCCGGCGAGCGCCGGCTCCAGGTCCGGCGCTGTGCTTCGCTGTCGGAGGCGACGACCTACACCACCAGCCCGCTGCTGATGAACGAGCGCGACCGCGCCATCTTCGGCCGCATCGAGAAGGGCGCGCGGCTGTCGCGCTATGGCGGCGACTGCTACTCCTATTGCATGCTGGCGGCGGGTCACGTCGATCTCGTGGTCGAGACCGAGCTGAAGCCTTACGACATCGCAGCCCTGATCCCGATCGTGACCGGCGCTGGCGGCGTCGTCACCACCTGGGAAGGCAAGCCGGCGCAGGGCGGCGGCCGCATCGTCGCGGCCGGCGACGCCAGGGTTCACGAAGAAGCACTGAAACTGCTCAACGGATAAGCGATTTATTGTTTGCGCATGATCCTCTCGGAAAACCGCTGCACACTTTTCCGGATCATGCTTCAGGGAGCCTGCATGACCAACCGGCGCACGCTCCTTCTCGCGGCCTTGCTTCTGTTTCCGACCCTGGCCTGCGCCCAGAATTTCCCGGCCAAGCCAATCAAGCTGATCGTGCCGTTCCCGGCCGGCGGCCCCAACGACATCATCGCGCGGGTGATCGGCCAGCGCATGTCGGAGCTGTCAGGGCAGCCGGTGCTGATCGACAATCGCGGCGGCCAAGGTGGCGTCCTCGGCACCGATGCCATCTCCAAGGCTGCCCCTGACGGCTATACCATCGCGATCTCCTCGGCCGGCGCGCTCGCCATCAGCCCGAGCATGGAGCGGGTCGCCTACGATACGCTCAACGACCTCACGCCGGTGACGCTGGTCGCAACCGTGCCGGAAATGTTGGTGGTGGCGACCAATGTGCCCGCAAAGGACATCGGCGAATTGATCGCGCTCGCCAAGGCGCAGCCGGGAAAACTCAACTTCGCCTCCTCCGGCCCCGGCAGCCTGCCGCATCTCGCCGGGGAATTGTTCAAGCTGACGGCCAAAATCGACATCGTGCACGTGCCCTATCGCGGCGCGGCGCCGGCCGTGAACGATCTGCTGGGCCAGCAGGTGCAGATGACGTTCCTGGACCTCCCCGTGCTGCTGCCGCAGGTCAAGGCGGGCGCCCTGCGACCGATCGCAGTTGGCTCCGCCGAGCGTTCGCCGACGGCGCCTGATGTGCCGACCACCGCGGAAGCCGGCTTTGCCGATCTGCGCATCGAGAACTGGTACGGCATGGTCGCGCCGAAGGGCACGCCGAAGGAGATCGTCACCGCGCTGCATGGTCTGGCCACGAAGGCGATGGCGGATCCCGCGGTGAAGGAAAAGCTCGCCGCCCAGGGCGCAACCCTGGTCGGCGATGAGCCGGAGCATTTTCGCAGCTTCATCGCGGACGAGACCAAGAAATGGGCGAAAGTGATCAAGGACGCCGGCGTGGAGACCGCGAAGTAGCGCAGCTCACACCGCCGCAGCCCGCAAATGCTCCACCAGCATCTTGGCCGGGCGCGGCAGCGTCTTGAAGCTTCGCGCGCAGATCACGAGTTTGCGGTTGGCCCAGCTATCGCGCAGGCGGACCATGGCGAGCGGCATCAGTTTTGCGCAGCGGCGGGCCGCGGCTTCGGGCACCAGCGCGACGCCGACATCGGCGGCGACCATCTGGCAGATCGCGTCGAAGTCGCGCAGGCGCGCGCGGTAATGCGGCCGCATGCCGAGCCGCGCCGCGTGCTTCGATATATGCACCTGAAGCGCGGTGGCGCTGGTCAGCCCGACGAACTCGCAAGCGCCCGCCTCCTGGAAATCGATCGCGCGGCGGCCCGCGAACGGGCCGCGCCTGGACGTTACCAGCGTCAGGCGATCCTCGCTGAAGGCGAATCGCTCGATATGATCGGGCAGCGCGTGCTCGGCGGCAAAGCCGAGATCGGCCGCGCCCGCAGTGATCGCGGCCGCGATGTCGGTGCTCTCGCGCTCCTCGATGTCGATGGCGACGTCGCGGTGCTCGCGCAGGAAGCCGGCAAGCGCCTTCGGCAGATGCTCCGAGAGGCCGGAGGTATTGGCGAGGAAATGCACGCTCGCGCGCACGCCGCTGGCAAAGCCGGCGAGATCGCCGCGCATGGCGTCGATCTGGTGGATGACGAGACGGGCGTGATCGAGCAGGCTCTCGCCGGCCGCGGTCAATTCGACGCCGCGGCGCCCGCGCTTGAGCAGCGCGACGCCGAGTGCATCCTCCAGCCCCTTGATGCGCGCGCTGGCCGAGGCCAGGGCCAGATGCGACCGCTCCGCGCCGCGGGTGATGCTGCGCTGGTCGGCGACCGCGATGAACAGCTGGAGGTCGACGAGGTCGAAGCGCATCCCGGGTCCCTTCAGCCTTCGTTCCAGACGAAGGTTTTCTCCGTAAGCTACAGATTGTGCCGAAGCGCGGCATCGGTCAATGTGCAGATATGATCGACCCGCTCCTCGTTCTCATCGCCGCCGTTTTCCTGATTGCCGGATTCGTCAAGGGCGTGGTCGGACTCGGCCTGCCGACCGTGTCCATGGGCCTGCTCGCGGTGAGCATGACGCCAAGCCGCGCGATCGCCATCGTGATCGTACCCGCCATCCTCACCAACATCTGGCAGACTTTCGTCGGCCCCCATTTGCGCGACATCCTGAGGCGGCTGTGGCCACTGATGATCGGCACCGTGATCGGGTGCTGGCTCAATGCCGGCGCGCTCACCGGTCCGCATGCGCGCTACGGCACGATCGTGCTCGGCGCACTCCTGGTCATCTACGCAATCATCGGGCTGAACAAATTCCAGTTTCACGTGGCGCCAAAGAACGAGAAATGGGTCGGCGGCGTGGTCGGCTTGGTCACCGGCGTGATCTCGGCCTCGACCGGCGTGCAGGTGATCCCCTCGATGCCGTTCATGCAGGCGATCGGCATGGAGAAGGACGAGCTGGTGCAGGCGCTCGGCGTGTTTTTCACGACAGCGACACTGGCGCTCGCCTTCAACCTCACCGCCGGCGGATTGCTGACGCCGGCCAACGCGGTGCCGGGCGCCGTCGGCATGGCCTGCGCGTTTGCCGGCATGTATATCGGCCAAACGGTGCGGGCGCGGATGCCGGCGGAAGCGTTTCGCCGCTGGTTCCTGATCGCGATGATCCTGCTCGGCCTCTATCTCGCCGGCAGCGCGGTGCTGAAGGAATTCGCGTAAAGGACGTTACCGCGTCTCCAGCATGGCGACTCGGATGCCGAGATAGATGAAGAGGCCGCCGAGGGCACGGTTGACCCAGGCGACCGCGCCTTCGGAGCTCCGCAAGCGGTGGGCGGCCTTTGCCGCGAACGCCGCCAGCACCAGGCACCACAGCGTTCCCGTGCAGATGAAGATCAGGCCGAGCGTCAGGAAGGCGAGCGGCTTGTGCGCCGAGTCGGCTGCGACGAATTGCGGCAGGAAGGCCAGGAAGAACAGCGCGACCTTGGGATTGAGCGCGTTGGTGAAGACGCCCTGGAGGAAAACCCGCCGCAGCGAGCTCTGCACCGGCTCGTCGATGGCCGAGGCCAGCACCGGGCGCGACCACAGCATCTGAAGCCCGGTCACGACGAGATAGGCCGCTCCGACCAGCTTCAGGATCGAGAACGCGGTCGACGAGGCCATCAGCAGGGCCGAAAGGCCGATTGCCGCGCCCGCGACGTGGAAAAAGCAGCCGCAACTGATGCCCAGCGCGGCCGCGGCGCCACCTCGCCAGCCCAGCTGCATGCTGCGGCCGATCACATAGACCGTATCAGGCCCCGGCGTGATGTTGAGCAGCACGCCTGACAGGACGAAGAGCCAGATTTCGTGAATGCCCAGCATGTGTGACGTGCCTCCGTCGCCCAACCATGGCCCAAGAGGCCGGCTTAGTGGGTTCGCTCGTCCCCGTCCACTGCCGGGATTGCCGGGGATTTACCTCGAATTTGCAATGCGGTTCGTACTTTCGCTCAGCCTCATCTGCTCTATAAGGAACGGGTTCTTTGATCGCGGGATTCGAGGCGACTGCGACGCCGTGGCCGGTCCTCGATTTCTTCCAAGTCTCTTGCAAGTCTCTTGGAGCTCCGGAATATGGAAAGACGTCTGGCTGCCATTGTCTGCGCCGATGTCGCCGGCTATTCGCGCATGATGGGCACCGATGAGGCCGGCACCCATGCCGCCTTCAAGGCCCATCGCAGCGCGATCCACCCCATCATCCTCAATCACGGCGGCCGCGTCGTCAAAAACACCGGCGACGGCTTCCTGCTGGAATTCCCCTCGATCGTCGGCGCCACCGAGGCCGCGATCGCGATGCAGACGCTGATGGCGGAGCGCAATCACCATCTGCCCGCCGATCGCGCCATGCAATTCCGCCTCGGGATCCATATGGGTGACGTCATCGCCGACGAGGACGAGGTCTTCGGTGACGATGTCAACATTGCCGTCCGCCTCGAAGCCGTGGCGAGCCCCGGCGGCTTCGCGATCTCGGCCAAGGCCTACAAGGAGGCCAGCAAGCATCTCACCGTGCCGCTGGTCGATGCCGGCAACCACCGCTTCAAGAACATCAAGGATCCGATCGGGGTCTGGACTTGGACACCTGAGGGTGCACCGGCGCTTGCGCCCGCGCTGAGGGAGGCATCCGCCCTCTCGCAGCAGTACCGCACGGCGATCGTCGGCGTGCTGCCCTTTGCCAATCTCAGCGACGCACAGGACGAGTATTTCTCCGACGGCCTGACCGAGGATCTGATCCACGCGCTGTCGCTGCAATCCTTCTACCGCGTGCTGAGCCGCAACTCGACTTTCGTGTTCAAGGGCAACAACGTCAGCACCCGCCTGATCGCGCGGGAGATCGACGCTAGCTATCTGATCCAGGGTTCGGTGCGGCGTGCCGGAGCCAAGATCCGCGTCACCGCCGAGCTGATCGCGCCGGAGACCGGCGAGCAGCTCTGGACAGGCCGCTACGACCGCGACATGGGCGATCTCTTCGCGATGCAGGACGAGATCACCACCAACCTGTCCGCCGCCATCGCCACCGAGATCGTCCGGGCCGAGGCCTCGGCGCCGGCGCGGCTCTCGACCGACGTCACCGCCTGGGACCGCTTCCTCAAGGGGCTGTCGCACTATTATCGGCAAACCAAGGAAGACCTTGCCGTCGCCGTCGATCTGTTCCGGGAGGCCATCAGGCTCGAGCCCAAGCTGTCGATTGCGCACGCCTATCTCGCCACGATCCAGATCCAGAGCATCCAGTTCGGCTGGGTCAAGGGCACGCGCGAGATGTGGGCCGAGGCGATGAAGCTTGCCGAAACCAGCGTCCGGCTCGATCCGCGCTCGTCATTTGCGTTCTCGATCCTGTCCTGGACCCACGCGCTGGAGGGCCATTACGAGGCCGCGATGGACGCCGCCAAGCGCGCCGTCGCGCTCAACCCCTACGACAACGGCGCGCGCGGCGTGCTCGGCATCTGCCATTTCGCCATCGGCGAGCACCGCGAGGCGATCGAGCTGTTCTCGCTGGCCGCACAGCGCGACAACAGCGATCCGCGCTACCAATGGGCCGCGCTGAACGCCTTCAGCCATTATCTGCTGGGCCAATATGACGCGACCCTGTCATGGGCTCGAGAACAGCTCTACATCAACCCGAACCATTTGCAGGCGCTGGCAATCCGCGCCGCGGCGCTGGCGCAATTGGGGCGGGGCGACGAGGCGGTCGAGGCGACCCGCGTGCTCGTGGCTAACTACCCGACCCTGAATGTCGACCGTCATTTGCGCAATTTCCACTGGAAGCGGCCCGAGGACCTCGCCCATTACCGCGCCGGACTCTTGAATGCGGGTGTGCCGCTCGGCAAACTGACCCTGGTTTCGAGCGACGTCAAACGCGTCGCCGAATCCTGAGGGCCAGCCGCGGCCACGCGGCAATGTCCCCTCCGCCTTTATTGACACGACAGTGAATTCAGCCACACTCCGGTACACGCTGAAGTAGTATAATGTGTTGTCGGTTTGTCAGGACTTTCCGCGCTCTATCGCCGCGTCTGTATTTCACGATTCGCCGTTTTCAGGATTTTGGGCCATGCATGACTCCGCTCCGAAGCCCCCCTTCGACCCCTCGATCCAGGTCTCGCCGAACAATCCCTGTCCATTCCTCCGCGGCCTCGTCGGCGAGGGGTTTGTTGACGGCGGAGCCGTCCCGCTCGGCACGCTGTCGCAAACGATCGCGAATGCGAGCGGCGAGACCGGGCTGAAGAAGGTCTCGGCCCGCATCCAGGTCCGCGGCGTCGCGCTTATCGCCAACGGTCTGGGTCACATCCTGAAGAGCATATTTTCGGGCGCGCAGCTCGACGCGTTGCGTGGCGGTCCCCTCGACAAGCGCGGTGCCGGCTCGCGCGTCCTCGGCGTCGACGGCAAGGTCGATGAGGACGAGCTTGCGCGGTTTGCGAGCTTCGGCCGGACCTACCAGGATCCGAACGGCGGCGGCTCCGAGCCGGGTCTCAACGCCTCGGAAATCGGCGTCTTCATGCGCGACAACCTCAAGCGCGCCGGCAGCGCCGCGCGCTGGTACTACCCCCTGCTGATGAAGTTCGAGTGGCCGATCCTCCTGAAGATCGCGGGCAAGGGCGCGGGTGAGGACCGCTATCTCAGCGTGGCCGACGTGCGCACTCTGTTCAACGAGCGGCAATTCCCTGCTCGCATCAACCAGCGGCTCGTATCGCAGCCGGTGCTGTCGACCTGCCAGCGCGTGGTGCGGGGCGCCCTCAAGGTTGCGGCCCTGCTCGTCGCCCTCGGTCTCGCCTTGCTCGTTGCGGTCGCCGAATTCCCCGACCAGGTGCGCGCCATGCTGCCGCAAAAGGGAATTCTCGTGAATCTCCTGCCGCCGCCCTTGCCCACGGTCCCCGAGACGAAGGCGGCCTTTTGGCTCGAACAGAACTGGTCGCTGAAGGACAGGCACTGGTTTCACCATGCCAGCCAGGGCACCGCGACCTTCCCGGTGCCTTACGAATGGTTCATGGCGCTGGAGCAGCCGCGCCTGCATTTGTTCTCGCGGCCGGGCATGATGACGGACAGCGCCTATCTCGAGCGCTTCGGGTTCATCCCGAGCCCGCAGTCGATCCAGACCGATGCGACGTCACTACGCCACTTCGGCTACGCCAATGTCTACGAGACGACGCAGGCGCCGGACTGGTCGACCAGGTGGACGCCGGCGGAGAACGTCGACGGCCTGCCGGTCGGTTTCGCACGGATGACCGGTGTCATCGATCCCGCGACGGGCCGTCGCGAAGAGGACAAGATCGGACTGACCTGCGCGGGCTGCCATACCGGCCAGATCCACTACCAGGGCGTGGACGTGCGTTTCGACGGCGGCCCGGCCATGACCGATCTGAAGAAGCTCGAGCTCTCCACCGGCCTGTCGATCGCCTACACGCTTTACGTGCCGTTCCGCTTCCAGCGCTTCGCCGATCGCGTACTCGGCTCCGATGCCAGCAAGGCTGACCGCGCCGCGCTCAAGCAGAAGCTCAGCGCGATCGGCAACTTCCTGATCGACTGGGCGCAAACCCAGCAAAAGACGATTGAAGGCAAGAAGACCTGGAACGGCAGGCAGCAGCAGGACACCGAGGAAGGGTTCGGTCGCCTCGACGCTCTCAATCGCATCGGCAATCAGGTTTTTTCGCAGGATCTCGCGCTGAGCGGGATCAAGGGATTCGAGAAGAACCTGCACGCCCAGGACGCCCCGGTCAGCTATCCCCCGATCTGGACCGTGCCCTGGTTCAAGTTCGCCCAGTACGACGCCTCGATCGAGCAGCCGCTGATCCGCAACGCCGGCGAAGCCCTCGGCGTGACGGCGCTGCTCAATCTGTCCGACGCCTACCCTGAGGACAGGCTATGGCGGTCCTCCGTTCATATCAACACGCTCGGCTGGATCGAGGACATGCTCAGGGGGCCCGATCCGTTCAAGACGGCCGATCCCTCCACCGGTCCGAAGTTCGGCGGCCTGCTGGCGCCGAAATGGCCCTCTCAGATCCTCGGCGACAATTGGAGGCTCGATCAGAAGAAGGTCGACAATGGCCGCAAGATCTACGCCGAGATGTGTTCCGGATGCCATCTGCCGGCGATCGACACCCCGGCTTTCTGGTCTTCGGGACATTGGGAGCCCAGCGGCGACAACAAGGTGCTGAACGCGGTGACGATCCCCCTCGACGAGATCAAGACGGATCCCGAACAGTCGCTCGTGCTCAGCAACAGGATCGTCGATCTGCCCGGCTTCCTGAAGGTGAATACGGCCGACCTCCAGAAATGGTGGCAATGTGACGTCTCGACCGCAAGCTCCCCGACCGAGATGGTGTATGCGCTCGGGCTGATGACGGTGGTGGATCTCGTCGCCCGCAAATGGATGGACGACGAGAAGACTCCGGACGCCGAGCGGGCGAAATTGTGGAATCTCGCGCGCAAGAACTGCCTCAATCCGGTGGGGGGAGCACGCTATCGGGCACGGCCGCTGAACGGCATCTGGGCCACGGCGCCCTATCTGCACAACGGCTCGGTGCCGTCTCTCTACTGGTTGCTGAAGCCTGCAAGCGAGCGCCCGCAAAAATTCTGCATGGGCCGCCGCGACTATGATCCGGTGACCGTCGGCTTTGCGGTCACCGCCGACGAGAAGTGCAAGACGGGTGAAACCGAGTTCTCGGCCGGGTCGGACAAGGATCCGATCCAGGGCAACAGCGTGCTCGGCCATTCCTTCGAGCGCAAGCCGGGCGAGCAAAAACGTCCCGGCGTGATCGGCCGCGTGTTCAAGGACGACAACGAGCGCTACGATCTGATCGAGTATCTGAAGACGCTGTAGCGAGTGATTCTACTTCCTCGTCATGGCCGGGCTTGTCCCGGCCATCCATGATCTGCCTCACGGCGCTAAGAACGTGGATGCCCGGGACAAGCCCGGGCATGACGTCGTGTGGTCGCAGGGAAGCATCGCTCCCCCTCACTTGAACAGCGGCGTGCCCGGCACGAAGGCGTCGAAGGCCGCCCAGAATTGGGAACGGTAGCGGTCCTGCTCCTGGAGTATCTCGTGCTTGGCACCGGCGATCACGAGATGGGAGCCGGCGCGCAAATGATAGGCGAACTCCTCGATCGCCGCGATCGAGACCACGGTGTCGCTGGAGGCCGCCAGCATCAGGATCGGTTGACGGATATCGGACGGGTAGTTTTTGCCCTTGAAGGTGTTCATCGCGCGGAAGGCGGTATCGGCCCAGGCGACCGTCGGTGACGCGAGCCCGAGGGTCGGATCCTCCTCCAGGATCGCGGCATTGCGCGCATAGCGCACGGGATCGCTGGTCAGCGGATTGTTGATGAAGGGATTGAGCCCGGTGATCTGGTCGGTGCCGCCGGGGACATAACGGCCGCCCATCCCCAACACGCGCATCGTCTTCAGCAGCGCCCGCGCCGGAAACGAGGTGGCGCGGCCGGGCAGGTCGATCATCGGCGCCGACAGCACCATGCGGTCGAACCAGCGCTTGCCCGCATGCGCCACCCGCAGCATCACCGTGCCGCCCATGGAGTGGGCGAGCGCGAAGAAGGGCGGCGGGCAATCCGGCAGCACCACCTGCTGCACGAAGGTCTCGACGTCGATCTCGAAATCGGCGAAGTCGCGAACATAGCCCTTGCGCGGATCGCGCAGGCGGCGCGAGGAGTGGCCCTGCCCGCGCCAGTCGATCATCGCCACCGCAAAACCGCGGTCGCGCAGGTCGCGCACGGTCTCAAAATATTTCTCGATCTGCTCGCTGCGTCCGGTGAAGACGCAGACGGTGCCCTTGCGGTTCGCCGGCGGCGCCCAGCGCGCAAAGCGCAGCTCGACGCCATCAGGGGTTTTGATGGTGCCGCTGACGACGTCTTCGGGAACGGGATTGGATGGTATCGAGACCAGCGTCATGATGGGGAGGGCTTGGGCACGAAGTGCTGCAAATCAGGGGGCGGGAGCGCCGAAAAGGCTAAGTATCCGCCCTCTTGAACGCCGTTCTCGTCAACCCATATCACCTTGGTGCAGGCCGCTACCAGTGTTTCGGAACCGGAACATCAGGCTGCACACAGACGAAAGCCCGGCCCGATTGGCGGGCGGGTTACTCAACAGTCGCTCAATGGAGGACTTGACCATGCGTACGTACGACCTGACTCCCTTCTACCGTTCCACCGTCGGCTTCGACCGCCTCTTCAACCTGCTCGACCAGGCCGGTTCGGACGGCAGCCCCGGTTATCCCCCCTACAATATCGAGCGCACCGGCGAGAACGACTACCGCATCACCGTTGCGGTCTCGGGCTTTGCCAAGGATGAGCTCTCCATCGTCGCGAAGGAAAACACGCTGACGATCAAGGGCGAAAAAGTCGCCAACGAGAACTCGAAGGCCGAAGTGCTGTACCGCGGCATCGCCGCGCGTGCTTTCGAGCGCGCATTCCAGCTTGCCGATTTCGTGCAGGTGAAGAACGCCTCGCTCGAGAACGGGCTGCTTCACGTCGACCTCGTCCGCGAGATTCCCGAGGCGAAGAAGCCGCGCCAGATCGCGATCAACACCGGTGCGCAGGGCGCACAGGTGATCGAGAACTCGGTAGCCGCGTAAATCACGGACGCCACTTCCAGGTTGCGAAAACGCCCCGGTGCCCCGGGGCGTTTTTTTTGCGTGTTCAGTCGTTGGCTCGCGAAAGCTGCAAGTAGCCGCAAATCCTGCGGCCGGCAGCTGGTTTTCGGTTGAAATCGAAATACAGGTTTGGGTCTGTTGTTCTACGTTACCCACACACCGCATGAGCTCGCCTGCGTGTCTCGTACGCGCCCGACCAAGGCGGTTGTCACAGGTGAGTGACCAAGCGTAACGCCGCCGCTCCGCACACCGTCCTTTGGATATCGAACACAAATGAGACGGAGAACGATCATGACACTTTGGCGCAGCCTTTTCGTCGCCGCGAGCCTGCTGGCGGCCCCCATCAGCCTTGCTCACGCACAGACCCCGCAAACGGTGAAGGCCAAGAACATCGTGCTGGTGCACGGCGCCTGGGCCGACGGCTCGAGCTGGTCGGAGGTGATCCCGATCCTCCAGGCCGCAGGCCTCAACGTAACTGCCGTGCAGAATCCACTGTCGTCGCTGTCGGACTCCGTCGAGGCGACCAAGCGCGCGCTGGCCGAGCAGGATGGTCCAACCGTGCTGGTCGCGCATTCCTGGGGCGGCACCGTCATCAGCCAGGTCGGCAACGACCCGAAGGTCACTGGCCTCGTCTATGTCGCCGCCCGCGCACCCGATGCCAACGAGGATTTCGTCGCCCTGTCCAAGCAATTCCCCGCGGGACCGGTGCGCACCGGCGTCGTCGAGCGCGACGGTTACACCAGGCTCTCGGAAGACGCCTTCCTGAAGTATTTCGCCAATGGCGTGAAGCCGGAGCAGGCGAAGGCGCTCTACGCGGTGCAATGGCCGACGGCCGCCTCGATCTTCGCCGGTCGCACCACAGAGGCGGCATGGCATTCCAAACCGAGCTGGTACGCAGTGTCGAAGAGCGACTACACCATCAATCCCGATTTCGAACGCTTCCTCGCCAAGCGCATGAACGCCACCACGATCGAGCTCGACGCCGGCCACCTCTCGCTGGTGTCTCATCCGAAGGAGGTGGCGAATTTGATCCTGGAAGCGGCGGGGTATGGGCGGAGCTGAGCGGCGCTTGTCATGGTGCAAAGGCGCCTGAGTGCTCAGGCGCCTTTTGTTTTGCTCCGCTCTCTCCCCAACGTCGTCCTGGCGAAAGCCAGGACCCATTACCCCAAGGGGATGTTTTGGCGAAGACTCGTCGTCCGGTACTCGCACCTCAATCGCTCGATAGACCTCGCGGTATGGGTCCTGGCCTTCGCCAGGACGACACCGTTGGGTGTGATGCGGGCCATCGCATCAAACGCCCGCGCTTAGTCCAGTCCCTGTGCCGCCGGCATCTCCTGCGTAGGCAGGATCGTCGCGGCAGGCTTGACCTGACCTACGGTTGGCGCGGCGGCTTGCGGTGCGACCTCAGCGGGCTTGGACGGCACGGCGGCCGCGGTCTGCGTCACAGGTTGTGCCTGCGGCACCTGGGCCTGCGGCGTCGCAGGCTCGGCCGGCTTGGCGGCGACGACCGGTGCCTCGCGCGGCGGGGCGGCCTTCGGCAGCGGCACGGAGCGGCTGGCGACATGCGGGATCGGGGCCGGTGGGCGGGGCGGACCACTGCGGACCATCGTCGGCGGCGGCAGCGCGCTTTGCGGGCGGTAAGGTGCAACCGCAGGCTGCTCGTAGCCCGGCGCCATGCCGTAGGCGTCGGCAGCCGGCATGAAGCGCAAGATCCGTCCGTCGCGGGCATCGAGCACCAGCCGGCCGTCCTCGCCGCGACGGTCGATCACCGCGATGGTGTAGACGCTGCCGCGCAGGCGCGGGATGCCGAGCGGCGAGAAGCCGTTCTCGCGCAGCACCGCGTAGACCTCGGTCGACGGCAGTAGCACCGGGGCCGGCCCGCGTTCTTCGTAGCCATAGCCGTACCGCGGCGGCGGCGGCGCGGCCTCCTGCGGCGCATAGGGGCCCTCGAAATCCGAGACCGCGATCATCGCCCCTCGCCCTGGAACCTGCGCTTGAGCCGCGGTCGCGGCCAGCGCCAGCGTGGCGGCGGCCACACATCCTGTGAAAAACTTCATGGTCGAGACGCTCCTGTCAGGCCCCCGGATGGATCGCGCTCTTTCGCTTCTTGTGGCGTGGCGCGTCTCCCAGAGGGTTGATCCGAAGCTTCATTGGGGATTCCGGCGTCGGCAGGGCCGGATCAGGGCTTGTTTGCTTCTAAACCGGGGCCGCGCAACTTTTGGAAAGCGATTGATTGATCTATGGGGAATCGGGACTTGCGCGCGCTTGTGTGATAGACAAAAATTTGGCAAGGTGACGGTTAGGACAGGAAGACTGTCTCAATTTTGCTTGCGGTTCCGGCATAGGGATTGCAACGAAAGTCGGTGCTTTCGAGCGCCAAGAAGGCAACAGGCAAAGCCGTTCTCGGGGACGAAGAACGCCTTGGCCTGAATTTAAGAAAATGCGGCTCGCGAGCGGACGAGCGGTGACCCAGAAGCGGGTGCCGCGGGACGCCCAAGGTGCGCCGAAGACGGCGGTGAGGCAGCTTGCCCCATGGAGAGGACGAGAACATGAACGGGTCGCAAGTCGAGCGCGGAAACATCGTGGCAGAACAACTGTCGGCGACGGTCGCCTCGAAAACGGCCGATCCGATTCAGGAACACAATTCACGGCCGCCGGCCGTAGGCCTCTACGATCCGAGCCTGGAAAAAGATTCCTGCGGCGTCGGCTTCATCGCCAACATCAAGGGCCAGAAGTCGCACGAGATCGTTGCGGACGCGCTCAGCATCCTCTGCAACCTCGAGCACCGCGGCGCCGTCGGCGCCGACCCGCGCGCCGGTGACGGCGCCGGCATTCTGGTGCAGATCCCGCATGCTTTCTTCAGCCGCAAGGCGAAGGAGCTCGGCTTCGCGCTGCCCAATCCGGGCGAATACGCCATCGGCGCGTTGTTCATGCCGCGCGACACCGCGTGGCGCAACGTCATCAAGAGCATCATCGCCGACCAGATCAAGGAAGAGGGCCTGACGCTGCTCGGCTGGCGCGACGTGCCGACCGACAATTCCTCGCTCGGCGTCACCGTGAAGCCGACCGAACCCGCCTGCATGCAGGTGTTCATCGGCCGCAACGGCACCGCCAAGACCGAGGACGATTTCGAACGCCGGCTCTACATCCTGCGCAAGTCGATCTCGCAGGCGATCTATCAGCGCCGCGACCGCGGCCTCGCCGGCTATTATCCCTGCTCGATGTCCTGCCGCACCGTGATCTACAAGGGCATGTTCCTCGCCGACCAGCTCGGCAAGTACTATCCCGATTTGCACGAGAAGGATTTCGAGAGCGCGCTGGCGCTCGTGCACCAGCGTTTCTCGACCAACACCTTCCCGGCGTGGTCGCTGGCGCATCCCTACCGCATGATCGCGCATAACGGCGAGATCAACACGCTGCGCGGCAACGTCAACTGGATGGCGGCGCGCCAGGCCTCGGTGAGCTCCGAGCTGTACGGCAAGGACATCAACCGGCTCTGGCCGATCTCCTACGAGGGCCAGTCGGACACCGCCTGCTTCGACAACGCGCTCGAATTCCTGGTGCAGGGCGGCTACTCGCTGCCGCACGCCGTCATGATGATGATTCCGGAGGCGTGGGCCGGCAATCCCTTGATGGATGAGAAGCGCCGCGCCTTCTACGAATATCATGCAGCCCTGATGGAGCCGTGGGACGGCCCTGCCGCGATCGCCTTCACCGACGGCCGCCAGATCGGTGCCACGCTCGACCGCAACGGCCTTCGGCCGGCGCGCTATCTCGTCACCAAGGACGACCGCATCGTGATGGCGTCCGAGATGGGCGTGCTGACGATTCCCGAGGACCAGATCATCACCAAGTGGCGCTTGCAGCCCGGCAAGATGCTGCTGGTCGATCTCGAGCAGGGCCGCCTGATCCCCGACGACGAGATCAAAGCCGAGCTCGCCAGAAGCCATCCCTACACGGAGTGGCTGGAGCGGACCCAGATCGTGCTGGAAGATCTGCCGAAGGTGCCGACCACCGGCGTGCGCTCCAACCTGTCGCTGCTCGATCGCCAACAGGCGTTCGGCTACAGCCAGGAAGATATCACCATCCTGATGACGCCGATGGCCTCCACCGGCGAGGAAGCCGCAGGTTCGATGGGCAACGACACGCCGATCTCGGCGCTGTCGGCCAAGGCCAAGCCGCTGTTCACCTACTTCAAGCAGAACTTTGCGCAGGTCACCAATCCGCCGATCGACCCGATCCGCGAGGAGCTGGTGATGAGCCTCGTCTCCATCATCGGACCGCGGCCGAACCTGTTCGACCTGCAAGGCCTTGCCACGACCAAGCGCCTCGAAGCGCGTCAGCCGATCCTGACCGACGCGGACCTCGAAAAGATCCGCTCGATCTCCGAGGTCGCCGAGTCGCACTTCAAGTCGCGCACGCTGGACACCACCTTCCACGCCGGCCTCGGCGCGGCCGGCATGGACCAGGTGCTGGACGAGCTCTGCGCACGCGCGGAGAGCGCGGTGCGCGAGGGCGTCAACATCATCATCCTGTCCGACCGCATGGTCGGCACCGACCGGGTTCCGATCCCGTCGCTGCTGGCCTGCGCCGCCGTGCATCATCATCTGATCCGCACCGGATTGCGCACCTCGGTCGGCCTCGTCGTCGAATCCGGCGAGCCGCGCGAAGTGCATCATTTCGCCTGTCTCGCCGGCTACGGCGCGGAAGCGATCAATCCGTATCTGGCGTTCGAGACCATCATCGCGATGAAGGACCGCCTGCCCGGCTCGCTCGACGACTACGAGATCGTCAAGCGCTACATCAAGTCGATCGGCAAGGGCCTGCTCAAGGTGATGTCCAAGATGGGCATCTCGACCTACCAGTCCTATTGCGGGGCGCAGATCTTTGACGCCATCGGCCTCAAGGCGGAATTCGTCGGCAAATTCTTCGCCGGCACCCACACCCGCGTCGAGGGCGTCGGTCTTGGCGAGATCGCCGAAGAGGCGGTGCGCCGTCATGCCGACGCGTTCGGCGACGCGCTCGTGTACAAGACCTCGCTCGATGTCGGCGGCGAATACGCCTATCGCAGCCGCGGCGAGGACCATGCATGGACCGCCGAGTCGGTGGGGCTGCTGCAGCACGCCGCGCGCGGCAATTCGCTGGAACGCTACCGCGCTTTCGCGAAGATCCTCAACGAGCAGTCGGAGCGTCTCTTGACGCTGCGCGGCCTGTTCCGGATCAAGAATGCGGACGAAGAGAAGCGCAAGCCGATACCGCTCGACCAGGTCGAGCCGGCCAAGGACATCGTCAAGCGTTTCGCCACGGGAGCCATGTCGTTCGGCTCGATCTCGCGCGAGGCGCACACCACGCTCGCGATCGCCATGAACCGGATCGGCGGCAAGTCGAACACCGGCGAAGGCGGCGAGGAAGCCGACCGCTTCAAGCCGATGCCGAACGGCGACAGCATGCGCTCGGCGATCAAGCAGGTCGCCTCCGGCCGCTTCGGCGTCACCACGGAGTATCTCGTCAACTCCGACATGATGCAGATCAAGATGGCGCAGGGCGCAAAGCCCGGCGAAGGCGGCCAATTGCCCGGCCACAAGGTCGACGCGACCATCGCCAAGGTCCGGCATTCGACGCCGGGCGTCGGCCTGATCTCGCCGCCGCCGCACCACGATATCTACTCGATCGAGGATCTGGCGCAGCTCATCTACGACCTCAAGAACGTCAACCCGGATGGCGCAGTCTCGGTCAAGCTCGTCTCCGAGATCGGCGTCGGCACCGTGGCCGCGGGCGTCGCCAAAGCGCGCGCCGACCATGTCACCATCGCCGGCTTCGAGGGCGGCACCGGCGCTTCGCCGCTGACCTCGATCAAGCACGCCGGCTCGCCGTGGGAGATCGGTCTCGCCGAAACCCACCAGACGCTGGTGCGCGAGCGGCTGCGCAGCCGCATCGTGGTGCAGGTCGACGGCGGCTTCCGCACCGGCCGTGACGTCGTGATCGGCGCGCTGCTCGGCGCCGACGAGTTCGGCTTCGCCACCGCGCCCTTGATCGCGGCCGGCTGCATCATGATGCGCAAGTGCCATCTCAACACCTGCCCGGTCGGCGTCGCGACCCAGGACCCCGTCCTGCGCAAGCGCTTCACCGGCCAGCCCGAGCATGTGATCAACTACTTCTTCTTCGTCGCCGAAGAGGTCCGCGAGATCATGGCCTCGCTCGGCTTCCGCAGCTTCAACGAGATGATCGGCCAGGTGCAACTGCTCGACCAGACCAAGCTGGTCGCGCACTGGAAGGCCAAGGGGCTCGACTTCTCCAAGCTCTTCGTCAAGCAGAAGGAAGAGAAGGGCCAGAAGATCTATCACTCCGAGCGCCAGAACCATCATCTGGAAGCGGTGCTCGATCGCACGCTGATCGAGCAGGCGACGCCTGCGCTCGACCGCGGTGCGCCGGTGAAGATCGAGGCCAAGATCAACAGCACCAACCGCTCCGCGGGCGCGATGCTGTCGGGTGCGGTCGCCAAGATCTACGGCCATGCGGGTCTGCCGCATGAGACCATCCATGTCAGCCTCAAGGGCACCGCGGGCCAGGCCTTCGGCGCGTGGCTGGCGCAAGGCGTCACCTTCGAGCTCGAAGGCGAAGCCAACGACTATGTCGGCAAGGGCCTCTCGGGCGGCAAGATCATCGTCAAGCCGCCGGCCAACAGCGGCATCGTGCCGGAAGAGAGCATCATCGTCGGCAACACCGTGATGTACGGCGCCATTCAAGGCGAGTGCTACTTCCGCGGCATCGCCGGCGAGCGTTTTGCCGTGCGCAATTCCGGCGCCGTGGCGGTGGTCGAGGGCGCGGGCGACCATTGCTGCGAATACATGACCGGCGGCATCGTGGTCGTGCTCGGCAAGACCGGGCGCAACTTCGCGGCCGGCATGTCGGGCGGCATCGCCTATGTGCTGGACGAGACCGGCGACTTCGACAGGCTGTGCAACATGGCGATGGTCGAGCTCGAGCCGGTGCTGTCGGAAGAGCTGATCAACGCCGGCACCTATCACCACTCCGGTGACCTCGAGGCGCACGGCCGGGTCGACGTGTTCAAGGACCTGCTCGCCTCCGATGTCGAGCGGCTCCACGTCCTGATCACGCGCCATGCCAAGGCGACCGGCTCCAGGCGTGCCGCCGACATCCTGGCCAACTGGAAGGACTGGCTGCCAAAATTCCGCAAGGTGATGCCGGTCGAATACCGGCGCGCGCTGCGCGAGATGGCCGCCAACGCGGACGCCGAGCCGAAAATCGCGATCGGGGCCTGAGCATCACACCCCGTCATTGCGAGCGTAGCGAAGCAATCCAGACTTTCTCCTCCGATGCGGACTGGATTGCTTCGAAGCTCACGCTCCTCGCAATGACGACGAGAGAGAAACACAACGAATTTAAGCGGCAGGGACTTCGGGTTTAATGGGCAAGATCACGGGTTTTCTCGAAATCGAACGGCATGACCGCAAGTACACCCCGGTCGCCGAGCGCGTGAAGCATTTCCACGAGTTCGTCGTTCCCCTCTCCGAGAAGGAAACGCGCGACCAGGCCGCGCGCTGCATGAACTGCGGCATCCCCTATTGCCACGGCACCGGCTCGGTCTCGCCCGGCACGCCCGGTTGCCCGGTCAACAACCAGATCCCGGACTGGAACGACCTCGTCTATCAGGGCAACTGGGAAGAAGCCTCGCGCAATCTGCACTCGACCAATAATTTCCCGGAGTTCACGGGGCGCATCTGTCCGGCGCCGTGCGAAGCTTCCTGCACGCTCAACATCGACGACAACCCCGTCACCATCAAGACCATCGAATGCGCGATCGTCGACCGCGCCTGGGACAATGGCTGGCTGAAGCCGGAAGTGGCGGCCGTGAAGACCGGCAAGAAGATCGCGGTGATCGGCTCGGGTCCGGCCGGCATGGCCTGCGCGCAGCAGCTCGCACGCGCCGGCCACGACGTGCATCTGTTCGAGAAGTTCGCCAAGGCCGGCGGCCTGCTCCGCTATGGCATTCCCGACTTCAAGATGGAAAAGAACGTCATCGACCGCCGGGTCACGCAGATGGAGGGCGAAGGCGTCACCTTCCACTACAACAGCCATGTCGGCGTCGACGGCAATGTCGACCCGCGCGAGATGCTCAACGAGTACGACGCCGTGGCGCTGACCGGCGGCGCCGAAGCCCCGCGCGACCTGCCGATCCCCGGCCGCGATCTCGCCGGCATCCACTACGCCATGGACTTCCTGCCGCAGCAGAACCGCCGCGTGTCCGAGGAACCGTTGAACGGCGTCCAGGAGATTTTGGCCGGTGGCAAGCATGTCGTCGTCATCGGCGGCGGCGACACCGGATCCGATTGCATCGGCACCTCGCTGCGCCAGGGCGCGCTCTCCGTGACCCAGCTCGAGATCATGCCCGCCCCGCCGGAGCACGAAAACAAGGGCCTCACCTGGCCGAACTGGCCGCTCAAGATGCGGACGTCCTCCAGCCAGGCCGAAGGCGCGGTCCGCGAATTCGCCGTGCTGACGCAGAAGTTCACCGGCGAGAACGGCCAGGTCAAGAAGCTGCTCTGCGTGCGCGTCGACGACAAGTTCAAGCCGATCGCCGGCACCGAGTTCGAACTCGACGCCGATCTCGTCCTGCTCGCGATGGGTTTCGTCCACCCGGTGCACGAGGGCCTGCTCAAGATGCTCTCGGTCGAGCTCGACCCCCGCGGCAACGTCAAGGCCAACACGCTCGACTACCAGACTTCGCGCCCGAACGTGTTCACGGCCGGCGACATGCGCCGCGGCCAATCGCTGGTGGTCTGGGCGATCCGCGAGGGCCGGCTGTGCGCCCGGTCGATCGATACGTTCCTGATGGGGAAGACGGATCTGCCGCGCTGAGCCGCCGCGGCTTAAGGCAGACAAACAATCCGCTGTCGTCCTGGCGAAAGCCAGGACCCATACCGCGTGATTCCTCGATCGTTGACCGGCCGCAATACCAAGCGACGAGTCTTCGCCAAACTACTGCCTGGGCTAATGGGTCTTGGCTTTCGCCAGGACGACACCTCGGGCTTGGCTTCGCCAATGGCACCCGCCACGCCCTCTAATTCTGCAACCTTACCCCGACCATCACCACCGTCCCCTGCGAGCTTGACCCCGCCTGGTTCGAATCCAGGATGTCGTGGCGGAGCGTGCCCTTGATCCAGATGTTGCGATTGAGCTTGTAGATCAGATTGCTTTCGAACGAGTAGGTCTTGTCGTTGCGATTCTGGCCCTGGTAGTCGTAGGTGCCGTAGGTGAACTTGCCCACTGCCGTAAGCCAGCGGCGGAAGTCGTGATCGACTTCGGCGGCGTAGGTGTGCACCAGCACGCCGGAGGAGCCGGGGATGGTGGTCTCGGCGATCTGCGTGTCGGTGGCGAATTTCACCGTGGTCAGGCCGCTTGCATTCCAGATCAGCGAGCCCGAGGTCAGGAAGCCCGCGAGCTGGCTCAGGCGCGGATCGACATAGTTGCGCGCGGAATAGCCGACCGAGACCTCGCCGGTGAGGATCCGCGAGAACTCGAAGGACGTGCCGACCTTGGCGTAGCCGCCGTTCGAATCGCGGAAGAAGCCATTGCGGTCGGCGGCCTGGTCGTGGACGCGTGTGTCGCCCTGGATCTCGACGAACGGCTTCAGGCCCGGCTTGAGATCGTAGGAGAAGCGCCCCACGCCGCCATATTGGTTGAAGTCGCGGTCATCGTTGCTGAAGGTCGAGCCGTCGGTGAGTTTTGAGTTGGTGTAGGCGGTGCGATCCGCGGTGGCGCCGGCCGCGACCTGGAAGCGGTTGAAGGCCTGGTCGAAGCCGACGGTCGTGCCATAGGTCGCGTAAACAGGATATTTCTGCAGACCGGCCTGCACGTTCGGGCTGCCGGGATTATCGGTGGCGAGCCGCAGGCGCAGTTGCGTGGTCAGCTTGAGATCGCGATTGACGTCGATGCGGCCGTCGACATGGCCGTTGAAGTCGGGGCGGTCCACCTCGACCGGCGAGGGCGAGGCAAAGCCGTCGATCGTCGCCGGCATGTTGTTGGTGTAGCCCGAGAACGAGCCGCGCAGATCCGCGACCAGCGCGTGGCGCTCCCAGTCGGACGCCACGAGGAGATCGGGCGCGACCACATAAACCGGCGAGCCGACCGGCTTGCTCAGACGCGCCGGATTGGTGTCGTAGCCGGTGGAGAGCTCGAGCCCGCCCTTGATCAAGAAGCTGCCAGCATAGTCGCCGACCGCGCCGAATGCATCGTCATCGATCTTGAGGCGGCGGCGCAGCGGCTGGCCGGGCACGTTGCCGGCCATCGCCGGGGCGACCGGAGTCTTGTGCGCCGTCTCGGAGGGCGGCGGCGCGATGCGTGGCGGGCCGAGCGTTCGCTCCGGCGTTGCCGGCGGCACCGGCGAGCCGGGGCCGACCGGACGCTTCGGCTTCGGCTGTCCGGGATAGAGCTTGGGCTGCTGTCGCTTGCGGTTGAGCGAATCGTAGCCGGAGGCGCTGGCGCCGTTGGCGGCGGGCAGCCCGTAGATGGGGACCTGGCTGGTCGGGTTCTGGCTGGTCGGGTTTTGGCCCGCGCGCGCCGGCGTCTGTTGGCGTTTGCGCAAATCGGCGTTGGGATCGGGCAGTGTCGGCAGCGCATCCGACGGTGCCTGCGGCACGCCCGCGGTACGGCGCGTCGGCAGCGTGTCGGGCGAGGCGAAGCCACCGCGGTTAGGACTGAACAGGTCGGGGGTGAGGCTCTGGGCGGCCATGGGGGCGCTTCCAAGGACCGTCAGCGCAAAGCACGGCAAAGCCGCGCGCAGGAAATGCGCGCGTTTGCTCCGGCTCGTGCCTGGAGACGACCCCACGATGGAAGAACTCCAACGAAATCAAACACTTTCGCGATTGTCCCCACCGATCGGCGGGAACCATCGTTAATGGAGTTAAAACAATTATGGTTAACGACCGGTTGAGGGCTGGGGAGCCCTCGTCGCCTCGAAGGCCCTGGCGTGCTAAGCAGACGCCAACGGGCAAACGCCCCTCCTCCCTGGACCAGAACATGCCGAGTTCGAAACCGCTGATGACCCAATCATCCGGCCCCATTCCCGACAGCGTCGAATCCGCACTCCGCACCCTGGAAACGGAGAGCGGCGGTATCAACGCGCTCGCCGCCGCCCTGCGCGGCCCGCTTGGCGCGAGCTTCGCCAAGGCGGTCGATCTGATCCGCAACGCAAAGGGCCGCGTCATCGTCACCGGGCTCGGCAAGTCGGGCCATATGGGTCGCAAGATCGCGGCAACGCTGGCCTCGACCGGCACGCCCGCCTTCTTCGTCCATGCCGCCGAAGCCGGTCATGGCGACCTCGGCATGATCACGCCCGACGATGTCATCATGGCGCTGTCCTGGTCCGGCGAGCAGCCGGAGATGAAGACGCTGGTGAACTATTCGGCACGGTTCGCCATTCCCATGATCGCGGTGACGTCGAACGCGGCGTCCTCGCTGGGACAAGCCGCCGACATCGTGATCGAGCTGCCGAAGGCGCGCGAGGCCTGCCCGCACAATCTGGCGCCGACCACCTCGACCCTGATGCAGGCCGCGATCGGCGATGCCATTGCGATCGCGCTGCTCGAAGGCCGCGGCTTCACCGCGCTGGAGTTCGCGCATTTCCACCCCGGCGGCAAGTTAGGGGCGATGCTGAAATTCGTCCGCGACTACATGCGCACCGGTGCGGAGATCCCAGTCAAGCCGCTCGGCACCAAGATGTCGGACGCGGTGATGGAGATGTCGGCCAAGGGTCTCGGCTGCGTCTGCATCGTCAACGATGCGGCAGAGGCCGTCGGCATCATCACTGACGGCGATCTACGCCGCCAGATGCGGCCGGACCTGCTGGCGGCGTCGGTCGACGACATCATGACCAGGCAGCCAAAGACCGTGCCGCCCTCGATGCTGGCCACCGAGATGATCGAGGTGCTTAACACCCGCAAGATCACGACGCTGGTCGTGACCGAGGCGGACAAGGTGGTGGGCATCGTGCACCTGCACGATCTGCTGCGGGCGGGCGTGGCTTAAGACACGCTCTCTCCGCTCGTCATTGCGAGCGCAGCGAAGCAATCCAGACTGTCACCGCGGAGACAGCCTGGATTGCTTCGTCGCAAGAGCTCCTCGCGATGACGTGTGGTTAGAGCTGCGGAAATCTTGCCGCCGTGTCCTCCAGCGGCAGCCGCAGCCCATTCGCCAGATACGACACCATGCGATAGAAGCCGCACAGCAGCATGATCTCCAGGATCTGCGCCTCGTCGTAATGCGCCGACAGCGCGGCGAACTCGGCGTCATCAAAGGTCGCGCGGTGATGCAGCGCGTCGACGGCGGCGATCAGCGCCTGCTCGGCCGGGGACCAGCACGACGACGACGCATCGCCCTGCACGGTCGCCCGCACCTCCGCCGCGCTGAGAGCCGCCGGGGCGGCGAAAATCGCGACGTGCACGCCCCATTCATATTCGCATTGGTTCAGCGCGCAGGTACGGTCGATCACGATCTCGCGCTGGCGCAACGAGAGCGGGCCGGGATCGAGCAGGCCGCCGGCGCGAAACTTGTCCCAGGCGCGGGTGTGGCCCGCCATCATCCGGAACAGCAGCAGCGGCGGCGCACCGCGCATGATGCGGTCGAACTGCGCCTGAATCTCTGGGGGATAAGGCGGGGTGAGCGGGGCAATACGCGGTATGGCCTGGGACATCGGCCGCCTCTCTTGCTACATTTATTGTAGCATTACGCTACACTATTTGTAGCATCACGCAAGAGGGCGGCGATGGCGAAACAGACCACTTCGAGATCGCGCGGCGTCCGTAGCTCGCGCACCGGGCGGCCGGTCATGGTGCTGCTTGACCTCCTGGGACGACGCTGGAGCCTGCGAATCCTGTGGGAATTGCGCGACGCCCCCCTCACCTCGCGCGCATTGCGAGGGGCCTGCGACGAGGCCTCGCCGACGGTGCTGCAGGCGCGGCTGGACGATTTGCGCGAGGCCGGGTTCGTGGAGCTCGGCGAAGCCAGCGGTTACGGGCTGACGGCGCTGGGGCGGGAATTGTGCGAGACGTTCATGCCGCTGCATAGGTTCGCGGAGCGGTGGCGAAGCAAGAGCGGCGCGTAAGTCTGGCGATGCCGTCCCGACAAGCTTGTCATTGCGAGCGAAGCGAAGCAATCCAGACTGTCGCCGCGGAAAAATTCTGGATTGCTTCGCTTCGCTCGCAATGACGGCGACCTAAGCCGCCGCCACCGTCAGATTCGCACCGTCGACCTGCACCACCTTCACACGCGTGCCCGCCGGCGTATCAGGACCTGCGACGCGCCAGACGGTGTCGCCGATGCGCATGGTGCCGTTGCCGTCGACAATCGGCTTCTCCAGCGTGAACTCGCGGCCGAGGAGCGCATCCGCGCGCTTGTTGAGGAAGGGGCTGGCGGCAATTGCATCCGGCTTCGGCCGGGCGAGCCGGCGCCATACCGGCACGGCGGCGGCGGCGAAGATCGCGAACATCACGAGCTGGATCTGCCAGGATATCGCTACTCCGAACGAGATCAGCCCGACCAGCAGCGCGGCGAGCCCGAGCCAGAACAGGAACACGCCCGGCGCCAGCACCTCCAGCGCCATCAGGATGAAGCCGAAGATCAGCCAATTCCAGGTGCCGAGCGATACGAACATGTCGGTCATGACACGACCTCTTTGAAATGGCGCATGCCCTTGTCGGAAAACCGGTGTCCACTTTTCCGGGGCATGCGCTTTACCCCTGCCGCGGCGGCACCGCTGGCGGCGTGCTGCCGGTCGTCGGCACCGCCCCGCGACGAGCGGCGGCAACCGCGGATGCCGCGCTCTCGCCGAACGTGGCTTTCGCGATCTCGCCGATGCCGGCGAGCGAGCCGAGCATGCTGGTGGCTTCGATCGGCAGCATGATGATCTTCTGGTTCGGAGAGTCCGCGAACTGGCCGAACGCCTTGATATACTTGTCGGCGATAAAATAGTTCAGCGCCGCGACGTCGCCCTTGGCAATGGCTTCACTGACCATCTGCGTCGCCTTGGCCTCGGCTTCCGCCGACCGCTCGCGTGCTTCTGCGTCGCGGAAGGCGGCCTCGCGGCGACCTTCCGCCTGGAGAATCTGGCCCTGCTTGGCACCCTCGGCGCGCAGGATCTCGGACTGGCGTGCACCTTCGGCCTGGAGGATATCGGCGCGTTTGACGCGCTCGGCCTTCATCTGTCGGCCCATGGCTTCGACGAGGTCTGCCGGCGGCACGATGTCCTTGATCTCGATACGATTGACCTTGAGGCCCCAGGGCGAGACAGCGGCATCGACCACACGCAGCAGGCGCTCGTTGATTTCGTCACGGTGCGACAACACCTGGTCGAGATCCATCGAACCCATCACCGAACGGATGTTGGTCATGGTCAGCACGGTAACGGCCTGCGTCAGGTTGGAAACCTCGTAGCTCGCCTTGGCGGCATCGAACACCTGAAAGAAGGCGACGCCGTCGACCGTGACGGTGGCGTTGTCCTTGGTGATCACCTCCTGCTCGGGGATGTCGATCACCTGCTCCATCATGTTGATCTTGCGCCCGACGCGATCGAAATAGGGCACGATCAGATTGAGCCCGGGGCTCAGCGTCTGGGTGTATTTGCCGAACCGCTCGATGGTCCAGTCATAGCCCTGCGGTACCGTCTTCACGCCGGCCACCAGCGTGACGATGACCAGCAAGACCAGCACAATTGCGAAAATGTCGAAACCGCTCATATTTCCTCCAAGGCGGAAAGGATCGTCGGGAAAGGCCTTTTCCGCGCTGTCATTGGTCGGGATCACGACCCCAGGGGTTCAGTAAAGCGTTCAGTAAAGGATTCAGTGTTCAGCAGTCGTGGATGATCTCGGCATCGGCAGGATTCTACACAAGACGCCGGGAGAGGGAATGGTCGCGATTATGTATTTGCGAGGGGCTCTTGAAAGCGTGCTGGCGCAAACCTAGCGACGACGTTAACGAATCCAGCCACGCCGGCGGTCGCAGCCGAATCCTACTCGATGACCTCGTTCGCGGTTGCGAGCAGGCTCGGCGGAAGTGTGACGCCGATCGCCCTGGCCGTCTTCAAGTTGATCGCGAGCTCGAACGTGGTGGGATTCTGGACCGGCAAGTCGGCCGCTCGCGCACCCTTCAGGATGCGATCGATATAGGAGGCGGCGCGGCGGAGCTGCTCGGCGCTATCGGTACTGTAGGACATCAAGCCACCCTCGTCGACGAAGGTGCGGCTCCAGAACACCGCCGGCACGCGCGCTTCATTGATCGCCGCCAGCAGAAGCGCACGGTTGGACATGGTGAAGAAGTCCGGCAGCACCAGTAGGCCGCCGTCTTTCCGTAGGGCCAGGGCGGCGATCGAGGCCGTGTCATGGACCGGCACGGGCTCCACCGTCACATCGAGCGCGCGGCCGGCGTCCTCGATCGTACGCAGCATCAGCGGCGCGAACGGCGCGGTGGCGGGATTGTAGACGACCAAGACACGGGACGGTTTTGGCGTGACCTGCGTCAGCATCTCCAGCCATTTGCCGGCCAGCGGGCCGTCGTAATCGGTGAAGCCGGTGACATTGCCGCCGGGATGGGCGAGATTCTGGACAAAGCCCTGGCTGACAGGATCTGTGACGACGGCGAAAACGATCGGGATGGTCGTCGTGCGCCGGCGCAGCTCCTCGACCGAGGGCGTGCCGACCGCAAGCAGGATGTCGGGCTTGAGCGCCACGAGTTCGTCGGCGAATTGCGCGATCCGTGCGCGGTCGCCGCCGCCGTTGCGCCAATCAATCTTGAGGCTGTCGTGCTCCTTCCAGCCATGGCCGGCAAGCGCCTCGACCAGGACCGCGCTACGCGTCTGACCGATCGCATCGTCGGCCGCAGTCACCGAGAGCACGCCGAGCCGGCGCGCCGCATTCGTTTGCGCCAGCACCGAGGCCGGCAGCGCCGCAATCACCCCAAGAAGCGCCAGAACCTCGCGGCGGTTCATGGGGCGCTCCTCGGATCCAGGCTCACTAGATCCAGCCCTGGAGCTCGCGCAGCACCAGCGTTCGGATCACATCCATGCCGGGGTCGCTGTCGTTGAGGCAGGGGATCGCGGAAAACTGCTCGCCGCCATTGTGCTTGAAGATCTCGGCATTCTCCTGCGCGATCTCCTCCAGCGTCTCGAGGCAGTCGGCGGAAAAACCCGGCGTGATCACCGCGATGCGGCGCACGCCCTCTTTCGCCAGACGCTCCATGGTCTTGTCGGTGTAGGGCTGCAGCCACTCGTCGAATCCGAACCGCGACTGGAAGGTCAGCAGCAGCTTTGTCTCATCCATGCCGAGCCGGCGGCGCAGCGCCTCGGTGGTCGCGACGCATTGGCTCTGATAGGGATCGCCCTTGTCGACATAGGCCTTCGGCATGCCGTGGAATGAGGCGACGATCAGCTCCGGCTTGAAGGGCAGGCTCGCCAGATGCGTCTCGATGGAGGTGGCGAGCGCCTCGATATAGGCTTCATCCTCGTAGTAAGGCGGCGTCACCCGCAGCGTCGGCTGCGCGCGCAGCCGCGCAAGCACGCGAAACACCTCGTCGCAGACGGTGGCGGATGTCGCAGCCGAATATTGCGGATAGAGCGGTACGGCAAGGATGCGATCGCAGCCCTTCGCAATCAGGGCATCGATGCCCGACTTGATCGAAGGATTACCATAGCGCATCGCCCACTCCACCGTGACCTGGTCGCGGTCCAAAAGCATGGCCGCGAGCCTGTCGCTCTGCGAGCGCGTGATGGTCTTGAGCGGCGACTCGTTCTTCTCGGTGTTCCAGATCTTGAGATAGTCGCGTGCCTTGGCGCGGGGGCGGGTGCGCAGGATGATGCCGTTCAGCACCGCCTTCCAGATCAAGCCTTGATTCTCGATGACGCGGGCGTCCGAGAGGAACTCCTTCAGATAGACCCGCACGCCGCGCGCGTCGGCGGTATCGGGCGTGCCGAGATTGACCAGGAGCACACCGACGCGCGAGGGGGCGGTCTGCGTGGCCGGCATCGCGGCCTGGCTGGGAGCGATTGTCATCATGATCCGTTGCGTCGCGCGTTGTTCTGAACTTGTCAAGATTGGGGCGGTTTCGCTAGGGTCAGTACACAGGGGGAGAACCATGACGCTGGCGGAATGGTGCGTTTTCGGGGCGCTTCTGCTCTATCTCTTAACGATCGTCTCGATCAAATGGATCAGATTTCGCGGCTTCGACAATTCGCGGCCGCGCGATCCAGCCTTCTTCGAGGACGCCATCGCTCAGCGCGCGCTCGGCGCGCATCAGAACGGCATCGAGACCTTTCCGTTCTTCGCCTTTGCGGTGCTGCTCGCCGAATACAGGGATTCGCCGCAGCGCCTGATCGACGAGCTCGCGGTGCTGTTCCTGATCGTACGGATCGCCTATGTGCTGACCTATCTCGGCAACCGCCCGACGCTGCGCTCCATTCTCTGGAGCATCGGCTTTGCGATCAATCTCGGGATCTTCTTCATGCCAGCGTTGAAGCAGTTCTTGCCGGTGTGACACCTTTCCTTCCTTCTCCCCTTGCGGGAGAAGGTGAGGGAAAAACTCAGAAACACGTCGTCCGTTCGGCCGCGATGTAGCCCAACAACAGACCCGCGCCGAACAGCAGCACGACGCCGGCGGCGGCGAATTCGATGCCGCGCATGAACAGTGCGCGGCTGCCGTCGCGTCCGGCGCTCAGGCGGGCGGCGATGTCCTTGGCGGAGACGGCGACCACAGCGATGGCCGCGACCGTGATCGCGGTGCCGAGCCCCATCAGCAGGGTCGCGGCAATGCCGGCCCAGAACAGGCCCTGGGCCAGCGCGAACACCAGCACCAGGATCGCGCCCGAACAGGGGCGGATGCCGACGGTCAGGATCGCGGCAAAGCCGCGTCCCCAGCCACCGGGGCCGGCGAGTTCGCTCGGCGTGGGGCCGTGGGAATGGCCGCAATGCTCGTCGTGAACGTGGTCATGCTCGTGGTGATGATGGGCCTGGGCGTGATCGTGGCCATGATGATCGTGCGCATCGTGATGGTGGTGATCATGCGGCACGCCCGCGATCGCCGGCACCGGCTGAACCGCCTGCAGCGTACGGATGAAAGTGCGGCCTTTGACCCAGACCAGGCGCAGGCCGAACAGCGCGATCAGCGCGTAGCTTGCGATCTCGATCGCGCCTTCCGCCTTGCACATGGTCTTGGCGGTCGCATTCAGCACCCAGGCCGAGATGCCGACGATCAGGATGGCCACCAGCGACTGCATCAACGCGGAGGCAAACGACAGCACGATGCCGCGCCGGGCGGTCTCGCGATTGGCGACGAGATAGGAGGCGATCACCGCCTTGCCGTGCCCGGGACCAGCCGCGTGGAAGATGCCATAGGCAAACGAGATGAAGAGCAGCGTCCACACCGCGGAGCCATCGGACTTCGCCGCGCGGATGGTCGCCGACATCTGGCGATAGAATTCCGACTGTTTTGCCAACAGCCAGCCGATCAAGCCGCCGGCCTCGGGCTGGGCAGCTTGTGGCGAACGCGGCGCGCCGAACGGGTTCTGCGCGAGGAGATCGTGGAGCGCAGCATCGGTCACGCCCACGACGAGAAGAACGCCGGCGCAGACAGCGAGCCCGCGTGCCATGGGCGTGAGTTGCGGCTTCAAGGGCAATCCACCGTGATCTTGTTGGCGAACATCATGCCGAAATTGGAATTCTCGCCGTTCATAAAAGTCTGCTCGTTGAGCTTCTGAGCACTCGCGGTGCCGTCGCTCGGCCGGTCAAGTTTCATCTGGCAGCCGGCGGGCGCGCCGACCAGCTTGACCGGATTGTCCTTGGCCATCTGGAAGTCGATGAAGAAGGAGCGGTCGAACACTTCGAGCACCAATTGCTTGGACTTGACCGGGTTCTTCAGGGGCAGCGTGAAGTGCAGGGTCAGGACCGTATCCTTGTAGTCGAGGAAGTAGTCGACCGGCTCCTGGAATCGCTCCTTCTTGCCGTCGGCTCGCGCGAAGGTGAAGTAGGCATATTCCTTCAGCGATTCGACATTGGTCTGCGCCAGTGGACCCAGCTCCTCGCGGGTGTAGGCGCCCTTGGCCTTGCTCTCGAGCCCCTGCACCGCATAGGCCGAGAACATGTCGTCAAACGTCCAGGCGTGGCGCACGCCGGTGATGGTGCCGTCCTCGGCGTAGAGCAGCTCGCTGGTCGCGGTGATCCAGACATGCGGATGCGCCTGCGCCGCGCCTGCCGCGAGCGACAGGGCGACAGCGAGCAGCAGCCCGAACAGGGCGCGCATGCCCTCAGGCCGCCTTCGGAGCGTCGAGCAGGCCGCGGCGGCGCAGCAGCGCGTCCGGCTCCGGCGGCCGGCCGCGGAAGGCCTCATAGGCGGCTTCCGGATCGACCGATCCGCCGCTCGAGTAGATGTCGTCGTGCAGACGTTTTGCGACGGCCGGATCGAAGATGTCGCCGGCTTCCTCGAATGCACCGAAGGCGTCGGCGTCCATCACCTCAGACCACATGTAGCTGTAATAGCCGGCGGCATAATGATCGCCGGTGAAGATGTGACCGAATTGCGTCGGCCGATGACGCAGCGAGATCTCCTCGGGCATGCCGATCTTTTCCAGCTCGCGTCTCTCGAAGGCGCGGACATCCTGCGCGGCGGAGGCCGGCTGGGTGTGGAATTCGAGATCGATCAGCGCCGAGGAGACGAACTCGACGGTGGCGAAACCCTGGTTGAATTTTCGCGCGGCCAGGAACCGTTGCAGCAGATCGTCCGGCAGCGGCTCGCCGGTCTGGTAGTGGCGGGCGAACTGCTGCAGCACCTCCGGTCGCTCCTGCCAGTGCTCGTAGAGCTGCGAGGGCAATTCGACGAAGTCGGTGAATACGGAGGTGCCCGACAGCGACGGATAGGTCACGTTGGAGAGCATGCCGTGCAGGCCGTGGCCGAACTCGTGGAACAGGGTGCGGGCGTCGTCGGGCGACAGCAGCGAGGGTTCCCCATCCGCGCCCTTAGAGAAGTTGCAGATGTTGAGGATCAGCGGCGCGACCTCGCCGTCGAGCTTCTGCTGGTCCCGCAGCGAGGTCATCCAGGCGCCAGAGCGTTTCGATGGCCGGGCGAAGTAGTCGCCATAGAACAGCGCCTTGTGCTTGCCGTCCCGCCCCTTCATCTCCCAAACCCGGACGTCCGGATGCCAGACCGGCACGTCCTTGCGCTCCTCGAAGGTGACGCCGAACAGGCGCGTGGCGCAGTCGAAGGCGGCGGCGATCATGTGGTCGAGCGCGAGATACGGCTTGATCGCGGCGTCGTCGAGATTGGCGCGCTGAAGGCGCAGCTTTTCGGCATAGAAGCGCCAGTCCCAGGAGGCGAGCTTGAAATTGCCGCCCTCCTCGGTGATCAGCGCCTGCATGTCGTCGCGGTCGGCGAGCGCCCGCGCCCGGGCGGGCTTCCAGACCCGCTCCAGAAGGCCGCGCACCGCTTCGGGCGTCTTGGCCATGGAATCCTCGAGCCGGTAGGCCGCGAAGGTCGGGTAACCCAGGAGATTGGCGCTTTCCTCGCGCAGCTTCAGGACCTCGACGATGGTCGCGTTGTTGTCGTTGGAATTGCCGTTGTCGCCCCGCGCGGTGAAAGCCTTGTAGACCTTCTCGCGCAGGTCACGCCGGGCCGAGCTCTTCAGGAACTGTTCGACCGAGGAGCGCGACAGGGTGACGATGGCCTTGCCGGCCATGCCGCGTTCTTCTGCCGCAGCCTTGGCGCTGGCGACAAAACTCTCCGGCAGGCCCTGGCGGTCGGCTTCGCCGAGCTCCATGAACCATTCCTGCTCGTCGCCGAGCAGATGATGACTGAAGCTGGTGCCGAGCTGGGCGAGTCTCTCGTTGATCTCCGCCATCCGCGTCTTGGCCTCTTCGGAGAGGCCGGCGCCGGAGCGGTGGAAACGGGTGTAGGTGCGCTCGAGCAGGCGGAGCTGTTCCGGCGTCAGACCGAGATTGGCGCGGTTCTCGTGCAGCTGGGCGATGCGGCCAAACAGCACGGCGTTCATCATGATCGGATTCCAGTGCCGCGCCATTCGCAAGGAAACCTCCTTGTCGATCTCCAGGATGGCCGGGTTGGAATGCGCCGAGACGAGGTCGTAGAAGACCGACGCGACCTTGCTCAGCAGCTTGCCCGAGCGCTCCAGCGCCGTGATGGTGTTGGCGAAGTCGGCCGCGGTCGGGTCGTTGGTGATCGCTGCGATCTCGGCGGAGTGGTCGGCGAAGGCCTGCTCGAAGGCCGGGAGGAAGTGCTCCGGCTTGATCTCGTCGAAGGGCGGGGTCGCAAACGGCGTCACCCACGCCTTCAGCAGCGGGTTGGTCTCGGAGTCCGTAGTTTGGCGGGGTTCTGACATTACAAGTCCCGATTTGTGGCTCGATTGTTGCGGCCAGCTATAGCACGCGATGGGGCTTTTTTGGGCCATTTGCCCTTGCTCCCGGCTGCCTTTTCGGGGAGATTGCGGCCCTCCAAGCCTAGGACCCCTGAGCTCATGAACGCGACCTCCTCGTCTTCCCGTCGGATCGTCTGGCCGAGCGTCATCACCGTCATCAGCGCCGCCATCCTGATCGGCGCCGAGGTGTTCGGCGCGGCGTTTGCCGGCGGCTGGGCGCTCGCGATCCTGTTCGGGCTGGGCGAGCAGGGCACGCACATCCTTCAGGCCGCACTGTTTGCACTCGGCGTGCTCGTGATGACTGCCTTCATCCGCGCCGCTCAGCGCGTCGAGCCGTTCACGAAGCGCGGCTGACACTTCCTCGCGTGCGAGAGACACGCGCGCAGAAAACTTAACGCGCGTTCATCTTCCGCGTCGCTCGCGCAACACTGCGCAAGCAGATGTTAGGCAATTCTGTTCGCAGTCTAAAAAATCTCTTGCGAAGCAGAGTCAAAACACTTATGTGCGGATTGCCCAATTTCGCACGTGCCTGTGGTCGTGTGTCAGTCGGTAGGTATCCGGACAAGAGGCCGGACAGCCGCCAAGGGGTGAAGAAGCCGAGGGGCTCTTCGGAAGTGTGGAAGTCGGAAGGCTCATAGCCGGAAGACGAAAGCAAACCCGGAGCGTCCAGCATCTCTCTCAAAGAGATGCCTTGTCGAAGGTGACTTTGCTCTTTGCAACCGTGACTGGCAGCCGGAGGCGAACCGGCGCACCCCGCTCTCAACGGGGGACGCGACTTAAAGCAACGACGGATCGGGCTTTTTTGGTCTCTACCGGCAGTCCAACGCCGGCGCGGGCTACTGAAAAGGCTTGTCCTTCATTGCCAGGTGTGCGGGCGGGAACATTCCCAACCAATCCACGGCAGCACAGTCTGATGTGAGTCTTTGGCTCGTCGCGCCTCCATCGCGCGATCTGGCCGGAGCGCTCTTATCCGACGTCATTTTTTGAACGGATCCCCGTCGCTGGGCCGTTTGGGAGAGTGCTATGACCGACCGTATCCAGGAATTCCTGCGCAACCGCCGCAGCGAGGGCCTCGACACCGAACCGTGCCTCGTCGTCGACCTCGAAGTCGTGCGCGACAATTACCAGACCTTTGCCAAGGCGCTGCCCGACAGCCGCGTGTTCTATGCCGTCAAGGCGAACCCGGCGCCGGAAGTGCTGACTTTGCTCGCCTCCATGGGCTCCTGCTTCGACACCGCGACGGTCGCCGAGATCGAGATGGCGCTGGCCGCCGGTGCGACGCCCGACCGCATCTCCTTCGGCAACACGATCAAGAAGGAGCGCGACATCGCTCGCGCCTTCGCGCTCGGCATTCGGCTGTTCGCGGTCGATTGCACCGCCGAGGTCGAGAAGATCGCCCGTGCCGCGCCCGGCGCAAAGGTGTTCTGCCGCATCCTCTACGACTGCGCCGGCGCCGAATGGCCGCTGTCGCGCAAGTTCGGCTGCGACCCGGAGATGGCCGTCGACGTACTCGACGTTGCCAAGCGTCTGGGCCTGGAGCCGTGCGGCATCTCCTTCCATGTCGGCTCGCAGCAGCGCAAGGTGAAGGCGTGGGACCGTGCGCTGGCGATGGCCTCGCAGGTGTTCCGCGACTGCGCCGAGCGCGGCATCAACCTGACCATGGTCAACATGGGCGGCGGTTTCCCGACCAAGTACCTGAAGGACGTGCCGCCGGTGGTGACCTACGGGCGCTCGATCTTCCGCGCGCTGCGCAAGCACTTCGGCAACCAGATTCCGGAGACCATCATCGAGCCGGGCCGCGGCATGGTGGGCAACGCCGGCATCATCGAGTCCGAAGTCGTGCTCATCTCGAAGAAGAGCGACGAAGACGAGGTGCGCTGGGTCTATCTGGACATCGGCAAGTTCGGCGGTCTCGCCGAGACCATGGACGAGTCGATCCGTTACGCCATCCGCACCCCGCATGACGGTGCGGACATGACGCCGTGCGTGCTCGCGGGCCCGACCTGCGACAGCGCCGACGTGCTGTACGAGAAGAACCCGTATCCGCTTCCGGTGACGCTCGAGATCGGCGACAAGCTGTTGATCGAAGGCACCGGGGCCTATACGTCGACCTACTCGGCGGTGGCGTTCAACGGCATCCCGCCGCTGAAGACCTACCATATCTGATCGCCTCTCTTTCCGAGGCCTGACGAACCCGGGAGCCGGCTTGCCGGCTCCCTCCCTGACATTTCGATTTCTGACGACGCCTTGGACCGGCGTGCTTTGGGCACGTCCGTTTCAAGCGGGGACTGACGCGCCATGACTGCTCTTCGAAAGACACAGGTTGATCCCACCTCGAAAGCCGCTCCGTTCGCGATCCGTGCGGAGCGTGCGGCCGACGTTGCGATGCGTGAAGCGCTGCTCGATGCGTCCTTTGGCGAGAACCGCCATGGCCGCACCTGCCAGCGCCTGCGTGACGGACGCGCACCCGCAGCCGGCCTCGCGCTGACCGCGATGCGCGAGGGGAAGCTCGTGGGAACCGTGCGGCTGTGGCACGTCAGCGCCGGAGGCAGGCCCGCTCTGGTCCTCGGACCGCTGGCGGTGGACCCTGCCTGCCGCGAGCTCGGGATCGGCGCCGCGCTGATGCAACAAGCGCTGGCTGCCGCCCGGGCGCGCGGGCATGCCGCCGTGATCCTGCTCGGCGATGCCCCTTATTACGCCCGCTTCGGCTTCTCCGCCGCCAACACCGGCGAGCTGTCGCTGCCCGGTCCGTTCGAGCGCGACCGCCTGCTGGCGATCGAATTCCATGCCGGTGCGCTGGATGGCGCCGAGGGGATGATCGTCCCGACTGGCGCGGCCCTACCCAAACGGAGGGTAGTTCGCGGCCTCGAGGCGCGCGCGGCGTAAGGGATTGCCATGATGGCGATACCGAAGCCGCGCCGAGCGGAGATGCTCGCGCGTGCCCTTTGCTTTAGGGTTGCGCGGGCCTGAGAAACGCCCTTTAACCCGCCAAACGCCCCCTTCAGTCGAGGCCCACGACCAATGTCCCGCCGCCTGATTTCCACCGGCTCCCCGTTCGAGAAGACCGCCGGCTACAGCCGCGCCGTGATCGACGGCGAGTTCGCCTTCGTCGCGGGGACCACCGGTTACGACTACACCACGATGACAATGCCGGCCGATGTCACGAACCAGTCACGCAACTGCTTCAAGACCATCGAAGCTGCCCTGAAGGAGGGTGGCTTCGAGATGGCCGACATCGTCCGCGTGACCTACTACCTCACCGACATCAAGGATGCGGACGCGCATTTCGCGGTCTGCGGCGAAGTCCTCGGCGAGATCCGCCCGGCCGCCACGCTTCTCGTCGTCTCGGCGCTCTACAGGCCCGAGATGAAGGTCGAAATCGAAGCCACTGCCAAGCGCCGCAGCGCCTGAGCCATCCCTCACCATTTGTTCGCCCGCACGTTCCGGAGAAACCATCCCATGAGCCCCGCCTCGCAGATCTACGCGAAGATCACTGGTCCCATCGTCATGGTCGGCTTCGGCTCCATCGGCAAAGGCACGTTGCCGCTGATCGAGCGGCATCTCGATTACGACAAGTCGCGCGTTACCGTGATCGATCCGAAGGACGAGGGTCGCAAGGCTCATTGCGAGAAGCACAATGTGCGCTTCATCCAGAAGGGCGTGACCAAGGACAATTATCGGGAGTTGCTGACCCCGCTGCTCACTGAGGGCGGCGGCCAGGGCTTTTGCGTCAATCTCTCGGTCGACACCGGTTCAACCGACATCATGGAGCTCTGCAACGAGCTCGGCGCTCTCTATATCGACACCGTCAACGAGCCCTGGCTCGGCTTCTATTTCGACTCCTCGAAAGGCCCGGAAGCGCGCTCCAATTACGCCCTTCGCGAAGCAACGCTGGCCGCCAAGAAGGCGCGCCCTGCAGGCTCGACGACAGCGGTCTCCTGCTGTGGCGCCAATCCCGGCATGGTCTCGTTTTTCGTCAAGCAGGCGCTGCTCAACGTCGCCGCTGACCTGAAGCTCAATGCCCCCAAGCCGAAGACCAAAGCCGAATGGGCGGACTTGATGCGACAGGCCGGCATCAAGGGCATCCACATCGCCGAACGCGACACCCAGCGCTCCAAGAAGCCGAAAGAGCCCGATGTCTTCGTCAACACCTGGTCGGTGGAAGGTTTCCTGTCGGAAGGCGTGCAGCCATCAGAACTCGGCTGGGGCACCCACGAAAAATGGATGCCCGAGAATGCGCGCACCCACGAATCCGGCTGCGGCGCCGCCATCTATCTGATGCAGCCCGGCGCCAATACCCGCGTGCGCACCTGGTGCCCGACCCGCGGCGCGCAGTATGGCTTCCTTGTCACCCACAACGAGTCGATCTCGATCGCGGACTATTTCACGGTGCGCGACGCATCGGGCACGGCGGTCTATCGTCCGACCTGCCACTATGCCTATCATCCGGCTGACGATGCCGTGCTGTCGCTGCATGAAATGTTCGGCCGCGCCGCTAAGATGCAGGAAAAGCACCACATCCTCGACGAGAACGAAATCGTCGACGGCATCGACGAACTCGGCGTGCTGCTGTTCGGCCATGACAACAATGCCTATTGGTTCGGCTCGCAGCTCTCCATCGAGGAGACCCGCAAGCTCGCGCCCTATCAGAACGCCACCGGCCTGCAGGTGACCTCCGCCGTGCTCGGCGGCATGGTGTGGGCGCTGGAAAACCCGAACGAGGGCATCGTCGAAGCCGACGAGATGGATTTCGACCGTCTGCTGGAAATTCAGTTGCCGTATCTCGGGCCGGTCAAGGGTTTCTACACCGACTGGACCCCGCTGACGGATCGTCCTGGACTGTTTCCGGAAGATATCGACACCAGCGATCCCTGGCAGTTTCGGAACGTTTTGGTGCGGTGATCATGCCGTCATGCCAGGACTTGTCCCGGGCATCCGCGCACTTTCTTTCTCGCGATTCCAAGAACGTGGATGGCCGGGACAAGCCCGGCCATGACGCCACAACTGGCAGTTAGCTACTTCCTCTCGATCGGCGGCGCGATCTTCTCGGCTGGCGCCGGCGGCAATGCTGGTTTAGGCGCACCGGCAGCGCCCTGCGTCTGCGGGTCGGGTCGCGCCGGCTCTGGGGCGGGCGTGGTCGGCCGGTCGCCGCCGGGCTTGGCTTCCGCGGGCTTGTTCTGATCGTCAGACGGCGTGCCCTGAAGGGGCTGCGTCGCCTGGGCCGTCTGCATCCGGGTCTCGGCGCGGATTTGCGCCAGCGACATGCCCGAGACCACAACTCCTGCTGCGAACAGCGAGCAGGCAACCATCAGGTCGAGCTTCAGTCTGCGCTTGTCATATTGGCCGGGCATGTCGATCACCGCCTTTGTCCGTGGGATCAACGAAATCGCCGGTCCGCGGTTCCCTGCCCGTGGTGCGGGAACTCGGCGGCTGCGCGCCCAATCGCCGCGCTCAGTCCGTGGTGCTGACTTCCCAGGTGGCGTGGCGGACGCCGGGCAGGTGCTGGAGATCGGTGGCCACTGCATTCAGCTCGTTTGGATCGACGGCGCTCGCGACCAGCTTTGCCACGATCTCGATCAGATCATCCCCGGTTTCGACCATTTCGATATCGGCCACCAGATATTTTGCGCCCTCGAGCTTCTCAACGAGCCGGTCACGCATTTCGGGCAAGGCGTCCGGTGCGACCGCGAGCTTGAAGTAATAGGTCGCCTCGGAGGTCTTCTCGTTGAGAGGGATGCGGTTGATGGCGTTGACCAGCGGCCGCAGCATGGTGTTGCCGGCAATGACGAAGACGGTGAGCGCCGCGGCCTGCGCGACCATGTCGGCGCCGGCGCAGGAGCCGACCGCGGCCGAAGCCCACAGCGTCGCCGCGGTATTGAGCCCGCGCACGTCCATGCCCTGCTTCATGATGACGCCGGCGCCGAGGAAGCCGATGCCCGAGACAACGTAGGAGATCACCCGCACCGCGCCGTCGGCGCCGGTCAGGTGCATGGCGAGATCGACGAAGGCGGCGGCGCCGACCGCGACCAGCACGTTGGTACGCAGGCCCGCGGTGCGCTGCCGGTATTGCCGCTCGGCACCGATCAGCGTGCCCAGCACGAAGGCCGTGAACAGGCTGACCAGCGTGTCCGCGAAGTCAGCGAGCTGGAAGGTCGTCAGAAACCGCATGGCCCCATCTACGGTCGGAACGATGACAGATTAAAGCTCGAGCAGGCCGCCGTCGCCATTTTCGTCGGCAAACGCCAGCAGCGTCCCCTTGGCATTCCAGGCGAGCGCGGCCACCGGCGGGGTGCCATTGCGGCGGACGAGGATCTCGGCGCCGTCCTCCAGACGCACCATCAGCACGGTGCCGTCGCTATAGCCGGCGGCGAAGATGTCGTTCCTGGGATGGCAGGCAACGACCGACACGCGCGCCTGGAGCGGCGCGAGCATCGCAGGCTCCTTGCCCATCGGGCCGTCCTTGCTGGCGAACGGCCATATGATGACGGTGTCGGCGCCCGAAGTCGCGAGCCCCTTGCCGCCCGCGCTCCACGACATCGAGCGGACGCGGCCGGGATAGCCGGTCATGCGCATGTGCCTGTTGTCGGCAAGCCGCCAGCCGTGCAGCGCCGATTCGTGCATCGTGGTGACCAGGAATTTGTTGTCCGGGCTGAAGGTGACGCCGAGATGCGAGCCGGCCCAGGGCAGGAATTCCGCCGATCCCGCCATGTTGGGAAACCACAGCGTCGCGCCGTTGTAATGAGCAATCGCGAGACGCTGGCCCTTCGGCGCAAACGCGAGGCCGCCGACGGTCGAGGGCACCTCGAGCGACTTCTCCTCGCTCTTGCCGCTGTTGAAGAAAGCAGTCTTGCCGGCCGACCAGGCGTAGGCACCGTCCGGATGCAGCGCTACCGCATCGATCCAGCGCCGCTTCGGGTCGGTGGCAAGCAGCGTCACTTCGCCCTTGGCGTCGAGCGATACGACTTTTCCATCGTCGCCGCCCATCATGAGGCGCTTGCCGTCGGAGGCGGCCGAGAGAATGCCGCCGCTGTGCACGGCGACCTTGCTGATCTCGCCCTGGCCATCCACGAACGCGACGTTCTCCTCGCCGCCGACGAAGGCAGCGCGGGGCCCAAGGAAATGCACGGAGGTCACGACCATCCCGAGCGCGAGCGGTTTGACGCGCTCGGTGACGGAGACGATCGAGGCGGAATCGGCGGGCGGCGTAAACTCTTTCATCACGAGACGATGCAGCTCTCAAAACCTTGGCGAATGAGATCTTGCGGCAATTCGCGGCCGATGAAGACGAGGCGGCTCTCGCGCGGTTCGCCGTCCTTCCACTTCCGCTGGTGGTTGCCCTCCAGCATCATGTGGACGCCCTGGAAGACGTAGCGGTCGTCGTCGTCGTGGAAAGCGAGGATGCCCTTGGAGCGCAGGATCTTGCCGCCCTCGACCTGCACCAGGTTCTGGAGCCAGGGCATGAACACGTTCGGATCAAGCGGCTTGTCGGTCTTGAGCGACAGCGATTGCATGTCCTCGTCGTGATAGTGCTTCAGGCCGTGGCCGTGATCATGATCATGATCGTGATGATGGTCGTGACCGTGGTGATGATGATCATGGTCGTGGTCATGATCCTCGGCATTCAGGAAGTCCGGCTCGATGTCGAGGATGCGGTCGAGGTCGAAAGCGCCGCGGTCGAGCACGTCCGCCAAAGCCACCGAGCAGCGCTCGGTGCGGTGCAGCTTCGCATAGGGGTTGATGGCGCGGATGCGAGCCTCGACCTCGGCAAGCTCGGCCTTGGTGACGAGATCGGTCTTGTTCAGCACGATGACGTCGGCAAAGGCGATCTGGTTCTTGGCCTCGGGTGCATCCTTGAGACGGTCGGACAGCCACTTGGCATCCGCAACCGTGACGACCGCGTCAAGGCGCGCGTTCTTCTGCACGTCCTCGTCGACGAAGAAGGTCTGGGCCACCGGTGCCGGATCGGCAAGACCGGTGGTCTCGACGATGATGGCGTCGAACTTGCCCTTGCGCTTCATCAGGCCTTCCATGATGCGCACGAGATCGCCGCGCACGGTGCAGCAGATGCAGCCGTTGTTCATCTCGAACACTTCCTCATCGGCGCCGATGATGAGGTCGTTGTCGATGCCTATCTCGCCGAACTCGTTGACGATGACGGCGTACTTCTTGCCGTGGTTTTCCGACAGGATGCGGTTCAACAGCGTGGTCTTGCCGGCACCGAGATAGCCGGTCAGGACGGTCACGGGAATTTTTGGGGCGGTCGCTTCAGACATAACAACTCCGGACTTCGGGCTTTTCGCGCGACGCGAGGCGGGGTGGCCCCTGCCCTAGTGGTCAAGCGCGCTGGTCAGGGCCTTTATATTGTGCCTGACCATATCAATGTAAGTGGGTGCAGGCCCCTTTTCGCCGGTCAAACCGTCCGAAATCAGGGTCCCACCGACTTTTGAGCCGGTCTCCGCCGCGATCCGCCGGATCAGCCGGTCGTCGCTGATATTTTCCAGGAACACGGCCGGGATTTTTTGGGCCTTGATCTGGCCGATGATGGTGGCGATGTCCCGCGCGCTGGGCTCGGTTTCCGTCGAGACGCCCAAGGGCGCGATGAACCTGACGCCGTATTCGGCGGCGAAATACCCGAAGGCGTCATGGGTCGAGATCACCTTGCGCCGCTCCTGCGGGATTTTGGCCACGGCTTCGCGGACCTCGCGGTCGAGCGTTTCGAGCTTTTCCAGATAGGCCTTGGCCTGGGCGCGGAAGAACTCCGCATCATCTGGGTCGGCCGTAGCCAGCGCATCGGCGATGTCGGTGACGTAGATTTTGGCGTTGGGGACGGACTGCCAGCCATGCGGGTCTGCGGCAGAGCCGAGCTTGAGCGGCGCGATGCCCGCGCTCGCGGTGACCACCTGCGCCTTGCTTCCCGAGGACTGCACGAGGCGCGGCAGCCAACCCTCGAGACCAAGCCCGTTGACGACGACGAGCTTTGCGTCCGCGATCCGCTTCGCATCGCTTGGCGCGGGCGTGTAGACGTGGACGTCGCTGTCGGCCCCGACCAGCGTCGTCAGATTGATCCGGTCGCCGCCGACATTGCGGACGAAATCGGCGAGGATCGAGAAGCTCGCGACGACCTTCAGTTGCTCCGCGGCGTGCAGCGGCGAGGCAATCAGCAAAAGCACACAAAGCAGGATGCGCCGCATCGCTATCACGCTTCCAGATGCCGGCCGGGAAACAGCTGCCTGACGACGCCGCCGACCCGGCCGAACAGGACGGAGACGGTGTAAAGCGCGCTCGCCACCAGAATGATCGCAGGGCCCGAGGGCACACGGGTCTGGAACGACAGCACGAGGCCGGCATAGCCGGAGACGGCGGCAGCGACGACCGCGATGCAAATCATGACGGTGAGATCGCGCGACCAGAACCGCGCGATGCCGGCCGGCAGGATCATCAGACCGACCGCGAGCAGCGTGCCGAGCGCCTGAAAGCCGTTGACGAGGTTGATCACGACCAGCGCGAGGAAAGCGAGATGCGCAGGCCCGCCAGCCCGGCTCACGGTGCGCAAGAACAAGGGATCGACACTTTCGATCACCAGCGGCCGGTAGATCACCGCGAGCACCAGCAGCGTCACCGTGGCGTTGAAGGCGACGACCAGCAGCGTCTGGTCGTCCATCGCGAGAATATTGCCGAACAGCACGTGCAGCAGGTCGATATTGGTGCCCTTGATCGAGACGATCGTCACGCCCAGCGCCAGCGATGCCAGATAGAAGGTCGCGAGCGAGGCATCTTCCTTCAACCCGGTCGAGCGCGCGACGAGGCCTGCGAGGATCGCAACGGCAAAACCTGCGATCAGGCCTCCGGCCGTCATCGCGAACAGATTGAGACCTGAGAGCAGAAAACCGACAGCGGCGCCGGGAAGTATTGCATGTGCCATGGCGTCGCCGACCAGGCTCATCCGCCGCAACATCAGGAACACGCCGATCGGCGCACCCGCGAGCGACAGCGCGATGACGGCCGCAAGCGCACGTCGCATGAACTCGAATTCGGTGAACGGGCCGATCAGCGCGTCATAGAGCATCGGATATCAAGCCGCCCGTGAGCGGGCATCATCGGCCGAGCAGGCGGCGGCGCTGTCGTCGAAGGCTTCGCACATCCGCATCGCGACCAGCAGGTTTTCCGGCGTCAGCACCTCCGCCGTCGGCCCCCACGCCACAGGGCCGCGCGCCAGCACCAGCGTCTCGCTGAAATGGGTGCGCACCATCTCCATGTCGTGCAGTGCGGCGAGCACGGTGCGGCCCTCGCCATGCCAGTGCTTCACCAGCGTCAGCAGATCGGCCGTGGTCTTGCTGTCGATGGCGTTGAAGGGTTCGTCCAGCACGATCAGCCGCGCGTCCTGGAGCAGTACGCGCGCGAACAGCACGCGCTGCATCTGGCCGCCCGAGAGTGTGCCGATCGGGCGGTTCTCGAAGCCGTTGAGGCCAACGGAAGCGATGGCGCGGAGGATCTTTTCGCGCGCCGCCTTGCCGATGCCGCCGAACAGGCCGGTCCCACGCCACAGACCGGTGGCAACGAAGTCCAGCACCGAGATCGGGAAGCTGCGGTCGATCTCCGCGCTCTGCGGCAGATAGGCGATATCGCGGCTGTCGAGCCCGCCGAGATGGATGCTGCCGTCGAGCGGCCTGAGGATGCCGACGATGCCGCGCAGCAGCGTCGACTTGCCGGCGCCGTTCGGGCCGATCACGGCCAGCAACGCACCCGGCGCGACCTCACCATTGAGATGGTGCACGGCCGGATGGCGGTCATAGCCGAGCGTAACGTTGTGAAAATGCAGCGCCGCCATGGTCACCTCATTGCCAGGAAGACCACGCCCCAGAGCACGGCGCAGACCGCGAGCGCGGCCGCGAGGCGGGCGGCCATCGTCATGCGCAGGATCGACCAGTGCGCCGCCTGAGCCGGATGCGGAGAGGCCGCATCGTGGACATGGGCGTGGGTGTTAAGCGGGTGGCTGTGATCGTGTCCGTGCGAATGCCCGTGATCATGGGAATGGCGATGAGCATGGTCGTGATGATGGGCTGGGGACGCGGCGGGAACCATGCCGGGACGTTATATTATAACATTACCCCTGTCCACGCCGGGCTCAAGGCTTGCCGATCACCATGGCAATGGCGGCGGCGACGAACGGGAACGGCACCGAAACCGCGCAGCGGAACCAGACGAAACGGGCCGGCATGAACGGAATCTCCCACAAAATCACCCGCTGGAAGGCAAACAGCGCCCAGGCGACGACATAGGCCACCACCTGCGGCACCCCACCGCCCGATTTCAGCGCCACCGTACCGATGGAGAACCCGATCACCGGACCGCCGGGGGTCGCGGCCCCGGCGACCACGGCGGTCGCGACCCCGAGCCAGCCGCTGTCCGGCCCAAGCCAGCCGCTGATCACTTCCTGCGGGATGATGGCGGCGATGTAGCCGGAGCCGATCACCCCCAGCGCGATCCGCGGCACGATGTTGATGAAGTCCATCGAGCCTTCGCGCAGCGAGGCCTTGAACACCGGTGGACCGCGGCGAAAGGCGATCAGGCCGACGCCGAAGGCCGAGCCCCACAACAGGATGTCGATCAGAAGCGCGGCGCTCAATTCTCGTCGTCCTTGACGGCCGGCTTCGGATAGAGCCGGACATATACGAAGCGGCCGAGCGCGCCTGCGAGCACCGGCAACGGCAGCGAGATGACAATGCGCCACAGCGTGAAGTCGGTGCCCATGATCGGGATTTCCCAGGCCACCGCCCGGCCATAGCCGATCAAGGTCCAGCTCACGACCATGGCGATGGTGGCACCGAAATCGGCGCCGACCGCGAGCAGCGCACTCGCCACGGGATAGGCGGTGAAGGGACCGCCGGGCAGGATCGCGCCGAAGGCGGTGCCGATCAGAAGGCCTTTGAGGCCCGATTTCGGCCCGAGCGCGCGCGAGACTTTTTCGTGCGGCAGGATCTCGGAGATGAACGCGCCGAGCAGGCAACCGGCCAGCACTCGCGGCAGGATGCCGCCGAACAGCGAGAGATCGTGGGTCAGTATGTCGAGAACACCGTCGGTGCCGTCACGCCGCCAGACCAGCCCCGCGCTCACCGCCACCAGCGCTGCGATGATGATGGTCGACCAGCCGATCGGCTTCCGCACGCGACCCGGCCGCGGCTCGGATTCCGCCTCCTCGGCGGGCGCCGGGTCTTTCGGGGAGGGTTCTGACAACGGGCGCGTTCGGCTCGAGGGTGATGCCCCTCCTGATTAAGGGCGCCGCGGATGCGATGCAAACAGTACGATGACGGGAGCGATGCGCACCTCGCGCAGGGCCATGCGAGGTGAAGTGCGAATTCCGCACAGCAAAAAGGCGGCCGCGCCTGCGACCGCCTTTTCAATTCCGTCATTCCGGAGCGGCAAAGCCGACCCCGGAATGCGTGAAGCCCCAGGCCTTGTCGAGCTCAGGCCTTGTCGAACAGGGACTCGACGTATTCCCAGTTCACGAGGTTCTCGACAAACGCCTTCAGATAATCGGGACGGCGGTTGCGATAGTCGATGTAGTAGGAGTGCTCCCAGACGTCGCAGCCGAGGATCGGGGTGGCGCCGTGCACCAGCGGATTCTCGCCGTTCGGGGTCTTGGCAATCTCGAGCTTGCCGTTCTTGACCTGGAGCCAGCACCAGCCGGAGCCGAACTGGCCGACGCCGGCCGCCTGGAAGTCCGTCTTGAACTTCTCGAAACCGCCGAGGTCCTCGTTGATCTTCTTCTCGATCTTGCCCGGCAGCTTGGTGCCGCCGCCATTGGGCTTCATCCAGCTCCAGAAATGGATGTGGTTGTAGTGCTGGCCGGCATTGTTGAACACCGCGGGGTTCTTGCCGAACGAGCCCTTGACGATCTCCTCAAGGGACTTGCCTTCCCATTCGGTGCCCTTGAGCGCGTTGTTGCCGTTGGTGACATAGGCCTGATGATGCTTGTCGTGGTGGAATTCGAGCGTTTCCTTCGACATGAATTGTCCGAGGGCGTCATAGGCGTAGGGGAGTGGGGGCAGCGTAAAGGTCATGGGTGTTGTCCGCGACTGATGGGGGAACGAGACTTAACGGTCACCCCTTATAGAAGGTTCCGTGGCCGTTAAATACCGCGAATTTTTCCAAAAGGCGTGGTGCGGCGGCTTGGCCGGATTGCATAAAATCGTCGCAAGGATGTCGGCGTTTCAACCAGGCGTAAAATATCATTGCCTTTGAGGTGCTTATGGCAGGACGAAACGCACCGGCGGCGCGGAGATGCGAAAGAGAGAGCAATGAGCATCGAGATCGACATTTTGAACGGCGACGCCTCCTGGGGGATGGCGGAGCCGCTGCATCGGGCGGTCTTCGGACCTGATATCGTCGGGGAGCAGCCCTGGGCTCACGTCAAATGGGCCAATGCCGACCTGCGCGTGCTCATCGAGACGCCCGAGGATGGTCTCGTCTGCCACGTCGGCATCTACTTCCGCACCGTCACCTGGAATGGGCAGAAGGTTCACATCGGCGGCATCGGCGGCGTCTGCACGCGGGAGGACCGGCGCGGGCGCGGCTATGCGACCATGGCGATCGATGCCGCGGTGCATACCATGCGCGCCAACGAGGCGGTCCGCTTCGCGCTGCTGTTCTGCGAGCCGCACAATGTCGGCTTCTACGAGGCCCGCAGCTGGCTCCCCTTCAAGGGCGAGGTCTATTGCGAGCAGCCGGACGGGCGGATCCGCTTCACTCACATGGCGCCCTATGTCTGCAACATCGTCAGCGCGCCGACACTCGGCACTATCGACCTCTGCGGCCTGCCCTGGTGAGCCCTGCGTGAGGCGCGGCTGGTGCCGGGGCTGCGCGCCATATAATATGTCGATCATCATCCAATATTCCGCGCGGTGACACATGACGATCGACGCCTCCCTGGACGCCGTGCCGCCGCCTGCCCCGGTCGCCTCCCCCATCGCCAGTCTTTTGACGGCACCGATCCTGCCGACGCTGCTGCGGCTTGCGATCCCCAACATGATCGCGATGGTCGGCAGCACGCTGGTTGCGATCGCCGAGACCTCCTATATCGGCCGGCTCGGCACCATCCCGCTTGCAGCGATCGCGCTGGTGTTTCCGTTCGCCATGCTGACGCAGATGATGAGCGCGGGCGCGATGGGCGGCGGCGTCTCGTCTGCGATCAGCCGCGCGCTCGGCGCAGGCGATCGGACCCGTGCGGCGACGCTGGCGCTGCATGCCGCCATCATCGGCCTCTGCGGCGGGCTTTTCTTCACGGTGACGATGCTCGTCTTCGGCCGCTCGTTCTTCACGCTGCTGGGCGGGCGCGAGCGCGTGCTCGAGGAAGCCAGCGGCTATTCGCAAATGCTGTTCTCCGGCGCGGTCGCGATCTGGCTCGTCAACACGCTGGCCTCGGTGATCCGCGGCACTGGCGACATGCGCCTGCCCTCGATGGCGCTGATCGGGACGAGCGTGCTCCAGATCGCGCTCGGCGGCACGCTGGGGCTCGGCCTGTTCGGTGTGCCGCAATTCGGCATGCCCGGTGTCGCCGCCGGTCAGTTGATCGCATTCACCTGTGCTGCGATCTTTCTCCTCTGGTATCTCTGGTCCGGCCGCAGCCGGCTGCCGCTGGATTTCCGTGCCTTCCATTTCGATCGCGCGTTGTTCTTCGACATCCTCAAGGTCGGCGCGGTGGCCTGCCTGTCGCCGCTCCAGACGGTACTCACCATTTTGATCTTCACCAAGATCCTGGCGACCTTCGGCACCGAGATGCTGGCCGGTTATGGCATCGGCTCGCGACTGGAATTCTTGCTGATCCCGATCACCTTCGCCTTCGGCATCGCCTCGGTGCCGATGGTCGGCATGGCGATGGGCGCCGGACAGGTGAAGCGCGCGCGGCGCGTGGCCTGGGCCGCGGCCGCGGCCTCGGGAATCACGGTCGGCCTGATCGGTGTCGTCATCGCGCTCGATCCGTCACTGTGGGTTTCGCTCTTCACCAGGGATCCCGGCGTTGCCGCCGCCGCGCACAGCTATTTCCATTGGGCGGGTCCGACCTTCGTGTTCTTCGGCATGGGCGTGTCGCTGTATTTCTCCTCGCAGGGCGCGGCGCGGGTCGGCGGTCCCGTGCTCGCCTCCACCGCGCGGCTGCTGATCGTCGCGATCGGCGGCGGCGTCCTCATGATGGCGCAGGCTCCGGCCTGGACCCTGTTCGCGCTGGTCGGCGGCGCAATGGCGGCGTTCGGGCTGTCGACCGCGGCCTCGGTCGCCTTGGTGCGCTGGGGCAAATGAGCACAGGTCAATGCACGCAGGCAAATAAACGCGGGAATGTGATTCCATCCAGCGTTGCACTATCCTGCTAGGCTGCTATGGAGGCGCTCCACTTTGGGGCTCTCCATGACTTCCAGATTCGCTGCTCTCATCGTCCTTCTGGCTGCGCTCCTTGGCGCGACTGCCGCCCATGCGCAGAGCGCCGACGGGACCTGGCTGACCCAGGCCGGCGACGCCCGCGTCAAGATCAGCAAATGCGGCGGCGGCATCTGCGGCAATGTCGTCTGGCTGCGTGAACCCCACGACACCGCGACCGGCCAGCCCGCCACCGACAGCAAGAATCCCAATCCCGCCCTCGCCGGGCGCCCGATGATCGGCTTGCCATTGTTCAGCGGCATGCAGCCGTCAGGGCCGAGCAAATGGTCGGGTCAGATCTACAATGCCGACGACGGCAGCACCTATGCGAGCAGCGTTACCGTGACCTCAGCGGATTCGCTGCGGGTTGAGGGTTGCGTTGGCGCGCTCTGCGGCGGCGAAACGTGGACGCGCGCGGGGCGCTAGCGCTTCACGCCATCATCGCCTTCAGCGCCGTCGCCGCCGAAGCGTAGCCGCCCCGCGCACCGTCGATGAAATGGACGTGGTCACTGCGCAGCGCGGACGGGGTGAAGCAGGTCATCATCGCTGCGTCCTGCTGGTGGAGGCCGTAACGCACGATGCCGTCGCGCGCGGCAGTCGCGAGGCGATCGCTGAGGGCGCGTTCGAGCTCCGGCGTACAGTCGAGGATCATGCGCAGGCCGTCGTCATATTTGCGGAAGTCGGAGTTCTCCACGACCTGCCGCTTATAAAGCTTCGGCACGAAGCCGCCGACCTTGAGATTGAAGCGCATGATCAGATAGACGAAAAGCGTATAGGCCAGCACGCTGGCGCGGCGTGCGAGCAACGGACCTCCGCGCTTGGTGCGCGCCTCATAGTCCAGCCCCTGCGGCGGCCATGTCAGCGGCGGACCTTGCGGCGGCACGGGCCGACCGGCATCCGGACTGAGCTCGACGAGATGGATAATGTCCTCGATCACCTTGCGGAATGCCGAGGGATCGGCGCCCTGGGTCGGCATCACCAGCACGGACAGGATCAGGCCGCGCGCCGCCGGAATGACCTCGAAGCGGCAGGACAGGCCGGAGAGATCGGGCTGCGTGCCCGCGGGCGCTTCGGTGATCGCAAACTCGCCGCGCTTCATCGCGGCGTCGGCCCAGGCGAGCCCGCCGCCCGAGAACATCGCATAGGACAAATTGGCCGAGGGACCGAAGCGCGCGACGCGCACGTCGAGGCCCTGCGCGCGGATGGCGCTCACCGGCACCAGCGCGACGCGCATCCCCAAATCGAGATCTTCCCGCACCCAGGTCGCGGTCGCAGCCAAAGCCTCGCGGGCCGGCTCGAGATCGCGGGGAGCGACCGCAAAACTCGCGCCGTCGCCGCCGAACACGAAGGGAAATTCGCGTCCCTCCAATGCGTTCGTCACCGCCGCGATCACGGCGGCACCGGCCATGTTCACCGCCTTGTAACGCTGCGCCGCGATGGCCTTGGTCGAATCCACGATGTCGGCAACGCCGACGCTCCAGTCGTCGGGCAGCGGCGAATACAAAGCGGGGTCCATCAGGCTGGTGAAGCCGCGAAAGACCGGAATGCCGCTATAAAAGGCTGATGTCATCGGATGATGCCGGATGGTTGGGACGCGCGTCCAAAAGACATACGTAGCAGGATCGATCCGGGTTCGCCGGGGGGCGCGCCCTTGCAACCATTGGCCGAAATGGACCCGGACAACAAGATGAGGGCGCGCTGCAATGCCACAGCAGGTCATTGATCGGCATCAAACAGCGGGCCGCAAATGGCGTCTAGTCTCAATGATCTGACATGGTTGCGCGGGAACATCGACGTGTCCGACTTCAACGAGAAGGACTCCATCGCTCCGGTACGCCGGCGCACCGGGCGTGATCCCATCAGCGCGGTGAAGATGCCGGAAAGCCTGACCGCGGCCGTCGATAATTGGGCCGAAGCCCATCACCTGTCGCGCTCGGATGCTATCCGCACGCTGGTCGAACTGGGCCTGAAGGTCGCGCCCCCGGCACTCCCGCCAGGGCACCCGCTCGCCTCGGATGCCACCAGGATCGAAGAGCTCGCAGTGCATGAACTCGAGGGGTTGCTCGATCCTGCCCTCTCTGAGGACGAACGCGAGCGCCGGATCCGCCGTCTGACCGATGGCCCGCCGGAGTTCTCACACGAACGGATTGACCTGCCGAAGCACCGGACCTGAATGTCTAGTGCAGCTTCTCGTCCTGACGCTTGCGCAGCACAGAGGCGGGAACGTCATGGCAGCCGACAAGGCGCACGAATTTCTGCGGATACATTTCGTAACCGTGATCACCGGAATTCTGATGAGACATCGGCTCGCAGTGAACGGGCTGGCCGTGAACGTCGCTTTGCTGTGCGGAAGATAGCTTTACCGACGCCTTGCCCGGGTTCGAAGCGGTCATGGACTGCTCCCTATCGATTAGGGCAGATCGATTGACGTAACCCAATCGATTGCGCGGCACCTTACGACCAAATCCGGATGATGTCATTGCGCCGGATCAATGCAATTGTGGCGATGGAGTTCCGCCTACGCCGTGTTGCCCGCGTCGACCGTGAACACGCTACCCGTCACATTGCGACCGCCCTCGCCCAGCAGATATTCCACCATGCGCGCGACGTCCTCGGTCTCCGGCAGGCGCCGCAGCGCGCTGCGGCCGGCGATGCGCTTGCGGCTATCGTCGGAGAGATTGTGCGTCAGCTCGGTGTCGATGAAACCGGGCGCGATCGCGTTCACGGTGATGCCGAGCTTGCCGACCTCGCGCGCGAGCGAACGGGTGAAGCCGGTGGCGGCGGCCTTGGTCGCACCGTAAACCGAGAGGCCGTTATAGCCGGTGGTCGCGATGATCGAGGAGATGTTGATGATGCGGCCGGCACCGTCGGCCATCATCTGGCGCGCGACATATTTGGTGAGAATGATCGGCGACAGCACGTTGAGCTGCACCAGCGCCTCGATCTCGGAATTGTGCATGGTCGCCAGCAGGCCTTCGGTGCCGAGGCCGGCATTGTTGACGAGGCCGTAGATCGGGCCGAATTCATCGCGCACGAGTTTGGCATAGGCCGGGATCGCGTCGATCACGGCGAGGTCACAGGCGCGGAAATGCAGCCGCTCTTCCGACCCGGCGATCGCCGCCGTGAGCTCGTCGCTCTCGCGCCGCGCGGCCGCGATCACGTTGTAGCCGGCATCGACAAGCCGCTTGCCGATCGCAAGGCCGATACCGCGGCTACCACCCGTGACGAGAACATTACGCATCGGTGCGCGCCAGTTTGCCGGCCGGGGTGACGTCGAGCGCCTCGACGAAGCGGATCACCGCCGGCACCTTATGGGACGCGAGCTGCGCGCGGCACTGATCCAGGATCTGGGCGCGGATCTCTTTCGCGCGCGCCGGATCGGTGCCGTCGGCGAGGATCACGTCGGCAACGACGATACCGCCGGTGATCGGGCTCTTGCGTGACTTCGCCCGCGACATCCGCACGTCGGGATGACGGTTGATCACCGCCTCGATCTCTTCGGGGTGAACCTTCAGCCCACCGATATTGATGATGCCGCCGCGGCGGCCGACGAAATAGTAGCGGTCGCCACGCAATTCGACGATATCCCCGCTGTCGACAAATCCGTCTACATCGGTGAGCGCAGCCGCGTCGCGGCCGATGTAGGCGTGCGCCGTGCGCGTCGAGCGGATGCGTAGCGAGCCGTCGATGACCTTCATTTCGACGCCGTTGCGGTTGCCGAGATAGTCCGCCGGAAAGCCTTCCAGCCCGTCATTGACGGCAAAGCCGACGCCCGCCTCGGTCGATGCATAGGCATGGCCGACGGAGGAATTCGGGAACGCCGCTTTCAGGCCGTCCAGCACCGCCTGGTCGGCGATCTCGCCGGAGAGGCGGACATAGCGCGGCGCGAACTGCGCGGCCGAGCCGCTCATCAACAGCTTGCGCCAGTGCGAGGGCGTGCCGGAGATGTGGGAGACGCCGCGCGCGTTCAACCGCGTGACGTGATCGCCGAGCGCCTCATGGGGATCGGACAGCACCATCGAGCCGCCGGAGAGGACGGCGCGGAGGAATATCTGCAGGCCGCCATAGCGGCGGATGTCGTAGAACGTCGCCCATACCGGCGCGGGTCCGCGCGCCGGGCCTTCGGCGACGATGGCGCCGGTGAGTGCTTCCAGCGTATGGCCGACGATTTTCGGCACGCCCGACGTGCCCGAAGTGAGCATCAGCCATTCCGTGGCGCGTTCGGTCCTGGCCGGCGTGGTAGCCTGAGGCGGCAGTTGTGCGGTGACGACGAGCGGCACGCCGGTCTCGGCCGAGCGATCGGGCTCATCGGTGACGACGGCATCGATCCCGGCATCCGCCATCAGCGCATCGAGATGCGCGGGATTAAGATCGGGCGGGCACAGCAGCATGCGGCGCGCAATACCGTCGAGCTCGATCATGGCAAGGCCCGATCGGAGCTGGTCGGACAATTTCAGCAGCACCGCGCGGCCGGACAGCTCGCCCAGGCGGCCACCCAGCACCGTCTGCGACCGGATATCCGTCAGCGACACGACATCGTGCGCGTCCGACAGCGTGCGGCCGGTCAGCTCCGCGCCGAGATGGTCGCGAAGCGCAAAGATCTCACGCGGGGACATTTTCGTAGGCCCGCACGAAATCGCCCACGGTGGCGGGAAACGCTGCGTCCTCGGAAATGGTGAAGGGATCGACGCCGGTCTCGTCCTCGAGGCGCGCCACCAGGATGGCGAAGGCGAGCGAGTCGAAGCCCGTCTCGTGCAGCGACAGATCGTCCGAGAGCGCGGGAAGCGCCACGTGCTGCTCCTTGGCGATCTGCTGGATCGCTTCAATGACCTTAGACCGTACCGACATGGCTGGCTCGCTTCTGTTGTCGTTCGTGTTGCGGCGGCTCTTGATGACCGCCTCCTCGGCCGTTTGTTTACCCGACAGAAGTAAATGGCTTCTTGGACAATTCGGATAAAATTGGACCTATCTCCGAATTTTCGGGCGGCTAAAGCCGGATCGCCCCCTTGTTGATTTGTGTATAGAGCTCCGAATCGAGCGCAACATAGGCGCAGGTCTTCGGGTCCAGCATGAACAGCGGATCGGAGACCGCGCCCGGATCAAATCCCTCGCGCGCGAGCTCGCCCTTTTTCTGCTTGAACGTCTCGGTCGCATCGAGCTCGCGCGAGATGCGTATGAAGACGGGGTGAGCATAGGCCGGCAGGCGCTGAGCGAGATGGGCGGGCAGCGCCTCGACGTCAAAGCCCTCGTTCACCACGACCGCGCTCATGCCGGCGCGGCCGTCGGTGCCGGGGATGCTGACGCCGTAGGTGGTGGCGTCGACCACGCCGGTGAAATCGCGCACGGCGTCGTTGACCTCCGAAGTCGCGACGTTCTCGCCCTTCCAGCGAAAGGTGTCGCCGATGCGGTCGACGAAGTGGAAGAAGCCCTTCTCGTCGAGCCGCATCAGATCGCCGGTGCGGAACCAGGAATCTCCCTTGCCAAAGACATCGCGCAGGATCTTCTTCTCGGTCTCGCTCGCCTCGGTGTAGCCCTCGAAGCGGCCGCCGCCCTCATCCGCCGTGCCGATGCGGCCTATGGCTTCGCCGGGCTCGCCGCGCGCGCAGGCGATGCAAAATCCCTCTGCATCGCGCAGCGGCGCACCATTATCGGGGTCGAGCTTGACGAGACCGGCAGGGAAACGATGCGCGAGCAGTGGCGGAACGCGGCCGACCGCGCCGGGCTGGCCCTCGACGTTGAACAGCGAGAAATTGCCTTCCGTCGCCGCGTAGAATTCGAGGATGCGCGGAATGGCGAAACGCGCCTGAAAATCGTCCCAGATGTCACCGCGCAGGCCGTTGCCGCAGACGAGTCGCAGGCGATGCCGGTTCTCGTATTCCGACGGCGGCGCCTTGAGCAGATAGCGGCAGAGCTCACCTATATACTGGAACAGCGTACAGTCGTGGCGCACGATGTCGGGCCAGAAATTCGACGCTGAGAATTTTTGCGCGATCACCACCGAGCCGCCGGCGGCGAGCATGCTGCATGGCGCAACGATGCCGCCGACCGAGTGGAACAGCGGCAGGCAATCGTAGAGCCGATCCTGCGGCGTCGCGCCGGTGAGGCCGGCGAACCAAAAGCCCCAATTGAGGATGCGGCGATGGCTGATGCTGGCGGCTTTCGGCAGGCCGGTCGTCCCGGACGTGTAGATCAGCAGGGCCCGGTCGTCGATGGTGACGTCGCCACGCTCGTCCGGCGAAAGCGGCCCGTCATCGAGTGCGGCAAGCGCGACATCAATCGCACGTTCGCTGCGGGCATCGCCATGAGTCCAGACCTTTGCGTCCGTCCTCAGGTGCGGCGACGCCCCGTCCAGCGCCTCCGCAAGCTCGTGCGCGACGATGACGTGAGCGGGCCTTGCGACACCGATGCAATGCGCGAGCGACCGGCCGACGAGCTTGGTATTGATCAGCGCGACCACGCCGCCGACCCGGCTGATGCCGAGCCAGGCCGCGACATAGTCGATGCCGTTCGGCATGATCAGCGCGACAGTGTCGCCCTTGGCCACACCGGCCGAGCGTGCCCACCGCGCATAGCGATTGATGCGTTTCGAAAGCCCCTCATAGTCGAGGCTCGCGTCATCGGTGGCCAGCGCAATGCGATCGGGCTGGCGCTGCGCCCAATCATCGACGACGTCGGCGAACAGCCTGCCCGGCAACGTCTCGATCCGTGCGGTGAGCTCGATCGCCTTCAGCCAGATTTTCGAAGCCGAAGGTGCGCGCGCGGCTTTCGGTTGCTCGATGACGCCGGTTGTCATGTCGTTCATTCTTTCGGAACGTGTCTGCTGGTGCCCGGCAGCTTAGCTCGCACGCCCTGCCCAGGTGTTAAGAGACAGGGTAAAACCGGGTTAGTGCGCGACTAACTCTAGTCATCCTTTACCAAACCGGATGCGATCGACGTGCGCGCGGCCTGGCAATTCTTGCGACAGCAGAGCCGGGGCGCGCTGCGCGGGAGGCTATGCGGCTCCGGGCAAACGGGTTAGGCTTTTTGACCCTGCATTGTCCGGATTGCGAAAGGGAGACGACCTGTGGCTCTCGACTCGTCTGAGTTTCCTGTCCAGGTCGCGCCGTTCGAGCAGCCGCTGACCCATATTGCCAGTCGCCTGAAGGACAGGCAGGTCAAGGTGGTCGCGATCGGCTCGTCGAGCACGGCGGGCGAAGGAGGCATCGCTCCCTATCCGCAGCGGCTGCTGGCGGACCTTCGGATACGATTTCCAAATGCCACGATCGAAGTGGTCAACCGGGGCGTTGGCGGCGAAGAGGCCCCTTTGGAGTTGAAGCGGTTCGACCATGACGTCTTCGATCTCAACCCCGATCTCGTCATCTGGCAGGTCGGCACCAATTCAGTGTGGCAATCCACCGATCCGCCCTCGTTCAAGGACACGACGCACGCCATCTGTGAGGGCATTGACCGGCTGCTCGGCGCTAAGCGGATCGACGTGATCCTGATGGACCTGCAATATGTGCCGGCGCTGCTGACACCGGCCAAGGCCGACAAGGCGGACGCGATGGTCGCAGCGATCAGCGAGATCGCACATGCAAAAGGGGTCAACGTCTTTCGTCGCTTCGCGCTGATGAAGGGCTGGCACGATGTTGCAAGAATTTCGTTCGACCGCATGGTCGACCCGGGCGACGATAGCAGGCTGCACGTAAGCGACTGGACCACGGACAAGATGACCTGGCAGTTGACCGACGCGATCGTCACCGCGGCCAACAAGGCGCCTCACGGCAGCTAGTCCTGCATGCTCCGTCGGATTGATGGCCGAACGGGCGGTGAGCGCTAGCCGCCTCGCTTATGTCGCAACCGCGGCGGCGGTGCGTTGAACGGATAATACGGATTGAGATCGCAGCTGGCGGAGCGGCCTGAAGCGGTAGCTTGGCACTGCGGCACTGAGGTGAAGGAGCAATCGTACCACTCCCCGCCACCGCCGTTCGCACCGGAATAGACGTGCATGCAGACGGGATAGCGCGGATCGAAGGTCTGCGCATGCGACGGCGCGGCCGTGAGCAGGGCACCGACGGTCATGATCAGGCCGAATAAGCGACGCATAAGAATTCCCCCTGAAAGCCGCATTGCGGATCGCTAGTGCACATTCTTGTGGCGCCGGCGCGGCGGCGGCGTGGGTTGGTCGAACGCATAGTAGGGATTGACGTCGCAGCTTGCAGAGCGGCCCGAGGCCGTGGCGCGGCACTGCGGCAGCGAGGTGAAGGAGCAATCGAAATAATCGCCGCCGCCCCCGCCGAAGCCGCCGGGCGTATAGACGTGCATGCACACCGGATAACGCGGATCATAGGTCTGGGCGCTGGCGTCTGCCGCCACGAACAGCGTGACAACCGCGGTGAGGGTCAGGATCGGCAAATGCATGGAGAAATCCTCGAATCTGTCATGTCGGCGGCCCGGATGCCGGCCACCTCGTATGGCATAACACCACAGCAGAGGCGACCGTTCCTGCGTGCGGATGACGGCAAGGTGAGTGCGGTGCACTGCGCCCGCTACCCGCCGAGCCCCTGCAACACCAGCCGGTTCAGCCTTGCCGCAAACGCGGCAGGGTCTTCCGGCAGCTCGCCGTCCAGGATCTGCGCCTGTTCGAGCAGGAGCAGGCTGAGATCGTCGACCGCCTTCGAGCCGGCCTGAGCCTTCGTGATCGCGGTGACCAGCGGATGGCGCAGGTTGATCTCGAGGATCGGCTTGGTGCGCAGGCCGCGGTTCTGCTGGGCCAGGATGCGCTCGAGCTCGCGGCTCGGGCCCTGGCTGTCGGCAACGAGGCAGGAAGCGGAGCTGGTAAGGCGCGTCGAGGCCTTGACGTCGCTGACGCGCTCGCCGAGCGCGGCCTTGATCACCGCAATGGTGGCGGCCTCGTCGGCGGACGGCTCGTCCTTTTTCGTCTCGTCCGCCTCGTCGACGCGTGGGATCAGGTCGAGGTTGAGATCGCCCTGGCTCAGCGACTTCAGCGGCTTGCCGTCGAATTCCGATGGCATTGACGTCCAGAAGGCGTCGACGGGATCGGACAGCAGCAGCACTTCGACGCCGCGCGCAGTCGCCGCCTCGAGCCGGGGGTTCGACTTCAGCCGATCGATGCTGTCGCCGACCAGATAATAGATCTCGGTCTGGTTCGGCTTGAAATCGGCGATGACGTCCTTCAGCGAACGCTTCTCGCCCGAGGTCGTGGTGAAACGCGACAGCGCGAGCAGCTTTTCGCGGCGTTCGAAATCTTCGTAGATGCCTTCCTTCAGCACCGCGCCGAAGGCCTCCCAGATCTTCGCGAAGTTCTCCGGATCCTTCTCCGCAAGGCTTTCGAGCTCGGACAATACGCGGGTCGCCACGGCCTTACGGATCTGTGCGAGCTGCGGATTGTTCTGAAGCATCTCGCGCGAGATGTTGAGCGGGAGATCCTCGCTGTCGACGACGCCGCGGATGAAGCGGAGGTAGCCCGGCAGAAGATCGGCATCGTCGGTGATGAAGACGCGGCGGACATAGAGCTTGACGCGCCCCTTGCGGTTCGGCTCGAACAGGTCGAACGGCTTGGTCGAGGGCGCGAACAGCAGCACGGCGTAGGAGTAACGCCCCTCCGCGCGATAATGCAGCGTCATCGCGGGATCGTCGAAGGCGGAGGCGATCTGCTGATAGGCCTTCTTGTAGTCTTCCGGCGTGAGCTCGGATTTCGAGCGCTGCCACAGCGCGCTTGCAGAATTGATCTGACGCGGTTCGCCCTCTTCAGGCACGAGCTCGATGGGGAAGAGGATGTTGTCGGAATAAGCGCCGACGATACGTTCGATCTCGTAAGCTTCGAGATATTTCTTTGCATCGTCCTTGAGGTGCAGGACGATCTCGGTGCCGCGCTGCACGCGGGCCGCATCCTCCTCGCTGGCACGCGCGATCTCGAAGCCCGACCCGCCTGTGGACGTCCAGGTCCAGACGTCGCTCTCGCCGGCGCGGCGGCTGACCACGACGATCTTGTCGGCGACCATGAAGGCGGAATAGAAGCCGACCCCGAACTGGCCAATCAGGCCGAGACCATCCTTGGCCTCCTTGAGCTTCGACACGAAGGCCTTGGTGCCCGAGCGGGCGATTGTGCCGAGGTGGTCGATCAGCTCCTGCCGCTCCATGCCGATGCCATTGTCAGCGATCGCAAGCGTTCCGGCCGTCTTGTTCGGAATGATCCGGATCTTGGGCGCGTCGCCCTCGCCCAGCAGTGCCGGACTCGCGATCGCCTCATAGCGCAGCTTGTCGCAGGCGTCCGATGCGTTGGAGACGAGCTCGCGCAGGAAGATATCGGTCTCGGAATAGACGGAGTGCACCATCAGGTGCAGAAGCTCGGAAACCTCGGCTTGGAAGGGCTGCGTATGCACAGCCGTGTCTGACGTCGTCATGCGTTTACCCGGTCAATCGAAAGGGAAAGAAACCCGGGATATAACGCGAGGGGGCAGGGGATCAAGTGACGTCAGCAACCGCCCCCCGGGGCGGAGGCCGACGTGTCCGTGGCAAATGCCGATCAGGTCACACAGCGACCGGGCTGGAGCAGCTTTGCGACCTCGGTCAGGGAGCTGACCATCGGCTCGCAGGCGATGGTCGGCTTTTTGCGGCTCTGCTTCTGGTCCGGGAGCAACACCGGCGGCTTGGCGTTACCGGTCTCGATCACCGCGGGGACCCGCAGCAGCACCGACGTGTCGGCGAGATCGTTCAGCCGCATCGACACGGTACGGGTTGGAACCTCCGCCTGCTTGATATCGGCCAACCGGTCGGCTTTGCTGGAGCGATTCACGTTGTGGCCCGGCTTGTCAGCGACCGCCTGCCAGCGGTCGGCCAGATCATGGCCGGAGGCCAGCTGCACGGCGCCCACCTGAACGGCGCCGAGCGTCGCGGCGAGCGCGACGGCGCCTAAAAATACCTTTTGGATCTGTGACATGGCTGTCGGTCCCTCGCCCCATGGCGATCGCGGGAACAACGCGAGGAGAGGACCGGGAGTTCTCAGTGGTTAAGATCACTTAACCGTGTGCGAAAAAGGCGCGCCCTCGCGAAAAATTCCCACGAAATTTCGCAACCGCCTGGAACGACTTTCGCGGACGGGAGTCGTCTCAACAGCCGGCTATTCCCCCCTGCCCCATAAGCCGGCGACGTAGGGCGCGACTGTGGTGATGCCAGTCGCGCCTTACTTTTGTCTGGCGTTCAGTGCGCCTTTCCCGCGAGCCACTCCCGTCCCTCCGCATAGAGCTTCTCGACCTCAGGCCCCGTCAGGCCGGGCATGTCGCGCTTGACCTTGTAGCCGATCAGCTCCTGCATGTAGGCGAGGTGGCGATAGCCTTCGGGCAGCGCGGCAAGGGCTTTCTGGTCGAGCTGAAGTGTCGCGGCGGGGTCGACCGGGTCGATCCGGTCCTTCTCGTAGATCGGCTGGCGGCGGACGATGCCCCATTTTCCCTGCCGCTTCTCCAGGAAATCGTAGAAGCGCCCGGTACAGACGACGTCGCAGGGCACGTCGTGCACCGGCGCGCGCTGCGAGATGGTCATCTTGGTCTGCGCGATGGCGCGCGCCCCCTCGAGATCGATACTGCAGCCGCCGAGGAAATGCAGGATGCGCACACCCTTGGCGAACCCCTCCTGGCTGACGCGCATGAAATCCCGCGCCGGCCCCTGAAACCAAGTGGCGGACATCCAGCCTTCTTCGTGCCAGACGGTGGCAAAGCGCTCCCAATCGCCGGCGTCGCGCCACACCGCCCAGTTCTCGACGAGGTCGCGAATGGCGAGGCGGTCGAGGAGTTGCTGGTCCATGAACACGTCTCCGATGGCACCGCGGCTGCAACGCGGCCGCTGCAGGAGGTATGAGCGGCGAATTCGATGGCCGTCAAGCGTGGCAACCTGGTCAATAAAAATCCGGCGCACCTTGCGGCACGCCGGATCAGATTTCGTCAAATGCCGGGCGCTGGCGCCTTCCTTACGCCGCCGGCACCTTCGGCGCGCGGTTGCGCGAATTGCGCTGGAAGAACAGCGCCTGGCTCGCCACCGCCGACACCATCGCCGGCTGGAACGGCTTCGAGATCAGGAACGCCGGCTCGGGTCGCTCGCCGGTTAGGAAGCGTTCGGGGTACGCGGTGATGAACACCACCGGCACCTCGAAGGTGCGGAGCAGCTCGTTGACGGCGTCGAGGCCCGACGAGCCGTCGGCGAGCTGGATGTCGGCAAGGATCAAGCCGGGCCGCCTGTTCTTTGCCAAGGCGACCGCATCGGCGTGGGTACGGGCGACGCCGACGACATTGTGGCCGAGATTCTTCACCAGGCTTTCGAGATCCATGGCGATGAAGGTCTCATCCTCGATGATCAGCACGTCGGTGGCGATCTCGGCGGCCATCTCACGGCCTGCGGCATCCGCGAGCCGGCGCGTCTCGCCGACGTCGGTGCCGAGAATGTAGCCGACCTCTTCCTCCGAAAATCCCTCGAGCGAGAGCAGCAGGAAGGCTTGCCGCGGCAACGGCGTGATGTTCGACAGCCGCCGCTCCGGCGGCATCGGCAGGTTCGTCACCTCGGAATCGTCGTTGACGGAAACGGAATTCCAGATTTGGGTGAACAGCCGGAACAGGCCGGCGCGCGGCCCGTGGCTCTCGTCGAGCACCGACGGATCTCCCAGCATGGCTTCCAACATGGCTGCGACATAGGCGTCACCGGAGGACTGGCTGCCCGTCAGGGCGCGTGCGTACCGGCGCAACAACGGCAAGTGTTCAGCAACAAGCTGTGAACGGGACATCCCCACTCCATATCATCATCGGGCCGACCTTGACGTGCAGGCGTTAGGCGGGGGGCCCGGGTTCCCCTGCTGGGCTGATTACGCCTCAGCCTGAGAAAAGTTCCGCATGGGGGCGGAACTTTTTCTCGCAGCTCGCATTGAGCCTATCCAGGGAACGGCTCCCGGTTGAGAGAACTTCTCGATTTTACAGTCACTTAACTCGGGGAAACGTGGAACAGGTCATGAAAGATCTCAAGTCTCAAGCCAGCAAAAGCACGACCCCCGGCAAGGGAGGGCTCACTCCGGAGATACAGTCCCGGATCGGGCACCAGCTGCGCGCCATGTACGACGACGTGGTGCGGCAGGGGGTTCCGGACCGGTTCGCGGAACTGATCAAGAAACTTGATGCGCCGGGAGCGGCACCCCAAGTGGAAAATGGTGGCGGCTCTAACGACAACAATGGGAGGGATTGATGCCTCTCACGGACTCCCTGCGTAACGACATCCTGGCGGCCGTGCCCAGTCTGCGCGCGTTCGCCATCTCGCTCAGCGGCAATGCCGATCGCGCCGACGATCTCGTCCAGGAGACGCTGTTGCGCGCGCTCGCCAACATCGACTCGTTCCAGCCCGGCTCCAATCTGCCGGCGTGGCTGTTCACGATCCTGCGCAACCTGTTCCGCTCCGACTATCGCAAGCGGCGGCGGGAAGTCGAGGATGCCGAAGGCAACTATGCCAAGACGCTGAAGACGCAGCCCTCGCAGAACGCCCATCTCGAGTTCGAGGAATTCCGCACGGCGCTCGACAAGCTTCCGCAGGACCAGCGTGAAGCGCTGATCCTCGTCGGCGCCTCCGGCTTCTCCTATGAGGATGCGGCTTCGATCTGCGGCTGCGCAGTCGGCACGATCAAGAGCCGCGTCAACCGTGCGCGCTCCAAGCTCGCGGCGTTGCTCTATGTCGACGGCGCCGAGGATTTCGGGCCCGACGAGACCATTCGCGCCGTGATCGGCGGCAGCGGCGGCTGACCGCCGGCGTCAATCGGACTGAGACCGCGATGAAGGCGGCCGCTTCCGCGGCCGTCTTCGCATGTCTGAAGTTATCATGTCTGAAGCGTGAAACTTGATGCGTGCCTGCGTCGCCTCGATCACTCGTCCACGAAGGTCACGGTCTCGGCCACGCTCGCACGCGACGTGCGGTAGCTGTTGACCTTGTGGGCGTGGTCCGCATAGCCGAACGAGATACCGCAGACGATGCGGCGGTCAGCAGGCAAATTGAAATGGCGGCGGATCAGGCCGGAGTGGCGCGCGAGCGCCGCCTGCGGAATCGCGCCGAGCCCGAGCGCCTGCGCGGCCAGCATGAAGTTCGAGACATAGGCGCCGCAATCGATCGCACCGTAGATGCCGAGCGGCTCGTCGGTGTGGATGATGGCCACATGCGGCGCGCCGAAGAAATTGTAGTTCTCTAGCGCCTGCTTCGCATAGGCCATCTTGTCTCCGCGCGCGATGCCGAGCGTGTTGTAGAGCTGAAAACCGCTCTCGCGACGGCGATCGAGATAGGCGCCGAGATATTCGCGCGGCGGCGGGAAATCATAGTCGTCCCCGAGACCGCCCGAAGCCTCCTTGTAGATCAGCTTGCGGAAACGCTCCTTGGCCTCGCCGCTGGCGATGACGACCTGCCAGGGCTGGCTGTTGCACCAGGACGCCGTGCGCTGCGCGGTCGTCAGCAAATGTTCGATCGTCGCGCGATCGACCTCCTTGGCCAGAAAGGCTCGCACCGAGTAGCGCTCGTTGAGTAGCTCTTCGAGTACGCCGATGCGGTCGTTTTGCTTTACTTGTGCGTCCATGGATCAACTCGCGCCTTCTCTTCGTAAGGTGGGCAAAGGCGCATAGCGCCGTGCCCACCGACAGATTTACCTCGGCGCATCTAAATATGGTTGGCACGCTTCGCTTTGCCCACCCTACGAGATACAGCGAGAGACTAGATCACCGTCCCTTGGTCGGGATCTTGTTGTACGGCACGTCCTTGTCGACGCGGATGTCGCCCGGCAGTCCCAGCACGCGCTCGGCGATGATGTTACGCAAAATCTCGTCTGTGCCGCCCGCGATGCGCGTCGAGGGCGAGGACAGCAGCATCTGCTGAAACTGGCCCTGAACGGTTTCCTCGTCGCTGCCTGTGAGAACGCCGGCCGCGCCCTGGAGGTCCATGGCGTAGGTTGCGATGTCCTGCAGCATCATGCCGGACACGAGCTTGCCGATCGAATTCTCTGGCCCCGGCCGTTCACCCTTGGACAGTGCCGAGATCGCCCGGTAGCTGGTGTATTTCAGCCCGCTCGACTTTACCGCCCAGCTCGCGAGTTTTGAGCGCACGGCGGGATCGTCGATGGCGAGGCCATCCTCCAGCATCAGATTGGAGCAGAACTCGAACATCTCGGGGACGCCGGTCGCAAGCCGCGAGCCGATCGACATCCGCTCGTTCATCAACGTGGTCAGCGACACGCTCCAGCCCTCGCCCACGGCACCGAGGCGCTGGCTGTCGGGAATGACGACGTCGGTGAAATAGACCTCGTTGAACTCCTGCATGCCGTTGGCCTGCTTGATCGGACGCACCTCGACGCCGGGGCTCTTCATGTCCAGGAAGAACATGGTGAGCCCCTTGTGCTTGGGCACATTGGGATCGGTGCGCGCGATCAAAAGACCGTAGTCGGAATAGTGCGCGCCAGAGGTCCAGATCTTCTGGCCGTTGACGACCCAATTGTCGCCCTTCTTCTCCGCGCGCGTGCGCAAGCCCGCGACGTCAGAGCCCGCCGACGGCTCGGAGAAGAGCTGGCACCAAATCTCCTCGCCCGCGGCCAGCTTCGGCAAATGGCGCCGCTTGGCGTCCTCGCTGCCAAAAGCCATCACGGTTGGGCCGCACATGCCCTCGCCGATCTGGAACGGCTGCGTCAGCTTGCCATAGACGCCTTCCTCCTGCTGCCAGATCACCCGCTCGATCGGCGTCGCACCCCGGCCGCCATATTCCTTGGGCCAATGCAGGCAGGCCCAGTTGCCTTCGGCCTTCTTCTTCTGCCAGGCCTTGCCGACATCGACGATGTCGTGGTTGGCGAGCCGGATGCGGCCGAGCGAGGATTTTGACAGCTCGGCCAAAAACTCCTTCGGCGCGTTGGCCTCGACCCATTTGCGCGCGGTCTCGCGGAATGCGGCTTCCTGCGGGGTGTCGTCGAAATTCATGGCGGACCTCTTCGTTCTTGCTCTGTCTTAGTCCCTCATGGTGAGGAGGCGCGCAGCGCCGTCTCGAACCATGTGGCCTCAGTCGGGCCTGCATCCTTCGAGACGGCGCGTTCCGCGGCTCCTCAGGATGAGGATCATCAGCCTCTTCCTTTCGTCGGGATCTTGTTGAACGGCACGTCCTTGTCGACCCTGATGTCGCCGGGCAGGCCCAACACCCGCTCGGCGATGATGTTGCGCATGATCTCGTCGGTGCCGCCTTCGACACGGGTGCCCGGCGCGCGCAGCAGCATCGCCTGGAAGCGGCCGGCGAGTTCGGCATCCTCGCCGCTGACCACTCCGCCCGCGCCCTGCAAGTCCAGGGCATAAGTCGCGACATCCTGGATCATCGAGCCCGCCACCAGCTTTCCGATGGAATTTTCCGGTCCCGGGCGCTCGCCCTTCGACAGCGCGGAGATCGCGCGCATGCTGGTGTATTTCAGCCCGCTCGCCTTCACTGCCCAGTTCGCCAGCTTCGCGCGCACCGCACGATCCTCGATGGCAGGGCCATCGTCCAGCATCAGGCTGGAGCAATATTCGAACAGCTCGGGGAAGCCGGTCGAGACGGCCGCGCCTATCGCGCTGCGCTCGTTCATCAGCGTGGTCAGCGAGACGTTCCAGCCGTCGCCGACCTCGCCGAGGCGCTGGTGATCGGGAATGCGGACGTTCGTGAAATAGACCTCGTTGAAGTCGGAAGCGCCGCTCGCCTGCTTGATCGGCCGCACCTCGACGCCCGGGCTCTTCATGTCCAGGAAGAACATGGTCAGGCCCTTGTGCTTGGGCACGGTCGGATCGGTGCGGGTGAGCAAAATTCCGTAGTCGGAATAGTGCGCGCCCGACGTCCAGATCTTCTGGCCGTTGATCACCCAGTCGTCGCCGTCCTTTTCCGCGCGGGTTCGCAACCCAGCGACGTCGGAGCCGCCGGCGGGCTCGGAAAACAGCTGGCACCAGACCTTTTCGCCGGAGGCGAGCGGCGGCAGATAGGCGCGCTTATGCTCCTCGCGCGCGAACGCCATCATGGTCGGCCCGCACATGCCGTGGCCGATGATGAACATGCGGGATAGCTGGCCGAACGGCCCCTCTTCCTGCTGCCAGATCACACGTTCGATCGGCGACGAGCCGCGGCCACCATACTCCTTCGGCCAGTGCAGACAGGCCCAGCCGGCATCGGCCTTCTTCTTCTGCCAGGCCTTTGCAACGTCGAGGATGTTGGCGTTCTTCAATTGCGTGCGGCCGAGGGAGGATTTGCGGAGTTCGTCCTCGTATTGCTTCGGTGCATTCGCACCGATCCAGGCGCGCGCGGTGGCGCGGAATTCGGCTTCCTGCGGGGTATCGTCGAAGTTCATGACGTTGCCTTTGCCTACGCCGCGTTCTTCTTGCGCATGCGGTCGATCAACTGGTCTTCCCAATAGGACAGGCTGCCGAGACCGAGCGCCATGGCGTTGGCGCGGCGGTAGTACATGTGGCAGTCGAACTCCCAGGTGAAACCCATGCCGCCGTGAACCTGGATGTTGTTCTTGGCGCAGTGCTGGAACGCCTGCGTCGCACTGATGCGCGCGGCTGCAGCCGCTTCCGGCAGTTCGCCTGCATTGGTCGAGAGCGCCCAGGCGCCGTAATAGCTGTTGGAACGCGCCAGCGTCGCCGACACGTACATGTCCGCCAGCATGTGCTTGACGGCCTGAAACGAGCCGATCTGTCGGCCGAAAGCGATGCGGTCGAGCGCGTAGTCGCGGCCCATCTCCAGCGCGCGGTCGGAGCCGCCGACCTGCTCGAACGCGCAGAGCACCGCGGCGCGATCGAGCACTTGAGTCAAGATGCTCCAGCCTTCGCCGGCCGCACCCAGCGGCTCGGCCTTGCAATCCCTGAAAGTAATCTCGGCCTGCCCGCGGGTCGGGTCGAGATTGGTCAGGCTTTTCACCTCGACGCCGCCATTCCTGAGATCGACGATGAACAAGGAGATGTCGCCGTCGCGTCCGCTCGATCCCGTGCGTGCCGCGACCACCGCGAAGTCCGCGATCGCGCCATCGGCGACCGGCTTCTTGACACCGTTGAGCATGCCATTGGCAGCCGTGAGCTTGACGTTCTTCGGTGACGGATTGCCCTTGCCCTCGAACAGCGCCAGCGTTCCGATCGCCTCGCCCGAGGCAATCGCCGGCAACCATTTCTTCTTCTGCGCGTCACTGCCGGCGATCAGCAGCGCTTCGGCTGCGAGATAGACGGTAGAGGAAAACGGCACCGGTGCGTTCGACCGGCCCATCTCTTCAGCGATCACGCAAAGTTCGAGATGACCGGCGCCGGCGCCACCAAAGTCCTCTGGGATTGCAACACCGAGAAAACCCATCTCGGCGAGCCCCTTCCACAGCTCCTTGTCATACGGCGCCTTGCCGTCGAGAACTGCGCGCACCGCCTTTGGCGAGCATTTCTCGGTGAGGAATTTGCGCGCCTGATCGCGGAGCTGCTTCTGGTCGTCAGAGAAATCGAAGTTCATGGCGCGTATCCCGTTACTGTTGTTCTGTAGGTGGGTGGAGCAAAGCGATACCCATCGAGTGTCTGACTACGAGCGATGGGTTTCGCTGCGCCCTACCCATCCTACGGTGTTCATTTCAGCACGATCACATCCTGGTCGGGCTTGTCCGCATAAAGCCGCTCGACCAGCGCGGCACGGCGCTCCAGGCCGGCGCGCTGGTTGATGTAGCCCTTGTCGGTGAGCTCGTTACCGTCGATCGAGGGCGGTTCCGCCATCAGCATGGCGCGGGCGATGATACGGCTGCTGGCGCCTTCGCACTCCTTGTTGTGAGCCTCCAGCCCGCGCCTGAAGCAAGCGATCACCTCGGGATGCTTCACTGCATCATCGAAGCTGAGATCGGGATTGCCGACGAGCTGGCGGCAGGCGTGCAGGTTCGGCCAGGCCAGCAGGCCGATGAAAGCGCGATCCTGCCCCGCGACCAGCGCATCATGCACGACCGGCGTCGCGGCTGCGATCGCATCCGTGCGCAGCGAGCCGACATGGACGAAGGTGCCGGTGGTCAGCTTGAAATCTTCCACCACGCGCCCGGCAAAGATGATGCCCTTCACCGGATCAGTGTCGTCGACGAAGACGCCGGCGTCACCGATGCAGTAAAAACCTTCCTCGTCGAACATCTTCTTCGTCAGGTCAGGCTGGCCGAAATAGCCCGGCGTGACGTTGACGCCGCGCAGACGCAGCTCGTATTTCGAGCCGCAGGGCACCATCTTCAACTCGACGCCGGGGAACGGCAGGCCGATCAGGCCGACGCGCTCGGTGTCCCAATAGGTGCCGGTCGAGGTCGGCGCGGTCTCGGTCGAACCCCAGCCGGTGTAGAACACGATGCGCTCGCCGGTGGTCTTCACGGCGAGAGCCTGCATGCGATCGTAGAGATCATCCGGCAGTCGCGCGCCGCCATAGGCCATGATCGAGAGGTTCTTGAAGAAGGATCGGCACAGCCCGTCGTCCTTCTCCATGGCGGCGGCGAGCGCGGCATAGCCCGCGGGGACGTTGGCGTAATAGGTCGGCGATATCTCGCGCAGATTGCGCAGCGTCTCATCGAACTGGCCCGGCATCGGCCGCCCGTCATCGATATAGAGCGTGCCGCCGTCGACCAGGATCGGGTGGAACGCCGCATTGCCGCCCATGGTGTGGTTCCAGGGCATCCAGTCCAGCATGGTCGAGATCGGACCGCCGGGATCGCGCGGTCGCACCTGCATCATCATCGCCGCATTGGCGCACATCATCGCTTGCGTGTTGATGACGGCCTTGGGCATGCCGGTCGAGCCTGACGTGAACAGCAGCTTGCCGACGGTCTCAGGCGCGATCTTCGCGATCGACGCTTCGACATCGGCCGTCACGACTGTCGCCGCGAGCTCGGCAAAGCTGACGCTCGCGATACCCTCGCAGGGCCGCAAGACGTGAACCACGGTGACGCCTGTGAGATCGAGCGCTTTCAGCGCCTTCTCGAAGGTCGGGCCGTCCTGCACCATCACCGCGCCCGGCTTGATCAGGTCGAACAAATATTTCAGCTTGACGTGATCATGGCTCATCAAGGAGTAGGCTGGCGAGACCGGCGCGGCCGGGACGCGCGCCTGCATCGCCGCCTGCGTCATCAGCGCGTGCTCGATCGAATTGCCGGAGAGGATCGTGACCGGGCGGCCGTCAAGCGCGAGATTGAGCAGGCCTTGCGTCAGCGCATCCACGGTGCGCTTGGCCTCCCCATAGGACACCTTACGCCATTCGCGGTTAGGGCCGCCGCGCTGGGCAAGCCAGATCCGCTCGGGCGCTTCCTTCGCCCATTTTGCCAGCGAAGCCGGGATATGCTTCTCGTAGGTCTGCAGCGGGATGCGCGACTTCAGCACCACCGTGCCGTCGTCGCGGCGCTCGACATCGATGTCGCGCGCCAGCCACTCGACCTTGCGAAAGGCGGGCTTCGTCATCACCGCCGCCGCGCTTCCACTCATTTTGCGTCTCCCGGAATTTCTCGTCCTTTACGGATCTTCATTGTCAGCGCCTGATATAGACAGGCTTTCGCTTCTCAAGGAAGGCCCTGATGCCTTCCGAAAATTCCTCGGAGCGGCTGCACAGAACCTGGTTGCGATCCTCCATCGCGATCACGGCTTCCAGCGATCCGGCATCGACGCTCATGTTGAGACATTCCTTGGACAGGCGTAGGCCCACGGGCGAGGCCGTGATCATCGCGTCGACATAGGGTTCGGCGGCCTCATCGAGCTTGTCCTCGTCGACGACCTCGGAGACCAGCCCGACCGCGAGCGCCCGCTCGGCGCCGATGAAGCGTCCCGTGAGGATCAGCTCCGAGGCCACAGAGACACCGACAAGGCGTGGCAGGAAATAACTGGTGCCGATGTCGCAGCCGCCAAGGCCGAGCTTGATGAAGGCGCAGTTCATCCGCGCCGATCTCGTCGCGATGCGGATGTCGGACGCGAGCGCCAGCGCAAAGCCGCCGCCGGCCGCCGCGCCCTGCACCAGCGCGAGGATCGGCTGCGGACAGCGCCGCATCAGCATCACGATGTCGGCGATGCGCCGCTGCGAATCCAGCGACTCGGTGACATCAGGCGGCTCCTGCTGGCCGGCACGGCGCGCCATCGCCGCCTTGAGATCGAGTCCCGCGCAGAAGTTCTTGCCGGCGCCCTTCAGCACCACGACGCGCGTATCCCGGTTGCGCTGGAGACCCTGGAAATAGACGTTGAGCGCGTCGATCAACGCAGGATCGAGCGCGTTGAGGTGTTCGGGACGATTGAGCGTCACTGTGTCGACGCCGTCATTTTGCTCGATCAGCAGCGGTTGGGACATGAGGCGCCTCGTGCTTGCCGCCATTCGCGGTGCCGATTGCTACGCCCTCTCCCCTTGTGGGAGAGGGCATGTACGCTGCGAACCCGGAATTCGCTTGGGTGAGGGGTCTATCTCCGTGGATAGAGACCCCTCATCCGGCGCGCTACGCGCGCCACCTTCTCCCACAAGGGGAGAAGGGAGGAAGAGCTACCGCGGCGCCATGCGGATCGCGCCGTCGAGACGGATGGTCTCGCCATTGAGCATCGGGTTCTCGACGATGTGCACGGCCAGCGAGCCGTATTCATTGGCGTCGCCGAGACGCGCGGGATGTGGCACCTGGGCACCGAGGCTCTTGCGGGCCTCTTCGTTCAAACCCATCAGCAGCGGCGTCAGGAACAGGCCGGGGGCGATGGTGTTGACGCGGATCTTCTGGCTCGCGAGATCGCGCGCCGCCGGCAGCGTGAGACCGACGACGCCGCCCTTCGACGCCGCATAAGCGATCTGACCGATCTGCCCTTCGTAAGCCGCGACCGACGCCGTGTTGACGATGACGCCGCGCTCTTCACCGACCGGCTCGATCGTGACGAGGCGCTCGGCGAACAGACGCAGGCAGTTGAAGGTGCCGATCAAATTGACATTGATGATGCGCGCGAACTTTTCCAGCGGGTAGACGCCATCGCGGCCGACGATGCGCTGCGAGCCGCCGATACCGGCGCAGTTCATCAGCACGCGCGCGACGCCGTGCGCGGCTTCCGCCTTGGCGATCGCCGCCTTGATCTGCTCCTCGCTGGTGACATCGGCGTGAAGCGCGATGCCCTTCACTTCGGCGGCGACCTTCTCGGCGTTTTCCTTGCTCTGGTCGATCACGCCGATCTTGGCGCCCTTGGCGGCCATCGCGCGGGCGGTCGCGGCACCAAGGCCGGACCCGCCGCCCGTGATGAGAACGGCTACGTCTTTCAACTGCATCGCTTGTACCTTTCCTCGAACCTTTTCCTTGGGCGTTTCTTCTCTAGACTTCTGCGTTCTGGCCGGTCATCCGGCCGCGGCAGCTTCCTCGATATTCGTGAGAATGCCGCCGCAGATCAGCGTTTCCATATGCTTGATGTATTGCCGGCAAACGTCGTCCGTGACCGGGCCGACGCCGGTCGCGCGTGACATCGCGTGCCGGCCGAAGAACAAATGATCGCAGGCGCCGATCAGGCTGGTGTAGAACAGCACCGGATCGGTGGCGCGGAATTCGCCCTGACTGACGCCTTCGGCGAGCAGGCGGCGATGGAAATCCAGCAGCGGTGCGACGAAGAATTTCGAGACTTCGTCCGCGGAGCCCGCGACGCTCTCGTGCAGCAGATAGTGGATCAGCCGGTTCATGTAGGGAAACCGGTGATAGGCGCGGATGATGCCGCCGATATGCAGCTTCAACTTGGCGGTCGGCGTGATCGGCTGGGCCAGCAGATATTCGAGATTGGACAGTTCCGTCCCCGCGTCGCGCTCGAGCAGCGCCAGCAGCAGGCCGTCCTTGTTGCCGAAGTGATATTTGACCAGCGCGGCGTTGGCACCGGACTTCTGGGCGATGTCGCTCAGCGAAATCTCGATCGAGGAGCGTTCGATCATCAACTCGCTCGCGGCCACGAGCAATTTCTCTGCCGTGGAATTCTTTCCGCTGGGGAGCCGGTTCGGTACGCTAGTAGTCACGGAGATCCCTGATTTTGGCGCGAGAGCGGCCGCAGATAAGCCCAAGCAGCGCCTCCCCACAAGAGTTAATTGATCGATTGACTAAACAACCAGTCGCCCCTTAAATCCGTCCGACAAGCAACCGTTCAAAATAATGTAGGGAGAAAACCGACATGGCCGAGGCTTATATCGTCGCCGCCGCGCGTACCGCCGGCGGGCGCAAGGGGGGCCGCCTCGCCGGATGGCATCCGGCCGATCTCGCCGCGAAGGTACTGGACGAGCTGGTTGACCGCACCAAGGTCGATCCCGCGCTGGTCGAGGATGTGATCATGGGCTGCGTCATGCAGGTCGGCGAGCAATCCAACAATGTCGCGCGCAACGCGATCATGGCCTCGAAACTGCCGGAGAGCGTGCCGGGCACCTCGATCGACCGCCAATGCGGCTCCTCGCAGCAGGCGCTGCACTTCGCAGCCCAGGCCGTGATGTCCGGCGCGATGGACGTGGTGATCGCCGCCGGCGTGGAATCGATGACACGCGTGCCGATGGGCCTGTCGTCGCAGCTTCCCGCCAAGAACGGCTTTGGCAATTACAAGAGCCCGGGTATCGAGCACCGTTATCCAAACATCGTGTTCAGCCAGTTCACCGGCGCCGAAATGATGGCCGAGAAGTACGGCCTGTCGAAGGATGAGCTCGACGAGTACTCCTACAACAGCCATCAGCGCGCGATCGCGGCAACCCAGGCCGGCCACTTCAAAAAGGAGATCGTGCCGCTCGAGATCACCCGCGCCGACGGCTCCAAGGACACCCACCACGTCGACGAGGGTATCCGCTTCGACGCCACGCTCGACGGCATCAAGGGCGTCAAGCTGATCGCCGAGAACGGCAAGCTCTCCGCGGCCAGCGCCAGCCAGATCTGCGACGGCGCCTCCGGCGTGATGGTGGTGAACGAGCGTGGCCTGAAGCAGCTTGGCGTGAAGCCGCTCGCGCGCGTCCATCACATGACCATGATGGGCGGCGATCCCGTGATCATGCTCGATGCTCCGCTGCACGCCACCAAGCGCGCGCTGGAGAAGGCCGGCATGACGATCGACGACATCGACCTGTTCGAGGTCAACGAGGCCTTTGCCTCGGTGCCGACGGGGTGGCTCAAGACCACTGGCGCCGATCCGGAACGTCTCAACGTCAATGGCGGCGCCATCGCGCTCGGCCATCCGCTCGGCGGCTCCGGCACCAAGCTGATGACGACACTGGTGCATGCCCTGCATCAGCGCGGCAAGCGTTACGGGCTCCAGACCATGTGCGAAGGCGGCGGCATGGCGAATGTGACGATCGTGGAGCGGCTGTAAGCTCTCTCGTGTCCCGGACGCGCTGCAGCGTGAAACGCTGCGGCGCAGAGCCGGGACCCATGCCTCACAATGGACCTCAGATCTGCAGCGCACCGCTACGCGCTGCGTTGCGTCCGGGGAACGTTACTCCTAGCCGTGTAAACAGAGACATGACTCACCCCTCCATCCACGCCCGCGCCACGCCCGACAAGATCGCCTATCAGATGGCCGGGACCGGCAAGGCGATCACCTGTCGCGAGCTCGACGAGCTTTCGAACCAGGGCGCGCACCTGTTCCGCTCGCTCGGGCTGAAGGCCGGCGACCACATCGCGCTGCTGATGGAGAACCGCCTCGCCTTCATGGAGATCTGCTGGGCGGCGCAACGCAGCGGGCTCTATTACACCGCGATCAGCCGCTATTTGAAGCAGGACGAGATCGACTACATCATCGCCGATTGCGGCGCCAAGGTCGTGATCACCACGCCGAAATGCGCCGACCAGATCAAGGCCCTGATCAAGGGTGCGGCCGGCGAGCCGGTCTTCTACATGATGGACGAGCCGCAAGCCGGCTTCCGCTCCTACGACAAGGAAGCCGCCACGCAGCCGACAACGCCGATCGACGACGAGGTCGCCGGCTATGACATGCTGTATTCATCGGGCACCACCGGCCGGCCCAAGGGCATCAAGAAGGCGTTCGAGGGCAAGCCGATCGACGAGCCGAACGCGTTTCTGCGCGTCCTCTGCGCCAGCATGTGCGGCATGAACGACGAGACCACCTATCTCTCACCGGCGCCGCTCTATCACGCGGCTCCCTTGCGCTTCAACATGATGGCGATCCTGCTCGGCGGCACTTCCATCATCATGGAGCACTTTGACGCCGAAGATTTCCTGAAGCTGGTCGAAAAATACAAGGTGACCCACGCGCAGCTCGTGCCGACCATGTTCGTGCGCATGCTGAAGCTGCCGGACGAGGCCCGCAACCGCTACGACGTCTCGACGCTGAAGGGCGCGATCCACGCCGCCGCGCCCTGCCCGGTCGAGGTCAAGGCCAAGATGATCGAATGGTGGGGGCCGATCCTGATCGAGTATTACGCGGGCTCCGAAGGCAACGGCGTCACCGTCTGCAACTCGAAAGAATGGCTGGAGCACCGCGGCAGCGTCGGCCGCGCCGTGGTCGGCAAGATCAAGATTCTGGACGAGAACGACGAGGAGCAGCCGACGGGCGAGATCGGCACGGTCTATTTCGCCGATGCGCCGGTTTTCACCTATCACAACGATCCCGAGAAGACGAAGAAGGCCTACAACGCAAAAGGCTGGTCGACGCTCGGCGACGTCGGCTATCTCGACAGAGACGGCTTTCTTTTTCTGACCGACCGCAAGTCCTACATGATCATCTCGGGCGGCGTGAACATCTACCCGCAGGAGACCGAGGACGTGCTCATCACCCACCCCGAAGTCGCCGACGTCGCCGTTTTCGGTGTGCCGAACGAGGAGATGGGCGAAGAGGTCAAGGCGGTGGTGCAGCCGCACGATCCCAAGCGCGCCGGCAAGGAGCTCGAGGCCGACCTGATCGCCTACTGCAAGAGCCGCCTCTCGACGATCAAATGCCCACGCTCGATCGATTTCGAAGCCGAGCTGCCCCGCACGCCGACCGGCAAGCTGGTGAAGCGGCATTTACGCGACAAATATTGGCCGAAGGCGGCGGCGAAGATATAGCCCGCGGCATCATCGCCTCAGTCGAACAAGCTCGGCGTGTGGTTCACCAGCGCGCCTTCGATCTCCAGCATCTTCAGCTTCGTCACTACGCCGCCATTGGCGGAGAAGCCGCCGGGCTTGTTGCCGGCCGCCAGCACGCGATGGCAGGGCACGACGATCGGGCACGGGTTGCGGCCGAGCGCCTGGCCGACGTCGCGCGACAGCTCGACACCGCCGAGCTGCTTGGCGATGTCGCCATAGGTGACGGTCTTGCCCGGCGGAATGGTGCGGGCGATCGCGTAGACGCCGCGGTTGAAGTCGGGCACGCCGTCGAGATCGAGCGGGATGTCGGTGAGGTCATCCGGCTCGCCCGCGAGCAGTTTTGTGATGCGGTCGATCGCCTGCTGCACTTCGACGGTCGGCTCGGCCTCGCTGGCGTCGGCATGGCGCTGGCTGATGCGGGTGCGGATCTTCTGCTCACCGCCCATCGGCAGTTGCGTGCCGTTGATGCCGCGCGGACCCCAGGCAATGGCGCACAGGCCGATCTTGCTATCGAACAGGGCAAAATGCTGGTCGGTCATGTTTGGTCCCTGGCTTGCGTTCCCTCGCATGCCTCCAATGTGAACTGAGCTCAAATCTAGGCTTGGAAATAGTTGCGATCCACCCGGTTTCCGGGAATCTTGCACAGGAGTTCCGCCCCCTGTTCGCGAGCCCAGAATGCAAAGCCTCCACGTCAACGGATACGACATGCCCTATCTCGACGTGGGCGAAGACCGAGGCCGGCCGCCGCTGGTCTGCGTTCATGGCTCGCTCAACGACTTTCGTGTCTGGGGCTGCATGCTCGGGCCGCTGTCGCAGCGGCACCGGCTGATCTGCGTCAGCCTGCGGCACTTCTTCCCGGCGCAATGGGATGGCGTCGGCGACACCTATTCGATCGCCCAGCATGTCGAGGACGTCATCGCCTTCATCGAGGAACTCGACCTCGGTTCGGTCGATTTGATGGGCCATTCCCGGGGCGGGCACATCTGCTTCCGGGTGGCGCAGCGGCGGCCGGAGCTGCTCCGGCGGCTGGTGTTGGCCGAGCCCGGCGGCGAACTCGATGCGAGCCTCGACCCCGATTATGCCGGCGGTCCCTCGCCGCTGCTGGCGCGGTTCACGGCCTCGGCCGAGAGGATCGCGGCCGGCGACGTCGATGGCGGCCTCGCCGTCTTCGTCGACACGCTTGAAGGCGCCGGCACCTGGCCGCGGCTGCCGGCGCTGGTGAAGCAGAACCTGCGCGACAATGCGTTCACGCTGATCGGTCAGGTCCGCGACAACCGCCCGCCATTCTCGAAGGCGGACGCGGAGTCCATTACGATGCCGACGCTGTTCATCCTGGGCGCACGGACCAAGGGCCTGCTGCCGAAAGTGCTGCATGCGCTGGCGGCGCATGTGCCGTACTCGAAGACAGCGGTCATCCCGAACGCAACGCACCCGATGTTCGAGCAGGCGCCGCAGAAATACTCCGAAGTGGTGCTGGATTTCCTGGCGGGCTGATCATGCAGACATTTCGTATCAATGGTTACGACATGGCCTATCTCGAAGTGGGACGAGGCCCGCCGCTGGTCTGCGTGCATGGCACGCTGGGCGATTTCCGCACTTGGTACTCCGTGCTCGGTCCGCTGTCGAAATCGCATCGCGTGATCTCGGTCAGCCTGCGGCATTTCTTTCCCGAGCACTGGGATGCCGTCGGCGACGATTACAAGATGGCCCAGCACGTCGCTGACGTGATCGCCTTCATCGAGCAGGTCGAACCCGCGCCGGTCGATCTGATGGGCCATTCGCGCGGCGGCCACATCGCGTTTCGCGTGGCGCAGTCGCGGCCGGATCTGTTGCGCAAACTGGTGCTGGCCGAGCCCGGCGGCGATCTCGATGCCAGCCTGCCGGTGCCCGCAGGCACGCCCGCGCATCCGCCGCTGGCGGCGCGCACGGCGCGCTCGGTCGAGATGATCCGCGCCGGCGACATCGAGAGCGCGCTGCAGAACTTCTACGAAGGCATCGAAGGCGACGGCACATGGCGGCGCGTGCCGGCGGCGGCGAAGCAGCAATTGCGCGACAACGCGATCACCTTCCTCGGCCAGATCAACGAGCAGCGCAGGCCCTACACGCTCGCGGACGCGCAGGCGATCAGGACCCCGACGCTGCTGATCGGCGGCGGCGCGACGACGGGGAGCCTGTCGGTGATGTGGCGCGTGCTGGCCGAGCACATCGCGGGGGCCAAGACGGCCGTGATCCCCAATGCCGGGCACTGGATGTTCGAGCAGGCGCCGCTGGAGTTCGGCGAGGCGGTGAACGCGTTCCTCGCGGAGTAGGCGGCCTCACATCTCTTTTCCTTGAAAACAACCCCATGCACAGTAGCCGAGCCCAGCAATATCAATGGCTTGGCGAAGCGCCAAAACAGGGTCGGACGAGGCATTGGCCGCGCTTGACGCCCCTATCCTCTCGCCGTACCTTCGAATACGGAATGCCGTATTCCCTGTCATCATCCTCGGAGCTGCCGGCGTGATCCCTCTCGACCCGCTTCCGAACTTGATCGACCAGGTCTATGCGCGGATCCTGGAGGCGATCTCCGACCGCACGCTGCAGCCCGGCCAGCGCATCCGGCAGAACGAGCTCGCCGACAGGCTCGGGGTGTCGCGCCAGCCGGTGTCGCATGCGCTGCACCTATTGCACCGGCAGGGACTCGTCGCCGAAAGCGGCCGGCGCGGCTTTGAAGTCACCCAGCTCGATCCCGCACGCATCCGCCAGCTCTACGAGGTGCGCGGCGCGATCGATGCGCTGGCGGCACGGCTTGCAGGGGAGCGCGCTGCAAGCGATGCGGCGGGACGCGCGCGGCTGGAGGCGGCGCTCGCCGCCGGGCGCGGGATCGATGGCAAGACCACGCTCGCCGAGCTGATCGCGCTCGACGTCGAGTTTCATCGCGCGATCTATCGGCTCGCCGGCAATCCCGTGATCGAAGAGACGATTACACCGCAATGGCCGCATATGCGCCGCTCGATGGCGACGGTGCTGTCCGAGCTCGATTATCGCGGCAGTGCCTGGGCCGAGCATGCCGACATTGCCGGACACATTCTCGCGGGCGATGCGAAGGCGGCCGAACGTGCGGCGCTTGCGCACGCGCAGACGGCGGGACGGATGACCGAGGAGAGATTGAGGGCGACGGAAGAGGCGGCGGCGTAGCAGCCACCACCGCCAAAGACGTGGATCGCCGGGTCAAGCCCGGCCATGACGACAGAGAAGCACGATAAAAAAACAAACAAACCAAGGAGGATGCGCCGTGAAACTGTCCCAGGAGCAATTGGAGTTCTTCCACCGCGAGGGCTGGCTGTTCCTGCCCGAATTGTTCAGCCCGGAGGAGGTCGATCTTCTCGCGCGCGAGGCGGTCGCCATCTATGACGCAAACCGGCCGGAAGTCTGGCGCGAGAAGAGCGGCGCGCCGCGCACCGCCTTTGCCGCGCATCTCTACAACGAGGCCTTCGGCATCCTCGGCGCGCATCCCCGCATGATCGACCCGGTCGAGCAGCTGTTCGGCGAGCAGGTCTACATGCACCAGTTCAAGATCAACGCAAAATCCGCCTTCACCGGCGACGTCTGGCAATGGCACCAGGATTACGGCACGTGGAAGCGCGACGACGGCATGCCAGAGCCGCGCGCGATGAACATCGCGATCTTCCTCGACGAGGTGATGCCGATCAACGGCCCGCTGATGCTGGTGCCGCAGAGCCAGAACGCCGGCGACCTCAAGGCCTCGCACGACCTCGCGACGACCTCCTATCCGCTGTGGACGCTGGACGAGGAGACCGTGACGCGCCTCGTCAAGCAGGGCGGCATCGTGGCGCCGACCGGCAAGCCGGGCGGCATGCTGATGTTCCACGGCAATCTCGTGCATGGCTCGGCGGGCAACATCACGCCCTACCCGCGCAAGATCGTGTACCTGACGCTGAACGCGGTTTCGAATTACATCCGCACCCCGACGCGGCCGGAGTACATCGCGCATCGCGATTTTGCGCCGATCAAGACGGTGAAGGACGACGCGCTGGTCCGGCTCGCCCGTGCGCCGCGGCAGGCGGCGGAGTAGACTTACTCGCAAAACATCCTCGGTCGTCGTGGCCGGGCTTGTCCCGCCTGCGCGGCCGAAGCCGCTTCGGCGACGCAAAGGCCCGGGGATCCACGCCTTGAGACGATCGCTGCCGGCAAGACGTGGATGGCCGGGTCAGGCCCGGCCATGACGATCTGATAGAAACACGCCCCTCACCAATTTCTGCCTCGCAGGACCGTCCCATGAACCTCTTCCGCCTCCTCCAGGCCCGCGCTTCCGCCGGCAAGCCCGTCCGTGTGGCGCTGATCGGCGCCGGTAAATTCGGCTCGATGTTCCTGGCGCAGGTGCCCCACACGCCGGGACTGGAGGTGCCCATCATCATCGACATCGATCGCGACCGCGCGCGCGAGGCCTGCCGCACCGTGGGATGGGACGCGGCGCGGATCGCCGCCACTGTTTTCACCGACGACGGCGCGCGCGCCATTGCCGGCGGCGCGATGGACGTGGTGGTGGAGGCGACCGGCAATCCGGCCGTCGGCATCAAGCACGCCCGCGCGGCGATCGCGGCCGGCAAGCATATCGTGATGGTCAATGTCGAGGCCGATGTGCTGGCGGGTCCGCTGCTCGCCGAGGAAGCCCGCAAGGCCGGCGTGGTCTATTCGCTCGCCTATGGCGACCAGCCGGCGCTGACCGCGGAGATGGTGGATTGGGCTCGCGCCACCGGTTTTCACGTGGTCGCCGCCGGCAAAGGCACGAAATATCTGCCGGCCTATCACGACGTGACGCCTGACAGCGTCTGGCAGCATTACGGGTTGTCCGCGGGCGAGGCGCAATCGGCCGGGATGAATCCCCAGATGTTCAACTCCTTCCTCGACGGCACCAAATCGGCGATCGAGATGGCCGCGATTGCGAACGCCTGCGGACTGGACGTGCCTGCAGAGGGTCTGCTGTTTCCACCCTGCGGCGTCGACGACCTCCCGCATATCATGCGGCCGCGCAGCAAAGGCGGCGTGCTGGAGCGATCGGGCGTCGTAGAGGTGGTCTCCTCGCTCGAGCGCGACGGAAGGCCGGTGTTTCGCGATCTGCGCTGGGGCGTTTACGTCGTGCTCGAGGCGCCGAACGACTACGCGGCCGACTGCTTCAGGCAGTACGGCCTGAAGACCGACGGCAGCGGACGGTACGCGGCGATGTACAAGCCCTACCATCTGATCGGCCTTGAGCTGAACATCTCGGTCTTGTCGGCAGCCCTGCGGGGCGAGCCGACCGGGCAGCCCCATGGTTTCCGCGGCGACGTCGCCGCCGTGGCAAAACGCAATCTGCGCGCCGGCGAGATGCTGGACGGCGAAGGCGGCTACACGGTGTGGGGCAAGCTGGTGCCGGCGGCCGCGAGCCTCAAGGCCGGCGCGCTGCCGATCGGGCTGGCGCATCGGCTGAAGCTGAAGCACGACGTCGGCCATGGCGAGATCGTGCGCTGGAGCGATGTCGAGTTCGACGCAGGCAACGAGACGATCAAGACGCGGAAGGCAATGGAAGCGGCGTTCGTAAGTGCAGATCAGGCCGTGCGTTCATAAATCGAAATTGGTGGATCAAAGCTTATGGCGGCAGCCCGTCAACGTGTCATGTAAAACACTACAAAAACACTGCCACGATGAAAAGAAGTTCGATGCTGGAAACGATTTTGTCAACTGCCCCATAGGCTTTTGGGAAACGCCGTCTGGCCCTTTGCCCAAACCATAGCGCAGCCGCCGCAAGCCCGACGAAAAGGCAAAGGCCGGTTAAGAACGTCCACATGATCTTCTCGCCACGCACCGTAACAGTGCACCGATCCGCGCATTGTTTCAAGGACTCAGTATCCGAACGGACGCAGGGTAAGCCTGTTCAAAAAAAATCCACAATGGGTCAATCGCGTTGGTTTCGAGCTCAGCCGCAAATTTCCGGTCAGCCCCTGTGAACTGACATGTAGCTGCCCCACGTCAACCGAAGCGATGGGCCAATCAGCGACATTGGCAGGCCCGCGCGGCCCACCTACTGCGACGTCTACTGGTTTTCACCAAGGTGCTTACGGAAAAAACCAATCATCTCAGCGTGAAGCTGTTGATGAAAATCGTTGCGGTTGAAACCCGGCGCATCGGTGCAAGCCGTCGGATTACCCTGCACTTCCTTCGGGCTGCAGGTGGCAAGGAAAGAGAAGTGTTTGGCGTTTGTTACGAAGTGATAATCCAGCATCGGAAGCCGTTGTTTGATCGCTGCCGCACAGCATCCAGACAGGCCGTCAGCGTTTTGGGCGACATCGGAACTCCACAACTGCACCGGGACCGCTACTTCCTTCAGGTCCTTCTCTGGGAACACAAATGCCGGATATGGATCAACGATGACAGCGGCCCTCACGCGCGGATCGGACGTGACTGGCTGACTGGGTGCCTCACCGCTTTCAAGCTGCTTACAGGCCAGCAGGCTGGACGTCGCGCAACTGGGCAGGCCCTTTCGCAAATCGGGATTACCACCGACGACAGCAAGACCCGTATAGCCGCCAAACGAAAATCCGTAGAGACCAATACGCCGAGCGTCGATGCGCGCCGCGTCGGGCCAACTATCGAGCATGTAGTCAATCAGCCGCTTAATGTCCGCAGGCCGCTCCACCAGCACAGAAAGGCTATCGGTACGGCTAGTGTCGCGCCAAGTGTCACCGGGATGATTGAGCGCAGCGACGACAAAGCCCGCGTCGGCCAAGGCCGCCGCAGTGTCATGGTGGCCGCCGAACCATCCTCGCCTGCCGTGCGATATCACGATGAGGGGAAGCTTTTCGCCTGTCACTGCGCATCCGGGGACTGCGAGGAAAATGGCGCCACGGGCATCCAGTTCTCGCGGGGTCTCCGCACAAGGTGTCCAAACAAGCAGCCTGATCCCCGGTCCCGCCCCGTCAGCAGGAATGTCAAAATTTTTGACCCCCGCCGCGTTCGCCACCGCCAGTTCAAGGAAGAAATAGAGAGCAGACAACAAAATAACGCGACGCATTCTTGGCTCCGCGCGGGCAGAGGACCTTCACAATGGCTAGTTGAACCAGCCGATTATGTCGCCTTCGGGTCACAAACTGACTTGGGCAACCATCCCCGACATATCGGCTTTGGTTCTGCCTCAAGGCAGCAGCCGCTCTTGCTTCGCCTGCCTGAACCACTTCCGGAACATATCCTCGGTATCCATCATCTCGGTGAAGCCGGCGCGGTTGATCTTCACGGTTGAGACGATCGAGGGCGGACCGGATTCGGTCTGGCCGTAGCGCAGGCTATAGTCGGCGTATTGGAACGAGAGGCCGACGAATTCGGCCAACGCAGGCGATGCAAGGTCGTGCTTGCGGCGCAACGCGTCCCAGGGAGCGACCCAGCTCGGGAATTCCCTCGCGAGCGACAGCGGGACCGGCTTGCCTGGCTTCATCTCCAGTGCATCGGCGACCGCAGGCCAGATGTTCTCCCAGGTGAAGACGTCGCCATTGGTCACGTTGAAGGCCTCGTTGCGCGCGGCCTCGGCCTCGCCCGACCAGGCGATGGCGCGGGCGAGGAGATCGACATCGACGGCCTGCCCCACCCGCGCGGCGCCGCCGGGGTAATCGAGCGGCCTGCCCTGCTCGCGCAGCATCGCGGCATAGACGCCGAGCGGCGGAATCAAATCCATGGCGCCGCCCATGGCGAGGCCGACGATCAGCACCGGCCGCAGAATGCTCCAATGCCAGCTCTTGCCGGTCTGGAGGTCGCGCAGGAAGTTTTCCTGCGCCCAATAGAAGTTGGGCTGCTCGTACATTTCGGAGCGGCCTTCGCGGGCTGGCACAGCCAAGGGGCGAACGTGGACGCCGTAGGCCTTGGTGCCTTGCAACAGGGCGACATGCCTGAGGCGGGGCGCCACAGGCTCGAGCGCACCCATCAAATTGCGCAGCATCAAATCGTTGGTCTTGATCTGCTGCGGGTCGCGCCAGCCGTCGACGAGCTGCGGCGCCTCGTAGAGCGCGGCGTAGATCAGATGCGTTGCGCTGCTCAGTTCCGATGCGGCGCGCTCGCAATCCGCTGCACTGGTCAGGTCGATCGGGACATGACGGGCACCATAGAGGTCGCGCGGCTTCCGCCGGGACAGGGCAATCACATCGCACCCTCCCGCCAGGCCGAAGTGTCGCAACGCGGCATTGCCGACGAGACCGCTCGCTCCGGCGACCACGACTTTCTTGCCCGTCATGTGCGAGCCTCCCTGGTTTTGGCGCGACTGAATAGCAGATCGCGTGCAGGCCCGACTTGCGTCAGGCCGGTCTTCGCAGCTGCGAGGCGCCGATGAGGCTTGATTCCGGCGAAGCGCCCGGTCATCCTCGCGCGCGGAACCGCAACGATCGGAATTCCATCTCCCAGTGCCCGCAAGGGCCGTTCGGAAACGCCACAACGTCTCAACAGAAAACGTCGAGCGTCGACAAAGACAAGACGACACCAAGATCGTTCCCCAGGTCGAAGCATCGACTTAACGGAGGGAAGCGCATGGAACGTCGTAAATTCCTGACGGCAGGCGGATTGGGCCTGGCCGCGAGTGCCGTCGCGGCGCCGGCGATCGCGCAGTCGATGCCCGAGATCAAATGGCGATATGCCGCGAGCTGGCCGAAGGCGCTCGATACGCTCTACGGCGGCTGCGAGTATTTCGCCAAGCGCGTCGCCGAGATCACGGACAATCGATTCCAGATCCAGGCATTCGCCGCCGGTGAGATCGTGCCGGGCCTGCAGGTGCTCGACGCCGTCGCCAACGGCACGGTCGAGATGGGCAACACCGCGCTGTACTATTATTGGGGCAAGAACCCCGCCTTCACGTTCGGCACGTCGCTGCCGTTCGGCTTGAACACGCGCCAGCACATTTCGTGGCTGCAGTGGGGCGGCGGCCAGGACCTGATCAACAATCTGCTGAAGGAATACAACTCCATCGGCATTCCGACCGGGTCGACCGGCGCGCAGATGGGCGGCTGGTTCCGGAAGGAGATCAAGTCGATCGACGATCTCAAGGGACTGAAATTCCGGGTCGGCGGTTTTGCCGGCACGATCATCGCCAAGGTCGGCGGCGTGCCGCAGCAGATCGCGGCGGGCGACATCTATCCCGCGCTGGAGAAGGGCACGCTCGATGCCGCCGAATGGGTCGGACCCTATGACGACGAGAAGCTCGGCTTCGTGAAGGTTGCGAAGTACTATTACTATCCGGGTTGGTGGGAAGGCACCGGCCAGGGTCACAACATCATCAATCTCGACAAGTGGAACACGCTGCCGAAGCACTACCAGGCCGC
>NZ_JADPIS010000102.1:477500-522236 GCF_023073025.1 Bradyrhizobium sp. 76
CAAAGCACGCGCTCTCCCAGCTGAGCTATGGCCCCGTAACCAGAAGACGAATGCTCACTCGATGAGTGTGGTGGGCCTGGGAAGACTTGAACTTCCGACCTCACGCTTATCAAGCGCGCGCTCTAACCAACTGAGCTACAAGCCCCTAACGCATATCCAGTCAAGGACCAGGGATTCTGCAAGGTTGCAGCCCCAGCGCGTGTTCGTCCGCGAAGAAAGAGAAACGAAGACGGCGAAATCCCGCCAATGCAGCTCAACGATCCTGACGACCGTTGGCCACTGATGTTTCTAAAACGGTTCGATAGAAGCAAGCTTCTGAAGAACCATCCTTAGAAAGGAGGTGATCCAGCCGCAGGTTCCCCTACGGCTACCTTGTTACGACTTCACCCCAGTCGCTGACCCTACCGTGGCCGGCTGCCTCCATTGCTGGTTAGCGCACCGTCTTCAGGTAAAACCAACTCCCATGGTGTGACGGGCGGTGTGTACAAGGCCCGGGAACGTATTCACCGTGGCGTGCTGATCCACGATTACTAGCGATTCCAACTTCATGGGCTCGAGTTGCAGAGCCCAATCCGAACTGAGACGGCTTTTTGAGATTTGCGAAGGGTTGCCCCTTAGCGTCCCATTGTCACCGCCATTGTAGCACGTGTGTAGCCCAGCCCGTAAGGGCCATGAGGACTTGACGTCATCCCCACCTTCCTCGCGGCTTATCACCGGCAGTCTCCTTAGAGTGCTCAACTAAATGGTAGCAACTAAGGACGGGGGTTGCGCTCGTTGCGGGACTTAACCCAACATCTCACGACACGAGCTGACGACAGCCATGCAGCACCTGTGTTCCAGGCTCCGAAGAGAAGGTCACATCTCTGCGACCGGTCCTGGACATGTCAAGGGCTGGTAAGGTTCTGCGCGTTGCGTCGAATTAAACCACATGCTCCACCGCTTGTGCGGGCCCCCGTCAATTCCTTTGAGTTTTAATCTTGCGACCGTACTCCCCAGGCGGAATGCTTAAAGCGTTAGCTGCGCCACTAGTGAGTAAACCCACTAACGGCTGGCATTCATCGTTTACGGCGTGGACTACCAGGGTATCTAATCCTGTTTGCTCCCCACGCTTTCGTGCCTCAGCGTCAGTATCGGGCCAGTGAGCCGCCTTCGCCACTGGTGTTCTTGCGAATATCTACGAATTTCACCTCTACACTCGCAGTTCCACTCACCTCTCCCGAACTCAAGATCCTCAGTATCAAAGGCAGTTCTGGAGTTGAGCTCCAGGATTTCACCCCTGACTTAAAGACCCGCCTACGCACCCTTTACGCCCAGTGATTCCGAGCAACGCTAGCCCCCTTCGTATTACCGCGGCTGCTGGCACGAAGTTAGCCGGGGCTTATTCTTGCGGTACCGTCATTATCTTCCCGCACAAAAGAGCTTTACAACCCTAGGGCCTTCATCACTCACGCGGCATGGCTGGATCAGGCTTGCGCCCATTGTCCAATATTCCCCACTGCTGCCTCCCGTAGGAGTTTGGGCCGTGTCTCAGTCCCAATGTGGCTGATCATCCTCTCAGACCAGCTACTGATCGTCGCCTTGGTGAGCCATTACCTCACCAACTAGCTAATCAGACGCGGGCCAATCTTTCGGCGATAAATCTTTCCCCGTAAGGGCTTATCCGGTATTAGCACAAGTTTCCCTGTGTTGTTCCGAACCAAAAGGTATGTTCCCACGCGTTACTCACCCGTCTGCCGCTGACGTATTGCTACGCCCGCTCGACTTGCATGTGTTAAGCCTGCCGCCAGCGTTCGCTCTGAGCCAGGATCAAACTCTCAAGTTGGACTTGAACTTTGAACCGGCTGATCACAACGTTTTGACGAGGTCCCACCATTTTTCCATCGACCGAAGTCGATGAGCTGCCCGCGATTCACATCGCTGGCAACGATGGTGTAACCTTAAAACGTGTACCGCCGAAGTCTTTCGTCCCCTCTCAGAACTCAAAAGCCGAAGCTCTTCAGTATCCGAGAGGCGCAAGGACTCCGCCGTCCACGTTTCTCTTTCTTCATCTTCACTTGTCAAACAGCCCGGGACCAGGAGGCCCCAACCTTCCAGAGAGGAAGGGTTCCGACACCCTTACCGACGATGGATGAACTCCAATCGACTTACGTCGACTGTTGTGTCACTCAACAAGGTGAGGAGCATCAGTGGCGCGTTCGCTCGCCTTGGTCAGTGACCCGGCGGCGCCGCGCTCAGTGGTCGGGTTATAGGCCCCACCCATCGGGGTTGTCAACGACCATTGTCAGAAAATCGTCGCACGGTGGATTGTTCGAAAAATCCACGTATTTACAGCAGGTTAGAAAGTCGCCGAGCGGCCGGATCGGGCCAGCGCGGAGAAAAAACTCAAAAAAAGTTTGGGCCCGAGGGGGGTCCGGAGGCGGCATGGAGGCGCCTTGAACGCGGCTGGGAGCCCCCGCCCCTGGAAGGCCCTCGGCGCCCAGTCGTTCGGGAAACTTTTCCATATTAGGCGCCGTACTTGAGCCACAATCCCCCGGCGTTCTGGTACAGACAAAGCTTGAATCGCAGGGATGCCAGTGGGGGCTGCCGGCGGTTTGTGTGGGGTCAGAGGAAGGCGATCATCCGATGAAGCGGCCTTCTTCAGACATTCGAGACACATCGAGAGATCTTTTTCCGCTTAGCTGTTCGTAATTTCGGCCGGTCCGTCATCTGGGCCTTCTGACCGCGGACGCCTATGCGGCTTGCCTTTTCCGGAGACGCCCCGAAGGGGGCGGCGTAAGGAGGGGCTCGAAACTAGGGCTGCTCAGAACGGGGCTGCTCGAAATCGGGCTCTCGGGTCGTTGATTGGGGGACTTGGGTTGAACCACAGGACGTCACGCGGCGCTTACGGGCGTGAGACCGGGATCATCGATCTCGGCCACGAGCCGCCGCTGTCCGTCGATGGTTCCGAAGCCGCCGTCATCGATCGCCGCCGCGTCTCGGTGCAATGGTTCAGCGGGACGATTCTAACCGGACTTTGCGGCGCAGCCCTGATCGGCGGCGCCGTTTTCGCTTCGCTCGACGGTGAGATGACCTTCGCCAAGGTGCCGGAGCGCGTCGAAGGCGCGCTGCGCGGCGCATTCGGCGCAGCCGACCGCGCCGCCACGCTGCACAAGAGCGACCGCCTGCCGCCGCCGAACGAATCCACGGCCTCGCGCAACATCGTGCGCGTCTCGACCGTCGCCCGCGTCGGCAACCGCGACGTGATGCGGGTGCGTCCCTTCATCAGGATTGCCGGCAATCTGTCGATGACGACGAGCGACCTGTCGGCGAAGATCCCGCCATTCAACGCCCAGCGCCTTCTCACCGATGTCGGCTCCGATCCGAAGGCGGCATCCGAGGATCCCAACAATCCGGAAGCCGTCGAACCCGACGCCGAGGTCTCGTTCGTCACCAAGGACCTCTCCCAGGTGCTGCCGAAAGCCAAGATTTCCGCAGTGGTGGCGCTCGACGACATCCTGATGCGGGTCCGTGATGCCGCGAACTGGCGCGGCAATGGCGGGGTGCGCTACGCCGCACTCTCCAATGCTGCGGCCGACGTCTCCGGCGCGACCGGCCCGTCCGACATCAGAAGCGCCTACGCCACCGAAGTGTCGCCGTCCGATCCCTATGCCGGCTTCGAGACGCGCGTGGTGCCGGAAAATGTCACGCTGCTGCCGAAGACCAAGGAACAGATCACCGGCGGCAATCCCAACGGCGAACGCGTCCACGTGGTCAAGAAGGGCGACAGCGTCGCCGGCGTGCTGCGCGATCTCGGCGCCACGGCCGAGGAGATCAAGGCGATCACCGCGACGCTCGGTCCGCGTGGCCGCGACGGCGGCCTGAAGGAAGGCGAGAAGCTGCGCATCCTGATGGCGCCCGCAAGCCCCGGCGCCCGTCTGCAGCCCTACCGCGTCGTCATCGCCAACGAGACCATGGTCGAGGCGATCGCGGCGCTGTCCGATCTCGGCAAATACGTCGCGGTCGACGTCTCCAGCATGAACACCGTCGCCGACGCGGCGGCGAACGCCAACAGCGACGACGATGACGACGACGACGGCACGGGCGTGCGGCTCTACCAGAGCATCTACGAGACCGCGATGCGCAACAAAGTGCCGATGCCCGTCATCGACGACATGATCAAGATCTATTCCTACGACGTCGATTTCCAGCGCAAGGTGGCGCCGGGCGATTCATTCGACGTGTTCTACGCCGGCGAAGACGAAGGCGTGACCGCGAGCGAAAAGAACGACGTGCTGTTCGCTTCGCTGACGCTCGGCGGCGAGACCAAGAAATACTACCGATACCAGAGCCCCGACGACGGCGTCGTCGACTACTATGACGAGACCGGCAAGAGCGCGAAGAAGTTCCTGGTGCGCAAGCCTGTCAACAACGCCATCATGCGCTCCGGCTTCGGCGGCCGACGTCACCCCATCCTCGGCTACGTGAAGATGCATACCGGCGTCGACTGGGCGACCTCCTATGGCACGCCGATCTTCGCCTCCGGCAACGGCGTGATCGAGAAGGCCGGCCCCGAAGGCGGCTACGGTAAATACATCCGCATCAAGCATAACAACGGCTACGAGACCGCCTATGGCCATATGTCGGCCTTCGCCAAGGGCATGGAGCCCGGCAAGAAGGTGCGGCAGGGCCAGGTGATCGGCTTCGTCGGTTCGACCGGCGCGTCGACCGGCCCGCACGTCCACTACGAAATCCTGGTCAACGGCCGCTTCGTCGATCCGCTCCGTGTGAAACTGCCGCGCGGCCGCTCGCTGGAAGGCCCGATGCTGGCCGGCTTCGAGAAGGAGCGCGACCGGCTCGACGGCATGATGAGCGGCCGCGCCGGCGCCATCGCCCGGATGTCGGACGCAACCGGCGGTCCGTTGCAGGTCACCAACAGGTAAAAGCCGGCGACCGGCCGAGATCGGCCGATCATCTTCAAACACGATCCGGTTTTGACGTTGTCGCGCCGAGCTCGCCTGGCGGCATCACAACGTCAAGTTTCGTTTGCCAAAGCGGCATGAGGAGCGAATACTTTCCAAAGAACGGGAGGTCTCGCCATGAAGAACAGGCTCGCCTGCGCAGCCTTCGTTGCTGCGATTGTCTCCGCCACCAGTGTTTCGGCCGAAAACTGGGAGGTCACCAAGCTCGTCCCCGGCTCGGCGTTCCACGGCGTGCACGGGCTTGCGATCGACAAGGCCGGCCATCTGTTTGCCGGCAGCGTCGCGGGCGCGGCGCTCTACGAGGTCGACATCGCCGGCGGTACCGCCAAGGTTGCAATCCCAGCTCCGGTCGGAATGGCCGACGACATCGCATTCGCGCCCGACGGCACCATGGCCTGGACCGGCTTCCTGGCCGGCGATCTCTACTCGCGCAAGGGCGACGGCCCGATCAAGAAGCTCGCTTCCGGCCTTCCCGGCATCAACTCGCTCGCCTTCCGCAAGGACGGCAGGCTGTACGCCACCACCGTCTTCCTCGGCGACACGCTCTATGAGATCGACGTCGAGGGCGTCAAACCGCCGCGCCAGATCATGGAGAAGATGGGCGGCCTCAACGGCTTCGAGTTCGGTCCCGACGACAAGCTCTACGGTCCGCTCTGGTTCAAGGGACAGGTCGCAAAGATCGACGTCGACAAGGCCGAGCTGACAGTCGTCGCCGATGGCTTCAAGGTCCCGGCCGCGGTGAACTTCGATTTCAAGGGCAATCTCTGGGTGGTCGACACCGCGCTCGGCCAGCTCGTTCGGGTCGATACCAAGTCGGGCGCCAAGACCATGGTCGCGCAATCGAAGCCATCGCTGGACAATCTCGCGATCGACGACAAGGACCGCATCTACGTCTCCAACATGGCCGACAACGGCATCCAGGAGGTCGATCCGGCGACCGGCCAGGCGCGGCAGGTCATCATCGGCAAGCTCGCTTTGCCCGGCGGCATCGGCGTCACGTCGGAGAACGGCAAGGACACGATCCACGTCGCCGACGTGTTCGCCTATCGCACGGTGGACGGTGCGACCGGCGAGGTCACCGAGAAGGCGCGCATGCACGCCGCCGGCGTCACGCTCGAATATCCGATGAGCGCGACGGCGAAGGGCAACGACGTGGTCCTGTCGAGCTGGTTCACCGGCACGGTGCAGGTGATCGACGGCAAGACCGGCGCCACCCGCGACATGCTGCACGGCTTCAAGGCGCCGCACGACGCGCTCGTGCTCGCGGACGGCAGCATTCTGGTCGCCGAGCTCGGCACCAAATCACTGGTCCGCGTCAGCGGCGAGCACGGCAAGGACCGCACCACACTGATCGGCGGCCTGGAGGGCCCGGTCGGGCTCGTCGCAGGATCGCGCAGCGAGGTCTATGTCACCGAAGCCTTTTCCGGCGTCGTCTCGATGATCGAGAGCAACGGCGAAAAGACGGTCATCGCCAAGGACCTCAAAGTGCCCGAAGGCATCGCACGCGCCAGCGACGGCAAGCTGATCGTGGCGGAAGTCGGAGCGAAGCGGCTGATTGAGATCGCGCCGGAGAATGGCACGATCACCGAGATCGCGGCCAATCTCCCGATCGGCCTCGTGGGTGCGCCGGGAGGACTGCCGACCCATATTCCGACGGGCGTCGCGGTCGGGGCGAGCGGCGTGATCTACTTCAGCTCGGATGTCGAGAATGCGATCTACAAGGTGGTGAAGAAGTAGCGGCCGCCGGCAGACCTAGCGACGCGATGGACCGGTACGCGGCTTCCCGGTGACGGGAAGCCGATCGGCGGAGGACAACTCAAGAGGTCGCCTCTCACGCGATAAGGTCGTCAACGTTGAAAGCCCCAATGGTCGCCATATTCGAGAAGGAGCACAACCGGCTCGAGGGTATGATGGGCGGCCGCGCCGGCGCCATCGGCCGGATGACGGACGCAAGGGGTGGTCCGTGCAAGTGACGAACCGGTAATTTCTTGAGGGGCGGTCGGCTCTCTCGAGCCGACCTGGCCGCGCCCACGAGATGCATCCCAGGCTGGCGTCGATCGCCTTCGTCAAGCCAGCAGAGTGAAGCTGGCAACGGTCCTGGGAGCAAGACGCCATCAGGCACGCCAGCCGAGCTGATGACGGGCACCGTCGCAAACGACATCAACAAAGGTGTCATCCAAGATCAAACGAAAGCCGCGGGCTTCAACGAGAAGAACAGCACTTCCAATCCGTTTGCCTCGTAGTGCTGCTGAAACGATCCAATGCTGAAGTTCTGTGCGAACGCGGCGTGACCTGAGCTGTTCGAAAATATCTGTGTGGCATCGACACTGCCATTCGTCTCGCCGACGATGCCGGTATGTCCGTGGTTTACGCCGATGGTGGGAGCGATGATCACATCCCCTGCCCGAGCGTCTTTTTTTGACTTCAGCCGGGTATGGCCAGCTTTCAGCGCTTCGAACAACCCATCGGTGCCCAACCCGTTGTCACCATGTCGTTCGGTGGAAATGGGCTTGCCGAGAGCAATACGTGCAACCTCATTCACAGCCCAGGCACAGGCCAGATTGCCATTCTGCGTGCCCGGCACATTGCGCGTGCTGTGGCCGACGAACGCCCGCGTCGCCGCGAACATTTTAGCCCGTGCTTCGCTACTGGTCGCAGGCGCCGTACCCGGAGGCCCCGAGATAATTGACGGATCCTTACGCACGGCCTTGTTCAGTTCGCCCGCCACAGCATCCGGAATATCGGGTCCCGACTGGACCGGAAGAACGACGGTATTGTTGAGGATCGCTTGGGCAGCCGCTCCGCCAACGCTCCGCAACAGGCTTTGACCCCCATCGTCTGAACCGACAAGGTTGATCACCCAATATAGCGTATCTCCATAGGCGGTCACAACGGCTAGGCTGTGAGCCATGTTCGCGGGCAGGATTGCAGCACTGACGGCTCTGATGTCGATTGGAAGTGCCGGCGACGTCGCGGGCGCCGCTATTTGTGCTCCCGCCGGCATCGGAATTCGCAGCGTGCAGTTGTCATCCGTGTCCAGGTGGAGCGCGTGCGCCAGGCCGGGCGAAAGATCAGCAATGCGGCCTGTTGCAACGTTGGGTCCCCAATCCGCCGGACTTGCCGTGACCGACTTCCCGTTTGCAGACACTGTGACCGTAGCCCCGCGCAGGAAGTCTTGCGGAGTAGTTGAATAATCCCAGCGGCATGCAAGATAGTTGAAGGCCGGGTTGAGGCGCCGCGCGAGTCCGGTCGTGCCCTGCGGTTGCGCGTCGAGGAAAAGTCCTGCAGGTGCCGTGCCAGCGTTCGAGGCATCGTAAATTGCCAGCCCCTCGTTCGCGCCAACCCCCATATCCTGCGGACCTCCGAAGGTCGACATCTTGCCGCTTATGATGATGCTCGTTTGCGGACCGGGATCAATGAAGGTGGCTTCGACCGAAAACTTGCCTTTGGAATCATTGATAGCCGTAACGATCTTGGCACCGTCTTGTGCAAAACTCTTGACGATTGCCTTGAGGCTGTCTTCTGGAACCTCGTTCATAACCTGAATTTCTAAACTCATTTCATTGCCCTCGAAATGTGACCTACAACTTCCCGGCCGCCTTGAGCTGCCCAACGACGTTCTGCCGTTGAGTGGCCAATTCCTTGCTCTGCAAGAACCGCGTGAGATCGCGTGGCGTACGCAACGGCTGACCAGTCGCAGGGTCGGTGATTTGCGCCAACAACGGCGCAAGCTGGTTCACTCGATCGGGATCACGATCGCCCGTTCCGTTGGGATCGATGAACTTCTGAAGAATAACGGACGCGCTATCGGTCACGAAAGTCGAGGAAATTCGGGTTGCTTTCGGGACAGTCGCGCTCGGCGCTGTCATGTTGCTAACGACAACTCCCTTCTGCGCCGCCGCCGGGGCGTCGCTGTGAACGAGCGTCGTCGTGATGTTGATGGTTGCCTCGATAGTGGTGGGCATGCACAGGCGGAGATAATTGCGCAGCAAATAGATCGCCGTCGGCTGATCCGGCACCGTCCAGCCCTGAATCTTCTTCCGATACTCGCCCTGGGAATCATAGACCACTTGCTGGATCGTCGACTGGTTTACCGCGATCAGCAGCCGTGAATTCCAATTTGCGTAGCTTGCGCTCGCAAGCCCGAAAGCGGCAGTTACGATATTAAGCGCGCCAGGATTCGATCCTGTCACCGTCATGACCGCATGCACAGCGGTGTTGATCGCCGATATTTCAGCCAGCACCGGCTCGCGATCGCGGCGTTTCGCGTCGATCCACAACAAAAATCCATCGCACCGCTGATCGATGTCATTCATGCCAGCTTGGACGAAACCTCTCCAGTCGCCTCCACAATTCTGGCCGGCCTGACTGCAGATGAACTGAATCTATTCATTTAGTAGCTGTGCCTGCCTCGCTGCATCAGGCGAATAGAGATTGGCGCCGGCCCCCTCGGTTATGTAGCCCCGTTCGGTAACAGGATCGCAAGCCGACACAACCAACCCCGCGAAGGCGCATATGATCAATCGCAGCAAGCCAATTCGCATCGCACGCCCCCAAAACATTTCTTTCGGGCTATGGCGACGAGCTGCCCTTGAACCAAAGCACACTCTCGCGCGAGCAATATCCGGCGTACGCCGTGCTTCGCCATAATCCCATTAAATATCTGCTGGGGGATTGTGGCGAGTCTCGATCAAATTGTTCAAGAGGATTCATACACGCTCTCAGAGAAAGCGTAGAGCGTGTCCCATTTATAACACACGGCCCCTGCGTGCGCCGCAACGACGCAGCCAGAGATTGTGATATTTGTCACGCACACGGCGCGCCCCTTGATTGCTCGTCGCCCGAAGCAAATTCCGCGCATTACCGGTACAAAAAAACCTCCCCGCATCGCGGGGAGGTTTTGTCAGATTCGGAGCCTTTCCTTACGCTCAGTTCAGCTTGCGTTTCGACACCGGCGCCTCAAACTGGGCGATCTCCGCGGTCTGCGGTGCCTTGCCGTTGAAGGTCAGCACGTTGCCCTCGGAGGAGATCGCAACGCTGTCGCCGTCCTTGACGTCGCCGGCCAGGATCATCTCGGCGAGCGGATCCTGGACGTGACGCTGGATCACGCGCTTGAGCGGCCGTGCGCCGTAGGCCGGATCCCAGCCCTTGGCGGCGAGCCAGTCGCGGCCGGCAACATCGAGTGTCAGCACGATCTTGCGATCCGTCAAAAGCTTCTGCAGCCGCGCGAACTGGAATTCGACGATCCAGCCCATCTCGCTCCGCTGCAAGCGGTGGAACAGGATGATCTCGTCGACGCGGTTCAAGAACTCTGGCCTGAAGTGCGACCGCACCATTCCCATCACCTGCTCGCGCACGGCCGAGGTGTCCTCGCCCTCCGGCTGGTTCACCAGGAACTCCGAACCGAGGTTCGAGGTCATGATGATCAGCGTGTTGCGGAAGTCGACGGTGCGGCCCTGGCCGTCGGTGAGGCGGCCGTCGTCGAGCACCTGCAACAGCACGTTGAACACGTCGGGATGCGCCTTCTCGATCTCGTCGAACAGCACGACCTGGTAGGGCCGGCGCCGCACCGCTTCGGTGAGCGCACCGCCCTCGTCATAACCGACATAGCCCGGAGGCGCGCCGATCAGCCGCGAGACCGAGTGCTTCTCCATGTACTCGGACATGTCGAGGCGAACCATCGCGGTCTCGTCGTTGAACAGATACTCGGCGAGCGCTTTCGTCAGCTCGGTCTTGCCGACACCGGTGGGCCCCAGGAACATGAACGAGCCGGTCGGCCGGTTCGGGTCCTGCAGCCCTGCGCGCGAACGGCGCACGGCGGTCGCGACCGCATGCACGGCTTCGGCCTGGCCGACGACGCGCTTGCCGAGCGAGTCCTCCATCCGCAGGAGCTTGTCCTTCTCGCCTTCCAGCATCTTGTCGACGGGCACGCCGGTCCAGCGCGAGACCACCTGCGCGATGTGGTTGGCGGTGACCGCCTCCTCCATCATCTCGCCGGAGTTCTCCTTGGCCTCGATGTCTGCAAGCTGCTTTTCGAGTTCGGGGATCCGGCCATAGGCCAGCTCGCCGGCCTTCTGGAATTCACCGCGCCGCTGCGCGTTGGCGAGTTCGACCCGTAAGCCGTCGAGCTCGGCCTTCAGCTTCTGGGCGTCGGAGAGCTTGTTCTTCTCCGCGCTCCAGCGTGCGGTGAGCGCCGCGGACTTCTCCTCGAGATCGGCCAGCTCCTTCTCCAGGGTCTGCAGGCGGCTCTTCGAACCGGCATCGCTCTCTTTCTTCAATGCTTCTTGTTCGATCTTCAGCCGGATGATTTCCCGATCCATCGAATCCAGCTCTTCCGGCTTGGAGTCGACCTGCATCTTGAGCCGCGCGGCCGCCTCGTCCATGAGGTCGATGGCCTTGTCCGGCAGGAAGCGGTCGGTGATGTAGCGGTTGGACAGCGTCGTGGCGGCGACCAGCGCGGAATCGGTGATCCGCACGCCATGGTGCTGCTCGTACTTGTCCTTCAGCCCGCGCAGGATCGAGATCGTGTCCTCGACCGAGGGCTCGCTGACGAAGATCGGCTGGAAACGCCGCGCCAGCGCCGCGTCCTTTTCGACGTGCTTCTGGTACTCGTCGAGCGTGGTGGCGCCGATGCAGTGCAACTCGCCGCGGGCGAGCGCAGGCTTGAGCAGGTTGGACGCGTCCATTGCGCCATCGCCCTTGCCGGCGCCGATCAGCGTGTGCATCTCATCGATGAACAAGACGAAATTGCCCTCGCTCCCGGTCACCTCCTGCAGCACGGCCTTCAGCCGCTCCTCGAACTCGCCGCGATATTTTGCACCTGCAATCAGCGAGCCGAGGTCGAGCGACAGCAGCTTCTTGTCCTTCAGGCTCTCCGGCACGTCGCCGTTGACGATGCGCAGCGCCAGGCCCTCGGCGATGGCGGTCTTGCCAACGCCGGGTTCGCCGATCAGGACGGGATTGTTCTTGGTCCGACGCGACAGCACCTGGATCGTGCGGCGGATCTCCTCGTCGCGGCCGATGACCGGATCGAGCTTGCCATCGCGCGCCGCCTGCGTGAGGTCGCGGGCATATTTCTTCAGCGCGTCATACGCGTTCTCTGCCGTGGCGGAGTCCGCGGTCCTGCCCTTGCGCAGCGCCTCGATCGCCGCGTTGAGGTTTTGCGGGGTGACGCCGCCCTTGGCCAGGATCGCGCCCGCCTCGCTGGTCTTCTCCAGCGCGAGGCCGAGCAGCAGCCGCTCGACCGTGACAAAGCTGTCGCCGGCCTTCTCGCCGGCCTTTTCGGCGGCGTCGAAGGTGCGGGCGAGCTCAGGCGCCAGATAGATCTGGCCGGCGCCGCCGCCGGAGACCTTCGGTACCTTGTTCAGGGCGTCCTCGGTCGCTTTCAGGATTGCGCGGGAATTGCCGCCGGCACGGTCGATCAGGCCGGCAGCGAGGCCTTCATTGTCGTCCAGCAGCACTTTCAGGACGTGCAGGGTCGAAAACTGCTGGTGCCCTTCGCGCACCGCAAGCGACTGCGCGGACTGGACGAAGCCCCTGGAGCGTTCGGTATATTTTTCGATATTCATATCGTGGTCTTTCCCTCGGCCTGCCCCTGGAGCCCTCTAAGGCACTCCAAACGGCATCTTCATTGGGTTTCCGATGACCGCATTGACGTTTCTCAACCGGCAACGGTCGTTATCAGCCGGCGCTGGCGCCGGCCTGACCCAGATGTGGGAAGCGAGGCCTCCGACCGGAAGAGGCGAGTTCACAATTTCGTGCGCGGATCCACCCGCTTGGCGCCGATGGGCCGAATCCCCTAAGTAGCGGCATGACCCCTAGCGCAATGACAGCCAGCCAGACCGCCGAGATCACCGGCCTCTACCGTTATCCGATCAAGGGCTTGACGCCGGAGCCCCTGCCCCGCGTCTCCCTGCGAGCCGGCCAGACCCTGCCCGCCGACCGCCGCTACGCCATCGAGAACGGCCCCAGCGGCTTCGATCCGGAGCAGCCGCAGTGGAAGCCGAAGATCCAGTTCCTGATGCTGGCGCGCAATGAGCGGCTGGCTTCGCTCGACAGCCGGTTCGAGGACGCGACCAACCGCCTGACCATCCGCAAGGACGGCCAGATCGTCGCCAGCGGCGATCTCGAGACCGCCGCCGGGCGCGCCGCCATCGAGGACTACTTCGGCCAGAACTTTCAGCCGGAGCTGAAAGGTCCGCCCAAGATCCTGTCCGGCCGCAACCACAGCTTTTCCGACGTCGCCCGCAAGGTCGTGTCCATCATCAATCTCGACAGCGTCCGCGCGCTCGAGACCATGCTCGGCGGCGCCGCCGTCCACCCGCTGCGCTTCCGCGCCAATCTCTACGTGAAGGGCTGGCCGGCCTGGTCCGAGCTCGACCTTGTCGGCCAGACGCTCGCGATCGGACAGGCCCGGCTGCAAGTGGTCAAGCGCATCAAGCGCTGCCCGGCCACCAATGTCGACCCCGAGACCGCCAGGCGCGATCTCGAAATCCCGACCACGCTCTCGAGCAATCTCGGCCACATGGACTGCGGCATCTATGCCGAGGTGATCGCCGACGGCGACATCGGCGTGGGCGACGCGGTTGCGTTGGAAGAGCCGAAGCTGGTGTGACGCGGCGCGCTGGCGCCGCCCGTCATTGCGAGCGAAGCGACACAATCCAGGCATGCGCCCGCGGAGACGGTCTGGATTGCTTTGTCGCTCCGCTCCTCGCAATGACGGCCGTCAGTTCGGCATCACATACGCATAGATCCGGCCGCGCGAGACCGGTGCTTCGCGAACGCGGTTGCCGTTGTTGCCGGAGATCATGATCGGATTACCCTGCGCGTCGACGCCGGTGATGATGCCGACATGGCCGCCCCGGCCGCCGCGCGACATCACTGCGATGGCGCCGACCTGCGGACCGGAGACGCGCGTCCCGTAATGGGCGAACGAATTCGCCATATCGGAGCCGGTGCCACGGTGACCGGTCTTCTCAAGCACCATGTTCATGAACCGCGCGCACCACAGGCTGCCGCGGCCGGTCGGATTGCCGCCGACATAGCGGCGCGCCTCGGACACGAGGCCCGATCCGCCACCGAAGCCGCCGCTGCCCGTGGCGCTATGGGCCACGCCGCCGTCATTCGCGTTAGTGGCCATCCCACCGCCACGCCTCGTGGCGATTCGACGGCTGGCGCGCGTGATCATCCCACCGCTATCGCTGGTAACCATTCCTGCGTTGCCCCTCATGGCCATTCCACCGCTGCCGCTCATGGCGATGCCGCCGATATTGGCGTTCGGGTCATAGCTGGCGAAGGTGTTGCTGAAGCCGCTCGCCTGCAATTGCGCCGCGCCGCGATCGAAGCGCGAGCTGCGTGCATGCCGGTAATGATGATGTCTGCTGGCGTGATGCGCGTAAGCGTGGCGCTCTGCGCTATGACGATGAGGTCGTGCTGACGCCGGGGAAGTGAAGGCGGCGACCGCCGCGAAGAAAACAGCCAGCGCGACGACACAGCGCGACAGGCGAGACGCAAACAACTCGAACATTCTTCATCCTTCGTTGACACCCCCACTTCCCAATCGGCCCGTGCGGTGGCCGACATCCGCGGGCTGTATCAGTATCCTGATGTGGCGAGAACAAGACGCGGTCGCGGAGATTTTCGACGATGATTAATAAGTGTTAGGGTCGTATGCGCTCACCGCAGGACGGCATTCCAATGCCGCAGCCACCTCAGGGAGAAAACCGGATGCCTCACGCCCTCACGAAGGACAATTGTCGCCTCTATTTCGAAGAAGCAGGCACCGGCACGCCGATTATTTTTCTGCACGAATTCGCGGCCGACTACACCAATTGGGAGCCGCAGATGCGCTACTTTTCGCGCGGCCATCGCTGCATCACCTATTCGGCGCGCGGCTACACGCCATCGGACGTGCCTGATGGCGACGTCTACGGCTACACGCATTTCTACACCGATGCGCTCGCGGTGCTCGATCATCTGAAGATCGATCGCGCGCACTTCGTCGGCCTCTCGATGGGTGCCTATTCGTCTCTCCAGATCGGGCTCGACGCGCCCCAACGTGCACTGTCGATGACCCTCGTCGGCGTCGGCTCGGGCTCGGAGATCGACAACCTCGACGCCTGGCGCAAGCAGTGCCGCACCAACGCGGAGCAGTTCGAGATGCTCGGCTCAGCCGAAGTCGCAAAAGTCACGCGCGAGGCGCCGAGCCGGATTCCCCTTCCTGGTGAAGGACCCGCGCGGCCACGCCGATTTCTACGCCGCCCTGGCGCGGCACGACGCCAAGGGATCGGCGCGGACGATGCGCGGCTTCCAGGCCGGCCGTCCCTCGATCTTTACGATGACGGACGCGATCAGAGCGGCCACGACGCCGGCACTCATCATCTGCGGCGACGAGGACGATCCGTGCGTGGGCGCAAGCCTGTTCCTGAAGAAGCATCTGCCTGCGGCAGGGCTCGCCATGTTTCCGAAGTCAGGCCACGTGCTCAATCTCGAAGAGCCTGCGCTGTTCAACGAAACGGTGGAACGGTTCGTCACGCTGGTGGAAGCGGGGCGATGGGCGGCGCGCGATCCTAGGTCGCTGGCGGCTCATTAGCGCGAAGGCGTCACCACACGCTACGGGCGGGGCCTACTTCCTGCCGCCCCTAGTCAGCAAGAACACGCCCTGCTCGCCGAACAGATTCCACACCCACCAGGGCATCCGCAGCCGTAGCGGACGGCCGTAGAGGTCGAGCGCCTCGGCACGTTCCATCTTGACGTCGATCGCATCGCAGAGCTCGACGAAATCCTTGATGGTGCAGAAATGGATGTTGGCGGTGTCATACCAGCTTGCCGGCAGGTTCTCCGTGCGCGGCATGTGGCCGCCGATCAGGAGCTGGAGCCGCATCTTCCAGAAGCCGAAATTCGGGAACGACACGATGGCGCGGCGGCCGATGCGCAAGAGATTCTCGAGCACGACCTTGGGCTGCCGCGTCGCCTGCAAGGTTTGCGACAGGATCACGTAGTCAAAGGCGTCATCCGGATAATTCACGAGGTCGGTGTCGGCATCGCCCTGCACCACCGCAAGACCCTTGGCGACGCAGCGGTTGACGCCCTCGCGCGACAGCTCGATGCCGCGGCCGTCGATGCCGCGGGTTTCCAGCAGCTGGAGCAGGTCGCCCTCGCCACACCCGACGTCGAGCACTTTGGAGCCCGGCTTGACCATCTCGGCCACCAGCACATGGTCGGCGCGAAAATCACCGGGCTGCCCGGTCGCAAGGCCGCCCAGCGGCAGCGCTTCCTGTACAGACATGACTAGCCGTCCTTTAAGCTTTCTTGGCGGTGAGCCCGCGCGCCTTGCCTGCCGACTGCAGGAACGCACGGCCGATGTCGAAGAACTCGGGCACGTCGAGGAGGAACGCGTCGTGACCGCGATCGGTCTCGATCTCGGCGAACGACACCCGCGCGCTTGACGCATTCAACGCGTGCACCAGTGCGCGCGATTCCGAGGTCGGGAACAGCCAGTCGCTGGTGAAGGAGACCACGCAGAACCGGGTCTGGATTCCCGCGAACGCCTTCGCCAGCACGCCGCCATGGTCGCCGGCGATGTCGAAATAATCCATCGCGCGGGTCAGATAGAGATAGGAGTTGGCATCGAAGCGTTCGACAAAGGACGAGCCCTGGTAGCGCAGGTAGGACTCGACCTGGAAGTCGGCGTCGAACGAGAAGGTCGGCAGCTCGCGGTCCTGCATCCGCCGTCCGAATTTGCGATGCAGCGCGGCGTCGGAGAGATAGGTGATGTGCGCCGCCATCCGGGCGACAGCGAGCCCACGATGCGGATGGATACCTTGATCGGCATAGCCGCCATGGTGCCAGTCGGGATCGGCCATCACCGCCTGGCGGCCAAGCTCGTGGAACGCGATGTTCTGCGCCGAATGTCGTGTCGAGCAGGCGATCGCCAGCGCGGAGAACACCCGGCTCGGATACGCCGCCGTCCATTGCAGCACTTGCATGCCGCCCATCGAGCCGCCGACGACTGCGAACAGCGTGTCGATGCCGAGCCGGTCGATCAGCATCGCCTGCGCGCGCACCATGTCGGGGATGGTGATGACGGGGAAATCGAGGCCCCAAACCTTGCCGGTCGCCGGATTGATCGAAGCCGGACCGGTCGAGCCCATGCAGCCGCCGATCACGTTTGAGCAGATGATAAAATACTCGCTGGGATCGAGCGGTCGGCCCGAGCCGACCAAAGTCTCCCACCAGCCGGGTTTGCCGGTGACAGGGTGCACATTGGCGACGTGCTGGTCGCCGGTCAGCGCATGGCAGATCAGGATCGCGTTGGAGCGATCGGCATTCAGCTCGCCATAGGTCTGGTAGGCGATCTGGAACGGGCTGAGATCGACACCGCAATCGAGCCGCAGCGGCTGTTCCAAGCCAAACTGCGCGACGTGCGAACTCGGATGATCCACCTCGTGCGACCGCTCGTCGGCGGTGATCGCGGGACTCGGAATTGACTGGACGCCAACCATCTGACCATCGACCTCTTTTGCGGTCGTCGTGGTGACCGCATTGACATCAGGCCATGAAAAACCCGGCCTGAACGATAGGTTCGGCCGGGATCGAAAGCGTCCCCGGCCTGTTTAGCGAGTTTTTTAACGTGGCTGCAAGCCGGCCGGCTCAAATGACCACGGAACGGGTAAAAACTACCGTCTTGGACGGTTTTCGTCAAGTCACGGCCCGGATCAGCCAAATTCGCCTGTCGCGCCACGGGCGGAAAGGGCCCGATTTCCCTTTGCATTTCTCTTTGCTTTCGCAGCCCCGACTGCCTAATCAGGATATCCATCACAGCGGTGACGGCTCGACTGATCCGCATTGGAACGCCTCTCAACAGCACCTGTCAGACATGTCCCATCGTCCGCCCGCGCCACCATCGCTCCAGGAATTGCGCAAGGAGATCGACGCGATCGACGAAGGCATGCATCGCCTGCTGATGCAACGCGGCGACATCATCGACCGCCTGATCCAGGTGAAGCAGACCCAGGAGGTCGGCTCGGCGTTCCGCCCGGCACGCGAGGCCTCCATGATGCGCGACCTCGTGCAGCGTCATCGCGGCATCCTGCCGCTCGATACGGTCGAGAGCATCTGGCGCGTCATCATCGCGACGTTCACTTATGTCCAGGCCCCGTTCTCGGTGCACGCCGACATCTCGGCAAGCGAGCCGGCCATGCGCGATTCCGCGCGATTCCATTTCGGCTTCACGGTGCCTTACGTCGCGCATTTCAGCGCGCAGGCGGCGGTCGAGGCCGTCGCGAAGTCCAAGGGCGATCTGGCGCTGGTCTCGGCGACTTCGAGCCGCACGCCGTGGTGGCTGTCGCTGGAAGAAGCCGGCGCGCCAAAGATCATCGCGCGGCTGCCCTTTGTCGAGCGCGCCGACCATCCGGCGGCGTTGCCCGTGTTCGCGGTCTCGCGCGTCGCCGACAGCGCCCTGGTGACGGAGGTCGAGACCTTCAGCGTCCGCGTCTCTGGGTGGAATGCGGAGGTCGCGCGCGCCCTGTCGCCGCTCGCCGAAATCGTGGCGGTGCCCGACACCGCCTTCGACGGTGCCGCGCTGCTGGTCTCGGTCACCGCGACAAGCAGCATCGACAAGATCAAGGCTGCCCTGATCGAAGCGGGGGCCTCGGTGCGCTCCACGGCCCTCGTCGGCAGCCACGCAACGCGCTATACGGTGCCCCCGACCGGGTCGAAATCGTAAGTCGCGAACCGCTTAAGCCAGTCCGGAGTTGAAGATGTCCCGCCCCGTGCCGAATCCCGGCATTCTCGATATTGCGCCCTACACGCCCGGCAAGACTCCAGTGGCGGAGCCCGGCCGCAAGGTGTTCAAGCTCTCGGCCAACGAGACGCCGTTCGGGCCCTCGCCGAAGGCGATCGAGGCGTTCAAGAACGTGGCGGATCATCTGGAAGACTATCCGGAAGGGACTTCGCGCGTGCTGCGCGAAGCGATCGGGCGCACCTTCGGGCTCGATCCCAACCGCATCATCTGCGGCGCCGGCTCGGACGAGATCCTCAACCTGCTCGCCCACACCTATCTCAGCCACGGTGACGAGGCGATCTCGACCACGCACGGCTTCCTGGTCTACCCGATCGCGACCATGGCGGTCGGCGCAAAGAATGTCATCGCGGCCGAGAAGAACCTCACCTGCGATGTCGACGCTATCCTCAAGGCGGTGACGCCGAAGACAAAGCTGGTCTGGCTCGCCAACCCCAACAACCCGACCGGCACCTATGTGCCGTTCGACGAGGTCAAGCGCTTGCGCGCTGGCCTGCCCTCGCACGTGCTGCTGGTGCTGGACGCAGCCTATTGCGACTACGTCTCGCGCAACGATTACGAGATGGGGATCGAGCTGGTCGCGACCACCGAGAACACGGTGGTGACGCACACCTTCTCCAAGATCCACGGCCTCGCCGCGCTGCGCATCGGCTGGATGTTCGGCCCCGAGCACATCATCGATGCGGTCAACCGCATCCGCGGTCCCTTCAACGTATCGACGCCGGCCATGTACGCCGCCGTTGCCGCGATCGAGGACACCGCGCACCAGGCGATGTCGAAGCAGTTCACCGAGACCTGGCGCAACTGGCTGACCGAGGAGATCGGCAAGCTCGGGCTGAAGGTGACGCCGAGCGTCGCCAATTTCGTGCTGATCCACTTCCCCACCGAGGGCAAGACCTCGGACGCAGCCGACGCCTTCCTCACCAGGCGCGGGCTGGTGCTGCGCGGCTTGAAGAACTACGGCCTGCCGCATTCGCTGCGCATGACCATTGGCACCGAGGAGGCCAACCGCCTCGTCTTCGAGGGCCTGCGCGACTTCATGGCCGGACGATGAGCGCGACCCCGCACTTCCAGCGCGTCGCGCTGATCGGCTTCGGCCTGATCGGCGGCTCGATCGCGCGCGCCGCGAAGCTCCAGGGCCTGGCTTCCGAGATCGTCACCACCGCGCGCTCGGAGAAGACGCGCGCACGCGTGATGGAGCTCGGCATCGTCGATCAGGTCGTGGCGACCAATGCAGAAGCCGTGAAGGACGCCGATCTCGTTATCCTCTGCATTCCCGTCGGCGCCTGCGGCCCGGTGGCGCAGGAGATCGCCCCGCATCTCAAGCCCGGCGCGATCATCTCCGACGTCGGCTCGGTCAAGGGCGCCATCGTCAGGGATATGGCGCCGCATCTACCGAAAGGCATCCATTTCGTGCCAGCGCATCCCGTCGCAGGCACCGAGCATTCGGGCCCCGATTCCGGCTTCGCCGAGCTCTTCATCAACCGCTGGTGCATCCTCACCCCGCCGGAGGGCGTTGATGCGGCTGCCACCGATCGCCTGCGTGCGTTCTGGGCGGCGATGGGCGCCAAGGTCGAAATCATGACGCCGGATCATCATGATCTCGTGCTCGCGATCACCAGCCATCTGCCGCATCTGATCGCCTACACCATCGTCGGCACCGCCGACGAGCTGGCGCAGGTGACGGAGTCCGAGGTCATCAAGTTCTCCGCCGGCGGCTTTCGCGACTTCACGCGCATCGCGGCATCCGATCCGACGATGTGGCGCGACGTCTTCCTCGCCAACAAGGAAGCCGTGCTGGAGATGCTCGGCACCTTCACCGAGGATCTGGCAAAGCTCACCCGCGCGATCCGCCGCGGCGACGGCGAGGCACTGTTCGACCACTTCACCCGCACCCGCGCCATCCGCCGCGGCATCGTCGAAATCGGCCAGGACTCGGCCGCGCCCGACTTCGGCCGGCCGCACGCGCAGCTCGGCAACAAGCCGTAGCACTGAAGTAGCCCGGATGGAGCGCAAGCGTAATCCGGGACCTCCGTCGCTTGAGACAGGATTCCCGGATTGCGCTTCGCTCCATCCAGGCTACGAGCCCGCGTGGCTCCGTGATTAGAACGGATAGTACCGGATCTGCGTCATGACGACGTTGTCGTCCGTCCTCGGAGCGCCGCCGACGCCCGCGAACGCGAACCGTTGCGTGTGGGAATACTGCAGGCCGGCTTTCAGCGTACCGAAACTGCCCTGGTAGATGGTGTCGTAGATCCCGGTCGTGATCTGCCGGACCTCCCTGGTGTTGCCGTTGCAGGTCGCGGCCGGCGAGTTTTCGGTGAAGCAGCCGGTGTTGTTGTAGAGCGGATTGCCGTAGCCGAACGGCACCGTTCCAACATTGGCGAAATTCGCCTTGGCCTTTTCGAGGCCTGCATAGGAGTAGACATCGAGGCTGGGCGTCGCGTGCCAGATCAGGCCGACGGCGGCCGCCGTGATCGTCAGCGGGAGGATGGTGCCGTCCTGCGCCACCGCCGCGTCGGGGAACGGCGTTGCCGTGAAACGGCCGAGCACGCCGTGCGAGCCATAGAGCTGAAGATCGAGGGTTTTCGGAATCAGCTCGGCGAAGATGTGTCCACCGAAGCTTCCGGTGTCGTAGGTGTGGTTGGCGTTGTTGAAGCGATCGAACAGCTGGCGGTAGAGCGCCCACGCCTCGACATGCAGCTTGGTGGGCCCGAGCCGTGGGTCCCACGCTGCCTTGACGGTGATGTCGGGCACCTGATTCAGACTGACATTGTTGAGGTTGTTGAAGAAGCTGCCGCCGGGACCGGTCAGGTTGACCTGAAGGTTCGGGTTCAGCACGCCCTGTGGTCCGATGGCGGGTGTGCCGACGGCCGGGACATTCCCGCCGAAGAACGCGGTCTGGGCATTCTCGACCGAGGCAGCCAGCTTGAACTCCGGTCCGATGTCCTGCCAGACGCGCAGTCCGGGCTGCCGTGCCGCAAGAAATCCCGGAACGGATTCGAAGTCGATCACGCCGGGCGCGTCGACGCCACGAGGATCGATGCCCGACTTGGTCGGCGCGTTCAGCGACCAGGATTGCCCGGCGAGGAAATGTAGACCGAGATCGCTGCGGTCGACCTCGAGGCTGAGCTGCCGCATGCGCGGATTGAACGAGTTGGTCGCAACCGAACTCGCCGTCTGAGCCGCACCTTCGAAATCGATCTCGCCATAGCCCGCGAGGTGCGTGTCGGCATCGGCATTGCCCTCGGCCAGCACCGAGAACCTGCTCTGCCGCGCGGAGAAGCGTGTTTCCGGAATGTTGAAGTTGCGGCTCTGCTGATAGGGGATGAAGTTGTAGACCGAGCCGGTATCGGAGGCGAGATTGCGTGAGCGGTAGATGCCGGTGAGATCGACCCAGCCACCGAAGGTCAACGTCACGCCCTTGTAGCAGACCTTGCCGGCCGCACATGGATCGGCGGCGAGCGCCTTGTAACTTGCCGGCAACTGAACGGCCTTCGCTTGCGCTTCAACCTGCCGCGTCTTGCGCGCCTCCGAGTCCACGCGTTGCTGCAGCTCCTTCAGCTTGGCCTTCAGCGACTGGATTTCGGTTGTGACATTGTCGTCGGCACGCGCCTGCCCGGAACAGGCAGCGAGAATACCCAGCATCAGTCCGCAATTGATGATCCGCACTTGAAGCTTCCTCCATTTGGGAAGTGGATTGGATTCCGCGCGCCGTCTCCGGCGCATGCATGCTTCCCTGGTGTGGAGTGATTTGAATGCGGCTGCGATTATTCGCGGCGCCGTGCATCTTCTGCATCACGTTTTCCTGACGATCCTGTTCGGAATATTTTTCGTTGGCTGCCGATCCGCACGCGCGATTGTCTAAAGCCACGTTCAAGGCAACGCGCATTGGGCCCGGCCGGGACATGACCGGGCCCAGTTCGCGACGGGCAAGTGGTGGGACGGCGGCTATTTGCCCTTGGTCGCGCGCATCACCGTTGGGCGCGGTGATTTCGGCGAGGGGACGAATGCCATCGTCTCCCGCGTCGTGGGATTCGAGATGTTGCGATCACCATTCGGATACATCGAGGCGTATGCGGCCGGCTCCTGCGACTGCCATTGCCACTGCGCGAAGGCGGGCGTCGCGATCGCGGCCGAGATGGCGACGACGGCAACGAACAGTTTGGACTTGATCATGATTATCTCTCCTGCCTGGGGCGACCGCATCATCGTGCGGCCGACATGGAGAGAGAGCGGAGTTTGCGGCTTCGCATTCCCGGCGGGTCATCACGATCCGGCGAAGCGGTCGTGAGTTCAGCTCGTAACCGCATGGAGGGAGTTACGACAGCTGAGGGCGACGAACGGAGAGAGGCGACTCTGAATTCACCCTACTGCTTCGCGCTGCGACCAATCTTTCCCGGCTTGAACAGATCGAGGTCGATGGCCTGTCCCATCGCCAGATATCCGGTGCGGTTGGGATGAAGCTTGTCGCCGGCGCCGCCCGTCGTGCTTTCGGGAACGAACTCCGGCTTGAGGCCACCCGAGGCCGGATCGAGCGTTGCCCGATCGAAATCGACCACACCGTCGAATGTCCCCGAGCTACGGATGAATACGTTGAGCGCCTTGCGCTTGTCATCCTGCTCGGGAAAACCATGTGCCGCGCTGCTGCTGCCTAATGCCGAAACGACGGTGGCGCCAATGATCCGGGCTTGCGGCCATTTCGCACGTAGCCTCGCGACGCCGTCCTTCATCGCGGCAATGACCTGGTCGGCCGTGAAATTTCCGTTCTTGCTGAAATCGTTGATGCCTTCCAGCCAGATCAGGCTGGATGTGCCGGACAGCGTCAGCACGTCGCGATCGAGCCGCTGGCCCGAAGCGGGGCCACCCGCGTACGGTTTGTCGGGACCATATTCGGCGGGGCCTGCGATTTGGTTGCCACCGATGCCGCCATTCACGACGGCGACCTTGTTGCCGTAGACCGCCTTCAGGCGACGCGACAGCACGTTGGGCCAGCGATCGTCGCCGTTCATGGTTGAGGCGGTCCCGTCGGTAATCGAATCCCCAAACGCCATGATGGCGAAGGCATCGGCAGGCGCAGTCATCTCGATCGCATCGAGAAAGAACCACGACGCAGTCGCATAGGGGAAGGAAGCCTCGTCTTCGAGGGCGCCCTTCGCGCCGGCGCCCGGCGCACTGACATAGGAAGTGGTCAGCGCTTTGGCGTGCCAGGTCATCGGACCGCTCTGGCCGGCAACATGAAAACTGACCGCAAGCCGGCGGCCGGCGAGGTCATCGGGCCGCTTTGCAAACGGCAGCGCGATCGCATCGCTCCAGACCGAATTTCCCGGCGACACCGTAACGGAAGGCGTGCCGGCGAACGTAATGGGAGTGTTGGAGCCGCGGATCAACGCGGCACTACCCGATTGCAGGCCGACGTAAACGCCGTCAAACGTGACGGGTTTGGTGCCAAAGGCGTTGCTGAGCCGAATGCGGGCCTGACGACCCCAGATATCCGGCCGAACGATCAGGCGAAAGGTCTGGTCCCGCGCACCGGCCGCAGGCTCGGGAAACGCGAATTTCTGTTCCGGCTGGGCAGACGGATTGCCGACGGGGTATGGGCCCTGAACCGCGCCCGTCCAGGACACCACCCAATGTTCGTTATCCCTGGCGGTTGCGGTCTGAAGCGAGGCGACGAGCAGCGATGCTGCGACGAGACAATTCAACGCGTGCATTGTTTCCCCCGAACCCCAGATAATTTGGGCGCGACTTTAGAGCCGTCAGTTGGCCTTCAATAGGGCGGCAGAACGCTACCTGTCCAGCCGCAACTGACACACTCCTCGCCCGACGCCGGAGAGGACCTCGCGGGTTGCATCACCAGCGCTAACAAGAAGCTCCTCGGAAGCCATCTGTTCACAGCTTCAAACGCGTCAGGCGGACCAAGCTGTCCGCCCGGCAGATTTATGAATTCACGACCTAATACAGCGGCGGGATCTGGCCGACCTTGACCGGGCCGAGCAGCACGGCGCCGTCGACGAACTTCAGCGGGAAGCTGCGAGCTTTCTTGCCTTCCAGCGCGCTCTCGGTGCCGATCGAATTGATGCCGGCGGCCACGCCGGCATTGGCGTTCTGCTTGATGACCTTGCCGAGGCCGGGAACGGCGCGGTCGAGCGCACCGAACAGATTGTTGAGGTCCTGCGACTTCACGCCCGGCGCGACGCGATCGAGGGTCGCCTGAGGCACCCCCTCCTCCAGCATCTTCTCGATGCCGAGCGCGGGGATCACGCGCTCGAGGCCCGTCACCGTCATCTGCAATTCGCCATCGAGACGGCCGTTGGCCGAGAGCCCGAGCGTGCCGGCCGCAACCGCGATCATCTCGCCCCGCTGGATCCGGGACTGTACGATCTCGATATGGCCGCCGGCGGCCTGGATCTCGCGGAAGCGCTGCGGCCACGGCTTTGGCGTGAGGTCGGACAGTCCGGTGATCTTCGCCCGCGTGTCGGCCTCGAACGGCTCGGCGAGCAGCGGATGAACGCCCTGGATACTGCCCTGCGCGATCTGGAGCACGGTCTCGATCACGGGATGATCGGACGGCGATCCATCCGCGAGGCGTCCATGCAGCTCGACCTGTTTCGCGCGCGCGAGCGGCACCTGCACGCTGCCGTCGACACGATTGACCGTCGGCTCCTCGAACACGATGGAGGCGCGCTCCGGCACGGCGGGCAGGCCGACCACGCTGCTGCGCCCCTTGCTCCAGTTCACCACGAAGGTGCTCTGCGTGACGCCGTCAGTGACCGTCGCGGGTGCGGTGAATTCGGCGATGACGCGCTTGGGATCGTAGACCTGGGCGACGACCAGGATGTTGTCGAGCTTCGCCGTGAACGGCGTCTTGCTGGCGTTCTGCGACACCAGGGCGACGCTGGCGCCCGAACACTGGACCTCGAAGCGGAAGGGGAAGCCCGCGATCGAGCGCTTGGCGCAATCATAGACGCGGCCGGATTTGGCCTCCTGCGCGCGCCAGGCATCGGCGGCGATTTCGGCCTGCGACGCCGCATAGAACCAGAAGCCGCTCCACGCCACCGCGAGGATCAGGAGGATGACAGGGGCGATGAAAAGGCCCCAGCGGGAGCGCCGGCGTGCGGCAATGGTCATATCGGACATGCGGCGACCCTTTGACCCCTGATTTTGTCAAATGTAAGCGAGGTTGGCGTGCTTCGAAAGGCGGAGAATTCGCTTCGCTTGGGAGCGCGGTTCTGGTAGCCGTGCCCGAAATGTCGGAAATCACCCTCCCCTCCGTCACCACAGCCAAAGGCGACCTCTGGGTGTTCGGCTACGGCTCGCTGATGTGGCGGCCGGGTTTCGAATTCGAGGAGCGCGTCCCCGCGCGGCTGGTCGGCGAGCACCGCGCACTCTGCGTCTATTCCTTCGTGCACCGTGGCACGCCGGAGAAGCCGGGTCTGGTGCTCGGCCTCGACCGCGGCGGCGCCTGCCGCGGCATCGCCTTCCGCGTCGCCGAAAAGAACCGCGCCGACGTCGTGGCCTATTTGCGCGCGCGCGAGCAGGTGACGTCGGTCTATCGCGAAGTCATGCGCTCGGTGTGGCTGGAGAACGATGCGCGGCAGCGCGTCTCCGCGCTCGCCTATGTCGTCGATCGCGGCCATGTGCAATATGCCGGCCGGCTGTCGCTCACCGACCAGCATCGCCACGTGCTCCAGGGCCACGGCCAGTCCGGCGCCAACCGCGACTACGTGACCGCGACGGTGAAGGCGATCGAGGCCGAAGGCTTTCGCGACGCGCAGCTGCATCTGCTTGCCATGATGCTGCATGGGGATGCGCATTCTCCGCACGCCCCGGCTCCGGTGGACAATCGGGAAAACCGCTAGTTCTCCAACGGCGCATAGCTCGGCGCCGAGCCGATCAGCTGCTCCTGCTCCTTGCGACCCGCTTCGACCAAGCGGCCGGTCGCGTCTTCGATCGCCGTTTGCACGCGGGAGAGAAACTCGTCCTTGGGCAAGCCCGGCGGCAGCGGATCGAGGAACTCCACCACCAGCGTGCCGGGATAGCGCATGAAGGTGCGGCGCGGCCAGAACAGGCCGGAATTGAGCGCGATCGGCAGGCACGGCGCGCCGCAGGACGAATAGATCTGCGCGAAGCCGCTTTTGTAGTCCGGTGGCGCGCCCGGGGCGCGGCGCGTGCCTTCGGGAAAGATCACGAGCTGCCCGCCGCTGCGCACCGCCTCCCGCGCCCGCCGCGTCATGTCCAAAAGCGCTTTGACGCCGGCATTGCGGTCGATCGCGATCATCCCGGTCTTGACCAGGAACTGACCGAACACCGGGATCTGCATGAGTTGACGCTTGAGGATGAAAATCGGACGGTCGAAGAAGCCCGGCAAGACGAACGTCTCCCAGAATGACTGGTGCTTCGCCACGACGACCAATGGTCCCGTCGGAATCTTGTCGAGGCCGCGGAATTCCACCTTGATGTTGCAGACCGCCCGCATCAGGAACAGCGTCGCCTTCGCCCACCATTGCGCGACCGTGAGCATGGCGCGCGGCGGCAACGCGAAGGTCGGCAGCGCCACGATCGCGAGGCACACCAGCACGGTGTAGAACAGCACGTTGAAGACGAGCGATCGCAGGAAAATCAAGAACATCGAGGATCCGATCAATGCCGATCAGTTGCCGATCAATTGGCCTGTGCGGTGGCGGGCCGCTTCGGCTGCAGCCCGGAAGGCTGCTCCGACATCTCGGGCGAAAGGTCAATCCCGAAATCCTCCAGCCGCACCCTGAGCTCGGCCGCGATGTACTTGACATATTCCGACAGCAGCAGCCGCAAGGTGGACGACGAGGTCCACCACGGCTCCTCGCGCCATTTGTCGCCGACCACCACGAACGGGATCAGTGTCGTCTCCGGCATCGCATGCGAGAATTCCACCAGCGCGCGCGGCATGTGATAGTTCGAGGTGACCACGATCAGCGATTTGAAGCCGCGTCCCGCGGCCCAGCGCCGCGCCTCCGCGGCATTGCCGCGGGTCGAGACCGCGGTGCGGTCGAGATCGACGCAGCAACGCATGAAGGACTGGTTCTCCGGCAACGTCCGGGAGATGTCGCTCGCCGTCGAGGTCGGGTGCACGCCGGAGATCAGGAGCCTCCTGCCGTAGCCGGCAGCGAGCAGCTCCATCGCATCCGACACCCGCGAGGAGCCGCCGGTCAGCACCACGATGCCGTCCGCCTTGCGGTCCGGCGCGATCTCGGCGCCGCGCAATTGCGACAGAAACGCGATGAAGCCCACCGCCACGCCGACGAAGGCGAGCGCAATCGCCGACATCACGGCCGCGCGCAGCCAGCCGCGCGGCAGTTTCGGCGATCGATCGTCGGTCGGCGCGGTCATGTGATGTCGGTGATCCCTTCCCAGAGTTGATTTTAGGACGTTTTGAGGCGAAGTGGAGTCCGGTTTGTCGGCCTCAATCGACATCATTCAGCGTCGCGAACAGCGTCTGGCGCGAGGCGACCGCGGTGATGGCGCCGATCAGCACGGCCTGCACCGCGAGCACGATGTAGCCGGACGGCCGCAGCGAGAAGGTGCCGAGCAGCGCGGCGAACTGGTCGCCGACGGGGGTGCCGGAAAACCAGCCTGCAATCGACTCGGAGAAGCCGAACACCAGCATGGCGGCGCCGCCGCCGATCACGCCGCCCTCCAACCCCAGCCTGAGGAAATGACGCAGGAAGCGGTTGGCGATATAGCGGTCGCCGGCGCCGACGAAATGCAGCACCTCGACGATCGGACGGTTCGCCGCCATGGCGCCCCGGGTCGCGAACGACACCGAGATGATGGTGGCGACGATGACAAGCGCGAGAATACCGAGCCCGGCGAGCACGGTGGCGTTGGTCATCGAGCGCATGCGCTCGATCCAGGCGCGGTGATCGTCGACGCTGGCGCTTGGCGCCACCTGGGTCACGCGGGCGCGCAGAGCGCCGAGATCAAGCGCCGTGCCGGGCTGCACGCGCGCGATGATCATGCGCGGCACCGGCAGATCGTCCATCGACAGCCCGGTGCCGAGCCAGGGCTCGAGCAGCTTGCCGCTCTCGTCCTTCGTGAACGGCTTGACCTCGACGATGCCGGCTTGCGCGCGCATGGCCTCGGTCACCGCCGCGGTGTCGCGTTCGAGATCGCGGCCCGTCTGCGGGCGGACCTGGATGGTGATCTCGCTCGCGACATCCGACTGCCATTCGGCGGCGGAGGCGCTCACCAGCAGCACCGTGCCGGTCGTCATCGAGGCCAGGAAGGTCATGATGGCGACGACGGCGACGAGCGCGCGGCCGTGGATCGAGGCGCGCGGCACGATCGGCGACATGTTGCGCGCCCGGGCCGGAAGCGGCGGCCCCTCCTGCCCGAGATCGACCAGCACGCCGCGCTCGTCGGGCCTACTCATAGACGTGCAGCCGTCCCTGGTGCAGCACGAAGCGTCGCGCCTCGTACTGGTCCATCAGGGCGATATCGTGGGTGGCGATGATGACGGCGGTGCCTGACTTGTTGAGCTCGATGAACAGCCGCAGCAGGCGGCGGCCAAGCGTCGGATCGACGCTGCCGGTCGGCTCGTCGGCCAGTAGCAGCTGCGGCCGCGAGATCACCGCGCGCGCGATTGCCGCGCGCTGCTTCTCGCCGCCGGACAGGATCGGCGGCAGCGCGTCTATGCGTTCGCCGAGCCCGACCCATTTCAGCAGATCGATGACCTCCTTGCGGTAGCTCGATTCGCTGCGGCCCATGACGCGGAACGGCAGCGCGACGTTCTCATAGGTGGTCATGTGGTCAAGCAGGCGGAAATCCTGGAGCACGATGCCGATGCGCTTGCGCAAGTCTGCGATCTCGTCCTTACCCAGTTGCGAGATGTCGTGACCGAACAAATTGACGAGGCCGCGCGTCGGGCGATGCGACAGGAACAACAGGCGCAGCAATGAGGTCTTACCGGCGCCGGACGGGCCGGTGAGAAATTGGAAGGAATGCGCCGGAATCTGGAAGTTGAGGTCGCGCAGGACCTCGGGCCCCAGGCCGTAACGCAATCCGACATTTTCGAACCGAACCAAGCTCAGCTCCGTTCGAGAGAGGCCGCGGGCCGCACGGCTGTGCTCCGCCACACGCGATCAGCGGGTTTTGCGGCCGTTATGGTTTCCGGTTCGTTAACGGTCGTCCTGTAGCATAATTGGTAGCATCTTTCCCGCTCGGTTCTCCGCGACCGTGTCACCGTCACGACTTGGCCATGCATCAAGGCTCGTCCATGCATATCGTTTGCCCTCATTGTACGACATCCTACGCCATCAAGCCCGCGAGCCTTGGGGCGAATGGCCGGACCGTGCGCTGTTCCCGTTGCAAGGAAACCTGGGTCGCCCATGCCGAGGATGCCATCGAGGAGGCATCTGTCCCGGCCATGGCCGCGGCCAGCCGGGCCGACGACCAGTCCGATCTCGCCGAGCAGTGGAACTCCTATGCCCAGGACGACGGCGCCGATGACGCGCCTGTCGTTGACAGCCCCTCGATCGCCAGCGACTGGCCGGACCAGGAAGCCACCGACACCGAGGACGAATGGTCCGCGGCCGCCCGGTCCGTCGAGGAGGAAGTCGTCGGCGAGCAGCACCAGTCCTGGTTCCGTGGCCTGTTCGGCAGTCGCCGCGGCGCCCGAGTGCGCCGCCCGGTGGCCACGGCGGCCCCGCGAAAATCCCATTTCGGCCTGCCGACCGCCTGCGCCGCCATGGGCGCGCTGGTGCTGGCGTTGGTGATCTGGCGCGGCGATATGGTGCGGCTGCTGCCGCAGACGGCCGCCTTCTACAGGATGGTCGGCCTCGAAGTTAACCTGCGCGCACTGGCCTTCAAGGACGTCAAGCTCTCCAGCGAGACCGTGGACGGTAAGCAGGTGCTGGTGATCGAGGGCGTGATCGTGGGCCAGGGCAAGAAGCCGCTCGACATTCCCCGGCTGCGCTTCGCGGTGCGCGACGCGCAAGGCGCGGAAATCTACGCTTGGAACGCCGTCCTAGAACAGACCGTGCTACAGCCCGGCGAGCGCGCCTTCTTCCGCTCGCGTTTGGCCTCGCCGCCGCCGGAGGGCCGCAATATCGACGTTCGCTTCTTCAACCGGCGCGACATCGCCGGTGGCAGCGTATAATCGATTTCGCAGGTCTCGCAGGCAAAGTTGGTCGCGAGATTGATCCCAAGGTTGGTCTCATGTCCAAAATCCTGATTGCCGACGACGAGGATTCGATGCGCCAGCTGGTGGCGCGCGCCATCGCCATGGACGGCCACGAGACCGTCACTGCGCAAGACGGCGCCGAGGCGCTGGAAATCCTCACGCGCGCGGACGGCGGGTTCGACCTGCTGCTCACCGACATCCAGATGCCGGTGATGGACGGCATCGCGCTGGCGCTTTCCGTCGCACGCGATTTCCCCGATTTGACCATTTTGCTGATGACCGGCTTTGCCGACCAGCGCGAGCGCGCCTCGAACCTCAATGCGCTGGTGCATGACGTCGTGACCAAGCCGTTCTCGGTCGCCGACATCCGCACGGCAGTGGCGGATGCGCTGGCGGCGAAGAAGGGATAGCGGCGTCGGGGCGCCACGTATTCCGCTGTCATGCCCCGGCTTGACCGGGGCATCCAGTACGCCGCGGCCTCTCGATTGAATCACAACCGTCTCGGAGTACTGGATCGCCGGTCAAGCCGGGCGATGACAGAGAACTCAAAAATCCTTCAGCAGCCGCTCGATGTAGTCGAGCTCGATCTGCGGGCGCGAGCTGTCCCCCAAGCGGCGGCGGAGCTCCTCGAGGATGCGGCGGACGCGCTGGGCGTCGATCTCGCCGGGGATCTTGACCGTGTAGTCGTCGCTCAGATCGCGGCCGTGAAGGGGGCGACCGAGCGGATCGGTCTGATTGCCGCCGCTCTGCTGACGGCCGGGCCGGTTGCCGGGACCATCGCCCTGCCCGTCGCCATCGCCCTGCTGCATCGCCTCGGCCATCTTCTGCGCGCCCTTGCGCAAGGCCTCGAGCGCTTTCCCTTGCGCGTCCACGGCACCGTCCGAATTGCCTTCGCCGAGCTGCGAGCCGGCATCGCCCATGGCCCCGTCGGCGGCGTCCAGACTGCCGTCGTCATCGCCCTGGTCACCGTCCTGATCGCCATCCTGGCCCGGCTGTCCCTGCTCGCCCTGCTGACCCTTTTGCCCCTTCTGGCCCTGGCTCTTCTGGCCCTTTTGCCCCTTCTGGGTGAGGCCGCGCTTGGCGAGTTCGTCCTGGAGCTTCTTCAGCCGGTCGCGCAGCGACTGCTGATCCTGCTGGAGGTCCGACATCGACTGGTCGCCCTGCTGCTTGCCGCGCGAGCGCTCACGCCGGGAATCCTGCCCCTGCTTGAAAGTCTTGTCGCGCAATTGCTGCTGCTTGCGGATCATGTCGCTGAGCTCGTTGAGCGCCTGCTCCATGTCGCTGTCGCCGGATTGCCCGGGCTGCGCCATCTGGAGATTTTCCATGATCTGCGCGAGCTGCTCGAGCATGCGCTGGGCCGCTTCTTTATTGCCTTCGCGCGCGGCCTTCTCGATTTGCTTCAGCAATTCGTCCAGGTCGCGCTGCGTGATGACGGAACGATCGCGATTGGAGGATTGGCTCTTTTCCGTCGCGCGCTTGTAGTCCTCGAGCTTCTGAATCGCATCGGATTGATTGTTCAGGCTCTTGCCGGATTCCTTCTGCCTGAGACTGTCGCCGGAATCCTGCATCGCCTTTTCAGCGCCATCGAGCAGAGCATCAACATCCTGATCCTGCTGGGCAGCCACGGGCGAGACGCCTCCCAACAGGAAGGCGAGGCAAGCGATCGAGATCGCCTTCAAGACTGGCACGCGTGCTAGCTTCCGCATTTACGGTCTCGCGTCGACTGGTTGGCCCCGTCGTTACCCGCCTTCGCCCGGTTGTTCGCCGACTTGCGATAGGCCTGAAGCTGCTCGCGCAATGCGTCCTGCTGCTTCGCCAGCTCTTCGAGCTGCTCGGGCGTGGCGTTCTGGGTCTTTTGTTTCAGCTCGACTGACTTGTCGAGGATGAGCTGAACCTCTGCCGGGAAAGGCTGCCGGGGTCCAAGCGGATTCTGCTCGGCGCGCCGGGCGAGATCGCGCACCTTGCCGGCCATCGCCTCGCGAAGCTTTTGCGTCAGCGCCTTGATCTCGTCCTCGCTGGCGCCGCGTTCCAGCGCCCGCTTGAGCGCGTCCTGGGCCGAACGCAGCGCGGTGTTGACGCTGCCGGCGACACCGTCGTCCTCGATGGTGACCGCGAACGCCCACATGCTTTTCACCACATCGCGCATCGCGTCGTCGGTGCGGGCGGCTTCCAGCTGCAGCGCCAGGCTGCGCAGGCCGAGATAGCAGCCCGCATCCGGCGTGAACAATTCGGGTGCGATCATCAGCGCGTCGAGCGCGGCGTAGACATCCGAGTTCTTGTTGGCGTCGAGCGCGAGGATGCGGCGCTGCTCGACCAGCGCGCGCGCGAGCGAGTTGGTGAACAGTCGCTCGGGCAAACGCATGTTGAAGGGCTCGCTCCTGGCCTCGTTGCCCGCCTCGTCCTTGGCGGTGAGGGTCAGCGTGACGTCGGCGCCGGCATAGGGATCCTCGCTGAGGTCCTTCACCGTCTGACCGACGCCGTTTCGGGTACGCGCATTCGGCAGCACGAGCGGGAATTGCGGAGGCTGGAATAGCGGCCGCGCGGCGGCCTCCTTGACGCCATCCTTGACGCCATCCTTGGCATCGACGGTACGCAGGCCGATTTGCGCGTCGGCTCCAGTGACGCCGTAATCGTCCTCGACCTTGTAAGTGAGCTGGAGTCCGCCACGGGCCTGGCGCTCGGGATCCTTGGCCAGTGCGATCGTCGGCGCACGGTCTGGCGTTGCCGCAAACACCCATTGCGGCTGGCCGGAGGGAGCGCGGACATGCGCGGTGCCGTCGCCGCTGATGGCAAAATGCTTCTCGTTGGTACCCTTGGGCGCGGCTTCGGTGGGCGCGACTTCCTTGAGGCCGCCGGAGACGACAACATCAAGGCTGCCGCCGGACGAGCGCACGATCAGGGTCGAGCCTGCGGGAACGGCAAGCGGCCCGCTGGCCGGCAGCGCCGCGGCCTCCTTGTTCGCCGCCGACAGGATGATTGGCGGCTTGCCGGTGTAGAGCGGTGGCGTGACCCAGGCATCGACGCGAACATTCGTCGGCGCCAGCACGCCGTTCCAGTGGAAGGCAGCCCCGAGCCGCATCGCGCGCTCGTCGCCAGCGGCGAAGAAGGTCGCAACCAGCATCACCATGACCAGCGCGCGCAACGCCCAGGGGTCATGCAGAGCGAGCCGGGGCTGCGGCAGACCGGCGCGGATGCGCTTGATGGAAGCCAGCGTGCGCTCGCGCTGCGCCCGCCACAAGGCCTGCGCAACCGGGTCCTGTGAGCTCAGCGTGTCCGTCAGCGTGGTGGCCGGCCGATGACGGATGCCAGAGCCGCGGTCGAGCCGAGCCAGAGCCTCCTCGCGGCTCGGCCAGCGGAAGCGACTCAATGGGAACAGGACGGCAATCGCAACGCCGGCGAAAACGACAAGACCGATGGCGCGGGCAATGGACGGCAGCGCCAGCCAGAGGCCGGCCCAGGACACCACCAGGAACAGACCGACGACGGTAAGAAGCCGCGCCAAATTTGGCCAGGCACGCTCCCACGCGATGGCATAAGTGGCCCGTTGCAGGGCTTGCGCCAGCTTCAGCCGCGACAGAGCGTCGCCATCGCGGATCGGGTCTGACGGGTCGGGGGTGACGCCGTTCAATCAACTCTCCAGGTTGCCCGGTAGAGAAGCGTACCACAACGGCAGCACTGAGGCATCCGTTCCTGTACGGGAGACACCCCTTTTCCCGCATAACACGAGGACGTGACTGGCCCGCCGCAACCCCGTAATTTCCGCGCCGCCATCCAAGGAAAAAGAAGGAAACGCCATGGACAAGAAGATGCACGACAAGGGCCTGGAAGTCCGCAAAGCGGTGCTCGGCGAGGCCTATGTCAACAACGCTCTGAAGAGCGTCGACGATTTCAACCGTCCGTTCCAGGAGATGCTCAACGAATATTGCTGGGGCACGGTGTGGGGCCGCGAGGAGCTGCCGCGCAAGACCCGCAGCATGCTCAACATCGCGATGATCGCGATCCTCAATCGTCAGCACGAATTCCGCGCGCATCTGAAGGGCGCACTCACCAACGGCGTCAGCCGCGACGAGATCCGCGAGATCCTGATGCAGGTCGCAATCTATGGTGGCATGCCGGCCGCGGTCGACAGTTTTCGGATCGCGCGCGAGGTGTTCGCGGAGATCGACGGCAAGGCGTGAGGGGGCGGCATCGAAGTGAGGAGGGGCGCATCGTCCCTCCCCACCGTCGTCCTGGCGAAAGCCAGGACCCATAGCCACCGTTGGATGTGATGCAAAGGTTACGCGTAGCGACCGCAGCCGGGGTAATGGGTCCGGGCCTTCGCCAGGACGACAGCGAGTGTGTGGCCCGTGGGTCGCGGTACAACGACGAATAACAAACACAAGGAAACACCATGGACATCGGATTCATCGGCCTCGGAAACATGGGTTTCCCGATGGCGCGGCGGCTGATCGAGGCCGGCAACCGGCTCGTCGTGTTCGACACGCGCCGGGAGGTCGTCGACAAGCTGGTGGCGCGCGGCGCCACTGCAGCGACGTCGCCGAAGGAGGTCGCCGACCAGGTCGAGACGGTCATGGCGAGCCTGCCCTCGCTGCAGGCTTCGCTCGCGGTTGCGACGGGGCCGAACGGCGTGATCGAGGGGAGCCGCGTCAAGCGCTTCATCGACCTCTCCACGGTCGGCTCCGCGATGGCGGTTAAGATTCACAGCCTGCTCGCCAAGCATGACATCGTGCAGATCGACTGCCCCGTCTCCGGCGGCGTCGGCGGCGCGGAGAAGGGCACGCTGGCGGTGATGGTCTCGGGGCCAAAGACCGAGTTCGAGCTGCTCAAGCCCGCGCTCGACATCATCGGAAAAGTGTTCTTCATCGGCGAGAAGCCCGGCGCGGCGCAGACCATGAAGCTCGCAAACAACTTCTTGTCGGCCACCGCGATCGTGGCGACCTCGGAAGCGGTGGTGATGGGCGTCAAAGCCGGGCTCGATCCCGCCGTGATGATCGACGTCATCAATGCCGGCTCCGGCATGAACACCGCGAGCCGCGACAAGTTTCCGCGCTCGGTGCTGCCGCGCAGCTTCGACTTCGGCTTCGCCACGGGACTGATGGTGAAGGACGTGCGGCTGGCGCTGGAGGAAATGAAGCAGCTCGGCCTGTCGATGGAGGTCGCGGATGCGGTCGGCCGGTTGTGGGAGACGGTCATCAGCGCGGAAGGCGCCGAGTCCGATTTCACCGTGGCGATCAAGCCGATCGAGAAGAAGGCGGGCGTTGTGGTTGGCGGCAGGCCACCCAGCTAGCCCCAACACGAAAGCGCAGCGCCGGCGACCGGCGCTACGCTGTCCTCCTTGGATCGATCTGCTACGAGCGGCGTCTGCCAAGTTCCAGAAGGTCGATCGGCTGCTCCAGTTGCAAGGAGGCCGAGCCCCCGCTGCATTTGATATACTTCTCGTCGCACCTGCGCATGCATCGTCTCTCGCTCGAGCATTTCGCAGAGGTGTTGTTGCAGCTGACCCACGTAATGTCGCACCGTGTGACCCGGGCCGACGCGACGCCGGAAAGTCCGAGGAGGAAGGCTACGCTGCAAGCTACGAAAAGCATGCGAAGCAAGCCGGCGCCGGCGAGTGAATCGTTCATTCCAATCTCCTGTGTTGGCCGGGCAGGTCTGCGCCTGCGCGCCGAGTTTTTGACGAAGACGCAGTTCAAGCCTTGGCGAGATAGGGGATCGTGCCGGCCAAGTCGGTATCGTCGATCAACTGGAAGCGGCTCTCGCTGCCGCCCCTGCGCGCTGCCGCGAAGCGGCTGTAGGCGGGATCAGTGACGAAGGACTCTGCTGCCTTCACCGTCGGAAACGACATGATCGCGATCAGCGAGGTGTCGAGAGGGGCACCTTCCAGCGTCTTCACGTTGCCGCTGCGCGAGAGGTACTTGCCGCCGTGCTTGTGCACGAGGTCGTGAACGGAGGCCGCATAGTCCGGCACCCATTTTCCGTCGGTCACTTTGATGTCTGCGATCAGATAGGCTGTCATGCCGCGTCTCCTGGCTCGAGTTCAGCTCCGCGTTGATAGGGGCGGGCATCACTTGGGTGCCAGAACACGGCCGGGGCTCGCCAGTACGGGAACTGTAGCGGGGCGATACAAATACTGAATTGCGCCGCCCTGGATCAGCTCGCCAGCTTGCGTTCCTTGGCGAACGGGCTGAGGCCCAGCCAGCTTTGCATGGCCGCGGCAAGCTGCCGGTCGCCGGTGAGCAGCATCCGCCGGCTTGCGACGGCCGCGCGCACGGTATCGAGTCCCATCCAGATCGCCGTCATGGTGCGCAGATCAACCGACACGTAAAGGTCAACATCGAAACCGGGATCAATCGAGCAGAGGTCGACACTGTCGTCGGGATCGACGATCAGCCACCACAATCGCTGCGTCGAAGGCAATTCCGGATACGCGAACTGCAGCACACTGCGGCGGGTCGGCATCGGCGTCGTGTTCAAATTCCGCCGCATGTCCCACATCAACAGCTGGACATCGAGATGCTGAAGCGACAGATCCGACTCGATACGGCGCTGGCCCCAGATGCCGAACGCCTCCACGATTGGGCCGAGTTCGCGTCCGGCTGTGGTCAGCAGATATTCGGTGATACCGCGCTCGGAAGCCGATGCCCGCCGCGTAACGATGCCGGCGGCTTCGAGCTCCTTGAGACGTTGCGAGAGCAAGGCAGGCGACATCCGCGGAACGCCGCGGCGCAGCTCGTTGAAGCGCGTCGATCCGGCAATGAGTTCGCGAAGGAGCACGACGGTCCAGCGCGTGCATAATATCTCGGCCGCCATCGCGACCGGACAGAACTGCCTGTAGCTGCCAATGGTCATGCGGGCCTCCGTGACAAGCGAAGGCGCAACCTTAGGGCCGCGGCGCGCGGCTTCCTAGTTCAGTTTCTGTATCAGCAGCGATTCATTCTCTGAACTGGCCGCGGACCGTGGTGAGCGTCTATTCGACCGGCATTGGCAAGCCGGCCGCCGCAATCATGGCCCGCCGGACACAGGAGATTACCATGAAGAAATACGATTCAGCGGCTTCCAGATTGCTCGTTTCGGTTCGCAGCGCCGCGATTTGCACCCTCGGCCTGGGCGTCGGCGTCATGCCGGCGTCCGCTGCCAATCTGACGAGGAGCATCGAGGTCAGCAGCGCTGCGGCCGAGGTGTGGTCCGTTATCGGGCCGTTCTGCGCGATCAAGGATTGGCTGCCGCCGGTGGGGCAGTGCATTGTGGACGGCAAGTCGCCGCCAACCCGCACGCTCGTCACCAGGGACGGCAAGGCTTCGTTCGTGGAGACGCAGACTGCGCGGAACGACAAAGACTACAGCTATTCCTACGCGTTCCTGTCGAGCCCACTGCCGGTGAGCCAGTATAAGTCGACCATCAAGGTCACGGCAAAGGGTGAAGGCGCGTCGGTGGTGACATGGACCGGCATCTACACGCCCGACCCGGGGCGAGAGAAGGAAGCGGTCGATGCCCTCGGCGGCGTCTATGATTCCGGCCTCGCCGCAATCAAGGACCGGTTCAAGAAGTAGGGGTCAATGCAGCGATGGGCGCAGCGGTAGCTGCGCTCATCGTGAACAATCACAGCCTCACAGCCACGGCGCCGGCGTATCCATCGCGATCAATTGCTCGACCTCGATGCGCGGACGCACGACGGCGTACTGGTCGCCCTTCACCAGCACTTCGGGCACCAGCGGCCTCGTATTGTAGGTGCCGGCCTGCACTGCGCCATAGGCGCCGGCGGTCATGATGGCGATGAGGTCGCCGGGCTTTGGCGTCGGCAGCGTGCGATCCAGCGCGAGGTAGTCGCCGGTCTCGCAGACCGGGCCGACGACGTCGGCCATCATGGTCGCGGCCCCCTTCGCAGGCTGTGTCACCGGCAGAATGTCGTGATGGGCCTCGTACAGCGTCGGACGGATCAGATCGTTCATGGCGGCGTCGATGATGACGAAATTCTTGCCGTCACCGTGCTTCACATAGATCACCTTGGCGACCAGGATGCCGGCATTGCCGACGATCATGCGCCCCGGCTCGAACATCAGCGTGCAGCCGAGATTGTGGCTGACGCGCTTGACCATCGCGGCATAGGCGTCTGGCGCAGGCGGCGCCTCGCGGTCCATGTAATAGGGAATGCCGAGGCCGCCGCCGAAATCGACATGCGAGATGTTGTGGCCGTCGGCACGCAGCGTCTGCACGAATTCGGAGAGGATGCGGAACGCGATCTCCATCTTGGACAGGTCGGTGATCTGGCTGCCGATATGCACGTCGGTGCCTGTGACCTCGATGCCCGGCAGCTTCGCGGCCCGGGCATAGACCTCGCGGGCATGCGCGATCGGGATGCCGAACTTGTTCTCGGACTTGCCGGTCGAGATCTTTGCGTGGGTGCCGGCATCGACGTCGGGATTGACACGGATCGAGATCCGCGCGGTCTTGCCCGTCTCGGTCGCAAGGCGCGACAGCAACTCGAGCTCGGGCTCGGATTCGACGTTGAGGCAGAGAATGTCGGCGGCCAGCGCCGCTCGCAGCTCGTCTTCCGTCTTGCCGACGCCGGAGAACAGGATCTTGTTTGCCGGAATGCCGGCGGCCAGCGCGCGCTTCAATTCGCCGCCGGAGACCACGTCCGCGCCGGCCCCGAGCCTGGCCAGCGTGCGCAGCACCGACTGGTTGGAATTCGCCTTCATGGCGTAGCAGACCAGCACCTTCTCGCCGGCGAAAGCGTCGGTGAAAACGCGATAGTGCCGCTCGAGCGTTGCGGTCGAATAGCAATAGAACGGCGTGCCGACGGTTGCAGCCAGCTCGGACAGGTTCACTGCCTCGGCGTGCAGCACGCCGTTGCGATAGTCAAAATGGTTCATGGCGTTGGCTCAGTTGCCCCAGCCTATCGGCTGGGTCTTTCGTCCAGCAGCGGGTCGAGGATAAACGGTTTCTTCCTGCCCTTGGTCGCCGCCGGTGCGGCGTCCGCGCCATAGGTGGGATTGAACACGCTCGGCGTCCTCTGGGCTTCGGCCTCGGTGTCGGTCGGCGGTGCGACGTTGGCTGTGGACGCGCTCGAAGCAGTCGGCGGCAGATCCAGCGGGCCCTTGCGGCCACAGCCGGCAAGCGCGAGCGCCGTCAGGCTCAAGACAATGATGGCCCACCCCGAGCCGGCCGGGCGAAACTTTGACGTCACGACGAAATCCCCACTACGCGCGGCGCACCATACAGAGATTGGCGCGCTCTGGCGAGACCCGGATGATCATGAAACATAAGCGAAATTTTGCCCTCAGCCCAATTTTCGCTCTTTTTCCAGCCGCCTCAGCCAGGCCTTGGCCTGCGCCGCCACGTTCTTCGGCGCGGTGCCGCCGAAGCTGGTCCGGCTCTTGACCGACGATTCGACCGAGAGCACGCCAAGCACGTCTTTCGTAACCTTCGGCTCGATCGCCTGCATCTCCTTGAGCGGGAGCTCGTGCAGCGCCACGCCGCCCTCGGCCGCTTTCGCGACGATGCGGCCGGTGACGTGATGGGCCTCGCGGAACGGCATCTTTAACGTCCGCACCAGCCAGTCGGCAAGATCGGTCGCGGTGGCGTAGCCCTCGCCTGCAGCAAGCTTCATCTTCGCTTCATCAGGTACGAGATCCCGGACCATGCCGGTCATGGCGCGGATCGCGAGCGACAGCGCGGCGAAGCCTTCCATCGCGCCCTGCTTGTCTTCCTGCATGTCCTTTTGATAGGCGAGCGGCAGGCCCTTCATCACGATTAGCAACCCATTGAGCGCGCCGATCACGCGGCCGGTCTTGGCGCGCACCAGCTCGGCGGCGTCAGGATTGCGCTTCTGCGGCATGATCGAGGATCCCGTGGTGAACTTGTCGCTGAGGCGGATCATGCCGACCAGCGGGGAGGTCCAGATCACGATCTCCTCGGCGAAGCGCGACATGTGCACGGCGCAGATCGAGGCCGCCGACAGCGTCTCCAGCACGAAGTCGCGATCGGAAACCGCATCGAGCGAGTTGGCCATCGGACGATCAAAACCGAGCGCCTTCGCCGTGGCGTGACGATCGATCGGGAACGAGGTACCGGCGAGCGCTGCAGCTCCGAGCGGGGATTCGTTCAGCCGCTTGCGCGCGTCCTGGAAACGGCCGCGATCGCGCGCGGCCATCTCGACATAGGCGAGCAGATGGTGGCCGAAGGTCACCGGCTGCGCGGTCTGCAGGTGCGTGAAGCCGGGCATGACCGTCCCGGCATGCTCCAGCGCGCGCTCGACCAGCGCCCGCTGGAATGCGGCGAGCGCGGCGTCGGTCTCATCGAGGACATCGCGGACGTAGAGACGAAAATCGGTCGCGACCTGGTCGTTGCGCGAGCGCGCGGTGTGCAAGCGGCCGGCGGCAGGGCCAATCAGCTCGGACAGGCGGCTCTCGACATTCATGTGAATGTCCTCGAGCGCGCGCTTGAATTCGAAGCCGCCCTTGCCGATCTCTGACAAAATCGTGTCTAGACCCCTGCCGATATTTTTCGCATCAGAGGCCGTGATGATGCCCTGTGCGGCCAGCATCGCGGCGTGGGCCTTGGACGCGGCAATGTCCTGGGCAAAGAGGTGACGATCGACGTCGATGGAGACGTTGATCTCTTCCATGATCTCGTCGGGGCGTTCCGAGAACCGGCCGCCCCACATCTTGTTGCTCATGATCCCCTGCTCACGCCTTGCCTGTCGCCGCCGCACGTTTGCTGACGGCTGCCAGCCGTATTAAGAGGCCTCTGATAGCCATATCTGCGACCGGATGACAAACGATATGCTCGACCCCAACGACAGGCTCGACCAAACGAAAGCACGGTCGGCCACGCGCCGCATCCCCGTCGTCATCGCTACCGTCGTGGTCGGGGGCCTGGCTGGCTTTGCCGCGCTGTACGGGCTCGGTCTGGGCCGGTCCCCATCCGGCGATCCCGCCTGCCGGGCGGCGGTGAACACGGCACAGAAGATCGCCCCGCTCGCCCATGGCGAGGTGGCGGCGCTGACCATGGCGACCGCACCGCTGAAGCTGCCGGACCTGGCCTTCGAGGACGCCGACGGCAGGCCGAAGAAGCTGTCGGATTTCCGCGGCAAGACGCTGCTGGTGAATCTCTGGGCCACTTGGTGCGTGCCCTGCCGCAAGGAAATGCCGGCGCTGGACGAGCTCCAGGGCAAGCTTTCGGGCCCGAATTTCGAGGTGGTGGCGATCAATATCGACACCCGCGACCCCGAGAAGCCCAAGACGTTCCTGAAAGAGGCCAATCTTATCAGGCTCGGTTATTTCAATGATCAGAAAGCCAAAGTTTTTCAAGATCTTAAGGCGATAGGACGGGCGTTAGGCATGCCCACCTCGGTGCTGGTCGATCCCCAAGGCTGCGAGATCGCGACGATCGCGGGGCCGGCGGAATGGGCGAGCGAAGATGCGCTCAAGCTGATCCGGGCTGCGGCGGGCAAAGCCGCCGCGTCGTTCTAAGCGATGATGTTAGGCGGTGACGTTGAGGCTGCTGCCGACGCCGGCGCCGACATTGGCAAGCGAGGGCTGTCCGGCGCCGAGCAGCGTCAGGACTGTGGATTTCTCCGCGTCCGCGTTCTGCTTCATCAGCGTCGCCGAGATATTCGACTGCAGCGCGCCTTGCTGAGAGGCCAGCATGCTGCTGACCATCGCCATCATGTCCATTACGCAAACCCTCGTACCGGCCGTAACCTAGACGCGAGCGGTTAACGGGACATGAATTGCCACGAAACGCCCTAGGTGGGGCTTTGTCCGTGTTCCGGACGCGGCGCGCCATGCAATGACGCGACGCAGAGCCGGGGCGCGAGACCGGCTTATCTCGTCGGAACCGGCTTGGCGCCGCGGTAGTCGTAAAAACCGCGCTGGGTCTTGCGACCGAGCCAGCCCGCCTCGACGTATTTCACCAGCAGCGGGCACGGGCGGTACTTGGAGTCGGCGAGGCCCTCATGCAGCACTTGCATGATCGACAGGCAGGTATCGAGGCCGATGAAATCGGCGAGCTCCAGCGGGCCCATCGGATGGTGCGCCCCGAGCTTCATCGCCGCGTCGATCGCCTCGACATTGCCCACGCCTTCATACAGCGTGTAAATCGCCTCGTTGATCATCGGCAGCAGGATGCGGTTGACGATGAAGGCCGGGAAATCCTCGGAGACCGCGACCTGCTTGCCGAGCTTGCCGACGAATTCCTTTGACGCCTCGAAGGTCTGGTCGTCGGTGGCGATGCCGCGGATCAGCTCCACCAGCTCCATCAACGGCACCGGATTCATGAAGTGAATGCCGATGAAGCGTTCGGGCCGGTCGGTGGCGGCGGCGAGCCGCGTGATCGAGATCGAGGAGGTATCGGAGGCAACGATCGCCTCCGGCTTCAACACCGCGCAGAGATCGTGGAAAATCTTGCGCTTGACCTCTTCCTTCTCGACCGCGGTCTCGATCACGAGATCGCAGTCCGCGAGGTCGTCCAGCTTCTCGCCGGCCACGATACGCGCCATCGCCTTGGCTTTGTCGTCCTCGCTAACGGCCTTCTTGGAGACCTGGCGCGTCAGGTTGCCGTTGATCGTAGCCATGCCTGACTTGAGGCGGTCGGTCGAAATGTCGTTGAGCACCACGTCGAAGCCGGCCAGCGCAGCGACATGTGCGATGCCATTGCCCATCTGCCCCGCGCCGATCACGCCGACCTTCTTGATTACTGCCGCCATAATGTCATCCACCGGAACGGCGCGCTATCAACCGCGCCTGCCTATCCCCCTGAGCCGGGAGGTCTGATTTAATCAGAACCCGGCCTCGAAACCTAGATTGGATCGCTTCGAAGGCGTGTCCCGCGCCAAGAAAACGCCTCAAAAAGCAACACCGGCCGGAGTTTATAGCTCCGGCCGGTGTTTTAGCGCGTTTTACTTGCCGAGCTTGCCGAGTTCGGCCGTCAGCTCCGGAACCGCCTGGTAGAGGTCGGCGACCAGGCCGTAATCAGCGACCTGGAAGATCGGCGCGTCCTCGTCCTTGTTGATCGCGACGATCACCTTGGAGTCCTTCATGCCGGCCAGATGCTGGATCGCGCCGGAAATGCCGACTGCGACATAGAGCTCGGGGGCCACGACCTTGCCGGTCTGGCCGACCTGCCAGTCGTTCGGCGCATAGCCCGCATCCACCGCCGCCCGCGAAGCGCCGACGCCGGCGCCAAGCTTGTCGGCGAGCGGCTCGATGTACTTTGCGAAATTCTCGCGGCTCTGCATGGCGCGGCCACCAGACACGATGATCTTGGCCGAGGTCAGTTCGGGACGGTCGCTCTTTGCGACTTCCTCGCCGACAAAGGACGACAGGCCCGGATCGGCCGCCGCCGCGACGCTCTCGACCGACGCGCTGCCGCCTTCACCTGCTGCGGCGAAGGTGGAGGTGCGCACCGTGATGACCTTCTTGGCGTCCTTCGACTTCACCGTCTGGATGGCGTTGCCGGCGTAGATCGGACGCTCATAGGTGTCGGGAGCGACCACCTTGGTGATTTCCGAGACCTGCATGACGTCGAGCAGGGCCGCGACGCGCGGCATCACGTTCTTGAAGCGCGAGGTCGCGGGCGCGACGATGGCGTCATAGGACGGTGCCAGCGAGACGATCAGCGCGGCCAGCGGCTCGGCCAGATCGTGCGCGTAGAGCGCGCCGTCGGCGAGCAGCACCTTCTTCACACCGGCAAGCTTTGCGGCCGCGTCCGCTGCAGCCTTGGCGTTCTCGCCGGCCACCAGAACCTCGACGTCCGCGCCGAGCGCGGCCGCCGCGGTCAGGGCCTTGTTGGTCGCATCCTTGAGCGACGCATTG
>NZ_JADPIS010000082.1:0-4880 GCF_023073025.1 Bradyrhizobium sp. 76
CGGCGAGGTGAAACGTGACGAGGACATGCGGCGGCTGATCACAATTCCGGGCGTTGGAGCGATCACGGCGGCTTCCGTCAAAGCGCTGGTCCCGGATCCCGAAAGATTCAAATCCGGCCGTCACTTCGGGCCGTCGGTCGTGGTCGAGTAGCTAGGCCATTCGGCTTTGCCCTCACAGATCCGGACAGGCGGCTTTCCCGCATCCGGCTCTTCCCGAGGGTAACCCGCGTCATATCCGCGCCTGTGCCCAAGTGCGAGTGATGCGTGGAACGGGCAGACGGAAGCGTGCCGTGAGGGTCTCGAACTCCGACCACCCCATGCGCCGGCTTTTCTGGCTGCGCCGTCTCAGACAGCGCATCCAGATCCGACGCACTTCGCGGGAGAAGCCGTTGAGCGCTGGATAATTGTGCGGCCTGCCGTAGTAGCCGTAGTGTCCAAGCAGCACAGCGGCGAACCACTCGTGCTGCTTGGCCATTGGCGCGTGCATGAGCCGCCAGGCCTCCTGGCGCAACGCCGTCAGCTTACGCGTCAGGCGTTTCCCTTCAGTCTTATGCTTCACGATGAACCGGCCATCTCGGGTCCGCCCGCAGTAGTGGGTGAAGCCGAGGAAGGCGAAGGTGTCGGGTCGCCGCTCGCCGCGCCGCTGACGCGAGAGGGCCGCGAACCGGCCAAACTCGATCAGCCGCGTCTTGTCCTCATGGAGCATCAGGCCAAATCTGGCCAGCCGCGCCTTGAGGGCCAAGAGCATCTCCTGCGCATCCGCCTTGCTCTCGAAGCCCATGACGAAGTCGTCCGCATAGCGCACGGCCGCAACGCGACCGCGTGCGCGGCGACGACGCCATTGGTGGGCCCAGAGGTCGAGGATGTAGTGCAGAAAGATGTTGGCGAGGAGCGGACTGATGCCCGCCCCCTGCGGGGTACCCCTGTCCGTTTCTTGCTTCTCGCCGCTCTCAAGAACGCCGGCCCGCAGCCACAGCTCTATGAGCCGCAAGATGCGAGGATCGGCGATCCTGTGCGCCACCATCCGCAGCAGCCACTCGTGGTCGACCGAGTCGAAGGAAGCGGCCACACACTGCCCATCGCCATGATGTTCCAACTTCAGTGACGATCACGCGCACGCGACACCCGTTCGAAGGTCGCGTGCTGGCCGTGATTGGTACCATTAGGCGGCGCGGCGTCCACTATCTCCTCACCGGTTTGCCGGATGGCAGCCGGTCGTTGATTCCGGCGAGCTGGACCGACTGGAGGGTGGAGCCGCTTGGAGGCACGCCGGCAATCGACGCCGATGACGCTGTCCACGATCTCGGCAGGCTCGGTGATTTGCTCCACTTGCGCAAGCTGGTCGACGCTCTTTGCATCCGGGGCGCCGAGTCGGCGCCGTGCAAGGAAGGCCGCCATGCAATTGAACCTGGAGTTTTTCGATCAGCCCGATGTTCCACCAAGCGCGTCAGTCGCGTGGGACCAAATCGACGAAGCCGCCCGCATGGCGGCCATCGAGATTCTGGCGCGCCTCATCTCCCGCCTGCTTCAGAACGGCCCGTCGACGGAGGCAAGCGATGAATGAGCGCGTCAAGATTACGCCAAGGCATCTCTCTCGACAGGCCGTCGTCTATCTGCGCCAATCCAGCGCCGCACAGGTCGAGCACAACCGCGAATCGACCAACCGGCAATATGCGCTTGTCGGCAAAGCGCGCGACCTCGGCTGGCCCGATGACCGCATCATCGTTATCGACGAGGATCTTGGCCTCTCCGGTTCGGGCTCGGTGGCGCGTTCGGGCTTTGCCCGCCTCACCGCCGAAGTGGCGCTCGCGCGCGTCGGTCTGGTGCTCGGTCTCGAAGTCTCGCGGCTCGCGCGCAATAACGCCGAATGGTACCGCCTGATTGATCTGGCCGGATTTACCGACACGCTGATCGGCGATGCGGACGGCATTTATCATCCGGCCGTGTTCAATGATCGCCTCTTGCTGGGGCTCAAAGGCACGATGAGCGAGGCCGAACTGCACGTGCTGCGGGCTCGCCTCAACGGTGGAATCCGCAACAAGGCGGCGCGCGGCGAACTGCGCCGCGGTCTGCCGGTCGGCTTCGTCTGGGGCGATGCCGATGGCGAGGTCCGCTTCCATCCCGATGAGGCTGTCGTTACCGTCATTCGCAATGTTTTTGCGCGCTTTGCCGCGATGGGATCGGCGCGTCGCGTTTGGCTCTGGTTTCGTTCCGAGGGGCTCACCTTCCCGCTGCAGCTGCACGCCCGTGCCGAGATCCGCTGGGTCGTGGCAAGCTACACCGCCATCCACCAGGTCTTGACCAATCCCGTCTATGCCGGCGCCTATGTCTATGGCAAAACGCGCCAAGAGACGATTCTCGATGGCACTGGCGCGCGCAAGAAGCGGATTCGATTCTTGCCGCGGTCCCAATGGCAGGTCCTCATCCCCGAGCATCATCCCGGCTTCATCGATTGGCAGACCTATGAAGCAAATCAGCAACGTCTCGCCGCGAACACGCGACCTCAGCCGCACAAGGGCGCCGGCGCCGTGAGAGAGGGCGGCGCCCTTCTGCAAGGTCTTGCCAGTTGCGGCCATTGCGGCCGCCGCCTGCATACCCACTATGGCGGACGCAATGCTTCGCCAGGCTATCACTGTGCTGGCAAAGTGCTGGTCGAGAACCGCGGCGTCTGTTGCCTCAATATCGGTGGCGTTCAAATCGATGACGCCATCACCCAGGCGTTCATCGCCGCCTTGGAACCCCGCCAAACTGACCGCGACAGTCACCGCTGCGGAACGGCTTGAAGCGGATCGCGAGGCGGCGCTCAAGCAATGGCGCCTTGCCGTGGAACGCGCCAGCTACGAAGCCCAGCGCGCAGAACGGCGCTATCGCGCCGTCGATCCCGACAACCGTCTCGTCGCGCGCGGTCTTGAGCGGGAGTGGGAAGCCTGCCTGAAGCGCTGGAAGCCGCAAAGGCCGATCTTGCGCGTCGTGAGGCCGCTCGCCCCCATACGATCAGCCATCAGGAGCGTGACCGCCTGCTCGCGCTCGGACCCGATCTCGTCTCCGTGGATCGCAAGCACGACGACGCCGCGCGACCGGAAAGAGTTGCTGCGGACGCTCCTCGACGAGGTCATCGTCAAAGTCGATCGCGATGCCTGTGCCGCCCATTTGACGCTGCGCTGGAAGGGCGGCGCGCTGACCGAGATCGATCTCGGCCTGCCCCGATCGCGGCCGGCGACGATCCGTACCGACGAGGACACAGTTGCGCTCCTGCGACGACTGGCAATGCATTATCCCGATGCCGTGATCGCCGACATCCTCAACCGGCAGGGCCGCGCGACCGCCTACGGCCACCGCTTCGACCGCAACCGCGTCGGCAATTTACGCCGGCACTGGAAGATCCCGAACTTCCAAGACAAACCGCAAGCCGCCGGCGATCTTTTGAACATCAAGCAAGCCGCCGCCGCGCTTGGTGTCGCTCCCTCGACCATCCATCGTTTGCTCAACGACGGCATTATCGCCGGCGAGCAGCTCACGCCCGGCGCTCCCTGGCGCATTCGGCTGACCGATGAACTCAAGGCGCGCTTCAACGGCGAAACGTCCGACGACTTTCTGCCGATGCGCGAGGCTATGCGGGCGCTCGGGGTCCCGCGCCAAACCGTGTTGCAGCGAGTCAAGCGGGGCGAACTCGAAGCCGTGCACGTTGTGCGCGGGAAGCAAAAGGGACTCCGCATCAAGGTCTTAGCCCCGCAATCCAACCGTTTCGACCAAACCGCATGAAGCAGGGGGTATTATGAAGCCACGTCCAAGAAGCTGCGTATGTCGGCATCGAGCACCCAGTTCACGCGCTGGCTCATGATCGCCGTGTGTAGGGCGTCAAGCGCCATATGCGGATTCCGCCCCGGCCGGAAGCCGTAGGAGAACCCGAGGAAGTCGGCCTCGTAGACGGCGCTCAGCACCTCGGCTACGGCGCTTTGGACAATCTTGTCCTCTAGCGCCGGCACACCGAGAGGCCGCTTACCGCCATCGGCTTTGGGGATGTAGACTCGTCGCACCGGCTGTGGCCGATAAGGACCCGTGTGGACCCGCCCGCAGAGGTCGCGGATGTTATCCGTGAGCTCCTCTTCGTACTTCGCCACCGTTACCCCGTCGACTCCCGCGCTGGCCTGCCGCTTTTGTCGTCGAAACGCCCGAAGCAGAGCGTCCTCATCGATGTGATGCAGCAGGGCCGTGAACCGGGTTTGGGCAGCCTGCTTGGCCGCCGCGTTCACCCGTTCGAGGTTCGGCGGCAAGGCAACCCGGCTCTGTGTCCGGACCCTGGCCTTCTCGCGCGGGCTCCCCTCGGGCTGGTCCCTTCCCTCCATACGTCTCGTTTCCTTCGACGACTTCACAGGTACTATGGACCAGTCCGACTCCGGACCTCAGCTCGGACAACGGCTCTGGCAGTGCCTTGCCGCTGTCCCCCACTGAGACCAATCCAATGGACCCGGTCGGGCCTCTCATGTTCCGATGATTACCTTCCATGCGTGATCCGGCCATCGACCCCGACGGAGCGACATCGTCTCGCATAACGACGATGCTCATGCAGCCTTCGTGACTAGGGAACACACTCGGCCTCCGCGAACATCCACCTTTCGAGGCTCATTCCCGCACCTCGCATGGCTCCTGTCTACACTTCGAACCCCACGTTGCCGCAACGCTCGCAAGACTCGGTCCCGGCTTGCCTGCTGTGGCTTTGGCCGGATGGGACTTGCACCCACAAGCAACCATCAGCTTGGCATGGCGTACTCGAGCTATCGCCCAAAGTTGGTGACGGCGGGAATCGGAAAGGCGGCATATCGTGGGGGTGCTTGACGCCTCCACTTCTCCACCGAAGGAGCGATATGCCGTGTCCAACG
>NZ_JADPIS010000016.1:0-4688 GCF_023073025.1 Bradyrhizobium sp. 76
TGCAGCGCGCTGCTGGTCGACGATGCACCCGCAAGAAGATCGACGACGTGGTTGCCGTGGGTATCAGTGCTCCAGATGTTGGAAAGGCCGGTGGTGGTGTTTTTCCAGGCCACATCATAGCCGCCTGAGACCGCCTCAGCGCCGAGGATCACCCAATTGCTGCCGAACTGACCGGCGGTGACCGCGGCGCCGTTGACCTTGAGCTCGGGACCACCAGTGCCACCGACCGGATCGAGAAAGTAGTTTTGTCCAACCTGCGAGAGACTGGTGCTGCCAAGCGCTTCGATGGCTATTCCGGCTAGGCTGCCAAAAGATGCGTCCTGGCTTGTTGTGATTACGTATTTCCCAAGTACCGCCATCTGTGGCTTGTCGACACCCGCTGAAGGTTCGACTGAGTACATATAAGATCCCCACCACGGACCGGCTGCCCAGTACGTGCCACCCTGCCAGACAGCAGAATGTTGGGCCATATACCCTAGCATATTATCGAGAGCGGAAAGGCTGGCCTGATCAGGCGCGACCCCAAATTCGCCCAGAAAAACCTTGTTTCCAGTCGCTTCGGCCCACGCCGTAACCGCCTGGAGCCTCTCAACGCCGATTGTCGTTGACACAACATCGCTATGCGTTCCTGAGCCATCTGAGTCCAAGTATTGATGAACTTCGAATGTAAAATTGTGATTTGGATCGACGACGCCGGTCCCGATAATTGCGGCATTGCCGGAGCTGACCCAGCTCGATGCCCCGTCCCAATTAGTGCCAGGAACGAGTATTTGCTGAGACGTCGCACCGACCGCGCGTATAGCTGAGATCGCTGCGTTGACGGAGCCCAGCCATTGAGTTGCGGAAATGTCGAACGGCTCATTCATCAACCCAAACACAACGTTTGAATTTGATGCAAAATGGCCAGCCAATTGCCCCCAAAAATTAGCGAATGCGGAATTTGGAAGTGCGGTGCTGCCGATCTGCGAACCATTCACGTAACCAAAGTCATGCGGGTCGAGAATGACTTTCATGCCTTTCGAGTTCGCATAGCTTACCACGTCGTCGATGTAGCTCACCTCGGATGCGCTCAGCGAACCATCCATCGTCGGCTGCACGCGCTCCAAAAGAAATGGGAGCCGTATGACTGACATATCCTTCGACGCGAAATAGTCTATCTCCGCATGTGTAGGATAAGTGTAATCATAATTTACGCCACGCGTGCCGCCCGCGCCAAATTCCGCACCGGACAAGTTCACACCAAACAGTTTAAAGTCAGACATGTCGCGCCGCTCCGTTCTAAAAAGTTTTTCCGGAGCAGCCTCGCGGCTACGCGTTAAAGAGGCGTAAGTTCAAACTTAAAATGCACGGCATGCATGATGTGTTAACCTTTAAAGGAACAGGAACTGCAGCCGAGCTTCCCCTTGCGTCAGGAGAATCCCTGTCTTGCTGCATGAAGGGATGGGGCCGCGCGCGGCGGATGCCGCTCGCATGAACGGGACGAGTTGTCGCGCGGCAGCGCTTTTACAGGGGCAGCCAAAGGCTGTGATGACCCTTAACTGACGGGTGTCTATGCTCAGTTTGTGGCAATCTCGCCGCGCCGCTGCTCGCCCAATCGAAGGTGTCACGACTTGCGCTCATCCTAGTTCAACCATTCGCCGGTCCAATGTAAGCGGAGTACAACGAAGTCGCCGGCTGACTGATAGGGACCGCAAAAGCGTCAGCAACATCTGTTGCCAGAGCGCCGACCTATACCGTTTTATTCTTCAAAAATGTCCCTGAAGTTGGAAGACGCTGAACGTGTGAGTCAAACGGTGCACGTCCAACGGCTTACTTGTGTTGTCACACATGGCCTCGGCAGTACTTCCCTGGTTTACGCTGCTATCAAAGCGCTATTACGAAAATGCGCGTGTACCGTCGTTGATCGGGCGTGTTGGCAGCCGCGGAAAACCTACATCTCGGCCCGCAATCAAAAGAGGTCCGTCTCAAGCGAGGTCGCACGAGTCATGGTCGTCCATAATGCCATCCAGTACTGTTTTAGGCACATAACATATATTCCAAGACTTTGCGCTGGTTACGAGGGGCATAGGTGGAAAGTGGCTCCCGTCCGCTGGGAGGGCGATCGTATGGCTGAGAACCTGCATGAGGAAGGTATTGTCCCCAACAGGTCGGCTGAATTTGAGGCGGATGGATTTGCGGTCGGGATTGCCACGCAAGATGTTGAGAGCGAGACGCCGCAAATGGGCAAAGTTCTGGAAGTGGTCCTTTCGCACGGTTTGCGTCCTCGGCAAAAGACCCCGAGTATCCAAAGGTAGGCTGTTCTCGATCCGTCAATGACCGTGGAGACATGCCGCAGCCGCCTGAGAGCAAGATATTTCGACAACAGATAGTAGCTAGTGACCGGCGGGTCTTGGTCGCGCAGCCTTCTGGGCGATGTAATTCGACCAACGACGACGACACCAAGAGGCGCTTAGCCGAGCTCTTGTTGCGCGCGGTCGCCTTGCGGGTTTCGCTCCGGTCGTGCGTGGCGCGGTCGAGCTGCCGGGTCGTGCGGCGCTTAGCTAATCGCGCAAACTGCTGCGTAACCGTCTCCAACAAGGCTCCGCGATTGGCCTTGATGACCAGAGCATCATCGCCGCCGCGCTCAGGCACCGCTTGAGCAAAGCCGCGGTGGCAATCCAGCGCATCGGCCGTGACGATGCAGCCTTCCAGGCACAGACGCTCCAGCACCTCGAAGGCACCCGCCGTCCCCTTGCGCGCAGGCGGCTTGTGCTGCGCCAAAGCCCTTCGCGCGTCCAAGGCAAGGCGTTGACTAGATGCAGCGGCGTCCTCTTAGCGCGCCGTTCATAGGCGGCGCGCAACGCCCTTCCATCGACCGTCGCCACGCCGCTGAGCTTGAGCCCATTGGCCTTGGCAAAGCCTCCACAAACAGTCGGAAGGATTGTTCGAGCAGACGGAACACCCGGCTGAAACGCATCGTGCATCGGCATACGGTGCTCCAGACGCAGAAAAAGCCGCAACAGCTCCTTCTTCGATCGCCCGAACTCAGCAATCTTCGAGTAACTGCACTCTGCAAACAACGGCCGCCGACAAAATGAGCAAAACTCCAAGGTGCTTTGCATTGGCTGCGCGCGGGTCCGGCAACCGCGGGACGCCTTCTTCAACTACTACCTCCGACTCCCTCCATCTTCCAGGAAGCTGTTCTCAGAATCCATCTTCCTCTTCAATGCAATAGTACCCACCATCCAATATACGATTCCCCTACGTCCGGTGGGGCACCTCCACAGCTTTCCCGCAAACTGGTTGGACTAAGTAAACAACCCGGAAGGCATGCGCGAGCAGGGTGATGCTCTCGGGCCAATTGGCTGTTCGATCCGGGAGATTTGGATGGTTGCGATCTGCTCCTAGATTAGGTCCTGGCGGACGATGTCCTGGCTGCTTGTCAAGAGATGTCTTGCGAGTACTCGAGATCCGCGACCTGCGTCTGTCATTAGCGCTTCCTTTTCTATAGTCTGGAAAAACTTGCAGCTAATGTTCTTACGTGCCTCATATGTGCCGTTTTGGGAGTAACAATCGGATACAGAGTCGAATAATACAGAGAAGACGGGTTCAAGATTTTGGGAGGGGGCCGTGACGGCGCTAAATTTGACCGGCTTTAAAATGACCTTCGATGAGGAATTTGATACCCGAAGTATCTCACAAACGGGCGCGAGCACCACGTGGGCTGATATACGGCCGGAGTGGCGCCTCGATGCCAACTCTGACATCGGCTTTGGCAACTCCTCCTTTGTAGACGCTGGATCAGGTTATGACCCGTTGAGCGTCAAGAGCGGCGTACTGTCGATTACAGCCGTGCCTGACCGTACAGCGTCCGGTTACCCAGGCAGCTGGGAGTCTGGGTTAATCACGACCGAAGGGCATTTTTCTCAGACCTACGGTTACTTCGAGATCCGAGCGGACTTTTCAAACCTTCCGGGTGCCTGGGACGCTTTCTGGCTTCTGCCTGATAAGCAAATTCCTGACCCAAACAATGCTGGTCATTGGCAGGAACTGGACGTCGTCGAGCATTACGGTAGCTGGGATAAGGGCGTCTACAGCGGGATTCATACGACGGACGCCGCTCCCAACCTGAATTGGCAAGCGAATCTTCAAGTTTACAGCGAGCTTGCTCAGCCGAGTGGCTATCACACCTACGGCGTAGACTGGGAGAAGGACACGATCAGCTTCTATGTCGACGGACAGCTAATGGGAATGAAGCCGACGCCGAGCGACATGCACTCCCCGATGTATCTTCTAGCCGACCTGGCGACGCAGACGAATTCAGGCAACAACGCCAATGCTGCGAGTGTTCCGATCACATCTTATATTGACTACATTCATGTATATTCATCACCAAGCAGCGGGTCTGCGGGCGCTACGACCATCGAAGCGCTTGGCAGCACCAGTCTCTCGCAGGTTGGACAAAACTACTTTCTCGATCCGGTCGGTGGCACTGGTGGTCCCGAGCTCAAGGTCAACGGCGCCGCGGTCACCGCCGGTCAGTTCGGCAGCAATTGGGTGATCCTCGGCGCTGAGGCGGTCTCAGGCGGCTATGATGTGGCCTGGAAAAACACCACCACCGGCCTTTCCAACATCTGGAGCACTGATACCCACGGCAACCACGTCGTCGATCTTCTTGCGGGTGCATCGTCGACCAGCAGCGCGCTGCC
>NZ_JADPIS010000057.1:0-4668 GCF_023073025.1 Bradyrhizobium sp. 76
CAAATACCCCACGGGATCGCATCCCGATCAGCAAAGCCTCTTCTCTTCAACAACATAGACAGATGGGTGTTCTGATGCGCGATTGTAGAAGTCGAGATATCGGCCGATGGAGTCGCGCGCCTGGCTGACGCTGTCATAGGCCCGCAGGTACACCTCCTCGTATTTGACGCTGCGCCAGAGCCGTTCGAGAAACACGTTGTCCCGCCATGCGCCCTTGCCGTCCATGCTGATCGCGATGCCGTGTCGGCGAGCACGCCGGTAAAGGCCTGTCCGGTGAACTGCGAGCCCTGATCCGTGTTGAAGATGTCCGGCTTGCCATGACGAGCCAAAGCATCCTCCAGCGTCTCGACGCAGAAGGCTGCTTCCATGGTGATCGACAGGCGCCACGGCAGAACACCACGTGTTGCCCAGTCCAGCACCACAGCGAGATAGACGAAGCCGCGCGCCATCGGGATGTAGGTGATGTCCATCGCCCAGACCTGGTTCGGTCGCGTGATCGCCATGCCGCGCAGCAGGTATGGATAGATCCTGTGGCCGGGCTCGGGTCTGGTGGTGCGCGGACGGCGATAGAGCGCCTCTATCCCCATCCGCCGCATCAGCGTTCTGACATGCCGGCGGCCGATCTTGCGCCCCTCGGCAGCCAGCAGGCCTCTCAGCATTCGCGAACGGCGTAGTGCACCTCATGCACGCCGACGGCGCGCGCGATCGGAAACAACAACGGCCCGAACAGCACGATCGCCGGACGGCGAAGGGAAGCTCCAGATGCAGCCGGTCGAGACGCCGCATGAGCGCGAGATCGGCGGACGACACCGGCCGCGGCAGGTAGTACACGCTGCCGCGGCTGATGTTCAAAGCCTCTGCCTGCCTGGTGATCGGCAGCTCGTGCTGACGCTCGATCATCGCCTTGCGCTCAGCAATCCCGCCTTGGTGAGCGCTCCTTCTAAAAAACTATGCGCGGCGCTGCACGCCCCCTGTGGGATAGAAACGGATTGGCGATAGACTGCGTTCGGAAGGGAGCGGCCGATACGATTTTGGTGGCATTTAACCCCGTCAAAAAAACTGGTCCATGAGCTGTTGCGGACTTGAGAGTGGTGACGCCGCAAAGGCGATCCCGTTTAGGAATCTGATCAATTGCGCAGCTCAGCCCTTCTCTGTCAGCAGGAAGATTGGAGATGAACCGCAAGAAGTCGAAGTCCAAGGTCGACCGTACCATGCCCATGGTGCACCCGAACGCGGCTGCCATCGATGTTGGTGCGACTGTGCACATGGCTGCCGTAGGAGCTGATCACGCACTTGAGCCAGTACGCAGTTTTGGCACCTTCACGGCTGATCTCGATCAAATTGTAAAGTGGTTTGTGGAATGCGGAGTCGAGACCGTCGTCATGGAATCAACCAGCGTCTACTGGATTCCGATCTTTGAGCTTCTCGATGCACGAGGATTTGCCGTGTTTCTTGTCAACGCGCGCGATGCCAAGCACGTGCCGGGGCGAAAGACCGATGTTAGCGATGCGCAATGGCTGCAGCGGCTCCATTCATTCGGGTTACTGCGGGCCAGCTTTCGGCCCAAAGGGCAGATTGCCGAGCTGCGAGCCTACGTGCGTCAGCGCGAGCGTCTGCTGGAGTACGCCGCCTCACACATCCAGCATATGCAAAAAGCATTGACCGAGATGAATCTTCAACTCCAGCACGTTGTGGCCGACATCACGGGCGCGACTGGCCTACGCATCATTCGCGCGATCCTTGCCGGCGAGCGCGATCCTGAGACGCTGGCGTGCTTGCGCCACTACAGTTGCCACTCCAGTGTCGAGACGATCGCGAACGCGCTCACCGGAAGCTACCGCGCGGAGCATCTGTTTGCGCTCGATCAGGCACTCGCCCTTTACGACGCGTATCACGAGAAGGCATCTGCCTGCGACGCCCGAATCGAAGCTGTGTTGAAGGAACTCACTACCCATAGGGGTCATGATCATGGATCAGCGCCGCAGGTCTCGCGGCGTCGGAACAGAGCCGATCAAGCGAACGCTCTGGCTTTCGACGTCCGCGCGTCGTTATTTGGGCTGCTCGGAAAGGACGTCACCACCATCGACGGTCTCGGTCCTTACCTCTCGCTGAAGCTGATCGCAGAATGCGGCGACGACCTTACCTCATGGCCAAGTGCAAAGCATTTTACCTCCTGGCTGGGGTTGGCACCGAGCAATAAGGTGTCCGGGGGCAAAATGCTCTCGTCACGAACGCGCCGGTCCGGCGGTCGGGCCGCAGCTCTTCTGCGCCTTGCTGCCGTAACCGTCGGACGCACCGACACCGCGTTCGGCGCCTTCTATAGACGACTGGTCGCTGGGCGATGAATCTGATGCTGATCAATGTGTCGACGCGCCGGTTCGGCCGCGCTGTCCGGCTGCCCGAGGGTGACGTGCCGGCACCGCCCGGATCGGGGGGGCGAAGTCGGCGGCGCGGCTGGCGGACTTCATGGCTGCCGATCTGTCCGCGCTCGACCTTCTGGTGGTCCAAATCGACGGGCTGCATCTCGGCGACGATCTCGTGCTGGTCACCGCGATCGGGGTCGACGGCGAAGGCAACAAGCATCCGCTGGCGCTGGTCGAAGAGGCGACCGAGAACGCCGCAACGGTTCAGGCCCTGCTGACAACCTGGTCTCGCGCGGGCTCGACCCGACGATGCCAAGACTGTTCATCGCCGACGGCGCGAAGGCGTTGTCGAATGCGATCCGCCGCACCTTCGGTTCGGCCGCAGCGATCCAGCGCTGCCGGATCCACAAGGCGCGCAACATCATGGAACGCCTGCCGAAAGAGCATCATGCGGCCACCCGTCGGGTGCTGCGCCAGACCTGGGAGCTCGATGACGCCGACAAGGCTGAAAAATTGATCCGCAATCTCGCGCGTCGACTCGACCAGCAATGGCCCGGCGTGGCGGTCAGCATCCTCGAAGGCGTCGACGAACTCCTGACTGTCGTCCGGTTGAAGTTGCCGAAGCTTCGTCGATCGCTCGCCTGTACCAACATCGCCGAGAACATGATGGGCACAATTCGCCGCGTCACGCGCAACGTCAAACGCTGGCGGATGCCGGTATGGGCTTGCGATGGGTCGCGGCCGGCATGATCGAGGCCAACAAGGGCTTCCGACGATTGAAGGCGCATAAGCAATTGTCGGTTCTGCGTGCGGCTCTTCAAACTCGCCACAATCGCGTGACGATCAACCCCGTTGCCCACGTCACGAGGGCCGCGTAACATTCATTCCGGCAACGTCGGCCCGACCTACTTCAACAGCGATCGGGACATCCCCCTGGCCGGCCCGATCGGCGAGCACGCAGATCAGACGTAGCTATTCCTCTCAATCAAGCAGATCTGAGCGAATGCAGTTAACAACGGGCAACATCCAGGGAGTAGCTATAGGGTTGCAGTCGTGTGGACGAGCTGATCGAGATCAATCCGTTCGGTCGACCCGGTGTGGAGGATTACCGCGGCGGTCAAAAGCGTCGTGGCGGCACCGCAAGAGAGCGGCCGCGAGACGCTGCTGTGCGAGGGCGATAAGGGACTGCTTGCTAAAACTCGAGCGGTTCGCGCCACCGATCCGCAGGTCCGGCCCCTCCGGAATGGTCTTCAACGTGGCGTACGGAAGGAAAGGGAAGTGGCGTTCCAGCCAGGTTCCGATCATGCTTGAGATGGTCGGCATTCCGTACACCTGGCCGAGTCCGCTCGGGGCTGCGCTGGAGCTCGACAAAGTCATCGCAAACAAGTAGCGCGGCAGCGAGAGCACCGGCGACCTGCGATTCCCTGTGATAGTGAAGCCACGTTACGAATCCGACAACTTGACATTACAAATTCGTACATGAGCCTAGTCGTCTGATGCAAGCGGTGGAAATGATTTTCACGCACTATGCTCAAGACGCACTGGTGGAAGAATACATCGAGGGCGAGAAATCTGCGTCGCCCTGCTCAGAAACGAAGAGCTTGAGGTGTTGCCTCCGGTCGAGCACGACTTCTGCGAGCGCGAAACACGTCTTATCACCTGGGAAGACAAGCATCGTATGGCGGTCGCGCCGCCGCAGAAAATTTGCCCAGCGCAAATCGGAAATGAACTTGCGACGATGCTGCGGGATATTTAGGTTGCGACTTTCCGTGCCTGCCTTGGCCGGGACTATGCCCGCATTGACCTCCGGATCGACCGCTCCGGCCAGCCTTTTGTCCTCGAGATCAACTTCAGCCCGTCGCTCGATGATATCCACTCTTACGTCCGGGCTGCGACGACGGGCGGCTACAGCTTCTCGGATCTGATCAATCGCATCCTTAATCTCGCCCACGCGCGGTATTTCGGAATCGGGATACCTAACGGCGAACACGCCTGAATCGCGACAGGAGTTTTCGGCCGTAGGCGGCCGTTGGCGCATCACTCTGCCGCTCCCGGGATCCGATGATGGCGAACCTGGTGATGCACCGAGATCGCCAAAGCTTTGATATGGACGCCAATCTCGATAGTGCAGAAGGGGGCGATCATTCCTACTCGTCTAGTCTTACTGAGTCAAAAAGTCGCGATCTTTGATCCTGGAATTGCTGGTATTTTCGGGAGATTCGTTTTTCGGCATGGAGAGCTGGGATGGGTCACCCAAGATCGGACGGGAGTGAATCGCGGTTTGCGGCCTATGTCGAGGGGCTTG
>NZ_JADPIS010000004.1:0-4590 GCF_023073025.1 Bradyrhizobium sp. 76
GACGCGCAGTGGTCAGGCGGCTGTCGCAACGGTGCCGAACTCTGGCGCCGTTTGAAGGGACAAGGCTTTATGGGATCGCTGCGCGTGGTGGCGGAATGGGCGACGCGACGGCGGCGTGCCGAGACTATCAGCCATCAACAATTGCAGAAGGTCCCCGCCGCCAGGACGATAGCGCAGCTGATGACGACGAAGCGCGACCACCTAACCAAGGCCGAGACCGTCACGCTTGCCCTCATCGAACAAAACGTTCCTATGCTGGCCGATGCCCAAGCTCTCGTTGGCCGCTTCCACGCGATGATCCGAAAGAAGGCCGAGATGGAGCTCGAACCTTGGATTGATGAATCCAAGCGGAGCCTCATTGCCTCGTTCGCGAATGGCATTGCCAACGATAAGGGCGCGGTGCACGCCGCTATTACGCAACCATGGTCCAATGGCCAAGTGGAAGCTCAGATCACCAAGCTCAAGCTGGTCAAACGGCAAATGTACGGGCGCGCTAAGCTCGATCTCCTTCAGGCTAGGCTGATTGGCGCGCCATAAAAACAACCACGATCATCGAATATGCGTCAGAGCCAAATTTGCAAACGATGACGTAATTGCGGTCGGCACTCGTGGCAGACAACCTCCGTTATCGTGGAGCCCTCGCAATTAAATGATTCGAAGGAGCTCCCATGAAGCAGTACGTCGGGCTGGACGTCTCACAGAGAGAAACCGCTGTGTGCGTTGTCAACGAGACTGGTCAAGTAATCTTCGAAGGGAAAGCAAAGTCTAATCCTGGTGCCTTGACTGACCTGCTTAACAAACATGCGCCTCATGCCGAGCGTATCGGCTTCGAGACCGGTGCTATGGCGAGTTGGCTATGGCATGAACTCCGCAGGGTTGAGCTTCCCGTGGTCTGCATCGACGCTCGGCATGCGCACGCAGCTTTGTCGGTCCGAATGAACAAGAGCGATCAGAATGATGCGCGAGGGCTTGCCGAACTGGTGCGGGTTGGATGGTATCGAGAGGTAAAAGTCAAAAGTGAGGAAAGCCAGAAGATCCGAGCGATCCTTGTCGCCAGATCTCGGCTAGTGTCCATGCGCCGAGACATCGAGAACCAAGTTCGCAGCTTGATCAAGGAATGTGGATTGCTGTTCCCTCGCGCGATCGGCAAACAATTCCGCAACCAGGTCAGCGAACTCTTGGGCGTCGATCATTTGCTTCTCAGCGTGATATCGCCGCTGCTCTCGATCCATGAGAACGTTTGTCAACAACAAGGTAAGTTCGACGACGAGGTCCGCCGGTTGGCAAAGCTGGACGACACGACGCGTCGCCTGATGACGGTCCCGGGGGGCGGTGTCGTGACGGCCCTAACGTTCCGCCACACGATCGATGACCCCTCGCGCTTCCGATCGGCTTCGACGGTCGGCGCCTACCTAGGCCTTACGCCGAGGCGCAGCCAATCCGGCGAAACCGACACCAACGGAAAGATATCTCGATGGGGCGACCGGCTTCTCCGAACTTACTTGTTCGAGGCCGCCACTGTCCTTCTTTATCGAACCAAAAAGTGGTCTTCCCTAAAGGCCTGGGGCATGAAGCTCGCCAAGCGGATCGGCATGAAGAAGGCAAAGGTCGCCATCGCCCGAAAGATCGCCGTGATTCTCCACTGCATCTGGGTCGATGGCACGTCGTTCGACTGGGGCCAGCCGAAGCCAATCTGATATTTGCTCGCAAGTTCCTGGTCCGGTCCGCCGGACTGGCGATGTCCCGCTGGGACGGTGGTCGTGGTGACCTCGGTCAATCGGCTGGTGGCGGTTCGCCCGCACTCCGCTGCAAACGTTGAGGCGCCCGATCCGGACATCATCATGAGGCGCTCGCGACGTCGGAAAGGACCATGACCCCAGCTACGACATCAACCCAACCCGACGAAGCCGCCAACGACGTCGATTGCCAAGCCCGCTAGGCAATCGTCTCGCCATCCGCGATCGCTCCGTCTCCGCAACCTGATCAGCTCCGACGGAGCAATCGCTACCGGCGTGTCACTGGAGAGAGGAAGAATGGTAGCTTGACAACAAACCGCAATTAAAGGGCCGATTGACAGACAACTGGGAGAGCGACTTCCTCGACCTCGTCGAGGAGGCGCATCTCATCTTCCAAGGCAAGTGCGATGGCGCCGTGTGAGAAATACGGGCTAGAGGTCTGCTGGTGGACACCTCGCCGGCGAATACGGCGAAAGGAGGAAGAATTTCACATGTTTCGTGAATGCCCAACGCGGATCGCCTTCGCGATCACGTCCGCTGACTCCTTCAGCTTCTCCACGCGCTGATCTCACTCCTGGACCCATTATCCGATTTAGGGGCCCCGGTCATGGCGATCGCGTACAAGACGCCTACGCCCTCAATCCTAACGGGTACCGCTAGAGCGGCCAAGCCCTCATCAATCTCACCAACACAGGTGGCTGCCACCCATGTCACCGGTGATCACCTCAGTGAACCCAGCTTGTCCGGTGGCGATCGCGGCCGCAGCAGGTCCGGACATTACGGTGTGAACCGCATGTTCTGAGATCAAAGAGGCCGCCATTGTGCGGCGGGCTTCAACTGATATGTGATGACGAGATTGAGGCAGATTGCAAGAAAATCGCCGATCGTCCGGATGATGCCCATTTGGCCAGCCGATGAGCTGCGAGCAGCCTCAGCGACGCGCCAACAGCGGAGAGCCGCGTGACCGACAGTTGGACAACAGCGTGACACTTCTCGCGGATGCCCGGTCAATACCGAACTGGTATTGATCTCTCTTACAAATGGTATTGGTCGATCACTCGCGATCGCCACACATTATCTTCGGGCTCCGGACACTGGTAAGTTTTCTGCCGTCGAAGCCAGAGGCCTTTTAGATGCAGACGATCCCGAGCTCCTCCGTGGGCGTGATCAAGAGTTTGGCGACCGCGTCTTATGCACCGTTCGGCGCCACCGCACGACGTTTCGTGACCTTCTGCAGAAGGTCAAGGAATTGACCGGCACACTGCAGGAGGCGGGTCTAAAGAGCGGCAATCGCGTTGGACGTGGCTTCGCCAGCCGGAGAGCAGGGCGCTTGTCAACGCCAAGGAGAGCTCAAAAGCCGACCTTATCGCCAGCGTATAGTTTTGTAACAAGCGCCTCGCCTACTGCCAGATCCGGCTCTACGCCCACATCGTTGACGAGTTTCCGTGCGGCCCAATGACGCATCAAGAAGAACGAGATTACGGTCGATCTGAAGGGCGCCTGGGAAGCAGAGCAGGTTCGGTCAGCCGCTGCTCACCGTCTGAAGGAGTATCAGCATGGTAGACTCACGTCAGACCGCTCAGAATTCAGATAACCTTCTCTCGCAGGTCCATGACGGGGTTTTGGTTCTCACAATCAATCGCCTCGCTCTGTACAACGCCTGGACGTCCGATCTCAGGGACGAACTGGCTGCAAAGCTGGTTAGTGCCGATGCGGACCCCGACGTCATTGCAGCGATCCTGACCGGTGCCGGGAACAGAGCATTTTGTTCGGGTCAGGATCTCTGGGAATTGCAGGCCTTCAGCGATGGCTCTCGAATTGGCCCATGGTTGGGCCGCCTTGCGAACTGCTACGATGCAGTCAGACAATTTCGGAAGCCGTTGATTGCCGCTGTCAACGGTGTGGCGGCTGGATCCGGTTTTCAGGTCACCCAGTTCTGTGACTTCGTGGTCGCGCATCCCGACGTCAAAATGGGGCAGACCGAAATCAATTCTGGTCTCCCAAGCATCTTCGGCACTTGGCTGATGTGGGAGCGAGTGGGCCGTCGCGCGATTGAGCTTTCCCTGCAAGGAAGGCTGATGAGCGCCGAGGAAGCAAGGAATCTAGGCTTCATCCATCAAATCGTCCCCCAGGGCGAAGTTCTCGACACAGCGATTGCTGTGGCGAAGCGCCTCTCTGGCCAGCCGCAGGTCGCCTACGGCCTTTCGAAGAAGGCCAATCGGCTGCTCGATGAAGATCGCTATCGCAAGGCCATGGCGATGGCGGTGGAAGCCTATCGCGAAGCCTTCGATGCCGGCTCTCCTCAGCGGGAAATCGAGCGCTTCTTCGAGCGGCGCCGCGCCCGCAAACAGCAGGCGCGCGCGATGTAATCACGAACGTAGCAACGCGAAGCGGCAATCCGTTCCGCGCGAACGACGATTGACCCTGAAGTTGGTCCGCCGGACAGCGTGCACCTCACGCTGGCTAGCACTACAGTTGCTTTGTTTGCGGGCTTCTGAATCCATGGGCAACCATGATTCGAATGTCGTGGACGCGGGCCGCGTCGGTTGAGGAGACGCTTGCGTTGTGGGCGGCGTCGCTTCGAGAGATCAAGCAGCGGATACGTCCGTTGTTCACGCAAGAGCGTGTTGCGACGAATGCAGGCTTGTTCCTGGAAGGTCTGCTCGGAGATGAGCAGCGCAAGACCGGCTGGATGCGCGCGGAGGCGGCTGGCGATCCTGGCCCATGGCGTCAGCAGGCAATTCTGGGTCGTGGAGATTGGGACGCTGATGCCCTGCGCGATATCGTCCGCGACTATGTCATCGAGCACTTGGCGGATGACGATGCGGTGCTGGTGATCGACGAGACCGGCTTT
>NZ_JADPIS010000044.1:0-4517 GCF_023073025.1 Bradyrhizobium sp. 76
TCTCGATCCTCTGCGGTTGGGCAAAAGACCAAGGTAGCCGGGTTGCAGACTGTCAGCGGTGCGCGCCTCCCCGTTGCCCCCGATCATGATCGCTGGAAATAGCGATCACGATCGGCTGGAAACGATGATCACGATGCTCTGGAATGGGTGATCACGATGGCCTGGAATCGGTGATCACGATCGGCTGGAACACGCACTGAAGGTTGATGATATGTAGGTGAGCCGGTCGACGAGGGCGCTTCCGTATAGCATGACGGCATCGGGGTCGCTTTGCGGCTCATCTGGGCTCAAAGCACCAAGATCATCTTCAGTCGACATCTTCGCTCTCCTCGCCGTATGGATGCAGTATCCCCACGGGGAATGAGGCAGGTTTCGGATTGCTCACCGCCTCTATCGTGTAGAAGCCATGAGCCTCGGCCTTTTTTGCCTGCACAACCCTGACTGAAAACCCTCGATATGAATTTTTTGTTGGAGCCTTCAAATATCCGGGAGCTGAAGGTGTTGGTCCGTGAAGATGGAGCAAATAGTCTTCAATCGCGCGACGAATGCCTACAGCACTCGCGTTCCGTAGCCCCGCGGAATCATGAGTGTGCACCGAGCCGTGTATCGCCAAATTGAAGAAATCCCGAAGAACATCCGCGTCTGCTACAACGTGCTGGATGAGCGGCTCCGACTCGCGCGAATGTCTCTCTCACCTGCGCGGGTAACCGGTCGCGGTTCTTCGTTTCGCGCTTTTCGCGCCTTTCGAGCTCGAGCAGGCCGCCACGAGTCAGGGCGAAAAGGGCAAATTTGCCTGGGGTTGTTCGTTCGACGAACCGCGCATTAGTCATCAAACGAAGAATCCTGCTGAGATTGGCATCTCGCAGATGTAGTCTCTTGGCGATCGCCGCCTTCTCCATCTGCCGGGACGGCGTGTTGCGGAGCAATCTAAGTATTGGCACTACGTGCTGACGATGCAGGACCTTGCTTGGACGTGCGAGCTTGGACGTGTTTATCGACATATGTAGAAGGTCGTAGAATGCTCTGAAGCGCTCCGCATAGGCAGTATTCCGCGCGCCAAGGATTGCGCTTATCCGTCGCAGAATATCGAACCATTCTCGTAGCTCTTGGTCACGCCGCCGGCTCTCCAGGGTGCTCCAAACCCACGATCCCAGAGTGGCGTAGAGGCGCTCCAGGCTTTTCAGATCCCTCTTTGAGGAGCTCGGAAATGACGTGCCTGGCTTCGCTCGCCGTCGCTTCGCCCGCCTCTACCTTTTCCAATGCCAGATCCGACATGGGCTAGCCTTACATCACAACGGTTAATATCGCTTTACAACGCTTTACTCTGATTTTAGTCCCCGAATCTAGTTGTCAAGAGCCCCATTTGTAGGCGGCCCAAACGGTGTTCTGGCCGAGTTCCTTCGCCGAAACCGCGGCGGGCTCTTTGAGTAGGGGTAATGGTACCTATTCGGTGATCTATGAACGTCGTCTGGGTCGGATGCTGCACCACGAAGCTGCGGGTACCGAACCTCACCTCAACTTGCGCCGCGGTGGTCTGGTGGCCCTGCATTGCGCGGTCGTTACCCATTGACGGGACGAGCATGACGTCGACGTCGAGCTCACTAAAAGGCGTGTGGCACACGTCACAAATTCCAGGCAAATGGCGACGCTGATCAATGCGCCTTCTGTAGCAAGGACACATACCCGGTCGCCAGCCGTGATATTTTCCATGCCCCAACCATCGTCGGCGTAAGGCGCGATCTTGTCGTAGCTCAAGCGCTCCTCTCCGTAGCCGTCGTAGATCCGGGCCCGGTTGACAATCCCGTGGTCGTTTTTCTCATGCCAAGTCCCTGGCATCAGAATTTCGGGCGCTTCGAGCTCGTCCGTAACATCCCGGTCTCGAATGAGCTCGACGATCTTCGCACGCAGTTCCGGCGAGACAGTTAGCTCGGGCCACACAACTGCGATGCAGTTCTCCTTCAGGGCCTGAGCAATCTGCTCAGAAATTGCGCCGTCTGCTGACGGTGCTTCAACGCTGGCGACCCTGAAACGCTTATCGCCTGCTATGGAGCAAAACTCTGGCTTGAGCTCCCTAGCCTAGGGCCTTGAACAGGCAAGCACCCATCTTCCATTTGCGCGCGTCCGAAGCCGTCGTATGCAACGTGCGAGTATCCACGACCTGGACAGGGTAGCCCTGTATCACAGCAGGCAATATTCGATGGAAGAGTAAACCCCGCTTCGAGTAGGGCTGAAGCCTTCGAGCTGGGCGCAGTGCGCTCACGCCTTGCCGCGGAATGAACCAGCATCCAAGCTGCTCGAGGTGCCACTCACTCGGCGCAATCGGCCACTGCGAACGCCGCTCAGCAAGCACCCTGTCGATTTCCCGTATGAGGCCGCCCATCCTTGACGCCGCCAGCTCAGGCGTCTCATCGGACAACGACCACGAGAGATGGCCGTCTCCTATTGAGGAGGCGAAGCTCTCTCGTGCCTCCTCGATTCGCTTTTCCGTGAGATTCCGATAGGCCTTGTGCACGCTTCCCGGAGCATTCCTAAACAACATGTCGAGCTCGATCAGCGCTTTCCTGAGCTCATCCCGACTGGCATTCGTGATCAGCTCCTGCCGCTCGGCAAGCTCTCGCGCTCCATTCTTCCAGGCGTCAAAGGCTGACGTTTCGGCTTGGCTATCCACGGGCCCAGGCAAAGTTTTCGTCCAAATCAGACCAGCAATATTTTCCATCGATAGGCGTGCGCAGACGATTTGCAATCCACTCGACTGGTTGCTCACAATTCTCGGTCCTGTGCCGAGCGGCCGGGCCTTTCCGTTTCCGGAGATGTGCAGAGCCGCGGCGAAAATCTGCGCAAAACACGGCGGGGGCAATGAAAAGCTGCATCCTTCCTCTCGAGGAAAAGCCGTGGCACCTCGGGGCATGGCGTTTCTATCAGCGCCGCAGCTACTTCGCGGTCCAGATTACTGAGATCTGACTGAATCCAACTCGCCGATTATGGATCAACTGCAGGCGGAGTACTTCAAGGACATCGCAGCTAGTGTCTAGGAGATTCGAAGGCCATTCTGTTCAGCGCCGAGCCGGGCTGGCTATATACCGACAGCAATTGAAAACCATGGGAAATCATGGAGTACGCCGCCGGGATCCCGCTAAACGCCCGGCGCGGACACACGATCCGTGCTGCTGTCCGGCGACACGCACCATTGCGGCCGCTACGTCGGCAAGGACGCCGGTCAGTACGTAGCCTGGAGGAGGGGCATTCCTGGATCCGAGCTACCAGCTCGAACAGGACGTTTCGGTGGGCTTCGTATGATCATCGTCAGGCGCTGAAGCTCGGCACGATATCGGATCATACGGATGACAAAAGGAAAACTTCAGCGCATACCCTTCGTTCTCGACAAGTAAATGGCTGACGCTGAATTTCTTCGCTTTTATTGAGCTGGGACTTCTCGCTCCTGATGGGCGCGATCTGCTTCCTACTCTCCGTCCTCATCTCGCTGCGTGACCGCCCCGACGTTTACGCATTACAGCTAGCGTTTTTGGGGCGTCCCTGATCGGTACACGATCAGCCGGAGGTCTCGACTAGTTTCAAGAGCTGGTCAGCGAGCGCCATCCATGCGGCTGCTCATTTAGTCGTCCTCATGTGCGCCGCGCGATATGCGATCGCGTTTCAGAACGAGTATTTCACTTAGACTGGAGAGTGGTGGGAGGTGTGCAAGTGGTTCGGCCTCCTCGCCTCCGAGATGGAGACGGTTCTGATCGGGAGCACGCTGTTCGGTTCGAATATGCCGCAAGGTCGGCTCGCCGAGCATCTGACCCGGATGGACTTCATCGTGCTGGATGAACTCGGCTATTTGCCCTTCGCCCAGTCCGGTGGCCAGCTTCTGTTCCATCTCATCAGCCGGCTGTACGAGCGCACCTCCATCATTGTCACCACCAATCTTGCGTTCGGCGAATGGCCGAGCGTGTTCGGCGATGCCAAAATGACCACCGCGCTGCTCGACCGGCTGACCCATCACTGCGACATCGTCGAGACCGGCAACGACAGCTGGCGATTCAAAAGCCGCGACGATGTTCAAACAACCCGCGCTCGCGCCGTCTCCGCAACCCCGACCAGCTCCGACGACCCGAGCGCTACCAGCAGAGCACGCCGATCAAAGGGGTCTCTTTTGGGCTCTGACGCATATTCGATGATAGTGATTGTTTTTATGGCGCGCCAATCAGCCTAGCCTGAAGGAGATCGAGCTTAGCGCGCCCGTACATTTGCCGTTTGACCAGCTTGAGCTTGGTGATCTGAGCTTCCACTTGGCCATTGGACCATGGTTGCGTGATAGCCGCGTGCACCGCGGCCTTATCGTTGGCAATGCCATTCGCGAACGAGGCAATGAGGCTCCGCTTGGAGTCATCAATCCAAGGTTCGAGCTCCATCTCGGCCTTCTTTCGGATCATCGCGTGGAAGCGGCCAACGAGAGCTTGGGCATCGGCCAGCATAGGAACGTTTTGTTCGATGACCGCAAGCGTGACGGTCTCGGC
>NZ_JADPIS010000071.1:0-4453 GCF_023073025.1 Bradyrhizobium sp. 76
CTGCCGCCGGACAGGTCGTGCTTTGCCTGCAAACAAGAACGATGTTCGGAGGAAACGATCATGACTGACAATCTCATCCGCCGCGGCCTCTCGCGCCGTGGCCTGCTTCAGACCACCGCGGGCCTCATCGGCGGCGCGGTTCTGCCCGGGATGCCGGCGTTTGCCGAGGACAAGCTGGCGATCGGCTCCTACCCCGCCGGGGTCTCGGGCTCCACCGCCTTCATCGGCATCTCCGTGCCGCGCACCGGCACCTATGCCGTACAGGGTGAAGACGAGCTCAAGGGCTATCAGCTCGCGATCGAGCACATCAACAGCGGGCACGACCTGATCAAGAAGATATCGCCGAAGACCAGCAAGGGCGTGCTCGGTAAGGAGCTGAAGTTCGGCGTCGCCGATTCCGCGGCCAAGCCAAACGAGGCGGTGCAGGCGCAGCAGCGCTTCATCAGCGAGAACAAGGCGATCATGATCACCGGCGGCACGTCGAGCGCCGTTGCAGTGGCGCTGAACAAACTCGCCCAGCGCGAACACGTCATTTTCGTGTGCGGCATTTCCGGCTCGAACGATACCACCGGCAAGGATTGCGTCCGCTACGGCTTTCGCCAGAACTTCTACGGCCAGACTGCGGCTGCAGCGATCGGCCCGGTGATGGTACGTGAGTTCGGCAAGGGCAAGAAGGCCGCGTATCTCACGCCTGATTACACCTACGGCCACACCGTCACCAAATCCATGCAGGATTTCCTCGCAACAGCGGGCTGGACGACGACCACCAACCAGGTGGCGCCCCTCGGCGCACCCGACTACTCCTCCTATCTGCTGAACGTCGCGAATTCAGGCGCCGATGTGCTCATCAACGTCAATTGGGGACACGACGCCGTGCTGTCGACACAACAGGCCAAGCAGTTCGGCGTGCTCGACAAGATGAAGCTGGTCGTCCCCTACCAGGTGCCTTTCATCGCGCGCGAGACCGGCGGCCTGATGCAGGGCGTCTACGCCGCCACCGATTATTGGTGGACCATCGAAGACAAATTCCCGCTCGCCAAGATGTTCAACGAAGCATTCGAGAAGAAGTACGGCTACAAGCCCGAATGGGGCGCGGAGAACGCCTATGTCAGCTTCGCGCATTGGGCGCACATGTGCGAGCAGGCCGGCAGCTTCAGCCCGCCCGACGTGATCAAGGCCTACGAGAAGGGCGAGACGATCCCCTCCCTGGTGGGCGAAGTGCATTACCGTCCCGAGGACCATCAGTGCGTCCGGCCGGTGATCATCGTCAAGGGCAAGCAGCAAAAGGACATGAAGAACAAGGAAGACTGGTACGACGTCGTCGAGATCGTCCCGGGGGAAAGCCTGATGCAGAAGCCGGACGCCTTCGGCTGCCATCTCGGCGACTACAGCTGAGACCTCGCTAACCCCTGTGGCGCCGCGGACTGCACTCCGGTCCTGCGGCGTCACCCTTTTTTGGACGCGCACCATCGCGCGCCACAACAGCGATTGTCGCATGATAAGTTGGCCCAACCTCGTTTCGCAGCTTTTCAACGGGCTCGCGCTCGGCGCCCTGCTCGCGCTGATCAGCTCCGGCCTGACCATCATCTACGGCACGCTCGGCGTGCTCAACCTCGCGCACGGCGCGATGTTCATGATCGGCGGCTATGCCGGCTTCGTCGCCTACCAGTACACGGAGTCGTTCATCCTCGCCGTGATCGCGGGCTCGCTGTTCGTGATGCTGCTCGGCGTTCTCATGGAACGCGTCATCATCCGCCATTTCTATCACCGCCCGCACGAGGATCAGCTGCTCGTGACCTTCGGGCTAGGCATCTGTTTCGTCGAGCTCGTGCGCCTGATCTTCTCGAGCCAGTCGCAGCTGGTGCCGCCGCCGGCCCTGTTCCGGGGCATCACCAATCTCGGCTTCATGTTCTATCCGACCTACCGCCTCGCCGTCGTCGGCATCGTCGCGGTCGCCCTCGGCGCACTGTTCATCGTCCTCTACCGGACCCAGCTGGGCATGATTGTGCGCGCCGGCATCGAGGATTCGGTGATGGTCGATTCGCTCGGCATCAATGTCTATCGCGTCTTCATGGTGGTGTTCGGCATCGGCGCAATGGCCGCCGGCTTTGCCGGCATCGTCAACGCGCCGGTGGTGTCGCTGACACCGGGCATCGGTGACGACATCCTGGTCCAGACCTTCGTGGTGGTGGTGATCGGCGGCGTCGGCTCGTTCCCCGGCGCAATTATCGGCGGCCTGATCGCCGGCGAGATCATCAGCGTCACCTCCATGTTCAACCCCGGCTACGCCTATGTGATGCTGTTTGCGGCGATGACGCTCGTGCTCGTGGTACGACCGCATGGCCTGCTCGGCGTCCAGGGCCGCGAGTAAGCGATCTCCTGATGCTCAAGCAACGCCCCTTCTTGATCGAAGCCCTGACCGCGATCGGCTTGATCGCAGCCCCCTTCGTGCTGCCTCATCTCGGCTTCGCGCCGAACACCGTGAACAGGATCCTGGTCTGGGGCCTGTTCGGCCTCGGCTTCGACATCCTGTTCGGCTTCACCGGCCTGCTCTCGTTCGGCCAATCCGCCTTCTACGGCACCGGCGGCTTCGTCGCCGCCTACCTGCTGACCCGCGCGGGCTTCGGCAACGTGCTGGGCGCGCTGATCATCGGCATGATCGCGGCGGCCGCGACCGGCTACCTGATCGGCCTGATCGCGTTGCGCCGCACCGGCATCTATTTCGCGATGATCACCGTGGCGATCGCGGAGGTGTTCTACTTCGTCGAGTTCAATCCACTTTCCGATTTCACCGGCGGCGAGAACGGCTTGCCGGGGGTACCGACGCCGAGCTTCGATCTCGGCTTCACCTCCATCCACTTCACCAATGGCTGGTCGCTCTATCAGTTCATCGCGCTGTGCTACTTCGTCGGCGTCGTCATCGCCCTCAGGATCGTGCGCTCGCCGGTCGGCGCGATTCTGAGTGCGATCCGCGACAATCCGCTGCGCGCCACGGCCGTCGGACACAACATCCATGGCTACAAGCTGACCGCCTTCGTGATCGCAGCCGCTTACGCGGGCTTCGCCGGGGGACTGCTCGGCGTGCTCCAGGCCTTCATGCCGCCCGACGCCTTCACCTTCGACACCTCGGGCCAGCTCGTGATGCAGACGGCCATCGGCGGCAGGGGCACGCTGTTCGGACCGCTGGTCGGCGCAACCGTTTGGCTCTTCCTTCAGGACTTCCTCCAGTCCGCGCTGGGCCTCGGCGCAGCCTGGAAGCTGGTGCTGGGTGTCGTCTTCGTGCTGCTGGTCTGCTTCCTGCGCGGCGGCATCATCGGCGGTCTTGCCGATCTCTACCGCCTCGTCTCGGGCAAGCGAAAGCGAACGGATGCGGAGATGGAGCAGGAGGCCGCTGACGCCGAGGCCACACTGCAACCCCCACCGGCGCCGATGCAGGCCAAGGAGGTCGCGCATCCCGCCTATTCCGGGCCGATCCTGAAAGCCACCGGCCTGACCAAACGCTATGGCGGTCTCGTCGCCAACAGCGACATCGATTTCAGCGTCAATCAGGGCGAGCTGCGCGGGATCATCGGCCCCAACGGCGCCGGCAAATCGACCTTCTTCAAGATGCTGACCTGCGAGATCGCGCCGAGCTCCGGCCAGATCGTATTCGAGGGGCGAGACATCACGGGATTGAAGGTGACCGAGGTCTGCCAGCTCGGCCTCACCAAGAGCTATCAGGTCAACCAGCTCTTCACCGGGTTGACGGTGCGGCAGAACCTGACGATCGCCGCGCTGGCCGAGCTACGTGGAAAATTCCGGCTCGACCTGTTCCGCAAGCTCTCCAGCGTCAAGGGCCTGACCGAGCAGGTGGAGCACACGCTTGCCCTCGTCAATTTGAGCCGCCGGGCCGATACGCCGGTATCCGAGCTCGCCTATGGCGAGAAGCGCAGGCTCGAAATCGGCCTCGCGCTCGCCACCTCGCCGCGCCTGCTGCTGCTCGACGAACCGCTTGCGGGCATGAGCCCACGCGAGCGCGTCGAGACCGTCAAGCTGCTCAAATCGATCGCGCGAGGGCGCACCATGATCATCATCGACCACGACATGGATTCGCTGTTCGAGCTGGTCGAACGCGTAACGGTGCTCCAGGAAGGCAAGGTTCTGCTCGACGGCACGCCGGAGGAAATCAAGGCCAACGCCGCCGTGCAGGAAGCCTATCTCGGCGGAGTTCACGGGGAGATCGCCGCATGAGCCTGATCGAGGTCAACGGCCTGAACAGCTATTACGGTGACTCCCACATCCTGTTCGACGTCGCCATGCACGTCGCGCGTCACGAAGTGGTGGCGCTGCTCGGCCGCAACGGCGCCGGCAAGAGCACCACGCTGAAGAGCCTGATGGGCGTCGTGACGCCGCGTAGCGGCAGCGTGAAGTTCGACGGCATTGATATCGCCGGACGAAAGAGCCACAGAATCGC
>NZ_JADPIS010000047.1:0-4225 GCF_023073025.1 Bradyrhizobium sp. 76
ACGGCCCCATGAACGCAAACTCGGCGACCAAACCAGGGATGATGCCGATAAAGAACCTCGCGAAGAACGGTCCTGTGGGCGTTCTCAAACCTTGTTGTATAAGAGCAGGCGTCCCCATTCGAGTCTTGACGGGAGCACGCCGGATCTAGCCTACTTCACTCCGCTGCCACTCCGCATGGCAGCCTAACCTCGGCAGAGGCTCCACCTATCGACGCGGAAACTCTGTTCAGACAACCGGGGCCAGCTCTATAGACACCCAGAGCCCACAGGCTCGAGGCCAGCAATGCCGCTCCTCCTGTTTCAACATCGGTCGGGACGTTCCCGTCCGAATAGTCGATTGACTTTGGCTAAGCTTGCATCTCAAACAGTTTGTCGGTACCGAGAACAGGCACCTGGGGAATGCCCGTTAGACCCTTCAGTCGGTAAATTTTGAACACAAATTCGTTGCTCTCGTCTGCCGCGGCATCGTAGGTCCAACGTGCGAGGAGATTGCCCGGACAAAGTCATCGCCGCTACTTATTCTCAGTTTCGAGAAGATCGTTTGCCGCGGCCACAAGCGATGCTGTAGCCTCTTGTACTTCGCGTTCGGAAATTGTCAAAGGCAGTAGTAGCATTGCATGATCGCCTGCCTCACTTCTGGCGCTACCACTACTGGCGTAGATGACCAACCCGCGTTTGAGCGCGGCGCGCTGAAATCGATCGCTGCAGCGACCGGGCGAAAGGGATCGTCGATTCTTCAAACCGGAGGAGCTGATGTCGAAACCAACCATTAATCCCATGCCGCGGACTCTGTTGATCAGCTCGCCGGGCAGTTCCTCGCGGAGCGAAGCTCGCAGTAGCTCGCCCATGCGCGTCGCGTTTGCAGCGAGGCTTCCATCCTCCAACCGGCCCAAGACTGCCAATCCCACCGCAGCGCCCGCCGGACTGCAAGCAAACGTCTGACCGTTCTGAAAATACTTTTCGCGTGCCAACGGCCCGTTAACCACCTGCTCACTCACTAGAAGAGCTGACAAAGGGTAATAGCCGGCGCTGATCGCCTTTCCGCAGATAATGATGTCAGGCTCGGCGTTCCAATGCATGCTTGCGAACGGCCGTCCGGTGCGGGAGAAACCAGTCATGACTTCGTCGACGATGAGCAGTATGTCATGGTGCTGGCAGATCTCCCGGACTCGCGGCAGATATCTTGGGTCTGGCGGCGCGGCACTCAGCGCGGCACCGACGATCGGCTCGATGATCACCGCTGCGACATTCTCCGGACCTTCCTCAAGGATCGCATCCTCGATCGATTGCGCACATTCTAGCGCACAAGTCTGCGCCTGAAGTCCGAACTCACAGGCGACGCAATGCGCGTGGGAAGCTTTGGCGCACGACGCAAGCATGCCCTCATAAGGCTTCCGGCGCGCAACGAACTCTCCTGCGCTGAGCCCAGCGATGGTATTTCCATGATAGGAGGCGTTGCGTCCTAGGATCTTCCGTCGTTGCGGCCGCTTGGCGGCGAAATGATGTTGAAGCGCCAGTTTGAGCGATGCCTCGACTGCGTCTGAACCGCTGCTGAAAGTGATCGCGCGCGACATGCTCGGCGGACCGAAATCGAGCAGTTGGCGAGCGTAACGCTCTACGATTTCGGAGCTAAAAAGCCGCGAAGGGAAAAGCGTCAACTTGCGACTCTGGGCGTGAAGCGCGTCGATGATTTTCTCGTCGCCATGACCGAAGATGAGAGATCCCGAACCGCAGGACGCATCCAGATAACGAGTCCCATCGGCGCCCACGAGATAAGGACCCTCGCCAGCCACTATTCGCGCGCCAAGTTCACCCGGCGTCGAATAGGCGGTTCGTGAAGAGAGAACACAGATCTCTGCCAAGTACAGCCTCCCGTGCCACTCGAAATTGATGTTTCCATCTCAGGGATGAGGCTTACACGAGAAGTGTAGTCCACGCACCCTACTAACAATTAGAGGTGTGGAGAATGCTTTGGATTGGTGTCGACCACCTTCGATGCAGCGCCCGAACGCTACCTCAAGATGCCCAACCAATGGTTCGGTTGCTTACGAGTTCGGACCCGGCGATATGATAGTAGTGGTCTGCGACGAAGGTCCCAGGGGACGCGCGGATTCCAACCTATGACGGCTCGCCTGTCATGCCTTTCGAGTGCGCCGTCGCCGCCGAGAAGCTGTTCGTCGACTATTCCGGCCGCCACGCTGGAGGTGGTGGATGGGCTCACCGGCTAGGTGCGGACGGCGTATCTTCGTCGCCGTGCTCGGCGCCTCGAACTACACCAATACCGAGGCCAGCCTCAGCCAAAGACCGCCGGATTGGATCGTTTCCCACGTCTGCGCGTTTTCCTGCTTCCGCGGCGCTGCCCAGCAGACGGTAGGAACAATCTCAAGGCCGGCATCGCCCGGGGCCTGCTTTCACGAGCTGATAGTCAACCGGGCCTGCCGATCTCGCCCACCGTTACACTAGTTTCTGTACGAAACGTCAGGGTTGAGCGGCGCAATCTAAGTTATGCCGATGGATTGGGGCACAAAATGCCAGTAGCTGCGGGGATCGGCAAGCTCCGGAGGGCCGATTTTCTGGCTTGGTTTCGGTGTTGGGCAACGAAGTATCAGCTCAAGATACCTTGAGCCGTGGGGGTGCCTGCGGCTTCGGAGAAGGGGCTATGAGGTTCAAGCCGCTATTTGCTTGCATGGCGATCGCGCCACCAGCATTGCCGCGATCCTCATGAGATTGTTGGCGAGCACGGCGGCGCCGACCCACAATTCGAAGCGGTCGCGTTCTTCGGCAAGACAGCGCTTCATGCCGCGGCCTCGGAACAGCACCGAAGAAGCGTCCGTCGAGGCCGGCGCGAAAGCGCTGACCATTCTTGAACATGGCGCTCTTTTCGTACGCTTCACGTCGTCTCGCCCTCTTGCCGCCAGGCTGCGGAATGCAGACCACCTTGAAGCCGGCGTGCTTGCAGAGGCAAGGTTCTGCTCGCTGAAGAAGCACGAGCCGTACAGCTGCGGGGCAGGGCCAAGGGCCTGCCTGTGGCGCTGGAGGGAAGATGCTACGTGAACCTCGTCGGGCGGATTGCCTTTCAGCACCTCGTATTGCGTGATCAGGCCCTGAGCGCTTCGGCGAGGAAGACTTTGTGGCCGAGCTCGACCGGCGTGCGCACCTTGCCGCGCTTAATCAAGTCGGTACGGGGCTCAAAGATGGAATAAATCTTCTCGTCGATCGCCACCTGCTCACCAAAGAGCACACGACGACGTGCCTGATCAATGACGCGAGCTCCCAGCCCGCCGAAGTGCTCGATCTGCCTGCGCAGTTCCTCGACGGCCATGTCGGCGAACATGTCCTTGCGGCGCATCGTGCGGGTCCTCTCAAGCCCAGTGCGTGCGTTTCCTACGACCTCCTCGGCAATGTCGATGAGCACCCGCGCGATACCCTTTGCTTCGTCGTAATCCCAGCGCTTTGGCCAGACGGCGGACACGCATCGAAGGCGTAATGCAGAAAAACATTCGCCAGCAGTGGGCTGACGGCTCCCTGAACGCAAAAGATAACTTTGCGGAGGAGGAGCGGTCACGGAACTATCGGCGACGGCAGGCGCCTTTCCACGGGGTGAGTGGGAGGAGGATTGAGTGCCGGATGACGATCTTGTCGTCGCCAACGAGGACTTCCTTCACGAGAAGGCGCAGCACGCGTCGGCGTTCGACTGTATCGAGCGCGCCGACGGACGAGCGCAGGCGGTCGAGGAAGCTCGTCACGGATTCGGCGAGACGCAGACAAACTTCCCGTTCGTTCGATTGGTGTTCGATCGCTTGCAGCAACAGGCAAGCCTGTTCGCGGCTGCGCAAATCTGGCATGCGACTGCGCAGCTCTTCAAGTGAGAGAAGCCTCTCCTGACAGGCCGTGAGGAGACGCTCGATGCTTTTCCGGGAGCGCGCAAGATCGCGGCGAAGCGTTTCCCCCCGGCGCTGTGTGGGATCGGCGTTGCGCGCCGCCTTGAGCCAGCGCTCAAGAGAGCTGGTCCCGCTTGTCTGAACAGACTTTCCGCGTCGATAAGTGGAGCCTCTGCCGAGATTAGGCCGCCATGCGGAGTGGCAGCGGAGTGAAGTAGGCTAGATCCGGCGTGCTCCCGTCAAGACTCGAATGGGGCCTTCGTGCGTTGTACAACAAGGTTTGAGAACGCCCACAGGACCGTTCTTCGCGAGGTTCTTTATCGGCATCATCCCTGGTTTGGTGC
>NZ_JADPIS010000034.1:0-4194 GCF_023073025.1 Bradyrhizobium sp. 76
CTATGAGGCGCCGCGGGGCGAGATCGAGATCGCGCTGGCGCAGATCTGGGCCGAGCTTCTGGGCCTGGAACGTGTCGGCCGGCACGACAACTTCTTCGAGCTGGGCGGGCACTCACTGCTGGCGGTTCAACTGATGGAGCGTTTGCGGCGGCTGTCGCTTGGGGTCGAGGTGCGCACCCTGTTCGCCAAGCCGGTGCTGGCCGATCTTGCCGCAAGCCTGGGCAGCCATCATGAGGTGGCGATCCCCGCCAACCTGATCACGGAGCAGAGTGCAGCGATTACACCAGAGCTGCTGCCGCTCATCGAGCTGGCGCAGCCGGAGATCGACCGGATTGTCGCCACGGTGCCTGGCGGTCTCGGCAACATCCAGGACATTTATGCCCTGTCGCCGCTGCAGGACGGCATCCTGTTCCATCATCTGTTGGCGAGGCGAGGCGATCCATACCTGCTGGTCTCGCAGATGGCATTTGCCGACCGGGCTCTGTTGGAGCGCTACCTTGCCGCGGTCCAGCGGGTGGTGGACCGGCACGATATCTTAAGAACGTCGTTTGTCTGGGAGGGCCTGTCGAGCCCGGCCCAGGTGGTTTGGCGGCGAACACCACTCGAGGTCACCGAGGTCGCGCTGGATGGATCTGATGGTGCTGAGCAGCTCAGGCAACAGTTTGATCCGCGTCAGCACCGGATCGATCTTGGCCGGGCGCCCTTGTTGCGGTTTGTGATTGCGCGCGAGCCCGGCAGTGCGCGCTGGCTGCTCCTGGAGCTGCTGCACCATCTGATCGGGGATCATTCCACGCTGGAAGTGATGCATGCCGAGGTTCGGGCCGTGCTCGGCGGTCGCGATCACGAGCTGGCAGCACCACAGCCGTTCCGCAATCTGGTGGCGCAGGCACGACTGGGAGTTGGAGCGCAAGAGCATGAGCAGTTCTTCCGGAGACTGCTGGCAGACATCGATGAGCCGACGCTGCCGTTTGGGCTGAGCGAGGTGCGCGGCGACGGCAGTGGAGCCGGCGAGGCGCGGCGGATGCTGCCGCGCGAGCTCAACGAGCGGCTGCGAGTGCAGGCGCGGCGGCTCGGGGTGAGCCTGGCGAGCCTGTGCCATCTGGCCTGGGGGCAGGTGGTGGCGCGCAGCAGCGGGCGTGAGCAGGTGGTGTTCGGCACGGTGCTGTTCGGCCGCATGCATGGAGGCGCCGGCGCCGACCGCGCCATGGGCCTGTTCATCAACACCCTGCCGCTGCGGCTTGATCTGGATGGCACCGGGGTCGAGGCGAGTGTCCGGATCACGCATCGCCGGCTGGCCGAGCTGCTGGCGCACGAGCATGCCTCGCTGGCCTTGGCGCAACGCTGCAGCAGCGTTGCGGCGCCGGCGCCGCTGTTCAGCGCACTGTTGAACTACCGTCATAACACGCCAGCGCCAAGCTCCGGACCGGACGATGTGCTATCCGGCGTGGAATGGTTGGGTGCGGAAGAACGCACCAACTATCCGCTGACCTTGTCGGTGGAGGATTTTGGCGAGGCGCTCGGCCTGACGGCGCAGGTGGCGGCGCCCATATCTGCGGACCGGGTCTGCGGCTACATGCAGCGGGCGCTTGAGCAACTGGCTGAGGCGCTGGAGCATGCCCCCAACAAGCCGGTGCGAGAGCTGGACATCCTCCCGGCTGACGAGCGGGCGTACCTGCTGGAGGAACTGAACCGCACGGCGGCGGCGTATCCGTCAGAGCGGTGCATCCATGAGCTGTTCGAGGCGCAGGTCGCCAAGACGCCGGATGCGGTGGCGGTGGTCTGTGCGGACGAACGCTTGAGCTATGGCGAGCTCAATGCGCGGGCCAACCGCCTGGCGCATCATCTGATCGCACTCGGGGTGAAGCCGGACCAGCCGGTGGCGATCTGCCTTGCGCGCAGCGTTGCGGTGGTGGTGGGGCTTTTGGCGATCCTGAAGGCGGGTGGCGCCTATCTGCCGCTGGATGCGGCCTATCCGAGTGCGCGGCTGCACCAGGTGCTCAAGGATGCGGCGCCGCGTCTGCTGCTGGCCGACGAAGCCGGCCGTGCCGCGCTTGGCCCTGAGGCGCTGGCCGATGTGAGCGTTGTCGATCTTATGGCAGCCACACCCGCCTGGGCCGAGCTGCCCGCTTGTAATCTCGACCCGCGCGCGCTCGGCCTGACCTCGCGCCATCTCGCCTACGTGATCTACACCTCCGGATCCACAGGCACGCCCAAGGGCGTCATGATCGAGCATGCGAGCACGGTGAACCTGCTGCATTGGAGCAGCGAGGTGTTTGCGGAATCAGAGATCAGCCGCACCCTGTTTTCCACCTCGATCAGTTTTGATCTGTCCGTCTACGAGTGCTTCGTTCCGCTTTCGCAAGGAAGCACGCTTTACGTTGTTGAGAATGCGCTGGCGTTGGCCGAGAGGTCTTTGGATATCTCCTTGATCAACACAGTGCCCTCGGCGATCGCCGCTCTGGTCGACAAGAAAGCCGTGCCGGTTTCCGCAAGCGTGATCAATTCGTGCGGCGAGCGGCTGAAGGTAGGCCTCATAGAGAAGGCCTTCGAGAGCAGTCGCGTAGAGAAGATTTATAACCTTTACGCGCCGTCTGAAACCACCACGTACTCAACCTGGATCTGCTTGCGAAGGGGAGAGGCTGTCGTTGAGACGATTGGCCGTCCGATTGCGAACACGCGGGTGTATCTGCTTGACGGTGATGGTGCGCCTGTTCCGTCTGGGGCGGTGGGCGAGCTTTACATCGGCGGGGCGGGAGTGGCGCGCGGCTATCTGAACCGTCCCGAGCTGACGGCGGAGCGGTTCATCGCCAGTCCCTTTGTCGAAGCCGACCGGCTGTACCGCACTGGCGATCTGGCGCGCTATCTGCCGGACGGCAATCTGGAGTTTTTGGGGCGCAATGACGACCAGGTGAAGATCCGCGGGTTCCGGATCGAGCCCGGTGATATCGCGGCGCGGCTTGCCGAGCACGCCTGGGTGCGCGAGGCGGTGGTGGTGGCGCACCAGGATGGGACGGGCGAGCCGCGACTCGTTGCGTATCTCGTCGCGGCGGCCGAGCATGCGGCCGACGCTGAGGGGGGCGATCTTGCCGGCACCTTGCGCGCGCACCTAAGTGAGCGGTTGCCCGAGTACATGGTGCCATCGGCGTTTGTGCAGCTGGCGGCGCTGCCGCTGACGCCGAACGGCAAGCTCGACCGCAAGGCGCTGCCGGCGCCGCAAGATGAGGCGTATGCACGCGCCGTCTATGAGGCACCGCAAGGCGAGATCGAGACCGCGCTGGCAACGATCTGGGCCGAGCTTCTGGGTGTTGAGCGGGTCGGACGCCACGACCACTTCTTTGCGCTCGGCGGCCACTCGCTGCTCGCGGTGCGGCTGTTGAGCCGGGTCTCGCAGGTTGTTGGCGTCGCACTGCCGCTGAGCACGCTGTTTGCGAAACCGGTGCTGGCCGATCTGGCCGCGAGCCTCGTGGATGAGTTGAGCCGCTCCGGCGCGCAAGACCTGCCGGCCATTGTGGCCGTGCCGCGTGATGCGGCGCTTGTGCTGTCGTTTGCGCAGCAGCGGCTGTGGTTTTTGGCGCAGCTGGATCAGAGCGGCACGAACTATCACATTCCACTGGCGTGGCGGCTCAAGGGTGGGCTCGACCGCAGCGCCTGGCAGCGCAGCCTGGACCGTGTGTTGGCGCGCCAGGAGGCGCTGCGCAGCGTCTTTGTCGCGCCGGAGGGCAAGCCCTGGGTGGAGCTGCTGCCGCAGGATGCGGGGCTGCCGGTTGTGGAGCACGATCTGCGGGACAGGCCGGATGCGGACGAGGCGCTATTGGACCTGTGCAGGGAAGAGGCGCGCACGCCGTTCGATCTGGCGCGCGGCCCGCTGATCCGCGGCCGCTTGATCCGGATCTCGGATGAGGAGCACGTGTTCCTGCTGACGCAGCATCATATTGTCTCGGATGGCTGGTCGCTGGGCGTGTTGGCGCGTGAACTCAGTCAGCTGTACCGGGCGTTCGTGGCCGGAGACGACGATCCGCTGCCGCCGCTTGTGATCCAGTATCCGGACTATGCCGCCTGGCAACGGCGGTGGCTAACAGGGGAACGGCTCTCGAACCAGGCGGAGTATTGGCGCAGCAACCTGTCGGGCGCACCGGCCCGTCTGGCCTTGCGGACCGACCGGCCGCGGCCGGCACAGCAGTCGTTTGCCGGGGC
>NZ_JADPIS010000139.1:0-4118 GCF_023073025.1 Bradyrhizobium sp. 76
CCCAATCACCATGTCGGCCAAAGCGGCTGCTCACGATCGCGCGAAATGCCTGCTCACCATCGCGTGAAATCACCGCTCACCATCAGCGAAATCCGCATCTTGGGCCAGAGCGAACTTCAAGCTGGATTGAGCCGGTGGGGCAAGGTCACGTGGCTCGCGCACGTCAGCCTATGCACGGACGCTCATCGTACGTAACGCGTCGCTACCATTCTCTTATTGTTGAGCACGACGAATTGTGCGCGCCGCATCTCACCGTGACAGCACGTTCGGAGGAAGGTGAGGTCATGGCCCTTGCACATCGCTATCAGCCGACCTTTGGCGTGCAGTTCCACCCGGACTCGATACTGACTGAACAAGGCATGTTCTGCTTACAAACTTCTTGCGGTTAACAAAGAAGGGCCTCTGGTCCGCTCAGCCCGATCAACCGCGCTGAGGTCGATCGCCACGACGACCATGTAATGTGAGAAGTCGTCGGCCTCGACGCGATATCAGCACCTTCATAGAGGCATGACGCCGGGCGCGCAGGAGACGCGACAGCCGCGACAGAGAATGGACCCGTCGGCGCTTTCTCACCGGACGCTGGCTATCCTGGGTAGATGAAGGGGTCGACCAATCACCTGCTCGACCAAATCAAATGTGTGGACGAGCACGCGCATGTTGATAAGACGGCCCTCCCTGAAGTTCGCGAATTGCGCCACGCGGAGGGAGACGGGCTTGTCTGAATTCCGAAATATGAGGCAACAGCGTAGCATGGAAGCTGCGGAATCGACGCCGAGCATGATCGCTTCGCGCTCGAATCGGCGTACCTGGACATTGTCGGCGATCCTGCGGATCACGTCGAGCACAGCAGGCTCGCCATTCCGGCTACCGAGAAATGGAAGCATGTCGATTGGGCCATGAACCGCCCAGGCAATATCCTCGTCGATGAGGGCGTGGATGTCCTCAAAATACCCGTCGTTGATCGCGCGATTGAATATTCGAGAAACGCCAAAAGCTATGCTCTGCCACTTGGATTGTCTTTCAAACTAACTGGGGAAGGTGAGGACACGTCAGCGGGGTTGAGAGGCTTGTGGTTTGAGCCGTCGAGTTCCGCACCCGGCGTGGCAAGGCTATAATCTCCAATTTGGATCGCGGCCACGAGAAAGTTCGGCTCAGCGGCCGGCGTGGACGTCACTTTGCGCAAAGAGCACCTTCTTCACGACGTTGAGCTTGCTGACAGCAGCAATCGCAGTGCCGGCGGCTAGAACATGTACGTCGGGACCGAACTGGCTTGCTGCGGTGACATGCAGATCTCCTGTGAAATCGAACTCTTCGACCGCGAGCTTGGAGATGAATGTCACCTGCTGTTAGCCAAGCAGCGCCACCATCATTTGCGAAGAACTCGAAGGGCACGGACGCGGCTCGCATTGTTGCTGTTGGAGAGGGCGCAGACGACACGCCTAATCTGCAGCGACCAAAGACGCTCGTCGACTACTGCTCCCAGCCGGGTTAGCCCTGTTAGTCGCAGGCAGGCTCGACGTCCTTGGTCCTGGTTACTTTGGCGAGCACATCCCAGTTCGGAAATCCGTACTTCACGACGTACAATTCCTTCATTGCGCCGTTGCTCCTCAGGAGCTGAAGCTGGTTGTTAAATGCATCGCGAAAATCTGCATCTTCCTTACGGAATGCTATGCCGACGCTCCTGACCGGAGTTTGTGTGTCAACGACCACCTCGATGCCTTTTTCCCGCGGTTTCGGGACACTGAATTGCCCAACCGCGAAAGCGTTGGCACGACCACCCAAGACGGTTGCAATGCCCGCCTGAATATCCGGAACGCGCACGAGCTGATCCGACTTGATCCCCTGTTTCACCGCGTACGCCTCCTGCGCCGAACCCGTGGTCACCGCGAGCTTGAGGTCAGGACTTTGTGCAACCTGAGCGTAGCCGATGACGTGCTTTGGATTCCCGGGCAGTACAAACATGGCATCCTGCTGGGCTGTGATCGGCGCAGAAAAAGCGACCACTTTGCAGCGGGCTTCAGTGATCAAGAGACCGGCGGGAACGAAGTCGAAATGTCGCGCCTGTAGTCCCGGGATCATTGAATCCCATGACGTGAGCACCGCAGACAATTTTGGCGCTCCCATTCCTTCGAGGGCGAGGTTCGTCACTTCGACGAGATACCCCTTTGGCTCTCCATTTGGCGATACCAACGCCAGTGGAGCAAGCGAGTTCAGCGCCGCCTTCGCTTCACCGGCCTTGCGCATTGACGCCATCAGGGCAGTCTCGGCTTGGGCACAGGTCGGAAGGGACCGGTCGAAGGACATCGCGAGCAGCAGGACCAACAACGAGAACTTTGGCGCGCCACGCATACCGCTCCTCCTCTGTCGGGTTCATCAATCTTTTAGTTGAATTCTGGGTGGCAATTCCAATACCGATTTAGGAAGGCCAATACCAGATTGGAATTGATCGAAGAGTCCAGCCTTTCTGGGAATATTGGGAGAGCCGGAACGACACTCCGGGAGAGGCCGCTTTAATCGTCTCGCGCGATCGAGATGCCCGGATGGGTTGATGCCTCTCAATTGCGCGCATTAAGCGAGCAGCTTCGGCCAAGCCGGAACTTACGAGGAAGCCTGCGGACGCCGGGGTGATTTATCGGCAGCAGTGCTTGCGCCGGACCCTGCCGTGACATTGTTGCTGGGTCAAGCGTGTCAGGCGAATTTCGTTGCTTTCAACTCGCCGCGCGCACAGATCAGCACATAGGCCATGGAGGCGAACCAAAGACGCAACTGATTGGCCCGCATGGTAGCGGCCAAGGTGCGGTCGGCATAGAGATCGAGCTGGCATTCCTTGATGCGGTTCTCCATGTCGCCACGGGCGCAATAGACGTCCTCGTAGAGTTGACGCGCGCCGGTCCCGGCACGCTTGAGCGAGGTCACAATAAAGCGTGGAATGGCCTCGCCCTGCGTCCACTCCGCCTTGGCAATGACGCGCCGTTCCCGGCTCCAGCTGTCTCGCGTGCTCCAGTGGAAGTCCTTGAACCGCCGTGCCGGGCGGCCGGTCGCCTCGGCCAGGGCTTTGGCATCCGCCAGTTCAGCGTCGATCATGGCCACCAGCCGCGCATTGCGCGCGAGCCCGAACAGGTAATCGACGCGGTTGTCCTCGCACCAGACCATCAGCGCCTCGCGCGCAAAGCCGGAGGCCGCCCGCAGCAGGATGCGTACAAACGGCCAGCGGGCGCGGATCTGGCCCACCAGCCGAGCGACCTCTTCCACGCTGCCCGCGCTGGCATCGATGTCGGAGCGCCGCAGCTTGGCCGCCAGCAGATGCCGCCCGCAGAACACATAGAGCGGCAGATAGCAGTAGCAATCGTAATAGCCGTGGAGGAAGCGGCCCTCCTGGTGCCCGTGCAACGGATCGTCGGTAGGCATCGAGGTCGAGAATGATCTGTTCGGGCGGGCGCGCATGCGCCTCCAGGAACAACATCACCGGTAACGCCTCGATCGAAGCCGCCTCATAGGCGATCTTGTGGTAGCGCGTCGGCTCCTCCCTGCTCAGCTCCAATCCACCAGATCAATTGCCCGATCGCTCGCGCCCAGGAGCAGCGCGCCAGCATCCGACGTCACCAATCCGGCATCAAATGCCGTTTCCACAGGGCGGCCGGCCACCACTGCAAAATCAAACCGTTCCGCGCTACACTCTGTCTGCATCGGAGCTTCCTTGAATCGTTGCAAAAGTCGTTCTCGCAAAACAACTTTCGCTGATTCGAAGCCCCGATGCGCTTAACCCTGTGAGAAATGCGAGCTAGACTTTTTCAATGGACATTCGGCATCTGCGGTATTTCTTGGCGGTAGCTGAGGCCTTAATTTTTTGCGAAGGCCGTGCGCGACCTGCACATGAGCCAGCCTCCCCTATCGAAACGTATCGCCGATATGGAAAAAGAGCTCGGCGTATGTCTGTTTGATCGGTCAAGCAAACACGTAGCTTGACCTGCCGTAATCGGCACTAACACTACTTTGGCAGATTGTTGATTTTGCCGCGATTTATAGGATTCCCGAATCAATTTTTCAATGATTCATGGGTGGTCGGCTCTTGGAGGGCTGACCATGCCGGGATGGGAAGACGAACTCGAACGCTGGCT
>NZ_JADPIS010000041.1:0-3792 GCF_023073025.1 Bradyrhizobium sp. 76
CCAAAACCGCCGCTGCCTGAACGGGTCAGATGCCGCCCTCGATACGAAGGCCATCCGTCAAAAGCGCGGGCGTCACCGTGCGGAGAAAATCGCGCTTACGGTGATCGCGAGAGCGACATCTATGAGCTGTTCTGCGCGGCCCGGGAGGCTGGAACGCATTTCGTGATTAGGACTTGCGTTGACCGTTTGGCCGGGGATGGAAATCACACGATCGCCGACGAAATGGACGAGGTTTTCGTCGATCCCGATGAAGCCGTCCTCGAGATCAGATATCGCAAGCTTCGCGTGCTGCCGCCAATCGGAAAGCAGAAGCGCTATCCCGCGCTGACCTTGACGGTGATCCATGCCGAAGAACGCATGACGCAGAAGAATAGAAAGAAAATCCAGTGGAAGCTGATCACAAATCTGCCTGTTAGCTCCCGCACCGACGCCATTGAGAAGCTCGAATGGTATGCTTTGAGATGCAAGATCGAGGTGTTCCACAAGATCCTTAAATCAGGCTGCAAAGCTGAGCAGTCAAAGCTCAGGACCGCCCAGCGTCTGACCAATCTGATCTCGCTCTTTTCCATCCTGAGTTGGCGGGTCTTTTGGATGACGATGCTCAACCGTTCGGCTCCAGACGCGCCGCCAAGCCTCGCGTTGACCGCGACTGAAATCGGCGTGCTCGATCGCCTCGTGAACGAAAGACCAAAAGCAAGACGGAAAACGCTGTCGCACTATCTGATCAAGGTCGCCCGGCTCGGCGGTTATCTCGCCCGCGCCAGCGATCCGCCACCCGGCAATACCGTCATGTGGCGCGGGCTGTCACGTCTCACCGACATAGCGCTAGGTGTCATGGTCGGAGGAGAATTTGTGGGTAATTGAAAGCGCGACCGGAGGATGACGTCAATCAACGTCTCGGCGCGCCTCCTGCGCCCGCGCCCTTCGCTCAACGCCCGTTCCTACAAATCGGTCGCCGCGATCCTGAAGAACGGCACGGACAAAACAGCGCCTCCCACCCAGGAGGTGCCGGTCCTATTCCGCCAACATCCGCGGCCGTGGTTACCACAACTGATCAGGAGATCATCGTGCTCATTCATCCGACCGTCGAACGCCTGCGCGCACTCGGCCTCACTGTCATGGCCGTGCCCTCATCGAACTGCAGAACAACGTCGTATCGGAGGGAGCAATGCGACCAAAGGAACGGGCGACACGCGACAGACCGATTTTCTCCGTTCGAGGCTGGACGCGACCATCGATATGCGCCCGCTGATCAAGCTGGCGCGGACCATCGACTGGTCGTTCCTGGAGCGGTAGTTCGGGCCGGTCTACGAGGACGAGCCAGCCGGCCGCCATTGCCGACGCGACTGATGGCGGGCTTTCGATCCCCAAATACACACGACCTCTCCCATGAGGTGCTGAGCGAGAGCTGGGTGAAGAATCCTACGAATCGTTTTTCTGCGGCGAGGAGTTCTTCCAGCATCCCGGTGTTCGACCGCTCCTCGCTGACGCCCTAGCGGCAACGCTTGGGCGAGGAGAAGCTGCAGGCTCTATTGCAGGAGAGCCTCTCGGTTGCGATCAAGCCGTCCAACGTCAATCGCCTCATCGTCGACACCACGGTGCAGCCCAAGAACGTGATGAGACGACCCATGCCCAGCTCCAACCGCGCCCGCGAGATCCTGATCCGGCTGGCAAAACGGCAGGGCCTCGCCTTGCGGCAATCCTAAGCACGAGTGCGCAACGCTGATCAAGTATCAGCGCTGTGCCCACGCCAAGCAATTCAAGCGCCCCAACAGAGCCCAAAGAAGCTCAGGATCTATCTAGGCCGCGACATCCGCGACATGACCCGCAAGATCGAAGGCGTACAGACTTGCTGGGCGAGATTGTCCTTGGCATGCTGGCGCTGGCGCGGCTTGATCAAAAGAAGCGCCAGCCCCAGCTCTTACGCGCTGCACGCGCCGGGTTTGAAGTGCATCGGCAAGGCGCACCAGGCGCGCGCAAAAGGCGGTCAGTTCGTCACCCATGTGAAGGCGCTGCCCGGCAACCCCATTGCTGGGCATATGCTAAAACCGTCATTCCGGACATGGAGGCGCTGATCGGCAACATTATTGAGCTCATCCTAGCCCCATAAGAGCTATCGCGGCCACAATGCGCCACCCGAATACAAGCTCAGGGTGTTCATATCAAGCCATAAGCGGCGGGTAACACCCAAGACGAACGCGAGCTGCGCCGGCGCTTCCCCCTCGACGCCGGTCATCGGCCATCTCAAATCCGAATGAATGGGCCGCAGCTGTCTCTGTCACCGCCAAGGCGAGGCCATCAATGCCCCGTCCTCGTCGCCGCCGGCTACAGCTTCTGGCGTCTGCTCCGCTGGCTGCAGGTCCTGTTGCGCCAAAGTCCTCCAGCTTCAGCTCGTCCCGAGCTGAAACCCAGGTTCTTTATAGACGGCTTTTCCAAGGCCTCGATGCTCTTCATCGCTCAGGGTTTCTAACTCATAGCCGGCTATCGCACGCCATGAATTGAGTTCTTCTCGACTAGGCCGAGTTAAATGGCATACGTGAGAATGCCTCGCAGCAGCCCGAGTGTTCGAGTAGCTGTTCCCAGACCCCTCCGCACGATGGACTTACCGCGCTTCTTGTCTGTACGAAATCGGGAGGAAGATCGGCGTGCCAACGGCGGATGCAACCGTTCGTCCGAACGTGCTGTGTATCGCTCGCTTGTAGCAATTGGTCGAGAGTTTCCGCGGGTGTTTCCCAACCGAGGGTTTTCCTGGGTCTGATGTTAAGTGCAAGAGCCACGGCCTGAGTTCACGAGAGATCGACATGCAGGCCGCTTGAGTTGACGAGCTATGGTCCGCACTCCATGACCCTGCGCGCGCAAGAGCGCAATCTCCTCACGTTCGCGAACGAGAGATAGCGCCCTGACGGAAGTCTTGACGACGCGAATACCGCCCGCCCTCCGGAACCAGCGCACTCCGACCGCCGGCGACACTCCGGCCTCAATCGCAGCATCCTCGCTCGATTGCCCCGAGGCACGCTGTCCAGAACGGTCTATGATCTCTCGTCGGCCTTTGAGCGCAGCCTGCCTGTACAGGTTCTCTTCGCAACGTGTTTCGCTGAGTGTTGCGACGAACGGTTGAATCCGCCATCTATCAGACCCCCGAGACTCTGCGCGTCGACATCATTGACTTCATCAGTCATCACAGTGACAATCACAACCCATTCAAATGGATCAACTCCGTCGACGACATCCTCGTTTTTATTCAACGCTTCTACCGATACAATACTTAAGCCGAGGGGTCGTAATGTCGCGAACTTCTGGTTCATGACACCAGGTAGGTTTCTCTTCACACTCGCAAGAAGTCCACGTGAGCGCCACTGAAGCAACAGAGATGAGACGCGCAGTTCAGCTGAATCGAGTGCTCCGCAAGGTGGAGGCCAAACGTTAATATGTCGGTGACGCCAAGCCTTGCTCCTCCGACTCAGAACCGGTTTGAGCGGATAGTCGGCGAGGCCGTTTTTGGCTGCACCCGCCCGCGGCAGATAGGCGACTAAAGGAGCATATAGGTGCGCTCCTTGTGAATGGTCGCGAGCTCAGAAGGCCTCCATATGCTTGGCTCAATGGTTCAGGACGGAGTGCAGGAATGAACGCGTGCGCTCGGATTGGGGATTCTTGAAGATCTGGTCGGGCGGGCCCTGCTCGATGATACGCCCGCCGTCGAAGACCACTATGCGGTCGGAGACCTCCCGTGCGAAACGCATTTCGTGCGTGACGATCAGCAACGTGACCTTCATCTCGTTCGCAACACCTCGA
>NZ_JADPIS010000059.1:0-512311 GCF_023073025.1 Bradyrhizobium sp. 76
ACGGCGCGAGAGGCCGCGGCGGATGAGATTGTCAGTCATGATCGTTTCCTCCGAACATCGTTCTTGTTTGCAGGCAAAGCACGACCTGTCCGGCGGCAGTCGGCCTCGAGGGCCTGCCCGCGCCGGGCACGTCACATCCGCGTGTAGCTCTTGGACGCAAGCATTGCTTGTGAACGCCTTCTGTCAATTTCGTCTTTGGTCGAACGACTAAAATTATCTCGTGAAACCAGATCGTATCCCGACATATATTAGCCTTTGTGAGTACGAGACTGGCGGGTTCGGCGAGAGAAATGGCGCGGCGAACGAGAGTGGCGGGTACCCGGAAGCGACGGTCATGGCCGCAAGGTTCGGAGCGGCAGGACGCGGCGTGGTCGGTGGAAGAGGTGAACGGACAGGGGGCGACACCACAGTCCGGCGATGCCTCGCGCATGCCCGAGCCTCGCAATCGAACGACAGGTGAGCGGGGACCGGCAGTCGGCTCTGTTCAGGCGAAGCGTGTGCCCGGGCCGATGAAGCGGCTGAGCGTGCGTGCCCAGAACGTTCTGAAGGAGCTCGCAGTCGAGCTCAACGGCGAGCAGCCGCCGAAAGGGAACTGGTCGCCATCGCGCGAGTTGCTGCGGGCGCTCACGGCTGAACGTCTCGCGACGGCGCGCAATTGCGGGCCGCATACGATGCGGGAGATCGTGGAATGGGCGCACGGCTGCGGCGTGACTATCAAGCCGGTAATCCCGCCCGGCGGTTCGCTGTCGCAGATGTGGAGCGAGCTGATCGCCAATGCCTCGGCAGGCAGCCTGACCAGCGCCGAGATCGCCGGTGCGCTGCAGCGCTCGATCCGGCGGAAAAGCGTCCGCATCCCGATCGCGTTTCAAATCATCCTGGTGAAGATCCTGCTGTCGAGCTTCGAGTAGGGGCGCAATAGCTGTGCATCCGGAATTCCCGCTGCTTGGTCCGGGCGCTCCTGCTTGGTACTTTGGCTAACGGCTCGCGTTGCCGGGTAGGAAGCACGGAGGCGGCACGGCATGGTTCAGATGAAGAGGACGCAACGGGCGACTGCGGCCAGGTCCGGGCGGTCCTCAGCCACCGAGCCGATGCGTGACTCCGACTATGCTGCGCTTGCGCAGTTCCGGTACGAGATCCGGAGCTTTCTGGCCTTCAGCGAGGCAGCCGCGGCAAAGCAGGGATTGACGCCGACGCAGCATCAGGCGCTGCTTGGGATCAAGGGCTTCGTGCGCCCGGGTCCTGCGACAGTCGGTGATGTTGCGCGCTTTCTGCTGATTCGGCCTCACTCGGCGGTTGAATTGATCAATCGTTTGGCCAAGCTTGGGCTAGTAGGCCGGGTTGCCGACCCGCAGGATGCCAGACGTGTGCACCTCAAACTGACCGGGAGAGGTGAACAGAAACTGCGGGCACTATCGCAGAGAAATCTTCAGGAGCTCCGCCGCGCCGCGAGCCCGGCACTGAATCGCCTGCTGAGGTCGTTTCGGCACTCTGGCGGGCCGAATTCCAACGGCTAAGCCCGCGAGACCAACTCTACTCCTCTTGACTGATGCCTGGATTGCCGGCATGGGCCACGCATCCGCCTCCTGGACGATGGTTTCCAAGCCACGCCGTGACTGATTGCATTTTGGGCCGTTTGGAGGGCCGTCTCTATGTCTCGAAAGGCGACTATCTGGTGAGCATGCCTGAAATCAGGGCCGCAGCGCCGAGGCCAATGAACGACAAGATCATTGGAGGATACAGAACCAGCGCTGCTTCAAAGCGCAGGAACTTCGGTTGCTCGCCGATCCGATTGGGAAGCCCAATGAAGATCAGGATGCCTGCTACCGCAAGCATAGCAGCTCCAATCAGGATGTTCATATTCGCCTTCCTCCACATCACGGAGCAAAAAGTCGCAAGCACGAGAGTGCGACCGAGCTATTCGTTTTGGAAAGAGCGGACAGTACGCTTTCGTACCGATTTTCTTGGAAGACCGCTTTTAAAGAGACTCGCTCAGATCGGCTTCACGCCGTGAGGGGCCTTAGCGGCCAGACCAAGAACCCGCTCGCGGGTGCGACTTCTCGCTGCGTCCACTAGCATCGCGCCCGCCCAGCGATAGACGTTATGTTCCTTCACCTGCTGCCGCATGAGCTTCATGCGCTCGGCCTGCTCCTCCGCCGGCATAGTAAGTGCAAGCTTGATCGCCGATGCCATTTCTCCAATGTCATAGGGATTGACAATGAGAGCCTCGGACAATTCTCGTGACGCCCCAGTGAAGCTCGATAAGATAAGGACCCCAGCATCGTCCTCTCGCGAGCTAACGAACTCCTTTGCGACAAGGTTCATTCCATCGTGCAGGCTGCTGACGATGCAGACATCGGCTCCTCTAAACAGCTGGAACACATCTGACGGCTCGTAGTGCCGCGCGACCAAGTGCATCACGGGTTGGCGACCGTGGTGCCGCTCGTTTATTTCGGCAGCAAGCACTTCCGCTTCCGCCTGGAGCTTCGAATATGAGCTGAGTTTGCTGCGTGTCGGCGCTGCAACCTGGATGAATGCAAGCCGATCTGTCCAGGCCGGATCTCGCGCCAAAAGCGCGTCTACGGCCCGCATGCGATCAAGAATGCCTTTGGTGTAATCGAAGCGTTCAACGCCTACGATCAGCCTCGTATTCTCCGCCAATCCGAACTGGGCAAGGATGCTAGATCGGCATTCCCCGGGAGGTGGTAGCTTTTCCAGTTCTCTTGGCGGCCACTCGATAGAGATTGGATAAGCACGTATTCTGGTCTCATGTCCTCCAAGGCTGACCGCTTGCACTTCGCGATCGATCCTGCTCTCCACGAAGCGATCCACACCCTCGATGAAGTTGTTGCAGTGAAACTGGGTATGAAATCCAACAATGGTGCTGCCGAGCAATCCTTCGATAATCTCCGCCTTCCATGGGCAGATGCTGAATGTTTCCGCATTCGGCCATGGAATGTGCCAGAAGGTTATGATCGTCGCCCTCGGCAGGCGCTCACGGATCATTCTTGGAGCAAGCGCGAAGTGATAGTCCTGGACCAGCACGATGGGGTCCGCGGTCCGCGCCTCGGCAACGACTGCATCGGCAAAGCGCTGGTTGATCTGCCGATACATCTGCCAGTCGCTGGACCTGAACGTAGGGCGCACGAAAACGATATGGCACACGGGCCAGAGCCCTTCGTTGGCAAAACCGTAATAATATCCGTCCTGTTCCTCCTCGGAGATCCAGATGCGCCGAAGCGTGTAGGCCGGACTTGCCTCGGGCACGCGGATCCTATCGTTGTCGTCGACCGTCTCCCGATCGGCGCTGCCGCTGCCGTGTGCGATCCAAGTGCCACCGCAGGCACGCATGATCGGCTCCAGGGCCGAGACCAATCCACTCGCCGGCCGCTGCACTACAGTCCCCGCTTCCGAAGTGTTGTGAATGTAGGGCTCCCGATTGGAAAGGACGAGAACTTCGGCCCCCGGAAGGACGCTTTGCAGCACCTCCTGAAGCGATTTTGGCGTCCACTCGATCTGGCGTGTAAACGTAACTTGTTCGGCGCTACGCAACAGCTTGTGAATTTCTCGATCAATAGACGAGCCACCGAATCGGAGTGGCACTCCCTGAGCACCTCGACGGACCTCTTCGACCGCGCGTCGCAACGCCTTCATCCAGCCGCGCATCATGAGGACGGCGAAAATGATCGTGCCAACGGTCAGGACCAGAACGACGCCGGCAAGCGCTGCAAGCAGATACGCCAGCACCTGGCTAGACCTGGCCGCCGCGAAGCTGAGGTCGGTTAGAATGACGAGGTAGGAACGACCTCGGCTACTCGAGATCGGAAACGCAGCTACAAGAATTCGTCGCCCCCCGCTGGTGATGCTTGCGAAACTGTCGTTCTCGGATTTGGCCGACTTTTCGCAGGAGAAGCTCGCCGGCATCTCCGGTGTTGGCGCGAGCAACGAGCCTCCCGGATCACAAAATCCAACCGCGAGAATCTTCTTGTCAAGCGCCACTCTCTTGAAAAGGTCCGAGAGCCGGTCCCACGCCTGGTCTTCCACATCACGACTAAGCAACGGCTGGATGGCGTTGAAGACCAGCTTGGATCTGGCTTCAACATCGCTGCGCGACCATTGCTGTACGATTCCTCCGGTAAATGGTGAGATACCGAACGCCACGACTGCGGCTACCGCCAGGCCGAAAATGCCATAGCGGAAGAACTCCTTGTACGATATCGGGGTCACTCTGGAGCTACGCCGGCTGGATGGAGATGATTGTTCGAGCCATCGAGCAGACGCAGCCCTCGCAGCGAATTTGGAAACTCTGCCGATTTCGTAAGCAATAATACGCGAACATGCACCAAAGGACGGCGGCTCCTAGATCGGATTGGCGAGCCGCTTCCCCTTCTCAAAGCCCGTACGCTGGTTGTTGCAGGCGAGACAAATCGCGCGTGCCACTTGCGTGCCGTGGATTGCCAGCCGTTCATGCCGATGCGGCGTCTTTTCCTCGCAAGACAGGCAGTATGCTTGCGGAAACACATTGAGTGTCGTTTGACTCGAATTTCTGATCATGAAAGCCCCCTTGCGCAATATCCTTCCGAGGTCGCCCGCGAGCAAGCGGCAGCGGGGCAGATCGGCTGTCTATTGTACGGAAGTGTACCGTGTTTCGTCAGGTAGCAAGCTGTGCGCGCTCCGCTCAAGATCACTCCTGTCCCACACAGCAGCCCACCAAGGTCCGGGTGAATTGGCGCGCGGCGGAGCTGGGACCCCATCGTTCCTCGGCTGGGGTCCGCCTCTCCTGACGGCATGACCTGTCCAAGGTATCTTCGTTCAAGGCGCGAAAGCGGTTGTTCGTGCACAGCATTTTTGCAAGTCAGCGCCTCTTGAATTCGTGCGTCACTTGCGATTCTTCGGCAGCGCGTTCTTCCCGACAATCGAAAGTGCGATCAGACCGAATGTGATCAGGCGCGGGATGAAGTAGACCGGCTCGCTCGCATTCGTCACTTGCACCACCGCCAGGACAAATCTCGCAACGGCGTCGATCACAAAAGCAGCGGCAAAGAACAGGAAAAAGGTGTCGCCCGTCTTACGCCAAAACTTCAGGAAATATATGCTCGCCAGGAGCGATGCGAATGCCGTCGCACCTGAAAGAACGGGATTCAAATGGTCCATCACTCGGCCTCCCAGATCATGCCTATAAGCAGGACCGTCATGGCGAACAGGCCGATCGACAGACGCACGGCGGAGAGATCAATTTGAGGAAACACGATCTTATCGATCCACAGAGCAGCATTTTCGAAAGTCAGACCCGCGAAGCAGACCGCGCTCCAGAGGAGCAATCTCGACCTGTTATCGATATATGCCCGAACGAGCAGCCAGGCACAAAAGCCGCTCGTGATCGCGCAAAGCGTGTAAATCACCGCAGCCATGACTAATCCTTTCGAATCCTGAAGGCGTCTGAAAATGCCTGGATACGGTGTGGGCTGTTGTGGATGATATGTGTGATCGGGATCAGATGCCGCGAATACGCCAAGGCCAAGCGATCGATCACAGCCCGCAATTCGGGCCGCGGCGCAAACGCATAGATCCCTGCCGCGCCGTCCAGGAAGCCATCCCTCGCGAGGGACGCGAGAGCATCGGCCGTCTCGGTCTTGCCCGCGTAAAGGCGTGCAGCGAGCGTTTCTGCGTCAAAACGCTCGCCCGGCCGCTTATGGAAGAACAAAAGGGCTTCGAGCTGCGCCACAGAGCGAATGTAGCGCCGGACAAGCTCCTCTACCTGTTCCGGCAGTGCTTCATCGGACATCGTCGACCTCAGCCAGCGGCACGCAAGCTGATCGATTCAATGCGGAAATTCAAGGCTGCTTTTCCTGCTACTAAATCTAAGCCGACCGGATCCAAGACAACTGCGGCGGCGTCATCTCCGATGACACCGCCGATAAGCATGCTGGAAATACAGACCGAAATCGGCTCAGTACTTGAATTCGGGCATCTTCTTCAGCTGATCCTTGTTGGCGTTCAGCACCACGTGGTCCGGATACCAATTGTCGCTTCGCCGGGCCGACGTTGATGCACTTCCCGTTGTGCTCGTAGAACTTGTAGTGCCGGCCTTTCCAGCGCCATCGTTGGACGCCGTCTTTACCGGTTCCTTGGCGAATTTGAGCTGATCGAACGCCACGGCGACGTTGTGCTCACCCATCCCAAGAAATCCTCCCACTCCGATCACCACGTTGGCAACCCGCCCGCTGGCATCCAGAATCAGATCGTTGACATCCCCGATCTTCTCGTTGCTGTTGTTATAGACGTTCACACCAACGAGTTTCGATGCACGCCATTCGCCTTCCTTGTGCATGGAGGCGGTCGAGGCAGCCGGCTGCATGTTGGGCGCGGCGGTCGTCGCGTTGTTGTGGGGTGACTGCGCCATGGCCGGCGTAGCCAGCAGCATCGCAGAGGCAAGAATGCAAACTGATGTCTTCATGACGATTGCTCCTAGTTCTGTTGATCATCGTCAACTCATCGCACGCCCGCAAGTTTCGTTTCCTGCATGCGAAGGTACGCTGCCGCACGAGACTTATCCTACCAGCTTGAGACGGCCGCGCATCTTCTGACGAAGCATTGCACGTGTCACGGAAGGGTTACATATGATGAACTCGACCATAGCGATAATGTCGTCCCTGGTACGATTGCAGCAAGGGTTCTCGTAAACGGCAAGAAGCCTTTGGGCCTCCTCCAAGGCTCCCACCAGAACTTCGGTATCGGTTCGGATCCGGCTTTCTTGCGATGACATCTCCGCCTCTATCGCTTCAAGAATATCTGGACTCTGTTCGCTGCCGGACACTTGACTTAACGCAGTCGGGAATCGCGTTCACGAATATGCAATGCGGAGGGGCGGCACCGCACAAGGACGGTTGTGGGCCGCCAGGATGATACCCTGACAATCGCAAGACATCGCTTTCAGCCTGGCTTCGTCCGTGACAACGATCCCTGCCCTGCGACATCCAATCACCCCGTCGCGCACCATACTGCCGAGAGCGACCGTAACGCCGGCGCGCCGGACCGCGAGAGCGTTGGCTATGTAACTATGCGTGAAAGGTACCTCGCGAGATCCGAGCCTGTCGCTGGCAACTAGGAGCCACCGCGCGAGGCGCTGGTGCAGCGTGTGCCTGGAGTTGCAGGCTGATAGTTGCGAACTGTGAATTAGGATCGCCTGAACATAGCCTAAAAGCATCTTTTCAAGCTCGACGTCGCTCTTGATCAAAGCAATCAGCTGATCGGACTGGATCCGACTCGCTTGACCCGGCACTCTCACGCTGCAGCGGTGCGGCGACACTTGCATGCCCAGGACCAACGGCACGCCGACGAAATCCTTCATCCCGAGCGTATGGATCTCTACCGGCAGGCAGTCGCCCGCACGGGTCGTGACAGAACACCCGCCGGACTCGATGAAGTACGCGTAGCGAAGAGGAGTGCCGCGATCGTAGAGAATTTGTCCTTTGTTCAGAGACACTGTCTCGCAGCTTTCGAGCAACCGGCACTGCGATGAGGCCGACAGTCGGGAGACGAGTTCGTTGCGGCTAGTGCCGCAGAAGGGCTCGTCAAGGCCGAGCCGCTTCGGGTTGAATTGGTTTTCGATCAACCGCAGCGGCGATGAGGAATGTTCCATGTCAAGCCCAATTCTAGACCGCTACAATGATTGCCTGTACGATGGGATGTATCGAGCGATCCTGGGAGTCAGGGTGACCGATAGTACCGTCGGGAAAAACCTGACAAGAACCAGAAACATCGAGAAAGTGCCAGACGTGGGCGTTTTGCTGTCTCATTTGATACCCACCCGCATGGAGGCGCCCACCTCAATCTCCCGGCGCGCAGCCCGCCGCCCCTTGATCCTCGTCTTCATCGCGGCAGCGATGCCTCTTGCGCTTTTCGCGGGTTGGGTCGTTTTCCTGAACGCCCAGCAGCAGCGCAGGGGTTCTCAGGCTGCCGCCGTGGAGACGCTCGATAGCGTCGTCAACCGGCTTGCCTCCGAGATCAGTCTCCAGCTCGAGATCGCCGAGACCGTCGCGGCTTCCGCAACACTCGACAAGCCGGACCTCGACGCGTTCTATCGAGAAGCGACGCGTATCAACGAAGCACGTCCTCTTTGGCAGACGATTCAGCTCGTCGATCCCGAGGGAAATCAGGTGCTTGATGTCAGCCGTCCACTCGGAGATGGGATGCGCGCCACCGCCGATCGAGAGAATTTCGAACAGATCCTGAAAACGAGAAAGCCGGCGATCGGCGGAATTGGGCCACGTGGTCCCATCACCGGCAAACGCGTGGTGGCCGTCAGGGCCCCCGTTGAGCGCGATGGGCAACTGAAGTTTGTACTCACGGTGGCCCTGGTGCCCGATGCAATAAGCCAGATTTTGAAGAGCGCAGGAGCCCCGGCCGGCTGGGTGGGTTTCGTGGTCGATGCCAAGGGGAACATCGTCGCCCGCACCTTCGGTGAACAATCCGAACTCGGACAATCTGCCAGCGCTACGGTCCGCCAGGCGATAGCCTCAGCGCCAGAAGGAGGCTACCTCAAAACCACGCCCGCCGGCGAACAAGTCGACTCGATCTACAAAGTCATCCCCGGAACCAGCGGATGGTCGGTCCATTTCGGAATACCGACGCAGGAACTGAATGGTCCCGTCCAGCGCTCAGCCATTTTCCTTGCCGGGGGTGGGGTATTGAGCTTCATCTTGGCTCTGACTTTGGCCTGGTACACCATACGCGACATTTCGCTTCGCCGGCGCGAGCAAGAGGCGCAGGCTGCATTGGCACTCAGCGCAAGTGAAGAGCGACGGAGGCTGACGATCGATGCCGCAGATCTCGGCGTGTTCAGCTGTGATTTTGCGAGCAGAGAAGCGATCGTGTCGCCCCGCGCCCGGGAGATGCTCCGGATAGACGGTTCGCGCTCCGAAGGAGATACGATCCTTCCGATAGATCGGATACTGAGTTGTATTGATCCCGCCGACCAGCGGAACTTTGAGGCTTCCTTGCTGAGTTGCCGTTCGGGAAACGTGGCGATTGCTGATTTCCGGACCGCTCCCCCTCACAGCCGATGGCTGCGGGCCAGCGGACGGCTGTCTCGCATCGATGATAAGAACTTGGACGTCGTATATGGCGTCATTCTGGATATCGACGAGACCAAGCGAGCTGAGCTGGAGCGACAACAACTGCTTCGACGCCTTTCCGAAGCGGAAGAAAATGAACGCCGTAGAATCGCAAGAGAGCTTCACGATCAGATCGGCCAGACGGTCACAGGTCTACTTCTCGGTCTGAAGAACCTGGAGCCGCTTCTGGGCACGAGCGCCAAACGCAAGCTCGGATTGGAGAGGCTCAATTGGCTGCAAGGACTCGCGAGAGGGATTGGGCGCGATATCCATCAAATCGCCTCTGACCTGCGCCCGACCGCCCTTGATGACCTGGGACTTTACAAGGCGCTGGAGGCATTCTGCGCGGAGATCCGGCGCCGGTTCGGGATCAGCGTTGATTTTCAGCCTCTGGGCAGAAGAGATCGTCTCGGCCAGGACGTCGAAATCGCGGTTTACCGCGCCGTCCAGGAGGCCGTAAACAACGTGGTCAAACACGCGCAAGCTCGAAACGTCAGCGTGGTCATCGACCGACGCACAACTGAGCTTAGGATCGTCGTCGAAGACGACGGGAACGGCTTCGACTTTCAGGAATTCTCGCAGGGCGAGAGCCGCCACGCAAAATTGGGCCTGTCCGTCATCGAGGAGCGCCTCACGCTGCTCGGTGGATCTTTGGCGATTGAATCTGAACCCGGCCACGGCACCTCTCTTTTCATGAGAATACCGGTGCCAATAGAGGAGATGGGCTATGTGCCCGATCCGGATCACGTTGACTGACGATCATCCGCTTGTTCTGGCCGGAATGAAGGCGTTGCTTCAGGACGTGCATGACATTGAGATCGTCGGGGAAGCAACGGATGGACAGGCCGCCCTAGACATCATTCGCCAGGCCACACCGGACATTGCCATCCTGGACATTTCACTTCCCGGTATCAGTGGCCTCGAAGTTGCTCGCACCCTAGCGACGCAGCTTCCTCAAGTTCGTCTTCTGGCGCTGACCGTGCACGAGGATCACGCCTACGTTCAGCCGATGCTGCAAGCGGGAGCTCGCGGCTATCTGCTGAAGCGCTCTGCGGCCGACGAGCTCGAGCGCGCAGTTCGCGCGATCGCTGGAGGTGGTTTGTATCTGGATCCAGCAATAGCGGAGAAAGCACTACCATCCGCGCAGGGCGCCCACTCGTCTTCCGGCGCTTCCACAGCCGGCGAGCTGACACCGCGCGAGAGTGAGGTTCTCAGATTCATCGCACAAGGCTTCAGCAACAAGGAAATTGCCAATCAGCTAAGCATCAGCATCAAGACCGTCGAAACTTACAAGGCCAGGGCGGTCGAAAAGCTCGGGCTGTTCACGCGTGCCGACATAGTGCGCTACGGCGTGGCCCTTGGCTGGTTGGGCCATTCGGGAAAGAGTGCCGATCAAGTTTGAGCGGGCAGTAGGTGGGCCAAACGGCCCTGCGCCCGGCATGCCGACGTCAGGATTATCCCGACAAGCCCCGCTCATCTCCTGACTGCCCGATGGGACGCCGTCCACTATCTTCGGTGAAGCGGACGAGAGAACCAATGCGGATCGCCAGCCAAAACACCGTTCTTTGCGGCTTCTGCACTCCGCACCTTGTTGGATCGGATCAGGTTTGTGTGGAGGCACACATGAGAAATGTACTTTTTCGAGGACGTGCCGGTCGCCAGCTCTTTGCACAGTATGAGAAACTGCCCGGGCTCGCCACTCGGACGAGCTCGCGGCTAGATGCCCGCACGGCGAGAACCGCGGGCATTTGCCTCGCTTGCATCTATCTCACTTGCCTTCTGTTCTCGGCATACGCGATTGCTTGACCTAGGCGTGTGGCAACCGACATCGAGAAATGACGAAGTCGGATTCATCGTCCCGATCCTTTGCAGGAACTCGCTCGATCATGGATACAGTCGTTGTGCTCCTGGTCCCCGGTATGTTGTTCACGGCTCTTTGTGTCGCGGCGCTTGAGATCGCGGCACGTCGATTTTCCCGGACTGTTGAGCGTCAGCTTCAGATGTAAAGTGCGGCGCACCCATCTCACTGCGCAAAGACTGCTCTTGGTGAGGGCCGCCTCGATCGACGGCCCTCCAAGCGCTTATCGGCAGACACGCACGTGCTTGACGATACGCCGACCATGATAGCCGCGCTTGACTACGGTCCGCACGGTGCAGACCCTCCGATGATGATGATAGTGATAGCCAGCCTGCCTCGTCTCGGATGTTGCCGCGGCGCCGACCGGTGGCGCCATCATCGCATTGGCAGGAACCAAGAACTGAGTGCCAGCAAGCAGAGCAGCGGCCGCAAATCCATAGGCGATTTTCTTCATAGTTTTTCCTTGTCGTACGCCCCCTCCGCACTTCTAGATCGGTCCAATGAATGCGGAGTGAACGATGATACTGACAAACGTCGTCGCGATCTTTCGCCGCAGATGCAGAAAATGGATAGCTGCCCCCGCCGCTGAGAGGAGCTTGGAATTGAGGCTTATCCCAATCCGCTTAGATGTCCCGCAGGAACTGCCGAAGTTGCTTTTGCTTATTCACGTCTCAAAGTCGCTATCTCGAACGCTCTACCGTCACCGGTTAGAGCGAACAGCGGCATCGGAAGGGAGTGAACAGGCACTCTCGCCAGAGCACAAGGGAGCCTGTCGTGCTTTCGCTGATGGATATTGCTACCGTTCTACTCACATTGTCTGCCGCCTTTGGTTGGCTGAATCACAAGTTCCTGCCGCTCTCCCGCAGCGTAGGTCTTCTTTTGATGAGTGTCCTGACGTCGCTGTTGATGATCGGTTTGGATGCAGCGGTTCCCACAGTTCATCTGCTAAACCAACTTGCCGACGGACTCCGACAGATCGACTTTGCCGAAGTCGTCGTCAACGGAATGCTTGCATTTCTGCTGTTCGCCGGCGCGTTGCACGTAGATCTGGACACACTCAGAAGCCGCGCCATTCCGGTATTTATTCTGGCCGTTCTCGGCACCTCAATTTCAACCGTCCTCGTAGGCCTGATGTTCTGGTTCATCTGCGGCCTTGTGAACTTACCCGTATCATTGGGTTGGGCATTCGTGTTCGGCGCATTGATCAGCCCGACTGACCCCGTTGCTGTCCTGAGTACGCTTCGCAACACCAAAGTGCCGAAAGAGCTGCAGATCGAGACGGAAGGCGAGGCATTGTTCAACGACGGCGTCGGGATTGTTCTGTTCACGATCATGCTTCGCTTTGCGAGCACCGGAGACGGCGCTCAAGTTTCGGCTGCCGATGTCACTGAGTTGCTCGTTCGCGAAGCTGGCGGTGGAATAGTGCTGGGCTTGTTGACTGGCTATATCGCGTATCGCGCGATGCGACTCATCGACGACTACGCCATAGAGGTACTGATCTCTCTCGCGCTCGTCACCGGAACATACGCACTTGCGTTACATCTGCACGTCAGCGGACCGCTCTCCATGCTCGCCGCAGGCCTCCTCATCGGCGACCGAGGACCGCGATATGCGATGAGCGAGCGGACACAAGGATATCTCTTCGCACTCTGGAGCCTCATCGACGAAATCCTCAACTCGGTCCTTTTTCTGCTTATCGGGCTCGAGACCTTGATACTGCGCTTTGATCTTCGCAGCCTTGGCCTGGCAGCAGCGTCGATTCCACTCGTTCTCTTCGCCCGGTTTGTCTCTGTTTCAGTCCAACCGTTTTTGTTCGGATGGACTCAACTGCTTTCCCTGCGCAACGCGCCCTTTCTCACCTGGGCGGGCGTTCGAGGCGGGATTTCAGTTGCACTCGCCCTATCAATGCCGGATAGCCCGGCCAAGGCCGCCATGCTCGCGTCAACCTATGGGGTCGTCCTGTTCAGCATCATCATTCAAGGCTCGACCCTAGGCTGGGTGGCAAGGCGGACTGTCGGATAATAAGTCTCGTCTCGAGTTGTCGTTCAAGCGACAAGCCCTCACTTTATCCGTTTCAATCCTCGTAGCTGTCGATGACGGCATCTGCGATAACGCGTTTGGTGAGGACGCCGACGACATCGTTCACGCGCGGGCGGGAGGCAGAGCGGACAACGATTGCCGCGCCGGCCCGATGACGCTTCAACCTAGCAAACACCAAACTCAAGAGGTCCTGATCGCGGCAAATCACCATCCGCCGCTCGACGAATTGCTCGACCGCGACAACTGGGTTGGATTGCGACTCCGCCCATAAGCCGGAACGTGGCGGGATCAGCCCAACAATCCGGCCTTCGCGCTCAACCACGATAGGAAGTGCATCATTGATATCTTCCGCAGCCATAGCCTGTCTTAGTGTCGTACCTACCCCGGCGACGATAAAGCGCCTTTCCATGATGTCCTGGGCCTGCTTCACCAGATAGAGGTTGATATGCCGTTCCTTTGGAATGCGGTGCCCGCGGTGGCGCAACTTGACCGTGTAAATCGTTTCGTTGACGAGTGCACGCCTCACGCCTGCAGCCAACGCTACCGCAACGATAACTGGAACGATGATTGCGTAATCGCGCGTCATTTCGAACACCATCACGATCGCCGTCATGACGCCGCCCGTACCTGCACCAACAATGGCCGCCATTCCAATGATCGCGGCCGAAGATGGCGTCAGCCCTGAGTAAGGCAGGATTGAATTGGTTGCAGCGGCAAAGGCGGCCCCCAAGCTGGCCCCAAGGTAAAGCGATGGCGAGAATATTCCGCCCGACGCCCCGCAACCGAGGCTGACCGTCGTTGCCAACAGCTTCAGCACGAACAGCAGCGCCAGGAGCCCCGCCGCTGTCATCTTTTGGTCCAGTATCTCCTGAATGACGGAGTAGCCCACTCCGTCGACGTAGGAGTGACCAAAGGCATGCGTGAGCATCACCATCAGCAGGCCGATGGACGACATGCCAATGATGTTCTGAACATACTCGTTACCAGACAGCTTCGGAAAGCCATCTTCCATAAAGACGAGCAGACGGATGAACGCCCAAGCTGCCGCTCCAGACACCAGGCCGAGCAGGACGAATGCGACAGCTTCCTGCGCATTGAAGGATGCAACCATGCTGAACTGCATATCCGGAACCGAAAAGGCCGGATCCGGACCGATCAGGATGCGCCCGATCGTCGTCGCAGCGCCCGTGGCCACGACGACTGGAAGGAATGTTCGATTTGAAACTTCCGGCAGAAGAATTTCCAGAGCAAACAGCACGCCGCCCAGCGGAGTATTGAAGGTTGCGGCAATGCCTGCGCCGGCGCCCGCGGAGAGCAGCGTGATCCTCTGCCGGGTCGAAAGCCCGATGAATTGGGCAAAGGCAGAGCCGAGAGCTGAGCCTATCTGAATGATAGGCCCTTCGCGCCCGACCGCGGCGCCGCTCCCGATCGATACTGCGGATGCCAGCGCCTTTACCAAGGCCACCGCGCCGCGAATTTTGCCGCGCTTGTAAAATATCGAGTCCATCACTTCAGGGACGCCATGACCCTTGGCCTCGGGAGCGAAGCGCCGAACGAGGAAGACGACAATGAGGCCGCCGATCACAGGTGCGAGTAGAATAAAGTCGCCAAAAGGGCTGGGACCCTCACTGATGTTCGCGTCATAAGCGACACTCAGCGTGCCCCTGTAAAACAAATTGTGCACTAGCGCGATCAGAACGCGAAAGACGACGGCACCAAGCCCGGTCAGGACACCGATCATCAACGCAAGCGCGCAAAGCACGAGAAGGCTGACCTTCCGCTCTTCAGCAAACCGCTCAACGCTGCTGCCGATCAGGGCTTTTCTTGTGCCGTAAGACAGGACTGAGGCCATTTGGTCACCCGGGCGTACGATACGAGGATACGAACTCCCGGTTCCGAAAAGTGGTTCCTGCGACAAGTTGGGGACAACCACGTCAATCGAGCGTCCACATCCCCACGATCGCACCTCCCTTCTGGTGGGCGTTACTTCATGGCACCCGGCGCCAAGTAGTCAGGAAGTTCCAATTCGTCGGCGATGTCCCGCCCAATTGCGAGCCTCGCCACGCCTGGTATCGAGAAACTTCTGACCACGACGTTGCGGAAGAGCATTCCCCAGCGCGTTCTCGGCGCCAGCGCCCCAGCAAAGCGCTCGGCACCCCGCTGTTTCCGGCCTATATAACTCTTCAACCGCGCCTCGTACGTGGCAAACGCCTCGGAATATCGTCCACCGGCCATGGCAAGCTCGCCGGCCAAAACATAGGCTGAAATCATCGCCAGCGCCGTCCCCTGACCTGCCAGGAGCGAGACGCAGAAGGCGGCATCACCAATGAGTGCTATCCGCCCTCGTGACCAGTTGGGCATCCTGATCTGACTGACGGTGTCGAAGTAGAGTTCACCAGTGCGCTCCAGTTCGGCGAGCATCTGATCGCACTCCCAGCCATCTCCGCCATAGATTTCACGAAGGAGCGCCTTTTGCGAGGCCGGCGTTTCCGGCAACACTGAGTGATGCTCAGCAAATATCAAGAGAAACAACGTACGATCATCACGCAGCGTAAAGCGGCCTACCATGCGGCCCGGTTGACCGTAGATCAAATACACATCCTCGTCACGCGGCCGATAGCCCGGAGCTTCGAAGGCGGCCACGATATACCCCAGATGTCGCTCGAACTGCGTCGGCGGTCCAAAAGCCAACTTCCGAACGGCCGAATGCAGGCCGTCTGCCCCAATGAGAAGGTCAAACCTGCGCCTGCCGCCGTGCTTCAGTTGGACTTCGACGCCATCCGGTTTCTCTTCGACGAGAATGATCTCGTCTCCGAAAATGGCTTCAACGCAGCCGCTGATCCGTTCGAACAGCATGCGCGAGAGGTCACTGCGCTGAAGAGTAACGTATTTTCCATTCGTCAACTCGGCGAAAACGTCGATACCGAAGCCGGCCAGCCGATGGCCAGCTTCATCTGCGATCCGAAATTCCTGAGCGTGGTAGCCGTCGCGGTTGATCGCCGGGATCAATCCCATCCGTTCGGCGATGGTGTAGCCCAGCCCCCAGAAATCGATGACATAGCCTCCGCTCCGCAGCGTGGAGGCGCGCTCGACGAGCGTCGGTTGAAAGCCCGCTGCTTTCAGCCAATAGGCAAGCGTGGGCCCGGCAATTCCAACCCCGGAGATTAGAACGCTGTTCATGCCATCTCCTCAAAAACGAACGACGATCGGCACACGATCCCCGAGCTCGCTCTGGTGCTTCGGTGGTCTTGGGATGAGAATTATTCGCTTGCGTACAAGAACATTTGAGGCCGCGACAGAGTATTACATTCATCGCGACGGGATCGCCGCGATGATGTTCCGAGCACTCTCGCCTGCGCAACTTCAATCTCGAGCTTCGGAGACTGGACTGCTCCGACAAAGGAGACGACTTGGAAAACAAGTTGACTGTTCATGTCCGGCATATCGAGCGCACCCTTCGTGTAAGCGCAATCGCTCTATTCTTCGCTCTTTCGGTCTGGCTGCTTCGCGACATACTGTTGCTCTTGTTCAGCGCCGTGGTCATCGCTTGCGTCTTGCGGGGCGCCAGCGACGCGGTCCGTCGCGTAACGCGCCTCGGGCCATACACGGCTTTGATTTCCGTCGTTCTCGTGACAGGCCTCGCACTCGGTGCGCTGCTGTGGTGGAGGGGCAGCGCCATTTTCAATCAAGCCGACGAAATCAGCCGGCAACTGAGAACCCAACTATCGCGGATATGGGACGAACTGCAAAACAGCTCGTGGGGCTCGATCTTAGCTCAACAGTTGCAGATCGCCGGAAAGTCTCTGCGCACTGGCCTGACCGGCTACGTCACAGGCGTCGTTGGCTCCGTTCTCGGCATAGGTGGCACTCTCGTCGTTACGGCGGCGACAGCCGTATTTCTCGCTGCCTCGCCCCAACTCTATCTTGAAGGCTCGCTTCGTTTGCTTCCAATGGCTTGGCGACCACGCGGCCGCCACGTCGCCGGAGAGCTCGGTGCTACGCTTAGGCTCTGGTTTCTCGGCCAACTCGTCGACATGCTGATCGTGGGCGTGCTGCTCGGATTGGGCCTTCTCCTCATTGGCTCGCCTTTGCCACTATCACTGGCCCTACTGGCGGCCCTTCTGAACTTCGTACCATACATCGGGGCACTTGCAGGAGCAGTGCCGGCGATCCTTGTCGCTCTGGCACAGTCTCCTGTCCTTGCCGCTTGGGTCGCTCTCTTGTTTTTGACGATCCAGCTGTTGGAGGGAAATGTCATCGCACCATGGATTCAGAAACGAACCGTCTCGCTGCCGCCCGCACTTACGATACTTTCCCAAACCGTTCTCGGCACTCTCTTCGGTTTGATCGGATTGATCGTTGCCACGCCTTTGATCGCTGTCCTGCTCGTTGCCGTCCGCATGATCTATGTTGAAGCGTTCCTGGAGCGCGAGAGTAGACCGGCTTCCCTCGTTGAAGAACACCACTAAAAGAGCGGAGGCTGTGTAGTTTGTACGGTGTCGTACACTCGCGACTCCGGCCGGGCACTCGGCGCGACAAAGTGTCCCGAACTCTTGACGCGAGAAACCAACATAGCAGGCTCAAGTTGAGACCGCATTCTGAAGCTAGAGGAGCCACAGATGCGGAGACTTACACTTGCCCTTTCTCTCACCGGCCTCATCGCGATTTCTCCCGTCGGCAGTACCCAAGCTGCACCTTTGACCGCGCTCTCGGCTGCCGCGAGCCCGACGCAGCACACGTCGGCGGTGCAGGATAATCTCACCCAGATTCGCTGGCGTGGCGGCTGGGGGATCGGCGCCGGCCTGCTGGCAGGAGCCTTGATCGGCTCCGCCATTGCGACCCCGTACTATGAGGAATATCCGCCATACTATGGTTACAGATACCCCTACGGCTACCGTGGGTACTATCCGGCTTACGCCTATACACCTTACTGGGGTGGCTATGGTTGGGGGCCGCGACCATACGCCTGGGGCCCGCGCCCCTTGCGCTATAGCTACGGCTGGTCCGCGCCGAGGCCGTGGGGATATACGGTCCGGCGCGCGCACCCCTGGCGTCATAGCTACGGCTGGGCGCCGCGGCACTATCGGCACCACCATCACGGCGTGATCCGTGCGCACCATCGGTGGTGACGCTGCGCCTGTAGCAAAGTGCCCGGCCGCATTCAGTCAGTGGAGAAGCGCGCCGGGCGACGACGAACATTTCGTTGGAGAGGCTGCTGTCGACGTCGGGACAGAACCACCGATCGCAGAACAGGATGTCCGTCAGCCATTCGTAAGACTTCGAGAGGGCAATCACGGTGCAAGATTGGCTGTGTTGACGTCCTGCTTCCGAGTGACGTGCGTACCTACGGCTCGTTCCGCCGAGTATCAAAGCTCGTGCTTCCACAATGCGGGCATTTCGGAATCTTGTGTCCTTTTGTGACGTGAGTGGCCTGATGACATCGCTCACACCTGAAGTCTCCAGTCTCTTGCTGTCTCACCTGCATGCGCCGCCATGATACTTCTCCCTGTTGAGCGCGGGCGCCCCGTTTGGTCAAAGGGTCGCGAGCGGAAAGAGTTGCTAATTGTGTTCGGGGTCGTCAAAGCAACACCCTCAACCGATCGGAGCTTGCTCCTACATGCGTTCTTTGACGCCTGCCTCTACAAGCCACCAATTCACCGGGTAGCTCGTGAAAAATCCCGCGATCATCGCAATCTGCATCATGAACCAAAACTCCGGCATCGACGGCTCGAGCCTCACCCCGAAGAGATTCCTGAAGATCGCGAACTGCGCGATCGCCATAAAGCCGTACATGCCGATCTGCCAAGCAGTTAGGGAGAGAGTGTCTGCCTTCACAGCCTGGACGATTCCTGCGCCGGGTGACAAGTCGCGCATCGGTTTGATCGTGAAGTACTGAAATGCGACGCCGAGCACGAACGCGAACAGGTAATCCACAACCCAGATCGCGAACATCTTCTCTGAAAAAACGCTTTTCCATCCGGCCCAGATCGCAATCACCGGAAATGCAAGCGCAAGGCTTTCAGCGATGATGTCCCCGAGAGTACATCCGGCTCCGCAGTGCATGGCACCTTTTGCCACCATGACAGGAAAAGGAGTGCCCTTCTTGCTATCGGAGTGCTCATTTATCTCAGTCGCATCACGCGCTGCAAGCCGCCCAAACTGGTAGTACATCCACAGGGTCAGTACGGTGCCGAACAGACCGTTGACTGGCCAGACGACGTTCATGATCCACATGCGCTGTGGATGGCGGATCAGGTCGATCGCGATTACGATCGCGCAGACAAGTCCGACAGCCAAACTAGCCAGCGCCATATCTCTAAGCCAAACTGGAATCATGGCTCCTCCGTTGCTCGGAGAAGGAAACGTTCTGAAGATCGCTTTCGTTCAACTCGCGCCTTGGAGTTGGCCAAGATCAAGAGCTTTATCGCGGGCGAGCTCTCTGCAGAACTCGTATTCGACGTTCAATCATCACCACGCAGACGGCGGCCGATCTGCCGATCATACTCGCGCTGTATCAATCCAGAGCACGAACAAGCCGAGTGCTCGAGCTGATCCCGGTCGTGCAGTGTTATCGCGGCCCGGCTGTTGCGGATGATGCCGGCCCGTTCGAAAACTTCGAGACACTCGCTGACGCTTGCTCGACGAATCCCGAGCAATTGAGCCAAGACGGCATGCGTGATCGGCAGCTCGCTGGAACCCATAGCGTTCGCCGCAACGAGAAGCCACCGAGCAAGTCGCTGCTTGACGGAATGGAGCGAATTGCAGGCTCCCGCCTGTGACGTCTGAAACAGGACAAGATTGATGTAAGAGAGGATCACGCCGCGGAGCACCCCAAGATCGTCGAGCGCGGCGAGAAAGGCCCGCGCCGGAATTCGCAGTGCCGTTCCGCCCACCTGAACGACCCGCCGGTGCGGCGGCATCGGATCCTCTGGCGCCAATACGCAAGGCGCCCCGATCATTCCCTCCGAGCCGACCAGCCAAGCCTCCACGAAGCGCCCAGCCTCGACCTTGGCTGAGACGGATACTAGGCCGCTGCCAAGAAAGTAGACGTACTCCATCGGCAAGCGCCAATGGTGGAGGACCTGACGCGGCTTGAGCTCGACATCCGTCCCCATCGACTGAAGCACTGCCAGTTCCGTCTCTGGAATGCAGCGCAACAGCTTGTTACGTGAACCCAGGGGCCGAACGGTGTCTTTAAGCACAATCGACGCCAAATCCGGGCCTGTCGCCTGACCATCCCGCATTGCACTGCTCCCCTAGTCCGGAGACTGATTAGAAAGCGTCCGCCAGTCTTGAGAGAGTACGCGCTCCGGTCGGCAGCGGTTCCCTTTTCGTGCGTGCTACTATTTTCCCTGTGCCTCGCCCCTGTTTAAGGCGCTTCCCTCGAAGCGAAGGGCGGCGCGTACCAAAGCCAAATGGCTCAATCCTTGGGGGAAGTTGCCAGCAAGGCGTCGATCACGAACGTTGAACTCCTCAGCTAGAAGCCCCAGTTCATTTCGCGCATGCAACAGGTGCTCGAAGGTTCTCTCCGCTTCAGCCCGCCTCCCCTGCATAAGCTGGCATTCCGCGAGCCACCCGCTGCACGCCAGGAAAGCTCCTTGACGGATCGCCCCTGATGACCTGCGGTGAACGTAGCCTTCGTGCACGAGGTCGCGCTCGATCCTTTGATGGTGTTGCGGATGCGTTCGTCGGCTACGGGCAAAAAGCCCAGGAGAGGAAGGTTCAGAAGGCTGGCGTCAACCCCATCAGCTCCATAGTACTCCACGAACGTTTCACGCCTGCTGTCGAAAGCTTTTTCGCATATTTCGCGATGCATCCGGTCGCGCAACGCGGCCATCTGCTGGAGAAACGGGCGATCGGCTGCCCGATGCAGATCTGTGCAACTGACGAAACGATCCACTGCAGCCCAGGCTGAGACCTTGGAATAGGTGTAGTGACGCGAATCCCCCCTCAGCTCCCATAAACCGTGGTCAGGTTGCTCCCATACGCGCTCAACGTGATCGACGACAGCTGTGATCAGCTCGCTTTCCCGTTCCGTAGGCGCAATCCCGGCCTTGGCTGCGCCAGCTATGGAGTTCAGAAGTTCGCCATACACGTCAAGCTGACGCTGGGAAGCGGCCGCATTTCCGATCCGCACGGGTCCAACGCCCGCATATCCGGGCAACCAGGACGCGGTCCATTCCTCCAACCGGCGCGAGCCGTCGACCCGGTACATGATCCTGATCTTCTCCGGTTCGGCGCCGGCGGCCCTGAGAAGCCAGTCCCGGAACGCCTTGGCTTCATCACGATAGCCAGCCCCCAGCAGAGCGCTGAGTGTAAAGGTCGCATCGCGCAGCCAGCAATAACGGTAGTCCCAATTCAGGTGCGAACCCTGCGCTTCCGGAAGCGAGGTGGTGGGAGCGGCGATGATGGCGCCTGAAGCTCGAAAGATCATAGCCTTGAGCGTCAAGAGCGAGCGCCTGACAGCCTCAGGCCACCGCGTCTCGATGTCGAACTTCGCAATCCAACCGCGCCAATAGTCTTCTGTCGCATGCAGCGCGGCGCCCGGCGCCAGCGGCGGGGGCGGCAGCGCTGTGGCGCTGCCATAGCGAAGGCAAAAGGCGACCTGCTCGCCTTCTCGCACTTCCACTTCGCCAAGGATGCACGATCCCTGGCGAGAAAGCTTCGCGGGAGAATGCAGCACCACGAGATCCGGTCCCACGAACGCAACCGCCCGATCGTCGCCGACTTCCAGCGCGGGTCTCAAGGACCCATAGTCGAAGCGCAGATCCAGCTCGCTCCGCAGCTCGACTGTTCCAGCGAGGCCCAGCACGATCCGAATCACAGCGCATGCGCCGTCATGAATGGGCATGAAGTCGATCAGCCGGACGCGGCCCGTCGGCACCTCGAAATCGGTCTCCAGAATGAGCGTATCGGCGCGATAGCGGCGGCTGCAGGAAGTGCTGCCACCGGCCGGTGCGAGCTTCCAATAGCCGTGTGACCTCGTGCCGAGCAAAGCCGCAAAACATGCATCCGAATCGAAGCGCGGCCAGCACAGCCAATCAATTGAACCGTTGCGGTGAACCAGGGCGGCTGTCTGGCCGTCCGCGATCATCCCATAATCTTCGATGAGCTTTTCCGCCACCGCCCGTGCTCACCTGGATCGCTGGTTCCGTGCACGGTGTCGTTCGATCCCAGTGTGTCTGCGTTCAGAAGCGCTCGCTTGGGCGGCCAGCGCGACCGCGACGATCCCGATCAATGCCGCAACAGGCCCAAGCCGCAGCAGGCTCGCAGGCGCGACGAAGGCCTGATCGACCGCTTCCGAACCGAAGCTGCCTCGGGTGCGATGCAGGCCGTGCAGTGGCTTGACAAGATTGTCCGGGCGGATGGCATCGATGGCGTGCTCGGTCTGTTGGCCGGCGATACAGGTTCGGGCGAGATAGCGATCCAGCAAAGCCGGCGCGAGCATATTCCCGAAAATGACCTTGAGCGTGCTGAGACCGATCCAGTACTCCCTGGCAGGCTTTTGCACGGCCTTGTAGACCGCATTCGCGATCACCTCGGGCTCCACGACGGGGGCGACCGGCCGGGGCGAATGGGGCATATGCGCTCGTGCCCAATCGAATTGCGGCGTGTTCACCGCCGGCAGCTGAAGCATGGACAGATTGATCCTGCTCCGCTCGTGAATGAGCTCGCTTCGTAGCGAATCCGTGAAGCCGCGAATGGCGTGCTTGGCGCCGCAATAGGCCGACTGCAGCGGGATCCCGCGATAGGCCAAGGCCGATCCGATCTGGATGATGGTTCCCCGGTTGACCGGCCGCATGTGACGGAGAGCAGCCATCGTTCCATGCACGAACCCGAGATAGGTCACCTCGGTGACGCGACGGAATTCGTCCGGCGTCACGCGCCAAACCGGCGAGAACACCGTCACCATCGCATCATTGACCCACACGTCGATCCGTCCGAACGCCCCGGCGATGCGGTCAGCAGCGGCGAACATCGCGGCGGCATCTGCCACGTCGAGCGGCATGGCGATGGCTCGTCCACCCAGATCCTCGACCTCTCGCCTCACCTCCTCGAGCGCTTCGGCGTCGCGCGCGATGAGACCGATCGAGCAGCCCGCGCGCGCGAAACGGTGAGCCGTCGCCCGTCCGACGCCGGCGGATGCCCCGGTGATCACGGCAACAAGAGGCGAGGGTGCAGGCTTCTCGGGCACGTTCCTACTCCGTGGACTCGGTGTTATTTCATGGCTGCGCAGCCGGGTAGGCGATGGTCGACAGCAGCGCCATCGCCGGCTGCCGTGAGTCGAGCCTGGTGTGCTGGACGACAACCGGAGCGCTTGCTTCGATCAAAGACGCGTAGCTGGTGTCGCGCGGAACCGGTGCAGGGTCGCTCAAATCGTTGAAGCGCAGGTGAAGGGTGCGGCGAGCCGGCACTTTCAGGCGATATGGACCGACCGGCTCCCTGTTCTCGAAAAACAGCGTGATCTCGACCTGCACCTCGCGATCCCCGGCGTTCAGGAAGCAGGCCGCCTCGTGAGAGACAAGGTCGTGAGCATCGCTAACGCTGTCGCTTGGGATGTAACCTTCGGGGATCGCCCATACCGTCGAACCGAGACTTGTCATCGTCATTGCTCCAGTTTGATCAGCGCCAGCCCGGTGTCGGGATCGTGCATCTTGTGGAGATGCGCCGGGCTTTCGGTGACGATCATTTCAAGCGTCGGGCGCACCACTCCCGAGCCCAAGTGCCCTGCGAGCGCTGTGCCATCGCGCCGGCCAACGACCAGATGAATGTGAACGGAAGGATCGCCTGAAGGCGCAAGCGCGACATCCCCGACGAGTGATGCAACCTCGACCTGTTCATCGACCCGGTTTTCCAGGTAGGCCTTCTTCTCCCAATCGAAATATTTCAGCGTGAGACTGCTGAATGCCCCAATACCGGTGATTTGAGCTGCAGCAAGCTGCTGCGCTGCTGCGAAGGAACGGATGCTCGCCATCGCCTCATCACCGGTGTCCAGGACAACAGCAAAGGTTCGCTGAGCATCGTCGTTGAGAAGCTTGTGCTGCATCGAGTCCTCTCCCATGCCTGGTGGCTAAAACCTGATCTCTCCCAGCCGCGCCAGCGAGCGGATCCGGTCGGCCGTGCGGCATGCGATCGCCTGAATCGTGAGCGACGGATTCGCGCCGCCAACGGTCGGGAATACCGAGCCGTCACATATCCATAGGTTGGGAATGTCCCAGCTGCGGCAATCCGCGTTGACCACGCTGTTGTCCGGGCGACTGCCCATTCGCGCTGTTCCGTTAAGGTGACAGGTATCGTCGTGCTGGACCCAGATGTCCTTGGCGCCGGCGGCGGTCAGGGCCCGGCTCATGAAGCCGATCGAATGATCGATGAGGCGCTTGTCGTTGTCGCCCCAGGAGTACGTGACGCGGGGAATTCTGATCCCGTATTGGTCTACCTCGTCGGCGAGCGTGACCCGATTTTTCTCCTGAGGCAGCATTTCACCGACGATCTTCAGGCCAACCACGTGGTTGTAGCGCTTCATTTCTTCGACCAGCCGGGCTCCCCACAGTCCATGCGCGCTGGCCTGCGTGTTGGCCCAGAGTTGCGGCAGAGGGCCTTGACTCATGTAGGAGTAGCCGCCGAAGAAGTCCTTGCCTTCGTCCTTATAATTCCAGTGCTCGGTGATCGCGAGAGATGGAGGTCCCTTGTATGAGCGAACCTCCTCGTCCATGACGCCCCAAACCGCCTGGTTCGCCTGAGCCATCAGATTCTTGCCCAGGAGGCCGGAACTGTTGGCCAGTCCCTCCGGAAACTTATCGGTTGCAGAATTCAGCAACAGCCGGGGCGTCTCGATCGCATAACCGGCCACCACCACATTGCGAGCCTTCTGGAAGTGCCACTTATCCTCACGGTGATAGTGCACCCCGATCGCGAGCCCGTTGTCGTCGGTCTCGATCCGTCCGACCATCGCCAGGTCCCTGATTTCGGCACCTGCCGAGAGGGCGCGGGGAATCCAGGTCACGAGCGCGCTCTGCTTCGCGTTGGTCGAACAGCCCGCGACACAGAAGCCGCGATAGACGCAGGGATGCGCCAGCCCGCGCGGAGCAGAAAGGGTGGCGAGCGGCGTTTCCGTCCACGCGATGCCCATCGCCTCGCAGCCGCGGGCCAGCGCGCGGGCTGCAGCATTGAGCGGATGGGCGCGGTAGGGGTAGCGCGGGCGCGGAGGTCCCCACGGATAGTTGATCGGTCCGGATATTTTGAGGGCCTGCTCGACCTCCGTGTAGTAAGCCCACATCTCGCGCCAATCGATCGGCCAATCCGCACCGTAGCCGAGCTTGGTTCGAGCTTTGAACCATTCCGGGCGGAAGCGGAGCGACACCATGGCAAAATGCACCGTCGAGCCGCCAACGGCCTTGCCGCTGTTGTTGCTCCCGAGTCGCAGCGGGTTGTCCCCGTCGACGATGCGATCGTCGGTCCAATAGAGCTTGGTTTGCTCGGATTCGTCGGAGGCGAAGTCCTCCAGAGGACGGAAGTAAGGGCCGGCGTCGAGTGCGACGACCGAGAAGCCGTGTTCGGCCAGCTTGCAGGCCAGCGTTCCTCCACCCGCGCCCGTCCCGACGATGACGAAATCCACCGCTTCGTTGTCGGCGTATTCCCTCATGCTGACCCAGCGGCCCGGCCGGAAAACGTCGGGCGCGCGACCGTTGCGGGCACGGGGACTGTGCCGGGGATCATCGGACATGGCGGTTGATCCTCAAAGCGGTAACCTCATCTCCGGGCTTGGCTTCGGCGGCCTCCCAGGGGTCGCGATCGTCGAAATCGAGACGCACATAACCGCGCGGACTGGCCGGTCCGCCCCAGCCGATCTCATTCCAGGCGGCCGGGTGCGAGTAATATGCCAGAACCAGATCGTGGAGCAGGCGGTGCTTGAAGAACGCGCCGGACGGCATGCCGACCCATTCGCGCGCGTGCAATTCACCGGCCTCGCAGCGTTGCAGCAACGCGTCTTGATCAGGCCCGGCGATCTCGGCGAACCGCAAACCATAGAAACTTCGCGCCTCCGCATTGAAGGCATTGAGCCCAACTCGCCACGCCTCACCATCTCGCGGCATACCGGCTGGGCGATAGCCGTCGAGGACGCCATCTTGCAGCTTTCTATCAAGGAGTGCCGCAACCGGAATACGCGAAGGCCAGCGGGCCTGCGGAACTATTCGGTTCGCCATCGCCGTGACGGATTCGAATTCTTCCGCCGTGAAAAAACGCGGCTCGTTCGCGACCGCAAGCCGATGCGAGATGACGTCCCGCGTCTTGTCATTCCAGGACGGACTGTTCCACTTCGCAAGGACGTCATAGCCGGGGTAAACATTCCCTGGGCCGCGCTGAGAGGTCCTGTCAGCCATCGGACGACTCTTTCATGAGCTCGAGCGCGGCAAGCCCGGCCAGCGCAAGTCCTGCGAAGCTTGGTGGGGCGGGCAGCGGCGGACCATTGAGAATGTTCTGGCTCCAGTTGCGCCAGCCACCCATGTTTCGTGAGATCCCATAGGCGTGCAAGCCGACACCAGCGAATCCCATTACGACGAGCAGCCGCATCCACCACCTGGTGGCGCGGTGCCCGCTCTTTCCGCTCCCGGCGGCGGTGGCGCCGAGCAACCCGGCGCCGATTGGAGGAAGGGTGACCGGAATGGCCATGAGCGGGTTGTGAAAGGCACCGCGAAAGTGCAGCAGACCCGCCTCCCCGCTCGTGCCCAGCAGGCCGAGCGCTGCAACCGTCGCAACGGTCTTGCCGGCCGGAAGGCTGAGCACGCGAGGACGGCGCCGCGGCCCATTGGCGCGCAGCCGCTCCGAGCAGAAGCCCAGCAGGCCTGACAGCAGAATAGCCATGGGGGCCCCGAGTGGGGCGCCATAGAAGAGGTTTTGCCAGCTGAACCCGCCCACCTTCTTGGTGACGTTGTAGATGTGAAAGCCCGTGCCAAGCAGGCCTGTTCCAGCTGCCAGTAGGTAGGAGGTGTCGCGCGCGTTGTGAGCGACGGGGCGCTTGTCGGCCGTGCCATGCAGGCTCATTGCCAAAGTCAGGCCCGCGACGACGATCGGCGTCAGCATGGCTTTGTTCTTGAAAGAGCCGCGGTAGTGCTCCACGGCACTGTCGGCAAGGACCGATGCGGCGAGCGTGCCCGCTGCCCGATTGAGCCGTCGCGCCGCCAACACGTTGTCGGACTCGCGGCGGTCAGGACGTGACAGCGAACGGCCCCCAGGCAATGACCCCCCCTGTGTCAGCGTGCTCCTCTCCTCCGCCACTCTGTTCGGGGTGAGGCCGTGGGCTCTTTGTATTCTCGCGTGCTCAGACCGCATAACGTGCAGCATCCGCTTCCTTGAAGATCAAACCATTGCCCGGCCGGGTCAGGTCGGGCTCGATCGCGCCATTGCGCGCCAGCGGAGCACCATCGAACAACAGGTGCTCGATGCGAACATGGTCGTGAAACCATTCGAGGTGGCGGAGCCGGGGCACCGCGCAAGCTGCATGCAAATGCAATGCAGGCGCGCAGTGGCCAGAGAGGTCGACGTGGTACGCGTCGCAAATCGCGGCGGCCTGCAGAAACCCGGTGACGCCGCCGCAACGTGTGAGGTCCGCCTGCTGCACGTCGACCGCGGACGCTTCCAGCATCCTCCGCACATAGTCGGTCGTATAAGCATATTCTCCGGCAGCCACGTCCATACCTGCGGGCGCGCGCTCGCGGATGGCCCTGAGCCCTCGCAGATCATCCGACGATACCGGCTCCTCGAACCATGTCACGCCCTGCCTTGTGAAAACGCCGGCAAGCTGCAGCGCTTGCTTCACGCCGTAGGCACCGTTTGCATCAACGAAAAGCTCCGCCCGCTCGCCGATCGCGCGCCTCGCGACGTCGACGCGGTGAGGATCGAGCTCCGGCTCCGAGCCAACTTTCATTTTGACATATCTACAGCCTTGCTCCGCGACCCAGCCGGACAGCTGGCGAGTGAGCCCGTCATCGGAATAGGAGGTGAACCCGCCGCTCCCATAGATCGGGACGGCCGGGCGGGAGCTTCCCAGCAATTGAACCAGCGGCACTTGCATAAGGCGCGCCTTCAGATCGTAGAGCGCCGCATCGACGGCCGAAATAGCTGTTGCCGCAAGACCTTCGCGGCCCAGATTACGCACCGACCGCTGCATGGCCAGCCACGCCGCCTGGGGTGCAAAGGCATCCTTGCCCTGGACCGTGCCAGCGAGCTTGCCCGCGACCAGCCCGACCGCACTTCGATCGGTGTAAGTGTAGCCGATCCCGGATTTGCCGCCGCCGACGGCTTCCACAAGCACGAGAGTGGTGGAGCTCCAGCTGATCGTGCCGTCCGCCTCAAGCCGATCGGTCGGGACCTCGAACGCCCGCGCCTGCAACGTTTCGATCGGCACCTCTGGCATCATCCCTTCCCCGGCATCACGCTCGTCAGCAGCTCCTTGGCGCTGTTCTTCAGGACGCTTCCAAGCTCGGGCTCGGAAGGAATCATGCTGACGAAGTTCTTGGCATCCTTCAGGGTGATGTGCGGAGGAAGCGGCGGCACGTTCGGGTCGGTATATGCTTCGAGGACCACAGGACAATCCGCGGACAGCGCCTCATCCCAAGCAGCACCCACGCGGTCCGGATTATCGACAAAGATGCCCTTCAGGCCAATAAGCTCCGCATATCGGTGGTAGGGGAAATCCGGAATGCTCTGCGTTGATAGCGTCTTGCCCGAGCCGAGCTGAATCCGCTCCTCCCATGTGACCTGATTGAGATCGCGGTTGTTGAGAACCAGTACGATCAGCCGAGGGTTCGACCAGTTCTTCCAGTATTTTGAGATCGTGATCAACACGTTGAGGCCGTTCATCTGCATGGCGCCATCGCCCATGCACGCGACCACGGTGCGGTCAGGGTAAGCCATCTTTGCCGCAACAGCGTAAGGTGTTCCCGCGCCCAATGAAGCCAGACCACCGGACAGCGAGGCTTTCATACCGCGCCGCATCTTCAGATCGCGCGCGTACCAGTTGGCGACAGAGCCGGAATCCGCGGTGATGATCGCATTCTCCGGCAAACGCGGCGACAGCTCCCAAAATACGCGCTGTGGATTGAGAGGCTCTGCTGAATCCATTGCCCGCCGTTCGAGGGTCTGCCACCATTCCCGCACCCCCTCTTCGATCTCTTGCCGCCATGCTGAATCCTGCTTCTGCTGCAGAAGGGGCAGCAGCGCCTGCAAGGTCGCCGAGCTGTCCCCGACGATATTGACCTCCATGGGATAGCGAAGACTCAAACGTGCGCCGTCGATGTCGATCTGAACGCCCCGCGCCGAGCCTGGTTTCGGCAGGAACTCGCTGTACGGGAACGACGACCCCACCATCAGAAAGGTGTCGCAGTTCTTCATGAGGTCCCAGCTCGGCTTGGTACCAAGCAAGCCGATCGAACCCGTGACAAAGGGCAGCTCGTCAGGAAGCGCGGCTTTGCCGAGCAGGGCCTTGGCGACTCCGGCCTGAAGGCGCTCTGCGACTGCGATCACGTGGTCGGTCGCGGTCAGAGCACCCGCTCCGACCAGCATCGCGACTTTGCTGCCCTTGTTCAGCACCTCGGCCGCCGCGCGTAGCGAAGCTTCATCGGGACGTTTCGCGGGATCGGCGTAACCGGTCCCGGTATGTGTTGCCCCATGCGCCAGCGGCGGATCCCGGTAGTCCAGTTCCTGCACGTCCTTAGGAAGGATCACGCAAGTGACGGCGCGCTTGTTGTGGGCAATGCGCACGGCGCGATCAATCAGGTGGCGCACCTGCTCGGGTACGCTTGCCTGTCCGACGTATTCTGCCACGTCCTGAAACAGGACCTGCAGATCGACTTCCTGCTGGTAGCTCGCCCCGATCGCGCTCCTCGCCTGCTGGCCGACGAGAGCGACCACAGGTACATGATCCATCTTGGCGTCGTACAGACCATTGAGGAGATGGATCGCGCCGGGCCCCGAGGTCGCGTAACAAAGCCCGACCTGCCCTGTAAACTTGGCATGGGCGGAAGCCATGAAGGCGGCCATCTCCTCATGCCGGACCTGCACGTATTCCATCTTGTCTTTCGCGCCTTCCAGAGCGACGTCCAATCCTCCGACCCCGTCCCCAGGATAGCCAAACACCCTGCTCAAGCCCCACTCGGAGAGCCGGTGCCAAACAAATTCGCTGACGTTCATTGGATTACTCGCTTTCGCGCAGCCGACGTAGCTCAAACGCTTCTGCTATTGGCCGGTTCTCGCGGATCTCTGTACGCTCGCGTACGTCTCCGAGCCTTTATTGGCTCACCATCCCGCGCCAGCAAGCGAAAAACGCCGGCCCGCTATGGACCAGGAGCGATGTTCGTCTAAGATGGAGGACTACTTCGGCGCCGCGTTGTTGTTCGAAGAGCTGGCCCCGGTCGTGCCCTGAGAGTTGGTTGTGGAGCCGGTCGTGGCCGTGTTCATGGCTTCGAACACGGACATGCCATGTGGACCGATCGTCATCACCATCGGATTGCCGTCCTTCGTCTTGGCCTGGACGACGAAGGATTCGGCAACGATCTTGATGTCGGTGAAACCTGCCTTCTTCAGATCATCCTGGATTTTCTGCACCACCGTGTTCTGGCCCGAGTTGGGGGCAGATTGAGAGGATGTCGCCGAATTAGTGCCACCTTGCGCGAATGCAGGACTGGAAGCCGCCGCGGTAAGCAAGACGGCCGCCAAAAGCGTGTTCTTCATTGCTGTCTCCTTTAGTTTTGATGAACACAGCTACAGCGCTGGCCAGCCCCAGACGTTCCGACTGGAGCCCTTTCGGTCACCCGAAGTCGGTACGAGAGCGAACAAACCCCCGGACTAGGATTCCCCAAGGCTCTCCGATGAATTCGGCAGGAAAGTAATTCAGGCGCGGACGGGCACGGCTTTTGAAACCAAGTCTCCCTCTCCGAACCCCAGTCGGCTGGCGTGGCTGAATATCTCGTAGCCATCGTCACGCGCGATCGCGACGAGCGTGACGCCGGCCCTCTCAGCGGTCTCGATCGCCAGCGAAGTCGGCGCCGATACGGCGACGAGGAGCGGCGCGCCCATTCTTGCTGTCTTTTGCACCAGTTCGACGGAGACTCGACTGGTGATGAGTACAGCTCCCGGTGACGTCTCCAGGCCGGCCCTGGCGACCGCTCCCGCGAGTTTGTCCAAGGCGTTATGGCGGCCGACATCTTCCTTTATCGATCGAATAGCATTGCCGTCCCAAAACGCCGCAGCGTGCATGGCCCCTGTCGCCTGGTTGTGATGCTGGAGCGGGCGCAGGGCGCGCATCGCTGACAGGATGTCGAAGGGGCGAAATCCACCCCGGCTGACGATGCGCGGCGGCGGCGGGCAAGCTTGCTCCAGGCTTTCAATTCCGCACAGGCCGCAGCCGACCGGCCCGACCATCGCTCTTCGCCTGGTGGCAAGGCGATCACAATGGGAGTCGTCAAGCCAGATCCGCAACTCGCAACCGAGCTCGAGCTCGACGACGTCAACGCTGATGATGTCGTTGCAACGTTCGACAATGCCCTCGTTTAAGCTGAAGCCGATACCGAAATCCAGGAGGTCGGCGGGCGAGGCCATCATCACCGCATAAGTCGAGCCGTTGTAAGTGAGCGCGATCGGCCGCTCCTCTGCCACCCTGCGCCAGGACCGGATTGGTCGGCTGCCTCGCCAAACCAGCTCCGGCTTGTCCAGTGTGCAGCGATCATCCACGTCCCGCTCCCGATCTGCGTCTGGCAACCTCTTCCGGCGAGCCCGGTTCCAGCTCGAGATTTCTTTGTACGGCAGCGCGCAAACTATCGTCGGCCCGGGGAGACAGAGGCTCAGTTCCGTCCATGGTGTTGAGCACACTGCAAATTTCGCTCGAGCGCAGCTGTGCTTCCTCTGATGTCAAAAACGCGGACCGAGGAACCCGCCTCACCAACATACGTTGCCGAGGCACAGGCCAGCCGGTTCCCGAAGAGAAGCAAGATCATGACGCGAGCACGCGAAACTGGTGACGAGAACACCGAGAAGACGGTGGAATACGACGGTCCAGCTGGCGGATGGGGGTCGCTCAAGGGAATAGCCCGAATCTTCGGCAAGGAGTGGGACTCGCCGGGAGCGTTGAATACGCTCCGTCGCCAAAACAAGCCTAAAGGCTTTATGTGCGTTTCCTGCTCGTGGGCCAAGCCGGCCGACTATCACGCCTTCGAGTTCTGCGAGAATGGCGCCAAGGCTACTCTTTGGGAGCTCACCACGCGTCGGTGCAAGCCCGATTTCTTCGCCAAGCATACACTGACTGAGCTGCGCTCATGGACCGACTACGATCTCGAACAACAGGGCCGCCTGACCGAACCACTGCGCTATGACGGTGCTACTGACTGTTATGTGCCATGCAGCTGGGACGAAGCATTTCAAGCCATCGGCGCGCAGCTGAAGGCACTCGATCCGAAATCCGTAATTTTCTATTCGTCCGGGCGGGCGAGCCTCGAGACATCGTACCTGTACGCGCTGTTCGCGCGGGTCTACGGCAACAACAATCTGCCTGACAGTTCCAACATGTGTCACGAGACGACGTCCGTCGCGCTCAAGAAGCTGATCGGCGCGGGCGTAGGCACTGTGGTCTTCGACGATCTCAGCAACTGTGACGCGATGTTCTTCTTTGGTCAGAATACCGGGTCGAACAGTCCGCGGTTTTTGCATCCGTTGCAGGACGCAGCCAGGCGCGGCGTCCAGATCATCACCTTCAATCCGGTCCGCGAGAAAGGCCTCGAAACTTTCGTCAATCCACAGAATCCGACGGAGATGCTGACCGGCAAGGCGACTCAGATCAGCAGTCAGTATCACCAGGTGAAGGCCGGCGGCGACATTGCCGTCATCATGGGAATTTGCAAGCACGTCTTCGCCGCGGACGACGCAGCCAAACAGCAGGGCAAGAGAGTTCTCGACGCCCCCTTCATCGAACAGCACACCCACGGCTTCGAAGCGTTCGAGGCCAAGGTCCGGGCAACGGACTGGAGCGAGATCGAGACCGCATCCGGTCTTAGCCGGTCGGCCATCGAAGGCGCAGCTCAGGTCTATGTCGAGGCTGATCGCGTGATCGGGATCTACGGCATGGGCCTGACCCAGCACGTGCACGGTTTCGAGAACGTGGCGATGCTGGTGAACATGCTGCTCCTGAAGGGCAACATCGGACGAGATGGCACCGGCATCTCGCCCGTGCGTGGACACTCGAACGTCCAGGGCCAGCGTACCGTCGGCATCTCCGAGAAGCCTGAATTGGTCCCTCTCGACAAATACGCCAAGCAATTCGGATTCGAGCCGCCACGCGACAAGGGCATGAACACCGTTGAGACCTGCGAAGGCGTCCTCGCCGGCAAGGTCAAGGCGTTCATCGGGCTCGGCGGTAATTTCGTCCGTGCCATTCCCGAGCGATCGAAGATGGAACAAGCTTGGCGCGGACTGGAGCTGACGGTCCAGATTGCCACCAAGCTCAACCGCAGCCACCTCGTGCAGGGCAAGGCCGCCTATCTTTTGCCGTGCCTCGGCCGCACCGAAGAAGACGTCCAGGCAAGCGGGCAGCAAGCCGTCAGCATGGAGGATACTTTCAGCTGCATCCAGGGCTCGATCGGGTTGCGCAAGCCTGCGAGCGAGCACCTGAAATCGGAAGTGGCCATCGTCGCAGGTCTCGCCACGGCGACCTTGCCCACGAACCCGAAGCTGAAATGGGACGAATGGGTCGGCAACTACGATCTCATTCGCAACGAGATCGCGGAGACCTACCCGGACCAATTCCACGCTTTCAATGAACGGATGTTCACGCCCGGCGGGTTTTATCGCGGCAACTCCGCGCGCGAGCGGATCTGGAAGACGGAAACCGGCAAGGCGGAATTTACTGCTCCGGAGACTCTCAGCTCCACCGGCTTCGCGGACGCCCCCGGCCGATTCCGGCTGCTCACGATGCGCAGCAATGACCAGTTCAATACCACGATCTACGGGTACAGCGATCGCCTGCGGGGGATCGAGGGCACACGGGATGTGCTGCTGATGAACCCCGAAGAGATTGCACGTGCCGGACTCCAGGATGGGCAGATGGTCTATCTCGTCAGCGACGCAGAAGACGGCATCGAGCGTGAGGTTGGGCCGCTTAAAGTGACGCCGTTCAAGCTGCCGGACGGATGCCTTGGAGCCTACTATCCGGAAATGAATCCCCTGATCCCGCTGTCGCACCACGACATCCATTCGAAGACGCCGGCCGCAAAGTCGGTACCGGTCCGAATCCGCGCGTGAGCAAGGCGTGCGGCAGGGGGTCGATGAATGCAGCTTTTTCGTCCCGGCGCGAACACGATTGCGACGGTGGTGATCGCAGCGATTGGAGCGATGCCGGTGCTTGCGGTGGGACTGTCCTATGAGGTGATGCGATCCCCTTACATCACCAACCAAAACGTCACGCGGAACCAGCCGGTGCCGTTCAGTCACGAGCATCACGTTTCCGGTCTCGGCCTGGACTGCCGGTATTGCCACACCTCGGTGGAGAACGCGCGCTTTGCCGGCATCCCGCCGACCGAGACCTGCATGACCTGCCATTCGCAGATATGGACCAACGCGCAGATGCTCGCGCCGGTGCGCGAGAGTCTTGGCAAGAACCAGCCAATGGCCTGGGAGCGCGTGCACCGCCTCCCCGGCTACGTCTATTTTGATCATTCGGTCCATGTCGCAAAAGGGGTTGGATGCACCACCTGTCACGGCGACGTGGGCGGGATGCGGCTGATGCGCCAAGCCGCGCCGCTGACGATGCAATGGTGTCTCGATTGTCACCGCGCTCCTGAACGTTACCTGCGTCCACGCGAAGCGGTTTTCGATCCAACCTGGCAGACCCCGAAGAACCAGGCCGAGGTCGGGCCCAAGCTTGCCGCACGCTATCACATCAACACGAGGCATTTGACGGACTGCACGATATGCCACCGCTGAAGGAATTGCCGACGCGGCCAAATCCTGCCGGGCGCAGCAAGCTCAATCGCCGTCAGGCGCTCAGCTTGCTGGCGACCGGCATGGCGGGTGGGCTCGCGGCTTGCAGCAAACCCGACGAGCAGATCCTGCCCTATGTCAGGATGCCAGAGCGCATCGTTCCCGGGGAACCGCTGAAATTCGCAACGACACTTCCGTTGGCGGGGATCGGTCGCGGCGTGATCGTGACTTCTATTGACGGCAGGCCGATCAAAGTGGAAGGCAACCCGCGTCATCCGGGCAGCCTGGGTGCCACGGACGTTTTCGCTGAAGCAGCCGTTCTTTCGCTGTATGATCCCGACCGCTCGCGCACGATCCTGCACAATGGCGCGATTGCGCCCCGCGAAGCGTTGAACCGAGCGCTGGTGACCGAACTCTCCGAGACCCGCAGCAGCCAGGGTAAAGGCCTGCGCTTGTTGACCGGGCGAACCACCTCCCCGACTCTGCTGCGCCAGATCGATGGCCTGCTTCAGGCGTTCCCGGCCGCTTCGTGGCACGCGTACGATCCAACGGACGACGATAACGGGCATGAAGGTGGGCAGCTCGCTTATGGCCAGCCTGTGCGCAGCATTGCCGATTTCGCAAAGGCCCGGGTGATCGTCGCGCTCGATGCCGATCCGCTCGGGCATGGCCCCGATCAGATACGGATTGGCCGCGGCTACGCAATTAGCCGCGGCGAGCCGAATGCCTTCTCGCGTCTCTATTGTCTTGAGAGCGCACTCACGCTCACCGGAGCAAAGGCGGACGAACGTCTGGCGCTTCGTCCCGAGGCGATCGAACGATTCGCGGCGAGCCTCGCGCGGGAGCTCGGCGCGAATGCAAGCGCCACCGAACTTGCCGACCGCGAACGTCTGCTGCTTCGGAAGATCACAGCCGACTTGAACTCCCACAAGGGCGAGGCGCTCGTCATCGCGGGCCCGGCAATGTCCAGGGAAGTCCACGCATTGGTGCATTGGATCAATGCCCAGCTCGATGCGCCCGTTCGGCTCATCGATCCCATTGATCGCACGCCATCCGGCAAGCAGGCGGGAACGCTTGAACAGCTCGCTGGCGATCTGGACTCCGGCCGCGTGCGTCAGCTCGTCATGATCGGCGTCAATCCCGCTTATGACGCACCATCCGATCTGCACTTCGGGGCCCGGGCGCAGAAAGCAGCCTTTCGCCTTCATATGGGCGAGTACGCGGACGAAACCGCGGCAATCGCCAACTGGCATGTCCCGCAAAGCCATCGGCTGGAAACGTGGTCGGATCTGCGGGCTGGTGACGGGACGGCCAGCATCATCCAGCCTCTGATCAAGCCGCTCTACGAGAGCTTCAGCGAGCACGAGCTTCTCGCCTGGCTGAGCGGCGCAGAAGACGCGGGCGCTTACGAATTGGTGCGGCAGACCTGGCCGACCGCGGCCGCCGCGGATTTCGAGGCATGGTGGCGGCGCGTGCTGCACGACGGGATCATTGCAGGAAACGGCGCCACTGCTTTTTCCCTCGCTGCTCCGCTCCTGCCGCCACTCGCGGATCCCGAGCCTCACGACAAGCGCGATGACGAGATCAGCCTGGTTCTGCGCCCTGATCCTTGCCTCTGGGATGGCTCATACGCCAACAACGCCTGGCTCCAGGAATGTCCGAAACCGCTGAGCAAGCAGGTCTGGGGCAATGCGCTCGCGCTGCATCCGGATGAGGCAACCCGCCTCGGTGTCACGTCCGGCGACGTCGTCACGGTCGCCGCGAACGGCCGAACGATCGAGGTGCCCGTGATGACTGAACCTGGGATGGCCATGGGCGTCGGCGCGCTCACACTCGGCGGGGGGCGGCAGAATGCCGGCGCGATCGGCAATGGCGTCGGTGCCAACGCCTATACACTCCGGACAGCCGGGAACCGATGGCACCTTCCGCAGGTCTCGATCCAGCCGACGGGGCGCCGTGAGCCGGTCCTTACGACGCAGAACATCGTCCGGACGCCGGAAGATGTGCGCGAACTCTATCCGCTGTCTCAGCTCGGCCAGCCGCTGCCAGGGCCAGTCGACCCGGATCCACCCAGCCTGATGCCGCCGAGCGTGAAGCCCGGCGACGAGCATGCCTGGGCGATGGTGATCGATACTTCGGTCTGCATCGGCTGCAATGCCTGCGTGGTCTCCTGCCAGGCGGAGAACAACGTCCCTGTGGTCGGTCCCGAGCAGGTCGCGATGGGGCGCGACATGCACTGGATGCGCGTCGATGGCTATGATCTTGGCTCGGCGGACAGTCCGCAGATCGGCTTTCAGCCGGTGCCCTGCATGCATTGCGAGCACGCCCCGTGCGAGCCCGTCTGTCCTGTTGCCGCATCCGTTCACGACAGTGAGGGCCTCAACGCGCAGGTCTATAATCGCTGCATCGGCACCCGCTTCTGCGAGGCGAACTGCCCTTACAAGGTTCGTCGCTTCAACTTCTTCGGTTATGCCGATGGCGAGGAATACGGCAATCTCGGCGCGGAATCCTATCGCGGCCAGAAGAACCCGGAGGTGACCGTTCGCGCCCGTGGCGTCATGGAAAAATGCACCTACTGTGTCCAGCGCATCAGCGGCGCACGTCGCGCCGCGGAACGCGAGAACCGGCCGCTCGGTCCAGACGAGGTGCAGACAGCCTGTCAGAACGCGTGTCCGACCCGCGCCATCAGCTTCGGAGACCTGAACCAGGCTGACGCAGAGATCAACCACAAGAAGGCCGACCCGCGCCACTATGCCTTGCTCGGCCACCTCGGCACGCGGCCGCGCACCACTTATCTTGCCGATGTGCGCAATCCCGCACCTTTGAACCCGGAGGGGCGGACATGAGCGAAGTTCTCCTTCCCCAGCATCCACCGGCGCACCGCTGGATCTCGGCCGCGCGGGCGGGCGACGCCTCAGTTACCCAGGCGGTGGCTGATCCGCTCTTCACCGGGTTCGGCAAAACATGGTGGCTGGCCCTCCTGATCACCCTGCCGTTCGTGCTCTGGCTGTTCGTTGCAATCGCGTGGCTGTTCTACCAGGGCATCGGCATCTGGGGCATCAACTCCACCATCGTCTGGGGAGTCGCGATCGCCAACTACGTCTGGTGGATCGGAATCGGCAATGCAGGCACATTGATTTCGGCGATGCTGCTGTTGACCCGACAAAGATGGCGCGCCTCGATCAATCGCTTCGCGGAAGCCATGACGCTGTTCGCGGTTGCGATCGCCGGGCTGATGCCCATCGTTCACCTCGGTCGACCAATCTACGCCTATTGGCTCGCGCCATATCCGAACACCATGGCGCTTTGGCCGCAATGGCGCAGTGCCCTGGTGTGGGACTTCTGGGCCATCGTCAGCTACCTGCTGTTCTCCATTCTGTTCTGGTATGTCAGCCTGATCCCCGACCTCGCGACTATGCGCGACCGCACGCCCCGCCGTGCCGGCCAGCTGCTCTACGGCGCATTTGCGCTGGGATGGCGCGGCTCGGCGCGCGAGTGGTCCCGGTTGCAGACACTGCATACCACGATGGCTGCCCTCGGCGTGCCTTTGGTCTGCTCGGTGCACTCGATCGTCGGTCTCGACTTCGCGGCGAGTCTGATGCCCGGTTGGCAGGAGAGCATCTTCCCACCCTACTTCGTCGTCGGCGCGATGTACTCCGGATTCGCGATGGTCGTGGTGCTGGCGGCGGCGATCCGCTGGGGCCTCAGCCTTCAGGCGATTATCAACCGCCGCCACTTCGAGGTGATGGCCCGCATCCTGCTGATGGCCTCGATCGTCATGTTCTATTCTTATGCGACGGAGTGGTTCATGGGCTGGTACGGCGGTGAGCATGCCGACCGTGACGTGGTTCGCTTCGAGTTCACTGGAACCTACGCGCCGCTGTACTGGGCCTTGCTGGCCTGCAACTGCCTGATCCCGCAGTTGCTATGGTGGCCCTTCGCGCGACGGTCGCTCTTCATTCTGATTCCTGTTGCTGTCGCGATCAACATAGGAATGTGGCTCGAGCGCATCCTCATCGTCTGGAACACGCTTTCGCACGGTTACATGCCGTCCCTGTGGCGGACGTTTCACTTCACGTTCTGGGACTGGAGCTTTCTTGTCGCGCCGCTCGGCCTTTTCGCCTTTCTGTTCCTGATCTTCATCAGGCTGATACCGAGCGTGTCGATGTTCGACATGCGCGAGCTCGCCCATCAGGAGGCCGCGGCATGACGGCTAAGCTTGTGGCGGAATTCCTCGACGGTGAAGCGCTGAAGGCGGCGCTAGAGCGCGTGCGTACCGCGGGACACGCCGCACTCGAAGCATTCGCGCCTTATCCGATCGCAGGGCTCGCCGAACAGCTTGGGCAGGGCCGATCCGCAATTCGCGGTGTGATGCTTGCCGGCGGCCTCGGAGCTGCAGCATTCGCTTTCGCACTGCAATGGTACAGCGCGGTGATCGACTATCCCATCAACAGCGGCGGCCGGCCACTGAACTCCTGGCAGGTGTTCCTGCTGGTGCCGTTTGAGGTCGGTGTCCTCGCGGCCGCGCTCGCCGGCGCCATCACCTTTTTTTGGTCGTGCCGCCTGCCTCGTCTCCACGATGCAATGTTCGAGATTCCGGGCTTCGAACGCGCAACGCAGGATCGCTACTTCCTGCTGGCCGCTTCTGACGGCGACCCGAACGAGCTGAGGACGGTCCTCCGCGACGCCGGCGCCGTCGCGGTCACGGAGCTGCGCACGCCATGACCGCCCGCGCGCTGCCATGGCTGCTGTTGCTATCATCGGCGCTCACCGGCTGTGGCGATCATTCCATGTCTCAGCAGAATCGCTACGGCACGTTCTCGAAGGCTGCGCTGTTCAAGGATGGCACCGAAGCCCAGACCTTACCGCAAGGGGTCGTTGCACAGGGCGATCTCGACCGTTTGCAGCAGATCACCAAGCCGCCCGCGGTCGACATGGCGCTGCTGGCCCGCGGCCGCGAGCGCTACGATATCTATTGCTCCCCGTGTCACGGGTTGTCCGGCCACGGCGATGGCATGATCGTGCAGCGTGGCTTTCCCGCACCCCCGTCCTACCATTCCGCGCGCCTCCGCTCGGCCGATGCTCAACACCTCTTCGACGTGATCACTCATGGCTACGGCGTGATGTATTCCTACGCTGCGCGCGTCGAGCCGCGCGACCGCTGGGCGATCACCGCCTATATCCGCGCGCTGCAGCAGTCGCAACACGCCGACGTCGTCGACGTCCCGGAGCTGAGGAGCAAGCTGCCGTGACCGCCGTGCTCCGCCGCCCTGCCCTCAGAGCAATTTGGACGCCGCGAATTGCAGCGGGCCTCGTGGTGATCTTGCTCGCTTCTGGCCTCGTGCTCGCGGCCGGGAGACTCGGCCCCTATCCGAGCCTGCTCCAGGGCTGGCTCTTGGGATTTGCGATCTGGAGCTGCGCCCCCATCGGCAGCATGACGCTGCTGCTGATTCATCGCTTGACCGGCGGCCGCTGGGGCTTTGCGGCCGGACCGGTGCTGCGACCCCTCGCACTTATGGTGCCCCTCGTCGCCATCGCCTTCGTCCCCGTTCTCGCCGGACTGACTGACATCTACCCCTGGGCCGCGGATGCCAGCCAGATCAGGCCCGACATTGCGCGCTGGTACCTCGGCCAGCCGTGGTTTGTCCTGCGTGCCGTGATCGCATTGATCGGATGGTCCGTGCTCGGAGTGACTTTCGGTCTTAAACTAGGTGGACGGCTACTGGCCGCGCTCGGACTTGCGTTCTTCGGGCTTACCATCAGCATGGTTGCGGTCGATTGGTTCCTCTCCGTCGAACCGCATTACGTTTCCACCGCCTTCGCCTCCATGATTGCAATACAGCAGCTGCTCGCCGCGCTGGCCGTTGTCGCCGTGCTTGCAACGTCGAACGTCGATGGCAAAGCGCTGAGCGATATCGGCAGCCTTTTGATCGCAACGCTGCTGGGCGTCGTCTACCTCGAATACATGACATATGTGGTGGCCTGGTACGGCGATCTACCTCACAAGGCCGAGTGGTTCCTGAGGCGCAGCACGGACGTATGGACCAACATTCTCCTCGTGGCATTCGTCACCGGAGCCGTGCTTCCGTTTGCGATGTTGCTGTTGGAGGACGTGCGCCGCAGCCCTGCAGGCTTGCGCATAGTCGGCTTGTTGCTGTTCTTCGGCACTGTCATGCACTTCGCTTGGCTCCTGGTGCCGGCATTTTCCGCGCAAGTTCATGTTGCACTCACCGCTCTCGGCGCCCTCCTCACCTTGACCGTGGCTTCGGTCCTCTTTGGGCAGGGCACCGCATCCGCAGAGGTGCGCCATGCCGAATGAGGAGATGGGCAGCCGCGCGCTGCCAGAAACGGCCGGCATAGACAACCGCGCCGTTCTCGCCATCGTCGGCAGCTTCTTGCTCTTCGTGGGCGCCGCGATTGCGGGAATTCTGCTGTTCCTGAATAGCGAGGCGCCGGGCGCATTCACGCCCCGCCTAGAAAACCGGTTTCCCTCGCCCGAGCTCCAGACCTCGCCGGAGGACGACCTGACCCGGTTCGAGGCCGCCCAGCGAGCGAGGCTCACCACTTATGCCTGGGTCGATCGCGACCACAACATCGCCCGCATCCCGATCGATCAGGCGATGCAGCTGGTCGCAGGACGGGGCCAGCACGCCTACGACGCCCTTCGACCCGCACCCGCACCTCCGCCAGGTGCGAGTGGAGGCAATCCATGAGGCGGTCCATCTTCATCATGGCCCTTGCGCTCTGGCCGGGGCTCGCGCATGCCGGTTTGACCGAGGAGCAGATCGGGCGCGTCGGGTTCGATCCTCCTCAGGGCGCCCGCGTTCCGTTATCCCTGCAGTTTAGGGCCGTCGGCGGTTACACCGTCACCCTTGGCGATGCGATCGACGGACATCCGACCCTGCTCCTTCCAGCGGACTTCACCTGCAAGCAGATTTGCGGGCCTGCGCTGACGATCGCAAGCTCGGCGCTGCAGCAGACCGGGTTTATCGCAGGACGCGACTACAGCCTCGTCGTTGTCGGCATCGATCCGCGCGACACCATTGACGACGCCCGCCGCTTTACCCAGGGACAGATCGGGGGCACGGGAACATCGGTCCTGACAGGATCGCAGGAGACTGTTGCCGCGCTGCTCGGTGCAATCGGATACCATACCGAAACCGACGATAAGCATAACGCGATTGCGCATCCGGCAGCCTTCGTCACGCTCGCGCCCGACGGACGGGTCGTCCGCGCGCTGTCCAGCCTCGCGCTGCAGCCCGGTGACCTTCGCCTCGCTCTGTTGGATGCCGGTGACGGGCGGATCGGTGGACTCTCCGGACGCATCGCGCTGCTCTGCTATGGATTTGACGCGGTACACGGACTCTACACCCGCAGGATCACAACGGTCCTGCAGATTTTCGGAGCATCCACGGTTGCCATCATGGCCGCCCTCGTCGGGCTGATGCTGGTCCGCAGCAGGCGTCGGGGAGCCTCGGCATGAATTCGTTATTCAGGCTGCCGGAAGCGAGCACACACGCCGTCACGGTTGATCACATCTTCTATCTTCTGCTCTTCCTTTCCGGGGCGACCGTGGTCCTCGTCTTCGGGCTCATCCTGCTGTTTGCCGTTCGATATCGGCGCGGATCTCCCGCCAAGCGCGGCCCGATGCCTGAGATTCTCAGCCGCGAGTTCGAAATCGGTTGGACGGTCGCGACGTTGCTGACGTTCGCCTTCCTATTCTGGTGGGCATCTTCCGCTGACCTCAGCAGCCTTGCCGCGCCCACGGGCGCACTTGAAATCCACGTCATCGCCAAGCAGTGGATGTGGAAGACGCAACATCCGAACGGCGCGCGTGAGATCAATGCCCTTCACGTGCCGCTGGATAAGCCCGTCCATCTCCTGATGAGCTCGCAGGACGTGATCCATTCCTTCTTCGTCCCCGCGTTTCGGGTCAAGAAGGACGTGCTGCCTGGCCGCGACACTGACATCTGGTTTCAGGCCAGCAAAACCGGCACCTTTCCACTGCTCTGCGCTGAGTATTGCGGCACGAACCATTCCATGATGCGCGGCAAGATCGTGATCATGCGACAGGATGACTATGCCAAATGGCTGGTCCAGCAGCCGGAGGGCGACGATCTTGCCCATGAGGGCGCCAGGCTGTTCGTGTCGCAGGGATGCTCGGGCTGCCACGCCGTCTCCTCGAACGTCCACGCGCCGCGCCTGACGGGTCTCTACGGCCGCGCGGTGCAGCTGGCGGATGGACGCACCGTTTCCGCGGACGATGCCTACATCCGCGATTCGATGCTGCAGCCGAACCGCGACGTCGTGGCCGGATTTGAGCCGATCATGCCGAGCTTCAAAGGGCTGCTCGACGACGGAGAGATCCAGAGCCTGACCGCCTACATCCGCTCGCTCAGGGAGGAGCAGCAAAATGACTGACGCCCTGCTCGCAGGGGAGCTGCCGCTTCCGCCACGCCCCGATTATCTCCGCCACGGCTCGACGATCTCGTCCTGGCTTGCCACGACCGACCACAAGCGCATCGCAATCCTTTATGCGATCACCATTACGTTCTTCTTTTTCATGGGAGGAGCCGCAATCACCGCCGTTCGGCTCGAGCTGTTCCAGCCGAACGGATGGCTGTTGACGTCGGACACTTACAACAAGCTGTTCTCGTTCCACGGGATCATCATGGTCTGGTTCTTCCTGGTGCCGTCGATCCCGAATACGTTCGGCAATTTCCTGCTGCCGCTGATGATCGGCGCGCCCGATGTCGCGTTTCCGCGCCTCAATCTTTTCAGCTGGTATTTGACCGTCGCTGCCGGGGCTTTCACCGTTTATGCCCTCGTCGCCGGAGGCGTCGACACCGGCTGGACGTTCTATACGCCTTATTCGTCGATGTTCTCCAACAGCCACGTCTTCGCTGCGGCCGCGGGCGTGTTCGTTGTCGGCTTTGCCAGCATCGCCACGGGAGTGAACTTCATCGCGACCACCCACATGCTTCGTGCTCCCGGCATGACCTGGTTCCGGCTGCCGCTGTTCGTCTGGGCGATCTACGCGACGTCGCTGATCATGGTGCTTGCCACCCCGGTGCTCGCCATCTCGCTCCTGCTCGTGATCGCGGAGCGCGTGCTGGGCTTGCCGATCTTCGATCCGGCTCGCGGCGGCGATCCGATCCTGTTCCAGCACCTGTTCTGGTTCTACTCGCATCCGGCGGTTTACATCATGGTCCTGCCGGCGATGGGCGTCGTGTCCGAAATAATCCCATGCTTCGCGAGGCGGCGAATTTTCGGATACGACTTCATGGTCTATGCCATGCTTGCGATTGCGGGCGTCGGATTCTTCGTCTGGGGCCACCACATGTTCGTCTCCGGACAGTCAGCCCTGGCCAGCCTCGTGTTCTCCTTCCTCTCCTTCATCATCGCCGTGCCGTCGGCAATCAAGGTTTTCAACTGGACCGCTTCGCTGTATCGCGGTCAGATCAGCTTCGAATCGCCGATGCTGTATGCGCTTGGCTTCGTTGGTCTGTTTACGACCGGCGGGCTCTCCGGGCTGTTCCTCGCCTCGATCCCGGTGGACATCCATGTCACCGACACCTACTTCGTCGTCGCGCACTTCCACTACATCATGGTGGGCGGATCGGTGTCCGCCTTCTTTGCCGGGCTCCACTTCTGGTGGCCCAAGGTCACAGGCAAGCTCTATCCGGAGAGCTGGGCGAAGTTCGCGGCCATCCTCATGTATGCCGGCTTCAACATGACATTTCTGCCGCAATTCTTCGCCGGGTACCTCGGCATGCCGCGCCGCTACCATACCTATCCGGCGGAGTTTCAGATCTACAATGTCATGTCGTCTGCGGGAGCGGCGGTCCTTGCCATCGCCTACCTGTTGCCTCTGGGATATCTCACCTGGTCCCTGTTCTACGGCGGAAAGGCCGCGAAGAACCCTTGGGGCGCGACAGGGCTGGAGTGGACCACGGGTTCTCCGCCTCCCCCGAAGAATTTTGACAGGCAGCCCCGAGTAGATCGCGCGCCGTATGACTACCACGCCGAAGGCATGTCGGCTGGAACCGATCCCCCCGAAATGCAAAACGCAAGAGAAACGCGATGAGCGACGAAAGCGCACTGCTGAGAGAACCCTGGTTGGATTTCGGCCGGCAGCGCGAGGCAGGCAAGTTCGGCATATGGGTTTTCCTCGCCAGCGAGACGCTGTTCTTCGGGGCGCTGATGCTGACTTACACGGTTTGTCGAATCGAGCATCCAGAGGCGTTCGCTGCAGCCGGGAGGGAGACAAATATCTGGTACGGCACGATCAATACCGCCGTGCTGTTGACGAGCAGCCTCACCATGGCCATGGCTTCGCAAGCGTCCGAAACGTCTTCGCGACTGCGACGGCTCGTCCTCGTGTGCCTCATGCTCACCGCGTTGCTCGGGCTCGCGTTCATCGTCATCAAGGGCTTCGAGTACAAGGAGGACATCGATAAGCAGCTCGTACCGGGAGCCGGGTTTGCATTGTCTCTGCCAGGAGCGCAGCTGTTTTATGGATTTTATTGGCTGGTCACGGGCGTCCACGCGATCCACCTTTCCATCGGGATTGCTCTCGTGAGCCGCTTGTTCTGGGTGCTGCTCCGGCGCCAACTCCCGGCGAAAGACAATCCCGAGATCGAGGTCACAGCCCTCTACTGGCATCTGGTCGATATCGTTTGGATCTTCCTCTATCCGCTGATCTATTTGCCGGGGCGTGCATCATGAACAGGCAAGGTGAATCAGGCGGTATTGTGCGCCGCCTATGGGCGAGGAACCTCTTGATCTGGGCAGCGCTCCTCGCACTCCTCCTGCTCAGCCTCGTCGTCGCCTATGTTCCCATGGGCCGAATGACGACAGCCAGCGGCATCATCATTGCGGGGGTGAAATCGACCCTCGTCGTCTTGCTCTTCATGCAACTCGCCTCAGCGAAGCCGCTGATCCGGATCGCGGCGATCTCGGGGCTTGTTTTCGTGATCGCGATGTTCGCATTGATCTTCGCTGATGTTCTCGTACGCATCTAACGCACGCACTTTTGGGTACCTTCTGCTACCCCGCACGCATTGAAGCGCTCTGATGCAGCCACCTTCGAACGCAAGCTTGGGAGAGGAGAACTTTCGCTGCGCTCAAAAAGGTGACTGCACCAGTTCGCTCGTGAAGCCATGCGCCTCTCCGTGAGGCACACCGCCGGGGACCATCAGGCGGACGTTGGTGGTTCACGAGTTCTGAAACTCCTTCATATCGAGCCACAGACCGGCTTTGTTTGCTTGCTCTGCTGTGACGTAAGGCAGACCATGATAGCTTAGGTTCGGGCTCCATCGCCCCGTTTGGCCCGGGTAAGGGAAGGCATAGGTGCCCCCCGCCAACGGACGCCTCGCAGGATATCACAACCGCCGCGAGCTTTCCGCCGCTGTCGAAAACGAGGTCGGAGACATAGCCATAGCCTTGACCTGCCTGCGGCCGATGACCTTGGAGACCGAGAATTCGTGCGGCTCTGCTTGGGCCTGATCAGTGTCAACAAAGAGGCCGTATTCTCGCGACCTCAAATCGGAAAAGTCGGCCACGATAGCTCCTTCGTGAAGCGGGCGCAGCACCCGGTTGAAAGGAATTCGGGAGATGAACTCCGGCTCATCCTTCGTTCTGAAGCCTTCGACGAGCAAAGAATCAATCTGCCCGTCGTCTGCCAAGGTCACGTTCCGGACAGCTCCCAAATACTCACCTTTCAACGAGAACACCGCGCTCCCAAGCAGTCGCGAAGCACGGAGCCATTATAGACCGTGTTGACGAACTGCTCGGACTGCGCCGACTGTTCCGTGGCAGTCTGCGTCGCCGTCTCTGCCCATGAGGGACCCAACAGAACGGAGGTCGGGATTGTACCTACGACAATTGCAAGGGTGATCCTGCTCTTTGCGTCCATTCAACGCTCCTGCGATCCACGTGCCAACGATATCATTGCTCGTATAATCATTTCCGAAGCTCGAAGTTCTGGCCGGCCATCAAGCGAATGGTCCGCTGCCGTGTCAACGAAAAGGTGCAGCGATCAATCGGCCTTGGAAAACGCACCGCAGATCCACGCGTGCACATCCTGGCAACGCTATTACATGCCTCGGCCGACGTACTTCGTTCGTTGCTCGCGCATCAGAGGCAGCTCACGATCGAGGCCTTGAGGACCTGGTCAGGCTTCTCCTGACGGGTCTTCACCTAAGCCCGACTGTGAGGAGGCCCGCGCGCGCCCCACATCTTGGTGAATAGCCGTTTCCAAGGAGACGCGAAATGCTCAGCAACGAACTCGAAATCGTCGTGCGGACGCACAGTGCGACGCCGTCTCTGCAACGGTCACGAGAGAGCGATCAAACGCCGCACGCGCACCACGCAAACAACGATCTGATCCGCCGCCTCCCGCAATCATCACGCCGCCGGCTAGTCGAACTCTGCGAGGAGGTAACACTGAGACCAAGGCAAATGCTGCAGGAGCGCAATCAAGCACTGCAGTATGCCTATTTTGTGGAACATGGCGCGGCCTCGCTGACCGCTAGGGCTGGCGACTGCCTCCCCGTCGAGATACAGATTGTTGGAGCGAAGGACTTCATCGGCATCCCCTTGATCCTTGGCATGCGCGTTTCCCCTCACCGTTGCATGGTTCAGGTTGCCGGGAGAGCCTTGCGCATCCAGGTCGATGCTTTGATCGAGTTGGTGAGGGGGGATGTCGAGATCCAGAAGCTGTTGCTACGGTACGTGCAGGCCACCCTGATCCAAAGCTCGCAGTTGGCTGCATGTAACTCGCGTCACAGCTTGCAGCAACGATTGGCGCGGTGGCTTCTCGTTGCAGCGGATAAGTTGTTCTCCCGCGAAATCCCGCTCACGCATCGATGCATCGCACAGGCCCTTGGAGTTCGCCGCGCAGGTATCACGTCGACAATGGGCGAAATGGAAGCGCGAGGCATCATCAAGCAAGGCCGCGCTCAAGTCGCGATTCTGGATCAGTCGCGACTCGAGCAATTGTCCTGCAGCTGCTATCGCGTGATTTTATCCGCACATGAGAACTCCCTTGGTGCAGCCAATGCCCGATACACAAGCAATTGGTGAATGATGGCTCAAGAGAATGAGGGCCTGGGCATCGCAATGCGCTTCCCTTGCCCGGTTGCGTACCGAGTTCAGGCCGGCGCAGCGAACCCTAAGTGTCTCACCTCGTTGCTCGTCGCAAGCTGCCCGGGATTCGGATGCGACGCGCTTTGGGTACAGAAGCCACGCTCTGTCGGCGGCGGAATGGCCCGATCTGTCCGCTAAAATCGAAGGTAGGAGCCTTGCGGGATCGACAGGAGCCAAACGCCAGCTTGCCGAAGTCCAACGTCTCCAGAGCAACGACTATCTTAGGGCAGTACGGTACCATCGCGCGCGTTGCGCCGCTGGTCTTGGTTCTGCTCACCCCGATGGGCGAGTACGTTTTTCACCTTTCTCCGATCTGGATATTCGGATCCGGCGTTCTCGCAACAGCTGTGCTCGCTGAATGGATTCGCGTAGCAACCGACCAGCTATCCTCCCACACCGGTCCTGCCATAGGCGGTCTCCTGACCGTCAGTCTTGGAAGCTTCGCCGAACTCATTCTTGCTCTATTTGTTCTCGCGCGCGGTCATGTCGAGGTGGTCCACGCCCAGATCACCGGGTCCATAGCGGCGACCTGCTTGTTGGGGTTGGGTCTGGCCATCGTCGCCGGCGGGTTCAATCGCGAGCGCCAGAGCTTCACCCAAGCGCGCGCTGGGTTGTTGTCGAGCATGCTCGTCCTGTCGGTGATCGCTCTCATTCTGCCCGCAGTGTTCGACTACGCGGGTCGCAACATCCGTCATGTCAATCACGTGAATGCCTCCGACGAATTGCTTAGCCTGGCTGTGTCCATGGTGCTGCTAGTTCTCTACTCCGGGAATCTTGTCTTCACCCTCATCACTCACCGGAATGTCTTCGCGACCAATGAGGAGGCTTCAGCTAGATCGGCGTGGTCTACAACCACATGCTTGATCGTGTTATTGGCATGCACCGGCGCGGCGGCCCTTCAGAGCGAATTTGTCTCCGGCGCCCTGACCGAAGCGGCCAAATCAACGGGTCTGACACCACTCTTTCTTGGCGTCGTCGTGCTCGCTCTTGTGGGCACCAGCTCGGACATCTTTGCGGCCGTTTGGTTCGCTCGGCGCGACAGGATGGGACTTGTGATGACGCTCTGCATCGGATCCGCCATTCATCTTGCGCTGGTTGTTGCCCCGCTTCTCGTCATTTTCTCATGGGTGATCGGGAAGCCGATGACCCTTGTCTTCCGGAATCCCGTCGACCTCTTTTCAATCGCCGGCACCGCGTTCATCGTGAATGCCATCACGAGAGACGCCGAGACGACCTGGTTCGAGGGCGTAATGCTCATTGGAGTTTACGTCGTGTTGGCCCTTGCATACTTCTTTTCTTGAAATGCAACGCCAGGCGGGCTCAACAGTGGCAACCGTTCAAGCTCCAAAGTAGTTGCGTCTTGGCAGATCGGAGGCGCCGCCGCCCATCGCCCCGCCGTGTCTCCAAGATCGAAGTGGGACCCCTTTCGGAGCAGACCGTCGCGGTTACCGGCCGCGCCGAGCCCCCGTCGATCAGCGCTAAAAAATCACCTCCCCCGCGAAAAAAGCGAGGAGCACGAGCACCAGAAAAATCGCAACAGCTGCGAAAAATAGCCACTTGGCGATAGTGGACGCACCGGCGGCGATTCCGCTGAATCCGAGCAATCCGGCTACGATCGATATCACAAAGAAGATCAACGCCCACTTCAGCATGCCAAGCTCCTGCGGCCTTATCTACAGTTGAGGTATGCACAAGTCTGCAATCCCACCCACTTCGAAGGTGCTCTCGGACTTGCCGAGCGACAATCGTTCTGCCGACAATTGTTCTGGGCATTCGGCGTTCCGATCAGAACGTTCTATGTCCGACAGAAAGTCGGCACGCCTGCGTACGCGCTGCGCCAGAAGCCAAGCGAACTGAAATGTTTGTTCGCGACCGGACAGTCTCCGGGGTGTCGACGTCTTTTTTGATCAGTGAATGGGAATTATCTTCTTAGCTTCAGCAGCGAGGCAGTCCCAGATGCGGTTTCGTTCTGATTGCGTTCTTCCCTGGTTGGCCCTCGCCACCGCACTCCTGCTCGGCCACCCAATCCCAGCTTCCGCACTCGAATGCCCCGTTTACCATCCGAGCGATACCGACGCCGCGATCAAGGAAACAAGAGCACAAACGGAGACCTTCGAAGCTATGCTTGCAGCGCGCGGCGATCGTGCAACACGCAGCATTGTCAGCAGCGTGCGCATGGCTCATCCGAATGCGTCGGCAGCACAGATCACCAATTTTGTATTAACCCTCTACTGCCCTCTGGTGCGACACAACGCAGTTTTGTCCGAGGATCAGAAGCGAGCGCGCCTCAAGTCCTTTTCAGCTGAACTCATGAAGCAAGTCTCGCCGTAGCGTTGCTGCACCCAACCCTACCGGCTGATGTCTGGGCAATCACGGACGACGTACCGGTCCTAGCGAGCCGTGTACAAGCACATGGCGACATAGTCTATCAACCACATCGCGAGCTGGAATCGGCTTTTCAACCACGTATGGGGCAAATCGGCCGGGTATGACTTCGCGGCTGTATCCCGTGTAAATCAGAAACGGGATGCTTCTTTTCAAAAGGATATCTGCGAATTCGAAGGACGCCCGCCCGTGCAGGTCGACGTCGAGAGACGCGGCAGTCGATAGCTGCGCTACCCGCTGCATGGAAAGCAGGGCCCAGCTCGGCAAATGGGCCAATTGTTTCATGACCGCTGCGCCGGATCTCGGTCGCGAGATCGTCGGCGATGAAGTATTCGTCTTCGATTATGGCTATTCGCATTGGGACTCCAATGACGTAGCAGCAAGCCCCTGCGAGATTTTCGCTTATCCTATCGGTGATGCCGCGGTGATCAACCCGGATCCGAATCGTAGACGCATAACTTGGTCCGCTGCCGCACGGGGCCAGTAGTACTTTGACCGCAGCGTTACTCCTGCTGCAGTAAACAGGTGCTCCCGGCCGGGGTACACTTATGTACCAACTGTCTCTGCAACGGCACCGCAGCTCGCGCATTTCCTTCAGGCAAATGAAAACGAGGAGATGAGTTTATGAAAACAAGCGGATGGCACGTCGCCGTGGCCGTATTGGCGCTCGCGATTCCGGTCGGAACTACTGCGCAAGCCGCACCCATGTTGGCTGCGAGCGGGATAGCCAAAAACGACCCGAGCCTGGTGGAAGTTCAATGGAGGCATGACCGTCACCATGCTTGGCATCGTCATAACTGGCGCGACGGCTACAGGCACCGCTATGGCGGCGGCTGGGGTCCAGCGTTAGGCGGCTTCGTGGCAGGTGCGGCGATTGGAAGCGCCGTCGCCAACAGCCGGGCGCAAGCTGCCGAGAACAACGCCTACTGCTCCCAGCGATACAAGTCGTACGACCCGAGCTCCGGGACTTACATGGGTTACGACGGCATACGGCATCCATGTCCCTGAGCAACACGGCGTTCTGCCGGCGCCGGCCATTACGAACGCCATTTGAACTCGAGCAAGGAGATCCATACATGAAAGCGACCTCATTCTTGGCGGTGGCAGCTCTCGTCGGCGCATCATCGCTTGCGATGGCACAAAGCGCTCCGCAAGCTACCGGTCCTGGGGACCATAGCGTCGTGCAGAGCTCGAGCCGCAATCGGTCGGCCGACCAACGCACGGAAAACAGCATGGCAAACAAGGGGGGCAACAAGGGCGACGCGGTCCAGTCCGACGCTAGTCAAGCGAGCGTTCGGCAGCAGATGGTCAGCGACCTGCAGCAGGCAGGTTTCACCGACGTCAAGGTACGGCCGGAGTCGTTCCTGGTGGAGGCCAGAGATCGGTCAGGAAATCCGGTGACAATGTTCGTTGGTCCAAATACTTTCGCCGAGGTGAAAACGATCGGCGCTAACGCGCAGAAGTCTTCTTCGAATACAAACTCGTCCAGCAACAGCGCTAACGCAACTTCGGATCACCCGGGCGGAGCCTTCACTTCGGTGCCGCCGAAGGACGGCCTGAGCTCGCAGTTGATGGGTCTGCAGGTGTACAACAACACCAAACAGGACATTGGCACGATCAAGGACGTCGCGCTAAACGAGAACGGCATCGACGGCTATATCCTCTCGGTCGGAGGGTTCCTTGGCATTGGCGACCACTACGTTGCGGTGCGGCCTTCGGCAATCAATCTGAAGTTCGATCATGCGGCCAACAAGTGGAGCGCGACCATGGACACGACGGCCGACCAATTGAAGTCGGCGCCTGAATTCAAGTACCCCAGCAACGGATAATCCTCTGAGGTGGAGCGGTTCGGCGGAACCGCTCCAGCCTCCCGGCTGTTAGGTCCAGGTTCGACTCGGTCATGCGGCTCAAATATGCTCGCCCGCGCTGAAAAACTGCTGGCCGACCTTGGCGAGACATTCTGGCTGGTGCCCATGCTCATGGTGCTTTCCAGCCTGATCGGCGCCTTCACTCTCGTTCATATTGACCAAAGCGACGCGGTCTCGCTATCAAATCTACAGGGCTGGTTGTACGACGGCGGCGCGACCGGTGCTCGCACCCTGCTCGGCACCGTAGCCGGCGCGACGATCGGCGTAGCGGGAACCGTGTTTTCTATTACAATTGCCGCGTTGTCTCTCGCTGCGGGTCAGATGGGGCCGCGGCTGCTGCGTAATTTCACGCGCGATCGTGGCAATCAATTCACGCTGGGGATGCTGCTCGGCACCTTCTGTTACGCTCTCGTCGTGCTGAGAAGCATCCGGACAGAGCCGGAAGGCGGCTTCGTCCCTCATCTATCATTGAGCGTTGGAATTCTGCTCGCATTGGCTTGCGTGGCGATGCTCGTCTACTTCGTCGGTCACGTCGCCGGCCGGATCAACGTTGAAACCGTCGTCGAACTCGTCAGCGAAGACCTTCGCAGCGCTATGCGCCAGCTAACCGTGCAGGATCCGCAGCCGAAGCCTCCGCCGGGTGAGTACTGGATCGGCTCCCTGCCCCTGAAGGACTCGCGGCGCGGTTATCTGCAGCATCTGGACGAAGAGGGCCTGGCCACCTGGGCGGCCAAGCATAGAGTCACCATTCGGCTGTTGATCGGTCCCGGCGACTATGTTTTTCCGGGGGCGACCGTCGCTCTGGTTAATCCTCCCGTCGACGGTGCCGAAGCGGCTATCCGGAATGCGACGGCGCTGGGCGCAACGAATAGCATTTCTTCCGATCTGCGCTTTGCCGTTCGCCAGCTCGTTGAGGTCGCAGTAAGGGCACTTTCTCCCGGCATCAATGACCCCCACACCGCCCTAGCGGTCCTCGACCGGCTGGGAGCGGCTCTGTGCGATCTTGTACCCCTGCATTTCCCGACGGGAGTGTCAATCAGGGGAAGTCAGCCAGTCCTGGTGGTGCCGCATGTGCAATATGATCAATTGCTCGGAACGATGTTCCATATGATCCGGCAAAGCGCAGGCGCCCAACCTGCAATATCGATCCGGATGATCGAGGTGATGACTCAGGTCGCAAGCTGCGAGCGCGATCCCAACAGGCTTTCGGCACTAGCCCACCACGCTGAGCTCGTCCTTGCGGACGCTCGTCGCATGATTGGCGCTACCAGCGATAGGGAGGATGTCGAACGCCGACATCAGCTGTTTACCCAGATGGTCCGGGCAGGTCCGATGGGGCGATTCACCGAACAGCTCTTGCCTCTGCCGGGCGACGATGATCCGCCAAAAGCTATCGCCGAGACAGCCGCCTTCCGATCTCGGCGTTGAGCTCGGCGCCCGCCAAGATGGAATAGGCCGCGACCCAGAGCCATGTCATCAACACGGCGACTGCGCCGAGCGAACCGTAGGTCTTCTGGTAGGCGGCGAACGTGCTCACATTCGCCGAGAAAGCATATGAACCGGCAATCAATCCGGTCGTCGCCAAAAGCCCGCCGGCCGAAGCAAGGTCCCATCTTGGTTCAGTTCGATTGGGTGCGTAACGGTAGAGCAGAGCGACGATGGCGATGATCATGCCCACGAGCAGCGGCCACCGTATCCGCATCGCGGTAGCCTGCCAGCCGGTCGGTATCGGCAGGTAGCTGAGCAGGAGCGGCATCACCGCGATCAGGATCACGGCCCCACCGGCCAGGACGATCAACGCCACGGTCAGCGACAGAGCAACAACATTGAAGAGAACGATCCCCCTCTCCTCCGGGACCGCGTAAGTTACGTTCAGAGCGGTCATGAGCCTGCCGGTCGCGTACCGCGCACTCCAGATCGAAATCCCGACACTCACCAACAGCCCGACGCTGAAAGGCGGGTGCACGCCCTGCTCGAGCGCCTTCAACCGTTCTGATATGAGCGCGGTCGCTTCCCCCGGCAGGATCACCTGGAGCGCGTTGAGCTGCCGCACGATGTCATTAGTGTCGGCGACAAGCCCATAGAGTGACACCAGCGCGGCTATGGCGGGGAAGATCGAGAGAAAGGAGTAAAACGCAACGGCGGCGGATAGGACCGAAATATTGTGGTCGCCTAGCCTGTGCCAAACGGCCATTGCGACGGAGATGAACCTGTGCACAGGCCCGGAGCTAACGGGGCTCGCCCTGTCGACATTGCGGCTTGCATTTTCGCTCACGTTGATCCCTAGCCAGCCTTCAGGACACCAAAACCCTGGATTACGGCTGACGTTCCCGTGCGGATAATCAAAAGAGCAAATCTGAGGGGCCCCTAAGTCCACTGCTTCCTGAGTCAAAGGGCTCACCCTGGTCCGGAAGCGTACCTGCAAATGCAGGAACCAAAGCGGCGGACGCACCTTGGATCTGAGCAACGAACACGTGACGAGTACCCCGGCATGGCTCAGACATATCGCGCAGCAGATTGGGCGGCATTCATTCTTGGAACCGTCATGATTCTCATCGGCCTCGTGCTCGGGGCCGGCGGTGCGTGGCTACTGTGGCTCGGAGGCTCCTTCTATTACTTCCCCAGCGGAATCATCCTGATCGTCTCGGGTATTCTGTTGACCCGCCGGCGCGTTGAAGGCGCATGGCTTTATCTTCTCCTCTTCCTGCTCACCCTCGCTTGGGCGTTCTGGGAAGTTGGCGCCAATGGTTGGGCGCTGGTGCCTCGGACTGTCGGGCCGGCCATTTTGCTGATCGCCGTCCTGGCGCTCACGCCGAAGCTTCGCCCCATTCGCCACCAGTATGAAGCTGCGGCTACAATCGCTGCCGGGCTTGTACTGCTGGTGGCCACCAGCTTGTTGATGACGGGAGCTTTCCGGCCGGCAAGCGCCGCACCGTCTGTGATGCCGTCGCCGACAGGCGCGATGGCCGATCCTTCGCCTCTGAAGGCGGGCGCAGATTGGCCCGCCTATGGCGGCAGCTACAGCGCGCGCCGCTATTCGGCGCTCGACCAAATTAAGGCGAGCAACGTAGGCAAGCTCACCAAGGTCTGGACTTTCCATACCGGCGACCTGCCGACCAAGAACACGAAAGGCACCTACGGCGCGGAGAACACGCCGCTCAAGGTGGGGGATACACTGTACGTGTGTACCCCCAAGAACCTCGTTCTTGCCGTCGACGCCAAGAGCGGCAAGCAGATCTGGCGATTTGACCCGCGTGTCCCGGACGAGTTCATTCCGTACACCGCGGCTTGTCGGGGTCTCGCCTATTACGAGCTTCCCAATGCCGATCAGGGCGCCGCCTGCGCCAAGCGCATCGTCGAAGGCACGCTTGATGCGCGCCTCATCACGATCGATGCGAGGACCGGCAAGCGATGCGAGGGCTTCGGGTATGACGGACAGGTCGACACCGCGACGGGCGTTGGCCGGCACGATCCCGGCATGTTTGCGATCACCTCGGCGCCGACGATCGTTCGCGGCATCATCGTCATCGGGCACGAAGTGCTCGACGGACAAAAGCGGGACGCGCCCTCGGGTGTGATTCAGGGATACGACGCGCAAACGGGCGCGTTGCGTTGGGCATGGGACATGGTCAAGCCGGATGCAAGCGCGCCGCCGGCGGTTGGACAAACCTTTACCAGGGGCACGCCCAACATGTGGACGACCGCCTCCGGCGACGAGGAACTGGGACTCGTCTATCTGCCGCTTGGGGTTTCGGCCGTGGACTACTGGAGCAGCAGCCGCTCGGACCGCGAGAAAGAGTTCGCGACATCGCTGGTCGCGCTAGATGTTACGACCGGCAAGCCCGCCTGGCATTTCCAGACCGTGCACAATGACGTCTGGGACTACGATCTCGGCTCTCAAGCGACGCTGGTCGACTTCCCGACGGACAAAGGCGAGCCGGTGCCGGCGCTGGTGCTGCCGAGCAAGCGCGGCGATATTTTCGTGCTCGACAGACGCACGGGCAAGCCGCTCGTCGGCGTCGAAGAGCGGCCGGTGCCGCAAGGCGGCGTGGAGCCTGCGCAGCGCGCCAAAACCCAGCCATTCTCGCTTTACCACACCCTGCGAAAGGCCGATCTCACCGAGCAGGACATGTGGGGCATGTCGCCCATCGACCAGATGATCTGCCGTATCCAGTTTCGTCAGGCGAGCTACAAGGGTATCTTCACGCCACCCACGGCCAGCCCGCACTGGATTGAATATCCAGGCTATAATGGCGGCTCCGATTGGGGCGGCATCGCCATCGATCCCGTACGCGACATCATCGTTGCCAATTACAATGACATGCCGAACTATAATCGGCTGGTGCCGCGCGACGAGGCCAATCGTCTTGGTTGGGCGCCGCGGGACCAGGCGCGCGGCGAAATCGGCGGGCAGGAAGGCGCCGGCGATCCGCAGCTCGGTTCCCCGTATGCGATCAACGTCAATGCCGGCTGGCGGCTGCCGGGCACCGGATTGTTGTGCAAGCAGCCGCCCTATGGCGGAATTCGCGCTATCGATCTGAAGACCGGCAGGACGCTGTGGGATCGTCCGTTGGGTGAAGCCCGGACGAACGGCCCGTTCGGGATCCCGTCGATGCTGCCGATCAGAATTGGGACGCCAAATAATGGCGGTGCCGTCGTGACCGCCGGCGGCCTGATCTTCATCGCAGCGACGACCGACAATCTGATCCGTGCCATCGACGTTAAGACCGGAAAAACCGTCTGGAAGGACGTGCTTCCTGCCGGCGGCCAGGCCACGCCGATCACCTATGAGGCCGACGGCCGCCAATACCTCGTGATCATGGCCGGCGGTCATCATTTCATGGAGACGCCGATCGGTGATTCCTTGATCGCCTACTCGTTGCCGAGCACCGGCCGCTGACCGCTGGTCGGCAGAGGCAGCCTCGAGAAAATACGACTTGCGAGGGGCAAGGGCCACTAAGAACGGGGAGAACAGTGCGAAGCTCTCCGCATCATGATCTTCCTAACCTACTTGGTTCCTCCAACCCTGCTGTTCCTGCCATTGTCCCGGATCATCGCCGTGCTCGGTCTGCAAAACTCGATGTGGTCGCTGGTGTTGGTCTACCCGACGTACACGATCCCATTTTGCTCCTGCCTGTTGATCGGATTCTTCAAGGCGCTGCCGGTCGAGATCGAGGAGGCCGCAATCGTCGACGGCTGCAGTCTTTTCGGAGCTTTCGTCAAGATGGCGATCCCGCTGTCGGTGCCGGCAATCTGACGGGGTGATCTTTACGTTCACCTCAGGCTGCAGGAATTTGTCTACGCGCTGACCTTCGTCTCGTCATCCGACCAAAACCCGATCACGTTGGGTGTCTCGACCGACTTGATCCGCGGCGATGTGTTCTTCTGGGGTGAGATCATGGCCGTGCCCTGATCGCCGCGGTGCCGCTGGCTATCGCTTACAATCTGTTTCTCGATCGCTTTATCGCCGGTATCACAGGAGGAGCCGTTAAATTCGCTGACTTCGTACGTCGGATCGACGGTCCTGAGATCACTCGTTTGAGGATGAATATGTGGCCTGCGCGTGGACAAGCTTCTTCGGAAGCTCCGACGGAACGCCTGCAGATCTGCACGTTCGACCAACAAAATACACATCGGCTGTCCGATCCGGCTCGCCTCGCCCATGGCCGCGTTGAGGAGACCAACGCGTTGGCCGCTTGTTTGCCGACGCACAAACCGCAAAAGACGGCAAGAGAACTTGCACGCTCGGGTCGACTTAGCGAAGTTGGGTCAGGTCTGTCGGAGGTCCGCTCATCGCGGTAAAGCGCATCAGATTTACTCGACCCGAGCTGTCGCACTTTGACGCGCAGCGGCCTCCCTTCGACGGCTAACAATTGTGGCAGTACGCAGCCACAAGCTGAATTTTCGACGACCTCGCCGCCAAGGCGACGGATACTAGGAACTCGTGGGCTTGGGCGTCGTGCTTAACGCCTCAACCCGCAAAGGTCACGACGGCGCCTCGTCGCGGCTTTCCTGGATTAAAGGATGCAGCTTGGCGTCCCTCACGCGGATGCCGACGCCCCGCTCGGCGTTGTGTTCGTCCATCAGAAACTCGACACCCATCTCCTGCAGACAATCGACGAGTGCCTTGAGAGTACGGTCGTGGGGAATGCGACCACCATTCTCGATGTGCGCGATCGTTCGCTTCGCCACCTTAGATGCGAGTGCAAGTTCAGCCTGAGAGATCTCCAGCCAGACGCGCGCTGACGCAATTTGCCTTCCGTTAACCATTATTGTGCATTCCTGGTGCACTTGTGCGCCAAATGCGCTAGGGTCCTGTCAACGCAACGAACGAGGACCCTGATGACCTTCCCCCACGCCGACGGCCAGCCGAACGTGATCACCTCTGCGGAGCCCGCTTCCGCCGACGACATGCCCATCACCACCCCCTGCTCCGAGGCTCCTGCCGAATCCGCCGATCGCGCTTCGGTCTACGGACGCTACATCAGCAGCGCGGCCTGGCAAACCAGCCCGGCCCGCCTGGCGGAGCTCGAGGCCTCCGGACACCGGTGCCGGCTGTGCTTTGCCTCACGCCGGGAGGCGAGGCTGGAGGTGCACCACCGCACCTACCGGAACTTCCGCTGCGAACTCGCCGAGGACCTGACGACCCTCTGCCATCCCTGTCACCTCGGCGTCACCGGCATGGAGCGCTTCCGCAAGTACGCGCGGTCACCCTTCAAGCCGCCGCCGCCCACGCCGGCGGCGCCGCCGCCTCCGGCCCTCTTCGACTACCGCTCGCCCCTGGAGATCGCCTAATGAGCATCGAGCACATTTCCCTCCGCCTCGTCGGCATCGGCCCCATGCTGATGCGCAACTCGCGCCTTGGCGATCCTCTCGATCCCTTGGCCAAGCAGATCGCGGCCGTGACCGACAAGCGCGAGAGGACCGAAGCCGACCATCTGAGAGTGGCGGAGTTGGAATTCCACGGTTCGCTGTACCTGCACAACGGTGCCCCTTGCCTGCCGGCAAACATGATCAAGAGCGTCTGCGTGGACGGTGCCAAGGCGACGAAGATGGGCAACACCACCAAGGCCGCCTTCCGTGCCGACGGCCCGGCCCTCCTCGACTACGACGGCCCCAAGACCGCGCCGCAGTTGTGGAAGGACGAACGGTTCCGGTATCGCACGACCGTCCGGATCCGCAGCAGCGGTTCACTCACCGTCAGGACGCGGCCCATGTTCGACGGCTGGAGCGCCGTCATCCACGGCACGTTCCTGCCCTCGCTGCTCGACCGCGAAGACATCGCCGCGTTCTACCGCGTGGCTGGCTTGTACGGCCTCGGCGACTACACCCCCGAGTTCGGCCGCTTCCAGGTCGAGGAAGTGGTCAAATAGCTGCCCGTGCCGGGGCGTGGCCCGGCGAGGCATGGCATGGCCCGCCGTGGATCTTCAGCAGAATGATCCGCGCAACATCATCAATCGCAACGAACGCGCAGCTGGCTCCGCGATCGGTGGAGGTCGACCTGAAGAACTACGACGACAACGAACGGCACGATCCAGCCCGCCGCCACGGCTCCGGCCGAAGAGTTCGACGACGCCTTCAAGGCGGAGGTGACGGCCTTCGTGCACGGTACGACCACCACGATCCCGGAGTGGCGCCGCGCGATCGCCGGCGACACCGCCGCCGCCCTCGCCATGGTGATCGACTGCAAGTCGCCCGACACCATCGGCATCAAGGTCGACTTCGCGAATGACGGTTCTACTGGCCTGCGCCTTCGAGCGACCCGGCTGCAGCGCTCGTGCTCTACATCAAGCTTCGGTAGATGCCGCTCGCGGCCCGGCTTCGCGAGCAGCTCGCCATCTCGTGGCTGGTGGCGAACATGCTGTCGTGCCTCAAGCGGTCCGCGCCGCCTCGGAAGGGGCATGAGGTCTGAGCTTCAGCAGGGCTTGCGACCAGCGCCTCCCCGTTCGCGTCGTCGGTGACTTGGACGCCCCGGCGTCGGGCTGCAAGTCGTTGGCCATCGCCGGCGAACCACACCGACCTCAACCTCAGCCGAACCCCAAGGTGATGACCTGACGATGTCTCCTACCCTGCCGAAGATCGCCGTGGCGCCGGACAGCGTGACCGCCTCCAGCGACACGACGCCGTCCAAAGACGTCGCGGGCATGGGTCCGCTGGAGCTCGAGGTCTATCGGGATGACTGGCGCGCTGCGCAATTCAGGCTGCGCGCCGCCTTCGTGAAGGCGATGAAACGGCGCGGGGCGGTTCCGAAGAAGGCCGGCAAGGCCCGGAAGAAGTCGTCCGAGGCGCCGCCCGACACGTTCTCGCAACTCAGCCGCCGCAGGTTGGTCGAGATGCTGGAGGACGACGAAGTGGAGACGTTGCCGGAGAAGCCCAAGCCCGGTCCTGCGTACCCGGTGATCGCCGCCAAGGTCGCCGCGCGTCTCCTCCTCGCCCGTCTGTTCGACGGTCGCAAAGAGGTGCTCGATCGGTTGAAGCTTGCGGCGCCGGTGGTCACCATCGATGTCGCCGAGCGCGACCTGCTGCACGGAGTGATCGGCAGCTGGCAGGACGTCCTCTTTCCGGAGGGCGTGCGGGTGATGAATACCGGCAACCAGGGCCGGCGGGAAGATTTCGACATGGTCTGCCTGACCATGACGCAGCCTCGCCAGACCAAGGACACGAGCGAATCCGAGAAGAAGGCGCTCTCCGCTCTGTGTTTGGGGCTTCCGTTCATCGCGATCTCGCCCGATGCGGAATCGCACCTGCCGGCCGTGGTGCTGAAGTCGGACCCGATCCGGCTCGTGTTGCCGTCCATCGACGCCCGCATCGTCGCGCTTGCGATCCGCGTGGTCACCGGCAAACCTTGTGGCGAACTTATGGAGGAAGATGCCGCACGGCTGCTAACCGCCACCGATCTCTCGATCGGCATCCGATTCGACCGGTCGCCGGAGGAATGCCTCGCACAGCTCCAACGCCTCGTCGTCCTGAAGCGGGTGCCGGCATCCGTCCGAGACATCTCGCTCGACGACCTGCACGGCATGAGCGAGGCGGTGAGCTGGGCAAAATCCGTGATCACGGATCTGAAGATGTGGAAAGCCGGTATGCCCTGGTCGGCGATCGATGCCGGCGCGTGCCTGGAGGGACCGCCCGGCGTCGGCAAGACGACGCTCCCGATGGCCATGCAACGCTCGGCCGCCGAGCAGGGCATCAAGCTCGAGCTGGCGTCTTGCTCGCACAGCCAGTTTCAGGGCGCAGGCGAAGGTCACCTTGGCCACTTTTTACGTGAGATGACCAATTTTTTTGCTTCCGCCAGGGCAAAACCGCGGCCGATTCTGGTTTTTATCGACGAATGTGATTCTTTCGCCGATAGATCCAAATTGCGACATTCTCACGCGGATTACGTTACTGCTTGCATAAACGGGCTGATTTCGGAGCTAGACGGAATCTCAAGCGGCCGCGAAGGCGCGGCGTCCAGTCGCGAGGGCCTGATACTGCTTGGAGCGTCAAACGATCTCAGCAGATGCGATCCCGCGATCCTCCGTTCGGGTCGGCTAAACCGCATCATCAGGATCGGTTTGCCCGACCTGAACGATCTGGAAAAGATGTACCGCTTCAGGCTCGGCGGGCGGCTCGTCCACGAGGACCTGCAGGAGATCTGCATGCTGTCGCTCGGCAGCACCGGCGCAGACGTCGAACGCATCGTCAAGGATGCGCTGCGCATCGCGCGCCATGCCTCGCGAGATATGATGTTATCGGACCTGCGCGCCGTAGTCTCGCCCGAGGAGGACCGCGACTTCGATACGCAACGGCGGGTCGCGATCCACGAAGCCGGCCACATCCTCATGGACGTGCTCAATTTCGGCGCGCCGGAAGGCGTGTTCGCGAACATCGCGGCCGTCGGCCAGCGCGGCGGCGCCACGGTGCGCACCAAGTCTCCGCCGTTCGCAGGCACCTACTCGGACTATCGTCTTCGGCTGGAAACTCTGATCGCAGGACGCACCGCGGAGAGCTTGCTGCTGTCCGAACATTCGCACGGCTCCGGCGGTCGCAGGGGATCGGATATCCACCTCCTGACCACCACCGCCGCTGCCATGGTCGGCTCCCTTGGGCTGGCCGGTCCTGCACCGCTGCTGTTCTTCGGATCGCTCGACGATACCGAGGAGCTCATGAGCTATCCCGAAGTCAGACGGGCGGCGCACGAAGAACTTCAGAAGGCGGCCGAGAGCTGTCTCGCCAAGCTGACCGCGCATCGTCCCGTACTCGAAGAGATCGTGAAGATCCTGCTGCAAGCGCGCCGCATCGACGGGCTCGCTGTCGCCGATCTCCTCGCAAGGTCGAGGATTCGGTCATGAGCCAGCATTTTCCGATCGACATAAGCGACGGCGACCTGGAGGAGATCGCTGCCTTGCTGGAATCCTCGGGCCGGTTTCGGGTTCTGAGGCGGCTGGCGGAGCCCGCCCCCGCTCCGGCGCCGGCCGACCTCTTTCGACGGGGGCTGTTCGTCGACGTGGAGACGACGGGGCTCGACGCAGGCAAGGATACCGTCATCGAACTCGCCATGGTGCCTTTCGGCTACCGCACCGACGGCGAGATTGTCTGGGTCGGCCAAGCGTACTCGGGCTTGCGCGATCCCGGTTTTCCCATCCCAGAGGCCGTGTCGCGCCTTACGGGCATTACCGACGCCGCCGTGAAGGGCATGTCGATCGACGCCGCCACCGTCGAGGCCGCCGCGAGCGAGTGCGCCGTTGTCGTCGCACATAACTGCGCTTTCGACCGATCCTTTTGCGAGCGACTTTGGCCCGTCTTCAGAGACAAGCCCTGGGCCTGCACGCTCAAGGAGATCGACTGGTCCGCCGAGGGGTTTGAAGGAGCGAAGCTAGGACAGATCGCCGCCGGCTTCGGGTTCTACTTCGATTCGCACAGGGCCGCGGACGACTGCTACGCCGGCGTCGAGATCCTCCGACGGAAGCTGCCAAGGAGCGGCTCGGCGGCGTTCCCGACGCTGCTCGCGTCGGCGCGGAGGACGACCGCACGCATATCGGCCGGCGACACCCCGTTCGCCGCACGGGAAGTTCTTAAGCAACGAGGGTACAGATGGCATCCCGGCTCGCCCGATCGACCGAAATGCTGGTTCGTCGAGCTTGGCGAAGAAGACGTCGTGGCGGAGATCGCCTTCCTTCGGGAGCGCGTCTACAGAAAACCGAATCCCGACATCTCTTTTGTCAAGTTGACCGCCTACGAACGCTACTCGGAGCGGATGCTGAGCGACGATCAGAAAGTCGGTGATCGGGTGAGAAGCCTCTCCGCGAGATCCGGAAAGGCACATCATGGAACCGGACTTCTGGCCAGCGACTTTTTGTAGAAAACAATTGCCGTGAGCACCGCGGCCGGCGGTGAGCTGGAGCAGAACCGCTGAAGGAAAGGCGGCCTCAAACGCGCGCGCGTGGCCCGAGACAAACGTCTCCATTGCGCAAATGCAGCCCCAGCGATACGTCGATGCGTGCTGCTTGCTTGCCCCCCTAACGAGCTACCCGCGAGCAGCCACATCGCCCCTTCCAGGCGGCGAGGATCACGTTCGCACAGACCTTTCATGACGGTCCGGACGGCGAGAGCCTGGCTCTCTGTGGCATTAGCGAGGCGCCGAGGTGAGGCCCACCGCTATTCGCGGGCGCAGCTTGTGGTGTCGAGGACCATATCTGAGTGTTTGGCACGTTAGCGCACCTTCCCTGTGCGGAACGGTTGCCACACGAGGCGATTACCTTCACGCCGGTCGCCACGCGACCGGCAAAAGCGGCCCCGGCCTCAAGTCCCCCGATTGCCCCAGCCGGGGCCGCTCCAGTCGGACAGCACTACAGGACAAAACGATATTTGCCTGATTGTCCGTGCCCCCCTGGTCGACAGTTGGATTGTTGCGCGCGGACGCCTATCACCCCGCAAAAGCAAACGGCTTGAAATTGGTATGCCGATCGAGCCAACATCGGCGCCCAATTTTGTTATGACAATGAAAAAGCGAAAACGGCATTCGCTCCATTCTGCGAAAACTTTGGTATTTAGTACCAAGACGGATAGCGGCAAAGATAAACCGCCAGCCAGAACCGGCAATGCACGCACCACTGACCCAGATCCTCCGGTGCTGCGAGGCCGAACATCAAGCCGTTTCATTCGCAAAGTAGGCCCTAACCTCCCTCCGACCTTCAGCTTGGCCTCTCACGGCATAGCCGCTCGATCATCTGCAGGTCCCGCTTCATGTGCCCGTGACCCGGAACGGCTTCCGCAACAGGTTCGTTGAACAGGCCTGGGTCAGGTGCCGCGATTCACCCGGGATTTAGTCATACAGTCGCTCAACGCTGACCTCCCAACCTGCCGCTACTCTGAGAGCCGTGGGCCAGCACCAACGACCGCTGGGAGCGTCGAAATGTGTTCGGACCGATACCAGTATTGCTTCTCGATTTGTGTCGGGAATTTCCCGACCGGCGGGGTTCGATTGCCCGACTCGCGCCTATAGAAAATCAAAGCCACATTAGTACATGGAGACTCCGAGGGAGGCGGCCAATGCTGTTGATGACAGCTAGTTTGAAAAAGTCGGATAGCCGAGATAACCATGTCCTGCGGACAGTAGTCGTTCAGTCGGAACGGCTCTCTGATGCCAATCAAATGCGACGCGACGTATCCAGTCCAAGGCAACATGTCGCTGGGGGCTTTCAACGATTGCTTGATCTAGCCTGGGAGCAGACATTATTAAACTACACCTCGCGCAAGCGAAAGGCACTGTGGCGAGTGAACCTTTCACGGAAGTAGATCTTCTAGGACGCGGACTCATTGACGCGAGGCCATCACTCTGAAGCAGCCGTTTGCGGTCAACCAAAGGAGCCTTTTATGAGGCAGCTTGGAAGGTATTGCGACTTAGCTACGCTCGGTATCGGCGCTAGTTTATTCTTATCTCCGTGGTTGCTGGGTTTCGGCGCCCCCAAACCGAATTTGCCCACGCAGATTGTTAGTGTGATGGGCGCGGTCATAGGAGTAACCGGAATTGCAGCCGTGATTGCGTTTGAGGTTTGGGAGCTGTACATCGTCATTGCATTCGCCATCGCTTCGATCGCCTCACCTTGGCTGTTCGGCATCACCGAACACAGCGCTTTTCTTGTGCTCATTCTCGCCGGCCTGTTGGCACTTGCAACCTCCGGCGCGCACATCCTTATTATTCGCCGCACGCGCGCAACGACGGATCAGGTCGATTCAAAACTTAGGCCGCGCGGTGAGCGACACAGGACCTCACGCGGTAGGTCAGCTTCTGAGAGCAGCGCTAGGCGACGCGCTATTCTTCACCCGAACTCTCCAGCGGCACAAAAGTGACAAGATTTGACCGGTTCGTTTTGGGACTAATAACTGTTGCCGCAATAATTGCCCCTCCTTCCTATCAACAAAAGATGGGGTCTGTGCCGCTGTAGGTTCGAGAGCGAAGCTGCGTAGGGCTTGCAATCGGTTGTCAACAGTGACCGCCGGCGGGACTCTTCAACATACCTCGAAGCCTCTTATGCAATTTCGCACGCTTTCGTTCCTCCACCTCCGCATGCGAGCGATATGGAAGTGTGCGATAGGCTGTCCTCGAGCACGCGTAGATCGCTGTTGCATCTGGGCACGGCAGAAACGGCTACCCCTGTCCTTCCGATCGATCGTTCTTCGATCTTAGTGGAGGATTTCAATGAAAACCGGCGACCAGTCGAGCTGCTTCTGCAGATCGGCAAGAGCAAGTTGCTCGCAAAAGGCATCGAAGCGATTAATGCGGTCAAGTAGCCTCTCAGGTTGGTGATTGCTTGCCGCTTCTGGCCGTCTCATACGGCTGCCCGCTGTGATCCGCGCTTATATCGCAATCTACTGAAACAGCGCGGTGTCCAGTGCAAAAGCTCCAGCCCCCGCAGCATCCGCCTCGTCTTCGCCCAACTCCGCCCCAGCGGGGCCGTCGCCGCAGCCTGCATGTCAGGCTTCTTCGCGTTTACCTTTGCCGGTGGCGTGGATCTTCAGTTTGTTGAGGTGGATCGCCGACCATGGGAGCCTCGCCAGCTCGCAGGCGAGTACGGCAGCTCCGAGGTGGGGGAGAGAGCTTTAACGCTGGAGCACTGCCCGGAGAAAGGTTCTTCGATACAGACGCCGATGCAGTCCGGCCCGACAAACCTCTGGACGCCCCCGTGAACGCCGACCGTTCGGCTGCCGATGTTGCCTTCAAACCGAAGTGCCTGGGCATCGGGTCCTCGCACGCCTCAGTGATAACGGTGCCGATAGGCAGAGGCTTGACCACTCTTCCGGATGTATCAATGAGACATCCCTCGCGTTGAAGCTTCGATCGGCCAAGTCTGGGAGATCAAGGGGTTACGCTGGATCTGGTAGCGGGGAAGGGACTCGCCCCCGCTCCTAAAGCGAGGCAAGCCCGCCGGCGGCACGTGCCTTGGATCGCCCGTTCGTCTTCTCATCCGACAACCCATTCGCCAAAGCGGCCTTTCGCATTTCAACCGCCTTCGCCAAGCGCGCGTCCCTCTTTGCAGCTTCGTAGGCCGGCAAGACCGCTTCCATCCAGATCAGCATGCCTTCGGCCTTGAACACCACCCGGTCGGCGGCGCTGTAGACGCTCTGGGTAATCGCAGCGACCTCGCGCGACATCTTGTCTGCACCGCTCACGCGATGATCCAAGAGCGCGGATGCATATGCACCTTCACCGAAATTCTCAAAGAAACTCGTGACAGACCGACGCTCATCATGCGGACCAATCCTGTTGGGCAGCCCGACGACGGTGAGCAGATCCGGCCATCCCGGTTTGCGGCCCGCCAAGGCATCAAGCGCATGATTGAGGGAAGAAGGGGTAATCGCCTTATCTAGATGGGCCGGTACGCGATTATCGTTACGTTGTTTGGCGGCGAGAGCGCGCACAAGATACTTGTTGCGATCCTGCGGAAACGCCCAGGTTGAGACCGCGCCCAACTGTTGCTTCGAGTACCGCGCCACTCTCTCGAGGATCTCGATAGCAATAGGCGGAATGCTCAGTTTGATTTCGCGCTTGTTTTTGACCTCATCCGGCTTCCAGGAATAGACGCGCCAACCGACACGTTCCGGCGCGGGATCAGGAACCCAGCGATCGGAGCCCAGGGCGAGCATGTTCACCAGAGCGGAGCTCCGTTGGGGGATCATCCACGAAACCTGCAAGGCACCGAGGACTGCATCGTTATTGTTGCCTCCCAACGGCCTGACGGCCTCCAGAAGCGCAATGAGCATCCCGATCTGCGCCGGCGTCAGATAGCGCCCCGAGCGATCCTCCATTTCGTACTCGTGGGACAACGCCTCCCACCAGGTCGCGGTCGGCTCGAGACCGGTGAAGCGCCGCTTTTGCTTGAGCCCCCAGCGCAGCACCCGTTTTGCGAGATCGACAAATTTCGCTCCAGCCGAGGGACCTGAACCGCTGGCGTCAATTAGATCGCGGACCTCTTCAAGATGCTCAAGGCGAAGCTCCTTTACGAAGCGCTTCTTGAGCTCGGCATTTTCCGGCCGATCTCGCAATCGTGTCTCAAGCTCGGTGATGGACGAAGGCGCAAGCCGCAACTTGGGAGCTTCATTGCGGCCACCGTCTTTCGTGCTTTTCGTTCGCTGCGCATATTGAGTGATCAGCGTCTCGAAGGTCCACAGTTCACCCTTCGAGGCCTCGGCGCGGTCAAGGGCAATAGCGACGGACTTTTCGTCGCCACCCATCAGCCTGGTTTCGATTACCGCGTCCGGATCGCGCCCGTTCTTGATCGCGAATATTGCCTCGGTGGCGATCTTCTTCACCTGGGCGAAAGTGAAGTCTCCCACCGCCCCAAGCCGCCGCTTTACGACGGTGGACTTATGGCCTCGGACACGCGTGCGGGCCTGAACATAATACGCGACCTCCCCGCGCCTGACTCGGATGCTGAGGCCCCTGGGATTATCGATGGCGAACTGACATTCGGCGTCGGCATCGCGCTTTGCGCCGGCCTCGCTCAGCAAATCCTTCGTAAGCGCGTATCGCTTGTTTGCCATTTCCCTGGCCTTTTGGGGATACAAGGGGATACACTAATATGAAGACCCAACGCCCGTCCTATAAGCGTTCAATTTTCGATATCCCAATAACCCATTATACTGTCAACAAATTTGGCGTTTTACATGCCCTTTGGCGATATCTTGTTTACAGACAAGGGGTTTTGTAAACCGAAGGTCGGGGGTTCAATCCCCTCAGCCGGCACCACCGATTTAGCCGACACCGCGGCCTTATAGATCGGGGCACTCCTCAGTCGGACGACGGCTACAATCGATTTCCAAGGCAATCACGTCAGAGTTTTCCGAGCGACCGTTACACTCAACTCGAGCAGCGGGTGCTTCTCGTTCCTGACTGTAATGAGGACCTGCGCCCCCTTTGCCGACGCGACGTCTCTGGCAATCGAGGTCGCCATTGCGATCGCCTCTTTTTCGGCGGCTTCCGGGCCGGGCAAATCCACCCCATCCTCATCGACCGCAGCGAAAAAGTCGTCCTTGATGTCGAAGTAGAACTTCATGGCTCAGAGCGACGGATTGAGATGCAGATAAAGCACGTCGAAGTCTGCTATTTCGCGCAACCTGGCTTCATCAAGGATCGATATTCTTCCCCGCTCCAGGTCCAACACGCGCTGAGCACGCAACTGCTGAACGACGCGATTCATGTGAACCACACTGGTGCCGACGGCGTCGGCGAGGAGTGCCTGAGAGGCCGGAAAATCGAAGGACAAGCCGTCCGCTCGGCCGATCGCCTTCAATCTGGTGTAAAGCTCAAGCACGAGATGTGCCACGCGGCTCGTGGCTTCGCGTTGACCAACGTTGCAAATCCACTCCCGGAAGATCGCGGCGTCGGTCAGTGTATCGCGCCAAAGCGCTTCGGCCACGTTGGGCCGCTTTCTTATAAGTGAGCGCACCGCTGCATGCGGAATGAAGCCGAGAACGCTATCGCCAAGCGTGCTGACGTCATGGTCCATCACATGCAGAAAGAGCCCCTGCAGATCGGGAATGTCGCCGGGTTGGTGAAAGGCCATGATTTGGCGGTGGCCATTGCCGACGATCTTTGATCTCAGGATAAAGCCATCAACGACAAGGCAGCATGCGGAAGGTCGATCTCCGAGAGAAACGACCGGTTGACCGCCAGCCATCCGCTTCACCGTGATTGGCAGATGACGGATAGCGACCTCGTCCTCTTCGTCAATTTCGGTGCTAACCCGCAACCGCGCCAAGAAAGGTTCGAAAATTTCAGCGTTATTCATCGTTTACTCCGATCGGCAAACGAGTTTTTGTCACGTTCGTTCCAACCCGGGATCGCCAGCTATTGTCTCACGCGAAGCAGAGGGACTGCCGCAAATTCCAACCCTCGGCGGAACCAGACGGGAACGGCGTCAATTCATCTCGCCGCGAAGCCTTGGCGCGAAGTTTGACGCGCAACTCTCACTTCGAATGCTTCGGTGCGCTGCTTTGCTGGAAGTGCTCAGCGCCCGGTATTTCCACCCAGTCATGTTTCGACTGTTCGAAAACCGAGCGGATGGGCGCCGGGTAGTTCGGAAGCCCGATCGCGCCAACGGCAACGCCGATCATCGCAGGCAGATTGTCCGCCTTCCAATAGACCGTCGAACCGCACTCGGGGCAAAAATGGCTGCGGACCTTACCGCCGCTTGCGGCTGTCCGGACGTACTCCTTCGACGTTCCCGAGATCGCGACGCCCTCCGCCGGATAGAACGCACCGACGCCGAACGGCGCGCCCGTTCGACGCTGGCAGTCGACGCAATGACAGGCGACGACGAGGCTGGAAGGTCCTGGAAGCGACAGCGCGAGAGCGCCGCACCTGCATTGGGCATCGATCATCGGGATTCACTCCTCCCTCGTTGGTCCTGCTGTTCGGATGGAGCGCAGCGCGATCCCGCTACAATTGATCGAGCCGCCACAGCCCGAGGCTCTTGTCGCGCCAGCCACCACCGCCCTCTTCGCAACGCTCGTTGATCAGCGCGCGCGGTGCCGGCCAATCGAACGGTGCCTTCTCCATGTTCAGCGCCCGCCAGTCGCCGTCCTCGCAATCGCGATTGCCGTCCCATTCGGGGAACGTCGTGACCAGCAGGAAATGCGCGCCGCTGGCGCGAAAGTTCGCGATGGCGCGAACGATGTTGTCGAAGCTCAAATGCACCAGGCAGTCCCGGCACAGAACGATATCCGCGCGCGGCAGTGCATCGCGCGTGATGTCGGCAACGAGAAACCGGCCTGACAACTCGCCGGCCGCGACGCGCTGGCGATTGGCTTCGATCAATGACGGCACGATGTCGATGCCGGTGTAGTCGAGATCCAGCTTCATGCGGCCGATCCAGCCCGCGTCCCCGCAGGGCGCGTCGAGCAGCGAGCGCGCGCCGAGCCGTTGCAACAGCGGAGGAAGCACCTCACGGATCGCGGCGGTCGCGTGATCCTCCGAGCCGAGGCCGGACACCGAGGTCGCCGCACCCCACAGGTTCGTCTTTTCGATGCGCTCGAACCGCGCGGCCAGATCGAGGCCCGCGAAATTATCGCGGTCGGCCACGAACCGCTCATGGGCGAGCACGGGTGGACGCTTGGAGATCATGGACGGGATGTGAATTCCGACGCAGCCACAGTATACAGGCAAAGCGAGCGGTCCGAAACGGTCCGTAAGCGAACCTGCTTACGTCATCGGTCGCGTCTCGCCCCCATGCGCCCCACCACAGCCAAAGAGAAGGCCAGGATCGCCGCCGGCGCGGCGGCGGCCGTCGTCATGACGGCCGTGCTGTTCGCGATCGCAATGGGATTTCTGCTGGCGCTGTAACCGCTAACCGCGCGATCGACGAAAGCCGCCGCGCTGACTTAGGCGGTGCGCACCGTTCGGAGGAATTTTCCGACTTCGTCCTTCAGCCGGTTGCTGTCGGTCGCCAGCATCTTGGCGGTGGAAAGCACCTGCGAGGAGGCCGAGCCGGTCTCGGCCGCACCGCGCTGTACGTCGGCGATGTTGGTGGAGACCTGCTGGGTGCCGTGGGCGGCCTGCTGCACGTTGCGCGAGATCTCCTGGGTCGCGGCGCCCTGCTCCTCGACGGCTGCGGCAATGGTCGACGACACCTCCGACAGCCGCTCGATCGTCGTGGAGATGTCGCGGATCGCGTTGACGGATTCCTGGGTCGCGGTCTGGATGCCGGAAATCTGCTGGCTGATCTCGCCGGTCGCCTTGGCCGTCTGCTCGGCCAGCGTCTTCACCTCGGAGGCGACGACCGCGAAGCCGCGGCCGGCCTCGCCGGCACGTGCCGCCTCGATCGTGGCGTTGAGCGCCAGGAGGTTGGTCTGGCCGGCAATGGTGTTGATCAGCTCGACGACGTCGCCGATGCGCGTCGCCGCAACCGAGAGCTCGCTGACGCGCACCGTCGTGGTGCGGGCCTGGGTGACGGCCTCGCCAGCCATCCGTGCGGATTCCTGCACCTGGCGGCTGATCTCGTTGACCGAGGAGGACAGCTCCTCCGTGGCGGTCGCAACCGACTGCACGTTGCTGGTGGCTTCACCCGAGGCGACCGCGACGACCGAGGTGAGCTCCTGCGCACGCTGCGCAGTGGTGGCCAACGTCGAGGACGACGCTTCGAGCTCGGTGGACGCCGAGCCTACTGTCTCGATGATCTCGCCGACCGCGCGCTCAAAGCCGTCGGCAAGGTTGACCATATCGCGCTTGCGCTGATCAGAGGCCTGCTTCTCCACTTCGACCTGCGAAGCCTTGAGGCGCTCGACCTCGATCCCATTGGTTTTGAAGATTTCGACCGTCCTGGCCATGTCGCCGATCTCGTCGCGGCGGTCCGTCTCAGGCACCTCGGTCTTGAGATCGTTGCGGGCAAGGCCCTCCATGGCGAGCTTGAGGCGGGCAATCGGCCGTGACATCGCATTAAGGCCGATGAACAGCGCGATCGCGATCCCCAGGATCAGGCCGCCGGCGCTGACGCCGATCACGGTCCAGGTCGCGGATCTGGCATCGCGGTTGATGGCGTCCTTGCGCTTGGCGACCGCCTGTGCGGTCTCGCCCACGAACTGGGCAATGCGCCCCAGGGCCGCATCCATCACCGGGTCGCACTCCTTGTGCGCGCGTTCGGATGCCTTGGCGTTCTCTTCCGGGCTGCTTGCGAGTGAGCCTGCCTTCAGCACCGGATCGCAGCCGGCGAACACGGCTTTCAACTGGTCGCCGATGCTCTTGATTTGGCTCGCGCGCGCGGGATCGTCCTGCTCGGCTGCCTCGAGGTATTGGCGGATTTCATCGCGGTTCTGGGTCGCGGTCTTGAGACGGTTGGCGTTGCCCGCCTCCGTCGCCTCGGTGAAGACCGCATAGAGCGCGGCATGATAGGTCTCTGCGCGGCGCTGGGCCCGCGTCAGGTTGAGCGCTGAGGATTGTGCTGCGGAAAGCTCGGCGAAGCCGTCGACCGTTGCCGAGAGCTCGCGCGTGCCGAAGCCCGCGACGGCGACCATGGCAAAGCCCATCACGGCGACGATCAGCGCGACCTTCCACACGATTTTCAGATTGTTCAAAACGCTCATTGCAGCCGCCCCAGTGATTTTCTGCCGATACATATTCCCAGCACCGTGCATTGGAACCAGCTGACGTTAAGATTTGATGCCAGATGTTCCGGGTAGTCTTACGGAAAACTAACTATTTGGGCTTCCGCCGTAAGCTTGGTGTAAGCTTCAGCCTATTCCGGGGTGTGAGCTGGGCTTGGAAAACCGGAACCGGTCGGTGGCGTCGTCCGTTGTCGGCCCATGCGGATCAGGGAAGAAAACCGAAACATGTTTCTGCTGGCGACGGTGACGCTGTGCTGTAGCGCCTTGGCTGGAGCAATTGCGCTGTTCGAACCGGCTCCGGCAAAGCAGCAGGCCCAACGGGCAATGATCGATGTGACCGCTCCGACGCCGGTTCGGGTGGTCGGGGCTCCGTTCGAGCCCAACCTCAATCCGCGGGAGCGCTAGCCCTCACCCCGGCGAGACGTCGGCGCCCTCCTCGGGACGGCGTTTGGCCCGGGCCAACTCCTCAACGAAGGCGATCACCTCCGCCCGTTTGTCGGGCGGCAGCGACAGGAACGCGCGGACGAGCCTCAAGCCCTCGGCTTCGGCTGAATGGTCTGCTTTGACATCCATTCCCCACTGTCGGGCGGCCGGGAAAAATATGCAATCCCCCACCCAACACCTTCTTGATTCGGCCGGCCAGCTTTGCTGGAATGACCCCGACAGGGGTGCACCATGAAGTGGATCACGGAACGCGACGCGCTGATCGCGCAGACAATGGCCTTCGTCCAATCGGTAACCGGCAAAAAGGATGACTTGCATCCACCGGAGATCCCGATGGCGACAGTGGCCGCGTCAGTGCAGATCGTCCCCGTCAACACCGTCGTCGAGAGCAAGCCACTTCCGCCCCAACCCTTGCCTCTCCCATCGCAGCGCGCGGCGAGCCACGACGTCCGCACCGAGATGCAGGCCCGCATCGCCAATTTCCGCAAGCATCAGGAGCGGTTCGAGCGCGAGCGCGAGGAGTATTGCGCGGCCACCCTGACTAAACTGCGCGCCGCTATTCGCGACGCCTCCCCCCGGCCACCGGCTGAAAAGTAGAGCCGGGGCCTCCCGTCGCGGGCTACAGCCAGGACCACACCAGCCAGAGATTGGCCGCGCAGGCGCCGATCAGGGCCAGCGTGAGGGGCAGCAGCATGTGCCCGCAAGAGGTTTTCAGGTCGGTCGTCATGACCGAAAACATCCCCTGATTCCGCCAAATGAGTCCCGGGGATTCTTTTTTTCGGGATTCAGGACTCGTTAAGGACTCAGGCCCCGGCGACCCTGATCACGGCCGCGTGATCGACCGGCAATCGGAACCCCTCCCGCGCAAAATCGTTAACGCGCTTTCCGGGAGCGGGAACAATGCCCTACGCCCTGTTCTGCAACGACGCCCAGATCAGCAAGGCCTATCCTGATGAGTCCGACGTCTGGAGGCTCGCGCAACGAAGTGGCCTCGTCGTGGACGTAACCGCGGATGACAACCGCCCCGGGCCACGCCGGGTGCTCGACAACGATTACGAGATCAAGCCGTGCCGGGCCGCACAGGGCGAGGACCCGGCCCGGAACAAGGCCGAGGCCGATCGCCAAGCGAGGATGGAGCTTGAGCTGAATTCCTGAAGACGGATCAAGGATGGGAAGCCGGAGCTCACAAAAAGCTCAGGGCGTCGCGGTCGCGAGCGAGGCCTGCTCGCCCGCCAGAGCCACGCAGGCCTTCCGGCGATGCAGCCCACGGATCGCGCCGGTGACCTTCAGCACCTTGCCGGAGGAGCACGAGGCGTCCTTGACGAAGGCCACCTCGTAGGGTGCCAGCATCAGAGGCTCGGATTTGAGGATTGTTTGGGCAGCGCACGGCAAACTGACGAAGCACGAGAGCACCACAGCCGACACCAAGATACGCATGTCCGTCGTCCCACCAGCCCGGTAATTCTCATATAACGCGTTCCGGCGCGCGAGTTCCCTAAGCTGCAAAAATTATTTTTGCTTTACCCGAGCTCCATGACGCGCGTGAGAAAGCGCGCGCCAAAACGTTTGCTTGCAAATGACGCGCCAGATGGTTGACGCAATGCAAACAGAAGGCTGGCAACCAGAGCCCGGCAAACGAAAGGCCGGCGGGGGAGCCGGCCTTTGTCAGATCGTGATCGTTGGTGGCGCGTCAGTAGCGCGAGGCTGCCGGACCGCCCCAGCCGAAGCGATAGTTCACGCCGACCTTGACGGTATGCTCGTCCTCCCGGCCGCGGACGCCCACGACGTCAGCCGGACCGGAGGTGATCGTCGTGCTGCCGAAGTTGTAGTACTGGTACTCGGCCTTGGCCGACCAGTTCGGCGCGAACATATATTCGAGGCCAGCGCCGACAGTGTAGCCGTCCTTGCTGTTCCCGGTCGCGGTGAAGGGCTGCGGCACGCCGGCGACATTCACGCCAAGACCGCCATTGCGCCAGGCATAACCGCCCTTGGCGTAAAGCAGCGCCGGTCCCCAGGTGTAGCCGATGCGACCGGTCACCGAGCCGAGCTGGTCGGTATTGGAGGTCACCTGCGTGCCCAGCGGGAACGTGGCACCGCCGTTGTTGGTCGGCAGCCAGGAATACTGCGCCTCGATACCCATGACCCAATTGGGCGCGAACTGGTAGTCGAAGCCGCCCTGGACACCGCCGAGGAAGCGCGCGTCGCTCGACTGGAAGCTGCTGTCGCCGGCAAAGGCGCCGCCGACATGGCCGCCGATGTAGAAGCCGGTCCAGTTGTAGATCACCTGCGGCGGCGTGTAGGCCGGAGCCTTGGTGTAGGTGCGCGCCTGCAGGTCGGCTGCGGCAGCCGGCGCGGCCAGCGCAAGCAGGGCAACCGCACCCAGCAAAATCCTTTTCATGATCATCCCCGTTCTTTCAAATTCGACACTCAGGAAACAACGTGGCGTGAATTGGGTTGCTTCGCGGCGATGCCGGAACGTTGATCGTTCGTTACTGTGACGGAGCGGCAACAGCGCGATTTTGTTCCGTCCCGCAGGCTCATACCGACGGTTTTTTTCCGCTGGAAAACAGAACCTGCTGTAGCGATTAGTCGCAACACAAAACCACTCCGTTCAAGGCTCCCCGAAATGTGATCCGGCAGCTCCGGTTGGCTCTGTCCTATCACCAAGCGATGAAGGTGGGCTTTGCGCTACCGCGTCATCTTTTCAAGTTCCGGAAAGGGTACGTAAACCGCGCCCGCGCACAGCTCGCTGGCGCGATCGACGACGCGGTCCGCCCGGCCGTTGACGAAAATCACGGCGCGTTCCCTCATGGCCTTGTAGGTGCCGTCGGTCTCGCGTGGGGTGAAGTGCAGGCAGCTGACGTAGAACTGCCGACCGCCGACCTCGCGCTGCACCGGCTCGGCCATGCTGGCGTCACGCACGCCGACGGGGTTGTTCAGATAGCTGCGCATCAAGGCCAGCGTGTCGCCGCGGAAATTATCCGGGAACGGTTGTGGACCTCCGGCCTGGGTCCCGTCCATCAGGGTCGGACGGTCACCGTCGCTGCCGAAGCATCCCGTGAGCGCCAGCGGCAGTGCCAGCATCAACGCCAAGCTCACTGCGCGTTCCGCTAGTCGCCGCACCGCTTACGCTCTCCGCTCGATCAGTCTCGGAGACGTTCCAGCCCCAAGGTTGCAATGATGCATGTCTACAGGTGTTTTGCCCGACGAGTCAAACGGCTTCGTAAAATCCGCAGATGAGCCACCGATCAAACCATTGATTTATCTACCACCGGCTACTGTGCATGGGGTTGTTTTCGAGGTTTTGTTTGCGGCCGCCAAACGTGGGACGTTGCTCGCGGGCTTCAGCATGGCCGTACCGGCCCGCCGCCAGCACCTCGAGCTTTCGCGCAAGGCGTGACGAACGGGCCGGGCCTGAATTCCTCACGCGGCGGCTGGGCAATGCTAGAACGCCGCCGCGCAGGATCAGTCGTTAGCTGCGCTTCTCCATCGTCGCCGGCTTGGTCACGTCCGGCTGCGTCGTCAGCGACTTCTTCGCTGAGAGATGCTTGTGGTGGTGGCGATGCGTGCGCACGGTCTTGTGCGCGTCCGGCGTGACCGCGGCGTTGGCGTTCATCGCCTTCGACTTGGCATCCACCTTGGCGTCGGCCTTGACGTCCGAAGCCTTGACGTCCGAAGTCTTGACATCCGAAGTCTTGGCATCGGCCTTGAGGCCGGCGTCGGGTTTCGCGGCGGTGGTGGACACCTTGGTCTGGGCCTGGTCCGCCTTGATCACCGGCGTGGTCGTGGTGGTCTTGCCGGTCTCGGCTGCGAAGGCCGGGGCTGCGATCACGGAAGCTGCAAGCAAGGCTGCGGAAATGGTCTTCAACATGGTTGGTCTCCTCTTGGAAGGATCTTGAGGCGGGCGCCCTCTCGCCAACCCTTTGATCGTAGGTTGGAGCCTAGGGGACGCGCACTGAACCCAATCTGAAGCCCGCCGCAGGCTCCCGTTCATCTGGATGACAAGTTTGTCATCTGCCCGCAGGGCGAATAGACCAGGATGCCGGGAATGTTTTTGCCTGATGGGTGTTCCGGTCTTTGGGCAATCGTGTAGGATCGCCACGTTCCATACGGGAGAACTTAGATGCGAAAACTCTCAACGCTTCTTGTGCCGGGACTTGTCGCCATGACATTGGCGGCCGGGCCGGCTCTGACCAGCGCCTATGCCGCAGGTGGCGACACCCCCTCGTCGCCGCCGGCCTCGGACACCTCGACCAAAAAGGGCAAGAAGAAGAGCTCCTCCGTCAACGATCCGAAATTCCTTGCTGCCTATCGCACCGCCTACACCACGATCTACGACAATCACGACTACACCGGCGCGATCGGCCAGCTGAAGTCGCTCAAGCGCGACGACGTCGCCGACGTCGCCAATCTGATCGGCTACTCCTATCGCAAGCTCGGCGACTACCAGTCGTCGAAGGTCTATTACGAGCTGGCGCTGAAGGACGATCCGAACCACGTCCGCACCTGGCAGTATTACGGCCTCTGGCAGCTCGAGCAGGGCAACCGCGAGCAGGCGCAGTATCACCTGAACAAGCTCGCCTCGCTCGCCGGCACCGACAGCTCCGAATATCGTTCGCTCGCCACCGCGCTCGACAAGCCGACCGGAGCGACTCTCGTCTATTAAGAACATCGCATCTCCGAATGGGACGAACGGGCACAACCTCAGGGTTGTGCCCGTTCTGCGTTCTCGGCTAGCTTTCCCACCAATCTTCCCCTCGCAAATCGGTGCGCAATGGACAATTGGCTGCGATCCGCAATCGAGTACATCGGCTCCTGGATCGAATTCCAGCACACCACAATCCAGCAGCCGGGCGTGATCGTCGCATTCGCCCATCGCGGCGAAATCGTCGCCGAGCACGCGTTCGGCCTCGCCAATCTCGACACCGGCGAGAAGCTCACCCCGCGCCACCGCTTCCGCATCGCCTCGCATTCGAAGAGCTTTACCTCGGCCGGCATCATGAAGCTGCGCGAGCAGCGCAAGCTCCGGCTCGACGATCCCATCGGCCAATATGTCGCCGGCCTGCATCCGCGCGTCGCCGGAACGACGATTGCGCAAGTGCTCTCGCACAGCGCAGGACTGACGCGCGACGGCGCCGATTCCGGCCAGTTCATCGACAGCCGTCCCTATCTCGACGCTAGCGAGCTGCTCGCGGAATTGAAGCTGCCGACCGCGATCGAGCCGGGCACACGCTTCAAATATTCCAACCACGGCTTTGGGCTGATCGGTCTCGTCATCGAAGCCGTGACCAAGGAGCCTTACCGCACCTGGATCAAGCGCGAGATCATCGAACCTGCGGACCTGCGCGAGACCGAGCCGGACGCGCCGCTTCCCAAGGGCGCATCGTTCGCGCGCGGCCACACCCGCAAGCTGCCGTATGGGGAGCGATGCGTGATCCCCGGCGACAATCCCGCGCACGCGATGGCCTCCGCCGCCGGCTTCATCGCGACCGCCGCCGATACCGCCCGCTTCTACGCACAGCTCGCGCCCAATGCGAAAAAGAGCATGCTATCGGTCGCGAGCCGCCGCGAGATGACGCGAAACCATTGGCGCGTGCCGCAAAGCTTCGAGGCCTATTACGGCCTCGGCGTCAACGCCGGCAAAACCGACGGCTGGGATTGGTTCGGCCATGGCGGCGGCTTTCAAGGTTACATCTCGCGGACCTGCTGCATCCCCGCTTGCGAGCTCGCGATCAGCATCCTCAGCAACTCCATCGACGGCGCGGCGCCGTTCTGGATGGACGGCGCAATGCAGATCCTCCGCGTCTTCCAGGCCCGTGGCGCACCCGACAGGCGCGTGCGCGACTGGACCGGCCGCTGGTGGACGATCTGGGGCGCGAACGACCTCGTGCCGCTCGGCAACCGCGTGCTGGTCGCCAATCCCCAGTTCAACAACCCGTTCATGGACGCCGCCGAGATCGAGGTGACCGGTCGCGACACCGGCAAGCTCGCCTGGGCAGCCGGCTACTCCAGCCATGGCGAGCCGGTGCGCCGCGTCCGCAACAAGCGTGGCAAGGTCAGCGACATCTGGATCGCGGGCGCCAACATCAAGCCTGCGGCCGTCGTGGCCCGCGAGATCGCGCGGAGATACAAGCCGCGCAAGCGACGGCCTACTCCCGAATGAGCGTCTCGACCTCGCTCCGAAGCGCCTGTCGCGAGCCGTCGCGCGAATAGAACATGTGGCCGCCGGGATAGACCACGAACTTGACACGCTGTGTTGCGAAGGCCGGCAACTGGTCGAGCACCCGCTTCGATCCGAAATAGGGCGTGGCGAGATCGAACAGTCCGTGCGCGACCAGCACGTTCAGCTTCGCATCCGTGGCGAGGATCTGGCGCAGCTCGGAGACCGACTGCGGCGGGTTGATGCCGCGGCCGAAATCCCAGTGACCCTCGACGGCGCCGTTCAGCACCTCGTAGGAGCCATCGGGCCGCCAATTGAGCTTGTGTGTCAACAGATCGACCGCGGCACTCGTCAGCGGCGCCTGCAGCGCATCGCCGGACGGATCACCGAACCGCGAGCTGCTCGAATCCGGATAGGGATCGAAGCCGCGTACCGAGCCATCGTAGCGCCCCGTCACCTTGCCGTTCTTGCGGTCGAATTCGCGGCGGAATTCGCCGACGTCGAAGCGGCCGGCAAGCCGGCGGCTCACCGCCTGGTCGATGCCGGTGAGCTCGGCGACCTTGTCGGCAAGACGATTGGTCGCCTCCTGGTCCGCCTCGCCCTTGACGAGGTCGGCCAGGAATTCGCCGCGCGCGTAAGCCTCGACGTCGGCGAGATCGGCGCGCTTGACCGGGCCTTTCGCCTCACGGGTCACCGCGACATAGCTCGGCAGCGTCGCGACATATTGCAGGAGGCTGGTGCCGGTGAACTCGCGGAAGTCCAGGAGCGGCGACACCAGGATCAATCCCCTGACGCCGACGCCGTGCTGAAGCTGCAACTGCCGCACTACCTTCGGCCCGCGAATGCCACCATAGCTTTCGCCGGCGACGTATTTTGGCGAGGTCAGCCGGTCGTGCTTCTCGAGCCAGCGGCGGATCACGAGCGCGATCGAATTGACGTCACCGTCAACGGAGTAGAACGATTTGCGCGCGTCATCGCCGGTCGCGACGAACCGGCTATAGCCAGTGCTGACGGGATCGATAAAGACGAGATCGGTGAAATCGAGCCAGGTCTCCGCGTTCGGCTTCACCTCGGGCGAGGCGGACGGCGACAGGGCTTCGCCATCGAGCGGCAGCCGCCACGGCCCCGCTGCGCCGAACTGGAGCCATGCCGACGACGCACCGGGTCCGCCATTGAACAGAAACGTCACGGGGCGCGTCGCCCGGTCGGCGCCGTCGAGCTCATAGGATGTATAGGCGATGTCCGCCACCGGCTCGCCCTTGCCGTCGAACACGCGGATCGATCCGGCGGTCGCTGCGAAATTGAGGGTGCGGCCGGGAAGATCGAGCGTCTGCTTCGTGGTCGAATCCGACGGAAGACGGTGCGGCTCGGCGGCTGACGATGAATTCTGCGACGCGCTTTGTGCGCCGCCGCGACCGCCCTTCTGTCCGGCTGCTGCCGCCGCCTCAGCGCGCGGCTGCGGCGGATCGTCGGCGCGCGCAAATCCTGCGAGCGCGAATGCCGACACCGCCAGCACCAGGGTCGCGCGGCGGAGCGCCGGCATATTCGTGGCCATGATCGTTCTCCCTGCCCGGCGACGACCACCGGTGCGGACCGCAAGGCTAGCGCGAAATTGCGACGGTTTGGGGGATCATGGCTCCAGCGGCGCCCGAAGAGCCCGGTTGGGCACAAATCGAGCCGGTTTCGTCCTCAAATCGGAATGGGCAGTTGCCGGTCTGGTGTGAAGGGCGGTCATCCTCGACAATCGGGGTCGAGATCGTTAGACGAGCCCGGCGGAACTTTCTCCAGCCAGCGGCCCTGCCCGAAGCCATGACCAAGCCAGCGCGATACGACCGGATCGCCTTCGTCGCCAGCCCGAGCAGCGAGGCGCAAGCCGCCTTCGGCCAGCTCACCAGAGACTTCGGCAATTGCGACCCGAAGGACGCCGACATCGTGGTCGCACTCGGCGGCGACGGGCTCATGCTCCAGACGCTGCATCAGCACATGCACACGGGTAAACCGATCTACGGCATGCACCGCGGCACCGTCGGCTTCCTGATGAACGAGTACTCGACGGTCGATCTTCGGGCCCGTCTCGAGGCCGCGCAGGAATCCGAGATCCACCCGCTCCTGATGCGCGCGACCGACGCCAACGACCGCGTTCACCTGCATCACGCCATCAACGAGGTCGCCCTGTTCCGGCAGACCTACCAGGCCGCGCGCCTGCGGATCCTGATCGACGAGCGCGAGCGCATGTCCGAGCTGATCGCCGACGGCATCATGGTGGCAACGCCGGCCGGCTCGACCGCCTACAATCTGTCCGCCCAGGGACCGATCCTGCCGATCAACGCTGCGCTGCTGGCGCTGACACCGATCAGCGCCTTCCGCCCGCGACGCTGGCGCGGCGCGCTGCTACCGAACACGGCTTATGTCGTGATCGAGGTGCTGGAGGGCGACAAGCGCCCCGTGGCGGCGGTCGCCGACCACGACGAGGTGCGCGACGTCCGCCGCGTCGAGGTGCTGTCCGACAGGACCATCTCAATGCGCATGCTGTTCGACCCCGGTCACAGCCTGGAAGAGCGCATTCTGCGCGAACAGTTCGGCTCCTGAGCCGCCTCGCCGGACTGCCGATCGCAACCCTTCATTAACCCCCGGCGAGATATGGTTAACGAAAGTTGACCGCTCCGGCCCGGGCTCCATGTTCCGCATCGATTTCAACAAGCTGCGTTTCCTCGTCTGCGACGACAATCCGCACATGCGCCGCATCCTGCGGACGCTGCTGCATTCCTTTGGCGCGCGTGAAGTCTACGAGGCCGAGGACGGCGCCACGGCGCTGGAAATGTACAGCCATTACGTGCCCGACATCGTCATCACCGACTGGGCGATGCCGATCTTCGACGGGCTCGAGCTGGCGCAGATGATCCGGCAGCCGGAATCCAAGGGCAATCCTTACGCGCCGATCATCATGCTGACCGGCCATTCCGAGAAGCGCCGCGTCACGGTGGCGCGCGATGCCGGCGTCACCGAATTCCTGGCCAAGCCGATCTCGGCCAAGGGGCTCTACCAGCGCATCCTCAACGTGGTCGCCAGTCCCCGACCCTTCATCAAGACCAAGACCTATTTCGGCCCGGACCGGCGCCGCAACATCACCTCCGCCTATATGGGCCCCGAGCGCCGCGTCGGCGAAAAGCACGAGGTGCTGCAGCAGCCCTCGTTGCTCGACAAGGCCCGCTCCTCCATCTAGCGCAACGTCTCTCACGATCGAGGCCGAATATCATGGCGAAGAACAGCGCAAGAGACATCGAGATCACGGCCTTCGCCACGCATCAAATCATCACGCAGCCCAACCCGCTGCGGTCGGTCCTGCGCCGCGTCGAAGACAAGGACATGGACGATCCGGTCGGCCGCGCCGAGCAGGCGCTCGCGGGCCTCGCCGGGGAGTTCAAGGACTGGATGGCGACCGAGATCAACCGGCTGTCGGCCGCCTACGTCGCCATCCGGCACGACGGCTTCACCAAGGACAGGCGCGACGAGTTGTTTCGCGCCGCGCACGACATCAAGGGCGATGCCGCGACCTTCGGCTATCCGGCGGCGGCGGGCGTAGCCGAGAGCCTGTGCCGTGTCATCGAGCACGCGCCCGATCTGGAAAAGGTGCCGGCCGAGCTGTTCACGCACCACATCAACGCCATCCTCGCCATCGTGCACGAGAACACCAAGCTCGACAGTATCAGCGTCTCCGCCGAGCTCAGCCGGCGCCTGCGCAAGGTCGCCGACGACTATCTCGCCGACGCCAACCGCGATCGCCCCGAGCATCTCGAGGTGATCCTGGCGCCGAGCATCGCGCCGGCGGGGTAAGGGCTCGCCTCTCTCCTCTTGTCATTGCGAGCGCAGCGAAGCCATCCAGATTGTCTCCGCGGTGGGATTCTGGATTGCTTCGCTGCGCTCGCAATGACGGAGTTTGCGGTTTCGACCTGCCCTATCTCGGATATCGAATTAGGCCGCGATCAGATCGTCATAGACAGGATCAACCATCTCCTCCGCGACCAGCTCGTCGCAGAACAGCCTTGCCTCTTCGCGCGCGGACTCGGTGGCGAAGCGGCGCAGCAGGACCATCAGCGGCTCGGTCGCGCCGCGGTCGGTCTCGCAATGGGTGAGCACGCGCTCGACCATGCGGCGGCGCAGCCGCACCGCATTGTCGTCGCTGTCGACGAAGCCTTGCTCGTGGCAGGCATCGAGCGCGACCTGGAAGGCCGCAAACGTCGCCTCGGGAAGCCCGGCGCGCCGGAGCAGCGCCTGCAGGCTATTGCCGCCGCGATCGTGCAGCAGCGCGGACACGCGCGCCAGCGGCAGCTCGGCGAGCTCAGCCAGCGCCGCATCGAACAGGCCCAGATTGCTCGACAGCAGCGCGCGCAGAATGAGACCCGCTGTGAGCTGGCCGGTGATGCGCAGGTGCCGAACAAGACCTTCCATGTCTTCGCCGCGTGAGCGCGCCGCGATATTCATGGTGGAGCGGTCGCGCGCCTCGGTCGCGATCCGCTCGGCGCGGTCGGCACTCAGCCAGTTCCGGGCCACGACGAATTGAGCCAGCGTCTCCGAGAGTTTTGCCACCAGCGCAGCGCGCGTGGCGGACGGCAGATCCTCCAGCACCAGCATCGCCTCGCGGATCGCGGCGAGATGGCCGTGACGCTCGACGATGCGATCCCAGGAGAATGGCGCAAGCTCGGCATGAGGATTTTCGATCAGCTCGAGCGCTGCCGCCGCGCAGCCGACTTCGGCAATGGCGGCGCAGACCGATACCGGCAGCGCGATGCGGCGCGCGACCGCGCACTGCACCTCGTCGTTGCCGGTCGCGACGATGTCGACGAGATCGGCGTCGATCAGCAGCGGAGAATGTTCGAGCACGGGCAGCGCGACGGTCGGCTGGTCCGCCGACAGCGCCCGCACGATCGACGCCGGCGCCTCGGTGCTGCGCGCAAACGCCTCGGCCATCGCCTGCCGCACCAGCGGCGAGGGATCGTCGAGCAGCATCAGAAGCGCGCCTTCAGCGGCAATACGGTCGTCATGGGAAAGGTCTGAGATCAGCCAGGCCCGGGCCAGCGCCCGCGTCGCCTCGGCCCGCTCGCCAGCGGGCGCCGTCCTGATCCAATTGATGAACTGCCGAACAATCATGGTGCTTCCGGCTTACGCAACGAAGACGAAGCGGTGACGGCTTGTCACCTGCAACACAAAATAAACCACGACGCTTAACAAAGCGTTCACCATAACTGGCTGGTTTTATTGACGTTTTGTTAAGGGAACAAAGGCGGCCCGTTCACGCGCGGCGACCTGCGCAGCAGCGTTCACGCTGCGACGTGTCCGAGACACGGGCGTGCGTATTAGCTTGAGAACGTTCCGCTGCGATCGCTGAAGAGATCAAGCGGCTGCGGCGGCCGGACGTCGGGCGTTGCCGATGCGACCGAGGTCGCGGGTGCGACCGAGGTGAGCGAGGCATTGTTGCCCCACAATTTCTGCACGGTCGTCGAGACCGGCTGGGTGGTGTCGCCAGGCTGATAGATCGAGCGAAACACCGGCGTGCCCGGTGCATTGTCCGCGACCGTCATTGGCGCTGTCGCGCTGACCGGCGTCACCGCGCGTGTGTTCGGAAAGGTCTGGAGATACGCAGCATTGTCGATCAGCGGCGCGGCAGGCTGTACGCCGTTCGCGCTCGCGACCTGCGTGGTCGATGGCGTGCCGCCATACATCGCCATCGCGCTGCGGGTGGTTTTCGAATTTGCCGCGCCGGCGTAGCGCGCATCCAGCATCGAATAGACCTCGGAGACGCTGCGCGCGCGGCCGTCCTTGGCATAGAAGATCGAGCGATTGGCGGACGCAGCGTTAGGAAACAACCGCGCGCCGACCGCTTGCGGATTGTCCTCGGCATTCGCGATCAGTTTCGCGGCGCCGCCGACGCCCATGAAATGCGCCATGTAGAGTTCGCTGTCGGATGGCCTGCGGCCGAGCAGGCCGGTGAGCTTGAAGCTGTTCGACTGCGTCAGCGCGGCCGCCATGCTGGAGGCGGCCTCCGGCTCGTCACGCAGCTTCATGATCGACCGCTTCATTGCGGGATCATCGACGGTGTAGGTGCCTGACGACGTCCTGGTGATGGCGTCGGAATAATTGCCATAGCCGAGCTGGGTGCCCGCTTCCTTCACCGTGCCGAGCCAGGTCTGGTCGATGAACTGGTAGAGCCCGTGCGCCGATGACGTCGTCGCCCCGGCCGTGGGATCGAAATCAGATTCCATCTTGGCGGTGGTCAGCATGTATTGGAAGCTGACGCCAGCGACGTTCGAGGCCTGCTTGATCGCACCGGCGACGCGTGCCCGCGACGGATCGAGAACCGCCGTCTGAGAGGCACTGGAATTGTCGACCGACATGATGAAGTGCCCGCACCGCACGGCGTTGAGTGCGCCGGAATTCAGCGCCCTGTCGTCTCACCGTGGGACAGGTATGGTTAATGCGAGGTTAATTCGGATCGCCAGCTCCGCCCTGCGCGTGACGGCAGGACTACTTCTTGTACACCGCGTCCGGATCGAACAGCCTGTCCGCATCGACGAAGACGAGCATAGCGCCGCCGTCTTGGGCCTCGACCTTGCGGTAGAAGCAGGACCGGCGGCCGGTGTGACACGCCGCGCCGATCTGCTCGACACGGAGCCAGACCGCATCCTGATCGCAATCGGTGCGGATCTCGACCACGCGCTGGGTCTGACCCGAGGTCTCACCTTTTCGCCACAAGGCCTTGCGCGAGCGGCTGAAGTACCAGGCCTCGCCGGTCGCGATGGTCTTGCGCAGCGCCTCGTCGTTCATGTGCGCGACCATCAGCACGTCGCCGGTGGCGACGTCGGTCGCGACGACGGTCACGAGCCCGGCCGCGTCGAACTTGGGAAGGAAGGCGAGACCTTCCTCGGTTTCATGGGAGTGAGCGGACACAATGCCCTCGCCGGTCTATCGCGAGGTCAGCGCTGCAGGCCTCGCACCAGGGACAGAAAACGAGCCTGCTCCGCCGGATTGTCGCGGAACATGCCGGTGAAGCGGCTGGTGAAGGTGGAGGCGCCATGCTTGGCGACGCCGCGCACCGACATGCAGGTATGCTCGGCCTCGATCAGCACGGCAACGCCGCGCGGCTTGAGGATCTCGTCGATCGCCGCCGCGATCTGCGCGGTCATGTGCTCCTGGGTCTGGAGCCGGCGGGCGAAGATGTCGGTGAGGCGCGCAAGCTTCGACAGGCCGACCACGCGTTCCACCGGCGTATAGGCGATGTGCGCCTTGCCGTAGAACGGCATCATGTGATGCTCGCATTGCGAGGTGAACTCGATGTCGCGCACAAGGACGAAATCATCATAGCCGGCGGTCTCGCCGAAGGTGCGATCGAGTACCTCGGCCGGGCACTGGTGGTAGCCCTGATAGAGTTCGTCGAAAGCCTCGACCACGCGGCGCGGCGTGTCGAGCAAGCCCTCGCGGTTGGTGTTCTCGCCGATATAGGCGAGCAGCGTCTTCACCGCCTGCTCGGCCTCGGCGCGCGCAGGGCGCGGCTGGTCGGCGCGGACGGCGGCGGCGAGGAATTCGGAAGGATCAAGCTCCGCCGGACGGCCATCGGGCTGCCGGTCGGAGGGCTTGTTGGGGCGGATGGATTTGATGGTAGCGTCCATGTCTACTCCGTTCGACGGCCTTGCGGCCGGAGTGTCACCGGCAGACGGGGCGGCGAGCCGCCGGACGCCTGAGAGAACAGTTTCGGCGAAAAGGTCTTCAAATTAACGCCGGCAGCACGGTTCTGGATCACACCACTGCTGCAGCGCTGGACTGTTTTTCCGCCAGTTCCGACCCTATATAGGGCCGTGGACGGCGCACGCCAAGGCCGATCCTGCTGGACTCCATCACATGCTGAACGACATTTATAACAAGCGGATCATCGAACTGGCCGGGAATATTCCGCGGCTCGGACGGTTGTCGGATCCCGATGCCACCGCCACCGCCCACTCCAAGCTGTGCGGCTCGACCGTCAAGATCGACCTCAAGATGGAGGGCGACAAGGTCACCGACTTCGCCCACGACGTGAAGGCCTGCGCGCTGGGACAAGCTTCTTCATCCATCATGGCAAGTCAGATCGTCGGATCGACTGCGAGCGAACTCCGTGAGTTACGCGAAACTGTTCGCAAGATGCTGAAGGAGAACGGCTCGCCTCCTGAAGGCAAATGGGCAGAGATCAAGTTCCTCGAGCCGGTCCGCGACTACAAGGCGCGCCACGCCTCGACGCTCCTGACCTTCGATGCCGTGGTCGATGCCATCGGCCAGATCGAGGCGAAAGCGAAGCAGCCGGCTGCGGCGCAAGGCTGAGTCCGGATGCCGATCCGGGCTCGTCGGTGGGCCCGGGAAATGAAACAGAAATTCGAGGCTACTTCTGCGCCGCCGCAACCGGCGTGGCGACGCCGCCCGTCGGCACCAGGGCTTCCGCCGTCTTGGTCGACTTGGCGGGCTGCGCCGGTTCTGCACCGAACCTTGCCTGGGTCTTCGGTGCAAGCTCCGCCATTGCCGGCGCGGAGATGTCGACATGCGGCAGCACGTCGGCCACGAGATCCGTCGTCACAAGATTGGTGAGCTGGAGCTCGCCTGCATCGAGCTCGTGCAAATCTTCCCAGGGCGGGACGCTAAGCGCGAGCGACAGCAGATCGCCGGCACCGCCCATGTCGAACGTGTATTTGGCGAGCCGGCCGATGTCGCGCTCCACGATCATCAGGTCCTGCGCGCTGTAGCTCGCTGCCTTGGCATCGTCGGCGCGATCGCCCATCCAGATCTGGTGGACCCGGACATGGGCCGCTTCCGGCACGTAGCGCTTCTTGCCGGCCAGCAACAGGAACACGCACATGGATTCGCAATAGGCCTCAGGCGCGACCGCCGGACGGGCCGACTGCCCACTACGGTTCTGAAGGCTGATGCCGACCGTGGTCAGAAGTCCGAGATTGCGGAAGCGCCGGCCGAGCGTGATCGCGTCGTTGACGGAACCACCGCTGGAATCGAGCACCACGGTGGCGCCGCCGAGCTGGCGTCCGCGGGAAAAATCTTCGAAGTCCCTCGGCGTATCGGCCGTGATGATGCCGACCGCACTGACCCACCCCCGGCAATTCGGCTCGCAGGCGACCCAATTGAACTTCATCGGCAGCTTGCGCTCTTCGAGGGCAACACCGGCCCGAGCCGACGACCCGAGCGTCGCGACGGCGCCAGCCAACACGACTCCACAAGCAGCGGTTCCCACCAGCAACCAGCCGCGAAGTTTGAGCGCCTTCAGAAGTTTCAAACTGGTCCCTTCCCCAAGTCCCAAGCTTTAGCCCAAGCCTTACGGCGAGCCGACTCAGCCAAGCCCCGTTCTGACGTTCCAATGAGTCTCACATGAACGTCACAAAAATGGTATCCGGGGGAATACAGCTCGTCCATAGGCACTTGCTGCACTGCTCCCAAAAAGCATGCAAAATATGACGCACAAACAACAGGTTACAGTTCCCTGCGTCGGAACCGCGCAGAACCTCGCCCACGATCTCAGCAAAGCGCCCATGAAGCAATCAACTTGCGAGCACTGTTTCAATCCCGTCGTGGGCGCGCGCCGGCTTCCACGCAGATTCGGCCGCGCGCTGATCTGGCTCTACCGCCACACGCTCTCGCCGCTGGTTGGCTACAATTGCCGGCACCTGCCGACCTGCTCGGTCTATGGCGACGAGGCGATCGAAAGATTCGGGCTGTGGGCCGGCGGCTGGATGACGCTGGCGCGCCTGCTCCGTTGCAACCCGTTCGGCACCTCGGGAATCGACAACGTGCCCCTCACCACACCGCAAGCTTCGCGCTGGTATCTGCCTTGGCGCTACGGCCGCTGGCGCGGCGTCAACGCACCCTGAGCATGATGCGGCGCCTCACCCGTCGCTGCCTTGAGTGGAACCGAAACTCTTTCCTCGCATTGAGGTGATGCTCCTGCGGGAGGAAACAACAATGCGCTGGAAAATCAGCCCTCATTTTCACTTCAGGTCTGGACGGGATTCGCGAGCTGGTTCGCGAGGTCACGATCCCAGAACCCTCGACATGCTCGCTATCATCGGCCTGCTTGTGCTTGTCGTCGGCTCGGGCTGGTATCTAGCGACGAGCACTGCCACGCCGCCCAGTACGACGGCGTTCATCGTGCCGAGCCAGAGCGTGCACTGGTAATCAGCGGGACCAGAAAAAGCGTCCGGGCGGCGGCGGGACCGGCTCGGGCGGACGTGGCCGCTTCGGACGCGGCGGTTTCGGCGGCGGCTCGGCGGACGAGGTGGTCTCCGCGCCCGGCGCCGTCTCGCTTCCCGGCACCTTCACCGACAGCAGCAAGTTCGACTCGTGCATCCGCCAGCGGTAACCGACGCCGAAGTCGATCGGCTGGGCGCGCGTGAACAATGCGGCGTAGCGCTCCTGATAGCGGCCGGGAAATTCGCCGATGGGTCCGAGATAGCGACCGAACGGGAAGAACCGCCATTGCCGCGAATTGTAGCTCGAAAGCGGAATGCCGGAATCGTCCTGGACGATGGTCGCGCTGTTGGCCAGCAACCAATCGCGCGCGACGGTAAAGTTGCCGGAGTGCAGCAGATAGGACGCACTCTTGATCAGGCTGTTGCCGGGGCCGAGCGTCTCGCAGAACTTCAGGAAGCCTGCCGCGCGTGCACCCGAATTGGAGAGATCGGTCGAGAAATAGTACAGCGTGCGCGCCTCGCCGTCGGGGCCTGCAAAGGTGATGCGGGCGCCGCGCGTCGCGTTCGGCCCTGGATTGTCGTTGCCGACATGCACGCCGCCCTTGTCGTCGAGTGCGACCATCTCGACATTGCGGATGGTCTTGCCGGAGCGGACGAGGAAAACATAGAGGATCGGCAAGGTGCCGTTGACCTGGTTGGTGTGCAGGTCGACCTTCATTTGCTTGGTGATGAAGAAGGAAAAACTCAGGATCGAGCCGAGTGAGCGCTCGACATTGTAGAGCGCGGCGCCGACCGAGCCGCGCGGCAATCGCGTCAGGTCAGCGACCGCACCGACCGGCTCCAGCGCGCCAAGCACGTAAGTGCTGGCCTTGGGATAGAAGGCGTTGGCATAGAGGAAGTCGGGACCGCTGAACAAATAAAACATGGTCGGCCTGGGCGCCGCCAGATTGACGTCGGCCCAGTTGCGGATCTTCGAGAGCTGGCGCTGCTCGAGCTGGGCGAAGGCGCCGTCGAAGAACTTTGCGTGGCGCTGCCAACCCGGGTCCTTGGTGAGCGGCACCAGCGGCGAATCCGCCGAAGGCTGCATGCCCGCGAGGAAGCGCGCGGTGTCGTCGAAGGTCGCCTCGGCGGCACGTGCGGACGAGACGGCCGCAGCCAGCAAGGCGATAGCGACGGCCGCAATTCTCATGGGTCGAAACATGTCTATTCGCAATGTGATGAAGTGCCAGCGGCGACCGGCCGCCTGCGGAAAACAGCATAAATCAACAGGCCCGAGAGCATGACGAGCATCCCCGACAGCGATTGCACGGGCCGCTCGGTCAACAAATAGTACATCATGAAGGCGGTCACGAGCAGGAAAACGAGCGGCGTGAACGGGTATCCCCAGGCACGATAGGGCCGCGGCAAATCGGGATCGGTGATACGCAGCTTGATGACGCCGGCGACCGTGAAGAACGAGCAGAACAAGAGCGCGAACTGGATGAAGTCGAGCACGGCCTCGAAACTGCGGGTGAACAGCAGCAGATTGGCGACGGCGAGCTGAAACAGGATGGCATAGGCCGGCGCGCCGCGGACCGATCTCTGCGAGAACACGCGCAGTGCCGGAATGTCCTCCCCCATCGTCATCATCACGCGCGGGCCGATCCACATCATCGCGCTGATCGATGAGATCAGGCCGAAGCAGATCATCGCGCCTACGATCCGGCCCCCGAGATTACCGAAGATCGCGCTGCCGGCGACGCTGGCGACGTCGAGCTGACCCGCGAGTGCGCCGACCGGGGTCGAATGGAGAAACACCGCATTCAGCGCGACGTACAGCACGAGCACGATCAGCGTGCCCGCGAGCAGCGCGCGCGGCAGGTCCCGCTGCGGCATGTTCATCTCGCCGATGATGTAGGTCGCGGCATTCCAGCCCGAGAACGAATACATCACGAACACGAGCCCGATCGCGAAAGGCGCGCTGACGATGTGCGCGAGATCGCCGGTCTGCGGCGTGAAGGCGATCGGCTGCGGCACGCCGACGATGAAGCCGGCAACCAGGAAGGCAACGATCAGCACGACCTTCAGGATGGTCGAGATCAATTGGAAGGTCGAGGAGTGCCTGACGCCGGTCAGTTGCACGAGCGAGACCAGCCACACGACGGCGATGGCAAGCGGGATCGGCGGCACACCGGGGACGACCGATTTGGCGTATTCGCCAAACGCCATCGCGGCGAGCGCGACGGGTGCTGCAAAACCAACCGTTGCCGACACCCAGCCGGCGAGAAAGCCGAAGGCGGGATGATAGGCACGGCCGAGAAAATTGTATTCGCCGCTCGAGCGCGGAAACATCGCGCCGAGCTCGCTGTAGGAGAATACCCCGCACAGCGCGACGATGCCGCCGACGGTCCACAGCAGGAGGATCGAGAAGCCCGAGGGGATGTCCTTGACCTGGAAGCCGAGGCTGGTGAAGACGCCGACCCCGATCATGTCGGCCACGACGATGGCGGTCGCGACCAGAACGGAGACCCCCGACCCGCTTCCGGTCAGCCGGCCGGTCCAGGGTGCAGTACCCGCATCTGATGCCGTCATCGCCGTCCTCAACCTCAGGCGTCACGCCTCGTTGGAAGCATCGTGCAGCTCGGTCCAGTCAATTCAAGCAGGGTTAACAAGGGTTAAATGAGGCGGGGCCACTTCGGTACTCTAGCACCATTAATCCACGATCCGGGCAATAAAGCTTCGTAAACACCGGGACATCCCGCTCCCGTCCCCCACAATCAGGACACGATTGCGTGGTCCCCTTGAGCGTTCCGGATGTGGGGAAGTTTCTCCGGACACTTAACGTCGCCTAAACGCCCATCGGCTCAATTGCCTTAATGATTGCCGATGGACTTGTGGTCATGACTTGGGGTCATGGGTGAATGGTCGGGGCCGTTCCGAAACCGAGAGCTGACATCCGCGCCGACCGGGCCAGGTCCGGCGCGCGCGGTCGTGCGCTCCGGCTTGCCCTGATCTCAGCCTTGGTGCCGTTGTCGCTGACCCTGGTTCAATGCGGCAAGGCGCCCAATCCGGCAGCGCTCGCGGCGAACTCGCAGGCCAACGTCCAAGGCAACGCCCAAGCCAACGTCCAGGTCGTTGCGAAGACAAACCAGCAAGTCGCGAGCAGCGACTCGTTCGAGGATCGCTTCCCGGCCCCCCAGTTCAGGGAGCGCTTCCCATCCGCGAGCGAGGGTTTTCTGCAACGGCAGATGTCGGACTTCTCACCCAAGCGTGCTGTGCAGCAGCAGCCGGAGCAGGCTCCCTACAAGGTCGCTTCGCTCGCGCCGCAGGCCCCCTACCAGCGTCCGCCGCGCGAGGACCTGACGACGCTCGTCAGCATGAAGTCGTCAGCCTTCCCCTATTTCGGCAACAACCCCGCCTCCGACGCGCCGTTCCTCAACATCTCCAAGGGCGACCGCCGCGGCCACCGCAGCTATTCCGGGCGCGTATTCTGGCAGGACGAGACTTACAACGATAATCGCGTCCTGATGCACGTGCCCGAACATTTCGACGTGCGGAAGCCAGGCGTGATCGTGGTGTTCTTCCACGGCAATGGCGCGACACTCGAGCGCGACGTGCGCGACCGCCAGCTGGTGCCGCAGCAGGTCACCGATTCCGGCGCCAATGCCATCCTGCTCGCACCGCAGATGGCGGTCGATGCCGCCGATTCCAGCGCAGGAAAATTCTGGCAGGCCGGCGGCCTCAAGCGCTTCATCGACGAGTCTGCGAACCATCTCGCCCGCCTCACCGGCGATCCCAACAGCGCCCGCGCCTTCGCCAACATGCCGATCGTGATCGTCGGCTACAGCGGCGGCTTCCTGCCGACGGCCTGGAGCCTCGAGGTCGGCGGCATCAGCGACCGTGTCCGCGGCGTCGTGTTGCTCGACGCCGTCTATGGCGAGATGGACAAGTTCGCCTCATGGATCGAGAGCCACCGCTCCGGCTTCTTCGTCAGCTCCTACACCCACTACACCGCGCGGCGCGACCGCGAACTGATGAGCACGCTGCGGCAGAAGGGCATCACGGTCTCCGAAGACATGGACGGCCCCTTACGTCCGGGCAGCGTGGTGTTCGTCGAAACCGGGGACGGCATTACCCATCGCGACTATGTGACGCGAGCGTGGACGCGGGACCCGCTCAAGGACGTCCTGGTGAAGATGTCGGCGACGCCATCACTCGCGCTCACGCGCGTGGCCTCCACCAATCCATCCGCATCGAGCCGGTAGCGATATTGCGCCCGTCGGCATTTGGCTGCACGGCCCGCAACTCTCTCAAGCCTTGATCAAAATGTGATGTTGATGGCCGACGGTCCCGGGGCCGACCGGATTGCTTCCACTGGCAACAATCATACTTTGCCGGCCAAGTCGTATTTGGGATTCTGCGGGGACATGCTGTGCGTCAGGGACTCTAACAAGGTCGACTTCCACACGGTTCACGGCACGGGTTGCGGCGTCGTCTATGTGACCGAGGGCAAGATGCGCGGCGGCAATTCCGCTTTCGCGTTCATCGGCACCTGCACGGGCGAAGGCGACAGCATCAGAGTCAAGATCTCGACTGAGCGCCACAATGACGACCCTTGCTTCAAGGCCTTGTTCGGTCTTGACCGGATCACGCTGACGCTCGCCGGCCGGGAGGATGGCGATAGTGCGGAATTCGAAGGTACCGCACTGCAACTGCCGGGCGTTGCCTTCAGGGCCGTGCTGAGCCGGATCAGCGACTAACCGTCCGGCTCCTGATCCTTCGGGTCTTAACTGCCTCAGGTTTTTGGCAGCTTCGGAATGCTCTCGGCAAAGCCGTTGAAGCAGGCCAGCCGCTCGTCCTCTTCCTTGAAGAAACGGCAATCGGCGTAGCCCTTAGCCTTCGCCGGCTTGGGCTTCGGCGTCGGCGCGATCACGGCGTCGTAGCAATTGAGCCGGTCTTTGGTGCCATCATCGAGGTCGAGGCAGGCCTGGAGCCGCGCCGCGATCGATTGCGGCTTGCCCTTCGCCGCCGCAGCCGGCTTGGCCGCAGCCTCCTTGGTCCCTGCCTTGGTGCCCTTGGGCTTGACCTGCACCAACGGCTTGTCCCCGATCATTGGTGGCTTGTCGGCTTGCGCGAAAGCGGAAGCTGAATAGAGCACCGCGGCAACCGCCAGAATCATCCTCATCTCAGTCAACCCTCTTTGGTCCCCATGACCGGCCTTCTAGCCTCCCGGCGCGCGGTTTGCCAAGCACCTTGCGCACACGGACACGCTTCCGCTCAGGCCGGGGCGGCAGTTGCCGGGCGGGGCCGGGTCAGGACCACCAGGATCAATGCCAGCACGACGAAACCGACCGCGACGAAGCCGAGCGTATGCAGGAGTTCGCGGGCGAACAGCAGTCCGCCGACGGCAGAGCCGACCGCCTGGCCGATGTAGAGGACCGAGGTGTTGAGTGCGACGGTCGCCGATGCCAGCGACGGTGCGGCCGAGACCAGCCGCACCTGCTGCATCGAATTGGTCGAGGCAAAGCCGAGGCCCCAGATCGCGACCGCACCCGCCATCAACGCGAGCGTGCCGGCGCCGAGCGCCCAGCCGGTGATTCCTGCAAGCAGCAGCCAGGTGAACAGCAGCGAGGTGCGATAGGGTCCCGAGGTGTCGACGATGCGGGTCGCGATGACAACGCCGAGGAAGCCGCAGACGCCATAGAGGGCGAACACCATGCCGATCGCATCAGGTCCTGCGCCGGTCAGCTTGTTGAGCAGCGGCCCCATGAAGGTGAACACCACGAACTGCCCGGACATCTGCAACATCGTGATCGCAAGCAGCAGCAGGATCGTCCTGTTGCGACCGACCGCGCTCCAGGTCTTCAGATCCACGGGCGTGCCCTTCAAGCCCGCCGGCAGTCGCATCAGCAACAGCAGGAAGCTGACGCAGCCGAGCGCGCCGATCCCGCCATAGGCCGCGCGCCAGCCATAGCGGCTGGCGATGAAGGTGATCAGCGGCAGGCCGACGGCGGCAGCGAGCGACCAGCCGAGAAAGATGTAGGCAATCGTGCTGCCGCGACGCTCCACCGGCACGATCAACGCCGCCGTACCAGCGGCCTGCGGCGTGTAGAGCGCGCCGACCGCGAGCATCACCAGGCGGATGACGAGGAGGCTTGCATAATCGGGCGCAAAGGCAGAGGCGAGATTGCCAAAAGCGAGCACCGCGAGCGTCGTGGTGAGCAGCGTCCGGCGTTCGATCCGGCTGGTGAGCCAGGCCGTCAGCGGCGAGCCGATGCACAGGATGACAGCCCCGAAGGTGATCAGGAGCGCGGCCGCATGGATGCTGACGTCGAGCCCCGTCGCCAATTCCGGCAGCATGCCCGCCGGTGCCAAGACCGAGCAGCCGGTGACGAGATTGCCGAGCATCAGGGCGGTTGGCGCGAAACGGCCGGCGCGTGCATTTTCCATGCAAACGCATGTAGAGCGGGCTTGCGACCAGTTAAAGGGCGTTGCCTGGAATAGTTCGTGCAGCGCCCCCGCTTTTGCGCGCCGGTTTCTTGGAAATGCCGGATTGCGCAGGCCGAATCGCCTGATATATCGCTCGTTCCCGCTTACCTGCGCTCGTTCGCAGGAGTGAGCCTCAGGAGACACGCCATGACCGACCAGCCCAACGACCAATCCAAGGACCAGTCCAAGTCCGAGCAGCCCAAATCCGAATCCGGCTTCCAGTACAGCCTCAGCAATTTGAGACCCGTGACCCCGCCGGAAAAAATCACCCTCACCTTCCCCGACGGCGCCCGGCGCGAATATGCCAAGAGCATCACCGGCCTCGAACTTGCCAAGGGCATTTCGCCGTCGCTGGCCAAGCGCACGGTCGCGATGGCGCTCGACGGCGTGGTCTCCGACCTCGACGATCCCATCGAAGCCGACGCCAGGATCGAGCTGATCAACCGCGACGATCCGCGCGCGCTCGAGCTGATCCGCCATGACTGCGCCCACGTACTTGCCGAAGCCGTGCAGACGCTGTGGCCGGGCACCCAGGTCACCATCGGTCCCGTGATCGAGAACGGCTTCTATTACGATTTCTTCCGCAACGAGCCGTTCACGCCGGAAGACTTTGCCGCGATCGAGAAAAAGATGCGCGAGCTCATCGCGCGCGACAAGCCTTTCACCAAGGAGGTTTGGGATCGCGAAAAGACGAAACAGGTGTTCCGCGACAAGGGCGAAGCGTTCAAGGTCGAGCTGGTCGACGCCATTCCCGGCAACGAGCCGATCAAGATCTATTACCAGGGCGACTGGTTCGATCTCTGCCGCGGCCCGCACATGACCTCGACCGGCAAGGTCGGCAACGCCTTCAAGCTGATGAAAGTGGCCGGCGCCTATTGGCGCGGCGACAGCAACAACCCGATGCTGACCCGCATCTACGGCACGGCGTTCGCCAAGCAGGAGGACCTCGACGCTTATCTGAAGCAGATCGAGGAAGCGGAAAAGCGCGACCATCGCAAGCTCGGGCGCGAGCTCGACCTCTTCCATTTCCAGGAGGAAGGCCCGGGCGTCGTGTTCTGGCACGCCAAGGGCTGGACCATCTTCCAGCAGCTGATCGCCTATATGCGCCGGCGCCTGGCCGGCGACTATAGCGAGGTCAACGCCCCGCAGATCCTCGACAAGTCGCTGTGGGAGACCTCCGGCCATTGGGGCTGGTACCGCGAGAACATGTTCGCGGCGCAGTCGGCCGGCGAGGAGGCCGAGGACAAGCGCTGGTTCGCGCTGAAGCCGATGAACTGCCCGGGCCACGTGCAGATCTTCAAGCATGGCCTGAAGAGCTACCGCGACCTGCCGCTGCGGCTCGCCGAGTTCGGCGTGGTGCACCGCTACGAGCCGTCCGGCGCGATGCATGGATTGATGCGCGTGCGCGGCTTCACCCAGGACGACGCGCACATCTTCTGCATGGAGGATCAGCTCGCCGACGAGTGCCTGAAGATCAACGAGCTGATCCTGTCGACCTACGCCGATTTCGGGTTCACCGGCGATCTCACCGTCAAACTGTCGACCCGGCCGGAAAAACGCGTCGGCACCGACGCGATGTGGGATCACGCCGAGCGCGTGATGGCGACGGTGTTGCGTGAGATCCAGTCGCAGAACAATCATATCAAGACCGAGATCAATCCGGGCGAAGGCGCCTTTTACGGGCCGAAGTTCGAATATGTGCTGCGCGACGCCATCGGCCGCGACTGGCAGTGCGGCACCACGCAGGTCGACTTCAACCTGCCGGAACGGTTCGGTGCGTTCTACATCGACCACGACAGCGGCAAGAAGCCGCCGGTCATGGTGCACCGCGCGATCTGCGGTTCGATGGAACGCTTCATCGGCATCCTGATCGAGCACTATGCCGGCAACTTCCCGCTCTGGCTGTCGCCGGTGCAGGTGGTGGTCACCACCATCACGTCGGAAGCCGACGAGTATGCCAAGCAGGTGCTGGAGCAGGTCCGGCGTGCGGGACTTCGGGCCGAGATCGACCTGCGCAACGAAAAGATCAACTACAAGGTCCGCGAGCATTCGCTGGCCAAGATTCCGGCACTGCTCGTGGTCGGCAAGAAAGAGGCCGAGACGCAGTCGGTCTCGATCCGCCGGCTCGGCAGCGACGGTCAGCAAGTGACGACGACGGTGGAGGCCATCGCCGCCCTCGTCGACGAGGCGACCCCGCCGGATGTGAAGCGGGCGCGCGGCGCGGCCTGACATCTGAAATCGGTCTAAACTCGCTTTCGGTTGCGGGCGTGCATTCCTATGTGGGGATTGCACGCCCGACGACCAGCCGAAGAGGAAACCGCAGTGCCCGACGCCATCGAACTCCTGAAGACCCGCCGCTCGGTCAAGCCGCGCGAGATGTCCGGACCCGGCCCCTCCCCGGCCGAGCTCGAGACCATCCTCACCATCGGCGCGCGCGTGCCCGACCATGGCAAGCTCGCGCCCTGGCGCTTCATCATCTTCGAGGGCGATGCGCGCCAGCGCGCCGGCGAGGTGATCGCAAAGGTGTTCGCCCGGAAGAATCCCGGCGCGGCGGCGGCCGATGTCGAGACCGAGCGCAAGCGCCTCACGGATGCGCCGCTGGTGATCGGCATCGTCAGCTTCACCAAGCCGCATCCGAAGGTGCCGGCCTTCGAGCAGGAATTGTCGGCCGGCGCCAGCGTCATGAACATTGTCACGGCCGCGACCGCGCTCGGCTACGGCGCCTGCTGGCTGACCGGCTGGTTCTCGTTCGATCGCGACGTGCTGGACGGCCTCGGCCTCAAGCCGGACGAGAAACTCGCCGGCTTCGTCCATATCGGCAAGCCGACCAGGCCGAGCGAGGACCGTCCGCGACCGGTCCTTTCTGAAATCGTGACGCGATTTTAACCGAAGGCGTGTTGACGCCTTCGACGTCTTGCGGCTTTGATCCCGGCAAGGGAGGAAGCCCGGATGAAGCGTCGTGAATTTCTGGTCGGAGCCGCGCTGCTGGCCGGCACGATGGCGCGAAGCCGCGCCGCCGACATCCCCGCGCCGTCGTCCGACGGGCTCGACCGTATCACCGCGTATTTTGACAACGAGGTGACGAGCGGCCGGCTGCCGGGCGTAGTGGTGCTGGTCCAGCAGCACGGCAAGCCGGTCTATCTGAAGACTTTTGGCGTGCGCGACACCAGGACGGGCCTCGCGATGACGTCCGATACGATCTTCGCCATCCACTCGATGACCAAGCCGGTCACGTGCCTTGGCGCGATGATGCTGATCGACGAGGGCAAGCTTGCGCTCACCGACTCCGTGTCGAAATACATTCCCCTCTTTGCCGACACTAAGGTGGGCCTCGAGGTCACCAATCCCGACGGCACGCTGAAGGTGGATCTCGTGGCCCCGGTCCGTCCCGTCAACATTGAGGATCTGCTGCGGCACACTTCGGGCATCAGCTACGACTATATCGGCGGCAAATGGGTTGAGCAGGCCTACAAGGCCGCCAACCTCTTCGGAGGTCAATTCGACAACAGGGAGTTCGCCCAACGAATCGCGAGACTGCCGCTGGCACGGCAACCGGGAACGCTGTGGCGCTACGGTCATTCCACCGACGTGCTCGGCAGCGTCATCGAGATCATCTCGGGCCAGACGCTGTACGCATTCCTCAAGCAGCGCATCTTCGATCCGCTCGGCATGAGCAGCACAAAATTCGCGCTGGCGACCGAGGACGAGCTCGCGCGGATGGCGCGGCCCCTGCCGAACGACAACATCCTGCTCGCCGCCGAGCGCGAGCGCCTCGACCATCCCGAATGGCAGTCCGGCGGCGGCGGCCTGCTCTCGACCGTCACCGACTATCAGCGCTTCTCGCAGATGCTGCTCAATGGCGGCGAGTTCGAGGGCAAGCGCTATCTCAGTCCTGCGGCCTTCAAGGCCATGACGACCGATCACGTCGGGCCGGGCTCGGGCGTCGGACGCGACTATTTCTATTTTCCGGGCGACGGTTTCGGCTATGGCTATGGCCTTGCGGTGCGGACCGATCCCGGCAACGCCAAACCGCCGCCGCCGGGCTCGCTCGGCGAGTTGAAATGGGACAGTGGCAGCGGCACCTATTTCGGCGTCGATCCCAAGCTCGATCTGGTCTACCTGCTGATGCAGCAGACCCAGAACGAGCGCAGCCGCATCACGCCCGCCTTCAAGGCGCTGGTCTATGACTGTTATCCGTCCGAGTTACGCCGCCCGTGAGGCGCGCTGGTCGAAATCAGTGAGCAGCTTTGCGATCTCGGCGGCGTACACTTCCATCATCCTCGTCATTGCGAGCGCAGCGAAGCAATCCAGAATTTTTCCGCGGCGGCAGACTGGATTGCTTCGCTCCGCTCGCAATGACGGAGTCTGTGGGTGGCAGGGTCGCGCGTCCATTCGCATTCCGGATCGCAGACACACCTTCGCATCCTCGCGGCGTGTTCGCCCGAGCTTTGCTTCGTCGTCTCACCCTCAATTGAAAGTGGGCGCAGGGAAGACCGGGTGCCGGCTGGCACCCGCGGTCCACTGTGCGAAGGTTGTCGTAAACAAGATTGCACAGCGGCATACAGGTGAAGCCAAAACATCCGGCCTTCCCTGCGCAGTGGCTTTACGGCTTATGTCGCGCTCTCCCCGGGGAGCGATGCACTATTGCCCCCGTCGCCTTGCGGATGGCTGATGCGTGTGCCCGGTTGGGCAGCCCACATCACCGCAACGCTTGACGCACAGACCCCGGGCGTCAGGACCACACGATTTCGCCGTACGCCGATCACACCGGTCGTGTGCGCGAGGCCTTCGCCCACGGTTGCCCGCCCCTGCGAAGCCGTTCGCGCCGATGTCACCCACGTCCACCGCCGTCCGGCCCGCGTTCGTGACGATCGCGATACGCCCCTCTTCCTTGGGCCGGGTTACGGCGAGACATACGCCGTTTCCGAATTTCGGTAAAGCGGAATATTTTTGAGGTCAGGAATTGACCGCCAGCTTTGGTGTTTCGCCTGACGGGCGCCGCAAGGTCTTGTAACCCGGATGAGCCCAGCGCAATCCGGCTCGCGCCGCACCGGTCCCGGGGGTATTGCTGCGAACGCCCTGGTCACAGCAGGGTATCAAAAGCAATCACCCCGCCAATCGCTCGATCACGAGATCGAGCAGCGCGCGCAGGCGAGCGAGGCGCCTGAGATCGCGGTGGTAGCCGACATAGGTGTCGCGGCCGGGTGGCGTCGCGCCGATGTCGAGTGCGACCAGCCGGCGGTCGCGGTCGCCGAGGGGACGCGGCAGCACTGCCAGCCCGCCACCGCTCGCGCAAAGCTCCGCCTGCGCCTGCCTATTATTGCTGCGCGAGGCGATTTGCATATTCGGCAGCGTGCGCTTCAACCAGAGGGCATCGGGCATGTCGGCGAATTCGGCGTTCATGGTCACAACACGGATACCGCTTCCGTCGCCGGCGCGTGGCGGCTTGCTGCCTTTCTTGCCGTAGAGCGCGTAGGGAATATGGAGCAGCTTCCGGGAGATCACTTCAGGCTCGTCGAACGGTTTGATGCGGAAGACGAGATCAGCCTCGCGGCGCGGCAGACTGTAGAGGCGCGCATCGGTCAGAAGCTCGACGGTCACCTTGGGATGGCGCTTGCCGAACGCGGCAATCAGCGGCGAGAGTATCACCGTCCCGAACCAGTCCGACGACGACAGACGCAGCAAGCCATCGAGCTGCGTCTCCGCGCCGGATGCACGCCGCTCCAAGGCGAGCGCCTCCTCTTCAATCCGCTCGGCATGGCGCAGCACAGCTGTGCCCTCGTCGGTCAGCACGAAGCCATCCGCCGTGCGCTGGAACAGCGTTTGTCCGAGCGACTTTTCGAGCGCCCGAAGTCTCCGTCCCATCGTCGGCTGGGTCTGGCCGATCTTCCGTGCGGCCGCGCCGAGAGTGCCTCCGCGCGCAATCGCCAGGAAGATGCGCAGATCGCTCCAGTCCACCGGAAGCCTCCTCATACAAAAACGCACGACAATCGTACATTCTCATTCCTTCCCATGCAAAAAATCATGGGCATATTGGAGGCCGACAACGGAGCAAGACGATCATGACGAGACAATCGACGATGCGCGCGGCCGTCCTGGAGACCCACAACGCGCCGCTGCGCCCCTCAACCGTCCCCACGCCCGAGATCGGTCCGCGCGAGGTGCTGGTGCAAATCCGCGCGAGCGGGGTCAATCCGCTCGACACCAAGATCCATGCGGGCGCGGCGGCGCATGCGCGCCATCCGCTGCCTGCAATCCTCGGGCTGGATCTCGCCGGTGTGATCGAACAGACCGGGCGTGACGTCTCGCGGTTCAAGCGGGGCGACGAGGTCTATGGCATGACGGGAGGCGTCGGCGGTGTGCAGGGATCGCTCGCCGAATTCGCCGCTGTCGACGCCGACCTGCTGGCGTTGAAGCCTGCCAATCTCAGCATGCGGGAGGCAGCCGCCCTGCCCCTCATCTTCATCACGGCCTGGGAAGGACTGATCGACCGCGCGGCGCTGAAGGCCGGACAAAAGGTGTTGATCCATGGCGGCGCAGGCGGCGTTGGGCACATGGCGATCCAGATCGCGCGCGCGTTCGGAGCAGAAATGTTCGCGACCGGCTCGGCATCGCAGCGCGCCACCATCGAAGGCTTTGGCGCGACCTTCATCGATCGCGATACCGCCATCGCGACTTATGTTGCAGAGCATACGGGCGGCCGCGGCTTTGACGTCGTCTACGACACCGTGGGCGGCCAGGTACTCGACGCTTCCTTCGAAGCCGTGCGCCGCTTCGGCCATGTCGTGAGCGCGCTCGGATGGGGTTCGCACGCGCTTGCGCCGCTCTCGTTCCGCGCAGCCACCTATTCCGGCGTGTTCACGCTGCTGCCGCTGCTCTCAGGGGAAGGCCGCGCGCATCACGGAGAGATCATGGCGGAGGCCACGCGCCTGGTTGAGGCCGGCAAGCTCTTGCCGATGCTCGATGCCCGGCACTTCACACTGGAGAACGTCGATGACGCCTATGCGCTGATCCGCGATCACGCGACGCAGGGCAAGCTCGTTGTGGACATCTGACAGCGGTCGCAGAGAAGTCTCGTCGCCGGATGAAGCGAAGCGTAAGCCGGGCTGCGGAGACCCGCACGCGCAGTCGCGACTAGTCCTCGCTGGACGTCGCCAAGCGATTGCGCAGATGGGCCTGCGACAACAGAAAGAACAATGCGCGCTCGCCATGATATTTCGCGGACGGCCGGGTGCGCTCGAAGCCATCGGCGAATTTCTTGCCGGATTGGTCGCACACCTGCCACCGCCAGCCGAACCGCTTACGCCTGGTGAGGATCACTTCGAACATACCGACGAGCTTGGTCCCCTGCTCCTTGCCGGTCTCGCAGACGCACGAGCCCGCTCCGGCCTCCTCCGTTGGAGGGATGCCCGACATATAACGCAGCAGGATGGAAAGCGAATAAAATTGATTATCGGAAATAGGTATCTTGCACTGGCTGTGAGGAAGTCGCGGCGCCGCTGGAATAAGCCGGCGATGCCGGTGTTTGTCGGTCCTGCTTGGTAGCGCTGACAAAGCTATTCGAATCGCAACACCAAACGGAGCAGCGGAGAGCATCCGCTTTCGCACACGTGACGAGATTGGCGGTAATAAGATATGGGAGATCCGTGCGCTGAATGAGACGTGTTCGCCAGACACGAAGACCAGCGTCAGGCCGCATGCGGTATCACCGCTCAAGCACTACCGCGCGACGACTTCCACTTCGCCGTCGACGCCGTTGACGACGTTGAAGCCGCGCTCGTAGACCTTGCCCTCGTTCTTGGCGATGGCGCGGTATTCGCCTTCGGAAAGCACGACGCGCGGGAAGGCGCCGATCGATTCCTTGATGACGTCGCCGCCCGGGGTCAGCACCGACCAGGCGGTGTTGGCGAGCGCCTCGCCGCCCCTGTCGCTGACCAGCTTGAGCGTGATGACGGCGGCGCGGTGGGTGATGGTGACGTCGGTGAGCTTGCTGGCCTGGACGCGGATGTCCGAGCGCACCACCGAATTGGCATCGCCGTAGTTCGAGATGATGTAGTAGGTGCCTTCCGGCAGCAGCACGACGTCACCGGCGGCGACGTTCGGCACCAAGGAGGCGCGCTCGCCGGATTCGAACTGGCTGCCCTTGTAGATCGCGAACGAGATCTGGTTCTGCGGAATGCGGCTGGTGCCGACGCGGCCCTCGATGCGCAAGCCGCCGGCGGGCAGCACGAAGGACTCGCGGTCGGTCTCGGCCTTCAGGCTGACGGTGCGCACCGCGCTGACGAGGCCAAAGGCGACATGCACGACGTAATTGCCGGGCGGTAGCACGATGTTCGGCGTGGCATTGCGGTCCTCGCGGATCAGCTTGAAGGTGCCGTTCTCGTCGGGACGATCGGCAAATACGCGCCAGACCAGGCCGCTGGTAATCGGCGGGGTGTCCTTGCCGTATTTCGCCGTCAGCGACAGCACGCCCTGTCCGGGCACGGCCGCGTTGAGCGGCGCGGCGGACGGCACGGTCGTGACCGCGGGCGGCGGCATGCTGGGCGTGGTCGGCTGCAACAGGGTCGGCGGCAGGCTCGGCGGTCCGGCACCCGGGCCGGAGGGCGGCGCCAGACTGACCGCGCCGCCGGGATCGGGCACCGAAGCGGGCGGCACCGGCGGTGGACGATCGGAGAAAAGCTGCGCCTGCGCAGCATTTTGGCCAAGGGCATAGAGGCAGGCAGCAAGGACCAGCGCCGGCAGCAGCGATGCGCTGCGCCGCCATCCGATGATGCCGTCACCCCCGAGAGTCATGCCATCTGCTTTTCACCGAAAACGCGGCAAATTCAAGCCTCCGAAACCCCGAGAAATACGGCCTGATACAGCTTTTGGAACCCGGTTGACGCCTGCGTGATTACCCCAGGGGCAACCGCGCCTCGCCATACTCCTGCCCCGTGCCCTTCCCAAACCGGCATAAACCATGCTTCGGCCCGGTTCTGGCGGAGCGCGACTGCGGTGCCTAGTCTGATGGCGGGTCCCGGCGTAGGAGAGTTTCGGTGCTGGACATATTGAAGGGTCGGGGTTCGAACAGCGACAAGGTCGCCGAGAAAGTCGGCCTGGGCAGCATCCGCCGGCCGGTCATCGGCCTTGCGCTTGGCGGCGGCGCGGCGCGCGGCTTCGCCCATATCGGCATTATCCGGACCCTGCTCGCCAACGGAATCGTGCCTGACGTCGTGGTCGGCACCTCGATCGGCGCGGTGGTCGGCGGCCTCTATGCGGCCGGCCGGCTCGATACGCTGGAAGAATGGGGCCGCAGCCTGCAAGGGATGCGCAACATTCTCGGCTACCTCGACATCCGCCTCAACGGCTCCGGCCTGATCGGCGGCGAGAAGCTGGCGACCCGGCTCGAGGCTGCCTGCGGCCAGAGCCAGATCGAGGACCTCCCGGTCAAGTTCGCCGCCGTCGCGACCGAGGTCCGCACCGGCCACGAGATCTGGCTGACGCGCGGCCGCGTGGTCGACGCGATGCGCGCCTCCTATGCGCTGCCCGGCATCTTCTCTCCGGTCCTGATCGGCGATCGCTGGCTGGTCGACGGCGCATTGGTGAACCCGGTGCCGGTCTCGGCCGCGCGCGCGCTCGGCGCGGAAATCGTCATCGCCGCAAATCTTTCCAGCGACATCTTCACCTATTCGACGACGGTCTATTCGCACGGCGCGATACCTGAACCGGTGATCCCCGCGGCCGAAGAGCCGGCGTCAAAGCGGCGCTTCCCGAGATTCTTCTCGCCTGAGAAGACGGTGAAGCGCGAGTTCTTCGGCGGCGGCAGCGCCCGGCCCGGCCTCTCTTCGGTGATGGTCGACGCCTTCAACATCATGCAGGACCGCATCACCCGGGCCCGCCTCGCCGGCGATCCGCCCGATATGCTGATCACACCGCGGATCGGTCAATTCGGCTGGTTCGATTTTCACCGCTCCGAGGACCTCATCGCCCTGGGCACCCGCGCTGCCGAGCGTGCGCTGGAGTCCATCCAGGAGGCAATCCACGAGCTGGCGCCCGCGCCGGAGGGCGCCGCGCCCAAAGCCGACCAGCAGGCCTGATCAGGCGGTCTTGATGTAATCGCGCAGAGCTTCCTGCTCGGACTCGTATTCCTGCACCCGACGCTTGACGATGTCGCCGATCGAGATCAGGCCGACCACCTTGCCGTTGTCGACCACGGGCAGATGGCGGAACTTGCCGGTGGTCATCATCTCCATGAGCTCGGCGACCGTGTCGGTCTCCTTGCAGGTGACGACCTTGCGGGTCATGACCTGCGAGACCGGCTCCTCCAGTGCGCCGGCGCCGCGTTCGCCGATCACCCGCACGATGTCGCGCTCCGACAGGATGCCTTCCAGCCGGCTCTGGTTCATCACCAGCACCGCGCCGATCTTCTTCTCACCGAGCAATTTGACCGCGACCGCCAGCTTGGCGTCCGGCTCGACGCTCATGATCTGGTGGCCCTTGGTGTTGAGAATCGAACGTACCGTCATTGTCGCCTCCCTGAATCGAAACCGTCCGCTGTTCGCGGTCCGGACTTGTTCTTCGAGTCTTCAACTAACAGTTTCAGCGCCGGTTTCACGCTCAGGCGCTTTGCGAAGCATCGCCGCTAGCGGCCTGTCGCTTCGGAACATTCTTCTCGGGAATGATGGATGAATTCGGGCGGCGCCGCAAGCGCCGCTTCAAATACGGTCTGAAATGTCCTGTGATGACGCATCCGCAGCATCGCTTCGCGCGCGCGGCACGGGATCGAACAGCGTGAACAGCAACAGGCCGGCAAGGAAGCCGCCGATATGCGCCTGCCAGGCAACGCTCGTGGTCTCGCTGTCAACGCCGATCGCGCCGACGCCGAAGACGATGTTGACGCCAAACCAAACCGCGAGGAAACCGAGCACTCGCCCGTCGCGCAACGCGCGCGACAGCGGCAGCGCCGGAACTCTTGCGGCGGTATCGGCATCCGATCGGCTGAAAGACAGGAAGCTGCCGCGAACGAAGGCGAAGCGGATCGCCGCCGCCATCGCGCCGGACACCGAGGCCGAGGCGCCGATCATCGGCGCCACCGCGTGCTCATGGGTGACGCGATGGGCGAGCGCGCCGGCCGCCGCCGTCACCGCCAGGAACAGGAAGAACCTGATGGCGCCAAAGCGCCGCGCCAGCGCGCTGCCGAACGGCAACAGCCACAGCACGTTGAAGCCGAGATGGGTGAGATTGGCGTGCAGCAGCGAATAAGTGACGAAGGTCCAGACCTTGGCGCCGGCCCCACCGGGAATCTCCAGATTGAGTAGCGAGGAATCGTAGCGCTTGGGGATGAAGCCGAAGACGTCGATGGTCCAGTTCTCGAGCTCCGGCGGCAGCAGCACCCGCAGATGGATCACCGCGAGCAAGAGGATATAGGCCGTCAGCGCGAACGGCAGCGTCAGGATCGGCTCGCGCGGAGCCTCCTCAACGACGGCCGGCACCTCCAGCGAAGCATCTTGCGACGGAGGATCTTGCGGCGGAGAATTTGGCGGGGAATCCAAGGCGGCTTCGCTTTCAGGCGCGATCGGAGCGACAGGCGTAACGACAGGCCTTGGAGATAGTCGCCTTTGCCCGCCCTGCGCAAGTGCACAAAAGGAAAAGGCAGGGCCCTGGGAAAGCCCTGCCTATCCGTGTCGGACTTCCGGTACCCAGAGAGACGGGAGTATCCCCACCCCTCCCCGCGGCCGGTGACCAAACTGTTTGACGCCTGTGTACAGGCCTCGCCGAGAACCTGGAGAAAAGCGGCGAAACTTGCGACCGCGATCACCATAGCAGCGGGGCGGCGCACGGAAAGGGCATAGTTAATTTAACGTTAACGACGCAAAGGCAGCGCCAGGGACGCCGAAAACGCCGCTGCGGCATGGACGCTGCAAAGCCCCTCCTGCACAACAACACAGGGATCGCGGCTGCACTGAAGCGGGACAGGTTTGTCCCGCAAGGTTGCGCCCCGGGGTAAGCGTTCAGTCATGAAACATCCGTCGAGCCGCGAGTTCTTCGCATATTGGAACGAGAAGCGCGGCACTGCGCGGGCGCCAGACCGGGCCGATATCGATCCGGCCGCCGTGCGCGGCCTGCTCGGTGACATCTTCGTGCTGTCCTGCGAGCCCAATCTCGGCTTCCCGTTCCGCGTCGCGGGCACGCGCGTCTGCGCGCTCGCCGGGTGCGACCTCAAGGATTCGAGCTTTGCGGCGCTGTTCAACGAAGCCAGCCGCCGCGAGATCGAAGAGATCACGACCATCGTCGCCGACGAGAGCCTCGGCGCAATCGCCGGCGTCACCGCCACACGCGAGGACGGCAGCAAGGCCTATCTCGAGCTGCTGCTGCTGCCGTTCAACGCCCGCCCGCATACACCAGTGAGCGTGACAGGCGTGCTCGCGCAGTTCGACGACGAATGCGGCGCGCTGGGCCCGTTCGCCCTCACCTCCTGGCGCTATCTGCACCAGCCGGAAAAACTGCTGCCGCGTGCGATCCGCAAGCTGCAGATCGCACGCGGGCTGATGGTGTATGAGGGACTGCGCTAGCAGTGCACCCTGCTCACGGCATCGCCAGATGCCACGCGCCGTTCAGAAAGCCGTCGCCAGTGACGTCGCCGGGCTTGGTGTCCTTGGCGAAGGTGTAGAGCGGCTTGCCCTTGTAGGCCCACTGCTTCGAGCCGTCGTCGCGCGTGATGACGGTGTAGCCGTCGGCGGCGGCATCGCTCGCCTCGGCCTTCAGCACCGGCCAGTTGGTCGCGCACGGACCATTGCAGGCCGACTTGCCGTCCGCATCCTTGTCGAAAGTGTAGAGCGACATGCCCTTGGCGTCGGTGAGCACGTTGCCCTTGTCGGTCTTGCCGGTCTTTGTCGGCGGCGCCGCGAAAGCGGCGGGAATCATCGCCAGCGATATTGCGAGCGTGAGCGCGAGGCGGATCGAGGATGTCGTCACGGTCTCTCCTGTCATGCAATGGGCTTGCATGGGTAGGACGCCGCGCGAGCCGCCGTATTCCTGAGATGGCGGCAAGGATTTTTTTCGCTGCACGCATCGTCACATCGGAATAAACTGGGATGATGGAGACGGAACGACGGGTCGACATGAGCAAGCCGCATTGGCGTCCCGCGCACGCCTCCGATCTGCCGGCGATCAGCACGATCGCAGCGCGGATCCATCCTGATCTGCCTGAACGCCCCACGGTGTTCGCGGAAAAGATGCGGCTCTATCCCGATGGTTGCCGCGTGCTTGCCATGGACGACGGGATCGTCGGCTACGGTCTCGCGCATCCCTGGATGCAGCACCGGATTCCGCCGCTCGACGGCTTGCTCGAGCAATTGCCCGGCGATGCGGACTGCCTCTATTTGCACGACGTCGCGGTGCTGCCCGACTTTCGCGGCGGCGCTGCGCGCGATTACGTGTTGGCGATCGAACAGCTCGCGCGCGCGTCAGGGATCGCGACGCTCGCATTGGTGTCGGTCTACGCCACGCGGCCGCTGTGGGAGCGTCTCGGCTTTCGGCCCGTCACGGCGGATGCGGAGCTGCGGGCAAAGCTTGCGACCTACGGCGACAGCGCAACCTACATGCTGCGCGACCTCGCTGCGACGTAACGCCCCTCCCCGGCGACGCCGGAAGGCGGCCGTCAGGTGCGATGCTTCTTTTTCGTCTTCGGCTTCTTTCCGGCGGCGCCCTTCTCAGACCACGACGTGACCGAGGGCTCGGCGTGGCCCGGCTTGTTCTTGTGCTTTTTCTTCTTTGCGAAGGAAGGAGCATCGTCGAATTTCGGTGTGCGCTCGCCGTACGGCTTTTCGTGCGGCTTGCCATGTGGCTTGCCTTGAGGTTTGCCTTGCGGCTTGAACCCGCTCGGCTCGCGCGCGCGGTCGCGATGATCGCTGTCGCCGCTGTCGCGCCGCGGCGCGTGGGACCGCTCTTCCGAAGCCGTTTGCCGCTGCGGCGCATCCGCCATCGGCTCGAGGCGGATATTGTCTTCCTTGTCCGGACGCTTGATCTTCACGGCGAAGGATTCCGCGACCCGCTCGGAAATTTCGAACTCGGTCGTGGTGTCCATGATCTTGATTGCGCCGATATCGTTCTTGTCGATGCCGCCACGACGGCAGATCATCGGCAACAGCCAGCGCGCTTCCGCATTCTTTTTTCGTCCGATGTTGGCCCGGAACCAGACGCTGCCATCCGCCATGCCATGCTTCGACGACGATTTTCCCGCTTTGGGTCGAGCCCTTTCGGGCCGATCGTCGCCACGCGAAGCGCGGACATCGTCGCGCGGTGCGCGCGTATCATTGCGGCCGCGATCCTCGCGCGGCCGGCTGCTCCGCTCGCCGGGATCCATAATGTCTTCGGGCGACGGCAGCCGCGCGCGATAGAGCCGTGCGAGTGAAGCGGCAATATCCTCAGCGGACCGCTCGGCCAATAGGGCCTGCGCCAGCGCCAGATCGTCGGCGGTGGTCTCTTCCGTGAACAGCACGTCCTTCATGCGCTCGTGATCGAGTTTGCGGATCTCATCCGGCTGCGGCGCCGTCCCCCAGACCGCGTCGATGCCCGAGACGTTGAGCAGCATTTCCGCACGCCGCCGCCGCACGGGCGGCACCAGCAGGATACTCGTCCCCTTGCGGCCCGCGCGGCCGGTGCGGCCGGAGCGATGCTGCATGACCTCGGCATCGTTGGGCAGGTCCGCATGAATGACGAGATCGAGGCTGGGCAGGTCGATGCCGCGGGCGGCGACGTCGGTCGCCACGCAGACGCGCGAACGTCCGTCCCGCAGCGACTGCAGCGCCGTGGTCCGCTCGTTCTGCGTCAATTCACCGGACAGAGCGACCACGGAGAAGCCGCGCTCCAGCAGCGCCGCCTGCAAATGCCGGACACCATCGCGCGTGCTGCAGAACACCAGCGCGCTCGGCGCCTCGTAGAAGCGCAACACGTTGACGACCGCGTGCTCGGCATCGCCGGGCGCGATCCGGATCGCGCGGTACTCGATATCGGCGTGACCGCCTTCGTCGCCAGCGACCTCGATCCGGAACGCCCGCTGCTGATACTGCTTGGCCAGCGCGACGATGCCGCGCGGGAATGTCGCCGAGAACATCAGGGTGCGGCGCGTGTCCGGCGTGGTCTTGAGGATGAACTCCATGTCCTCGCGAAAGCCGAGATTGAGCATCTCGTCGGCCTCGTCGAGCACGACCACCTTCAATTCCGAGATGTCGAGACGGCCGCGGCGCAAATGATCGCACAGCCGGCCGGGCGTGCCGACGACGATATGAGCGCCGGCCACAAGCTCGCGCTGTTCGCGCCTGGGATCCATGCCGCCGACGCAGGAGACGACGCGCCCACTCGCATGCTCGTACAGCCACGCCAGCTCGCGATGGACCTGCAGGGCAAGCTCGCGGGTCGGCGCCACGATCAGGGCGAGCGGTGCACCCGCCCGCTCGAACCGCTCGGCGTCGCCCAACAGGTCCTTGGCCATCGCCAGCCCATAGGCCAGGGTCTTGCCGGAGCCGGTCTGGGCCGAAACCAAGAGGTCGCGGTCTGCGGCCTCGTCCGTGAGCACGGCGAGCTGAACGGGGGTCGGACGGTCGTAGTTGCGCTCGGCCAAAGCTCGGGCGAGCGGCGCACTCATGGTCGGAAAAGACACGGGATAAACCTTGGTTGGTCCAGGCGCGGAACGTCGAGCCGCGCGACCTGAAGCTGCGTAGGCGGCAAATGGTCCAGCCGCACGCGTGGTGATTTGATTTGGACGCTCTTTACGCCAAGTGCGGGCAAATCACCATGCCTATGACGCATGGCTTTGGTGATGCCGAGAATAAGCTTACTGGCCAGCTCGACCCACTACATCCAGCGTTTCCGGGCCGTTTTGCTGCATATAGCGGGACTTTGCGCCGAAGCAGAGGGTTTCGCGGCCACCCGGCTCAATTTCACACCATTGGGCGTGCCGAGATGTGCACATGACCTCTCTCGGTCGAACGGCTTGTGTGGCGACTGCACGCCTTGCGACGAGACCACAGCCGTCGAGACGCAAGTCTTGTCGCCCCAGCGCGTCGCCCCCAAATCGTGCCTAACGAGGAAGCAAAGAAGGGTGACACATGGCCGACGGCATATCGCTTGCCGACAAACTCGCGACTTTTGGGGATTTCTGGTCTCCGCGCACGATCACGACCTTCAACGACTGCGACGTGATGGTGGTGAAGGTGAAGGGAGAGTTCACCTGGCACAAGCACGACGACACCGACGATTTCTTTCTCGTCCTGAAAGGCAGCCTGGACATCGAATTGCGGGATCGCACGGTGACGCTCGGTCCGGGCGAACTCTATGTCGTGCCCAAAGGTGTTGAGCATCGCCCGGTCGCGCGCGAGGAAGTTCATCTCCTGCTGATCGAGCCAACCGGCACGCCGAACACGGGCGACAAGGCCACCGCCGCGGCCCGCAAGCTCGCATAGAGAGCGACGCGCGGGCCCTAATCCCTGGTGGTCACCAGCCTGCCGAATCCGCCGGCCAGCCTGGCTCTGGCCCGCGCAACAGTGTCCCTCGCCGCGCGGCCCAAGGCGCGGACCGCGCGCCAGGCTTCGGTCGCCTGCAGCCATGCCCTTACCTCGGTGACCTTCCCATAGGCCCAGGCGAAGGCTGGAATCCTCATCAGCTTGTCACGGGTGAGATGGAACAGGCGCTCGACCAGCACCAGCTTGAGCAGCTCGCCGATGATGAACGTCACCGCCCCACTCACGACCTGGCCGGTCGCCGCGAGATAGGCCGCCACGGGCTTGACCGGCTCCAGGATAATGACGGGCACGGAAAACAGGGCGAGCGAGCAGTAAGGCGACAGCGATCTGATCCAGCCGCGCAATCGCTTCAACTGGAGGTGCCGCCCGATCCAGCGCGAGATTGGCCTCGCCACAGCCATGAAGACCGCATCCACCAGGAAGTAGATGGCGGCCAGGATGTAAGTGACGGGTTTCAGGATTCGCTTCACGATGAACTCTCCCGTGAACTGAAAGCCGAAACCCGGGCCTAAGTTTCACCCCGGCGTGAATAACTCGGGGATTTTCGATGGAACTTTTCGTGCACGGCCGCCCGCTCCCGGGGTTCAGATCTCCGCATAGACCTCCAAAAGATTGCCGTCGGGATCACGGAAGAACAGCGTCCGATGCCCGAACGACTGGTTCGTCGGCGGCGACAGCAGCGCCACGCCGTGGCGTGCAAGTTCGTCGGCACACGCATCGACTCCGGCCGCGCAGACCTTAAAAGCCAGTTGCAGCGAGGCACTGCCCGCCGGCGTCGGTGTGTCAGTCGCGGTCCGGCCCGGTGTAGCGAGAGCCAGCGTGTTGGGGCCCAACCCGTACTCGATCCAGTTCGCCGACAGCTCCCGCAGCAGCGGAAACGCGAGGACGTCTTCATAGAAGCGGCGCATCGCCGCCATGTCGCGCACGAAGACGACGGTGTAGTCGATCGCACGGATGGCGCGGAAGGGCGAGCGGGTGCGTTGGATCGGTTCGGTTGTCATCTCGTCCTTCATTCCAAACGCCGGCTCGTAGCCCGGATAGAGCGTAGCAGAATAGGAGGAGCCACAGGCGAGAATCCCGGATTACGCTGCGCTCCATCCGGGCTACAGGGCTCGCGAGACTTTATCGCAACAAACCGCCACTGTAACGGACCGCATAGAGCGGCACGCCATCCTGCCGCGCGATCGTCTCGACACCGTGGAAACGATCGAGCGCGCCCTCGACCTCGTTCCGATAAATCATGCCTGCCTGCTCGAACAGATGCGGGCCCCGAAACGGATACTCGACGCTGACGTCCAGCAACGCCTGGCGCAGGAATTTGTAGACCGCGAGGAAGGTGTCTCGATCCGTGATCTCCGCGCGGACGCCACCGCTGTAGCTCATCGACCAAATGACGCGCTCATCCCGAGACACGCTCTCCTGCCGACAAAGAACCCTATTCCGAAATAGATATCGCGATAGGCATAGGGTGCCGCGCGATGCTCGAGCTGCTTTGAGCCTCTGAGCGGCGGAGCGGCCACGGTGGCGTCGTCGTCGAGGCCCGCATAGGTCCGCCGCTTGGCTTCGACCAGAAACGCCGCGAGCTCGTGCGGAATCGATACCATCGCCTACTCCACCAGTTCCGGCCACGGCACGATCGTCGATTTCACCGTCTTCATCGCCATCGCGTCCCTCACCGCCTGCGCGACGCCGTCTTCCGTGAACGGATAGATCGTCTGCATCTTCAGCCAGGGATATTTGTCACGGGTGCGGTAGAGCATGTCGACGCCGAGCGGCAGATCGTTGCCGGTAAAACCCCAGGAGCCCAACACATTGAGATCCTTGGTGCAGATGCGGTGCCACGAGGTCTCGATCGAGCCGGCGTCGGTGAACTGGCCCATCTCGACATAGGTGCCGCCGTCGCGCAGCATCTCGATGCCTTCGGGGCCGGCTGAGGGGTGGCCCGAGCAATCCATCACCACATCGGCGCCGAAACCGCCGACGATCTCACGCACGCGCGCGATGCGTGCCTCGGGCGATTTGATCTCCTCGATGTTCACCGTCGCCTCCGCGCCGAACTCGCGCGCGAGCTTGAGCCGCGGCTCCTCCGGCGCACCGACGCAGATGACACGCCCTGCTCCCATCTCCTGCGCGGCGGCGACCGCGAGAATGCCGATCGGGCCCGAGCCCTGGATCACCACCGTGTCGCCCCAGCAAAAACCGCCGGCGCGGCTCGCGCGATTGAAGGCACGGATGCAGGAGGTCAGCGGCTCCGACAGCGCACCCAGACGCAGCGACATGTCGTCCGGCAATTTGTAGATCTTCGTGCCTGGCAGCATGTCGAGATCGACATAGACATATTCGGCCCAGCCGCCCCACATGTGAGGCGCCTTGTCGAAGCCGAGATAGCGGCCGTAATAGACCGGCGTCAGGCACTTGTTGGCGGTCAGGGGATAATGGATGCAGTAATAACAGCGGCCGCAGGGCATCAGCGGCGGGATCATCACTTTTGATCCGACCTTGAGCGGCTTGCCCATGAAGTCCTCGGTGAATTCGTCGCCGCATTCGACGATGATTCCGCCGAGCTCATGGCCGAGCGTGAAGGGCCATGGCAGCGGCCTCGGCCAATGTCCCTTCAGAATGTGCAGGTCGGTGCCGCAGACGCCGCACGCGCCGACCTTGATCAGGGCGGCCTTTTTGCCGACCTTCGGCCACGGCACGCTGCGGATGACGGGCTCGCTGCCCGGCCCTGCGTGGGTGCAGACGCGGATCTGGTCCATGGCTGTTTCCTCGCTGCCCATTTTTATGATGGCTGATTGGTGTGGGCTGACGAGCAGCGTATGTGAGGTGAGCGGCCGTGCCAAGCCGTGGGGGCGTAGCCCGTATGGAGCGTAGCGGAATACGGGGAGCCACAGGCGAGAATCCCGGATTACGCTTCGCTCCATCCAGCTACGGGACCGCTGTTCTCACACACCCAAGTGTCTTGAGCGCTCGACGGCGAACGTGTAGGCACGGCGCGAAAGTCCCACCCAGGTGCTCCCCCTTGAACCCCCTCCCCCAGAATCCCGTCGCGTCCGGATCGTTCGCGGCGATGAAGTCGGTGCCGTACCGGCTCCAGTTCATGGCTTACGTGCTGGCGATGATGGCCGACAATATCGAGCACGTGATCAGCTATTGGGTGGTGTTCCAGAAATTCCATTCGCCGGCGCTGGCAGGCTTTGCGGTGCTGTCGCACTGGCTGCCGTTCCTGCTGTTCTCGGTCGCGGTTGGAGGGCTGGCCGACCGGGTCGATCCGCGCCGCATCATTCAATGCGGCATGCTGCTGTTCATTGTTGCCTCGGCTGGATGGGGTTTCTTCTTCATCACCGACGCCATCGAGATGTGGCACGCCATGCTGCTGCTGGTGATCCATGGCTGCGCCGGCGTGTTGTGGCAGACGCCCAACCAGCTGCTGCTCTATGATCTCGTCGGTCCGGCCGATCTTCCGAGCGCAGTGCGGCTGAATGCGATGGCGCGCTATCTCGGCATTCTGGTCGGACCCGCCGTCGGCGGAATCATCATGCTCACGCTCGGCACCTCGCACGGCATCATCTTCAACACGCTATTCTATCTGCCGATGCTGCTGTGGCTGTTCTGGGCGCCGGTGCGGGACAAGAGTGTCGCGGTGCGGCGCTTCGCCGTGCGCGGCTTCGCCGACATCATACTGACCATCCGCGCCATCGGCACCCAGCCGGTGCTGACGGCGATGACTTGGCTTGCCGGCCTCACCTCGTTCATGATCGGCAACGCCTATCACGCCCAGATGCCGGGCTTTGCCGGCGATCTCGGCCATGGCGATCCCGGAATCTCCTACGGCGTGCTGCTCGCGGCTGATGCGGCCGGCGCGCTGCTCGCCGGCGTTGCGCTGGAATCCTGGGGACGGCTCAAGGGCACGCCGCGCACCGCGATCATGCTCGCGATGCTGTGGAGCGTGGCGCTGCTCGGCTTCGCCTCGGTGCGGATCTATCCGGTCGCGATCGTGCTGCTGTTCTTTGCAGGCTTCTTCGAGCTGTCGTTCAACACCATGGCGCAGGCGCTGGTGCAGTTGAACGCGCCGTCCGACATTCGCGGCCGCGTCGTCGGCCTCTACAACATGGCCGGGCTCGGGATGCGAGCCTTCAGCGGCATCACGGTCGGACTGTTCGGCGCGGCGATCGGCATTCACTGGTCGCTCGGGCTCTCGGCCGCGGTGCTGCTGGCGCTGCTATGTCTCCTCTATGGGCGCGCGACGAGGAAGACGGCCGGTTGACTCCGGCGTCTCCCCACCGCACGCTCGATGTAGGGTTTGGGGAGATGAAGCGTTGCGCAATCGCTGGGGCATACTTGCGATCCTGTTCGTCGTTCGCCTCACCATCGCGTTCCAGTTCCAGAGCGTGGCCGCGGTCGCGCCGCTGCTGCAGCAGAGCTTCGGCGTCGGACTCGCCGATATTGGCATCCTGATCGGACTCTATTTCACACCGGGCATCGTGCTGGCGCTGCCGGGCGGCGCGATCGGCCGCACCCTTGGTGACAAGCCCACCACGATCGTAGCGCTGCTGCTGATGACGGCGGGCAGTCTCGTCATGGCCACCACCGACGTCTGGGGCTGGCAGATGGCGGGCCGGCTCGCCTCGGGCGCCGGCGGCGTGCTGCTGACCGTGCAGCTCACCAAGATGGGCACCGACTGGTTTGCGGGGAAGGAGATCGCCACCGCGATGGCGATCTTCGTCAACTCCTGGCCGGCCGGCGTTGCAATCTCGCTGCTGGTGCTGCCGGCGATCGGCACGGCTTACGGCGCGGGCGCCGTGTTTCTCGTGGCCGGCGCGCTGACCGCGATCGGCATTGTGCTGATCATTTTCTACCAATCGCCGCCGGGAGCAACCGCCAGCGCGGCCGGCTCAGGGCGGCTTGATCCGCTCGCGCTTCTAGCGGTGATCGTCGCGGGCGCGATCTGGGGCCTCTATAATGTCGGCTTCGCCATGATCTTCTCGTTCGGCCCCTCGCTGCTCGCCGAGCGCGGCTGGAGCATTGCCGCGGCGGGATCGGCGATCAGCCTCGTGATGTGGCTGTCGGTGATCTCAGTGCCGGCAGGCGGCTATCTCGCTGATCGCTTCAAGCGGCCGTTCGTGCTGGCGATCGCGGCCAGCCTGGTGGTGGCCGCCCTGCTGGCCTGGCTGACCCGATCCGACGCCGTGATCACGATCCTCGTCCTGATCGGCCTGTTCGGGGGCCTTCCGGCCGGCCCGATCATGAGCCTCACCGCCCGCGTGCTTGCCCTTGAAACCAGGGCGATCGGGATGGGCGTGTTCTACACTCTCTTCTATGCCGCGATGATGCTGGGGCCGGCGGTGGCGGGCCGGCTCGCCAAATCGGCCGGCACTGCCGCGGTCGCGCTCGACCTCGGCGCGCTGACCGTGCTGGCCTGTCCGCCCCTGATGTGGCTTTTCGAACGCATTGTGTCTGTTCGTCATCGCCGCGCCCGATCCTAACGCGGCATTAACCCTGTGCACCTTAGGGTCGTCCTGGACTCCGCCAGGCGGGGGGTCGGGTTGTGAAAATGGCGTTGGCGCACAAAAAATTTCTTCCGGCCGCCGAGGAACGTCGGCGTTTCCAGCGGGTGAAGGTTCACCTGCTCGGCCGCTACATGCTGCCGGACCGCCGTGAATTCCCTTGCCAGGTGATCAACATGTCGCCGGGCGGGCTGGCACTGCTGGCCCCCGGCATCGGCAATGTCGGCGACCGCGTGGTCGCCTATCTCGACCATATCGGCCGCGTCGAGGGCAAGATCACCCGCATCATCGACAATGGCTTCGCCATGACGGTCGGTGCGACACCGCGAAAGCGCGACAAGCTCGCGGCACAGCTGACCTGGCTTGCCAACCGCGACATCCTCAATTTGCCGGAAGACCGCCGCCACGATCGTATCGTACCGCGCAACCCGATCGCGGTGCTGACGCTCGAGGACGGCACCAAGATGACCTGCCGCATCATCGACCTTTCGCTGTCGGGCGCCGCCATCGCCGCCGAGAACCGGCCGCCCCTGAAATCGACGGTTCTGCTCGGCCGGGTGCAGGGCCGCGTGGTCCGAAACCTCGAAGACGGCTTCGCGCTCGAGTTCATGCATTCGCAGCCAATTGAAACTCTCGAAGAGAGCGTTACCGCGCGGTAAAGCGCGAAGGCACCAAAACCCCTGCATTTCCAGTACTGAAGGCGGCCTCCGCGATGCGGACGCCGCCTTTTTCATGGGTCGTGACGGGCCTCGCGCGGGTTAACGCGGAGGCTGCGGGTGCGCGCAAACAACGGTTCCGCCAGCGTTTCCGCGTTAATCGATAAAATTTGAATCAATTGAAGTCATATCGAATTTTATTCAAGTTTGACTCAAGTATAGATCGAATTCGCCGCGTGTTTTACTTGTATTCGTCTCGACTTGACTTGACTGGCTTAGCGGCAACTCAAAAGCTGCCTGCGCAATGTGGTCCCAACAAGAAACGGGGGCCGCAATGTTTGATTTCAGGGGACAGGGGAAGGGAATGGCGCTGGCCGCCATGCTCTTCGGAATGAGCGCGGCAGCGCAGGCCGGCGAAGGCCGTCTGCTCTACGCAAGCCTCGGCGACACCACGCGTGCGCCGATCGGCTGGGTCGAGTTCTGTGCGGATAATGCCGCCCAGTGCCAGGGCGCACCGACGCAACCGCGCGACATCGTGATGTCGCAGGCTGCATGGCGCGACCTCGTCAAGGTCAATCGCTGGGTCAACGAGACCGTCAAGCCTTTGACCGACCAGGAGCACTGGGGCGTGATCGAAAAATGGTCGCTGCCGTCGGACGGTTACGGCGACTGTGAAGACTACGTGCTGTTGAAGCGCAAGATGCTGATCGATGCCGGATGGCCCCGCGAGGCCCTGCTCATCACCGTCGTGCGCGACAAGAAGGGCGAAGGACACGCGGTGCTGACGGTGAAAACCGACAAGGGCGAGTTCGTTCTCGACAATCAGAACGAGAACGTCGTTGCCTGGACGGAGACCGGCTACCGCTTCGTCAAGCGCCAGTCGCAGAGCGATCCAAACGTCTGGGTCTCGCTCGGCGACACCAAGCCGGCGGTCTCCACCGCCAGCGCGAGAGATCAGTAGAGACAAGCGAAAGAGATACGCGACCCGGTCACATCCCCACCCCTCCCCGTCCCAGACCGGTTCGCGCGCGGCCAGCCATCCCCCAATGGCTGGCCGCAACTTTTTTGGGGGATGTGCTTCGCTTAGTCCTGCGGCGTCTGCCGCGACCAGGGCACGCGCGCGGCGGTGAAATCGCGCCATGTGCTTTGCAGGGCGGGCTGCACCCCGACCGACGCGCGCGCCTGCCAGCCGGCGATCGCCGCCGCGGCGATGGCGCAGTCGGGCTCGGCATCAAGCCCGTCGAGCAATGATGCCGTGACCGCCATATCGTTGAAGGCGCCAAGCTGCTCCTGCAGGCCGGCCAGCCTGCGCGAGAATTTTCGCGCGGATTTGCGATCTGCGAACAGCGGCAGCAGAAACTCGCTGAGATAGCGCAGCCGCTTGGTCGCGAGCCGCAGGCGGTGCAGACCTTCGGCGGAAAGCGACTTGAAGCGGCGGCCGCGCCTGAGCACCTTCGCATATTGCTCCGACAGAATGCGCTGCGCGAAGGTGACGGCGGGCTCGGCAAGCTGGCCGAGATCCTGCGCGGCGACGTCGTTGCGCCAGCCCCTCGTCTCGATCCAGCCGCCGAGGCCGAGCAGGAACACGGCGCAGCCGCGATCTTCGAGCGCATCATGCGCCTTGCGATAGGCGTCCGACTGACGCCCGGCCGCAGCCCGGCCCAGCGCATCGAAGCCCGCTACCGACGGACAGGCTGTTGCGATCGTCGGCAAGGTGTCGAGCCGGAACACATCCCAGTCGCGCGCGGCGGAGAGGTCTTGCGCCAGCCATCTGGCTTCCGACCGCAGCGCATCGAGATTGCTGAGCGCGCCGACCGACCGCATCAGACCCAGCGCAGATCGAAGCCGGCGCAGCGAGACGCGCAGCTGATGGACGCCTTCCGGATTACGGCCGTCCTCGGCCGCCGGCAGCGACTGAAGCAAATGGAGGAAGCAGGAGCGCAGGATTGTCGCGAACGCCTCGTCCAATGTCACCGACGGATCGAGACGAAGTTTTCGCGGACGCCGCGCCGAGGGCGGCTTGTCGGCGGCAAGATCGAAGCCGCGCGCCGATTTGGTGCGGATCGACGGCATTACGTCGCCGTGCTCCGCGAGCCGCAGCGCGATCTCGTAGATCGCGCTCGCGCTGCCGCTCTTGAGCTCCAGCTCGATCTCGCTCACGGGCAGTGAACGATTGCCGGCCGTCAACTCGCCCCGGTCGAAGGCGATCTCGACCGTGCCCGACGGCAGGTCGATCATCCGCGCATGACGACGGACATCGGCGGTGACGACCGCTTCGAGCGGCTGCGCTTCCACTTGGCCACGAAGCTTCTCCGGAATGAAGGGCATCGCGAGAGCCAGATCGGGCGCAAGCGATGGTACCCCCGCCTCCCACTCGCCGCGGCGGAGCGGATCGTCCGCCGCATCGGTCTTCACGGTTTGGACGAAGCGCGCGCCGCTCTGACGAACGCGCAAGCTCAAGCCGTTGCGCCGCAACGTCCGCTCCGGCGTGTCGTAATAGACGGACTTGAGATGTTTGCGCGTGCCCTTGTTGCGCGCGTTCGCCGCGATGACGGGCGCAGCGTTGAAATACGCCATGCGATCGGCATCGACCAGAAGCTTGAGCTCGATCTCACCGGCATGCGCGGCAGCGCTCGACCGGAGTGGTTCCGCTGCCGGTTCCGCATCTTGCGATGGCGTCTGATCGATCACGGGCTCCGCGACGAGCTCGGCGGGTTCACGCTGCCTGAAGAAGCCGGCGACGACTTGCGTTCTCTTGTTGTCCTTCGCAACAGGATTCCCATCCCGCGCGCTCGGGTACTTGCGAACCGGCGTTGCGTCTGACTTGAGCATTTACAGGTACATGACAGTTCGATGACAGAGCGTCATCCTATAGCCGGTGCGCCTCGCGAGGACTAGTCACGTGACGTCGCAGCGCCCGACCATCCACACGCGTTGCGAGCGCACAATCCAGCTCGACCACAGGAACTAAATTGCCGCCGGGCGCAGCAAGCGATCGAATTGACTGCGAATTCCGCTCTACTCGAAACCGAAATGAACGCGTCAGCGGACTTGACTCATCATGGCCTTCCCGCAATCGGTGACGATGGCATCGAGCGCGCTGCCCTGTCCCCCGGCGGTTGCTTCATCGGCTAGCGGCACAGGCAATCACAAGGAGCTGCCATGACGTCGTTCCGTCCTGTCATCGCGTTGTCCAGGGGCCTCGAAGTCCTGCGGGTGATCAATCAGGAACGGCAGTCGACCGTCGGCTCGCTGCACAAGGCGACGGGGCTCAACAAGGCAACAATCGTCCGCATGCTCGAGACGCTGGAGCACGAAGGCTATGTGGTGCGCCGTACCGAGCCCACCAGCTACGCGCCGACGGGACGCGCGCTGCTGCTCAGCGCAGGCTATGACGAGCCGACCTGGATTGGCGGCATCGCCGAACCCATCCTCAACAAATTCCGCAAGCAGATCCACTGGCCGTCAGACATCGCGGTGCTCGATCAGGAGTCCATGGTCATCGCCCACACGACGCGCGTGGATGGCTCGCTGCTGTTCAGCCGCCCGCCGGGTTTTCGCTTTCCCGTCCTCGGCACCTCGATGGGACGCGCCTATCTCGCCTTCTGCGAGCCCGCCGAGCAGGAGCGCATTGCCGCGCGGCTTGCCCTCGGTCCCGAGCCCTGGAACGATCTGGCGCGCAATCCCGACAAGCTCACGAAGGCGCTGCGCACGATCCGCAAAGCCGGTTTCGCGGTGATGGACGACAGTTACAGCCGCAGTATCTTCGGCGGCGCGGTCTGGGCGCTTGGCGTTCCCGTCGCGCTTCAGAACCGGCTGTTCGGCAGCATGAACGTGATGATGCTCCGCGAAGCGGTCAGTCCGGAGGAAGGCATACGCCGCTTCGTACCTTCGATGAAGAAAGTCGCTTCCGCACTTGCGGAGGCGCTCGGGGCCAAGCTTGCCGCGCCGGGTTCTCATGCAGGTCGGCGATGATCATTTCACACAGTGAAACGATATTTTGATTTCTTGACCCTCCTCTTTGCCCGTGTGACACCTCGTTGCGGTGGCTGCCGGCTGCCCAATGACACAGGGAAAAGGGGGAGGCCGAAGTGCGGACATCCGCGAGAATTTGGGCTGCCGCGATTGCATGCCTGACGATAGCCGCTTCTGAAACGGCTTGGGCCGAAGCGTGGCCGACCCGGGCAATCAAGATCGTCGTCTCCACGCCGGCAGGCGGCATCACCGATGCCTTCGCCCGCGCGTATGGCGACTATATCTCGCAGAAGCTTGGCCAGCCGGTCATTGTCGAAAACAAGACCGGAGCCAGCGGCGCGCTGGCGGCACAGTCGGTGAAGGATTCCCCGGCCGACGGCTACACGCTGATGTACACGATCTCGTCCACCCTGCTCGGTAACCGGCTGCTGCTGAAATCGCTGGCCTATGATCCGGACAAGGATTTCACGATCGTCGCGGTGACGCCTTCGGGGCATCTACCGCTGGTGGTCCATTCCGCCACCAATGCAAAGACGATCGAAGAGTTCGTCGCGTACGCACGTGGCAACAAGGTCACGGCCGGCTCGTACGGGATCGGCTCGTTCGCGCATATTGCGATCGCCGAGCTCAACCGCCAATTCGGTCTCGACATTTCCATCGTGCATTACCGCGGCGAAGCGCCGATGTGGCAGGATTTGGCCGCCGGGGTGATCCAGGCGGCGGTCGGCAGCTATCAGGCTGCGCTTCCGGTGCTCGATACCGGCATCGGCCGCCCGATTGCTGTGCCGACACCGGTGCGCATGAAGAAGCTGCCCGAGACCAAGACATTTGCCGAGCAAGGGGTCACCGGCAATGTCTTCCAGCTCATCAGCTTTACCGCGCTGGTGGCGCCCGCTGCGATGCCGGCAGACCGGATCGACATGCTCGCCAAGTTGATGGCCGAAGGCGGCAAGACCGAGCGCGTGCAGAAGCTGCTCGATGCCTTCGGCGTCGATTCGCCGGCCATGGATCGCGCATCCTCGATTGCGCTCTACGAAAAGGAAGGACCGGTCTGGCTCGAGTCGATCAAGACTCTCGGATTGGAGCCGCAATAGCCGTCGCCGTGCCCACCCGGGTGCGGACGCGCCTCGTTGAGCTCAGAGCCCGAGCACGTCCGCGAGCCGCAACTCGTCGGCGGCGGGATCCTTCAGGAACAGCTCGGCCTCGATCTCGTTCAGATGCGACAACATCTGCGCGCGCGCGGCCTCCCTGTCGCATTTGCGGATCGCGGCGACGATCCCGGCGTGATGATCGGTGCCGCAGGCCGGCGTGTCGTGCCGGCGGTAGAGCAGGATGATCAGCGAGGAGCGCGCAATCAGCTCCTTGAGAAAACCGAGATAGATGCTGTGGCCACTCATCTCGGCGACGAGTCGATGGAAGTCACCGGAGAGGCGGACCGAAGCACGAGCATCGCCACGCAGCTCCGCCTCGCGTTCTTCGGCAAGATGCCGCTGGAGACGCCCGATCCAGGCCGGCGACACCGCGTCAACGGCGTGATCGACGATCGTCGGCTCGATCAGGCGGCGCGCCTCGAACACTTCGCGCGCGTCCGCAGGCGTCGGCCGCGCGACGAAGGCGCCGCGGTTCTTCTCGATGTTGACGATGCCGTCATGCGCGAGCTGTTGAAGCGCGGTGCGAACCAACGTTCGGCTTGCGCCGTAGATCTCGCCGATCTCGTCCTCGCCGAGTTTCGTGCCGGGCAGCAGGCGATGCTCGAGGATCGCCGCCGTCACGCCTTCCCGGATGCGGCTGACGCGATCGCTCGCATCTGGCGCGTCGGATTTCGGTCGGGACTTGGCGGCCATGGGGGTGAGGACTCGATCGTCGAAGATGGCGTCGAATCCTAATCGACCAGCTGTATCCAATCACAGGCGAAACTTTATACAATCTGCGCCTGTTTTGTGTGCACGCAACAGCGAAAGCGGCGAGCCGCCCACGCCCGTGGGATTCGATCTAACGATCTGACTCCGCTGCACTGTTTTGGAATTCGGCCGGCCGAGAACGATTCAAGGGCGATTGGCATGGACCTTGCGGAGAGAGGCGCAGCATCGCCCTCGCCCCGGACACGCCATGGCCACTCCTGCCGCCCTCGAACTGGTCGCCGTCACCAAGCGCTACGACACGACGCTGGCGGTCGACACCGTCAATTTGAAGATCCCGGCCGGCACCTATTGCTGCCTGCTCGGCCCCTCCGGCTGCGGCAAAACCTCGACCTTGCGCATGATCGCCGGCCACGAGGCGGTCAGTGAAGGCGACATCATCCTGGGTCCGCAGAACGTCACCGATCTCGAACCCGCCAAGCGCGGCACGGCGATGATGTTCCAGTCCTACGCGCTGTTTCCGCACCTCACCGTGATCGACAACGTGGCGTTTGCCCTGAAAATGCGCGGCATCGACCGGGCGACGCGGCACAAGCGCGCCGGCGAGTTGCTCGAACTGGTCGCGATGACGCCCTACGCGGCCCGCCTCCCCGCACAGCTCTCCGGCGGCCAGCAGCAGCGCGTCGCGCTCGCCCGCGCGCTGATCACCGAGCCGCAGATCCTGTTGCTCGACGAGCCGCTCTCTGCGCTCGATCCGTTCCTGCGGGTCAAGATGCGGGGCGAACTGAAGCGGCTGCAGCGCGAGCTTGGCATCAGCTTCGTTCAGGTCACGCACGGCCAGGAAGAGGCGATGGCGCTCGCCGACCACATCGTGGTGATGAACCAGGGCAGGATCGAACAGCAGGGAAGCGCCCGCGACATCTTCCATCATCCCCGCACCGAATTCGTGGCGCGCTTCATCGGCGGCCACAACGTTCTCAGCGACGCAGGCAAACTCATCGCCGTGCGCGCCGATCAGCTCGGCATCGCGCCGTTCACTGACGGTGCCTTCGGCGCGCCGGCGCTGCTGACCCAGACCGAGTACCAGGGCTCTTACATCGCCGTCTCGCTCACGCTGGAAGACGGGACCGCCCTGTTCTCGCACCTTCCCGAGGCCGCCTTCGACGTCCACCAGTTCCGGCCGGGCGATCGCGTGGTGGCCATTTGGGATCCCGCCAAGGCGCAACGTCTGCAATAGCGCCGATCAATCACCGGAATGCGCAACAGAGGAGTGAGTGATATGACCGAAACGACCAGGAACAAGGGCCTTAGCCGCCGCACGCTACTGAAGAGCACCGCGGGGCTCGCCGGCCTCGCCGCCGGCTCCGGCGCGATCACCGGCTTCCCCTACGTGATGTCCGCCGAGCCGAAGGTGCTGCGCTATCTCGGCACCGCCGTGAACGAGGGCGACGAGATCTCCAAGCAGTGCCTGAAGGACACCGGCATCAAGATCGAATACATCACCGCGACCACCGACGACGTCACCAAGCGCGTGATGACCCAGCCGAATTCCTTCGACGTGCTGGACACCGAATATTTCGCGCTGAAGAAGATCGTGCCCTCGGGCAACATCCTTGCCCTCGACGCCAGGAAGATCAAGGAATTCGACAACATCACGCCCGTCTTCACCAAGGGCCAGACGCCCGGCGGCAAGAAGATCGGCGGCCAGGGTACCGCGCCTTGGAAGGTGCTCTATCTCGAAGGCAAAGACTCCAAGAAGTTCGCGACGTCCGCGACCGAATTCGTCACCCTGATCCCGACCGTCTACAATGCCGACACGCTCGGCATCCGTCCTGATATCATCAAGCGTCCGATCAGCTCGTGGGCCGAGCTGCTCAATCCCGAATTCAAGGGCAAGGCCTCGATCCTCAACATCCCCTCGATCGGCATCATGGATGCCGCGATGGTCGTGGAAGCCACCGGCAAGTACAAATATGCCGACAAGGGCAACATGACCAAGGAAGAGATCGATCTCACCATGAAGGTGATGACCGAGGCCAAGAAGGCCGGTCAGTTCCGCGCCTTCTGGAAAGACTTCAACGAGAGCGTCAACCTGATGGCCTCTGGCGAGACCGTCATCCAGTCGATGTGGTCGCCGGCGGTGACGAAGGTCCGCTCGATGGGGATTGCCTGCACCTTCCAGCCGCTCAAGGAAGGCTATCGCTCCTGGGCCTCGGGCTTCTGCGTTTCCAAGGGCGTCTCGGGTGCGAAGCTCGAATGGGCCTATGAGTTCGTCAACTGGTTCCTGTCCGGCTACGCCGGCGCCTATCTCAACCGCCAGGGCTACTACTCCGCCGTGCTCTCCACCGCGAAGGCTCATATGGAGCCCTACGAGTGGGCCTATTGGATGGAAGGCAAGGCGGCCGAAAAGGACATCAAGGCGCCCGACGGCTCGCTGCTCGAAAAGGCCGGCGCCGTGCGCGACGGCGGCTCCTACGAGGACCGCATGGGTGGCGTCGCATGCTGGAACGCTGTGATGGACGAAAACGACTACATGGTCCGCAAGTGGAACGAGTTCATCGCGGCGTAATCTGATGGACACGTCGGAGGACATTTTGCAACAGGCATCCCCGGACCTGGTCCGGGGATCGGAGACGGCGCGCCGCAGCAAAGCGGTGCGGCTGTCGCCCTCCTTCATCTCCTGGCTTCAGGCCGGGCCGATGATGCTGGTGTTCCTCGCCTTCTTCCTGATCCCGCTCGTCTTCGTCGTCATCGTCTCGTTCTGGGACTACAACGAATATCAGTTGCTGCCGGCTTTCTCGGGCCGCGGCTACACCGACACGTTCGAGGGCTGCATTGCGCAGCTCCCCGATCTCTGCACGATCGCCAAGACTTATCTGAAGACGCTGAAGCTCTGTTTCCTCGTGTGGGTCATCACCCTCTTCATCGGCTTCTGGGTCGCCTACTTCCTCGCCTTCCACGTCAAGTCAAAGACCTGGCAGATGGGACTGTCGCTACTCTGTACGATCCCGTTCTGGACCTCCAACGTGATCCGCATGATCGCCTGGATCCCGCTGCTCGGGCGCAATGGCCTTGTCAACTCAGGCTTGGTGAAGACGGGGCTGATCAACCATCCCGTTGAATGGCTGCTGTTCTCCGAATTTTCCGTGGTGCTGGCGCTGGTTCACCTCTTCACCTTCTTCATGGTGGTGCCGATCTTCAACTCGATGGTGCGCATCGACAAATCGCTGATCGAGGCCGCCTATGACGCCGGCGCGACCGGCTTCCAGACGCTCGTCAACGTCATCATCCCGCTCGCCAAGCCCGGCATCGTGATCGGCTCGATCTTCGTCATCACCATCGTGATGGGCGACTTCATCACCATCGGCGTGATGGGCGGCCAGCAGATCGCGGCCGCCGGCAAGATCATCGAGACGCGGGTGAACGCGCTGCAATTCCCGGCCGCCGCCGCGAACGCCGTGATCCTGCTCGTCATCACGTTCCTGATCATCACCATGATGTCGCGCATCGTCGACATCAAGAAGGAGCTCTAGAGCATGAAGGAAGGACGCCCGCGCTCTTTCTACGTGCTTGCGATCTTCTTCGCAGCCTACACGCTGTTTCTCTACGGCCCGATGATCGCGATCTACGTGCTGTCGTTCCAGGGGCCGCAGGGTGGCCTCACCTTCCCGATGAACGGTGTGTCGACTTTCTGGATCGCAAAACTGTTCCAGGGCACCGGCATCGTCGATCTCGGCGCGGCGTTTCGCCGTTCGCTGCTGCTCGGCATTATCGTGATGATCGTCACCGTCGTGCTGTCGGTCGCGGCGGGCATGGCGTTTCGCCGCAAGTTCAAGGCGCAGAGCATTTTATTTTATTCGGCGATCGCGAGCCTGATCGTGCCCTCGATCATCACCTCGCTCGGCATCTCGCTCGAATTCCGCATCATCGACGACCTGATCAAGGCGCATTGGAACGAGAATTTCGAGACCTCGATGGGCCTGCTCACCTCGGGCCTCGGTGCACATTTGACCTGGACGCTGCCGTTCGGCCTGCTCATCATGTTCGCGATCTTCAACCGCTTCGATCCCAGGCTCGAGGAAGCCGCGCGCGATCTCGGTGCGACGCCGTGGCAGGCGTTCCGTCATGTCGTGCTGCCGATCATCCTGCCTTCGGTGATCGGTATCGGCCTGTTCGGCTTCACCCTCTCCTGGGACGAGCTCGCACGCTCCAGCCAGGCGATCGGTGCGGTGAACACGCTGCCTCTCGATCTCCAGGGCCTCACCACCACCGTGACCAACCCCGACATCTATGCGCTCGGCACCGTGATCTCCGCCGTCTCGTTCACGGTGATCAGCCTTGCACTCGGCACCATCCACGTGTTGAACAGGCGGCAGGCGGCCAAAGGCTCGGACGCCGGCAAAGGGCTTGTCTGATCTGATGCGACTCCACGTCGTCAACCCCAACACCACGGCGTCGATGACGGCGAAGATTGCCGCCGCGGCGCGCAGCATCGCCCTGCCCGACACATTGATCGACGCGCGCCAGCCGGCGATGGGTCCGGTTTCGATCGAAGGATTTTACGACGAGGCCTTCGCCGTCCCCGGCATGCTCGGCTGCATCCGCGAGGCCGATCGCGACGGCGCGGACGCGCATATCATCGCCTGCTTCGACGACACCGGTCTCGACGCCGCGCGCGCCGCGGCAAAGGCACCCGTGATCGGCATTGGCGAGGCGGGCTTTCACATGGCGAGCCTGATCGCCGCGCGCTTCGCCGTGGTGACGACGCTCGGTGTCTCCGTCGTGCCGATCGAGCATAATTTGCGAAAATACGGCCTTGCCGAACGCTGCGCCCGCGTCCGCGCCGCCGAGGTGCCGGTGCTCGCGTTGGAGGAGCGCAACACCGACGCGCTCGCAAAAATCTCCATGGAAATCACAGCCACAATCCGCGACGACCGCGCGGAGGCCATCGTGCTCGGTTGCGCCGGCATGGCCGATCTCGCCAATGAACTCGCCGCCACGCACGGCCTGCCCGTGATCGACGGCGTCGCCGCCGCGGTGACCTTGGCAGAATCACTGGTCCGACTGGGACTGAAGACCTCCCGGTTCGGGCCCTATGCGGCGCCGCGCCCGAAGACCTATTCAGGTCCGTTTTCGCCGTTTCAGCCCTGATCTCTGCCCTGACGGGCGTTCGGAGGTCTCAAGGCCTCATGATTGTTGGTTTTTTTGCTCTTAGCCTCTTTTTGGTCCCACTCCTTGCCGAAACGTAACGCTTTCGGGACACCCGGCGGCCTCAGGGTTGCCGGTCTTCGCCACTCACCAAGTTTCAATTTGGGTTTTGTCAGCGATGATCGATCTCGCAGAGGACGCACCGTCCAACCCGCTTCTTCGCCTCGGCGCCCAGCCCATCGCGCTGACCGCCGCCGCCCTCCTCCTGCTGATCGCCGGTGTGACCTCGATCGCGATCTGGCGCGCCTATACCGGCTCAGCCCCCGAGACCGACCGGGTGGTGGCATCGCGGCAGCTTCAGGCACGTACCGCACAGGCGTCCGAGCAGCTGGTCGAGAAGACAAAGGGGCTGGAAGCAACCCAGCAGGAATCGATTGACCAGCTTCAGGTCGTGCAGGACCAGCTTCAGAGTGTGAAGCGCTTGCTCGCATTCCAGCAGGCCGACACCAAGCGTCTGTCCGAGCAGGTCACGACACTGAACGAATCCATCGACGGCCTGCGGCAATCCTTTGCCAGCGCCCGGGCGAGTGAGGCGGAGACTCCCTCGGTTACCCGCAGGAAACCTGCACGGCATCGTGTCCATGCCAGTGCACGCAAGCGCTCGCGCGGCTGAGCAGCCGGCGCCGCATAAATTTTTGGACTTGTGAACTGGATCACATTCGCCCGTGTGATTCCAAGCGATGCTCGCCATTACCGGATGGCGTGAGCCGATTTCAATGTCCGGGGCTGGCAAGGTCGTTGACGGTATATTGCGTCAGCGACCTTGTTTTTTGACGGGTACCGCCGCCTATTCGCAGACATCTACGGGGCGGATGCGCCAGCCCGACGGCGTCATGACGCGCTTGCGCACGACGTAGCAGCTGCCATAGCCACCATCGTCGTAGCCGGTACCATAGTAATAGGGATCGCCGTAATACGGCTGGCCATAGCCGTAATAGCTGCCGTAATAACCCGCGCCAGCGATACCCGCCCCGATGGCGACTCCCGGCCAGAAGCCGCCGCCGCGCCAGCCGCCTCCGTGGCCCCAGCCTCCGCCATGGCCCCAACCGCCGCCACCGTGGCCGAAACCGCCCCGCGCCTGGGCCGCCTGTGGGGCCGACAGCGCGACTGCCGCGACGGCGAGCGCCGCCATCATCATCTTGCGTAACATCACTCGATCCTCCGCGTGGAGACGCTCCACGCTTCAAAGCAGGACCAAGCTAATCGGCTTGAGGCGTTCCTGACAGCTTCACTGTCTCACTTCCGCGCGAGCATCAGCAGCCGCGGCAGATGCTCTTCAGCTTCTTGTCGAGCAGCCGGTTCTCCGCGTTGACGGCGGCGTCGGTGGATCCGCCTGCACCGGTGGTGGTTCCGGAGGAGGCATTCGCTCCCGATGACTGCGCCGTACCCAGACTGTTGGTGCCAGGCGCGGGAGCCGGAGAATTGGCGACACCTCCGGCCGATCCTGCGGAGCCGCCGGTGGCTTGCGCAAACGATACGGCCGGCATCGCGGCGAGGGCGAAGATCACGATCACGGTCTTGATTGAACGGGCTGTAGGCAAGCTGGCCATCGAAATTCTCCTTCGCCCGTCAACCGCCGCAGCCAACACCGGTTCCGGAACAAATGCCGTCGCATCAGCTTGAAACCGGGAAGGCGGGCACGATCACGCTCAAGCCGATCTTCTGCTCCAGAAACAGAAAGGCGCAGTCACGATGAACGATCGCGATGCTTTTGCAGAAGGCGAACGCGCGGCGCGTCAAAACATTCCGGCGGAAGCCAATCCGTACCAGGACGGCAGCGACGAGCATGCTCTATGGTCCGCGGGGCACGAGAAGGTCGCAAGCGCACTAGAAGCGCGCGAGTCCGAAGGAAGCTGAGCTCACCCGATCCGCTTGAGGCCCTTCGTGAAGCGCGGGCCGTTGGCGACGTAGAACTTCGCCGCGCTGCCCATCTTTTGCACCTGGGCGTCGTCGAGCGTGCGGATGACCCGCGCCGGCGAGCCGATGATCAGGGACCGTTCGGGGAATTCCTTGCCCTCGGTGATGACGGAGCCGGCGCCAACGATGCTGTTGCGGCCGATCCTGGCGCCGTTCATCACGATGGAGCCCATGCCGACGAGTGCGCCCTCCTCGATGGTGCAGCCGTGCAGGATGACGTTATGGCCGACCGTACAGTTCCTGCCGATGTGAAGCGGAAAACCGAGATCGGTGTGGCAGGTCGAGCCGTCCTGCACGTTGGCGCCCTCGCCAACCTCGATCCACTCATTGTCGCCGCGCAGCACTGCGCCGAACCAAACACTCGCGCCCGGCTTCAGGCGCACGCGGCCGATGACGGTGGCGGTCTCCGCGATGAAGTAGTTGCCGTCGGCGGGAAGGTCGGGCGCCTGCCCGTCGAGCTCGTAGATCGCCATGAGGGTCTCCTGTCGGGTCAACCCCAGCCATAGCGAAACGGCAGCCTTGACGCAAAGGGCCGCCGCGCGGGCAGCCCTACAGCGCGCGCATCAGACCAGAACGCCGGCCGCGCGGAGCGTCATCAGGAAGAAGGTGCCGCTCATCATGCTCCAGAAGCCGGCGATGACGGTGGCCATCATCACGAATTCCACGCGACGGCTCTCCAGCTGCCTGCCGCGCAGGGTGTTGCGCATGATGATGAAAGGCGCCGCGAACACCAGAAACGGAACCGCCGCGAAGGTCTTCGGCGCCACGCCGTCCTGCAACAGACCGAAGCCGGCGGGCCGCTGTGCGACCGTCTGGTATCCGCTCACGAGCGCGCCTGCGAGCGCGAATCCGATGCCGATCGAGAAGAATGTATTGAGAGCTTCAGGTGTCATCGGAACGGTCCGCCCTTACGCAACGCCAGAGCCTTCCTGTGACAAAGAGTGCCGGTTAACGCTACATTATCCTTAAGGGAAGGTTAACGCCGCCAGCCGTCCCACGCAGGCCTCTCTCCCTTCCCTGCAGCCGGTGAACGCTCCGCGAAATCGCCACCACGTGGCATATTCGCCGCTGATTCGTCGGCCATCGGCCGACTTCCGGCTCATTCGCGCGGCTCATGACGGTGTTTTCGGCAACCTCCCCTCAGTCTCCCCGGGCGCGCACCCGGGGCCACGCGATCCCGATCGTGCTCGGCGGCATTGCCGCGGTGTGCGCAGTCGCGCTCGTCGCCTATTTGTTGTGGCCGACCTGGGGCTCGAGCGGCGCGAGCGCCCCGGACAAGCTGCCAGTGAGCGTCGGCGGCACGCTGTTCAACCTGCCGACCAACGCGATCCGCATGAAGATCCAGCGCCACTCCGGGCCGCAGGAGCGGATCGATCTCGACTTCCTGTACCCTTCGCTGGAGCCGCCGGGCGCGCCGAAGCACGTCACCGCCGACAGCGTGGATGCGGCGATGCAGCCGATCGACCGCATCTTCCTGTCGATCGCCGCGCATCGCGATGCGCTCTCGCCCGAGCAGCGCACCGCCACGATCTATCCGCGCTATCTCGACCAGGCCGCGGCAATGCCCCAGGACGGGCTGACGATGCGGATGTTCCGCGCCGATACGCCGTACGGCAGCGAGGATCTCTATTCTGCCGCAAGTCCGGCGCTGACCGCGCGCTGCACGCGCGATGGGGCGACGCCCGGCATGTGCCTCGCCGAACGCCGCGTCGGCGGCGCCGACCTCACCTTCCGCTTTCCGCGCAGCTGGCTATCGCAGTGGCGCGATGCGGCGGAAGCGATGGAAAAGCTGACGGCGCAGCTGCGGGGACCGAAGGGGTAAGCGGCCGCGCGGCCCCAAGCCTCCCAAACAAAAACTGCGAAAACAACCCCATGCACAGTAGCCAAGTGCCTGGCGTGACTTCGTATTTTCGAAGCCAGCCTGCGAAAATTCGCCCCCTCCGACAATTCGTCTTTTCGAAAAAATTCAAAGCCCCGGCCCATTCAAACGCCGATCACCTTGCGATCGCTCCAGCGATAAGTCGGCAGATCCAGCTTGTCGGCAAGGTCTCCGCCGATGGCGAATTTCGCCGCGCCCGGCAACGAGAACGCCTTCACGACCTGATTGCGAAACCACAATCCCCATGACGTCCGCGGCGCAAATGCCGCGGCGAAGCGCTCCGCTCCGCGCTGCTTGGCGCCGATATAGCTGCGAAGGCGGGTCTCATAGGCGCTGAATGCTTCCTCGTGGCGCCCGTCGGCGCGTACGAGCTCTCCCGCAAGCACATAGGCAGAGATCATGGCCAGAGCCGAGCCCTGCCCGGCGACGAGCGAGACGCAGAACGCAGCGTCTCCAATCAGCACGACCCGGCCCCGCGACCAGCCGTCCATCCTGATCTGGCTGACCCGGTCGCAATACAAATCATCGGTGCGCTCGAGTTCGTTCAGAATGTCTGGGCATTCCCAGCGGGCGTCGCGATAGAGATCACGCAGCTGTGCCTTCTGTGCGGCAGGCTCGCCTGCATCACCGCGAAACACGAAGAGGAACAAGGTGCGATCATCGCGCAGCGCGAAACGGCCAACCATACGCCCCGGCCGGTTGTGCATCAGGTACACATTCTCGTCGCGATGGCGATAGCCGCGGGTCTCGAATGCCGCGACGCCATAGCCGAGATTTCTTTCGAACGTCCCGATCGAGCCGAACGCAAGGCGGCGCACCTGCGAATGCAGGCCGTCAGCCCCGACGACGAGATCGAAACGTCGGCTCCCGCCCCGCCGCAACTGGACGTCGACCCCTTCAGGCTGCTGCTCCAGGCCAACGATCTCCTCATCGAAGATCGTTTCAACACCATCGCGGACCGTACCGTACAGCAGGCGCGACAGATCGCTTCGTGCCAGAGTGACGTAACGCCCGCCTGTGAGATCGTCGAGGACGTTCGTACCAAATCCGGCGACTCGCCGGCCGCGACCGTCGACGATCCGCATTTCCCTGACGCGGTAGCCGGCGCTTTCGATCGCCGGCAACAGCCCCATCCGTTCGGCGATGTCGTAGCCCAGTCCCCAGAAATCGATCACGTAGCCGCCATGACGAAGCGCGGGCGCGCGTTCAACCAGCGTCGGCTCGTAGCCTCCGGCACGCAGCCAATACGCGAGCGTAGGCCCGGCAATCCCCGCCCCGGAGATCAGCACTGTTCGCATGGACGGAATGTGGGAAAAGCGTCGGCCGATCGCACCGCCGCGTCAGACACTAAATGGTGAGGGCGAGAAGTTCCGTCTCACCAATCGGGTCGCATCACTCCTGATCGACGAGATCGTCCTCGAGGATCGCCATCTGGAACTGGAACGAGCGATCGTCGTCCTCATCATCGACGAAGAGCACACCGATGAATTCCTCGCCGATATAGACCTCGGCGGAATCATCCTTCTTCGGCCGCGGCACGACGCGGATCTTGGAATTGCCGAATACGCGCTTCAGGTACGCGTCGAGCTTCCTAACTTCCTTCACGTCCACGGCAAGTCTCCAATCGAAATCTGGGTTGGCGCGGGTTTTAGGACGAGACGCGACCAACCGCCAGCATGAATTGCCAAAGAATTTTGGGGCGAAGGGGGCGGAAAATCCGCCCCTTCCGACAAGCTCGACGTCCCCTCTCAAAGTCCCATCTCAAAGTCCCATGGCGTTGATCATCTGATCCATGGTGCGCGACGGCTCGGCGCAGCCGGCTTCGCCGACGACCTTGGCGGGCACGCCTGCGACCGTGACGTTGTGCGGCACGGGTTTGACCACGACCGAGCCCGCCGCGATGCGCGCGCAATGGCCGATCTCGATATTGCCGAGGATCTTCGCGCCGGCCCCGATCAGGACGCCGTGGCGGATCTTCGGATGGCGGTCCTCGTTCTCCTTGCCGGTGCCGCCGAGCGTGACGCCATGCAGGATCGAGACGTCGTCCTCGATAAGTGCCGTCTCACCGCAGACGAAACCGGTGGCGTGATCGAGGAAGATGCCGCGGCCGATGCGCGCGGCGGGGTTGATGTCGGTCTGGAATACCGCAGACGCCCGGCTCTGCAGATAATACGCAAAATCCTTGCGGCCCTTCAGATAGAGCCAATGCGCGAGGCGGTGGGTCTGAATGGCGTGGAAGCCCTTGAAATAGAGCAACGGGTCGATGAAGCGCGAGGTCGCGGGGTCACGGTCGTAGACGGCGACGAGATCGGCGCGGAACGCGTTGCCGAGATCGGGATCGTCGCGCAGCGCCTCGTCATAGGTCTGGCGCACGAGATCGCCCGACAGCGCGGAGTGATCGAGCCGATCGGCGACGCGATGGATCACCGCATCTTCCAGGCGACTGTGATGCAGCACCGTCGAATAGATGAAGGTCGCAAGCTCCGGCTCGCGATGGACGATGTCCTCCGCTTCGCCGCGGATCCGATCCCAGATCGGATCGAGCGTTGCGAGCTTTCCTCCCGGATTGACCTGATGCACTGCCATGAGATCTGCTCTTTCGAATTGGCTCGTTTCACTGGTTCTATAACACAGTCTAGGCGACAAAGTCCTGACGGGCTTGCCTGAGAGTGAACAGTGCGTTGCCCAGCGAGGCCATGCCAACGCGTTGAATCACAACAGTTTCTTCCGACGCCCCCGGCGGCAAGGTCGGCTCAAAATGGTCAGGGTTTCGCCAAATTCAAGCCGGGCGGCGTCAAACTATTGGTGAATTCCGCCTCAACCGTGATTGCGGGCATGGTCCGAGTGAGGACGGAGCGGATTTGACCATCACCACCGATCATGCGCGCGCGGGCGCCGCGGGCTCACTCTGGCTGCGGCTGGCTGCGATCGCCCTGCCGCTGCTGATGATCGCGCCGGCGTTCTGGAACGGCTATCCGCTGTTGCAATGGGATACCGGAGGCTATCTGGCGCGCTGGTACGAGGGCTATCTCGTCCCGAGCCGCTCCACCGTGTTCGGCATCTATCTGCACTACGGCGAGAGTTCTGGTTTCTGGATCAACCTCGCGGTCCAGTCGCTGGCGACGCTGTGGCTGTTGCAGCTCACCTTGCGCGTGCTCTCGATGATGCAAACGTTCCGCTTCGCCGCGATCAGCCTGCTCCTGATCCTGTCGACCGCGCTGCCCTGGCTTGCGAGCATGTTGCTCACCGATATTTTTGCAGGCCTGTCGGTGCTGTCGCTATTCCTGCTGGTCATCGGTGGGCCGCGGACCTCGGCGCTCGAAAAAATCTCGCTGTTCGTCTTCACCGCCTTTGCCGCCGCGACCCACAGCGCCACGCTCGGCGTGCTGCTCGGGCTCTGCGTCGCGGGCTGGATGACGCGGCCGTTGCTGGGGCCCCGGCTTCCGATCGCGGGATTGGCTCAGGCGAGCCTCACCATCATCACCGGCGGCCTGATGCTGGTGTCGGCGAACCACGCGCTGTCGGGCAAATGGACATGGACGCCCGGCGGCACCGGCGTCGCCTTCGGCCGCATGATGCAGGACGGCATTGTCGCGCGCTATCTCAATGACCATTGCCCTCGCGAAAAACTCAAACTCTGCCCCTATCGCGACCAATTGCCGGCGACCGCCGACGAATTCCTGTGGGGCAAGAGCATGTTCAACACGCTCGGCCGCTTCGAAGGCATGAACGACGAGATGGGCACCATCGTCGTGGGTTCGCTCGCCGACTATCCGGCGTGGCAGGCCGGCGCGGCCTTGCGCGCCATGGGCCAGCAATTGCTGCATGTAGCGACCGGCGAAGGTACCAATGGCTGGATCCCGCACACCCGCGGCATCATCGAACGCTATATCCCCTCACAGGCCGCGCCGATGCGCGCGGCGCGCCAGCAGAATTGGGCTCTCGACTTCGACTACGTCAACTGGCTGCATGTGCCCGTCGCGCTCGCCTCGATGCTGGGGCTGGTCGCGCTGCTCGGCCACGCGCTCAGGAGGCGCCGGCTCGACGATCTGAGGCTGCTGGCCGCAACCGTCGTGCTGGCGCTGCTCGGCAACGCCTTCATCTGCGGCGTGATTTCCGGACCACACGACCGCTATGGCGCGCGAATCGTGTGGGTTGCCACCTTCGTGGTGTTGATGGCGCTGTTTCGCTCGTTCGGCGACGAGGCCGCGGACGAAACCTCAGCCGCGGCGTGACAGGAAATCGAGCACGCCGGTCTTGTAGACCTTGTCGCCGACCGCCCGCATGTGATCGCGGTTCGGAATGTCGAGCACTTCCGAACCCGGGATGATGGCGCCGAGTGCGCTGGCCGAACCCGCGACGTCGTCGGTCGAGCCGACCGCAATCAGCACGGGCACGTCGATGCGCGCGGCTTCGTCCTTCGTCATGAGATCGCGCGTGCCGCGCAGGCAGGCGGCCAGCGCCTTGCGGTCGGAACGGGTCTGGTCTGCAAAAGCACGAAACGTGCGGCCGACGGGATCGGAGACGTCGTCGAGCGAGGGCGCTTCCAGCGCCTTCGCAACGTTCTCGCCGGGGCCGGTGCCCTCGATCAGGCCTCCTATGCCGATGCCGCCGAGGATTGCCGAACGCAGGCGCTGCGGCTCGTTGAGGGAGAGCCAGGCCGTCATCCGGCCGCCCATCGAATAGCCCATGAGATCGGCCTGCGGGATGGCGAGATGATCCATCAGTGCCAGCACGTCGCCGGCCATGGTCGGGATCGAGTACTGCGCGGGCTCGTAGAGCTTGGCGCTTTCGCCATGGCCGCGATTGTCGAGCGCAATGACGCGGCGGCCGTTCTTGCGCAGCTCCGAGACCCAGGTCGGATAGACCCAGTTCACGTTCTTGCTGGAGGCAAAGCCGTGCACCAGGATGATCGGATCGCCCTCGCCTTCGTCGAGATAGGCAATTTCAACGGCGCCGTTGTGAAAGCTCGGCATCATCAGTTCCGCAATCTTGAGGGGAAGAGGTATCTTAGGCCGTGACGGCAGCGCTTGCCAGAACGGCTTCGGCGGCGATCCGGGCCTGGCGAAGTCGCCGCGCCCGTCTGCGATCGCACCAGGCCTGGGTCAGGCGCTCCGTCGTCGCCTTGATCGAGGACAACAGGCCGAACAGCGTCAAGGCCGCACCGAACAGCCAGAGTGCGAGATTGAACGCCCCGCCGATCAGCAGCAGCGCGCCGCGGCCGAGCAGCTTCAGGATCGCGCGCGTCTTGCCGCCCTGCGCTTCCGCGAGCCGCGCCGCGCGTGCGACGTCCTTGGGGCCTTCGGCGATGCGCAAGCTATCCATCGCGCCGCGCGTGCCGGTCTTCTCGACGACGCGCGTGACATCCTTGCCGAGCCGAACCAGCGCGCCGGCCTTTTCCGCGCGGAACGCGGCCTTGATCGCGCTCAAGGTCTGGCCCGGCCGCAGCACCGAGCCGGAGGCAACCGCGTTCTGGAGCATCGGCGTATCGACGACCTCGCGCGCGGACCGGCCGGCCCATGCCGCCAGTCCCTCGCCGAGCCGGCCCACCTTACGCGCGTCCTTCACCAGCGTCAGCCCCGCGCGAACCGGCGCGGCACCGCCGACGGAGACGTAGGTCACGGCCGTAACCGCGAGACCCGCGGCCGCGAGGCCCAGCACCAGGCGATCGGTCTCCTCGCCCATCGCGAGGTGCTTGCCCTCCCGGACGACGTCCCGGATGTCGCCGATGACAAAGAGATCGCCGGCCACGGTCCCCGACAGGCTCGCAACATCGTCCGCGTTGCCGGTGACGAGACCGGTGGCAAACCGTTTTGCGAAATGCGAGGTGGAATTTTCGGCTTTGACCGCATCGCCGACACGGCTCAGGAGGTCGTCAGGCAGCGCGATGTTGCGGTCGCGCGCCAACGCGACAAAACTGTCGGCAAGATCGGCATCGCCCGATGCGAGCGCGATCTCGATGTTGTCCTGAATCAGGCGGTCGTTGTGCCGCAGCAGCGCGTCGAGCTTGATCTCGGAGAGCGCGGCGGGATCGTCCTGGGCGGCCAGAATCGCGCCGGCCTCGCGGGCATGGGGTGCTACCTGCGCGAGCATGAAGCCGCACGCCACGATACCGGTCAACGCTGTGCTGATTCGCAACCATTTCATGCGGAGAGCCTGGACGGTCCTGAGATCGTTGACGCCTGACGGTTCGTCTTTCGTCGCAATTACGCTCGTCCACAGACATAGTATGCCAAAATTGCGACACAACGTCCCCGACGAAAGAAGGGCTTCTCTCAGGCCGCAAGATTGTGTCGAATTTGCATGAGCAAATGAGCATGGGGCATTGCGGGGCTTTCGGTTCCGCTGGGCTAGCAATCATCCACACCCACCAGTATGGTCCGCGGCGCCTTAATAATGCCGCGTCAGTCGTGATTGTGTCTGCCGCCATTGCCACTCCAGGATGAGTACGATGTCCGACCATGTCGTCCCGCACTTCCACAACGATGCCGGTGTCCCCGTCATCGAAATCGGCTCGCAAGAGTTCATGTGCGTGGGCGCCAACCCTCCGTTCGATCATCCGCACGTCTTCCTCGACCTCGGCAACGACAACGAGATCATCTGCCCCTACTGCTCGACGCTGTACCGTTTCGCCGCCGACCTGAAGGCGGGCGAAGCCCGTCCGCCGGAATGCGTCCTGAAGGACAAGGTCGCCTGATCGCTTCCATCGGTCAGGGGTGGCGCTCTCCCGAACAATTGTCATCGCCGGTGCCGGCATAGGTGGACTGACGGCTGCGCTTGCGCTCGCGGCCCGCGGCTTCCGCATCGTCGTACTGGAAAAGGCCGAGCGGCTCGAGGAAGTCGGCGCCGGTCTGCAACTCTCTCCCAATGCCAGCCGCGTGCTGGTCGAGCTCGGCCTCACCGAGCGCCTCAAGCTGCGTGCCGTGATCCCGGAGGCGGTCTCGATCATGAGTGCGCGGGCCGGCGGCGAACTCTTGCGCATGCCGCTGGGAGAAGCCGCCGCCGCGCGCGCCGGCGCCCCGTATTGGGTGGTGCACCGCGCCGACCTGCAATCCGCACTCGCCGGCGCAGTCTCCGACCATCCCGATATCGATCTGAAACTCGGCGCGACCTTCGAAGACGTCGCGCCTCACGCCAAGGGGCTGACGGTCGTCCATCGCAGCGGCACGATCCGGCGCAGCGATCTCGCGAGTGCGCTGATCGGCGCGGACGGCATCTGGTCGACGGTGCGCCAGCATCTGTTTCCCGAGGTGCAGCCGCGCTTCTCCGGGCTGATTGCCTGGCGCGGCACGCTCGATGCCACGCAGCTGCCGAAGGACTACACCGCGCGCCGGGTCCAGCTCTGGATGGGCCCGAATGCCCATCTCGTCGCCTACCCGATCGCGGGCGGACGCCAGATCAACGTGGTCGCGGTGCTGCCGGGCACCTGGAACAGACCGGGCTGGAGCACGCCCGGCGATCCCCTCGAGGTGATGGACGCCTTCGCCGCGCCACGCTGGCCGCCCGCGGCGCGCATGATGCTCGCCACGGTCGATAGCTGGCGGAAATGGGCGCTGTTCGACGTGCCCGACGACTGCCCCTGGAGCAAAGGCCCGGTCGCGCTGCTCGGCGACGCCGTGCATGCGATGCTGCCGTTTGCGGCGCAGGGCGCCGGCATGGCGATCGAGGACGCCGCGGTGCTCGCGCAGCATTTGAGCCTTGAGATCGCCGAGAGCACCGCGGGCATCACAGCTGCGCTGAGACAATACGGGCGTACGCGCCAGACGCGCGTGCGGCGGGTGCAGCGGACCGCGCGGCAGCAAGGCCGCATCTACCATTTCGGTGGGCCGCTCGCATACGCGCGCGATCTTGCGGTCCGCGCCCTCGGCCCGGAACGCATGCTGGCACGGCAGGACTGGATTTACGGCTGGCGCCCCTGATGCGAGGCGCTGGTTTCAGCGCACTGCTCTTGTCGATTTCGGGCCAGGCTTGATCGGGCCAGGATTGGCCGCGGGCGCCGGCGCAGCGGCCGGCTTCTCTTCGGGCGGCGTTTCCCGGCACTTGTTGCGGCGCCAAGCGTCCTCGGCCATCTGCGCCCGCCCGCGGACCGCGACGTAGTCGTTGCGATAGGCAAGCTCCGACACGACGGCGCCGCCCGCGCCGGTCTGTGCCTTGTCCATCAGCCTCTGCAACTCCATGGTGCGGCTAGCGAGCGACTTGCGCTCGCCTTCGAGCTGCTTGCAATCGTACAATTCGTACTTGCCGGGATCGGCAAACGCCGGAGCGACCGTCTCGCTCATGCCGGCGCAGCCGGACTGCGCGAAGCCGGCCGCGAGCAGCGCGGCGGCCACGCAGCACGTGCGCAGGCGATATTGGGTCAAAGCAGACATCGAATCAAAGCTGACATGTCGGATGAATAGTCCCCGTCGATTGAGAATGCCTAAAGCAACAACAGATGTCCGGATTGAGGCTTTGCCTTGTGCCGCCGGCTCGCCTAAGGAAGAACCGCCCCTCCGGCCTGCAAACGCCAATTCCAGACCGCCGGCAAGGGACTTAAGTGATTGATCTCGTTGGATCAAGCGGGCATGGCGGAATTGGTAGACGCAAGGGACTTAAAATCCCTCGGCGCGCAAGCGCTGTGCCGGTTCGACCCCGGCTGCCCGCACCACGAAAGCTGCGCGGAGGATCCCGCCGCGCGCCGCGACCGCGAGCACTGATACCTCGTCAATTCCTGTCTGCTCCTGCACCGCCTGCCAGCCATCTCGAATCATCGCTTGTGCAACGCAGCATCGGGGTTAGACAAGGGCCTCAAATCAGAGGTGAGCTACTTGTCCGACGTCAATGCCGACGATTGGGTGTCCTCGGGACACCGCCCCATGGGTTTTCCCGAATTCGTCATCGTGATCGCGTCGATCATGGCGCTGAATCCGCTTGCCATGGACATGATGCTCCCGGCGCTGCCCAATATCGGGGCGGCCTTCAATATCCCCGTCGCCAATCATCTTCAGCTGGTGCTGTCGATCTTCCTGATCGGCTTTGGCGCGGGCCAGTTCGTCATGGGACCGCTGTCGGATCGCTTCGGCCGCCGCCCGGTGCTGCTCGGCGGGATGGCGGTCTATGCGATGGCGAGCGTGCTGGCGATTGCCGCGCCGTCGTTCGAGACACTGCTGCTGGCGCGCGCACTGCAGGGCTTCGGCACCTCGGCGACGCGCGTGATCGCAACCTCGATCGTGCGCGACTGTTACGTCGGCCGCCGCATGGCGAGCGTGATGTCGCTTGCGATGATGATCTTCATCGCCGTCCCCGTAATCGCCCCCTCGTTCGGACAGGCGGTGCTGCTGGTGACGCAATGGCGCGGCATCTTCGTCGTGCTGATGCTCTATGGCCTGCTCGCGCTCGCATGGTCGGTGCTGCGGCTTCCGGAGACCCTGCCTGAGAGCGAACGCAGGTCGCTCGCGCCGGTCGACGTGCTCACGGCCTACTGGCAGACCGTGACCCATCGCCAAACTCTCGGCTACGCGCTCGCCGCCGGCAGCGTCATGGGTGCGCTGTTCGCTTACGTATTTTCGGCCCAGCAAGTGTTTGTCGGCATCTATCACCTCGGCCATTATTTTCCGCTCGCCTTCGCCGCGATCGCGGCCGGTACCGCCATTGCCGGCTTCCTCAACGCAAGATTCGTCGGAACCCTCGGCATGCGCGTGATCTCGCACGGCGCGCTGACGCTCTACACCGCCGTGGCGGGTGTGATGCTGCTGACGGAAAGCCTCGGCGCGTTGCCGCTTCCCCTGTTCATGGTGCTCTCGGCGCTGATGATGTTCTCGTTCGGCATGATGGTCGCCAATTTCACCGCACTTGCCATGGAGCCGCAGGGCCACATCGCCGGCACGGCGTCCTCGCTCTACGGCTCGATCACCACGCTGATCGGCATCGCCGTCGGCATGGCGATCGGACAAAGCTTCGACGGCACGCTGCTGCCGTTCTCGGTCGGCTTCTTCGTGTCGTCACTCGCCGCGCTCGCGATCGTGCTGGTGGTGGAGAGGGGACGGCTGTTCAAGCCGCATCAGCGCGCCATCGGGTGAGGAACTTCGCGGCGCTCACGATGTTGTACTGCAACAATTTGAAAAGGCGCTTCAATGGAACCGAAACACCGTAAAGACCACGACGCCGCGGAGCGGGCGAAAACGGAACGCACGCCGTCGAACGCCGAAACGACCGCCTTCACCGTGCCATTCGCGAGTGAAGGGCTCGAGCGGGTCCGCGACAGCCACTGTTGAGCAAGACGTCTATTCCGTTGCGCGCCTGCTGGCGCTGAAATCGTCCGCGACGCCCTCGGGTGCCGCGCCGCTTCCACGGGGCGGCACCATCAGCACAACCACTTCCCGCGTGAGACCGGGCCGGCCCCATAGCCGCGCCTGGACCATAAATTCCCGTTTGACGAAGTGCCCGGCACGCCCGGCCACCCCGTCCATCCACCGGCTGCAATCATCCTGATCGCGGAAGCAGAGCGCGGCCCAGCCGCGGTCCAGCGTCGTCTTGCCCGGCAAACCGCCGGGATATTGATCCACGAACGGCTGCACGTAGTGCGGGTGGTCCGGGCTGTAGAAGGCCAACGCGAAGGCCAGCGCATCGTCGCCGCTGACGGCGGCGAGCGGCTCGCCTGTCAGTTCGCGCCACTCGCGTGTCAATTCGCTGGCCGCCTCCGCATAGAAATTGCGCCCCTCCTCGTAACCGTGATCGTTGCGGTAGACGGCATGGATCGGCGCGGCGACGAGGACGGCCGTGAGCGCAACGCCGGCCACGATCAAGGTGAGGTTGACGGTGTAAAAGCGCTCGATCGGATGATTTGTGCCGCAGACCACGAGAATGGCGAACAGAAACAATCCCTGCAAAGCCCAGAGCGACGGCAGATCGGTGCCTATCGCGAGCGAGACCAGGACCGGCAGCGCGATCGTGCCGACGGCAACGTAAAAGAGGAGCCGCAGGCCCGGATTCATCGCCGCGAAATCGTCCGGAAACTGCTTCAGCCGCGTGCCAGCGATCAACATCCAGCTGACGGCTGACACACTGATGGCCGCCAACAGCCCCAGAAGGAAGTTCCTGGCCTCACCGAGCGAGCTCACCGCAGTGCCGTTGGCATGGTTCAGCGCGTAGGTAAAGGTCGGTGCCCCCGTCGTGGCGAGCCAATGAACATGCGGTGACAGCGCCGCAAGCCCGACGACGACCGAGATCCAGGGCGAGGCGGACGTGAAATAGGCGCGTCGCGCCGGATGCGCCAGCGCGGCAAACGTGAAGCTCGCGACAAGGAAGATCGAATAATATTTGCCGGCCATGGCCAGCGCCGTCGTGACTCCCACGGCGATCGCCCACGACGCCGAGCGGGTCTCGAATGCGCGCAGGAAGCACCACGTCGCCAGCGGCCAAACGGCTAGCAGCACCGCATTGGCATTGAAGCGCTGGGCATGGAATTGATAGGCCGGCGTCAGTATCAGGAGCAACAGCACCAGGACGCGCTTGTGCCCCGTCACGAATTGCCGCGCGATCCGGTCGACAAAGACCAGCGCAAGCCCGGCATTGGTCATCGCCATCAATTGCAGCGACCACTCGCTGAGCGGAAAGATGGCGCTCCAGCTCGCGGCAACCCAGCCGGTCAATGGCGGATGCTTGGGGTAGCCCCACGCGAAATGCCGCCCCAGCGTCCAGGCCTCCAGCGTATCGGGGTGCAGACCGCCGCCGGCATAGGCGACCGCCAGATAGAGTGTCCAGATCGCGACGAAGCAGGCGATGAGAAGCGGCACGGCCCAGCCCGTCTCGACGCCATCGAGCCAACGCAGGAATGGCCGGCGCCATCGCGCCGGCGCGCGATCGGACCGTTCGGCCATCGCCTGGAATGCAAAATCGATCGGCACTAGAATCAAATGGAGGAAGGAAGGTGATGCGCAAGAACGGCACATCTAGTTCAGTACGGAAACAAATAGCAATGATTGGAAACTGGAAAAGATTGAAAACGTCCGCCTTCTCAGCCGGCGCAAGGTCGACAAAAGACTAAGATCGACAAACGACAACGGCGCCGCTGATGACAGCGGCGCCGCATGATGATTCGGACGAAAGAAAGAGCCTTCGCCCTACTCCGACTTGTCGACGTTCCAGAACAGCGGGGTCGCGGGACCGTCGAGCACGCCGGTCAGCGATTTACGCCAGCCGCTCGGCAGGAGATACTGCCCCAGCGGGATGTAAATCACCTGCTCATAGGCTTCCTTCTGGATGTCAGCGGCGATCTTCTTCTGATCGTCGAGCGAGGCGGCGCGAACGAAGTCGTCCTTGAGCTTTTCGATCTTGGCGTTCTCGGCCCAGCCGAACCAGCCCTTCTTGCCCTGGCCGCCGATCGAGAGATTGGCGATCGGGTTGGAGACGTCGGCCGCGACCCAGTTGGTGAAGAACATGTTCCAGCCGCCCTCCTTCGGAGGCTTCTGGCTGGCGCGGCGGCTCACCACCGTCTGCCAATCGGTCGCTTGCAGGTCGACCTTGAAGCCCGCCTCGCGCAGCAACTGAGCCGCAACGATCGGCTGCGCCTTCAGCGTCGTGACATCGCCCGGCGCCATGATCACAACCGGGGTGCCGTCATAGCCGGACTCGGCGAGCGCCTTCTTGGCTTCTGCCATGCCGTTGCCCTTCACCAGGGTCTCGCCACCGACCTCGGTCGCGAATGGCGTATCGCACACGAAGAAGGCGCCGCAGATCTTCTGATATTTGGCGTTGCCGACCAGCGCGTCGAGAACGTCCTTCTGGTTTATCGCCAGAAAGGCCGCACGGCGCACTTTGACATTATCGAACGGCGGATAAAGGAAGTTCATCCGGCCGAGCGTCTGGAAGCCGAACGTGTTCGAGACCTCGATCGTGATCTCCTTGTTCGCCTCCAGCAGCGGCAGCATGTCGTAAGGCAGATTTTCCACGAAGTCGATGTCGCCCGACTGCAACGCGTTCACCGCGGTCTGCGAGTCCGGCATGGTGATCCACTCGACTCGGTCGACCTTCACCACCTTGCCGCCGGAGGTCCAGCTCGAAGGCTCCTTGCGCGGCACGTAATCGGTGTTCTTGACGTAGACCGCCTTCACGCCCGGCTGGAATTCCGATTGCACGAACTTAAAAGGACCCGAGCCGATCTGCTCGGGGATCTGCTTGTCCGGCGGCGTCTCGGCGAGGCGCTTCGGCATCATGAAGGCAACGCGGGAGGACGGCTTGCCGATCGAGTCGAGCACGAGGCCGTAGGGCTCCTTCAGCTTCAGCGTGATGGTCTTGGCATCGGTCGCCTCGATGCTCGCGGTGAAGTCGAGCAGTTTCTGGCCCATGCCGTCGACCGCGGCCCAGCGCTTGAGCGAGGCAACGCAGTCCTCCGCCGTCACCGGCGCACCGTCATGCCACTTCAGGCCGTCGCGCAGCGTGAACGTGTAGGTGAGCTTGTCGTCGGAGATCTTCCAGTCCGCCATCTGCGGCTGGATCTTGAAGTTCGAATCGGGCGCCAAGAGCGTGTCGTAGATCATGTAGCCATGATCGCGCGTGATGTAGGCGGTGGTGAAGATCGGATCGATGATGCGCAGATCCGAGTGCATCACCGCCGTGATGGTCTTGCCGGCCGCAAGCACCGGCGAGGCCAGTGCCGTCGAAAGCGCGACGACCGACAGCGCAAGTTTGGTGGCGAACGCGCGAGGCCCCCGGCGCATCAACTTAAACATAAAAGTTCTCCTGACGTGAAACTGTTCAAAGGCAGGTTATTGATTGAGCATCCGGTTCGTTCTTTAGGCGAACTAACCTCATGCAATGCCTTTATCTTTTCGAGAGTTGCAGACAGTGCCGAGCGCGTCAATCCGGTTTCGCTGCAAGCCCAAGCGGCGCGCGCACGGGCTCCACAACGATCGGTTTGGCTCTACAACGCTCTCCGCCTGTCCTGCCCCGCGCCGATGCAATGCGCGTTCCATGTTCCGAAGCCCAAGAGACATTCGAGAGACATTGAGATGAATCCAGCCAATCTTCCCTTCGATTCCGAAGCGATGCTCCAGGGCCTGCGCGGCTGGGTGGAATGCGAAAGCCCGACCTGGGACGCGAGCGCCGTGAACCGCATGCTCGATATCGCAGCGCGGGAGATGGCGATCATGGGTGCGACGATCGAGCGCATCGCCGGTCGCCAGGGTTTTGGCGGCGTGATCCGCGCACGCTTTCCGCATCCGAAGCAAGGCGAGCCGGGCATCCTGATTGCCGGACATATGGATACGGTCCACCCCACGGGCACCATCGAGAAGCTGAAATGGCGGCGCGAGGGCAGCAAGTGCTACGGACCCGGCATCTATGACATGAAGGGCGGCAATTATCTTTCGCTGGAAGCGATCCGCCAACTGGCCCGCGCCTCGTTCACGACGCCGCTGCCGATCACCGTGCTGTTCACGCCCGACGAGGAAGTCGGCACACCCTCCACGCGCGATATCATCGAGGCGGAAGCCGCGCGCAACAAATACGTGCTGGTGCCCGAGCCCGGCCGCGCTGACAATGGCGTCACTACCGGACGTTATGCCATCGCGCGTTTCAATCTCGAGGCGACCGGCCGGCCCAGCCACGCCGGCGCGACCTTGTCGGCGGGCCGCTCTGCTATCCGCGAGATGGCGCGGCAAATCCTCGCCATCGACGCGATGACGGGCGAGGACTGCACGTTCTCCGTCGGAGTCGTGCACGGGGGTCAATGGGTCAATTGCGTTGCCACGACCGCCACCGGCGAAGCGCTCTCGATGGCCAAGCGCCAGGCCGACCTCGATCGCGGCGTCGAGAGGATGCTGGCGCTCTCCGGTACAACCAATGACGTCACCTTCAAGGTGACGCGCGGCGTGACACGTCCGGTCTGGGAGCCCGATGCCGGCACCATGACCCTGTATGAAAAGGCGCGCGGGATCGCCAAGTCGCTCGGCGCAGAACTGCCGCATGCGAGCGCCGGCGGCGGCTCCGACGGCAATTTCACTGGCGCATTGGGCATCCCGACTCTCGACGGCCTGGGCGTGCGTGGCGGCAACGGCCACACGCTCGAAGAGTATATCGAGGTTGAAAGTCTGGTCGAACGCGGCCGGCTGATGGCGGGGCTGCTCGCGACTCTGGAGTAACGGCGCGAGCCACATCGCCAAAACCGGGCCAGATCACCGAAACAAGTTGACCGCACTGCAAAAACGGTGGCCCGGATGGCATGGGAATTGCTGAAATGTTAGGCTGGTGGCAGAACCCCAGGCTCCAGCCGCTGTCTCTGATTTGACTCTAATCTGACGGGATCCAACTTGCTCGGATATCTCCTTCGCCGAATTCTCGCCGCCGTGCCCGTGATGGGCGTGGTGGCGCTGTTCGTCTTCCTCCTGCTCCGCCTCACCCCGGGCGATCCCGCCGCGATTCTTGCCGGCGACAACGCCACGCCGGAGCGGCTCGAGCGGATCCGCGCCTCGCTCGGCCTCAACGAGCCGCTGATCGTGCAGTTTATCACCTGGCTGAACAAGCTGCTGCATGGCGATCTCGGAACTTCACTCATCTCCAACCTTCCGGTGATGAAGATGATCGGCCAGCGGGTCGAGCCGTCGATCTCGATTGCGCTGTCGACCATCATCCTTGCCGTCATCGTCGCTGTTCCCCTGGGCGTGATCGCGGCCTGGAAGCACGGCACCTGGATCGACCGCTTCGTGATGGGCCTGTCCGTGCTCGGCTTCTCGGTGCCGGTGTTCGTGGTCGGTTACATCCTGATCGAGGTCTTCGCGATCGACCTGCGCTGGGTGCCGGTGCAGGGCTTCCGCAGCATCTCGAACGGTTTTGGGCCGTTCTTCGAGCGCATCATCCTGCCCACCTGCGCACTGTCCTTTATCTACATCGCGTTGATCGCGCGCATGACGCGCGCGGCGATGCTCGACGTGCTCGGCGAGGACTACGTCCGCACCGCGCGCGCAAAAGGCATCAACGAAGTCGCCGTGATGATGCGCCATGCGCTGCGCAACGCCGCCGTGCCCGTGATCACCGTGATCGGGACCGGCTTTGCGCTTTTGATCTCCGGGGTCGTCGTCACCGAAAGCGTGTTCAACATCCCCGGCATCGGCCGCCTCACGGTGGATGCGGTGCTGGCGCGCGACTATCCGGTGATCCAGGCGATGATCTTGCTGACGTCGTTGATCTATGTCGTCGTCAATCTCCTGATCGACGTCGCCTACACGGTGCTCGATCCCCGGATCCGGTACTAGGGCTAAGGATAACAATAAGAATGTCTGTCGATACCCTTCCCCAGTCCTCCATCCCGATCACGTCGCCGCTGCGGCCGCGCTTCGGATTCCTGACCTCGACGCCGATCATCGCGGCAGCGACCATCTGCCTCGCGTTGGTTGTGCTGATCTCAATCCTGGCGCCGTTGATCGCGCCGTATGATCCGATCCAGCTTGCGCCCTCACAGCGGCTGAAGCCCTCTTCGGCGCAATTCCTGCTCGGCACCGACGCCTATGGCCGCGACCTGCTGTCGCGCGTCATGTATGGCGGACGCATTTCGCTTCTGATCGGCATCGGCTCGGCGATCATGTCGATCGTCATTGGGTTGGCGATCGGCCTCGTCTCCGGCTTCTTCAAGCTGGTCGATTCCGTCATGATGCGGATCATGGACGGCCTGATGGCAATGCCGAGCATCCTGCTGGCAATCGCCGTGGTGTCGCTGTCCGGCGCCAGCCTCTGGACCGTGCTGATCGCGATCACGATCCCCGAAGTTCCGCGCGTGGCACGCCTGGTGCGCTCGGTCGTGCTATCGGCGCGCGAAGAGCCCTATGTTGAAGCGGCGATCTCGGTCGGCACATCCCTGCCAAAGATCATGTGGCGGCATTTGATGCCGAACACGATCGCACCGCTGATCGTGCAGGGCAGTTACGTCTGCGCCTCCGCGATTCTCACCGAGGCCATCCTCTCCTTCCTCGGCGCCGGCATCTCGCCGGAAACGCCGACCTGGGGCAACATCATGGCCGAGGGCCGTCAGTACTTCCAGCTCAAGCCGACGCTGATCTTCTGGCCGGGCCTGCTGCTCTCGATCGCCATCCTCAGCATCAATTTGATCGGCGACGCCGCCCGCGACGCACTCGATCCGCGCATGAAGCAGCGGGAAGGCAAATGATGACCGATCAAGTGATGACCAGCCCGATCCTCGACATCAACAACCTCGTCGTCTCCGTCGGCAAGAAGCCGAATGCTGCAAACATCATCGAGGGCATCTCGATCCAGGTGCATGAGCGCGAGACGCTGTGCCTCGTCGGCGAAAGCGGCTCGGGCAAGTCCGTGACCTCGCTGACCACGATGGGTCTGCTGCCGAAGGGCACGCTGATTCCGACCGGCGGCAGCGTCAAGCTGGTCGGCGAGGAGATTCTCACCGCGACCGACCGCCGCCTGCGACAGCTCCGCGCGACGCGGATGGCGATGATCTTCCAGGAGCCGATGACGGCACTCAATCCGGTGATGCCGGTCGGTCGCCAGATCGACGAGGTTCTCCGCGCGCACACCAAACTCGATGCGAAGGCGCGCAAGAAGCGCATCCTCGACATGATGGAGCAGGTGCGCCTGCCCCAGGTCGAGCGTATCTTTGCCTCCTACCCTCACCGACTCTCCGGCGGTCAACGCCAGCGCATCATGATCGCGATGGCGCTCGTGCTCGAACCGAAGCTTCTCATCGCCGACGAGCCGACCACCGCGCTCGACGTCACAACGCAGAAGCAGATTTTGACACTGATCCGCGACCTCCAGCGCGATCACGGCACCGCCGTGCTCTTCATTACCCACGACATGGGCGTGGTCGCCGAAATCGCCGACCGCGTCGCGGTGATGCGGCAGGGCCGACTGGTCGAGACCGGAACGCTGGATTCCATCCTGCGCAATCCGACCATGGAGTACACCCGCAACCTGCTCTCGGCAGTGCCGAGCCTGGTGCCGCGCGCAGCGCGGCCCGAGACCAAGGAACCGGTGGTGCTGGAGGCCAACGAGCTCGGCAAGGTCTATCGCGAGCGCGCGTTCTTCGGTAAAGGCCGCGAAGTCGTCGCCGCCGACAAGGTCACGCTGACGCTGCGCAAGGGCCGCACGCTCGGCATCGTCGGCGAGAGCGGCTCAGGCAAATCGACCGTGGCGCGCTGCATCGTCCGCCTGATCGACCCGACCTCCGGCGGCGTCCGCCTCTCCGGCCGCGAGATCTCGGACATCTCGCGGCGGCTGTTGCAGCCGCATCGCAAGAAGATCCAGATCGTATTCCAGGACCCCTACCGCTCGCTCAATCCGCGCGTCACCATCGGCGAAAGCATTGCGGAAGGCCCGGTCAATTACGGCGTGTCGCATACCGACGCAATGAAGCGTGCCCGCGAATTGCTCGAGCTGGTCGGCCTGCCCGCCGATGCGGTGGCGCGCTATCCGCACCAGTTCTCCGGCGGCCAGCGTCAGCGCATTGCGATCGCCCGCGCGCTCGCGCTCGATCCCGACGTGCTGGTCGCGGACGAGGCGGTCTCCGCCCTCGACGTCTCCGTGCAGGCGCAGGTGCTGGAACTGTTCGACGAGATCCAGCAGCGGCTCGGCATCGCCATCCTGTTCATCACTCACGATCTGCGCGTCGCCGCGCAGATCTGCGACGAGGTCGTGGTGATGCAGCACGGCCGCGTCGTCGAGCAGGGCCCGGCCGCTGAAGTGCTGACGCATCCGAAGGAGGCGTACACCAGAGCTCTGCTCGAGGCAGCGCCGGGCCGCGGCTGGGATTTTGCGAACTTCCGGCCGGTGTCGGAGGGTGTGGCGGCAGGCGCCTAGTCTCTCTCCTCGTCATTGCGAGCGCAGCGAAGCAATCCAGAATCCCTCCGCGGGGACAACCTGGATTGCTTCGCCGCGTTCGCAATAACGGCGGTTGCGACAAGCATTCCCAAAACGGCTTGACGCCATGCATGGCGCGATTGCTTCCCGGCTTGCTCTCGCCGCAAGCACAGGGCTAACGTCGCGCACTTTCAATTGCTGGACTTGAGTTGATGACACGTATCGCCGTCGGCGGCTTCCTGCACGAGACCAACACCTTCGCTCCGACGAAGGCGACGTTCGCGGACTTCCAGCACGGCGGCGGCTGGCCGGCGATGACGCAAGGACCTGACGTGCTGAAGGTGATGCGCCGCATCAATGTCGGCCTCGCCGGTTTCGTCGACAGCGCCGAGGCCCTCGGCTGGGAACTCATCCCGACCATCGCTTGCGGCGCCAGCCCCTCGGCGCATGTCACCAGGGACGCCTTCGAGCGTATCGTCAAGACGATGGTCGACGGCATCGCAGCCGCCGGCCCGATCGACGCCGTCTATCTCGATCTGCACGGCGCGATGGTCACGGAACATCTCGACGACGGCGAAGGCGAGATTCTGGCCCGCGTGCGCCGCGTCATCGGCAAGGACATTCCGCTGGTCGCGAGCCTCGACCTGCACGCCAACGTCACGCCCGAGATGATGGAGCATGCGGACGCGCTGATCGCCTACCGCACCTATCCCCATGTCGACATGGCCGAGACCGGCCGTGCCTCCGCGCGACACCTCGCATTGCTTCTGAAGACAAAGCAGCGTTTCGCAAAGGCCTTCCGGCAATTGCCGTTCCTGATTCCGATCAGCTGGCAGTGCACCAACGACCAGCCGACCAAGGGCATCTACGAAAAGCTTGCCACGCTGGAGAGCGACGCGGTTCCGACGCTGTCCTTCGCGCCCGGCTTCCCCGCCGCCGATTTCCGTGATTGCGGGCCGAGCGTGTTCGCCTATGGCAAGACCCAAGCCGATGCCGACCGCGCGGCGGATGCGATCGTGAAGCTGATCGAAAGCCACGAGGACGATTTCGACGGCAAGATCTGGTCGCCCGACGACGGCGTCCGCCACGCCATGGAGCTTTCCAAGAGCGCGAGCAAGCCGATCATCATCGCCGACACCCAGGACAATCCCGGCGCCGGCGGCGATTCCGACACCACCGGCATGCTACGCGCGCTGGTACGCAACAAGGCGAGTGCTGCGACGGGCGCGATCTACGATCCGGCATCGGCGAAAGCCGCGCATGAAGCCGGCGTCGGCGCCACCGTGACGCTGTCGCTCGGCGGCAAGTCGGGCATTCCCGGCGACGAGCCCTATCGTGAGACCTTCGTCGTCGAAAAACTTTCCGACGGCCGCTTCATCGCGCCCGGGCCCTACTATGGCGGCCGCGAGATGGAGATGGGCCCGTCCGCCTGCCTTCGCATCGGCGACGTCCGAATCGTCGTGAGCTCACACAAGGCGCAGCTCGCCGACCAGGCCATGTACCGCTATGTCGGCATCGAGCCAACCGAACAGAAGATTTTGGTCAACAAGAGCTCGGTGCACTTCCGCGCCGACTTCGAGCCGATCGCGGAAAAGCTGATGATCTGCGCTGCCCCCGGCGCGATGCCCGCGGATACGGCTACGCTGCCGTGGACGCGCCTGCGGCCGGGCATCCGCATCAAGCCGAACGGCCCGATTTTCACTCCCTCCTCACGCTAACTGGACAGAACACATGCCCACGATCGACCGCATCGACGGCTATGCCGACGAACTCACAGCCATCAGGCGCGACCTCCACGCCCATCCGGAAATCGGCTTCGAGGAAGTGCGCACCTCCGGCATCGTTGCCGACAAGCTGAAGAGCTGGGGCATCGAGGTGCATCGCGGTCTCGGCGGCACCGGCGTGATCGGCGTCATCAAGGGCAAGGGTTCGAGCGGCAAGCGGATCGGGCTTCGCGCCGACATGGACGCGCTGCCGATGGAGGAGAACACCAATCTGAAATGGAGTTCGAAAATCCCGGGCCGCTTCCACGGCTGTGGCCATGACGGCCACACCACCATGCTGCTCGGCACCGCGCGCTACCTCGCCGAAACCAAGAACTTCGACGGCACAGTGCACCTGATCTTCCAGCCGGCAGAGGAAGGCCTCGGCGGCGCCCGCGCGATGATCAAGGACGGGCTGTTCGAGAAGTTTCCCTGCGACGAGCTCTACGGCCTGCACAACGCGCCCGACCTGAACCATGGCGAGATCGCGATCCTGCCCGGCCCCGCGATGGCCAGCGCCGACTTCTTCGATCTCCGCATCACTGGCTACGGCGCGCATGGCGCGATGCCCGAACGCTCCAAGGACGCTGTGATCATCGCGACCACGCTGGCGCAGGCGATCCAGACCATCGTCAGCCGCAACGTCGAGCCGCTGCAGGCCGCAGTCGTTTCGATCACGCAGATTCACGCCGGTTCCGCGTACAACGTCATCCCCGGCGAGGCGCATCTTTGCGGCACCATCCGCACTTTCTCGAAAGAAGTCCGCACCCTGATCAGCGAACGCATTCGCACGATCTGCGCTGGCATCGCGAGCGCCTATCAGTGCGTGATCGACGTCGACATCCGCGACACGTTCGATGTGCTGGTCAACCAGGTCGAGCAGTCCAAGGTGGTCGAAGACGTCGCGCGCACCATCGTCGACCCCGCCAACGTGATCACCCGTGCCCAGCCGAAGATGGGTAGCGAGGATTTCGCCGACATGCTGCAAACCATTCCGGGCGCCTATTTCTGGGTCGGCCACGACGGCTCGGTGCCCGTGCACAATCCCGGCTTCGTGCTCGACGACAAGATCCTGCCGATCGGTGCCAGCATGTTCGCCCGGATCATCGAGACCCGGATGCCGGTGGGTGCCCATGCATAAAAAGGGTGTCGAAGAAGAAGTCACCTCGCTGCACGATCTCTCCGCGGTCGATCTGATCGCGGGCTATCGCGCCAAGCAGTTCTCGCCGAGCGAGGTGCTGGAAGACGTGCTCGCGCACGTCGCCGCGTGGGAGCCGCACCTCAAGGCGCTCTATGCATGCGATCCCGACGGAGCGCGCGAGGCCGCGAAGGCCTCGACCGCACGCTGGTCCGGGGGCGAGCCGTCCGGAGCGCTCGACGGCCTGCCGGTGACTGTGAAGGACAACATCGCGACCAAAGGCGTGCCGGTGCCGCTGGGCGCGGCCAGCGTCAAGCTCGTGCCGGCCGAGAAGGACGCACCACCCGCGGCGCGCCTGCGCGAAGCCGGTGCGATCATCTTCGCCAAGACCACCATGCCCGACTACGGCATGCTGTCCTCGGGGCTGTCCTCTTTCCACGCGCTGGCGCGTAATCCCTGGGACCTCTCCAAAAATCCAGGCGGCTCCAGCGCCGGCGCGGGCGCCGCGGCCGCGGCCGGCTATGGCCCGCTGCATCTCGGGACTGATATCGGCGGCTCGGTCCGCCTGCCTGCGGGCTGGTGCGGCCTCGTCGGACTGAAGCCGAGCTTTGGACGCGTGCCGATCGATCCCGCCTATGTCGGCCGCGTCGCCGGTCCCATGACCCGCACCGTCGACGATTGCGCGCTGATGATGAGCGCGATCGCGAAACCCGACCGGCGCGACGGCACGAGCCTGCCCGCGGAGCCCCTCAACTGGAAGGGGCTGGAGAAATCCCCGCGCAAACTCCGCATCGGATTGATGCTCGATCCCGGCGTTGGCCTGGCGCTGGAGAAACCGGTGCGCGAGGTCGCTGTGAAGGCGGCGAAAGCGTTCGAATCCGCAGGGGCCGTCGTCACCGAAGTCGACGGCATCCTCACGCGCGAGATGCTCGACGGCCTCGACAACTTTTGGCGCGCACGGATGTGGGATGATCTGTCGAAGCTGACGCCCGCCGAACAGGCAAAGGTGCTGCCCTACATTTTCAAATGGGGCGAGTCCGGCGCGAAGCTCTCGGGCGTCGACGTCATCCGTGGTTTCAACCAGACCATGGCAATCCGCGCGGCGGCATCAAAGCTGTTCTGCGAGCTCGACTATGTGATCTCGCCGACCGCGCCGAACGTGAACTATCCGGCGGAGTGGGCCTCGCCGACCAACGATCCCATGAAGCCGTTCGAGCACATCGCCTATACCGTCCCGTGGAATATGTCGGAGAACCCGGCGATCTCCATCAACGGCGGCTTCGACGCCAAGGGTTTTCCCATCGGCGTGCAGATCGTCGGCCGCCGCTTCGACGATATCGGCGTGCTCGGCATGGCCAAGGCTTTTGAGAGCCTGCGCGGGCCACAGAAGCCCTGGCCTAGCCCGCCGGCGAAGTAGAGCCTGGCCACCAAACGCCCAGTCCGCACAAGACGGACGCTGGCGTTCATGCATGACGTCTCTTAGAGACAGAATTCAGGACAGGGAAGGAAACCACCATGGCGTATGAGATGATCAAATACGATGTCGCCGAGCAGATCCTCACCATCACGCTGAACCGGCCCGACAAGCTCAACGCCTTCAACGCGCAGATGCAAGGAGAGCTGATCGACGCGTTCGACGCAGCCGACAAGGACGACGACGTCCGCGCCATCATCGTCACAGGCGCCGGTCGCGGCTTTTGCGCGGGCGCAGACCTTTCGTCGGGCGCGGATACGTTCGATCGCGACGCCCGGCGCGGGCCAGTGAAGCGCTTTGCCGATGGCAAGGTCGACTACAGCGATTCCCAGGTGCGCGACGGTGGCGGCCAGGTGACATTGCGCATCTTCAAATGCCTCAAGCCTGTGATTGCCGCGGTAAACGGACCCGCGGTCGGCATCGGCGTCACCATGCAGCTCGCGATGGACATCCGCATCGCCTCCGACGCCGCGCGCTTCGGCTTCGTGTTCTCCCAGCGCGGCATCGTGCCGGAGGCCGCCTCGAGCTGGTTCCTGCCGCGCATCGTCGGCATCTCGCAGGCGCTGGAATGGTGCTATTCGGGCCGCGTCTTCCCGGCGCAGGAAGCCCTCGCCGGACGCCTCGTCAGCAAGGTCGTAGCTCCCGATGATCTGCTGCCGACCGCCCGCGCGCTCGCCAAGGAATTCGCGGCGAAGACGGCACCGGTGTCGGTGGCACTGATCCGCCAGATGATGTGGCGCATGATGGGCGCCGACGATCCGATGGAGGCCCACAAGGTTGACAGCCGTGGCATCTACGCCCGCGGCCGCTCGGACGATGTGAAGGAAGGCGTGGTGTCGTTCCTGGAGAAGCGCCCGGCTCAGTTCAAGAACAAGGTGTCGAGCGACATGCCGGATTATTTCCCGTGGTGGACGGAGCGAGAGTACAAGTAAGGCATCGTAGGGTGCGCAAAGCGAAGCGTGCCTACCATTCTTGTCACGGCTGCCGATAAATGGTGGGCACGGCGCTCACGCGCCTTTGCCCACCCTACGACACCGTCACTCCATCAACAACGCCACGCGCCCGATCGCCTTGCGGTCGAGCAACAGCCGCATCGCCTTCGCAACCTCCTGCAGCGGCAGGCGGTGCGAGACGTTAGGCCGGAGCTTGCCCTCTTCGGCCCATTGGAGCAACGCCTTCAGCCTGCTCTCGCCGAGCGCGGGATTTTTCCGTACCGCTTCGCCCGCTCGCACGCCGAGCACGCTGGCACCCTTGATCAGCAGGAGATTGGTTTTCGCCGAGCCGATGCCGCCGGTGAAGCCGATCACCAGCAGCCGTGCGCCCCAGGCGATGCAACGCATCGAATTCTCGAACACTTCGCCGCCGACGGGATCGAACACGACGTCGGCACCGCGACCGTCGGTGATCCGTTTGACGGCATCACGAAACGGCTCGCGGTCGTAGCGCACGAGATGATCGGCGCCCCGCATCTTGGCGATCGCGAGCTTTTCGTCGCTGGACGCCGTCGCGATCACGGTCGCACCCAGCATCTTGCCGATCTCGACGGCAGCAAGACCCACGCCCCCGCCGGCGCCATGCACCAGCAGCACCTCGCCCGGCTCGAGCCGGCCGCGGTCGATCAGCGCGTGATAGGCGGTGCCGTGCCCGGCGAGATAGGTCGCGGCTTCCGCATAGTCGAACGTCGATGGCATCGGCGTGAGCTGCGACGGGATCACCACGGCTTCATCCGTGAAAGCGCCGTGCCGCATCTTGACGATGACCTTGTCGCCGACGGCGACGCCGCTCGCGCCCGCGCCGACCTCGGTCACGTCGCCGGCTGCCTCCACGCCCGGCGTGAACGGCAGCTCCGGCTTGAGCTGGTATTCGCCGGCCGCCATCAGCACGTCGGGAAAATTCAGGCCGGCGGCACGGATCGCGACGCGGACTTCGTCCGGCTTCAGGTCGCGCGACGGAAACTCTTCAAGCTGCAATTTTTCGGGCGCGCCGAGCGCGCGGCAGACGACAGCCCGCACCATCAGGCCGCGCTCGCCTTGCCGCGCAGCAGCGCCTCGCGGATCAACGGCAGGCGGTCATTGCCGAAATACATGTCGGTCTTGCCGACGAAGATCGTCGGCGAGCCAAAGCCGCCGCGAGCGACGACTTCTTCGGTGTTGGCCTTGAGCTGATCCTTGATCCCCTGCCCCGAAATGCCCGCGAAGAATTTCTGCTCGTCGACGCCCACCTTCCTGCAGATCTCGGCGAGCACCGCGTCCTGCGAAATGTCCTTGTCCTCGCCCCAATAGGTCTCGAACACCGCCGTGGCGAAAGGCACCGAGTCCTGTCCGAGCCAGATGCAGCCGCGCATCGCTTTCACGCTGTTCACCGGAAATACCGTCGGCGGCATCTTGATCGCGAGACCGGCCGAGCGCGACCAGTCGGCAAGGTCCTTTTTCATGTAGCGCGCCTTCAACGGCACCGGTGTCTCACGCTGCGCATAGACACTTGGGTTGACCGTATTGAAGATGCCGCCCACCAGGATCGGCCGCCAGACGATCTCCGCGCCAACCTCCCTGGCCAGCGGCTGGATGTTGTGGAAGGCGAGATAGGTCCAGGGGCTGGAACAGTCGAAGAAGAATTCGATCATGGCGTTTCCGGTCCGGCGCCGCCGGTTTCAAGGCGACTTTTGTTGTTCTGTACCTCGACGTTAAGACATGGCAGGAAGGGGCGCAATCATAACCCGCCGTGAGGGCCGCCATGCTGTTTCCAACCACGATCGCCGGCTCCTTGCCGAAGCCGGAATGGCTCGCCGAGCCCAACATGCTCTGGGCGCCCTGGAAGTCGCAGGGCGAGGAGCTTGTCCGCGCCAAGCGCGATGCGACGATGCTTGCCGTCAAAGTCCAGGAGGATGCCGGCATCGACATCGTCACCGAGGGCGAGCAGGCCCGGCAGCATTTCGTCCACGGTTTCCTGGAGAAGATCGAGGGCATCGACTTCGCCCACAAGGTCGAAATGGGCATCCGCAAGGATCGCTACAAGGCGATGGTGCCGCAGGTCGTCGCCCCGCTCCGGCTGAAGAGCCGCGTCCACGCCGACGAGGCGCGCGTCGCCCGCGCGCACACGAGGAAGAAGCTCAAGTTCACCCTGCCCGGCCCGATGACCATCATCGACACCATTGCCGATCGCTACTATGGCGACCGCGTCAAGATGGCATTTGCGTTCGCCGAACTCCTGAACGAGGAAGCCAAGGCGCTGCAGGCCGACGGCGTCGATCTCGTGCAGTTCGACGAGCCCGCGTTCAACGTCTACATGGACGAGGTCAACGACTGGGGCATCAAGGCGCTGGAGCGCGCCGCGCAGGGCCTGACCTGCGCCACCGCCGTGCACATCTGCTACGGCTACGGCATCAAGGCCAACACCGACTGGAAGGAAACGCTCGGCGCGCAATGGCGGCAGTACGAGCAGATCTTTCCCGCGATCGACGCCAGCCCGATCCAGCAGGTCGCGATCGAGTGCCGCAACTCGAAGGTACCGCTCGGCCTGCTCGCGCTGCTCAAGTCCAAGATCGTGCAGGCCGGCGTGATCGACGTCGCCAGCGACACGGTCGAGACCGCCGAGGATGTCGTGCAGGTGATCGACGCAGTGTCGAAATTCGTGCCCAAGAGCAACATCATCGCCACCACCAACTGCGGCATGGCGCCGATGCGGCGCGAGATCGCCGAAGCCAAGCTGATGGCGCTCGGGGCCGGTGCCGCGCTGGCACGCGAGAAGCTGGGTTAAGGCTGTGACCGATCCGCTTTCGTTATTGCGACGCTTGCGGCGATCGCGCTGCCGGCGCGCGGTGAGGATCGCTCGGTGCTCCTCACCTGCGAGGCGATGGTGGAGCGGCCATCGAGGGATGCGAATGCCGCCAGCGAAGCCGAGCTGACACGCTGCCGCCAAGTGATCCACGAATGGGCGTTGCGCGATGCGCGGACAAGTGCGGATGAAGACGGCAAGCCGCTGCGCTAGCTGCGTGCGGTCGGATGCAGCACAGGCTGATATCCAGCGATGATCGCGCGCAAGGTGGAAGGCGGCGTCAGCAACAGCGGGTGATCGAGGGCGCTGCTATGCGGGGCGTAGCCCGCGGGTGACCACAGCAGCGTCCTGCCCTGCGCGACGAGGAAGCAATCATCGCCCTGTTGGACCATCGCGCCGTCCGGCAATTCCACGAGCGGCCTCGGCAGCGCATGCAGCCGTTTCTTGCCGCGATCGAGCCGTTCCCGATGCAGTACGGCATCCATCGCCTTGGCGCTGATGCCGCTTGCACTGTTGCCCGTCTCCCATGCAACGCGAAAGCGCTTGGCATCATCGCGGCGGCAGAAGAAGCAGGGACGGTGGCCTGCGGCAAAGGCCGTGGCTTCGTCAAGAAAGAACAGCTCGGTCCAGCTCCGTCGCGCCATAACCGGCCGCCGCCAGCCGCGGAATTCACACAGGCAAACGATCCAAGCCGGCGACGACCAGCGCTTTTTCAATAGCGTCTTGGTCGCGGGATCATGGATGATGCCGCGGTTACCGGTGAACAGGCCGCGGTGCGGCATCGCGATGATCTCGCCGGTCGGCGTGACGCGGTTTTGCAGGGGCATGGTCGCCTCCGCCCGTCATTGCGAGGAGCGAAGCGACGAAGCAATCCAGACTGTTTCCGCGGACACATTTCTGGATTGCTTCGCTGCGCTCGCAATGACGGCGATAATCACGCCGCTCCGTCGCGAAGCGGCGGGTGATAGGACAGCGCGGTGTCCCAGGGGAAGAAGATCCAGGTGTCCTGCGAGACTTCCGTGATGAAGGTATCGACCAGGGGACGTCCCTTCGGCTTGGCGTAGACGGTGGCGAAATGCGCGTCGGGGAGCATCGCGCGCACCAGCTTGCCGGTCTTGCCGGTATCCACGAGGTCGTCGACGATCAAAAGCCCCTTGCCGGTGCCGCCGCCGAGCTTCATCACGTCTTCGGAAATGCCCTTCAGCACTTTGAGGTCGCCCTGCTTGTCGTGGTCGTAGCTGGCGATGCAGACCGTATCGATCACGCGCACGCCAAGCTCGCGGGCCACGATAGCGGCCGGCACAAGGCCGCCGCGGGTGATCGCGATCACCGCATGAAACGGACCAACCTCATTGAGCCGCCAGGTCAGTGCCCGGCAATCCCGGTGGAACTGGTCCCACGAGACCGGAAAGGGGCGGCCCGCCCGTTCCTCCGCACTTAATTCCGGTGCTTCACCAGCCATCGTCGTCTCCTGCTTCGTCTGCCGGCAGCTAGGTTGCTAGCGGGTGATGTTCAATCCCGCCAGCATTTCCTTCACCGCCGCCATTGCGGCTGCGAGCTTGTTCGCATCGCGCGAGCGCACCACCAGATTGGTGTTCGGCTTCTGCTCTTCATCCATGAAGGGATAGCTGCCGATGATGGTGTCGGGATGTTGGGCGGCAATCGCCCGCAGCGGGCTGCCGATGTCGCCTTCCCGCGCATTGGCGCGGACCGATTCGGAGAGCATGCGCACGCCCGATTTCAGCTTGGGCGAGACGATGTCCATCATCGCCTGCATGATCGAGGGCACGCCCGCCATCACGATGACATTGCCGATCTTGAACCCGGGGGCGAGGATGGTGGCGCTCTGGATCAGCTCGGCACCATCGGGAATGCGGGCCATGCGCAGGCGGGCCTCGTTGAGGTCCTGCTCGCTCCAGCGCTCGCGGAAACGGGCGACCACCTCCGGGTGATGGTCGATCCCGACGCCGAACGCCTTGGCGACACTATCAGCGGTGATGTCGTCATGGGTCGGCCCGATGCCGCCGGTGGTGAAGACATAGGTGTAGCGATGCCGCAGTGCATCCAACGCGGCAATGATGTCGGGCTCGTCGTCGGAGACAACCCGGACCTCCTTCAGGTCGATGCCGATATTGGTCAGGTATTCGGCGATGAAGCCGATGTTCTTGTCCTTGGTCCGGCCGGACAGGATTTCGTCCCCAATAACCAGAATACCCGCCGTGACGATCTCGCTCATACCTCAAGTCCCTCACCTGTCGGCCCGACTTTGCCGAGGTAACGCGTTGAAGTCACGCGCTTTTGCTGCCGAAATAAGCAGTCCTCAGCCATTTTTTCAGGCAAGCCGCCGGCCATCCCCGGCAAATGTCCTCTCCCCATGCTTATCGCGCTGGCCCGGCCCTTGCTACCGCATGAAAGTCATGCACTCTTGCCGCATGGCCAGGACGTTGCGGTCTTCACCAAGGCCTCGCGGCCTGTCGAATGGCGCAACGCCTTGCGGAGACAAGTCGGGATCTATGGCAGTCGCGTTTGATGAAATGAACATTCCCAGTGGGGACCTTCGCCCCGCCTATCAGGAGCTGGCGCGCTGGCTCAAGGAGACGCCTCCCGAGGCGCTCGAATATCGCCGCCAGGAGGCCGAGCTCCTGTTCCGCCGCATCGGCATTACCTTCGCGGTCTATGGGGACTCCGAGTCGACGGAGCGCCTGATCCCCTTCGACGTGATCCCGCGGATCATGTCCGGCAAGGAATGGTCGCTGCTGGAGAAGGGCCTGAAGCAGCGCGTGCGCGCGCTCAACATGTTCCTGCGCGACATCTATCACGGCCGCGACATCCTCCGCGCCGAGATCGTGCCCGACGACCTCATCTTTCAGAACCCGGTCTTCCGCCCGGAGATGAACGGTCAGCAGGTGCCGCACGACGTCTACGTGCACATCGCCGGCATCGACATCGTCCGGGTCGATGCCGAGGACTTCATCGTGCTGGAGGACAATGCACGCACGCCCTCCGGGGTGTCCTACATGCTGGAAAACCGCGAGATCATGATGCGGCTGTTTCCGGACCTGTTCGCCCGCCACAGGGTGGCGCCGGTCGAACGCTATCCGGACGAGCTGCTATCCGCCTTGCGCTCGGTGGCGCCGCAAAGCGCCTCCGGCGAACCGACCGTCGCATTGCTCACGCCGGGCGTCTACAACTCGGCCTATTACGAGCACTCCTTCCTCGCCGACAAGCTAGGTATCGAGCTGGTCGAGGGCCGCGACCTCATCGTCAAGAACAACGAAGTGTTCATGCGGACGACCGAGGGCGTGAAACGGGTCGACGTGATCTACCGCCGCGTCGACGACGACTACCTCGATCCCCTCACCTTCCGGCCCGACTCCGCGCTCGGGGTGCCCGGGCTGATGTCGGCCTATGCGGCCGGCAACATCACGCTTGCCAACGCCGTCGGCACCGGCATCGCCGACGACAAGGCGATCTACTCCTACATGCCGGACATCGTAAAATTCTATCTCGGCGAGGAGCCGATTCTGAAAAACGTGCAGACCTGGCGCTGCCGCGAGCCGAAGGATCTCGCCTATGTGCTGGACCATCTGAGCGAACTCGTCGTGAAGGAGGTGCACGGCTCCGGCGGCTACGGCATGCTGATTGGTCCTGCCGCGACCAAGGCGACGATCGAGGCTTTCCGCGAAAAGCTCAAGCGCGAGCCCGAGGGCTTCATTGCGCAGCCGACGCTGGCGCTCTCGACCTGCCCGACCTGCACGGCATCCGGCCTGGCGCCGCGCCACGTCGACCTGCGGCCGTTCGTGCTCACCGGCAGCAAGAGCACCACGATCGTGCCCGGCGGGTTGACACGCGTTGCCCTGAAGGAAGGCTCCCTGGTGGTGAATTCGAGCCAGGGCGGCGGTACCAAAGATACCTGGATCCTGGACGAGTAGAGAGATGCTGTCGCGTACCGCCGAAAACCTCTATTGGCTCGCCCGCTACGTCGAACGGGCCGAGTATCTCGCGCGCACCATCGATGCGACGCTGCGCGTCACCGCGCTTCCCGCCGCCTATATCGGCAAGACCAACGAATGGGACTCGGCGCTCTTGACCGCCGGCGTCGCCGCAAGCTTCTATCAGCAGTACGAAGAAGCCAACGAGCACAACGTCGTCGATTATCTCTCGTTCTCGGCGGACAATCCGTCGTCGATCAGGAATTGCATCGAGGCGGCGCGGCTGAATTCGCGCTCGGTGCGCACAGCGCTGACGAGCGAGATGTGGGACACCATCAACTCGGCCTGGATCGAATTGCAGGAGGTCTGGAGCAGAGGGACCTCAACGCGCGAGGATCTCGCAAAGTTCCTGCGCTTCGTGCAGGAAACCTCGCTGCGCTTCGACGGCTCGGCCTACCGGACCATGTTGCGCAACGACGCGTACTGGTTCTCGCGGATGGGCCTGCATCTCGAACGCGCCGACAACACCGCGCGCATTCTCGACGTGAAATACCATGTGCTGCTGCCCGAGGAGGAGCATGTCGGCGGCCCGCTCGATTTCTACCAGTGGACCTCGATCCTGCGCTCGGTTTCGGCACTGACGGCCTATCACTGGGTCTATCGCGAAACACTGAAACCCTGGCTGATCGCGGATTTGCTCATCCTCAACGATTCGCTGCCGCGTTCGCTCGCAAGCTGCTACGGCAATCTGGTGCGCAATCTCGATCAGATCGGGGTCGCCTATGGCCGCCAGGGCCCGGCCCAACGCCATGCCCGCGGCATCCGCAACCGGCTGGAACACAGCAATATGAACGACATTTTCCAGCATGGCGTGCATGAATTCATTCAGGAATTCATCTCGGACAATTCCAGACTGGGCGAAATCATCACGAAGCAGTATTTGATCTGATACTGCTGTCATTCCGGGGACGCCCGCAGGGCTAGCCCGGATCGATGACGCGACAACAACGGTCCACCATGCGCCTGCGAATCCTGCACACCACCACCTATCGCTACGAGCCGCAGGCCACGAGCGTGATCCAGATCCTGCGCATGACGCCCGGCAGCCATGACGGGCAATATGTTGCGGAGTGGCAGATCGACGTGTCGACCGACACCAAGCTCGACACCCACGAGGACGCGTTCGGCAACGTCACCCATGTCCTGTCCTGCGGACCGGTCGGCGACATCAAGATCACCGCCGAGGGCCTGATCGAGACCCACGACACCGGCGGCGTTCTCCGCGGCGCCGATGAGCGCTTTCCGGCCGGCATGTTCTTGCGCGCCACCGACCTCACCACAGTCAATCCGGCGATGCATGCGGTCGCGCGCCAGCTGCGCAGCGAGGCCGAGAGCGACACGCTCGGCTTCCTGCACACGCTGATGACGCAAATCAGCGATCACATGACGTTCGACGAGGACCCGACCAACAGCGGCACGTCGGCGGCGGAAGCGTTCACGCTCAAGCGCGGCGTCTGCCAGGACTACGCGCACATCTTCATCGCCTGCGCCCGCAGCGGCGGCGTGCCGGCGCGCTTCGTCTCCGGCCATTTTCTGCGCTCCGACGGCACGGTGCATCAGGACGCGGGCCATGCCTGGGCAGAGGCCTATGTCGACGGTCTCGGCTGGGTCGGCTTCGATCCCGCCAACAGCATCTGCGCCACCGACGCCCATGTCCGCGTCGCGATCGGGCTCGATTATCTCGGCGCAGCCCCCGTGCGCGGCACCCGCTATGGCGGCGGCGCGGAGACGCTGTCGGTGACGGTCAAGGTCGAGCAGGCCGGCCGCGGCGGCCAGTCGCAATCGCAGTCCCAGCGGCAGAGCTGAACCGCGCCAAGCAAGCCCCTCGCCCGCGCACAGCTCCACCCTGCCGCCCCTCGGCAATCGGGGGTTGGAGCGGCCCTTGAAATTGGCTAGTAATTCCGCGCAAACGCGTTCGGGGACTGGAAATGACCTATTGTTGCGGAATTCTGGTTCGGGACGGTCTGGTGATGATCGCCGACACCCGCACCAATGCCGGCCTCGACAACGTCTCGACCTTCCGCAAGCTCCACATCTTCTCCAAGCCCGGCGACCGCATCATGGCGATCGCCAGCGCCGGCAACCTCGCGATCAGCCAATCGGTGCTCTCGACGCTGACCGAGGGCCTCGAAGACCCCAACACGGGTGAGATCGAGACGCTGATGAACGCGCCGACCATGTTCCAGGCCGCCCAGCGCATCGGCCGGGCGATCCGGGCCGTGCACGCGACCGAAGGCCCGGCGCTCAAATCAGAGGACGTGTCGTTCGATGTGTCCTTCCTGTTCGGCGGCCAGATCAACGGCGCGCGCATGCGACTGTTCATGGTCTACACCGCCGGCAATTTCATCGAATGCACCACCGACACGCCCTATTTGCAGATCGGCGAGCACAAATACGGCAAGCCGGTGCTCGACCGCGCCATGCATTACGACGTCGAACTCTACGAGGCGCTGAAGACCGGGCTGATCTCGATGGATTCGACCATGCGATCGAATCTCGGCGTCGGCCTGCCGATCGACGTGCTGGTGGTGCGCGCCGACGCCTGCGAGGCCGATCTCAATCACCGCATCGAGGCGGGCGAACCCTATTTCCACGATTTGCGCTCGCGCTGGTCGGCGGCCTTGCGCGCCGCGCATCAGAACATTCCGCGGCCGCCCTACAAGAACGAAAAAGAATCCAAAACCTGACAGCTCAAGAGAAAAGGCAGGAAACGATGAGTGAAGCGAAAAAGATCGCAGTGGTGACGGGCGCCGGCACCGGAGTCGGGCGCGCGGCGTCGCTGGCCCTGATGAACACAGGCTTCACCGTGGTGCTGGTCGGGCGCCGGCCCGACATGCTCGAGGAGACGGCCAAGCTCGGCCCCGCGGGGAAAAGCCTCTGCGTCACCGCCGACATGACCAAGCCGGACTCGATTGCCGCGCTGTTTGACAAGGTCAAGGCCACCTACGGCCGGCTCGACGTGCTCTTCAACAATGCCGGCATGGGCGCGCCGCCGGTGAACTTCGAGGATCTCAGCCTCGAGCAGTGGCAGGCGGTGGTGAACACCAACCTCACCGGCCCGTTCCTGTGCACCCAGCACGCCTTCCGCATCATGAAGGACCAGACCCCCCGCGGCGGCCGCATCATCAACAACGGCTCGATCTCGGCGCATGCGCCGCGGCCGTTCTCGGCCGCCTACACCTCGACCAAGCACGCCATCACCGGCCTGACCAAGGCCTCCAACCTCGATGGCCGCATGTACGACATCGCGGTCGGCCAGGTTGACATCGGCAATGCCGCAACGCCCATGACCGACCGCATGGTCAACGGTCCCGGCGTGCTGCAGCCCGACGGCACGTCGAAGCAGGAGCCGCGCATGGACGCGAAAGCGGTGGGCGACGCCGTCGCCTACATGGCCGGCCTGCCGCTCGATGCCAACGTGCTGACCATGACCGTCATGGCAACCAAGATGCCGTTCGTGGGACGGGGCTGAATAAAAAACGCGAAAACAACCCCATGCACAGTAGGCGGCATGGGGTTGCGGCCTCGCTCCGCAAGCGGACGTGAAGTCGGCTAAATCTCCGCACTGCTTCAACAATCGTCATTGCGAGCGCAGCGAAGCAATCCAGACTACCACTGTGGCAAGATTCTGGATTGCTTCGTCGCACCAGCGCAAAATTGCTTCGCAATTTTGTCGCGGGCTCCTCGCAATGACGGGGAGAGAACGAGCGAGCTCCTACTCCAAGCTTTCCACCTGCCGCAGGCTCGGGAACAGCTTCATCCACAACAGCGCCACCGCGACCGTGCAGACGCCGCCCAGCACGGCTGCCGGCATGGCGCCAAACAATGCGGCGGCGACCCCGCTCTCGAACTGGCCGAGCTGGTTCGAGGCGTTGATGAAGAGGAAGTTCACCGCACCGACCCGACCGCGCATCTCGTCGGGGGTCGCGAGCTGCACCAGCGAGAAGCGGATCACGACGCTGATCGTATCGGCCGCGCCGAGAACGGCGAGCGCGAGCACCGACAGCCACATCCAGGACGACAAAGCGAACACGATTGTTGCGACGCCGAACACGATCACGGCCTGAAACATGCGCAGGCCCACGTGCCGCGAAATGGCGTGACGGGCCAGCACCATGGTCATCAGCAACGCGCCGACCGCAGGCGCGGCGCGCAGGATCCCGAGCCCCATCGGACCGGTCTGGAGGATGTCGCGGGCATAGATCGGCAGAAGCGCGGTGACGCCGCCGAACAGCACCGCGAACAGATCGAGCGAGATGGTGCCGAGGATCGCCGGATTGCTGCGGATGAAGCGGACGCCGGCGAAGATATTGTCGGCGCCCGCGATATCCTTGGCGATCGCCTGCGGGCGCGGCCGGATGAAGCCGGTCAGAATCATCCCGAAGATCCAGAACAGAACCATCACCGCGTAGGCGAGATGCGGCGCAACCGCGTAGGCAAAACCGCCGAGCGCCGGCCCCGTAATAGTCGCGACCTGCGCCGCTCCGCTGGAGACGGCGGTGGCGCGCTGGAGCGAGCCCTGCGGCGCGATCGCCGGCAGCAGCGCAGCAGTGGTCGGACTTTCGAAGGCCCCGGCAATGCCCAGCACGAAGGTCGCCACGAAAATCTGAACTTCGCTGACCAGGCCGAGATAGGTGATGACGCCGAGATAGAGCGCGGTCGCGGCTTCCACGAGCTGGCAGAGCTGGACCACGCGCTTGCGCTCGTAGCGGTCGGCGGCATGGCCGGCGACGAACACCAACAGCGCCGTGGGCAGGAATTGCACGAGGCCGACCATGCCGAGGTCGAAGGCCGAGCCGGTGAGATCGTAGATCTGCCAGCCGATCGCGACCGCCGCAATCTGGCTGGAGAAACGCGACAGGCTGCGCGAGAGCAGAAAGAACAGGAAGGCGCGATGGGAGAGGAGCGCGCGGGCACTGACCGGCGGGTTTCCCGATATTGGCTGGTCTGGCATCGCCTGTTCGGTCACCCTCGGACTATCCGGCTCCTGATGTCGACGTGCTCCGCGTGGCTGACGCGGACCTGCTTGTCAACAGCGGGACGCTCCGACAATCTCCCGGCATTGCGTTTGCAACGCAGGGGTGGCCATAATCATCGGGGTTTGGGGACATCATGCTGCGGCTGCAATCGGCACTCGGCGTTTTCGCATTGCTGTTGATCGCCTTGGTCCTGAGCGAGAACCGCCGCGCGGCCTCGCTGCGCCAGGCGGCGATCGGCCTCGTCGCCACCTTCGTCACCGCGATCGTTCTCCTGAAGGTGCCTGTCGTCGCGCGCGCCTTCGGTGCTATCAACGACGCCGTGGGCGCGATCTCGGCGGCCTCGCGCGCCGGCTCCTCTTTCGTGTTCGGCTATGTCGGCGGCGGTCCCCTGCCCTTCGATCTGAAAGCACCGGGTGCCGATTTCGTCCTAGCATTCCAGGCGCTGCCGATCGTGCTGGTCATGAGCGTGCTGACGACGCTCTTGTTCTATTGGCGCATGCTGCCGCCGGTCGTGCGCGGCATGGCCTGGCTGCTGGAGCGGACGCTCGGCGTCGGCGGCGCGGTCGGGCTCTCGACCGCCGCCAACATCTTTCTCGGCATGGTCGAGGCGCCGCTGTTCGTGCGGCCTTATCTCGCGCAGATGACCCGCAGCGAGTTGTTCCTGGTGATGACCGGCGGCATGGCCGGCATCGCCGGCACGGTGCTGGTGCTGTATGCGACGCTGCTTGCTCCCCTCATTCCCGACGCAGCCGCGCATTTCGTCATCGCGTCGGTGCTGGGCGCGCCGGCCGCGATCCTGGTTAGCCTCATCATGGTGCCCGAGACATCGGACAAGCACACCGGCGGCGCGCTGGAGGCTCCCGAGATGGAGGTCTCAGGCACGATGGATGCGATCGTGAAAGGGACCGGCGCCGGGATCGAGCTGCTGATCAACATCGTCGCCATGCTGCTGGTGCTGGTGGCGCTGGTCTATCTCGTCAATGCGATCCTCGGCCTGCTGCCGGATATCGGCGGCGCCGCGATCTCGTTGCAGCGCCTGCTCGGCCTCGTGATGGCGCCGGTATGCTGGCTGATGGGATTGCCGTGGGACCAGGCGATCACCGCCGGCAGCCTGATGGGCACGAAAACCGTCCTGAACGAGCTGATCGCCTATGTCGACTTCTCGAAGCTGCCGCCCGGCACGCTCGATCCGCGCTCGCGCCTGATCATGCTCTATGCGATGTGCGGCTTCGCCAATTTCGCCAGCCTCGGCATCATGATCGGCGGGCTCGGCGTGATGGCGCCGGAACGGCGCGAAGAAATCAACGCGCTCGGGCTGAAGTCGATCGTGTCGGGGACGCTGACAACGTGTCTGATGGGAGCGGTGGTGGGTGTGCTGGCCTAGGCTCTCTCCGCTCGTCATTGCTAGCGCAGCGAAGCAATCCAGAAATGCATCTTTGGAAACAGTCTGGATTGCTTCGTCGCAAGGGCTCCTCGCAATGACGGCGGAGAGAGTCGAGCGCCTAAGCCTTGGAATCTATAAACACGAAACATGAGCCTGGCTTCGCACGGTTGAGAAACCGCGTTCGGTTCGTTCACGCTGACGGATGCTCTAAGCCAAAGCTGCGGCCACGGTGCGAAATGCCATGACCGCGCGATCAATATCCGCATCATCGATATGGCGATGGGTCACGCAGCGCAATCGACGCCTGCCCCAGGGCCTCGCCCTCAGGCCCTCCCTCTCCAGAGCCCCCGACCACACGGCGCTGTCGCGCCCGGAGAGAGAGACATCAATCTGCACGATATTCGTCTGCGGGATTGTCGCGCTGATCTTTGGATGCATCCCGTTCAACGCATCACTCAGGACCCGCGCACGCCGGTGATCGTCCGCCAGACGCGTCCCCATGACCTGAACCGCCTCCAGGCCGGCCGCGGCCAGGACGCCGATCTGACGCTGCGTGCCTCCCAGCATGCGGCGAAACCTGCGGCTGCTGTCGATCACTGCGCGTGGCCCGGCGAGCACGGCACCGGCGGGTGCGCTCAGGCCCTTCGACAAACACAGAGAAACCGTGTCGCAATGTCTCGCAATTTCGGCCGGCGCCGTTTCAAGGGCGACGGCGGCGTTGAACAGCCGCGCACCGTCGAGATGCACCGGGACACCGCGGGCCGAGGCCATAGCGTGCACGGCCTGCATATGATCCAGCGGCAATACGGCGCCGCTCGCGTTGTTGTGCGAGGTTTCCATTGCGACAAGAGCGGTCCCGAGCTTGAGCCCCTCGCCCTGCAGGGCGTCCTCCAGCAAATTTAGATCCATTGCGCCGGCGGTGCCGGCAATGGCGAGGTAGAACTGCCCCGTAAACGTCGCCGCCCCTCGTTCCGAGGTGTACATATGGGCATTCGATTCCAGCACGATCTGTTCGCTGCGCTGCGACTGCGCCAGCGTCGCCAGCAGATTGGCCATTGTGCAGCTCGGCACAAACAGGCCGGCATCCTTGCCCAACGCCGCAGCCGCGACGGCCTCCAGCTCCTGCACCGTGGGGTCACCGTCCAGCCCGTCATCGCCGAGCGGCGCAGAGGCCATGCGGGCATACATCGCCTCGGTCGGCTTGGTGACGGTATCGCTGCGCAGGTCGATGGGTGGCAACCCGGCGCCCGCCGGACTCGTGTCGTGTTGATGTGCCATTGCGAGACCTCTAGAGCGCTTGTCGCGTCATTCGTAGACTGCCGGGTCGCCGGAATCGGTCGGGTTGGCCAGCGCCCGCTTGAGGGCGGCGCTCATCGGGAATTTCAGGTTGAGGCCATGCGGTGGAATCGGTGAATTGAAATATTTGTCGTAGAGCGCCGCAATCTGCCCGCTCTTCATCAGGTCGATCACGGCATCGTCGACCATCTTCTTGAAAGCAGGATCATCCTTGGGTTGGACGATACCATAGGGCGCCGTCTCGAGGCTCTTGCTACCGATCAGGAAGTCATCCGGCGTTCTGGACGAGGCAACCGTGGCATAGGCGAGACCGTCATCGTTGGCGGTGCCGGCCACCCGGCCCGTCGATACCAACAAGAAGGTCTCGGCGGTGTCCTTGGCCGGCACCACCGTGATGCTGAGATTGTTCTTGGCGTTGATCAGCGTAATCACCTTGAAAGTCTGGCCGCCGGCTTGGGCGGCGATGGCCTTGCCGCGAAACGAAGCCGGGTCGTTGACATCGACCCCGCCATCCTTGCGCGCGACGAGGACGACCTGCGCAACGAAGGTGGTGGGAGCAAAGGCAACGAGTTTATGCCGCTCGACATTATTGGTCGTGTTGCCGCATTCGAGATCGATCGTGCCGTTGGCGAGCAGCTGAATACGTGTCGCCGAGGTTATGGGGTTGTAGCGAACCTCGAGCTTGGGAAGCTTGAGGGCCGTCTTGATCGCCTGCACCACCTGTTCACAGATTTCCACGGTGTAACCGATCGGCTTCTGGTTGCCGTCGAGATAGGCGAAGGGCACCGAGGTCTCGGGGTACCCCAATGTGATCGAGCCGCTCTCACGGATCTTGTCCAGCCTGCCCGCACCCTGGGCCATGGCCTCGCTGGAAAGAAGAACACCAGCGACGGTCGCCGCGGCCAGTGCCTTGATCATCGTCGCTTTCATATGTCCCTCTCTTGTTGCGAATGCCGGTGACGCCGTCCACGGTGGGTGAGCAAACCCAGGACAGCTCCGTGCAAACAGCTCCGTGCTCTGGACTATCGTCCAAAAGCCCGATCTGATGAAATTCCAGTTTCATACTCTCCTATACGGATTTGATATGGCCAGCAGACGGATGGGCCTGAAGCATGTGGAGGCTTTTCGGGCGGTCTTCGTGACGGGATCGATGACGCAGGCGGCTCAGCGCATGCATACCTCGCAACCCCAGATCAGCCGCCTGATCGGACAGCTGGAGGCGATCACGCAGTTCCCGCTGTTCGACCGCAGCGGCGGCCGCCTCCGTCCCACCGTGGACGGATCGCGCTTTTTCCAGGAGGTCGAGAAGACTTTCATCGGCCTGGCGGGACTGGAGGCCAGCGCAGCCAGCATCCGCTCGTTCGGTATGGGTCGGTTAAGTGTTGCGGCGATGCCGCGCCTGGCCGGCGGCCTGCTGACACGCATCGCGGCACGCTTCAAGGTGGACTATCCGCATGTGATGATCTCGATCCGATCCGGCACGGCGAGCGCCGTGCACGACTGGGTCAGTTCCGGGCTTTGCGACACCGGATTGGCAATGCTCTACGGCGAGGTTGCGGGGGTGCATGTCGAGCCGGTGCTCAAGACGCGTTGCGTCGCGATCATGCCGAAGACGCATCGTCTTGCACAGAAGAAGACGCTGCGCCCTGCCGATTTCGCCGACGAGGCCTTCATTTCCTTCGCCACGGGGAGTCCACTCTACGATCGCATCGATACGATCTTCGCGCAGGCCGGCGTCACGCGCCGCATTGTTGCGGAGACCGATCTGGGCGCATCGGTCTGCGCCCTGGTCGCGGCGGGCCTTGGCATCAGCATTATCAACCCGATTGCCGCGCATGACGAAAGCTCTGGCGCGGCTCTGACCACGCGCCCCTTCAACCCGGCGGTCCCCGTTACGATCGCACTGCTCTATCCACCTTATGCCGCTCGCGCCCGGTTGATCGATGCCTTCAGCGAATATGCTCGCAAGGTCATGAGCACGGAATTGGGCTATCTCGAGCGGTAGCGGGTCAATCCGCGGCGAGGCTTGTGCGAGGCTGGCGCCCTCGTAGCTCCGATGGAGCGCAGCGCAATCGCGACAATCCTTCCATGTTAATCTCTTCAGGAGATTCGGGTGGAATTGATTCATGAGCGACAGCGTCGGCCAGCGTGCATTTCAAAATTCCCGGCTTCAGAAACGGCAAAAAGCCGACGTAGGGCCGTTGCTCGCGCGCGCCCTCCAGCTGCACAAAGCGGGACTTCTTCGCGAGGCAAAGAGGGCCTATCGCGAACTCCTGGAGCTCGCACCCAACCAATTCATCGCGCTGCATTTGCTGGGCGCTTTGGAGGCTGAAGCCAAAAACTATCAGCAAGCGCAAGTTCTGCTGAGCCGAGCGGTGGCCGTGGATCCGCGATCTGCCGAAGCTCATATGAGCCTGGGTGTCGCATTCAACGGGCTAAAACGTCACAATGAGGCCCGCGAGAGCTATCGAAAGGCCCTCGCCCTCCGCCCCAACTACGCCTTGGCCCTGTCCAATCTCGGTAACGCGAGCGCGGCCCTTGAACTTTACCAGGAAGCGCTCGAGAGCTACGACAAGGCGCTCGCAATCGACGGAAAACTTTCCGAAGCCCATAACGGCCGGGGTTGGGCGCTCTGCCGTCTGCGCGCCTATGACCAGGCTGTCGCAAGCTTAAACCGCGCGTTGTCGATCAAGCCTGACTATGCCTCGGCGCTGTCGAGCCGCGCCGTTGCCTTGCGGGAGCTTCAGCGATTCGACGAAGCCATGGCGGATTGCAATCGCGCAATCGCCCTGGCACCTGACGACGCGAATGGATGGCTCTGGCGGGCCAGCATCTTGCTCCTGACCCGGCAAGTTGCCGAAGCATTGTCCGATTGCGAGAAGGCTCTCGCGGCCGATCCCGGCTTCTCTCAGGCCCACAGCCTGCTCGGCCAATGTCTCGCGGCACTTGGCCGGGTCGACGAAGCCCTCGCCAGTTTCGACAGAGCTCTCGACATCGAGCCCGATCAGAGCACGATCTCCAGCAAGATATTCACCCTCGACTTTATGGCCGACGCCAGCGTTGCGCAGCATCAGCAAGCGCGACGTGTATGGTGGGAGCAGATCGGTGCGAAGATCGCCTCAGCAGCGGCGGGACCACATGACAACAGCCGCGATCCGGATCGCCGTCTGGTGCTGGGTTATGTCTCGTCGGATTTTCACGCACATTCGGCGGCGTTCATTTTCAAGCCGGTCCTGCAGCACCATGATCGGGCACAGTTCGAGATCGTGTGCTACGCTTGTTCACCGAAAACGGATGCGACGACCCGCGAATTTCAGGGGATCGCCGATCGCTGGCGCGATGCCTCGCAATGGTCCGACGATCGCCTCGCCGCCCAGATCCGCGCCGATGGTGTCGATATCCTGATCGATCTGTCCGGCCATACCAGCGGAAACCGCCTCGGTGTGTTTGCGCGCAAGCCGGCACCAGTTCAAGTGCATGGCTGGGGCCACGGCACCGGCACCGGGCTGCCAACGATCGATTATCTATTCTCGGACCCGGTCGCGATTCCTGCCGCGGTTCGGCATCTGTTTGCGGAGACCGTCGTCGACCTGCCGTGCTTTGTGACGCTGGCGCCGCTGCCAGCGGGCATTGCGCGGACGCCGACGCCGGCGATCGCGAACGGCTTCATCACATTCGGTGTCTTCAACCGCATCAGCAAGATTTCGAACGAGGCGGTGGACGTCTGGTCCAGGATTCTCGAGCGGGTGCCGGGTTCGCGACTGCTGATCAAGGATACTGCGCTGGACGCTCAGCTGGTCCGCGACAATCTGCTGGCGCGGTTTGCAGCTGGCCGGTTGCCTGCCGAACGCGTCGATCTGCTCGGAGCCACGTCGCGAGACGAACATCTGGCAGCGTTCAATCGCGTCGATATTGGCCTCGACCCATTCCCGCAGAATGGCGGCGTCAGCACGTGGGAAGCCTTGCAGATGGGCGTGCCGGTAGTGGCGAAGCTCGGTCACAGTCTGCCGAGCCGTGCTGCCGGCTCCATCCTCGCCGCGTTGGGCCTGCCGGACTGGGTCGCGGAAAGCGATGAGGTCTATGTCGAGATCGCAGCGAGCCGTGGGGCACAGATCGGCGACCTCGATAAGTTGCGCCGCGAACTGCCCGGACAGATCAGGGCTGCCGCCGCCGGCAACCCCGTCTCATACGCGCAAGCGGTGGACGATGCCTATCGCGCGATGTGGAAACGCTATTGCAACGACGGCGGCTGATCTCCGCCACGCCTACGCCTTCAACTCCACCGTCCTGAACTCGGCCGGCAGGATCACCTCCAGCAGTTCGACGTCGTCCGAATAGTCCAGGATCATGTGCTTGATCTTCGGCGGCTGGGTCCAGGCGCTGCCTTCTTTCATCAGCGTCTCGCCCTCTCCGTCCATATAGGTCTTTACCCAGCCCTTGAGCACGTACACCATCTGGAATTCGACGTCGTGGAAGTGCAGCTTCGACACCTCGTCCGGATTGCAGGGGCCTTGCAGCCGGATCACGTGCGCTTGCGCCAGCCCGTGGCTCGCAGCGGCGATGCCGAGATCGCGATACTTCGCGTAGGTGCGCAAACCGTCGGCCTTGAAGTCTTCCTCGCGATGATGGCTGATCGCGATGCGCTGCTTGGGCCGCGCCGGTTTCTTGACGGATGACTTGGCCGGAGTCGCGCGAGCTTTCGCCTTCACCGCCTTGCGCGCCGTCGATCGTGCGGCGGGTTTGGCCCCGCTTCGCTTCTTCACCGCCGCCTGCGATGCGCTACGCGATTTTGCTTTCTTGGCCATGGCGGTCTCCCCTGTTGTTATAGGGGAGAGGTTAGCACGGAATGCGAAATCGTAGGATGGGTTAGCGTCAGCGTAACCCACCCTACAGCACCACGCTCGCCTTCAATGCAGCCGGAATACGCCGTCGACCGCGCGCAGCTCGGCCGGCTTGATCAGCTTGGAATGCGCGACCGTGACCGAGAACAGCGGACCGTCAAGCTTCTTCTGCCAGAACGCCAGGAAATCCGTCAGCGCCGGAAATTTCGGAAACATGTCGTAGTTCTGCCAGACATAGGTCTGGAGCAACGAGCGATGATCCGGCATCCGGTAGAGAATTTCGGCTGTCGTCAACCCGTAACCCAGCACCTGTTTCCGGAAGTCGTCGGAAACAACCCCAACTCGCGAGACCATGCCAACCTCCTTTGCAGGAGCGCATATTCAAGGGGTGGCTTTCCGGTACGCCCTACGAGCCACCCGGTGGAGATGCGCTCACATGAGTGAAATGTGACGCAAACTGACAATCCATCTCAAGCCCAAAAGTTTAACAAGCTGTTGAAATTCAATGCGTTAGCAGCAGATGCGGCTCCGTGCTAATACGGGCGCGGAGCGCGATTAACGATGGAAAGAGATTTTGGCAGGCGGCGCTTCCGAGTGCTATTTTTCTGCTACAAGCCCTTGCTCCCGCCAAAATCCTGCCTTATCTCAGCTGTGCCTGTGCTAGCACTCGCGGGCGCAGACTGCTAACAACCCAAAATTCCCAACTTGTGCAAAAGCTTAGGAGAACTGCATGAAATTCCGTCCGCTTCACGACCGCGTCGTGGTCAAGCGCATCGACGCAGAAGAGAAGACCGCTGGCGGCATCATCATTCCCGACACGGCCAAGGAAAAGCCCTCGCAGGGCGAGATCGTCGCCGTGGGCCCGGGTGGCCGCGACGAAGCAGGCAAGCTGATCCCGATCGACCTGAAGGTCGGCGACCGCGTGCTGTTCGGCAAGTGGTCCGGCACTGAGGTCAAGATCGACAACGTCGATCTGCTGATCATGAAGGAAAGCGACATCATGGGCGTCCTCGACGTCCCCGCTTCCAAGAAGAAGGCGGCCTAAGAGCCCCTCTCTCCCCCAGCTAAACCTCTCAAGGAAAAATTCAGATGGCAGCTAAAGAAGTCAAATTCGGCGTCGATGCACGCGACAAGATGCTTCGCGGCGTCGACATCCTCGCCAACGCGGTGAAGGTCACGCTCGGTCCGAAGGGCCGCAACGTCGTCCTCGACAAGTCGTTCGGCGCTCCCCGCATCACCAAGGACGGCGTCACCGTCGCCAAGGAGATCGAGCTCGACGACAAGTTCGAGAACATGGGCGCGCAGATGGTGCGCGAAGTCGCCTCGAAGTCCGCTGACGCGGCCGGCGACGGCACCACCACCGCCACCGTGCTGGCCCAGGCGATCGTGCGCGAAGGCGCCAAGTCGGTTGCCGCCGGCATGAACCCGATGGACCTCAAGCGCGGTATCGACATGGCGGTGGAAGCCGTGGTCGCCGACCTCGTCAAGAACTCCAAGAAGGTCACCTCGAACGAGGAAATCGCCCAGGTCGGCACCATCTCCGCCAACGGCGACGCCGAAATCGGCAAGTTCCTCTCCGACGCCATGAAGAAGGTCGGCAACGAGGGCGTCATCACGGTCGAAGAAGCCAAGTCGCTCGAGACCGAACTCGACGTCGTCGAAGGCATGCAGTTCGACCGTGGCTACATCTCGCCCTACTTCGTCACCAACGCCGACAAGATGCGCGTTGAATTCGACGACGCCTACATCCTGATCAACGAGAAGAAGCTCTCCAACCTGAACGAACTGCTGCCGCTGCTCGAAGCCGTGGTGCAGACCGGCAAGCCGCTGGTCATCGTCGCCGAAGACGTCGAAGGCGAGGCTTTGGCCACGCTTGTCGTGAACCGTTTGCGCGGTGGTCTGAAGGTCGCGGCCGTCAAGGCTCCGGGCTTCGGCGATCGCCGCAAGGCCATGCTGCAGGACATCGCGGTTCTGACCGGTGGTCAGGCGATCTCTGAAGATCTCGGCATCAAGATGGAGAACGTCACGCTCGCCATGCTCGGTCGCGCCAAGAAGGTGATGATCGACAAGGAGAACACCACGATCGTCAATGGCGCCGGCAAGAAGGCCGACATCGAGGCGCGCGTGTCCCAGATCAAGGCCCAGATCGAGGAAACCACCTCGGACTACGACCGTGAGAAGCTCCAGGAGCGTCTTGCCAAGCTCGCGGGCGGCGTCGCGGTGATCCGCGTCGGCGGCGCGACCGAGGTCGAGGTGAAGGAGCGCAAGGATCGCGTCGATGACGCGATGCATGCGACCCGCGCCGCGGTCGAGGAAGGCATCGTCCCGGGCGGCGGCGTCGCCCTGCTCCGTGCCTCCGAGCAGCTCAAGGGCCTGCGCACCAAGAACGACGACCAGAAGACCGGCGTCGAGATCGTGCGCAAGGCGCTCTCCGCGCCGGCTCGGCAGATCGCGATCAACGCCGGTGAAGACGGCTCCGTGATCGTCGGCAAGATCCTCGAGAACAAGTCGTACGCTTACGGCTTCGACTCGCAGACCGGCGAATACGGCGATCTCGTCAAGAAGGGCATCATCGACCCGACCAAGGTGGTTCGCGCGGCGATCCAGAACGCGGCTTCGGTTGCGGCTCTCCTGATCACCACGGAAGCCATGGTCGCCGAGCTGCCCAAGAAGGGCGGCTCCGGTCCCGCGATGCCCCCGGGCGGCGGCATGGGCGGCATGGATTTCTGATCCAGCCACTCAGGCACAATACGAAATGCGAAACCCCGGCAGCGATGCCGGGGTTTTTGTTTTCTCCGCTCCTCATTCCGCAGCGGCGCGCAGCGCCGGGCCCGGAATGACGGGACGGCCTCACCACACCTTCCCCAGCCGCTCCATGTGTGGTTCGCCGTGCTGGTCGAGCGACCAGAATATCCGCGTCACCTTGCCGACCAGATTGTCCATCGGCACGAATCCGATCGACGACATCACGCGGCTGTCGCTCGAGTTGTCGCGATTGTCGCCGAGCACGAAGAAATGGCCCGGCGGCACGGTGTAGACGTCGGTGTTGTCGTAGTAGCCGTTGTCGACGCAGTCCTGCGTGACGTAGGAGGAGCCGTTCGGCAGCGTCTCGCGCCAGCGCTTGGCCTTTGCACTGTCATCCACGCCGCAGGTGGAGCCGGCAACCACCGCCTTCAGCGCAACGCGCGTCACCGGGCGATCGTTGAGGACGAGTTGGCCCTGCCGCATCTGGATGCGATCACCGGGCAGCCCGACGACGCGCTTGACATAGTCGACCGAGGTGTCCTTTGGCGTCCGGAACACGACGACGTCGCCATGCTCGGGCACGGCGGCCCGGACACGTCCAGAGATCCATGACGGCGCGAACGGAAAGGAATAGCGGCCATAGCCATAGGCATATTTTGCGGCAAAGACGTAGTCGCCGACGACCAGCGTCGGCGTCATCGAGCCGGACGGGATGTTGAACGGCTGGAACAGGAAGATGCGAAACAGGAACGGCGGCGACCACAGCACCGGGATCAGGAGGATCAGGATGACGATCGCCTTCCATTCCCGCACCTTGGCCTGCGGGTGGATGGTTTCCTGAAGAGTGGTCATGCGCCTGCCCTGATCAAGCCCGTGATCGTCGCGAGATTACGCAACCTTCGCGCGCGCGCAATCCCATTGCTTGGTCGCGCCGCGCGCGGATCGCGTTCACGGGTCGCAATCAGCCGCGCGCGAGATCGCTGAAGCAGCGGCGGATCCATTCGATGGTGAGCCGCGTCGCCGGATCTCGCTTGAGATGGTTCTGCACCAGCAACCAGACGTCGCGGCGCCCAGGCAGCAGTGTGGCGCGCAGGCGGCGATCGCCGAGCAAGTCCGCGCAGACATGCTCCGGCAACACGCCGGCGGCCTGATGCGCGCGGATCAGGTTACGGATGACGCGAACGTTGTCGGTGACGCAGCGCGCGTGGGCTTGCTTCATACGCAGGAATTGCATCTCGGGAATGGCACCGAGTTCGTCCGGATAGGCGCACAGCACCGGCTCGCCCTCGGTCGTAACAGGCTCGAAATAATAGAGCTTGACGTCACCGAGCCTGGAGATCGCGAAGTCGCCCTTGTCGGGCTTGCGCAGACGGATAGCGAGATCGGCTTCCCAGCGCGAGAACTTGACGTTCTCGCTCGAGGTGAGGAATTGCAGCGTCAGGCCGGGATTGGCGCGCAGGAAGTCGCTCGCGCGCGGCGACAGAACCTCCTCGGCGACCGTGTTGGTGGAGGCGATACGCAGGCGTCCCACCGGGCCCGCCAGACTCTCGCCGACGCGACCGATCTCGGCGGCATGTGCGGCCATCGCCTCGACATGCGCCAGCACCGCCTCGCAACTCCGCGTCGGCCGACGCTGGCCGTCCACCGCATCGAACAGCGGCACGCCGAGATCGCGCTGGATGCGTGCAAGCCTGCGGCCGACGGTGGTCTCGTCGATGCGCAGCCGTGCGCTGGCGCCAGCATAGGTGCCCTCGTCCCTGACCGCGGCGATGATGCGCAGATCGTCCCAGTTCATGCGATGAATCTATCAGGCACGACCGGCTCCTGCAAATTTGCAGCCATATGCTGCAGTAGTCCTGCACATTGGCAGGCCGCCGCCGCGCTACTGTCGCGCCATCCGATACCGCCAGGAAAGCCCAACCCGCATGACCGCCCCAAAAACCCTGCTTGAATTGTCCGGCGCAGATCTCAATCCGCCCAGGCTCGCCGATTCCTGCCTCGTGCTGATCGACATCCAGAATGAATATTGCGCCGGCCCGCTTTCCTTGCCGGATGCGGAGCCCGCGATCGCCGCCGCCGCGCGCCTGCTCGCCCGCGCGAGGGCGAGCGGCGCTGCAATCTTCCATATCGCGCACAAGGGACGTGCCGGCAGCCTGTTCGACCGCGAGGCCGCGCGCGGCGCGATCGTCAGGAACGTGGCGCCGCTCGCCAGCGAAGCCGTGATCGAAAAGGCGCTGCCGAATGCCTTTGCCGGCACCGACCTTCAGGTCCGGCTGGCCGCAACCGGACGCACGAACATCGTGTTGGCCGGTTTCATGACCCATATGTGCATCAGTTCGACCGCCCGCGCCGCGCTCGACCTCGGCCTGCGCACGACGATCGCAGCCGATGCCTGTGCAACACGCGATCTTCCCGACGGCCGCGGCGGAGCGCTCCCCGCAAGGACCATCCACGAAGTCGCCTTGGCCGAATTGTCGGACCGGTTTGCGATCATCGCGCAAACCGAGGCGCTGACCTGAAGGAGCGTGGGCGATGCTGCAACTCTATTTCTCTCCGATGGCCTGCTCGCTTGCGAGCCGCATTGCGCTGATGGAAGCGGGCCTCGAGGCCCGCTATCATCCGGTCCATCTCCAGACCAAGCAGGTCGTGGACGACGGCAGCGATTTCTTCGGCGTTTCGCCGAAGGGCGCGGTGCCGGTCCTGGTGCTGGAGAATGGCGAACGGCTGACCGAAAGCGCGGCGGTGCTGCAATACATCGCCGATTTGAAGCCCGAGACAGGCCTTGCACCCGCGTTCGGAGATCCCGACCGCTATCGGCTCCAGGAATGGCTCAGCTTCGTCGGGGCGGAGATCCACAAGGCGTTCCTGTTTCCAACCTTCTGGTACAAGGACGACGCCTCGCTCGCCAAGCCGCGTGCAAGGATCGCGCAGACATTGTCGATGCCTGCCACGCATCTGGCGGGCCGCGAATTCCTCGTCGGCAACAGCTTCACCGTCGCGGATGCCCACCTCACCTGGGCTTTGCTGCTGCTTCGTCCGGCAGGCGTCGACATCGCGCAATGGCCATCGTTGTCGGCCTATCTCGCGCGCATGCAGGCCCGACCGGCCGTGCGGGACGCGATTGCGACCGAAATGGCCGTGCGCAAGACGATGGCGGCGAGCCCGGCGTGACAGGATGTCACGGCCGGGAAATCCGCGCGTTTTCTCTGGCAGGGCATTGATGTCGGTGCGGCATGCGCTAATCTGGAGGGATATTTTTCGACATTTCATTGGAAGGCATTCATGCGTGCTCTTTCCAGGTTTTGCCCGGCCGGACTTTGCCTCGCCCTCCTCGCCTGCTGGCTTTCCGTCGCGCCGGCATCGGCGGAAACGCGGGTCGCGCTGGTGATCGGCAACGGCGCCTATGCCAGTACGGCGAAGCTTCCCAATCCGTCTCACGATGCCGAAGACGTCGCCGCCTCGCTCAAGCGCAGCGGCTTCGAAGTGCTCCAGGGCATCGACCTGCGCCAGGCCGACATGCAGGACCTGACCATCCGCTTCGCGCGCGCCGCGAGCAAAGCCGACGTCGCCATGTTCTACTACAGCGGCCATGCGATGCAGTACAACGGCGTGAACTATCTGATGCCTGTCGACGCCGTGCTGAGCGACGAAGCGGATCTGAAGCGCTTCGTGCGAGTCGACGATATCGTGAACGATCTGCAGCAGGCCAAGAACCTGCGCATCCTCATCCTCGATTCCTGCCGCGACAATCCGCTGGCCGAAACCTTGAAACGCTCCGCCGGCATGACGCGCGCTGCCTCGATCGGGCGGGGCTTGTCGAAAGTCGAAGCACCACGCGGCACGATCGTATCGTTCTCAACCCAGTCCGGGCAGACCGCGGCCGACGGCAGCGGCCGCAACAGCCCCTATACGACGGCGTTCCTGAAGCACATCGAGGAGCCCCAGGAGATCGGCGAGGTCTTTCGCGACATCAGCAGCGACGTCTACGATTCCAGCGGCAAGACCCAGCTCCCGGAGCTGTCGCTGTCGATCATTGGCAAGTTCTACCTGAACGGGCCGGTGTCGGTCACGATAGCGCCGGCGGCGCCGCAAGCCGCACCCCGGGCTGATCCCTGCGCGGCAGCAGAAGCGCACTGGAAGGCCGCGGACGGCATCGGCACGCTTGGCGCCTACGAGGACCATCTCACGAGATTCCCGAATTGCATCTTCGCCACGCTTGCCAAGGCCCGAATTGAAGGTCTGAAGCAGAAGGTGGCGCTCGCGCCGGCAAGCGGCAACGCCCGTACCGCGAAGGACTTCGACGGCAATTGGGACGTGACGTTGAACTGCCCGCCTACCGGCAAGGCGCAGGGCTTCACCCGGGCCCTGTCTGCCACGGTTGCGAACGGCGTCTTTCATGCCGACGCCCAGAGCCAGGGCGCCGTCAACCGCCTGGAGATCGATGGCCAGATCCCCGCGGACGGCAAGACGACTTTGAGCGCGCGCGGCACGACGGGGGCGAGCACCTACACTCTCAACAACCTCGCGCCCGGCTCGCCCTACGCCTTTACGGTGGATGCGCAGTTCGATCGCACCCGCGGCACCGGCAAGCGCAATGAGGCACGCGCCTGCGGCCTGGTCTTCGTCAAACGCTGATCGTGCATCTCCAGCGTTCACACGCCGGTCTGACTGATAAACTTGGTGTTGAAATAGCCCTCCATCGCCTCGGTGCCGCCTTCCGAGCCGTAGCCGGAATCCTTGATGCCGCCGAACGGCACTTCGGGCAGCGCGAGACCAAAACTGTTGATCGACATCATGCCGGCTTCGATCGCCGAACCGATCGCGGCCGCCGTCTTGGCCGAGCTGGTGAAGGCGTAGGACGCTAGCCCAAAAGGCAGCCGGTTGGCCTCCTCGACCACCTCGTCGAAGGATGAGAAGCGCGAAATCAGCGCGAGCGGGCCGAACGGCTCCTCGTTCATGGCGCGCGCATCCTTCGGCACGTCGCTCACCACGGTCGGCTCGAAGAAATGACCCTTGTTGCCGACGCGTTTGCCGCCGGTCTCGAGTTTTGCACCCTTGCCGACGGCATCCTGCACCATACCTTCGATGGCGGTGACGCGGCGGGGGTTGGCGAGCGAACCCATTTTGGAGTCGGGATCGAGGCCGTTGCCGACCTTGAATGTCTTGGCGCTGTCGACAAAGGTGTCGACGAATTCACGGAACACGTCATCCTGCACCAGCATCCGCGTCGGCGAGATGCAAACCTGACCGGCATTGCGATATTTTGCTGCCGCCAGAATCTTGGCCGCCGATGCGACGTCGGTGTCCTTGAAAACGATCGCCGGCGCATGACCGCCGAGCTCCATGGTGGCGCGCTTCATGTGCAAGCCGGCGAGCGCATTGAGCTGCTTGCCGACATGGGTCGAGCCCGTGAACGAGATCTTGCGGATCACCGGATGCGGAATGAGATATTCGGAGATCTCGGCAGGAACGCCGTAGACCAGGTTGATGACGCCATCGGGCACGCCGGCATCCGCAAATGCACGGATCAGTTGTGCGGGCGAGGCCGGCGTCTCCTCCGGGGCCTTGACGATGATCGAGCAGCCGGCGCCGAGTGCGGCGGAGAGCTTGCGCACGACCTGATTGATCGGAAAATTCCAGGGCGTGAACGCCGCGACCGGGCCGACCGGCTCCTTGATCGCGAGCTGGTAGATGCCCGGCCCCCGCGCGGGGATCAGCCGGCCATAGGCGCGTTTGGCTTCTTCCGCAAACCACTCGATCACGTCGGCGGCGGCCATCGCCTCCATTTTGGCTTCGCCGAGAGTCTTGCCTTGCTCCATCGTAAGCAACGGTGCGATCTCGTCATTGCGCTCGCGCATGATCGCGGCGGCCTTGCGCATGATCCGGCAGCGCTCGAAGGGAGCAACGTTTCGCCAGATCCTGAAGCCTGCGCTGGCTGCGGCGAGTGCCTCGTCGAGGTCGGACCGTCCGGCATGGGCGACGGTGCCGATCACCTCTTCGGTCGCGGGATTGCGCACCTCGATCACCTTGCCCGAATGGGCCGGTCGCCATTTGCCGCCAATGAAAAGCTGGGTGTTCGAATAGGCCAATGGATTCTCCTTTTAGGTCGTGCTGTGAATGGCACCGTGACAAATCGCGTCCGCCGCCCTTGTCATTTCCGGCCCGAGATAAGCGCGACAGCGCGGATCTGCGACGAGCGTGCCGAAATTCGCCATGGGTGTTACGCCGCCGCCGGCCACGAACAGGAATCGTCCGGCGATCTCGGCGAGGATCTCGAGGTGCCAGGCGGCCGTCGGGTGCATGCAGAGCACGACCAGCCGGCCCTCGTCGCGCAGCTTGCGGAAGAAATCGAGCATAAAGCCGATATAACCGTCCTGCAGGTTGAACTGCGGTTCGTCGAACAGGTGCACCAGCGGCGTCGGGGTCGGCGACGGCCCCAGGAAGGCGGACGGAATGCGCTTGCGAAAGCGCCTGACCTGATACGATTGGTGATAGTGGATCGCGAGCCGATCGCGCTCACGATATTTGACGCCATGGATATCGGTGCCCGCGACCAGCACGCGCCCCGAGGTCGGTGCGTTCGAGCCCGTCATCATCTCGAACAAGGTCGTCTTGCCGGCCCCATTCGGGCCGACGACACCGACGATGTCAGGTTCGTCCAGCGACAGGTTCGCCTGCAGCGCGAATGACGGTCGGCGGATCACGCGGCCCCGCGTATAGACCTTCCGAACGTCGTCGAGAACGAGCAGCGGTGCGGCCACTATTGTACTCCCAGCAAGCGCTGACGAAGCCCGCGATCATCCCGTAAGGCCGCGGCCTCCCCGGTCCAGACGATCCGGCCGCGGTCGATCACCGCGGCATGGTCTGCGACCGACAGCGCGATCTCGGCGTTCTGCTCCACGACCAGCGAGGCAATGCCCTCGTCCTTCATGCGCAGGATCGTCGCAAGCACGTCGCCGACGATTTTTGGCGCTAGTCCCTGGCTCGGCTCGTCGAACAGCACCAGTCCCGGCGAGCCGACCAGCGCGCGGGCGATCGCCACCATCTGCATTTCGCCGCCCGACAGGTTTTCGCAGTCGCGCTCCATGAGATATTCGAGGGGTGAGAAGATCGCAGCGGCCTCCTTGAGGCTCCAGTGGCGAAAGCGCGTGCGCTTTTGCGCGATCGACAGGTTGCGTGCGACCGTCAATGTCGGGCACAGCCGGCGGTCGTCGGGCACCCAGGCGACGCCGGCGCGCGCAATCTCGTGGGTTGGATCGCGCGTGACATCGTGACCGTCGAAACAAACGGAGCCGCGGCGTGGGCGCGTCAGCCCGAGAATCGAGCGGAGCATTGTCGTCTTGCCGGCGCCGTTGGGGCCGAGCAGCGCAAACACCTTGGCGTGCTCGATCGCGAGCGAGGCGCCGAACAGCGCCTGGGTCTCGCCGTAGAAGGTATCGACCGCGTCCACTTCGAGGATCATGCGAACTTCCCGAGATTGGAGCGCCGCACCCATTCGTTCTGCTGCAGTTCGTGTGGCGTTCCGCGCGCCACCACCTGGCCCCAATGGATGACCGAGATGCGGTCAGCCAACGAGAACAGGAACTCCATATCGTGCTCGATGGCGACGATGGTCAGCCGCCCCTTCAGGCGAGCAATCAGGGTTGCGAGCCGTTGCACCCCATCGGAGCCGAGACCGGAGGTCGGCTCGTCCAGGCACAGCACGCGGGGCGCCTGCGCCAGGGCGACCGCGATCTCCAGCGCGCGCCGCTCGCCATAGGACAGGTCCTTCGCTCGGATGCCGCCCTTGTCGGCAAGCCCGACCGCTGCGAGCGCTTCGGTAGACTTCGCCGCAAACCGGCTGTCGCCTGCCGCTGCGCGCGCGACATCGTGGCCACGGGCGCGAAACTCGGGCAATCCCATCATGACGTTGTCACGCGCTGAGAATTCGTCGAACAGCGTCATGATCTGGAACGAGCGGGCGATGCCCTTGGCGGCGATGCGGTGCGGGCTGAGGCCCGTGACATCCTCGCCGCCGAGCAGGACTCGGCCCCGGTTCGGCTTCACTCGGCCGGTGAGGACATTGAAGAATGTGGTCTTGCCGGCGCCGTTTGGACCCATCACACCGTGAAACTCGCCCTCCGCGACCGCGAGATCGACGCTCTCCAGCACGACGCGATCGCCGAAGCGGACATGAACGGCCGCGGCTTCGATCATGTTCATCGCCCGCTCCCGAACAGCAGCCGCATCGCCAAGGTACCGCGCTGCCGTAAGGCGCCGAGAGAGTGCTGCTGCACGGCAGCGGAGATCGCGCCGGCAATGCCTTCGGGGCGGAACAGCACGATCGCGATGAAAAGCAGACCAAAATAGAGCATCCAGGCATTGGTCAGCGCGCCGATCACGTCGCGGGCGGTGAGGAAGAGAAACACGCCGATCACCGGGCCCCAGAAGCTGACAAGCCCACCGCCGACGAGCGTCATCATCACGACGTAGCCGGATTGATGCAGGCTCATGACGTCAGGGAATGCGGCGAGCTGAGCCATAGCGAACAATCCGCCGGCAAAGCCCGATACGGCGGCCGACAGCGCAAAGACCGCGACCTTGTAGAGCCAGACATTATAGCCGAGATGGCTTGCACGAACTTCGCTCTGCCTGATCGCAGCGACCACGCGGCCATAGGGAGAGTGCACCAGCCGCCACAATGCAGCGGTGCCGACCGCAAAGACGGCGAGCACGAAATAGTAGAACGCGACATTGTCGGTGAGATCGAAAGACACCAGCCCGAAATCGGCCGGCAACCGTTTGATCTTGAGTAGGCCGTCTTCGCCGCCGGTGACCCGGTGCGATTTGATCGCCAGTGTCCAGAAGATCTGGCCAAAGGCAATCGTCATGAAGGCATAATAGATGCCGCGCCTGTGCGAGATGAACAGCGCCACCAGCACGCCGGCGAGGCCCGCGACCGCGGCCGCGGCCATCAGACATATCCAGAGATTTGCAACGATTTCGAGCTGGCAGAGACCGAACGCATAAGCGCCGATGCCGAAATAGGCGCCATGACCGAACGACGGAAGTCCGGCGGTGCCCAGCACCAGGTTGAACGCGAGCGCATAGAGCGACCAGATCAGGATTTCGATGCCGAGATAAGGATAGAGCCCGATCCGCGTGATCCAGAGCGGCACTGTTGCAAGCACGAGCCAGAGCACCAGCATCGTCGGCGTCACGAGGCGCGCGGCGTCCGGTGAAGATTTTGATTCCACAATCATTCCCTTTAGGCTTCGAGCACGCTCTTCTTGCCCCAGAGGCCACGCGCGCGGAACGTCACGACGGCAACGAGCAAGATGTACATCGACAACAGCGACCATTCGGACGCGTACGCACCGGCGAGGCCGACACACAGTCCGACCAAAAGACCCGCCACGACCGCACCCCAAAAACTACCGACGCCCCCGAGCACGATCACCAGGAATGCAGGAATGACGGCATCGACGCCCATATGCGGGCGAATGCCCCAGATCGGCGCGACGATGATGCCCGCGATCGCTGCCAGCATCGTGCCAAACACGAACACCAGCAGCCGCAATCGTGACAGGTTGATGCCGAGGGCGCGCACGATCTCACTGTCATGCGCGCCGGCCTTGACCGTCGCGCCGAAGGAGGTCTTTTCGATCAACAGCCAGACCAGGCCGATGACCCCGGCGGCGATACCCGCTGCGTAGAAGCGATAGGTCGACCAGATCAGGTCGCCGAACAGGAAGCCGCCATTGATGGCAGACGGCACCTGCAGCACGTAGTCGCGCGTGCCCCAGACCAGGCGGATCATCTCTTCGATCACCATCGCGGCGCCGAAGGTCAGGAGCAGCCCGTACAACGGATCCTTGCCGTAAGTGCGCCGCATGCAGAGCTCGATCAGCATGCCGACCAGACTCACGATCACGGGCGCGATGATCAACGTGGCGGCATAGCGCCAGCCAAGCGGCAGCGCGAGCCACGCTTTCGCAAGTTCCGTCGGCAATGGCGGACGCGGCCCCGTAAGCTGCATGGCGACATAAGCCCCGAGCGCGAACAGGGATCCGTGCGCGAGGTTGATCTGCTCCATCAGCCCGACGATGAGCATGAAGCCGAGCGCGATCAGCGCGAACAACAGCCCGAGCGTCAGGCCGTTGAGGAGATGCGGAAGAAGGTCGAACAAGGTTTTTGGCTCTCGCAACTGGCATGTGTCACCCGGGACGCTGATGGTCCCGGTGCGCGGCGCGCGAGATGCGCGCCGCTCGTTCTGCGACGTGACGCGCCGTCTTCAGGAGTCGACGGTCGGCACCTGCTCGTAGGGCGTGAGCTTGCACTTGCCGGCCGCCGCATCGTCAGCGGCGGATTTCGGCTCCGTCCAGCTGATGATCTCGAACAGATCGGTATTGTCGGCCGGCTTGGCATTGCGTCGCGCCAGGTAGATCGTCTGCTGCATCTGGTGCGTCATCGGATCCATATAGGCGTCGAAATGCTGCATGCGGTCGGTCGCCGAGACCTTCAGGTTCTCAAGCTCCTTGATGATCTTGACGTTGTTGGTCGACCCTGCCCGCTCGATCGCACGAAGCAGTTCGCGCGTGGACATATAGCCGTTGTAGGAGACATTGCCCGGCACCGGGATCGGGCCGTCCTTGTTGGCGGCCTGCCACTTCTTGACGAATTCGGCGACGCCGGGCAGCGGCAGCTTGTGATACCAGGTCGTGCCGAACACGCCGAACAGGCTGTCGGGCGCACCCCACACGTCGGGCCAATCCTGCTGGTTGTTGATCCAGGCCGGCTTGCCGTCGAGCTTGAGCTGCGCCACCTGCTCGCGCAATGCCTTGATGTCGTCGCCGCCAACCGCGGTCGCCACAACGTCGGGCTTGGCCTGCTGGATCTTCAGCAGATAGGCGGTGAAGTCGCGCGTGTTCTGCGGCACCAGCAGATTGTCGAGGATCTTGCCACCAGCGCTCTCGACCTGCGTTCTTGTCGCGGCAGACGTCGTGTGACCCCAGACATAGTCGTTGGTCAGCAGCATCCAGTTCTTGCCGATGGAGTCCACCGCATTCTTGACCGACGCCTTGGAAAAATTGGTGCCGTTGCCGTCCCAGACGAATTTCACGCGTGAGCAATTCTCCCCGGCTTCGCTCGGCGCCGAGGAATTGGTGTTCATGTAGATCACACCGTATTTGCTGGCGACCTGTGTGATGGCGTTGGCGACACCCGAATGCAGCGCGCCGATCAGGATGGTGCAGTCCTCGCGGGTGATGAAGCGTTCGGCGACGCGGCTGCCGGTGGCTGGCGTGGTCTCGGTGTCCGCGGTGATGAACGTGACCTGGCGCCCGAGTACGCCACCTTTGGCGTTGATCTCGTCAATCGCCATCTTGATGCCGCGGAAATCATCCTGGCCGCTGTTGCCGTATTGACCGCTGGCATCGCAGGTCAGGCCAAGCTTGATCGGTTTCGCGCCTTGCGCCCAGGCATGGTTCTCCCGCCACGGCCCAAAGAAGCTGCCGGTGCCGCCGATGACACTCGCCATCAAGCTGCCCTTCAGAACGCTTCGCCGTGAGATCTGACGCCCTCTCATCGTGTCCTCCCGTTTTCGAAGTCTTTTGCTTTTTTGTGAGATTAGAATATTCATTCCATCTATTATGTAAAGTAGAATATTTGATCCAAACGATGAAATGCCGTTAAACAGGCGACCGATCCGGAGATCCGACTCGATGAACAAGGCGGCTGGCGCCATGAGTTATGACGAACTGCGCGGCGCGATTGCGCAGCGGCACCGGGCGCTGTCCGGCCGGCTGCAGCAGATCGCGGAGTTCGTGCTCGATCACCCGACCGATGTCGCGCTCGGCACCGTGGCGGAGGTGGCGCAGCGCTCAGGGGTGCCGCCGTCGGCGATCGTTCGCTTCGCGCATGCGCTCGGGTTCGGCGGCTTCACCGAGATGCAGCAGGTGTTCCGCTCACGCCTCGTTGCCGGCGTCGCGCCAAGCTACAAGGCGCGCCTCGCCCGCATGAAGAGCCAGGAGAAGTCAGTGCTCGGCCGCCAGCCGGCCGCGGTATTGTCGCGTTTCGTGTCCGAAGCGCAATCATCGCTGGTCGCGCTCAGCCAATCCGTTCATGCGCGCGAACTCGACGCCGCAACCGCGATCCTTGCCAAGGCACGTGACATCTATCTGCTCGGCCTGGGCGGCTCGTTCCCGGTTGCGATCCACCTCGCCTACGTGCTGCGCAAGCTCGGACGGCGCGTCGTCCTGCTCGACGGCCTTGGCGGCAGCATCCACGAGCAGTCGCACGCGGCGACATCAGACGACGCGCTGGTCGCGATCAGCTTCCGAAATTACTATCCGGATACGGCGCGGTTGTTTCCTGAACTCGTCGCGCGGGGCGTGCCCACGATTTCCATCACCGACAGCCTTTTGAGCCCGATCGTCGAGGGCGCGAGCGTCGTGTTCGAGATCCAGGATATGCCTGAGCCCGCGCTGCGTACGCTTGTCGCACCGATGTGCCTCGTGCAGGCGTTGGCGATCGGCCTCGATCTCGCAGCAGACTGACGTTCACAACAGGAACAAGATCATGACATCGCATGACACCAACAAGCTTCTGGCAGGCAAAGTTGCGCTGGTGACCGGCGCGGGACGCGGGCTCGGCCGCGCTTTTGCAGAGAAGCTTGCCGCGCTCGGCGCCGACGTCGCCATCCACGGCATGCGCGAGAACGGGCCGGCCGAGTATGGCGAGGGCACCACCCTCACCGCGGTCGCCGCCGAGATCGGCCGCGAATTCGGCGTTCGCAGCCAGCGCGTGCTCGGCGATCTCACCAAGGGCGAGGACATCGCACGCGTCATCGCGGAGACCGAAGCGGCACTCGGCCCGATCGACATTCTCGTGCACAATGCCGGCGGCGATATCGCGGCCGGCGGCGGCAAGCCCGATCCGAACGATGCGGTGAATATCAAGGAGGCCGATGTGCGCGCGGTGCTGGAGCGCAATCTGCTCTCCACCATCCTGACATGCCAGGCGGTCGCGCGCGGCATGATTGAGCGCCGGCGCGGCCGCATCGTCACGCTTGGCTCCGTCGCCGCTTTCAAGGGACGTACCCAGGGCTCGATCTATGCGGTCTCGAAGGCCGGCGTGACCCACTACACGCGATGCCTGGCCGACCAGCTCCGCCCCTACGATGTCGCCGTCAACTGCATCGCGCCCGGCGATACCCGCACCGGCCGCTTCCTCGGAACGCGCGCAGTCGACCCCGACAGAATGGTCGAGACCGGCACGCTCGACCGGATCGCTACCGTCGACGAGGTCGCGCGCGTTGTCGAATTCTTCGCAGGGCCCATGGGCGCCTTCGTTTCCGGTCAGGTGCTGCGGATCGACGGCGGCGGGCAGTGCTGGCCGGGCTAAAACGCACGCGCGAAGCGAAACACAAAAGGGCCGCTGCAAGCGGCCCTTTTGCGTGATCTCGAATTGACCGAAGTTAGTCCACCCGCGCCAGCACCGCGAGCTTGCGGATGCCTTTATTGCGGTAGGCGTCGAGGAACGCGTAATAATCCTTGAACGACACGCAGCCGTTGGAATCGCCGTTGGGCCCGAGCATGAAGGTGTGCGCGAGCAGGCCGTCGCGGCCGTAGATCGCGCTCTCACCGCCAATCGGGGTCAGGCGCAGCGCAGGCACGCCGTGAAACAGTGCCTCGCGCGGCTTCAGCGTGTAGATGTGCGGCGGCGTCACGCCGCGCATGCGGACGCGCGAGGAGCGCGGGTCGTCGAGGTTGGAGCCGAGGCCGGAATGCGCCTCGAGCTTGGTGCCGTCGGGCAAGTAAACCGTTTTAGCGGAGATGTCGTAGACTGCGGTGTCACGCTCATAGGGCGCCGAACCGCCGAGCATGGGGTTCTGCTCCCTCGGCGCGATGGACGCGGTCACGCTGGCGTCGGCCGAGGCATAGGCGAGCAGCCCACCGGACGGCTCGCGCTTGCCCCAGAGCTTTTCCACCATCGACTGGCGCGGTCCGGTGATCGACATCACCGCAGCCTTTGCGCGATCGGCAATCGATTTTGGCTTCGCCTCAGGCGCCGGCACGATCTCGGCCGGATCTGCCGAGGCAAGCTGCACCGGCGCGTCAGCGCCGCGCTTGGACTTCGCAGGGTCAGCGATCTTGGCCGGACCCGGCTTCAGGACTTCCGCGACCCTCGCGATCACGCTCGGCTTCGGCGCGTCCTTGGCTTCGGCGACCTTGGTTGCGGGCGCGGCGCTGGCCGCATTCGATGTCACGCCTTGGGTCGCAGCCGCGGCAAAGCGATCGTTGAACATTTCGCGCGAGATCGGCGCTGCCACCTGCAATCGGTCGGGCAAGAGCGCAAAGGCGTCCTTGACGGCCTCCCCGGCCTCGCGCAGCGCGACCCTGGGCGCCCGCTTGATCACGGGCTCGTCGTAGCCGTTGCTGCCGACGGTCGGATAGACGCTGGCGGCAAAGATGTTGCTGTAGATGGTCCAGCCGGCGCCAAGCACGACGCAGCCGATCACGGCGGCGCCAAGCACGTTTTGGATGGTCATTTTCCGGGAAGGCTTCCGATAAGAAGTGCTCGAGAATCCTTTGGACTTTCGTGCCGCGATGCCTTGCGCAGCGATACTCGTACTCATTCGCCTTGCGTCCAGAACGGTGTCACTCAGTCCCCCTTTGAAGCGCCGCTGGTCACGATCCGGGAACAGCATCTCGCAGAGGGTCGGAGCGTCATTAAGGCCACTTTTAGTTAAATGCGGATTAAGTTCGGGCGGATGTGGGGCAACCCGTTCGGGTGTCCCATTTCGAGAAAAAAGCCCGCAGAATTACGGACTTAAGCGCGTCTGTTAACTATGATTCGGCGGGATTTAGCGCTGCCGGCGACCGTCTCCGGCCGCATCTCTAAGGCCATCCAACCAAGTCGTTTTCGTGGTCTTCAATACCCGGAAGATAACGGGGAAACGTTGCGCGAGGCTGGTGCGCACGGCCCCCTCTCGTCCGCAGCCGCGGCGCGGTTATCAGCAGCCACATCACAGACCGCGGGCGCGAGCCGGTGCCCTGACCGAAAGTTGATCGCACCGCACTGGAAAAGGCCGCGGCGAGAAAATAGCTACGGCAACCGGCACTTTTCAGCAGCCTCTGCGTGTGATACGGTACCGTATCAAGATCGCCTTGAACTGTGCCGAGCACGCAAACGGAGGCTGGCATGAGAGAGTTCGTGCGCGCAGGGTTTTTCGCTCTGGCGGGGTCGTTTCTGTTGATCGGACATGCGATTGCCCAGCCTGCCGCCAATGTGGGCTGCACGACGGCGCCGTCTGCTGCCGGTACGCAGACCTGGCGCTGCGACAACGGCATCACGATCGTTGCCGAAAGCGGTGCCAGATTTGAACTTAAGGACGCTAACCGCGACGGACATATAGACTCCGTGGAGTTGAGCAGCAAAGCGCTGCTGGTCGAGGTGCCCAAGAAGCCCGGCGGCAATCCCTTCAAGGTCCTGACGCCGCAGGCGATCGCCGCGGTGCGCGGCACGAAATGGGCGGTCGATGTCGCGGAGGCCAAGACGTCCGTCTTCGTGGCTGACGGCCGTGTCGGCGTAAGCCGCAGGAGCGGCGGGCGCGGCGTGGTATTGGGCCGCGGCCAAGGCGTCGACGTGGAAGCGACAGGCCCGTTGACGGTCAAGACATGGGGCCAGCCGCGCGTCGACGCATTGATGGCAAGACTTGGTCAATAGGGCCAGGCCAATAAGTTCGAGTCAGCTGGGCTCGGCAAACAGCATTTGGACGATAGAGAAATTGCAACACGACCACATGAGTAGCCGACGCGTTCAGATCCTGGTGGCACTCGTCCTCACCGCGCTGTGGGGCGCGGGCATCTATGCCGGCCATGCCAACGGTCATCTGCGCTTTCTCGACCGCCTCGAGGCGACGCTGACGGACTGGCGGACGCAGGTCCGTGGCGTGCGGGTTCCGCCCGATCTCATCACCATCGTCGCGATCGACGACACCGTCGTGAAGCGCGGCGGCAGCTACCCGCTGCCGCGCGCCGATCTCGCCCGCGTCGTCGACACCATCGTGCAGTTCAAGCCGAAGGTCGTCGCGATCGACCTGCTGCTGGTCGACCGCAGCGCTGCGATCGGCGACGCCACGCTGGCAAATACGCTGGCTACGGGTCCCATCGTTCTTGCCGCCGCGGCGATCTTCCCGTCCGCCAGCGAGACCGTGGAGACCAGCGGCCAAGGCCCCCTCGCCGCCCTGCCGCAGGCCGAGCGCTTCCTGCTGCCCTTGCCGGCGTTCGCCGATCATGCCGAGGTCGGCGTCGTCAATGTTGCGACCGGCCAGTCTGGCTCACCGCTCTCGGTCCCGATGCTGTTTCGGACCAGCGACAAGGTCGAGCTGTCCTTTCCGTTGCGGGTCGCGGCGCGTGCGCTCGACAAGTCGCTGACGATCGCGCCGGACCATCTGATGCTCGGCGACCGCGCGGTGCCCACCGATACCGACTTCGCGCTACCGATCACCTATTACGGCCCGCGCCGGACCATCCGCACCGTCAGCGCACAGAGCATCTTCGACGGCACGTTAAGTCGCGCGGCGATCGAGAACCGGATCGTCGTGATCGGGGCCTCGGTCGCCGGCGGCGGTGATTTTTACCCAACACCGTTCGATTCCCTGATGCCCGGCGTCGAAGTGGTCTCCACCGCGATCACCCATCTCGTCGCCGGCGACAGCATCGTGCGCGACCGCAAGGTCCACATCGCCGACGCGCTCATCGCGATCCTGTTGCCGATGCTGCTGGTAGGTCTGCTCGCCTGGCGGCGCAGCGCGCTTGGCATCGTCGCCGCGGCCGCGGTGATGATCGCCTGGGCCAGCTTCAATTTGTTCGCGTTCACACATGGCGTCTGGCTGAACGCCGCGACCACGCTCGCCGCAGCAGTGCCGCCGGTTGCGATCTTTGCCGGCGTGCAATTGTGGGCGGGAGGCCGCCGCACGCAATATTTCGCCGCCAAGAGCCGGTCGCTCGCGCAATTCCAGGCGCCGGCCGTGCAGGAGTGGCTGGCGCGCGATCCGAATTTCCTGTCAACACCCGTCCGGCAGGACGCAGCAATGGTCTTCATCGATCTCTCCGGCTTCACGGCGCTGAGCGAGCGGATCGATCCGGGCGAACTCCAGGACATTCTGAAGGCGTTTCACGCGCTGATCGAGAAGACCGCGGTCGATTGCGGTGGCATGATCAGCGGCTTTCTCGGCGACGGCGCCATGATCCTGTTCGGCCTGCCCGGCGCAATGCCCGACGACGCCGCACGCGCACTGAAATGCGCGATCGACTTGCATCGCGGCGTCGAACGCTGGATCGCGTCACTGCCGTCTGCGATCGGGCACCAGCTCGGCTTCAAGATCGGCGCGCATTTCGGCCCGATCGTCGCCTCGCGCCTCGGCGAGAGCCATCAGCACATCACGGCGACGGGCGACACCGTCAACGTCGCGAGCCGGTTGATGGAGGTTGCCGCCCAGAACGGCGCGCGGCTCGCGCTCAGCGATACGCTGCTGGATGCAGCCGACTTCCAGGGCGCTCCCGACGGCGTTCTGTCGGGCCCCCTGCTCACGCAGGTCCGCGGCCGCTCCGGCGTCGTGACCGTCTGGTTCTGGCGCGACCAGGACAGGCCGAACCAGGCCGCGACCAAGGCCGAGATGATCGACTGAACCTTCGCCATCATCTCGACGAAGAGCTACCGCGCTTCCGGCGGCGGCGAGCGATCCAGCACGTCGCCCTTGGCGCCTTCGAGCAGATCGATGCTGTAAGTCTCGATCACGAGCGGGCCGCGCTTGCGCTGCAATTGCGCGACCTGCGTCACCTTGGCAAAGAGGTCGTGGACCGCCGGATGGCCGTCAGCTCGCAGCTCGTCGACATATATCAGCTTGCCCGCAAGCAGCTTTGGATCCGGCTCAGGCATGTTGGCCCAGCGGATGCGCTGGTTCTGCTGCGCCACGCAGCTGCCGCGCGGCAGATAGAAGGCGAGCCAGCCCGTCGTGCCGTAGTCCGGGGCAAGTACGCAGGTCGCACCATTGCGGGCGCGCACCGCTTCGATTTCGGCAGCGAGCTCGCGCCAGCCGACGCCGACGCTGCGCACGGTCGCATCGCGGCGATAGCCGGACAGCCAGCCGGTATTGGCCTGCACGATCAACGCGGCAAACATCACGATGCCGGTGGGTGCGGCCCAGCGCAGGCAAAAATCCACCAAGCGGCGCTGGCGGGGCTTCCACTGCACGAGATTGGCGGCGGCGGCCGCCGCGATGACGAAAGGCGGATAGACCGGCGCGAACCAGTTGGCCTCGACGCGGGCATGCAGCGAATGCCAGACGAAATAGGCAACGATGGTCCAGAACATCGTCTCGATCAGCACGCGCGAGGCCAGCGCGCCGGCCCGACGCCAGGTCAGCGCGTGCAGCCCCATCGCGCCGAGGATGAACACCAGCGGGGTTGCGAACGCGATCTGGGTCGGGATCAGCTCGGCAATGAAGACCGGACGAAAATCCTCGATCCTGGCGCGCCCGAGCTGCTTTGCGAACGAGACCCATTGATGATCGGCATTCCAGAGGATCACCGGCGAGAACAGCGCGAGCGCAACGAAACCGCCGAGATACGGCCAGGGCGAGAGAAACCAGTGCCGCAGTTTCGGCACGGCCGCGATCCAGATCAGGATCGCCAGCCCAAAGAACATCGCGGTGTATTTCGACAGGAGCGCCGCGCCGACGGCTGCGCCGACCGCGAGCCACCAGACGCCGCGGCCGCTCTCCAGCACTTTGGCGAGAAAGAACAGCACGAAGCTGGAGGCAACCAGAAGTGGCGCATCGGGCGTGACGATCAGCGTGCCGACCGAGGCCAGCAGCGTCACGTTGAGCAGGATGGCGCTGGTCGCCGCCACCCGCGCGCCGCCGAACAGGATCGCGGCGGAGCGATAGATCGCGTAGCTCATCGGCAGCGCGAGCAGGATCGAGACCAGGCGGACGCCGAGTTCGGTGTCGCCGGCGATCAGGGTGCCGGCGCGGATGACGTAGGCAACCATCGGCGGGTGGTCGTAGTACCCCCCGGCGAGGTTCTGCGACCACATCCAGTAATAGGCTTCGTCGAAGGTGATCGGCGTGAAGGCGGCTGCGACGAGCCGCAAGCCGACCAGCGCAAGGATCACCAGCGCCGTATTGCGGACGATCCGCGCGTCAGCCCCGCCCATCGTGAGCTATTTCTTGCGCCAGACGAACAGTCCGGACATCGCGTAGTTCCACACCACGCCCATCAGCGCCCCGGCCGCACCCGCAAGCCACCAGATCGGCTCCTGGTCGTAGACCGAGAAGGCGACGCCGACATTGGCGAGCAGGCCGACGCTACACACGATGTAGAACGCGATCAGGCCGCGCAGCAGCGCAAAGCCCTTCAGCCGCTGGTCGCGATAGGTGAGGAAGTTGTTGAGGACGAAATTGCTGGTCATCGCGACGATGGCGCCGGAGGCCTGCGCTTCCGCGAACGGCTCCTTGAACAGCTCGAGCGATATGAACAGGGTGGTGAGATGCACCACGAGGCCGATCCCGCCGACCATCGCGAACAGCAGGAAGCGCAACGAGACGGCGTCGTTGGTGAACTTTGCCAGCACCAGGCCGAGAAAATCCAGCGCGACCATAGAATCGAGCTTGCTTTCGCCGTGCTGGCGCTCACCGAACGTGTAGGGAATTTCGATGGCGCGCAAGCTGCCGTTCGCGCTCGCGACGAGGTCGAGCAGGATCTTGAAGCCGTGCACGGAAAGTTTCGGCGCCAGCTGCTCGAAACGGTCGCGGCGAACCATGAAGAAGCCGCTCATGGGATCGGCGATCTCGACCCGCAGCGCTTTCCTGGCGAGTTCCGTTGCCAGCGCGCTGGCGCCGGCGCGCTGCTTGTTGAAGCCTTCGCTCTTGTAGCCCTCGATGTAGCGGCTGCCGACCACGAGCTCGGCCTGCCCGCTCGCGAGCAGCGACAGCATCTTCGGCAGTTGCGTCTCGTCGTGCTGAAGATCGGCGTCGATCACGGCCGCATAGGGCGCGCTGCAGGCCAGGATGCCCTCGATGCAGGCCCCCGACAGGCCGCGGCGGCCGATGCGGCGGACACAGCGCACGCGGCTGTCGCGCTGGGCCAGCGCGCGCACGACGTCCCAAGTGCCATCAGGCGAATTGTCGTCGACGAACACGACTTCCCAGGCGATGCCGGCCAGCGCGGCCTCCAGCCGCCGGTAAAGCACCGCGACATTGTCGCGTTCGTTGAAGGTCGGGACGACGACCGACAATTCCGGCGCCGGCGAAGCCGCCTTTTGAGTGTCGGAGCCCGGTCTGATCGCTTCATTCATGACGGCAGCGTATATCCGCCGCATCCCGTGCTGCCAAGAACTTGTGCTGCCAAGAACTTGTGCTGCCAAGAACTTGTGCTGCCAAGAACTTGCGCTCGCAAGCCGGGGTTTCTCTGGGGAGCGGCCCAAAAGGGGCCCAAAAATGCCAACGACCCCGGAACGGCGGGCCGCGCGTACATCCGGCGCAGCCTGTGCTATTCCAAGGTCGTTCCAGCGCCGGAGTTTTTCGCTCAACGTCGCCGTTATAAGCTAAATGGGAACGGCAACGCCGCTTTACAAGGGGCGAAAGAGGCCCTTTTCACGCCCTTATTGGTTCGGGACTTCCTTGATCACCGGCCCTCGCGGCACGGGCGCGGCAGGGGCCGCCGGCGCCGTAACGGCGGCCGGGTCGACTTTCGCGGGCCTGGGCGGCTTGCCGTATTGGCCGATCGGCCCGAAGACGACGGCCACCGCAAGCACGATCGCCGCGACGATCGCGCCCAAAATGCCCCCCACCGACTCAGACGACATGGAAACTCATCCCTGTTCCAGATGCGCTCAATAATACCATGGATGAGAGCGCCGCCGGAAGGGCTTGCCGGAGGCACCGGTCCATGGGCTATTTCTGCGGCGGCTTGTGCTTGACGAAGGCCGTCACGATGTCCTTTTGCGCCGCCTCCACCGCCCTGTTCGCGGTCGCGAGATGCGCGCCGACATCAATATCGGGATATTGCGTGGTGAGATAATCGAGCAGTGCCACCCGGTAGTATTGTCGCTCCGACGGACAGGCTCCGGCGACGGAGCGGCCAAAATCCTGTTCCGACAGGCCCTGATTGCCGTCGCGCAAATATTCCCGCGCCAGGCAATGCCAATAATCGTCGCGGCCCTGCATGGCGAGCTTCTGCGCACCCTTGGCATCGTCATCGTCGGCCATAACTGAAGATATCATGGCAGCAGATGTCATCATAACGAGCGCCGCTCCCACCATCAGCATCCGCATCTTGTTCTCCTTTTTTCGCAGATCCCGTCGCGAGCTTAGACGGGACGTCGCAACTGGCCAATCACAACTCGTTTGATTAGGATGGAGGCCCCTCCTCCCGTCATCCGAGATCCTCCCGTGGCCAAAGCAAAAACCGCGTCTAAAAAATCAGGCAACATCTTTATCGGCATCGGCGGCTGGACCTTCGAGCCTTGGCGCGGCGTGTTCTATCCGGAGAAGCTGACGCAAGCCAAGGAGCTATCCTACGCCGCCTCGAAACTGACCTCGATCGAGATCAACGGCACCTATTACGGCTCGCAGAAACCGGAGAGCTTTCGCAAATGGGCGAGCGAGGTGCCTGATGGTTTCGTGTTCTCGGTCAAGGGGCCGCGCTTCGCCACCAACCGGCGCGTGCTGGCCGAGGCTGGGGATTCCATCAAACGTTTCTATGATTCCGGCGTGCTGGAACTCGGCGATCATCTTGGGCCGGTGCTGTGGCAGTTCGCGCCGACCAAAAAATTCGACGGCGCCGATTTCGGCAAATTCCTCGAGCTGTTGCCGCGCAAGCTCGACGGACGCGCCCTGCGCCACGTCGTCGAGGTCCGTCACGACAGTTTCTGCGCGCCGGACTTCGTCGCGCTGATCCGCGAATTCGAGACGCCCGTCGTCTTCGCCGAGCACGGCAAATATCCCGCGATCGCCGACGTCGCCGGCGATTTCGTCTATGCCCGGCTGCAGAAGGGCAATGACGAGATCAAGACATGCTATCCGCCGAAGCAGCTCGATGCCTGGGCAAAGCGCTTTCAGCACTGGGCCGAGGGAAGTGAACCCGACGACCTGCCGAAGGTCGACAAGGCCAAGCCGAAGAAGGAGCCGCGCGACGTGTTCGCCTATGTCATCCACGAGGGCAAGGTGCGCGCGCCGGCCGGCGCCATGGAGCTGATCGCGCGGGTGAGCTGACGTGTTTCGCTAAAGGTGTCTCATGGCAAAGGCAAAAAAGCTCTTCACCATCGGCTATGAGCAGACGCCGCCCAAGGCAGTGCTCGACGAGCTGGAGCAATCCGGCGTCAAGCTCGTCGTCGACGTGCGCGCGGTGACGTCATCGCGCCGGCCCGGCTTTTCCAAGAGGCAGCTCGCCGCAGGCCTCGATGAACGCGGCATCGCCTATGTCCATCTGGCAGCGCTCGGCACGCCCAAGGAAGGCCGCCTCGCCGCCCGCAGTGGGCAATACGATGTGCTGGAGAAGGTTTTCTCAAAGCACCTGAAGACGCCGGAGGCCAGGGAGCAGATGGACGAGCTCTCGGCGCTGGTGAAGAAAGCAGGTCCCGTCTGTCTGCTTTGCTACGAGCGCGATCACACCCACTGCCACCGCCAGATGATCGCTGAAATCATCGAAGAGCGCGATGGAGTGGCAGTGAAGAATCTGGCGGGACGGCAGGCCTGAACGACTCTCTCCGTCATGGCCGGGAATAGAGAGCTACCCCTCCCCCGCGAGCCGGAACGTGCCTTCCATCATCTGCACACAGCTGCCGCCGACATGAGCGGAGACGATGTTGCCGTCCTGCTTGCGCACGCGCGTCAGCAAGAGGCTCGGCCGCCCCATGTCAAAACCCTGGCCGACCGTGAGCTTCAACTCGCCGTCGCGGATAGGATCGAGATCGGCGAACAGCGCGGCGGCCGCGACCGTTGCGCTGCCAGTGGCGGGATCCTCAGTGAGGCCGCTGGCGCCGCGCATGAACATCCGCGCCTGCCGCTCGCAAGGCGCCTCCGCCGCGGGCACATCGCGCGTATAGAACCATGCCGCGAACGCGCCGTCGCACGGAAATACCTTGCCGAAGGCCGCCGCGTCGGACCTCGCCCGTTTGAGCGCATCGCGCGAGTGCACCTCAATCACCAGAAACGGCGTTCCAACGCTGACGACCTGTGGAGCGTGACGGTCGACCCTAATGTCGTCTGCACTGAGTGAGATGCAGCTCGCGGCATCAGCGGCAGACAACTGCGACAGGCGGGTCAGAGGCTGCGGCGCGGTGAGCTCGGTGCTGATTACCCGCCCCTGCTCTCGCGAAATATCGACCGGCACCAGCCCCGCCTTCTCCTCGAACCGCAGACGCGGTTTCGGCTCCTTCGCGATCGAGGCCAGCACGAAGGCGGTGCCGACATTGGGATGGCCAGCGAAAGGAAGCTCCCTGACAGGCGTGAAGATGCGCACCTCGGCATCATTCGCCTTGTCACGCGGCGGCAACACGAAGGTCGTCTCGGAATAGTTGAACTCGGTCGCGATCGCCTGCATTTGCGTGGTCGACAACCCGCCGGCATCGAGCACCACGGCGAGCTGGTTGCCGCCGAAGGCGCGGTCGGTGAACACGTCGACGGTGATGTAGCGGCGCTGCATCTTCATTTCCCTTACGCAATCGCAGCCGCAATCGGCCGCGTCGCCGGCACTCTACAAGCCGGCGACATCGTCCGTCATTCCCCAAAATTGAGTGCAATCGGAGCAATCGCGGTGACGCGTTGGAGGCCGAGAAGCGGCTTCCACAATGCAAGATCCAAAAGCTAGCAGAGATACTTCATCACGCGCCTTCAACGAACCCGACCCGCTTCAGCGAAGCGCGACTCACATTTGAAAGCGCAGGAAGCGGCCCTCACCCCAGTTGAAACACCGCCACCTTCTGTTCGTAACCGCGCACCTCGACCTCCCCAAGCGAGACCGCATCGTCGCAGTCCTTGCCAAGCGCCTCGCGAACGGCCGCCGAGATCAAGAGCTGCGAGCCGAACTCCTTGTTCAGCGCCTCCAGCCGTGAGGCGAAGTTCACGGTGTCTCCGATGACGGTGTATTCCTTGCGCCGGGGCGAGCCGATATTGCCGGCGACGACCTCGCCGAAATGGATACCGATGCCGATCTTGAGCGGCCAGCTCGTCTGCGCGTTGATGCGCTCCATCGCGGTTAGCATCTCGCGGCCCGCGGCGACCGCGCGGTGCGCGGCGTCGGAAGTCTCCAGCGGCGCACCGAACAGGGCGAGAAAGCCGTCGCCCAAGAACTTGTTCACGATGCCACCCTCGCGGTCGAGAATGTCGACCAGGACGGCGAAGGCACCGTCGAGCCGGTCGACCACCTCCTGCGGGGTTCGCGACTGCGCGCCCGCGGTGAAGCCGCGAAAATCGACGAACATCACGGCAACGCGGCGGAGGTCGCCGGCGGCGCTCGTCCCCGCCGCCATCAGCCGCTCCACCACCTGCGGCGAAACGTGCTGGCCGAACAGGTTGGTCACCCGGTCGCGCGCGGTCGCTGCGGCAATGCTCGCGGCGAACTGGCGGCGGAGCTGCGCACCGACCGCGCCTGCAAGCACGCCGCAGATCAGGATGATGGTGCTTCGTACCGCGTGGAAATAGATCTGCGGCTCGCCGCTCCCGCTGGCGGGATCGAAGATCAGCGCCACAGTGAGCAACTCACCCGCAGCGACGAAGCCGGTGAAGGTGGACAGCCAGAAGTCCAGCCGCAGGGTCGAAAGGATGACGAAAATGAAATAGATCAGCGGCACGACGAAGCCGAGCGCCTGGCTCGCGCCCATGCTGCGAATCTGCAGGATCAGGATGACGGTCGGCAGCGAGGTCTCGATCAGCGCACCGATATGGCGCCGGAACACCGGCAGATCGCGGTCGAGCTTGAGGTTTCGCCTGATCTGGCTGTGGACCCAGACCTCGAACAGGATGAACCCGGTCAGGAGACCATAGACCTCGGCAAGCCCTTCGGTGCCCCGCCAGACCCGCTGCACCACGGAGGAATCGACAAGATAGATCGCGGTGAGGAACACGACGATGACGCAGCCCGTCGTGATCAGCGCCCTCACCCGCACGAGCTCGGTGCGCAGCACTTCGCGCGTCAGCTCGCGCTCGAAGTCTTCGGAGACCACGGCATGCTGCCGGGCCTTTCTGCTCGCAAAACTGACCATTCCGCCCCCTTGATTCCGGGGCATCTTGCCTCAATCCAGCGTGCGGCGGAAGCGCGTCACGGCGATGGTCATGGCGAGCAGCATCAGGACCGCCAGCGCCAGCGCGTCGAAATGCAAATTTTGCATGCTCGCGCCCTTCAGCATGATGGCGCGGACGATGCGCAAATAATGCGTCAGCGGCAAGCACTCGCCGACATATTGCGCCCAGGCCGGCATCCCGGCAAACGGGAACATGAAGCCGGACAGCAAGATGCTCGGCAGGAAGAACATCATCGACATCTGCATCGCCTGGAGCTGGTTCTGCACCAGCGTCGAGATCGTATACCCGATCGCCAGGTTGGTCGTGATGAACAGCGTCGAGAGCAGCGCCAGCAGGAACAGATTGCCGAGCACCGGCACGCCGAACAGGCCGACCCCGATGCCGATGATGAGGAACGCCTGCACGAACCCGACCAGCACGTAAGGGATGATCTTGCCGAACATCACCTCGACCGGCCTGATCGGCATCGACAGCAGGCTCTCCATCGTGCCGCGCTCGACCTCGCGCGTGACCGAGAGCGCGGTGAAGATCAGCATGGTCATGGTGAGGATGGTGCCGACGAGGCCCGGCACGATGTTGAGGCTCGACGCGGCGGCGGGGTTGTAGCGGGCATGCGCGCGGATCTCGAACGGCATCTCCGGGGGATCTCCGATGTAGAGATCGTGCTTGAGTGCGGTCTGCACGACCATGCCGAGCGAGCCGATCGCCGCGCTCGCCGCCACTGGATCGGTGGCGTCGGCCGCGACCAGCAGCGCCGGCTTATCGCCGCGCCGCACTGCCCGCTCGAAGCCGCGCGGGATCTCGACGCCGAATAGAACCTTGCCGGATTTCAGGAGATTGTCGAAATCCTCGACGTCGTGCACTTCGTAGAGAAAGCGGAAATAGGCGGTGTTCTCCAGTGCCTTCAGGATCGAGCGGGCGAGATCGGAGTCCTCCTGGAGCAGCACCGCGCTCGGCAGATTGTGCGGCGTAGTGTTGATGGCATAGCCGAACAGGAGCAGCTGCATCACCGGCAGCATCACGATCATTGCAAAGGACACCCGGTCGCGCCTGAGCTGGATGAACTCCTTGATCAGCATCGCATAGGAGCGCCTCCAGAAGCCGAAGCGCTCCCTGATCGCGTGCTGGGGTTCGGAACGATCGACCGCGCTCATTGGAAATTGTCCTTGGAACGACTCATCAATTCGATGAACACGTCTTCCAGTGACGGCGAGGATTTGTGCCAATGCAGTCCGCTTTTTTCGCGCCACGGCGCGATGCTGGCCTCGAGCGCGGCGACGTCGCGGCCGGAGACGTGCAGCGACGTGCCGAACGGCGCCACCATGTCGATCCCGGGCTTGCCGGTGAGCGCAGCCGTAAGCTCGTTCAGGTCCTCGCCCGTCACGGTGTAGGTCGTCAGCGCGGATTTCGCGATTACCTCGTCCACGGTGCCGTGCACGAGCAGATGGCCATAGGCGATATAAGCGATCTCGTGACAGCGCTCGGCCTCGTCCATGTAGTGTGTCGAGACCAGCACGGTGAGACCGTCGGCCGCCAGTGCATGAATCTCGTTCCAGAAATCGCGCCGCGCCTTCGGGTCGACGCCGGCGGTCGGCTCGTCCAGCAGCAGCAGTTTAGGACTGGGCAATGTGCAGGCGCCCAACGCCAGCCGCTGCTTCCAGCCGCCGGAGAGCTCGCCCGCGAGCTGCTCCTCGCGGCCCGAGAGGCCCAGCCGCCTGATCATGTCGCGCGCGGCGCCGCGTGCATCGCGAAGGCCGTATAGGCGCGCGACGAATTCGAGGTTTTCGCGGACTGACAGATCCTGATAGAGGCTGAAGCGCTGGGTCATGTAACCGACCTGACGCTTGATCTTTTCGGCATCGCGCCTGATGTCGTAGCCGAGGCAGGTGCCCTCGCCGCTGTCGGGCGTGAGCAGGCCGCAGAGGATGCGGATCGTCGTCGTCTTGCCCGAGCCGTTCGGGCCGAGGAAGCCGTAGATCGAACCCCGCTTCACCTGCATCGACAAATCGTGCACGACCTCGCGGCCGCCGAACGACTTGCTCAGGCCCTTGACGTCGATCGCAATGCCATTGCCGCCGTTCATCGCTTGTCCGCCACGGGGGTTTTTGGATTGAGATGGACGTCGATAGGTTGTCCGACACGCAGCGCATCGGGGCGCGACGGCCGCGCCTGGATCAGGTAGACGAGCTTGTTGCGCTCCTCGAGGCTGTAGATGACTGGCGGGGTGTATTCGGCCGAAGTCGCGATGAAGTAGATCTTTGCCGTGAGATCGGCGGCGCAATTGTCGCACGCGATCCGCACGGTGTCGCCGATCGCAAGCTTCGGCAGCTCGGTCTCCGGCACGAAGAAACGCAGCTTCATGTTGCCGGGAGGCATGATCGAGAGCACGGGCCGCTGCGCTGCCACCATCTCGCCCTCGCGAAAATAGATCTGCTGGATGGTACCGGCCACGGGCGCAAAGCCCTTGCGCCGCGCCATCCGCGTCTCCGAGGTCGCCACCCGCGCCTCGGCGACGCGCAAGGCAGAGACGGCCGAGTCGAGATTGGCCTGCGTGCCCGAGCCGGTCTTGCTCAGCGAGGCCGCGCGGTCATAGGTCTGCTGCGCGTTGGCAAGCGTCGCCTTGTTCTGGTTGAGATCGGCAAGCTGGAGATCGTCGTCGACTGAATAGAGGTGATCTCCGACCTTGACCTCGTCGCCCTCGCGGATGTTCAGCTTCGTCACGCGGCCCGCCTCGTCCGGGCTGACGAAGATCATGTCGGCCTCGACCCAGCCCTGGAAGCCGGGCTCACGCTTGTCCTTGCAGCCAGCAAGCCCGGTTGCGAGGACCGCGACTAATGCGAATATAAAAATTGCTCGCAACGACCTCATGTCGAGCTCCGTTCGCCAAAAATCAAATCGAGATGGACGCGCAGCATGTCCTGCGCGTTGAGCGGCGCGTGCCGCGCAAACAGGCTCTGCCAGATCACCGCGATCATCGCGGGTGCGACCAGGATCTGCGGGTAATGCGCCAGGTTCTGCTGGCGGATCTCGCCGCGGGCAATGCCGAGTTCGATCAGGGCGCGCATGGCGGCCATCCCGCGCGAGACGACCTCGCGGTAGTAGAAATCGGCCACGGACGGAAAGCGCGGTCCCTCGGCCACGATCAGGCGCACGAGATCACCGCGTCTGGTGCCGATCACCTCCTTGAGGAAGTTGCTGGCAAACGTCTCGACGAGATCACGCACCGAGCCCGCCGGCGGCGGCAATGCTGTCAACCGCGTCACCACAGGGACGATCACGGTCCGCACCAGTTCCTCGAACATGGATTCCTTGTCCTTGAAGTGCAGGTAGATGGTGCCCTTGGCGACACCCGCGCGCTTCGCGATGTCGTCGAGCCGCGTCGCGGCAAAGCCGCGCGCGATGAATTCCTCCATCGCGGCCTCCACGATCGCGGCACGCCGTTCCGCCGCGCGCGTGGCGCGGCTCGACGCGGGTGCCGCGTCGCTGGCGCGATCTGTGGACGGAGCGGCGGGTTTGGTCGGCTTCTTGGTCATCCCGATTACATGACTGACCGGTCAGTCATGGTCAAGGCAGGATTACAGACCCAACCAGGCCAATAAATTAGCCTTTACTAATTCATTAGTGGATGCTAATCTAGTTCCCATGATCGAAGCCGCCCCAAATCCCGTCACCACCGTGATGCGCGCCCTCGCCGATCCGACCCGGCGCGCGGTGTTCGAGCGCGTCTTCGAGAGCAAGGAGATCAGCGTCGCCGAGCTCACGCGCGGAAGCGGCGTGACGCAAGGCGCGATCTCGCAACACTTGAAGTCCCTCAAGCAGGCCGGCCTCGTCGCCGAGCGTGCCGAGGGCCGCAACGTCTATTACCGTGCCGCGCCGCAAGGCCTCGAACCGTTGGTCTCCTGGATGGACCATTACGGCGTGTTCTGGCGCGAGCGCTTCCAGAACCTGCGTGACCTCTTGAAGGAGATCGATCCGTGAGTGCTCTTGAATTGAAAGCCGAGACAAAAGACATCGTCCTCGACGAGGTGCTCCCTCACGCGCCGGAGACGATCTGGAAGGCGCTGACCAGCGCCCAGCTCATCGCGCGCTGGCTGATGCCGCCGACCGGTTTCGAGGCCGTCGAAGGCAACACTTTCACCTACCAGACCACGCCGGGCGGCGCCTGGGATGGCGTCATCCATTGTCGCGTCCTTGAAGTCATGCCGAACCGGCGCCTCGTCTACGCCTGGAAGGGCGGCGATGAGCGCAACACCGGCTACGGCGCGCCGCTCGACACTGTCGTGACGTGGTCCCTCACCCCGGTCGAGGCCGGCACGCGGATCCGTCTGGTTCATGCGGGCTTCGTCATACCCAGGAACCAGTCGGCCTACACGGGCATGAGCGGCGGCTGGAAGAAGGTCGTCCGCCAGCTCGACGAGATCAGCGGCGAAGACAAGTAAGGAGTTATCGCATGACCAAGCCCTTTACCGGCGGCTGCGCCTGCGGCGCGATCCGCTATTCGATCGCCAGTGAGCCCCTGTTCGCCAATCACTGCCAATGCCGGGACTGCCAGCGCGAAAGCGGCAGCGGGCACGGCTCCTACATAACCTTCGCGCGCGCCGGCGTCACGCTTACCGGCGAGGCGAAGCATTGGGACATGGTCGCCAACAGCGGCAACGTGAAGACGCGCGGTTTCTGCACGCAGTGCGGCGTGCCTGTTTACATGACCTTCGCGGCACAGCCCGACGTCTTTACGATCCGCGCCACAAGTCTCGACGAGCCCGCCCGCTACAAGCCGCAGGCGGTCACTTTCGCCGCGCGCGGACATGACTGGGATCGTCTTGACCCGGACCTGCCGAAATTCGCTGGCATGCCGCCGGGGTAAGGCATCGCAAGTGGAAGCGCGCGCAAGACCGCGCGCATTCACGTCAACTATGAAACTTCAGCCCATCAACGATCTTGTCGATCACCTTGCGCTCGGCGCGCATCGCAAGTCCAACGAGGTTGAGGTCAGGGCGCGCCACTGCCCTCACCGCCTCGCGATTGGCGGCATCATGCGTGGTCTTGAACATGTCCTCGGTGTAGACCGCCGGCTTGACGCTGCGCGTCAGGGCCCGATCGAGCGCGCGCGTCAATGCGGGACCGTCGGCGCCATAGATCAGGATCGGCTGTCCGATTAGCGCGTGATATTTCGTGCCCGACGCGTCCTCATAGGGCTCGCCGATGCAGTCGGGAAACGCAGCCGCGATGCCGCTGGTCAGGAACGAGGCAACGTTGAGCTTCTGCCAGGGCTGAAGATCAGTGCGGATCACAACGGCGATTTTAGTGTCGAATTGCATTGAATTCCCCAACTGTCATTCCGGACTCGATGCTACGCAACATCGGAATGACGGCAACAGGAATCAACCCTTTGCGTCGCAGGCCCAGGCGCGGATCACGCATTCCTTGCCGCCGTATTTGTAACATTCGCGCGTCGCGGCATTGAGCGTGGCCGAGATCTTCGGCTTGACGGCATAGCCATAGGCGCCGCAGGGATTGGACAGATCGACCGACATCGCGGCGCAAGCGCGCTTCATCGTCACGGTCGTGCAATCGCCCTTGCACTGCTTCTGCGCCGCCGCACGCGCTTCGTGCTCGGCGCCATAATCAAAGGCCTGACCATAGGCGCCGCACTTGCCGACCGCAAATGCACCGGCGGCGTGCGCATCCGTGATATGGCGAGCGCCCGCGACGCAAACGGACAGCGCAAAGAAAAACATCGCGCAACGGCGCGCGACGACGTTCGAAGCCATGGAAAAACCCCTCCCCCCAAGGCAGGTGGAGAGGACTGTAAGCGCCGGTCGTTTCCAGATGGTGAACGGGGCGTTGAAATTGAGGTGTGCCACCAATTTCAGATCCCAGTCTGGGGAAGGGTGGGCATGGCGCTACGCGCCTTTGCCCACCCTACCGCAGCGTCACCCGCGTCTTGCCGCTTCCAACGCCTGCGGCGTGTCGATGTCGAGGAAGGCGCTCTCGCCGTCGACCGGCACTTCGGCGACCGCCTCGGTGTGCTTGGCGATCAGATGGCGCGCGCCGACATCGCCGTCGAGCGTCATCAACTCCGTGAAGAAGCGGCGCGACCACAGCACGGGGTTGCCGCGCCGGCCTTCGCTGACGGGCACGACGATGAGATTGCCGCGGTCCGGTGCGAACGCGTCGATGAGACGGTCGATCAGGCCGGCATCGATCAGCGGCATGTCGCCGAGGCAGACCACAGCGCCGTCGCAAGCTTCTGGAACGGCCGCGATGCCGGCCTTGACCGAGCTTGCGATGCCGCCGGCAAAATCCGGATTTTTGACGAAACGCACCTTCAGGCCTTGCAAGGCTTGCTCGATCAGCTCGGTCTGATGGCCGGTGACGACGATGACCTCCGATGCTTTCGAGGCCAGCGCCTGCTCGGTCGCAATCCGCACCAGCTTCTTGCCGTCGAGCTCGGCCAGTAGCTTGTTCGGCCCACCCATCCGGGTCGAACGGCCCGCCGCGAGTACGATGACCGCGACGCGGTTGTTGCCCTCGATCTCCGGTTTTGCACGCGGCTGCGGACGCGTGACGATCTCCATCAGGAGGCCGCCGACGCCCATGCCCATCAGCTCGGACCGCGTCACCTTGATGCCGGCCAGCAGCCGCATCAGCACCCAGTCGAAGCCGTTCTCGACCGGGGAGCGCGCGCAGCCGGGCGCACCCAGCACAGGAACGGCGCCGGCCCGGGCAATCAGCAAAAGATTGCCGGGATCGACCGGCATGCCGAAATGCTCGATCTCGCCGCCGATGGCGGTCACGGCCGCAGGGATCACGTCGCGGCGATCGGCGATCGCGGATGCCCCGAACACGATCACGAGCTCGGCGCCAAGTTCCAGCAGTTCGTTGATCGCAGCCGACAGCGCCTGCTCCTCATGGGGGACCCGCCGCTCGGCGATGATGCCAGCGCCGGCTGGCGCAAGCCGCTCGGCGGTGACGCGCAACGTCTTGTCGATCACCTTGGAGGACAGGCCGGGCAACAGCGTCGAGACCACGCCGACACGCTTGATGACGTAAGGCGCGATCTTCAGAACGTCGCGACCCGCGGCCTTCACCGCGGCATCACGCAAGTTTCCTTCGACGCCGAACGGAATGATCTTGACGGTGCCGACCATCTCGCCCTCGACCACCGGCTTGAAGGCGGAGAGCGTGGCAAAGGTAATGGCCTCGTCGATATTGTTGATGCGGTCCACTGCGGCGCGATCGATCACCAGCACGCCCGGGCGCGCGGCGAACAGATTGGCGCGACCGGTAAAGGCACGCTCGACATGAATGCCATCGCCACCGACGGCAAGAGCGATGCTGGCGGCAGCGATATCCTCGGAGACATCGCCCGCCTCCATCCGCACCACCACAATGTCCTTGATGCCGGCGCGCTCCAGCGCCTCGACCTCGGCAGGGCCGATCGTCGTGCCCTTCTTCAGCACCAGCGGTCCCTGGCGCAGGGTGTGGACGGTCACCCCGCCGATCGCATCCCTGGGACTCGCCGGGCCGAACTTCATGCGGCTTCTTCTTTTTCTTTGGGCGGCAGGCGAAGCACCGCCGTGATCTCGGCCATGATCGACACCGCGATCTCGGACGGCGAGACCGCGCCGATCGCAAGCCCGATGGGCGCATGGATGCGCGCGATGTCGCTGTCCTTGGCGCCCTCCGCCCGCAGCCGGTCGCCGCGCTTGGCGTGCGTCTTCCGCGAGCCGAGTGCGCCGATATAGAAGCAGTTGCGCTCGAAGGCGTGCAGCAGCGCGGGATCGTCGATCTTTGGATCGTGCGTCACCGCGACGAAAGCGGTGTAGGCATCGACGTTGAGTGGCGGCAGCGCCGTGTCAGGCCATTCCGCGACCAAGGGAACGTCGGGGAAGCGCTCGGGGCTCGCAAAGGCCGTGCGCGGATCAACCACGGTGACGTCGTAGCCGAGCGAGCGCGCCAGCGGCGCCAGCGCCTGACTGATATGGACAGCGCCGACGATGACGAGCTTTGCGGTCGGCGCATAGACGTTGAGGAAGAGCTTCTTGCCGCCGGCCTCCACACTGGCGCTCTTGCCCATGCGGAGCTGCTTGTCCAGCTCGGCGCGGAAAGGATCCTTACTGAAGTCCTCGGCCTTCACCAGGCGCTGCTCACCACTCTCGGTGTCCGTCACCAGAATCACCGGGCGGCGCGCGGCGCGCTCGGCATTGAGTTCGTGCAGGATTGCGAGCTTCACGGCTAGCCGACCTTCTCGACGAAGACGCGGATGGTGCCGCCGCAGGACAGCCCGACATTCCAGGCAGTCTCGTCGGCAACGCCAAACTCCAGCATCCTGGGCTTGCCGCTCTGGATCACATCCATGGCCTCGGTGACCACGGCGCCCTCGACGCAACCGCCGGAAACGGACCCCAGGAACGTGCCCTCGTCATTGATGACGAGGCTCGAGCCCGCCGGGCGCGGTGCCGAGCCCCAGGTCTCCACCACGGTGGCGAGCGCGACGCCACGGCCGGCCTTCTGCCAGTCCTCCGCCGCCTTCAGAATATCCTCGTCGCGATCGAGCATGGCTTCCTCTCAGGCTGCGGAGCGGATCAAGCTGCGGTGATGCGGCGGCAGCGGCCGGGAGAGCGTGGTGATCAGCTCCTGGATCGAGCTCAAATTATGTACCGGACGGAATTCGTCAACGTGCGGCAGCATCATTTTGATGCCCTGGGCCTTGGCCTCGAAGCCGCCAAACCGCAGCAGCGGGTTGAGCCAGATCAGCCGCCGGCAGGAACGGTGCAGCCGGTCCATCTCGAAGGCGAGCTTGGAATCGGCCTCCCGCTCCAGGCCGTCGGAGATCAGCAGCACGATGGCGCCCTGGCTCAGCACGCGCCGCGCCCACAATTTGTTGAAATTGTGCAGGGAGGCCGAGATTCGCGTGCCGCCGGCCCAGTCCTCGACCGAGGCCGAGCAGCTCGCCAGCGCCTCGTCGGGGTCGCGCTGGCGCAGCGCCCGGGTCACGTTGGTGAGGCGAGTGCCGAACAGGAACACCGAGACACGTTTTCGCGCGTCCCCTATGGCATGCAGGAAATGCAGGAACAGGCGGGTGTACTCGCTCATCGAACCCGAGATGTCGAGCAGCGCAACGATCGGCGCCGGTTTCTCGATCCGCCCGAGGCGATGGATGTCGATGATGTCGCCGCCCGTGCGTAACGAGGCGCGCAGCGTTCGGCGGAGATCGAGGCGCAGGCCCCGGGGATCGGGCCGGTGCCGGCGCGTCAGAAGCTCGGCCTGCGGCAACCGCATCCGCTCGACGGCGCGGAGCGCTTCGGTGATCTCGGCCGCGCTCATCTGCGCAAAATCCTTTTTCTGAAGGATTTCCTTGTCCGAGACCGACAGGCGCAAATCCTGCTCCTGGTGCTGCGGCGTCTCCGTCATGCGCGGCTGCGACATCGCCTCCTGCACACGGCGCGAGCCGGCCTGCGGCTTCTTCTTGGCCTGCTCCGGCAACGGCACCGAATCCAGCATGTGCTTCCACTCTTCCGACGCGCGGAAGAACAGGTTGAAGGCCTGTTTGAAGATCAGCGCATGCTCGTGGCGCTTGACGAAGATCGCCTCCAACGTGGTGAAGACGTCGGCGCGGTTGCCGATGTCGATCACCTGGAGCGCGCTCATGGCATCGATGACCGCACCCGGCCCGACCGGCATGCCCGCCAAACGCAGCGCGCGGGCAAAGCCGACGATGTTGTCGGCGAACTGCTCGGTCTGCTCAGGCGCAAGGTGGTTGATGGCCATGGTTCATCACTCTCAGCCGTCATTCCGGGGCGCGCCCTCATGGGCGCGAGCCGGGAATCCATTCAATCTACTCACTCTGCGGCCCAATGGATTTCGGGTTCGCGCTTCGCGCGCCCCGGAATGACAAGCTAGTCGCTCGTCGCGTCCTTCAGTACCTTCTGCAAGGTGTCGCCCTGCATCCGCGTGATGTCGTCCTGGTATTTGAGCAGCGCGCCCAGCGTGTCGCCGACCACTTGCGGGGTCAGCGAGCGGGCGTCGAGCTCCGACAGCGCGGTGGCCCAATCGATGGTCTCGGCGACGCCCGGCGACTTGTAGAAATCCTGATTGCGCAGTGCCTGGACGAAGCGCACGACCTGCTGCGACAATTTTGCGGAGATGCCGGGCACGCGCGACTTGACGATCGCGAGCTCGCGGTCGGCGTCGGGATAATCGACCCAGTGGTAGAGACAACGCCGCTTCAGCGCGTCGTGGATCTCGCGGGTGCGGTTGGAGGTGATGATGACGATCGGCGGGCTCGGCGCCTTCACGGTGCCGAATTCGGGGATCGTCACCTGGAAGTCGCTGAGGATTTCGAGCAGATACGCCTCGAACGCCTCGTCGGCGCGGTCGAGCTCGTCGATCAGCAGCACCGGCGGCCCGGCGACGTCAGGCTCCAGCGCCTGGAGCAGCGGTCGCTTGATCATGTAGCGATCGGCGAAAATGTCGGACGACAATTGATCGCGATCGGTATCTCCGGCGGCCTCGGCCATCCGGATCGCGATCATCTGCGCGGCGCTATTCCACTCGTAGACCGCCGAGGAGACGTCGAGGCCTTCGTAACACTGCAGGCGGATCAGCTTCCGCCCCAGTGCCGCCGACAGCACTTTTGCGATCTCGGTCTTGCCGACGCCGGCCTCACCTTCGAGAAACAGCGGCCGGCCCATGCGCAGCGACAGATAGGTCACCGTCGCCAGCGATCGCTCGGCGAGATAGCCGCGCGACGTCAGGAGTTCGAGCATCGAATCGACCGATGCCGGCAATACAACTGAAGTATTGGCACCGGACGTATTGGCCGCTGAGGTCATGAAAAAGCCAGTCTCGCTACGCCCTCACCGGGGACAAGTTTGGGCCGAGGCGTGAGGATCACTCACTCCTTGGCGTTGGCGGCGTCGAGGGCACGCCGCGTCAGCACACCGATGAGGTGCGCGCGGTATTCGGCACTGCCATGGATGTCGCTGTTGAGGCCGTCCGCCGGCACCTCGATGCCGTCAAGCGCTTTCGCGGCGAAGCGCTTCTTCAGGGCTTCCTCGAACGCGGTGACACGGAATACGCCTTCGGAGCCGGCGCCGGTGACCGCGACCCGCACGTCGGAGGGACGCCGCGCCACGAACACGCCGACCAGCGCGTAACGCGAGGCCTGGTTGCGGAATTTGATATAGGCCGCCTTCTTCGGCAGCGGGAACATCACCTTGGTGATGATCTCGTCGGCTTCGAGCGCCGTCGTGAACAGGCCCTGGAAAAACTCTTCCGCCTTAAGGCGGCGCTTGTTCGTGACGATGGTGGCGCCGAGCGCGAGCACTGCAGCCGGATAGTCCGCCGTCGGGTCGTTGTTGGCGAGTGAGCCGCCGATCGTGCCCTTGTGGCGCACGGCGGGATCGCCGATCTGGCTGGCAAGATTCGCGAGCGCCGGGATCGCCTCGCCGACGATGGCCGAGCTTGCGACCTCGGCATGCCTGGCGGTGGCGCCGATCACAAGCGCGCGGCCCTTCATCTCGATCGTGTTGAGCCCATCGATATGGGAGAGGTCGACCAGATGCGGCGGGCTGGCGAGGCGCTGCTTCATGACGGGAATCAGCGTATGGCCGCCGGCGATCACCTTGGCGTCTTCGTTCTTGACCAGGATGTTGGCGGCCTGCCGAACGGTCCCGGGGCGATGATATTTGAAGTCGTACATCTGAATGTCCTGATCGCAGAGTGCGCGCGAGGTTTACGCGAGATCGGATTTCGCCATCGCCTTGGCGCCGGCGGAGATCGAGGTGACGATGTTCTGGTAGCCGGTGCACCGGCAGAGATTGCCTTCCAGCTCCTCGCGGATGGTGTGGTCGTCGAGCTCGTTGCCCTTCCGATGGACGATGTCGATCGCGGTCATGATCATGCCGGGCGTGCAGAAGCCGCACTGCAGGCCATGGTGTTCGCGGAAGGCCTCCTGCATCGGATGCAGCGGCGCGCCGTCGGCGGCCAACCCCTCGATCGTCTTGACCTCGTGGCCGTCGGCCATCACGGCGAGCGTGGTGCAGGACTTCACGGCCTTGCCGTCCAGATGCACGACGCAGGCGCCGCACTGCGAGGTGTCGCAGCCGACATGGGTGCCGGTGAGCCGCAGATTCTCGCGCAGGAACTGCACCAGCAGGGTGCGGGGATCGACATTGGCCGTAACAGGATTGCCGTTCACGATGAGGGAGATTTTTGCCATAAGCACTCTCTATCAGCGCCCCGACGGGTCCCGTCGAAGCGGTTCTTATAATTATTCCAACCCATCATATGGGCCATTATGCCCCGGGGCAACATCACCGGGAATGCAAGGCGCCATGCCGAAAGACGATAGCGTTCAGCCCTGTACCGCCTTGGCGAAGTTCGCGAAAAATTCGTCGGCCAGTTTCTTGGCGGCGCCGTTGATCAGGCGCTGCCCGAGCTGCGCCAACTTGCCGCCGATCTGTGCCTCGACCTCGTAAGACAAAAGGGTGCCGCCGTCCTTCTCCGCAAGCTTGACCACGGCGCCACCCTTGGCGAAGCCGGCCACCCCGCCCTCGCCTTCGCCGGAGATCTTGTAGCCGTTCGGCGGGTCGAGATCGGACAGCGTGACCTTGCCCTTGAAGCGCGCCGACACCGGACCGACCTTCATTTTCGCCGTCGCACGAAAGCCGCCATCGTCGGTCTTCTCCAGCTCCTCGCAGCCGGGGATGCAGGCCTTCAGCACCTCGGCATCGTTAAGCTTGGCCCACACGGCCTCGCGCGGCGCCGCAAGCTGGACTTCGCCGTTCATCGTCATGGCCATTGGGTGCCTCCCGGGATACCGAACTTGGATCGTGCAACTTTACTGCTCAAGTACCGCACGGAGGCGGCAAAAGAAAGGGTGGCCTCCGGTCACGGGCAATGCATATTCGCAACTGCAAAAAGCTTGCGCCGCCGGTTTGGGATTGGCACAGGCGGGCCATGGTGGTTAGGTCCCGCGTAATATGAGCACATCCCTCTCCCCCCTGCTCGCGCCGATGCTGTCGAGCGTGGCCATGCGCGCGGTCTGCGACGACCGGTCGACCCTCCAGAACATGCTCGATTTCGAGGCAGCCCTGGCCCGAGCCGAGGCCGCCACCGGTGTGATTCCCGCGTCCGCGGTGGGCCCGATCGAAGCCGCATGCAAGGCCGATACCTTTGACATGGCTGCGCTGGCCGAGGCCGCGACGCGATCCGGCAATCTCGCGATCCCCCTGGTCAAGACGCTGACCGCCAATGTCGGCAGGGCCGACGCAGAGGCCGCCCGCTACGTGCATTGGGGCGCGACCAGCCAGGACGTCATCGACACCGCGACCATGCTCACGCTTCGCGCCGGCATCGATGCGTTGGACGCCGATCTCAGCCGCGCCATCAAGGGCTTTGCCGCACTGGCGCGCAATCATCGCAACACGGCGATGGTGGCGCGGACCTGGCTCCAGCACGCGCTGCCGATGCCGTTCGGCCTGAAGGCTGCCGAATACGCCGCAAGCCTCGCCCGCGCCCGCTGCCGCTTGAGGCGGCTCTCCCGCGAGGGCCTCGCACTGCAATTCGGCGGCGCGGCCGGCACGCTTGCAGCACTCGGCGACAAGGGGCTTGTGGTCTCCGAACGGCTGGCGCGGGAGCTGAACCTGCTGCTGCCCGAAGCGCCCTGGCACACCCATCGCGACCGCATCGCGGAAGCCGCATCGAGCTTTGCGATTCTCGCCGGCAGCTGCGGCAAGATCGCGCGCGACGTCTCGCTGCTGATGCAGACCGATGTCGGCGAAGCGTTCGAGCCTGCCGGCGAAGGCCGCGGCGGCTCCTCGACCATGCCGCACAAGCGCAACCCGGTCGCGGCCGCAAGTGCGCTGGGCTGCGCGACCATGGCGCCTCAGCTCGCAGCGACGATTTTTGCCGCACAGGTGCAGGACCACGAACGCAGCGCCGGTCCCTGGCACGCGGAATGGCCGACGCTGCCGCAATTAATGCTGGTCACCTCCGGCGCGCTTGCCGCCATCGTCGACATCGCCGAGGGTCTCGATGTCGATGCCGCGCGCATGCGCAGCAATCTCGATGCGACGCACGGGCTGATCATGGCGGAAGCGGTCACCTTTGCGCTGGCCGACAAGATCGGCAAGAGCGATGCGCATCATCTGATCGAGGCCGCGAGCAAGCGCACGGTCGCCGAGAAGAAGCATCTGCGCGAGGTGCTCGCAGCCGATTCGCAGGTCACTGCGTATCTTTCGCAGGAAAAAATTGCGGCGTTGTTCGAGCCGATGGCCTATCAAGGCGCTTCCCAAGCCCTGATCGACCGTCTGCTCGACAGCCTCGAACGCGAATAGAGCAGCCTTGAGCGGACATAAAACGGAGACGCCAGCATGCCCATGATCGATGCCGACGGTTGCCTGATCAACGTCTCCGTCGAGGGCCGCGACGGCGGGCCGACGCTGATGCTGTCGAACTCGCTCGGCTGCACGCTGCAGATGTGGGAGCCGCAGATGAAGGCGCTGACGCAGATATTCCGCGTCATCCGCTACGACCGCCGCGGCCACGGCAAGTCCAACGTTCCGCCCGGCCCCTACACGATGGAGCGCTTCGGCCGCGACGTGCTCGCGATCCTCGACGACCTCAATATCGAGAAAGTGCACTGGTGCGGCCTGTCGATGGGCGGCATGGTCGGGCAATGGCTGGGCGCGAACGCGCCGGAGCGCTTCGGCAAGCTCATCCTCGCCAACACCTCCTGCTACTATGCCGAGCCGACCAAATGGCTCGAGCGCATCGATGCCGTGAAGAAGGGCGGCATCGCCGCCGTCGCCGATGCCGTTATTGCCGGCTGGCTCACCCAGGATTTTCGCGAGCGCGCACCCGACATCAGCGCCAGGATGAAGACGATGCTGCTGGCCTCGCCGGTCGAAGGCTATCTCGCCTGCTGCGAAGCGCTGTCGACGCTCGACCAGCGCGCGCTGCTGCCGAAGATCAAAAGCCCGACGCTGGTGATCGCCGGCCGCCACGACATGGCGACGCCGGTTTCGGCGGGTGAATTGATCCGCTCAAACATTCCCGGCGCAAGCATGACCATCATCGACGCCGCCCATATTTCCAATGTCGAGCAGCCGCACGCGTTCACCGACGCGGTGGTGGGCTTTTTGACGCAACGTTAGTCGCAACCGTCATTGCGAGCGCAGCGAAGCAATCCAGAAATCCCTCCGCGGTGACAGACTGGCAATGACGAAGGAGGAGAACAGCATGGACGACCAGAAACGCCGCGATGCCGGCATGAACGTGCGCCGAAAAGTGCTGGGCAATGCCTGGGTCGACAAGTCGATCGCGGGTCGCAATGCATTCAACACCGATTTCCAGGACATGATCACGCGCTACGCCTGGGGCGAGATCTGGACGCGGCCGCATTTCGACGAGCGCACGCGGCGGGTGCTGGTGATCGGCACCATGGTTGCGCTCGGCCAATGGGACGAATTCCGCCTGCATGTGCGCGCAGCCCTCGCCGAGGGCGGATTCACGCCCGACGACATCAAGGAAATCCTGCTGCAGCAGGCGATTTATTGCGGCGTGCCGGCGGCGAACCACGCCGTCAAGGAAGCCTCAGCGATTGTGCAGGAGCTCGGCCTGCTCAAGACCTAGCGGCGGGGTGGCCTCGACGGTCCTCTGAACGATCTTGGGCGCCGCCGCGGGCCGTTCGATCACCACCACGATGGCGGCACCGAGCAAGAGTAGGAGCTCGGTGGCATGCAGCCGCAGCGCGGCCATCTCGCCGACCTTCGAGGCCATGATCATGCTCGCAAACGAGATCAGGCTGCCGATCGCAAGCGCAATGCCGAGCGCTTCGTCGCTGCCGCCGTTCTTGCGGATGCGGGGGATGCAGAGCAGCGCAAGGTAGATCGCAAAGAACGCCACCACCGTCAGTCGCCCCAGTGCCAGCAGCCAGGCGGCGCGCACCGTGTCCATCCCCGCCATCTGGAGATGATCGCTGAGGAAAAGCGCCACTGCGACGCTCGGCCGCTCATAGAGGCCGTGCACCGGCGCCACCATGATGTTGAAGGCAACGAGGGTCCAGGCCGGGATGAAATAGGCCGCCAGAAGTGCGCCGTTGACCGAACCGATCCGCCAGTTTCCGAACATGCCGCTTCCCGCTTCGTTTGGCCCGCGCCTTCGATGGAAGGCTTTGCCGGGAGCTAACTCGCATCAGACTGTGGCGGCAATTTAAACCCTTTGTTTACCTTAACTGCCTCCCGCCAGGCATCCAATTAGGTGCCGGCGGCGCCGGTTCCGGCCATTGCGGGGAACCGGAGCGCCCAAATGATCTCTGTAAAAGCCTTGATGCGGAGGCAGGGCCGGTTGCAGCCGCCAGTTCCCTCCTGTTACAAAACGAGAATGCTTAAGGGCTGCCGGGGCCCGAGAAGAAACCAGCACTCTCTCTCGAAGAGCTCCCTTTGAGCCGCGTCAGATTTGGGTACGGCAGCCTATGGATTATTTCGCCCAGCAGCTCATCAACGGCCTCGTGCTCGGCTCGATCTACGGGCTGATCGCGATCGGCTACACGATGGTCTACGGCATCGTCGGCATGATCAACTTCGCCCATGGCGATGTCTTCATGATCGGCGGCTTCATCGCGCTGATCACCTTCCTTCTCCTGGTCTCGACCGGCCTGACTGCGGTCCCGGTGATCCTTTTGATCGTGATCCTGGTCTCGATGGCGGTCACCGCCCTGTATGGCTGGACCATCGAGCGCATCGCCTACCGTCCGCTGCGCCACTCCTTCCGCCTGGCGCCGATGCTGTCGGCGATCGGCATGTCGTTCGTGCTGACCAACTATTCGCAGGTGGCGCAAGGCGCACGGGTGAAGCCAGTGCCGCCAGTGATCACCGGCGGATATACGCTGCACGAGAGCGCCGATGGCTTCGTCATCCAGCTCTCCAACATCCAGATCGTGGTGGTCATCACCACCATCGTGCTGCTGGCGATCTTCACCTGGCTGGTGTCGCGCACACGGCTCGGGCGCGACATGCGCGCCTGCGAGCAGGACCAGACCATGGCGGCGCTGCTGGGCGTCAACGTCGACCGCACCATCTCCATGACCTTCGTGATCGGCGCTGCGCTCGCCGCGGTGGCCGGCCTGATGTACCTGCTCTATTACGGCCTGGTCGATTTCTTCATGGGCTTCGTCGCCGGCATCAAGGCGTTCACCGCGGCCGTACTCGGCGGCATCGGCTCGCTGCCCGGCGCCATGCTCGGGGGGCTCGCGATCGGGCTGATCGAGACGTTCTGGTCGGCCTATTTCTCGGTCGAGTACAAGGACGTCGCCGCGTTCTCGATCCTGATCGTCGTGCTGATCTTCATGCCGACCGGCCTGCTCGGCCGCCCCGAAGTCGAAAAAGTCTGACGGTCGCGCGCGTGAAAACTCCCTCGAGCAATACGGCCAAAGCTGCATCGGGCATCCCCGCTCTCCTGAAGACCGCCTGCGTCAACGCACTGATCGCGCTGGTGCTGTTCTCGCTGATGGTCGGCGTCCGCACCGAAGCCGGTTCCGACGGCCAGCTCACCTATTGGACGCGCTTCGGCGAGGTCGCCTCCCTCGTCGCCGCGGTATTCGGCGGCTCGATCGTGCTCGAGCTGCTCAAGCAATGGATCGGTCCGACCGGCGCCGAGAAGCTGGTGCCGCCCGCGGTGCAGAGCGGAATGTCGTTCCTCGGCCGCTATCTCGCACCGGCGCTCCTGATCTTCACGCTGCTGGTGCCCGTGATCTTCTATGACCAGCGGTACATCCTCGACCTCGCAATCCTCGTGCTCACCTATGTCATGCTGGGCTGGGGATTGAACGTCGTGGTTGGCCTCGCCGGCCTGCTCGATCTCGGCTACGTCGCCTTCTATGCGGTGGGCGCCTATTCCTACGCGCTGCTTGCGACCAATTTCGGCTGGTCATTCTGGATCTGCCTGCCGCTAGCGGGCGTCCTCGCCGCATTCTGGGGCGTGCTGCTCGGCTTTCCCGTGCTGCGCCTGCGCGGCGACTACCTCGCGATCGTGACGCTCGCCTTCGGCGAGATCATCCGCCTCGTCATCATCAATTGGCAGGATCTGACTGGCGGTCCCAACGGCGTCTCCAGCATTCCCCGCCCCTCCTTCTTCGGCATCCCGCTCGACAACAGCGACAACGGGCTCGCCGCCAGGCTCGGCATCGAATATTCGCCGACCCACCGCATCGTCTTCCTGTTCTACCTGATCCTGGCGCTCGCGCTGCTCACCAACTGGGTGACGATCCGGCTGCGCCGCCTGCCGATCGGCCGCGCCTGGGAAGCTTTGCGCGAGGATGAAGTCGCCTGCCGCGCGCTCGGCATCAACACCACGACGACCAAGCTCACGGCATTCGCGACCGGTGCGATGTTCGGCGGCTTTGCCGGCGCGTTCTTCGCGACCCGCCAAGGCTTCATCAGCCCGGAATCCTTCACCTTCCAGGAATCGGCGCTGGTGCTCGCCATCGTCGTGCTCGGCGGCATGGGCTCGCAGCTTGGGGTTGCGCTCTCCGCGCTCGCCATGATCGGCGGTTTCGAGCTGTTCCGCAGCCTCGAGAGCTATCGCATGCTGGTGTTCGGCATGGCCATGGTGCTGATCATGATCTGGCGGCCGCGCGGCCTGATCGGCCATCGCGCGCCGACCGTGTATCTGACCAAGGCCCACGCGATCTCATCCGACCTCGTCAAGGAGGGACACGGATGAGCCGCGACCAAATTCTCGAGGTCGACCGGCTCACCATGCGCTTCGGCGGCATCGTCGCGGTGCAGGACTTGTCGTTTGCTGCCGAGCGGAACAAGATCACCGCGCTGATCGGACCCAACGGCGCCGGTAAGACGACGGTGTTCAACTGCATCACCGGGTTCTACAAGCCGAGCGGCGGCGCCATCCGCCTCAGCCATGACGACGGCAAGGTGATCGCGCTGGAGCGGCTGAACGATTTCCGCATCGCCAAGCAGGCCAAGGTCGCCCGCACCTTCCAGAACATCCGCCTGTTTCCCGGCATGACCGCGCTGGAAAACCTGATGGTGGCGCAGCACAACGCGCTGATGCGTGCCTCCGGCTTCACCTTGCTCGGGCTCATTGGCGCGCCTGTCTACCGCGAGGCCGAGAAGCGCGCGATCGATCTCGCCACCGATTGGCTCAAGCGGGTCAATTTGCTCGATCGCGCCGACGATGCCGCCGGTAATTTTGCCTATGGCGACCAGCGACGGCTCGAGATCGCACGTGCGATGTGCACCGAGCCCGCGCTCTTGTGCCTGGACGAACCCGCAGCCGGCCTCAACGCGCGCGAGAGTGCCGCCCTGAGCGAGCTGCTGCTGTCGATCCGCAACGAGCTCGGCACCTCGATCCTGCTGATCGAGCACGACATGTCTGTGGTGATGGAGATCTCCGACCACATCGTTGTGATGGACCACGGTGTGAAGATCTCTGAAGGCTCCCCGCGCGAGGTTCGCGACGACCCAAAGGTGATCGCCGCCTATCTCGGCACCGATGAGGAAGAGGCGGCGGCCGTGATGGAGGGCGGGTCGTGACGTCGCCCACTGCCTTGCTCGCGATCCACGGCCTTCGCGCCGCCTACGGCAAGATCGAGGCGCTGAAGGGCGTCGACCTCGAAATCACTGCCGGCGAGATCGTGGCGCTGATCGGCGCCAACGGTGCCGGCAAGTCGACGCTGATGATGACGATCTTCGGCCAGCCGCGCGCCCGCGCCGGCCAGATCCTGTACGAAGGCCGTGACATCACCGAAGTGCCCACCCACGAGATCGCGCATTTGCGCATCGCGCAATCGCCGGAAGGCCGCCGCATCTTCCCGCGCATGAGCGTGGCGGAAAATCTCCAGATGGGGGCGGACGCCACCGAGTGCACTGACGCCGAACGCGAGGCGACGCTACAACGCGTGTTCACGCTGTTCCCGCGGCTGAAGGAACGCTACGCCCAGCGTGGCGGAACCCTGTCCGGCGGCGAGCAGCAGATGCTGGCCATCGGCCGCGCCTTGATGAGCCGTCCTCGCCTGCTCCTGCTCGACGAGCCCTCGCTCGGTCTGGCGCCGCTGATCGCGCGCCAGATTTTCGATGCGATCCGCACTCTGAACCGGCAAGACGGCCTCACCGTGCTGATCGTCGAGCAAAACGCCAACCATGCGCTCAAGCTCGCCCATCGCGGCTATGTCATGGTCAATGGCCTGATCACGCTGGCCGGGACCGGCGCCGAGTTGTTGCAGCGCCCCGAGATTCGCGCCGCCTACCTGGAAGGCGGCCGGCACGGTTGAGGCCGCCCAGGGCGAACCCGCGCTGCCGAATGTGGCGAGATATCTCTGCCCATGCCCGTATTTTGCCGGTGACTTCTCCTCGAATTCATTCAAGAATAGCGCCGGTTTGAACCGGGCATGCCCGGTAACTCCCACAGGCGACCACCCTCGAGGTATCTCATGAAATCACTGAAGCTCATCGGTCTGGCATTCGGCGCGTCGATCGCGCTGTCGAGCGCTGCATTCGCGCAGGATGTCACCGTCGCAGTCGCAGGTCCTATGACCGGCGGCGAGTCCGCTTTCGGCCGCCAGATGAAGAACGGCGCCGAGATGGCCGTAGCCGACATCAACGCCGCCGGCGGCCTCAACGGCAAGAAGCTGGCGCTGTCCGTCGAGGACGACGCCTGCGACCCGAAGCAGGCGCGCTCGATCGCCGAGAAGATCGCCGGCGCGAAGATCCCCTTCGTGGCCGGGCATTATTGCTCGTCGTCGTCGATCCCGGCTTCGGAAGCCTATGCCGACGGCAACGTGCTCCAGATTACTCCCGCCTCCACCAATCCGAAGTTCACCGATAGCGGACTGTGGAACGTGGCGCGCGTCTGCGGCCGTGACGACCAGCAGGGCCTGGTCGCCGCCCAGTACATCGCCAAGAACTACAAGGGCAAGAATATCGCCATCCTCAACGACAAGACCACCTACGGCAAGGGTCTTGCGGACGAGACCAAGAAGGCGCTCAACAAGGCCGGCGTCACCGAGAAGATGTACGAGTCCTACAACAAGGGCGACAAGGACTTCAACGCGATCGTCTCGCGGCTGAAGCGCGACAACATCGATCTCGTCTATGTCGGGGGCTACCATCAGGAGAGCGGCCTGATCCTGCGCCAGATGCGCGACCAGGGCCTCAAGACCGTGCTGATGGCCGGCGACGCGCTCGCCGATAAGGAATATGCCTCCATCACCGGCCCTGCCGGCGAAGGCACGCTGTTCACCTTCGGCCCCGATCCGCGCAATAAGCCGACCGCGAAGAAGATCGTCGAGGCCTTCAAGGCCAAGAACATCGACCCCGAGGGCTACACGCTCTACACCTACGCGGCGATGCAGGTCTGGTCGCAGGCGGCCAAGAAGGCCGGCACCACCGATGCCAAGAAGGTCATGGCGGCCATCAAGGCCGGCAAGTGGGACACCGTGATCGGGCCGATCGAGTATGACGCCAAGGGCGACATCAAGCAGCTCGACTACGTCGTCTACAAATGGGACGCCAAGGGCGGCTACGCCGCGATCAGCGGCAACGGCACCTAAGCACGCTTGCCGGGGGCCTGAACGCCTCATTCAATCATCATAGCGCCCCGGCTTGCCCCGGGGCGTTTCTTCCTGCGTCAGGATCAGACGGCTGCAGGCAGCGCGCCGTCCGCCGCGGCTTGGGCGTTCCTTAGTGCTTGAAGAAGATCGTTCGGCCGAAACGGCTTTTGCAGGCAGACCACGTTGGCGAGGTGGGGCGATTGTTCCATGAAGTCCAGTGCCGTCATCCCCGACACCGCAACGACCGGGAGACTCGGTGCAAGCTCGCGCAGCGTCGTGATGACCTCGACGCCGCTGGTATCGCCAAGGAAAATGTCCACGATTGCCGCGTCGAAGCAGGTCTCGGTGAAGGCTTTCACCCCGGCTGCGCCGCTATCGGCCTCAACGACGTCGTAACGGTTGACGCGCAGCACGATCGCGACCATCGCACGGACGTCCTTCTGGTCGTCGATGATGAGAACGCGGGGCATAGGGAACAACTCCCGGATCCTGAATTCAAAATGCCTGATTCAAACCTGGAACCCGTAGCAGCGGGAGAGCATTATGGCACCGTCCAGTAAAGCGCGTCTTACCCGATCCCCCGTGCGCGTTCCCCATAAAATTAAGTAAGCTGTAACCTTCGGTTGAGTCGCGGTGGGTTTTGTCATGATGCGTGCCCAGAACCCGCTACCATGGACGGAAATTCGTTGGGCCAAATGAGATTGGCAAAGATGCTCAAGACCGATCTGCGAGAGCTGCACGTGTCCGCGCCGACCGATCGGAGCACATTCCTTTCGACGCTGCCGGCCACCCCGAAAGATCGCACCGCAGCATTGGCGATCGTGGGCATCTCATCGATCCTGTTCTCAGTGGCCGTGCCCTTCGCAGGTATCCCGCTGCTGCCCGTGCCAGCCTTCGTCGCGAGCTATCAATCCGCCCTTGTGGTCGCGGACATCGTCACCGCGGTCCTGCTGTTGTCGCAGTTTGCGGTGCTCAGGACCCGCGCGCTGCTCGTGCTGGCGACGGGCTATCTGTTCACCGCTGCCGCGGCCGTGGTCCATGCTCTTACCTTCCCCGGACTTTTTTCGCCGACCGGGCTGCTGGGAGCCAACCAGCAGACCACGGTCTGGCTCTACATGATCTGGCACGGTGGCTTCCCGCTCTGCGTGCTGGCCTATGCCTGGCTGAAGGAGGCCGACGGCGGCGCCCGGATCGCGGGCTCGGCAAGCAAGGCGATCTACGCCAGCGTGGTCGGCGTCGCCGCGGTCATGGTCGTCTTGACCTGGATCGTCACTGCCCAGCACGACCTGCTTCCGGTCCTGCTGCGCGACGGCCGTTACACGCAGATCATGATCGGCGTGGTGGCCTTTGTCTGGTCCTTGAGCTTTGCCGCGCTGGTCTCGCTGTGGTTCCGCCGTCCGCATTCGGTCATCGACGTCTGGCTCATGGTGGTGATGTGCGCGTGGCTGTTCGACATCGCGCTGTCGGCGATCGTCAACGTCGCGCGCTTCGATCTCGGCTTCTACGCCGGCCGCGTCTACGGCCTCTGCGCGGCGACCTTCGTGCTCGCAGTGCTTTTGATCGAAAATGTCCGCCTCCAGGCGCACACGCTGGGGCTCGTCGGCAGGTTGCGCCAGCAGTCAGCATTGGATCGCGACTACTATGGCAAGCGCCTTGCGCTGTACGGGGCCGTCGTCGAATCCGCCAATGATGCCATCATTACGAAGACCCTCGACGGTGTCATCACGGGATGGAACAAGGCCGCCGAACATCTGTTCGGCTATGCCGCCGCGGAGGCCATCGGCCAACCGATCGACATCATCGTGCCGGAGGACCGCAAGGCCGAGGTCAGGGGTATCCTGAACAGGGTCGGCGGCAATGAAACGATCGCCCAGCATGAAACGGTCCGGATCCGAAAGGACGGTCGGCCGCTCGACGTCGTTCTCAATGTTTCTCCGCTCAAATCAGCCAACGGACAGATCATCGGCGCTTCCAAGATCGCCCACGACATCACGGAAGAGAAGCAGGCAAGAGAAAAACTGCGCCGCGAGGTCGAGGAGCGGCAACGGATCTTCGAGACTTCGCAGGACCTGATCCTGGTCACCGACGGTTTTGGCAATTTCATCCAGGTCAGCCCCAGCGTGAAGACCATTCTGGGCTTGAGTCCGGACGACATGATCGGGCACAGCGCCACCGAATTCATTCATCCCGATGACCTCCAGAAGACGCGCGACGAGATGCGCGCGGCGCGGCGTGGCGCGGTCAAGCGCAGCTTCGAGGCGCGCTACTACCACTACGATGGTCACGAGGTCACGCTGAACTGGATGGGCACCTGGTCCGATCCGGTCAAGCGCCATTTCTTCATCGGTCGCGACCTCACCGAGAAGCAGGCCGCCGAGGCGCAGTTCAGGCACGTCCAGAAGATGGATTCCATCGGTCAATTGACCGGCGGTGTCGCACACGACTTCAACAATGTGCTGACCGTCATCACCGGCACGATCGGCATTCTGGCGGACGCGGTCGCTGACCGTCCCGAGCTCGCTGCCATCACCAAGCTGATCGATGACGCCGCCGAACGTGGCGCGCAACTGACCAAGCATCTGCTCGCCTTCGCCCGCAAGCAGCCACTCCAACCGCGCGAAATCGACGTCAACGCATTGACGCTTGAGGCCGCAAAGCTGCTGCATCCCACGCTCGGCGAGCAGATCACCATCATGCCGCAACTCACCGAGGATGCGTGGCCGGCACTGATCGACCCGGGCCAGCTTTCCACCGCGATCCTCAATCTCGCGCTGAACGCGCGAGATGCCATGCCCAACGGCGGCACGCTGGTGCTGGAGACCCGCAACATCTTTCTTGACGACGGCTATGCCAGCATGAACCCCGACGTGGTGGCTGGCAATTACGTCATGATCGCCGTCAGCGACACCGGCTCCGGAATCCCGCCGGAGTTGATGGACCGGGTGTTCGATCCCTTCTTCACCACCAAGGAGGTCGGCAAGGGCACCGGCCTCGGGCTCAGCATGGTGTTCGGCTTCGTCAAGCAGTCCGGCGGACACATCAAGATCTACAGCGAGGAAGGCCACGGCACGAGCGTGAAGATCTACCTGCCGCGCTCGAGCGGCGTGCAGGAGACCGAGTTCGAGGCGCTCCAGAACGCGCCCGTCACCGGCGGCCACGAAAAGATCCTGATCGTCGAGGACGACGCGCTGGTGCGCCAATATGTCGTGACCCAGATCAAGAGCCTCGGCTATGTCGCCCTCGAAGCCGGCAATGCGGCCGAGGCCCTCGTCATTATCGACGCCGACAAGGACATCGACCTGCTGTTCACGGACGTCATCATGCCCGGCAACATGAACGGCCGCCAGCTCGCCGACGAGGCGGCTCGCCGCCGCCCCGACCTGAAGACGCTGTTCACCTCGGGCTACACCGAGAACGCCATCGTCCATCACGGACGGCTCGATTCCGGCGTGCTGCTGCTGGCAAAGCCCTACCGCAAGTCCGAGCTCGCCAAGATGCTGAGGACCGCGCTCGCGGGTTGAGCCTGCGGCATCCCTGCGATATCGCTGAAGCGGACGCCTTTCAGCCTGCGGAGCCGCCTTGAAAAACCTTCTCACCGATATCGCCGGCGTCCGCGTCGGCCATGCCGAGGATGCGAAAATTGCCACTGGCACGACCGCGATCATCTTCGACGCCCCCGCAGTTACGGCCATCGATGTTCGCGGCGGCGGCCCCGGCACGCGCGAAGACGCGTTGCTCGACCTCGCCAGCACCGTCGATCGCGTTGACGCCATTGCGCTGTCCGGCGGCTCAGCCTTTGGAATCGACGCCGGCGGCGGCATCCAGGCCTGGCTCGCCGAACAAGGCCGCGGCTTGCGGATTCGCGACGCGGTGATTCCGATCGTCCCGGGCGCGATCGTTTTCGACCTGCTCAACGGTGGCGACAAGGCCTGGGGACGCTTCGCGCCCTATCGCGATCTCGGCTACGCCGCAGCGTTGGCCGCCAGCGACGATTTCGCGCTGGGCAGCGTCGGCGCCGGCCTCGGTGCCACCACCGCAACCTTCAAGGGCGGACTGGGGTCGGCCTCCGCGGTCCTGGCCAATGGCATCAAGGTCGCTGCGATCATCGTCGTCAACGCGGTCGGCAGCACAACCGTTGGCGAGGGGCCTTGGTTCTGGGCTGCACCGTTCGAGGAGAACGGCGAGTTCGGCGGGCGCGGCCTGCCGTCCGCGTTCACGCCGGACATGCTGGCGATGCGCATCAAGGGCGGACCCGCCGCGAGCGCACGTGAGAACACCACGATCGGCCTCGTCGTTACCGATGCCATGCTGACCAAGGCCCAGGCCAAGCGGCTTGCGATGATCGCGCATACCGGGTTCGCCCGTGCGATTTATCCTGTGCATGCCCCAACCGATGGCGACGTGCTGTTCGCCGCCGCAACGGGCGAGAAGCCGATCGAGCCGCTGGTCGGCCTCACCGAACTGGGAACCGTCGCCGCCAACGTGGTCGCACGCGCGATCGCTCGCGGCGTCTACAATGCGACGGCCCTGCCGTTTGCCGGCGCGCTGCCGGCGTGGAAGGATCGGTTCGGCTAGAAACGAAACGGCTGACACGGCGTTACCCTGACGGGCCAAGGTGCACCGCCATGCCGTCTTCCGTGATCCGGTTTTTCCGTTATGCGCCCGAGACTCGCGAGCTGAAAGTGACTTTCGTCAGCGGACGCCTTTATGTCTACGAGGACGTTTCGCCCGAGGTCGCCGCGGCGTTCAGGAATGCGCGCTCAAAGGGTACATTCTTCAACCGCGAAATCCGCGACCGTTATCTCTACCGTGACATCACTCACGAATATGCAGGCTAGCCGTGAGCAAGGTTACACGCTCATCGACATCGATGAACCGACAGCCGCTGAGGCACCTTGTCCCTGCCCGCCCTGCCGCTGCATCAACTGCGCGAACAGATCGTACGCCGAATTACGGGGGCTGGAGGCGCCCGGGACCGTCGTCGACATCTTGAAGCCGTCGGCGTAGGTGACGGTGGTGGTGGTCGAGCCGTCGGCGCCGGTCGTCGAGGTCGAGGTCGAACCGCCGCTGGACCGCGAGGAGGAATCCGAACCGCCGCCGGACGCATCGCCCGCACCTTGCGCGTGATGGTGGCCGCGATGGCCGCTCTTCAGCACCTTCGACATCTCATCGAGGCTGACGCTGCCGTCGGTATTCGTATCCAGCTTAGAGAACACGTCGTCGGCCAGCGCGAGGTTGGTGCCGCCGGCGCCGAGCGCATTCTCGAATTCCGACTTGGTGATCTTGCCGTCGCCGTCGCCATCGATCTGCGAGAACAGATCCTTCAGGGCGGCGTCGCGGCGCGTGGAGGACGAGGATATTGAACTGGACGAGGTCGAGCTCGCTGCGCTGCTCGTACTGTCCGAGGATTGGCTCTGTGCGGCGAACAGCGCGTTCATCGTCTCCGGCGAGATCTGCGGGGTTTTGCCCGCATTGACCGACGAGGTCGCGCCGGTCGTGCTGTTGCTGCCACTGTCGATCGCGAACGGATTGGTCGCAGGCTTTTGCGAGGACCCCGTCTTCTGCGTCGACGAGGACGATTTCGAATTCGTCAGCGACTGGATCGCGTCGAGCGCGCTCGATACGGCCCCAAGAGCGAACAACATTGCACAACTCCAACCGATGCGGCATGCCGCGGCCAATGTTCTGTTCAGGTGAAGTCAGCAAGCGCCGTGCCAGCGCAAAAAGCTCAATGAAATCCGCTTTCACCGCGCTTTGCACGGCCCGGGAACACCGGCAATTCATGCCGGTCGCGGCAGAAATTTCCGCCCACAGGAAGCACGCCGCCCCTGCATTGCCCGGCTGAGAGGCCCATGTTAGGCGAGTCCATCTTTCACGGCCGCCACGGGAAACCGCCATGACCCAAGCCTTCGCTCCCCGCCCCCTGGCAATCGCGCCCTCGATCCTGGCCTCGGACTTCTCCAAGCTCGGCGAAGAGGTGCGCGCCGTGGACGCCGCCGGAGCCGACTGGATCCATCTCGACGTCATGGACGGGCACTTCGTTCCCAACATCTCGTATGGCCCCGACGTCATCAAGGCGATGCGCCCGCACACCAAGAAGATCTTCGACGCGCATCTGATGATCTCGCCCTGCGACCCCTACCTGGAGGCCTTTGCGAAAGCCGGCTGCGACCACATCACCGTGCATGCCGAGGCCGGTCCCCATCTGCACCGCTCGCTTCAGGCGATCCGCGCTCTCGGCAAGAAGGCCGGCGTTTCGCTCAATCCGGGCACGCCGATCAGCGCGCTCGAATACGTTCTGGACCTGGTCGACCTCGTGCTGGTGATGTCGGTCAATCCCGGCTTCGGCGGCCAAGCCTTCATCCCCTCCGCGATCGGCAAGATCCGCGACATCCGCGCGATGACGGCGGGCCGTCCGATCGACATCGAAGTCGACGGCGGCGTCGGCCCCGAAGTCGCAGGTCCCCTGGCCGCAGCCGGGGCCAACGCCTTCGTCGCCGGCACGTCCGTGTTCAGGGGCGGCACGCAGGACGCCTACAAGACCAACATCGCGGCGATCCGCAACGCCGCCGCGGGCGCGCGTGGCGAGGCGATCTGAGGGCCCGCTCGGCTCCAGCAGACGTGCGGCTTCTACGGGTGTTGCGGCGCGCAATGCCTAAATTTGCAACCTTGATCCGTACTCCTCCGGGCTTCCCTGATTCGCGCAAATCACCGCTAGTGATTCTTGCCTGTTTCGCGGGAGCACATCATGACGACGACCCTGGTTTGGACTGGCGTGGCGTTGTGGCTTGGTTTTTGTGCGTTTGTTGTGTTTGGTCCATCAGCCGGACCGGTGAAGGTCTCGGTACGCTCGGCCCGCATCGCCCGTCGCGGCTGGTATCGGGCCTGACCCCATGCAGATCGCGCTCGTAAAGCGTCAGCCGAAGCGCCGGTGCCGCATCCCGCGGCGCCCGCATCCTGACCTCGATTTTTTCTTCGGTCGGCTCGAACGCACCGAAGGCGAGATGCGCGACGACACCGGGCCCGACATGGACCTGGATCATCCGCTCCGGTCACCGCGCCGGCATTGAATTCTTTTCTGGACCAAGCTCATGAAGCCGCATTGCCCGAACTGCCTGAAAGAAATGACCAAGGCGTCCGCGTCGCGTAACCTGTTCAACTGCGAGCCCTGCCGCGAGATCATCCAGTTCTTCGGCGGTAGCGCGGATCACGGCGAGCCCGGCCCGCAATTCTCCTGGCCGATCCGCCGCAAGCGCTCCGTCCACACCGCTCACGCGGCCTGAACCTCCAGGATCCAGAGCGCCGCCCTATCCGGCCTCTTCGCCCGCATCCGCAGCCATTCGCGGCGGCCGTACCACGGTAACGGTGCAGGCCGCTTCCGAGGCCACCTTGGCCGAGACGCTGCCGAGCAGCGTGCGCCTGAACGAGCCCTGCCGCGCGCCGATGATGACGTGGTCGACGTGGTTGACCTCGCAAAACTCCAGGATGGCCGCCGCGGGATCGACGGCTTCCAGCACGTGAGCCGACAGCCGGCTCTCATCGAGCTTGAGCGGAGTGGCCCAGTGCCTGAGCGCCACCAACCGGTCGATATGCTTGTTGGAGCCCTGCTCATCCAGCGTCCTGTCAATCGCGATGCGGTTGAGCTTCAGCACGTTGAGACATGCGAGCCGCGCCGACGGCAGCGTGGCGAGAATGCGTTCCGTCGTCATGCGCAGAGCCTCGTTCAACTCCGGCTCGCCTTCCGCCGTATCGAGCGCGACCGCAACGATCGGGCTTGATGCGAGCTGGGCTGCGACATCCGATTTCGCGCGGGGCGCCATGACACCCTGGTTGAACCGGCGGCGCCAGGCGACGCTGAGCGGATCGCGCTTCATTCGCTCCGAGCGCATCGTGAGCCTGATCTGGTCCGGATGGGTCAGATCGAAGGCGAGCTGCGACGCCGTCGGATAGCGCCGCACCGGCTCGATCTCGAGGCACCGCAGCACCACCTCCTGGAGCCAGCGCGGATAGTCGGCGCGCAAGCCGCGCGGCGGGTGCGGATCGCGCCACAACCGGCGCCGCATCGCACGCAGCGTCTCGCCCTCGCCGAACGGCCGCTCGCCGGTCGTGAAGAAATAGAGCAGCACGCCAAGCGAGAACAAATCGCTGCGCGGATCGTCGCGCACCCCTGACAGCCGTTCAGGCGCCATGTAGGGCGCGGTGCCGTAAGGCAGGCGGAATTCCTCCTGCAACAGGTCCGGCAGGTGGTTGTGATGCGACAGGCCATAGTCGATCAGCACCGCCTCGCCGCTCTCGCGGAACATGATGCTGCTCGGCTTGATGTCGTGATGGATCACGTTCTGCCGGTGCAAATCCGCCAGCCCCGTCGCGATCCTGGCGACGAGTTGCCGCGCCTCGTCATACGGCAGCGGCAGGTCGGGCAGCCGCTTGTAGAGCGTTGTCCCGGTGATGCGCTCGATTACGACATAGGCTTGGCGGGCGAAATCGCCGGTGCCGAAGCTTGAGGGCACGTGCGGCCCGGCCAGCCGCGGCAGGATCATCATTTCCATTTCGAAGGAGACGATCGCCGCGGGATCCTCGCCCTCCGACACCCGCGGAATCTTCATCAGCAGCGGCACCTCGATGCCGGGATGGGTGACCGTCCACAGCGTCGCCATGCCGCCGGCATGGACGCATTCGCCAATGGTGTAGCCGTCGATCTCTGCGCCTGATTTGACGAGGGGTTTCGGCATCGCCTCTAGCGCCCCTGCGACAATCGGTCGGCGAGCCAGTGCGGCAGGCCGTTCTCACGGATCCGGTTCGCGGCCGTCTCGACATCGTAGGGCGCGCGGCAATAGGTGATCAGGCAGGTGACCGTATCGAACAGCACGAAAGCCGCGGATGGATCGCCATCGCGGGGCTGGCCGACCGAGCCGAGCACCGCTAGCCATTGCCGCCCGCGCAGCAGCGGTACGGAGACGTCGGTCTTGGGCACGAGTCCCGACATCTTCGCCGTCACCGACATCGAATAGATCGCCGGGCGGTGGATGTGGCCGCAGAACGTGACATGAGCGGGCGTCGCGATCAGGCTTTTGGCGGCGTCCGCCGTCGATCGGACATAGTGCCAGCTCAGGGGGCTGGAGGCTTCCGAATGCACGAACAGACGATCGCTGTCCTCCACCAGCATCGGCAATTCCGCCAGGAACCGCCGCTGCGCGGTGTCGAGCCGGCCGCGGGTCCATTCGATCGCGATTTGCGCCTCGGCATTCATGGTCTCGGCGGAGGAATTCACCGCCTGGTCATGATTGCCGCGCACAGCGACGGCGCCCTGGGCGACCAGCTCCATCGCGGTATCCACTACCCATTCCGGGTCGGCGCCATAGCCCACGAAGTCGCCAAGCAGGATGAACCGCTCGGCGCCACGCGCCCGCGCGACTTTCAGGCACGCCTCGAACGCCTGCCGGTTGCCGTGGATATCCGAGAAGACAGCGAGAAGCACGCACCCTCCACCCTCGAACCTTATTGGGAGCCGATAAGGCCAAATTGAGGGAGGTCAAAAACATGCGCCAGCGGCGCGCGGTTTGCCAGCGCTGCCCTGTCGCGATGGTGAAGAGCCTATTGCTCGTCCTTCGGCGGCATCCGGGGCGGCGGAATCGGGGCGAACACGGCGCCCTGCGCGCCGGCCGGTGGCGCCAGGAATTCGCCGGTCGAGGAATCGCCTCCGCTCGTCTCCATGATCGTCTTGGGCGTCACATATTCCCTGACCATGTCGATGAGGCTGCCATCGCCGCCGCCGAAATCGGCAGCCCGGCCGCCTTGCGGATGTCCCAGCGCGATCTCGTTCTCCGCCGCATGGGTCTTGTCGGCCAGCCTGTCATTGTAGGGCACACGAAAGGCGCGCGGTATGCCGCTTGGGCGATTGTCCTCGTCGAGCTGCTCGACCCAGAGATAGATCGAGCCGGGATCGCCTTCCAGCGAATGCGGCTCGACGATGCGGGCCTTCAGCAGCTTGAAGGAGGCCGGCAGCCGGTCGGCGCTGGCCCAGCCGAGCAGCCCGCGCATTTCCGTGAAGCTGACGACATAGAAGGCGCTGGTCACGACCACCGCAACGGCCTTGATCGACCAGTGCAGCCGCGCATAGACCAACACGACCAGCAGCAGCGCGCCGATGACGGCGTAAGCTATCGATAGCGTGAGGATGACCGTCTGCAGGCTAGTCACGGCGCACCCTTACAGCGTTCTTGCTCACGCCAGTGCTCGGGTCGAGATCGGCGCCGTTGCGCCAGCCGCTGCGAAACGTCTCCAGCAGCGATTTCGGCCGCTGATCCACATTGACGACCTTGCCCTCGGCATCGAGCCGGAACCGCACCGCGGTCTTCTCGTCGCCGGTGTGATCGACCGTGAACTTGTTGTCGAAGACCACTTGCGCCGTGGGATTGAGCTTCTGCACCTTCACATTGGCTGTGACGGGTTCGCCTGTCGTCGCTACGAAATGTGAGACATTGACGGTGTATTCGCCGGGAACGATGCCCCGTACCGTGACGATCTCCTCGCGGATCGGCGAGGCAATCTTCTTGCCGTTGACCACGATGAAGTCGTTGGCTCCGCCGCGGTCGTCGCGGTCGAGCGTGAGGAAACCGGCCTCGCGGTGGCGATACCAGGCGATGTTGCCCACGGGATCCTGCACGAACAGGTCGAGATCATCGGGATGGCTGTCGGGCCAGTCCAGCGTGATCATGAACTCTGCCTTGGAGTCGATCTTGCCGTCCTTGGCGTCCGGCGAGACCGCGAGCAGCGCGAGGAAGAACAGGAAAGCGATCACCTGGAGCGCCTTGAACAGCATCACGCCCAAGGGATCGAACGGCTCCTCGCGCGGATAGAGACCGAAATCATCCATCATGTCGCGATTCCAGCGCCCTTGAGTCCAGAACTCTTGATTCCAGAACCCTTGCGCTCCAGCACCGGCGTCACATAGGTCTCGGTCAGCACCACCGCATCCGAGAACACCTTCTGGGTCGCGGCGTCCAGCATGTAGTACTGGATGCGGACCAGGATCGAACCGACGAGGCCCGCCAGCGTCGTGTACATCGCGACCGCCATGCCGTCGCTCATCAGCCCCATCGAGGACCGCATCGCGACCTTGTCGGCAGCATCCAGCCCCGCGATTGGCGCCAGCATGATGATGAAACCGACGATGGTGCCGAGCAGGCCGAGCTTCATCAGCGTATCCGAGACGAAGGCCCCGAAGCCGTTGGAGCCGCGCAACCGGTCGGCAAGCGTCCGCAGCAATAGGGTCTGGTCGACCGGGCGGTAGTCCTGCGCCGCGGCCTTGGTTACGAGGCTCTCGATGTGATCACGCACCAGCCCGCGCGGCAGCGCAGCCGCGCCGGCGTCGAGCGCCCTCCCGCCCTCGGGCGCCGCGAGCACCGCGCGGCAGCGCCGGGCCGCCGCGCCCTCACGGGCGATGGCCCGCGTGCGCAGGAAGCAGTGACCGCAGGTGAGCACATAGAGCAGTGCGATCACGCTGGAAATGTAGGTCCGGTCCGAGGTCAGCATCAGGCGGATCAGGCCGAACCGCCACAGCAGCACGACGGCGAAGATCGAAAGCCCGGTGAAGATCATCCAGAACAGGAGCGCGCTGCGCTCGGATGGGTCGGCAGCAGGCCCCGCGATCGGCCCAATCGTCATCGAACTCATGCTGCACTGCTCCTGGCCGTGAATTCCGCCCATTAGATCAAAGCCGCCGCGCCCGGTCCAAAGAGCCATGCCCAATCCGGCTTGGGAAATTTGCCCGAGCTGCCATCTTGCCGTGCCTCGCAATTGGCAAGGCGCGGCGGCGTTGTTAGGCTGACCTTACCAAATTTTGGGGTGATCGCATGCGCCTTGTGCTTCAGCTTGTCGCCCGTCTGCTTCTCATCGTCGCGCTTTGCCTCGGGGCGGCGACCATCTGGGCCACGTTCGACGCCTATCGCAGCGTCGACCGGGCGACTGCGGCCTCGGCGCAGCGGGTCGCCCAGGCGCTGCAAGCCCTGTACTGGCGCGAATTCTTGTTGCGTAGCAGCAGAACACGCGAGCAGCTTCTGCCAGTTCCGGAGTGGCGCACGCTGGAGACGATGAAGCTGATCTCACCCGGCGTCTGCGTCGAATTCCAACCGGCCATCGCATTCGAAAAGCCGCTCTGCGGCCAGAGCGAGGGGCTCGGCAAGGCGCCGCCGCGCTGGTTTGCATCGATTGTGCCGACCTTCCTCGGTAGCCATGCCGAAGCGATACGGCCCGTCAGTCCCCGCGCGGCGACCGCCGGAACGGTGGTCGCGACGCCGGATGAAACGGCCGCCATCTCGCTCGCCTGGGAATACATCCTCAACGTGATCGACGTCGCGCTCTTGATGGCGGCGGCGATCGCGCTCCTGGCTTCGCTCGCGATCGCGCATGCGCTGGCGCCGGCGCGCACGATCGTGATCGCCTTGCAGCGCATGGCCCGCGGTCAGTATCGCACTAAACTGCCGCGCTTCCGCTCGATGGAGCTGGCGATGATCGGCAGCGCCGTCGGCGAGCTCGGCGGCCGGCTGGAGGAAGCGACCGAGCAACGCGCGGCGCTGACGCGGCGCCTGATCGAGATCCGTGACGACGAACGCCGCGCGCTCGCCCGCGAGCTGCACGACGAGTTCGGACAAAATCTCTCGGCCATCCTCGCCTTCGCCAACACCATCGAGACGGCGAGCACGAAGGCAGACAAGCACAACGATATCGTGCAGGACGCGCGGATGATCTCGCAGGCCACGCATCATCTGATGGCCTCGCTGCGCGACGCGCTGAAGCGCCTGCGCAATCCCCTGCCCGCCGAGCTTGGGCTGGAGGCGAGCCTCGTGAATTTGGTGGATAGCTGGCGCTCGCAGAGCGCGGCGCGGCCCACGATCCAGCTCGATCTCAAGGGCGACTTCACCGACATCAGCGGCCTGGCTGCCACCACCGCCTATCGCGTCGCGCAGGAATGCCTGACCAACGCGCTGCGCCACGGCGCGGCACGCGAGATTTCGCTCAGCGTGGAACGGCGCGCGGGCGACGACGATGCATTGCTGATCCGTGTCGAGGACGATGGCGGCGGCGACGCAGCACGCGTAAAGCAGTCGGCCGGCTTTGGCCTCACGGGTATCCGCGAGCGCGTCGCAGCGGCCGGCGGCTCATTCTCGATCCTGCCCGCCCGAGGCGGACTCAGCGTCGCCGCCACCATCCCGCTCGCCGCGTGAGGCCGGCATGAACGAGATTACGGCAACAGGCATCTCCGTGCTGCTGGTCGACGACCATCCGATCGTGCGGCAAGGCTATCGGCGCGTGCTGGAAAGCCAGGGCGATCTGCATGTCGTGGCGGAAGCCGACAACGCCGCGGATGCCTACAGCGCCTTCAAGGCGCGCGATCCCGACGTGGTCTTGCTGGATATCTCGATGCCCGGCGCGAGCGGGCTGGAAGCCATCCGCAACATCCGCGCGCGCAGCCCGCGGGCCCGGATCCTCGTCTTCACCATGCACAACGAGGCCGTGCTGGTGAAGGCAGCCTTCAGTGCCGGCGCCAGCGGCTTCGTCACCAAGAGCAGCGAGCCGTCCGCGGTCGTGTCCGCGATCCGCAGCGTGGCGCGCGGCGAACGCGCCATGAGCGACGACATCGCGCACATCCTGGCCGAGGATAGCCTGTCGGCGGGCTCGGCGCTGGATCAACTGGGCGAACGCGAGATCGAGATCCTGCGCCAGTTCGCCGGCGGCGCCACGACCGAACAGATCGCCGCGCATCTCAATCTCAGCGTCAAGACGGTGCAGAACTATCACTATCTGATCAAGACCAAGACCGGAGCGCGTACGGATGCGCAGCTCGTGCGGTTGGCGGCCAATTGTGGGCTGACCAGAATCTAAAGCCTGACGCGAGCGCTTGCTGCGACCAGAATCTGGCTCCCAACTGGCCATTCCAACGAAGGTCTCCAAATCTCTCTTAGATTGTGCTAGGTTTCACCACAGGCACGGCATCCAGCACCAAGCCGCCAGCGGATGTGCGTCCGGCTCCGATCTTTCGTCGAGAGCCAGTTTGGACGGCTCTCGAAGCCGCCCTCGTTCCCGTTGTATGTCTTGCGCGACAACAGGAGACGCTTTCATGAACATCAGGGACAGTCTTCTCGCAGCACTGATCGCCTTCAGCGCTTTCGCGGCCGGGCTCACCGAAAGCGCGGCAGCTGACGCGAAAAACCAGATCACGATTCTCTATGACGCCTTCGGCACAGATGAGGCGATGACGAAGGACTGGGGCTTCTCCGCCCTTGTCGAAATCGCGGGAAAACGCATCCTGTTCGATACCGGTAACGATCCCGAAATCTTCGCGGCGAACGTGAAGGCCAAGGGAGTTGATCTCTCGGACCTGGACTTTGTCGTTCTTTCGCACCGCCACTCCGATCATATGGCCGGCTTGTCCTACCTCCTGAGCATCAATCCGACGGTCAAGATCTACGCGCCAAAGGAAGGATTTGGCATCTACGGCTCGTCTCTGCCGTCCGGCTTCTACCGCAAGGACGAGGCTTTGCCGCCGGAGATGCGGTACTATGCAGGCAAGCCGCCCGCGGTGATGAAGTTCGGCACGGCATGGGCCCACGCGAACTTCGAACTGATCGATCAGACCACCGAGATCGCTCCCGGTATCACACTTATCTCGCTGATTTCCGATGCACCGGGCACGAGAGAACTCAAGGAGCTGTCCTTGGCCGTCAACACGGCCGACGGCATGGTCCTTCTGGTCGGTTGCTCGCATCCCGGGATCGAGCGCATCGTCGAAGCGGCGACGGGTATCAATCCCAGGATTCATCTCATCGCGGGGGGATTTCATCTGGTCGTCGCACCTGACGAAGCTATCGCGAAAGTCGTTACCGCCCTCAAGGACAGGTTCAAGGTCGACAGCGTAGCCCCGGGACATTGCACCGGCGAGCCGACTTTTGCCGCGCTCAAGAAGGCGTTCGGCGACAACTATCTCTACGCAGGCCTCGGCACGTCGATTCCGGTTGCAACGGTTGCGGGCGTGAATGTCAGGCGCGGGGAAGGTCCGACGCTCGACGACCTTGCGACCTATCGCAAACTCGCTGGGCGCGAAGACCTGTTCGGCATATTGCGCTTGCGCAGCTCGCATTTGGCGCCCGCGCTTTAGGGCGCTGGCCCGGGGCTCGCACTTTAAATCATGCTGTGACCGGTAGGATTGGAACTGACACCGTCGCGCCGTGGTTAGTAGCGGAGTGAGGGAGTTGCGCCATGAGTAAGGCTATTCGCGAAGCCATCCATCATCCCCCGATCATCACTGTCGGCGAGCTCATCGATGAACTCTGCCGTCTGCCAGACACAGCGACGATCCAATTCCACTGCCCCATTCTCGAACAGGAACTTGCGTTCTACCGCCTTCGAAAGCGGTCAAAGGACGTGGTCGAAATCGAAGTCAATACCTATCCGGAAAGCCCGTCGGTCGTGCCATCGGCCAACGCCGCCTTACGTGCGCGAAAAAAGACCCATCATCCGCGCTCGCTCGGCAATGGCAGCGTTGCCCATAAGGTCTGAGATAGAAACCGACAGGTCCCGTCAGGTGTCGCGGCTTCGGACCGCGCGAAGGAAGTCCGGCCGACGCCTTCAGCCCGCGCAATACCAGCGCGAGCGTCAAGACGCTGCAGAACTATCATTATCTGATCAAGACCAAGACCGGCGCGCGTACGGATGCGCGGCTCGCAGCGGCCTGCAGGCTGACGAATTTCTAACGTCGTGCGAGCTCCGTTACCCGCGCGCCGAAGTTCCTCCGGCCGCAATGAAATCCAACCCAAAGCAAATCTCCGCCATCAACTCCGAGCAAATTCAACGTTAAGCGCGGCCACAGCGCGTCTCGCAAAGAGCTCCGCTGCTTTCAGGCCACGCGACTGAAATGAAATCGGAGTGAAGCGACATGCACCAACTGCCAAACGACACTATCGCAGTCACCCTGCCGGACTTCGGTCAATCCATGACCGTGCTCGGAGATCCCGGGTTGGCAACCGATGACTGGGGCGGAAACGATGCGTTGACGGCAGCCATATCGAGTCTCAACTCGCATGTGACGCTCGTTGGGGAAGACCTGGTGGCCATGCATGGCAATTCTCACGGAGGAAACGACAGTCTCGTGGTGAGCGTAGATGGCGGCTGGGATAGTGCCGTCACCGTTGGTGATGCCCAATCCATGGCGGACAATACCCAGGGCGGGAACGACACCCTCAATGTCGATGCCCACAACTCGCTCTACACCAATGTTTATCTCTATGGCGACGTCCAGGGCGACATGTCGGGCAACGCGGGAGGCGGAAATGACACGCTGACGGCGTCGACCGGATGGAGATCGTTCGGGTCGCTCAGCGGAGACGCTGGGGGTGCCATGAGCGGCAATGCGCATGGCGGGAACGATACGCTGAGCGCCACGGACTACGGGATAAATGGCGGCGGCGACGCACTCAGCGGCGATGCCACGGGCGCCATGACCGACAACGCGGTCGGCGGAAACGACATCCTGACCTTTGCGGCGAGCAGCGACGCCCAGCTGGGAGGAGGAAGCCTGTCGGGCGATTCCGGAACGTCCATGTCCGACAATACCCAGGGCGGGAACGATATCCTCACTGCCGTCGTCGATGGCGAGCGAGCTGCTTTCAGCACGACGTTGTATGGCGAGGCTCCCACGATGTCGGGCAATGCTCACGGCGGGAACGACATCCTCACCGGCGGATCGAGCCCCGATCGCCTGGCGGGCGATGCGATGAGCTACGCTCCTTCCTCACCCGGCTCGATCACCGGAGGCAGGGATACCCTCAACGGTGGTGGCGGCAATGATCTCTTGTGGGGCGGGCCGAACAACGACACGTTCGTGTTCAACACGGGCTCCGGCCAGGACATCATCAACGACTTCAATCAAGGCAACCAGGCTGTCGGCAGCACCACCAGCGAACATGACCTGATCAACCTGCATGACTACGGCTTCGCAGACTGGGCAGCCCTCTCCAACCTCATTGGCGACAATAGCGCCGGCGATGCCGTGATCCACCTCACCGCCAACGATACGATCACGTTGGACGGCGTGCACACGGCGGCCCTGCATCCAACGGACTTCGTCATCTGACGGCTCACACCTACGCAGGATGACGGAATGGTGGTCACGTCGAGGCCAAGCCCGTCATCCTGCCAAAGGCACAAGCAGGAGCGGATCAAGCCCCAAGCTGCGATGTACGCAGGCTCCGCAACCTCACGCCGCCTTCAGCCCGCGCAATACCAGCGCCAGCGTCGCATCGACGCGCGCCGAGAGATCGGCGTCCTTCCATTCGTCGGCATGAGCCGGATGGTGGAAGCGGACGGTGGCATCGAAGATCGCACGCGCGGTGGCCTTGACGTCGTCCACGGCGAACACGCCCTGCGTCACGCCATCGGACAGGATCGCCGCGATCTGGTCGATCATCGTGTCCTTGTGACATTTGACGGCTGCACAGGCCTCGCGCGCCAGGGTCAGATAGGTGTCGAACATCTCGGGGTCGTCGAGCACGCGCGAACGCTTGGCGGCGAACAGGGTGCGCAGCCAGCGGTCGAGCCGCGCCGGGGCCGGGCCCTGCTCTTCGGCGAGCTGGCGTAAGGGCGCGTCGATGCGGTCCAGCCAGCGTTTTGCGACGGCCTCGCGCAGCGAGGCCTTGCTCGGGAAATGGCGGTAGACGCTGCCGTGGCTCACATCGAGCGCACGGGCCACGTCGACCACGGTGGCCTTGGCGAGTCCGTAACGCCGCAGCACGTCCTCGGTGACTTCGAGGATCCGCTCCGGCGTCAAGATAACGGCTTCGTTCATGCCAGCACCATGTTCCCGTTGAGGGCTCAGTTACCCGGCGATGGGGCTGCTTCCGAAGCGCCCGTGCCGGTCGTTTCGGAAAGCTCTCGCCTTAATGAGGCAGTTTTGCAGCCTGCGCCGCGATCTGGCGCGCCACCAGTAAATTGAGCCAGTGCCCAATCGTCCCGGTCAAATTGATGATTTCGGTCGTCATTGTCGTAAGTCTCCAATCAATTGGCGGTCCCCGTTGTTCAATTGCGACCCTCAATCCCCCATTTGCTTGGGACGTCGGGCTCCCGGATGCCGCCAGACGCCCAATCGGAGCGTCCGAGAATGGATATACACGTCTCGCTGACAGATTTCAATATCTGTCAGTCAATGATCCGTGATTGACAGTTAATATCTGCGAGCTTCCCCCCTGAGGCCGGCTGCCCATCGCCCCGCCGCCGCCGGGCCGATGATCCTGTCCAGCCCAATCATCCCCCGCTACGTTGCCGGCGCCGTTTGTTTCGCCCTCCCCGCTCTGCTAGATCACGGCGTAAAAAGCATTTTGGCAGGTCGCCCCCTTCCGGGTCGCCCGCCCACCTTCCTGGAGCAGTCCAATGATCCCCCGCTATACCCGCCCGGAAATGGCCTCGATCTGGGAGCCGCAGACCCGGTTCAAGATCTGGTTCGAGATCGAGGCGCATGCGGCGGACGCCCTTGCCGAGCTCGGCACGATCCCCAAGGAGGCCGCCAAAACGGTCTGGGCCAAGGCCAAGGACGCCAGTTTCGACGTCGCCCGCATCGACGAGATCGAGCGCGAGACCAAGCACGACGTCATCGCCTTTCTCACCCACCTCGCCGAGATCGTCGGCCCCGAGGCGCGCTTCGTGCATCAGGGCATGACCTCCTCCGACGTGCTCGACACTTGCCTCAACGTCCAGCTCACCCGCGCCGCCGACCTGCTGCTCGCCGACCTCGACAAGGTGCTGGCGGCGCTGAAGAAGCGCGCCCTCGAGCACAAGATGACGCCGACCATCGGCCGCAGCCACGGCATCCACGCCGAACCCGTGACCTTCGGTCTCAAGCTCGCCTATGCCTATGCGGAATTCTCGCGCGCCAGGGAGCGCCTGATCGCGGCGCGGAAGGAAGTCGCGACCTGCGCCATCTCCGGTGCGGTCGGCACTTTTGCCCAGATCGATCCGCGCGTCGAACAGCATGTTGCCAAGGCCATGGGCCTCGTCCCCGAGCCGATCTCGACGCAGGTCATCCCCCGCGACCGCCACGCGATGTATTTCTCGACGCTCGGCGTGATCGCGTCCTCGGTCGAGCGTTTCGCGGTGGAGATTCGCCACATGCAGCGCACCGAGGTGCTCGAAGCCGAGGAGTTCTTCTCCGAAGGGCAGAAGGGTTCGTCGGCGATGCCGCACAAGCGCAACCCGGTGCTGTCGGAAAACCTCACCGGCCTGTCGCGCATGGTGCGCGCCTATGTGACGCCGGCGCTCGAGAACGTCGTGCTCTGGCACGAGCGCGACATTTCGCACTCCTCCGCCGAGCGCATGATGGGCCCCGACGCGACGGTGACTCTCGACTTCGCGCTGGTCCGCCTCGCCGGCCTGATCGACAAGCTGCTGGTGTACCCCGCCAACATGCAGAAGAACCTCGACCGCCTCGGCGGCCTCGTGCATTCGCAGCGCGTTCTGCTGGCGCTGACCCAGAAGGGCGCAAGCCGCGAGGACGCCTACAAGCTCGTGCAGCGCAACGCCATGCCGGTCTGGCGCGGCGAAGGCGACTTCCTCCAGCTTCTGAAGAAGGACGCTGACGTGAAGAAGTATCTCACCGACGCCGAGATCGAGGAGCAGTTCGACCTCGGCTATCACTTCAAGCACGTCGACACGATCTTCAAGCGCGTGTTCGGCGAGAGCTGAACGTCCTTCGTAGCCCGGGTGAGCGCAGCGATACCCGGGACTTCCCTCACAAAGATCCCGGATGTCGCTTCGCTCATCCGGGCTACAAATCAAGGCGGACCTTCTCATGCCCATCGTCAACCGCGTTGCCGCCCTCTCCGACGAAATGGCCGCCTGGCGCCATGACTTCCACGAGAACCCGGAGCTGCAATACGACGTCCACCGCACCGCCGGCATCGTCGCCGACCGCTTGCGCGAGTTCGGCTGCGACGAGGTGGTGACGGGGATCGGCCGCACCGGCGTCGTCGGTGTGATCCGCGGCCGCAAATCCGCCTCGGGCAAGACCATTGGCCTGCGCGCCGACATGGACGCGCTGCCGATCATGGAGACGTCGGGCGTCGCCTACGCCTCCAAGGTCCCCGGCAAGATGCACGCCTGCGGCCATGACGGTCACACCGCCATGTTGCTCGGCGCCGCCAAATATCTCGCCGAGACCCGCAACTTCGACGGCAGCGCGGTCGTGATCTTCCAGCCCGCGGAAGAAGGCGGCGGCGGCGGCAAGGCGATGGTCGAGGACGGACTGATGACGCGCTGGAACATCCAGGAGGTCTACGGCATGCACAACATGCCGGGCCTGCCCGAAGGACATTTCGCGACCACGCCGGGTGCGATGCTCGCCTCCTCAGACAACATCCAGATCACCGTCCACGGCAAGGGCGGCCATGCCGGCGCGGGTCCGCACAAATCGATCGACAGCGTGCTGATCGGCGCGCAGATCGTCAACGCGCTGCAATCGATCGTCGCGCGCAACGTCGATCCGCTGAAGTCCGCCGTCATCTCGATCACGCAATTCCACTCCGGTACGGCCTTCAACATCATCCCAGAGATCGCCGAGCTCGGCGGCACCGTGCGCACGCTCGACCCTGAAGTGCGCGATCTCGTCGAGCGCCGCATCGGCGAAGTCGCCGACAGCGTCGCGCGCGCCTATGGCGGTTCGGCGGAAACCAAATACACGCGCATGTATCCGGTGACGATGAACCATGCGCGCGAGGCTGGCCTTGCCGCCGACGTCGCCCGCGACATCGTCGGCGCCGAGCGCGTCAACGACAAGTTCATTCCGATGATGGGCGCCGAAGATTTTTCCTTCATGCTTGAAGCGCGCCCCGGCGCGATGATCCTGGTCGGCATGGGCGACGGCAACGAGTGCCACCACCCGGCCTACGTCTTCAACGACAACATCCTGGGCCACGGCGCGTCCTATTGGGCGCGACTCGTCGAAACGCGGATGCCGGCGGGTTAGCGCAGGTCTCGTAGGGTGGGCAAAGCGAAAGCGTGCCCACCAGAGCCTTCTCCGCTGCGAATGGTGGGCACGGCGCTTTGCGCCTTTGCCTATCCTACAACACCACTCATCCCTGATATTGCAGCACGTGCATGCCGGCGTTCCAGTCGGAGACGAACATCAGCCCGTCCGGCCGGACATAGGCGTCGCAGGTCTTGGCCGCGAGCGCGACGTTCGGGCGGGGGTCGATGAGCTTTTTCGGTGTCGGCGGCACCCAATACGCGATCTCCTTCGGTGCGAAGGCATCCCTGATGTCGAACACCCTGACGCCGGCATTGTTGTAGGTCGCGAAGATCGTCTCCTCGCTCTGGAACGAGCCCGGGCGGTTCTCGTGCAGATTATGCGGTCCGAAGGTGCCGTTGGTGCAGAAGTCGCGGTCGCGCGGGGTCGGCAGGGTCGCGATCGGCACCGGGTTTCCAGGCGCCCGCACGTCGAGGACGAACGTATGGAACAGGCCCTTGGCGCATTGATCCGCATTGGCTTCGTCCGCGACGATTGCGAGCTGTCGCTTGGGCAGCGGCAGCGGCGTATGCGTGCCGCCGGCGAAGGGCGGTGACCAATTGATGTGGGACAGCAGCTTTGGATTCGTGGGATCGCTGATGTCATGAATGGTGAAGCCGCCATCGCGCCAGGCGGCATAGCCGCGATCGCCCGCCGTGATCATGTGATGCAGCGCAAAACGCTTGCCCTTTGGCGTCGCCGGCTCGCCGGCCGCGCGGTTCATGCCCGGCAGCCACCATTTCGCGACGATCTCAGGCTTCGTGATGGTCTTGAGATCGACCACGCAAAGGATGTGGTCGGTGAACCCGTCGAGATGCGCCGACACATAGGCATAGCGCCCGCCCGGCCACCACAGCCGGTTGATGCCGAAGCCGGGCATTTCGAGGAACGCGATCTCGCGCATCTCGTTCGGCTTCGATATGTCGTGGATCGAGAGGCCGCAGCGGAATTTCTTGGCCTTGGTGATGCTGTCGACCAGCGTGTTCTCGAAATAGCCGCGCATGTTGTCGTAGGACTGCATCGCGACGATGTTGGCGCCGTTCGCAAGCAGCAGCAGGTCTTCCGCCACCTGTAAATGATGGGTGCGGGTGTATTGTCCTGCGGTGAAGAAATTGACCGGCTTCAGCGCACGCGGATCGGATGCGTCCAGGATCGTCACACCGTCGCTGAACATGTGCCCGACATAGACGTGCTGCCGGTTGAACATCACTTGCACGCTGTCGGGCCGCCCGCCGATGTCGCTATAGGAGATGTGCTTGATGCCCTTGCCGATGCCTTCCGGCGGAATGTCTGCCTCCGAAGCCCCTGCGGACCTCGACCACCCAGGCAGCGCGGCGGATCCGAGCACGGCCGACAATTGCTGAAGGTGACTGCGGCGCGAGAGTTGTGGCATCTGTTTCCCCCTGTTTTTTGGAGGATGATGCTCGCTAGCGGCGAGGCATGCAAGTCTCGTGTCGTCCGCCCTCACCTACAGCGCACCACCTCATGCAGCATTGCGAACGGATGCCGGCGGCGTAGGATCGCGTTCGTTGACGCCGGATTGCGCACTCCACCGCATCAACTTCGCGCGGCTCTCAATTGCACACCTCGTAGGACCCACCGGCGGCCGCGTTTGAGGCGGCCCTCCCGGGGATAAGCCCGTTGACGAGCCGACATCCTTTCTGCACCGGGCGGCAGCCCGCCGAACTGCAGAATATCTGTCCGCTTGCCTCGGGCTTGGACGGCGAAGATTCGGTTGCCTTCCGATCCGTGTCCCGCCGCTTCGAATCCTCGCGCGTCGCCACCGGCCTCTTCTCCGCCACCTTCTCGCACTCGTTGTCGTCACCGACATGATAGCCGGCGCGACATGTAATCTTCACGCATTGATCGCCGTCGGCCTTGAAGCCGAAATTGCAGACGAGCGGGCAGACCCGTCCCGGCTTCGCCTTCAGCGCATCGAGCGCGTCGACACTCGCAAGCTTCGCGTCGAACTGGGTGCCCGCATATTTGTTGAACAGTGACAGTGAGCGCTGCGTTGCGGCGTTCCAGTCACCGTCAGCGGCGGCCGAAAGGCAGCCGACGCGGCGTAGCTCGCTCTGAACGGATTTCGCGAGATCGCCGGGCGGCGGGGAGCTTGGCGGCGGCGACAGCGCGGCCACCTTCCTGCTTTCGGCATCAGCTGCCTGCTTCGCTGCCGCCTCAGCCGCCGCCTTCTCGGCCGCCCGCTTCTCCGCGAGCGACTTGGCCGCGGCGGCTTCCGCCGCCTTTCGGTCTCGTTCAGCCGCCTCCGCCTTGGCCTGCTCGATCTGCTTGGCCTTCTCGGCCGCGATCCTCGCCTCTTCCGCCGCTTTCGCAGCGGCGGCCGCTTTCTCCTGCTCGGCCTTCTGGGCTCGCTCGCTTGCGAGCCTCGCCTTTTCCTGTTCGGCTAGACGGGCCTTCTCCGTCGCCACCGTGCGATCCTCCTCGGCGGCAATCTTCTTCAACTGCACGCGGGCGAGATTGGCGTAAAAGCCGTCCGGATAGGTCTGGAGGAATGCTTCCCAGGCCTCGCGCAGGCCGGCCTGGAGGGCAAGCTCGTAGTCCTTGCGCACACTGTCCTGCGGATTTGCCTGCGGACCGGCTGCGGCGGGCCTTGCCGGCACCAGCGGCACGTCGCTGCCGCCCAGGGAGCCATAGACATACGGCTCCTGCTTGTTGCCGGTCTTCTTCAGGACGTCGTCACGGACAAACCCGAACGCCTTGCGCAGGTCGAGCCCGGGCTTCGGCAGATGATCGGTCAACGCGACCGCGAACGGGCTGTTCCGGGAGTCGCCATCCGACGCCGTCGATCCCGCCTTGGCCGCAAAGGCGATCATCGTGTTCGGACTGGTCGGCTCGACCTTGGCAAGCCCGCCACCAATCGCGCGCGAGGCCAGGGTGCGCTTCATCGTCTTGGCGAATGGGTTGTCGCGGCACGCATCGAGGATGACAAGACGAAGTTGTTTGGCCGGTTCGACCGCATACAGCGCCCGATCGAGTGCGATCGTCTCGTCGAGGACGTCGCCGTCGGTTTCCAGCATGGCATCGGTCGGAACGAGATAGTTGCTGCCGTCCAGCTCGATGCCGTGGCCCGCATAGTAGATCACGGCCATGTCGGCATCGCGCGTCCTGGCCGCGAACTCGCGTAGGGATCGCCGCATTTCGCTGGCGTTGAGGTCCAGCCTGATCTCGACCGTATCGAAGCCTGCGTTCCTGAACATGCCGCCGACCAGCCCGGCGTCGTTCACCGGGTTGGCGAGCCGCGGCGCGTTCTTATAGGCGGAATTGCCGATGACGAGCGCAACGCGCTTGTCGGCGAGAGCGGGGCTACAACTCGCAAGAACAAAAAAAGCAAGAGCCCGAAGCCCAAGGGCGCAACTTCGAAAGACAGGCATCGCCATCAGTTGCACACCTCGCCGGTGACCTTGACGCTGGCGTTGCTGGGATTAGGAACCAAGCCGAGCCGGCATCCCTTAGCAACCGGCCTGCATCCGGCGTTGTTGCAGATCATTTGCCCGGAGGCTTGCGGCGTCGACGGCGCAGCCTCCGTCTGCTTCCGGTCCGTATCCCGCCTCCGCGAATCCTCGCGCGTTGCGACCGGCTTCTTCTCCTGGATCTTTTCGCACTCGTTGTCGTCACCGACGCGATAGCCGGCGCGGCAGGTGATCTTCACGCATTGATCGCCGTCCGCCTTGGAGCCGAAATTGCAAATGAGCGGGCAAACGCGTCCGGGCTTTGCCTTCAGTGCATCCAGCGCGTCGACGCTTGCGAGCTTGGCGTCGAATTGGGTGCCGGCATATTTGTTGAACAGGGCCAGCGAACGCTGCGATGCTGCGCTCCAATCGCCGTCGGCGGTGGCGGACAGGCAGCCGACGCGGCGCAATTCACTCTGCACGGATTTTGTCAGATCAGCCGCCGACAATGTGGATGCCGGCGCCGGTGAAAGGGCTGCAACTTTTTGCTCGACCTCAGGCATCTGCCGATCGGCCACAGGCTTTGCCGCCTGTTCCGCCTTCTCGGCGGCCTGCCTGGCAGCAAGCTCGGCCTTGGCCTTCTCCGCCGCCTGCTTCTCGGCCTGTGCTTTCGCTGCGGCGGCTTCGGCCAGCTTGCGCTGCTGCTCCGCCGCGTCGGCCCTTGCCTGCTCGATCTGCTTTTGCTTCTCCGCTGCGACACGTGCCTCTTCGGCCGCCTTGGCCGCCGCGGCCGCCTTGTCCTGCTCGGCCTTCTGGGCGCGTTCAGCAATGAGCCTTGCCTTCTGCTGCTCGGCCGCGTTCGCTTTTTGCTCGGCCGAGGCACGCGTCTCCTCGGCGGCGATCTTGTTCATCTGGCCCTTGGCCAGATTGGCATAGAAGCCTTCGGGATATTGCGCCAGGAAGGCTTCCCAACCGTCGCGCGTGGCAAGCTGCAGCGCGAGCTCGTAATCCCTGCGAATGGCGTCCTGCGGGTTGGCCTGCGCCCCGGACGCGGCCGGCTTGACCGCGACCAATGGCACGTCGTCGCCGCCCAGCGAGCCGTAGACGTAGGGCTCCTGCTTGTAGCCGGTGCTCTTGAGCACGTCGTCGCGCACGAAGCCGAAAGCCTTGCGCAAATCGAGGCCCGGCTTGGGCAAGTGCTCGACCAAAGCGACGGCGAACGGGCTGTTCCTGGAGTCACCGTCGGACGCGGTCGAACCGGCCTTCGCGGCGAAAGCGATCATGGTGTTGGGGCTGGTCGGCTCGACCTTGGCAAGCCCGCGTCCGATCGCGCGCGAGGCCAGCGTCCGCTTCATGGTCTTGGAAAACGGATTGTCGCGGCAGGCATCCAGGATGATCAGGCGCAGCTGCTTGGCCGGCTCCACCGCGAACAGCGCGCGCTCGACCGGGATGGTTTCGTCGAGCACGTCGCCATCCGTCTCCAGCGTCGCGTCGATCGGAATGAGATAGTTTGTGCCTTCCAGCTCGATGCCGTGGCCGGCGTAATAGATCACCGCCATGTCGGCATCGCGGGTCCTGCCGGCGAACTCACGCAACATGCGCCGCATCTCGCTCGCGCTGAGATCCAACCTGACGTCGACGGAATCAAAGCCGGCCTTCTTGAACATGCCGCCGACCAGAGTGGCATCGTTGACGGGATTGCCGAGCTTGGGCGCGCTCTTGTAGGCGGAATTGCCAATGACAAGCGCAACCCGCCGGTCCGCATGGGCCGGTCCGCAGGCGAGGCCAATGGCCAAAATCAACAAAGCAAATATCCGAAACGGAATCACTTGCGTCCCCCCGGATGCAATTCCATGAGACTATTCGGTAGCATCGCCGATTGCCAATTCTTCCTATGTGATACTTGTCACATAGGGGGCTCTATCGGGGGTATGGCTAATGCGGCGAAGCGTCGCCCTGCTTTCGAGCTGACGCCGAAGCCGTCCGTTGGGTCCGTTACATCTGCACCACCTCGTGGCGCATCACGAACGGTGCAAGCAGTGCGTGCACCTCGCGCGCAACCGCTTCGCGCTGATCCGCCGGCAGGCCCGCCAGCGTCACGGTAACGATCGAGCCGTGGCTGCCGTGAGCACCGACCCTGACCTTGCAGTCGATGCCGCGCTCAGTGAGGGGTGTCAGCACCTTCGTGAACACGCGCTGGGCTGCGTCCCAGCGCAGCTGCGGCTTGAACACTTTGCCGACGCCGGTCACCGGCATCGGATCGATCGGGATGACCTGCACCGGGACAGCCGCGCGCTCCGGAGTACGCTCGCGCACCCACGTCTCCAGCTCCCCCGGCTCGACGGTCGCCCCCGGCTTCAGCTGCACATATCCCACCGGCAGTTCGCCGGCATAGGCGTCGGGTTGGCCGACCACCGCGGCAAAGCCGACGGCGGGATGACGGAACATGATCTCCTCGATCGGTGCCGGATCGATGTTGTGGCCGCCGCGGATCACGAGATCCTTGGCGCGGCCGGTGATCCAGAGATAACCGTCAGCATCGAGCCGGCCAAGATCGCCGGAATTGACCCAGACCTCGTCGACGAAAGCACCCTTGTTGTGCTCGTCGTTGAGATAGCCGCCGAACACGCCGGGCCCCGCCATGATGACGACGCCGATCTCGTCCGGCGCGCAGTCGCGGATCAGCTTGCCGTCAGCATCGAGCTGGACGATGCGGACCCGCGCGTAAGGCATGGGAAGGCCGACCGAACCGAGTCGGATCGGCCGTGACGGATAGGCCAGCGTGTGAACGCTCGAGGTCTCGGTCATGCCGTAGACCTCGACGACAGGCAGCTTGAGCTTGTCCTGGATCGCAGACCCCACCGCGACCGGGATCGCGGAGCCGCCACCGGCTGCATATTTCAGGCTGGAGATGTCGGCATTGCCAGGCGGCACCGCGAGCGTTGCGGCGAGCACCGTCGGCACGCTCGACAGCGCTTCGGGCTTGAAGCGCTCGACCAGTTGCCAGATGTTCTTCACCGCATTCGGATTGCGCCATCCGCTCGGCGACAGCACGACCAGCGAACCGCCGGCCGACAGCGTCGTCAGCACCTGCGTCAACGAGCCCCCGACGTGAAACAGCGGCATGCCGAACAGCATGTTGGCGCCCGGCTTCGACTCCAGCAGCAGATTGAGCGCCCAGGCTTGATACACTTGGTTGGCATGCGTGTGCCGCACCAGCTTTGGCGTGCCGGTGGTGCCGCCGGTGTGGAAATAGGCGGCGATGTCGCTGCCCAGAATCTTGCGCCCACTGATAAGGCGGTCTGAAGGCTGCTGCCTGATCAGGTCGTTGAACGTAAGGATTCCCCTCGCCGGATCGCCAGCACCGAACACCTGCACGATCGCCTTGAGGTGCTTGAGTTGCGGCCTGATCTGCTCGACTTTCTGCCAGATGTCGGTGCCCGGCATCGGCCCGAGCGCCACCAGGACTTTTGTGTTCGCGGCCTCAAGGATCTCCGCGATCTGGTGCGGCTCCAGCAGGGGATTGACGGGATTGGCGATGCCGGCGGCCTCCGCGCCGAACAGCGTCACGAAGGCGTCCGGCACCAGCGGCAGCATGAAGCTGACGACGTCGCCCTTCTCGACGCCGAGCGCGTGAAACATGTTGGCGGCCTGTGTGACGCGCGCGATGAAATCACGGTACGTCACCACGACCGGCGTGTCGGCGGGATCGGCGTTTTGCAGGAACTGGAGCGCCGGCCCGTCGGGGTTACGGGCCGCACCCAGCCTGATGGCCTCGTAAGTGCTCTCGGCCGCGACGCGATCGGCGTAAGGGACCTGCTCGAACGCCCGAACCTCTGCGTCCGTCGCCAGGTCTGGATAGTCGCTGCCGATGAGCCGATCGAGCGCGTGGATGCCCGCCATGGAATTCCGTCCTCCCTCAGATGCATATCCCCGCGCCCTGTCTTTTGACTTTTTGGGTTGGCGAGACCTCGACCGATGGCCGGCCGAGCACGGGCAGAATGATGGATGATTTGGCCTTCGTCCATGACCTAACGGCCGCCGTAATCGGGGCTCTGGTGAGAGGCTTTTGAACCTGCGCGCCAGATCCGGGGACCAAGAACTGGCATTGGACTCACATGCCGGTGTCCTTGCCAGCGCCCTGGCGCAAGACTTGAGGTGATCATGACTACGCTCCCGCGGGATTGCGCTACCCGGCTGTTCATCGCGCTCGCCGTGACAGCAGGGATCATGACATCGGTGCTCGCCCTGCCCCGCGCGGCACACGCCGAGGACGGCCAGATCGACAAGATGCGCGCCAAGATCTCGGCCTTCATCAGCGACAAGATGGAGAAGCTCGGCGGGTCACGCATCGTCTACAAGGTGGACACCGATGGCCTGCGCGAGAGCGTCGTCACGGATTTGCGCGACGACGTCTACAAGAACCTGCGCGACGGCAAGATCGCCTTCTCCGGCCTTGCCATCCGTGACGGCGGCGTCGAGTTGAAGATCGCGGACGCCAAAGGCCGCGAACAACTCGCGCGCAAGCTCGCGTCGGCCGCGGAGGGATTGCCGTCGCATGCACTCGCCGTGACCGACGGCGGCGACGGAATGGTCAGGCTTGCCCCGACCAATGCGGCATCCGCCGCGCGGCTGCACGAGCTCGTCGAAGATGCCATCGCCATGATCGAGCAGCGTCTGAAGGAGGCCGGCGTCCAGCTCGCCAGCGTCCAGCCCGATGGGACCGAGCGCATCCGTATCTTCCTGCCCGGTGTGATGGAGCCCGAGCGCGTCACCGCGGTGTTCGCCCGAAGGGTCAAGGTCGGCTTCCGCCTGATCGACCTCTCGATGCCGCCGGACCAAGCGCAATCCGGCACGCCGCCGGCTGGCACGGAAGTCCTGCCCGGCTTCAAGGACAAGAGCCTTTATCTGGTCGCCAAGGACAGCGTGCTCGACGGCGACGACATCAGCTATGCGGGCCCGGGGTTTGCAAGCGCCACGAAAGAGCCGATTGCCTCGTTCCGCTTCAACGGCCGCGGCACGCGGCGCTTTGCCCACATCACCGAAGAGAATATTGCAAAGCCCTTTGCCATCGTGCTCGACGGCAAGGTGATCTCCGCCCCCGTGATCCGCGAGCCCATCACCGGCGGCTCGGGCCAGATCTCCGGCAATTTCACCCTGGAGGAAGCAAATGGCGTCGCCATGCTGCTGCGCGCCGGTTCGCTGCCCGGGCACCTCAGCCTGGTCGAGCAGCAGGTCGTGCAGCCCGCCGCCAAACCCTAAGAGCGGGGATCGCCCCACGCCCACGCCTGGTCCTGCCCCGCCCTATCCGGCGTCGAGGTCCACCACGCCGAGGCTCGTACCCGGTGGGCCCCGAATCGCGGGCGCGCCACGGCCATACGCACCGCCAAACAGGCAATTGCCGAAACGCCCGATCAGGCTAAAATTTGCCTCTTGCGGCACGGCGGCCGAAAGCTTCATTCAAGCGGTCGTCGTTCGATTTCGGCTATAGGTGTCGAGAAGACCGACCGTGACTGAAGGCCTTACGCGGGGATAGTACCATGCCGTCCGGCAGCGCAGACATTTCGTCGATCCTCGACCGCATTCTCGAGGCGGCGACGGATAACCTCAGGATCGCGAAGATCCTGGTCCAGATGGGCCTCGATCCGAACAACGTCACCTATGACTCGATCTTCAATCGGATGCTGGAGATCTTCGTCCAGAACATCACGCTGGCCAATATGTTTGCCGCGGTCGGCGCCGGCTTCTTCGTCGCCACCCTCCTGATGCGGACGATGGTTCCGCTGCGCGTTGCCAACATGGTCGGCTGCGCGTTCTTCGCCGTCTTCGGTGCGCTCTCTGCCAACGTCTCGACCTTCCTGCTCTATCTCCTGCTGCTCCCGATCAACGCCTTGCGCCTGCGGCAGATGCTCAAGCTCGTCAAGAAGGCGCGCCATGCGGCCGAAGGCGACATGTCGATCGAATGGCTCAAGCCGTTCATGACCGAACGCAAATATCGCCGCGGCGACACGCTGTTCAAACTGGGCGACCCAGCCAAGGAGATGCTCCTCACGGTCACCGGCAAGTTCCTGGTCAAGGAGATCAATATCGAGATCATGCCGGGCGCGCTGATGGGCGAGCTCGGCTTCCTCACGCCGGGCAACCGGCGCACCGGAACGATCGAATGCATCGAAGACGGGCAGGTGTTGACGATTACCTATGACCGATTGCTCGAGATCTACTTCCAGGATCCGCAGTTCGGCTACTACTTCCTGGTGCTGACCAGCCAGCGCCTGCTGCAGAACATCGAGCGCCTCCAGAAGCAGCTGGCGTCGGAGCGCGCGGCCACCACGAACAGGATCGCGTGATCGATTGCCCCTCGCCGCTCAGTTCAACAGCAGCGCCATGCCCGGGTCGCCCTTCTCCATCGCACGCCGATAGCCCGCCCGCGCGCCGATGCGGCCGAGATATTTGACCACATTGGGACAGCGCGACACGTCATAGGGCTGGAAGTAGCGCATGGTGGTGAGTGAGAACACCGTCATGATGTCGGCGGTCGTGAAGGCGCTGCCGGCAAGGTATTCGGCCTCGCGAAGCCTTGCGTCGAGAAGATCGAAGGCCCGATCGAGACGCCCCTTCATCGCGAGCAGGGTCGGATTCTCCTTGGCGAGATCGAGCCGGCTCAGGATCATCATCCGCCCCATGCCGGGTTGCAGGGTGCCATTGGCGAAATGAAGCCAATACAGAAACTGCGCGAAGGCGGGATGAGTGGGCCCGAGCACGAGTCGGCCGTTGCCATATTTTGCAACGACGTAGTCGACGACCGCGCCGGATTCCGCGAGCACCAGTGCGCCGTCGGTGATCACAGGCGCCGCCCCGATCGGATGCAACGCCTTGTACTCGGCCGGAGCCAGCATGGTGACGGGATCGCGCGTATAGCGCTTCAGCTCGTAGGGAATCGCCAGCTCCTCGCACAGCCAGACTATACGCTCCGACTGCGACTTGCCGAGATGATGGACGGTGAGCATGAGGCCTCCTGCGATCGCAATCGGATAGTTCGTGACCCACATCTTATCCGTCATTGCGAGCGCAGCGAAGCAATCCAGACTGCCACAAAGGAAAGATTCTGGATTGCTTCGCTGCGCTCGCAATGACGATGCGGAGGCAGCAGGCCCGATGCTTCCTCCCATGTCCGCCCTACCCCGCCTCGTCTGTCACCATCCGCGCCACGACGCGGTCGCGGCGGATGAAGTGGTGCCAGAGGGCGGCGATCACGTGAACCGCGATCAAGGCGAGCAGCACATAGGCAAAAAGGATGTGGCGGTCTTCATAGGCGCCCGCGCCGCGCGGTCGGGAGCGGTGAATTGCGGCACGTGAAACAGGCCGAAGAAGTCCGAATAATCAGGTGCGTGCGCACCGGAATGCGCCCAGCCGAGCATGGTGACGACGATGACGGCGAGGTAGAGCGCGCCGTGGCTGACATGGGCGGCGACCTTCTGCCACCGCGAGGTCTCGGCCGGCATGGCGGGCGTCGGGTTAACGAGGCGCCAGACCAGGCGCAGCACCGTGAGCAGCAGGATCACATAGCCGATATCGGCGTGGATCGAGCGGTAGAAGAAGCGGTCGGGACGCGCCGGGATGTGGTTCATCCACCACCCGAAGCCGATCATGCCGATGATGGTCAGCGCCAGAACCCAGTGCAGCCATCGGGAAATGCTGCCCCAGCCGTGACTGGTATTTCTGATCATGTCGGCTCTCCGGAGTTTTGCGGGCCTGTCCCTATCCGCGCCGCAGTCCGGCAGCTGATATCGGGTCCATGCGGCAATCGCGAAATCGAATCGGTCCAAATTAGCCCTAAGCGCCCCTGCCGCAAAACCGCCCCAAAAACCGAATGGTAACCATGTCCGGCTAGAGTGATCACGTGACCAATTCCCCGACGATTCTGGTGTTCGATTCCGGCCTTGGCGGGCTCACGGTCCTGCGTGAGGTCGTGGCCGCGCGCTCCGACGCGCATTACGTCTACGTCGCGGACGACGCCTTCTTTCCCTACGGCCACCACAGCGAGGACGAGATCATCGCCCGCGTGGTGCCGCTGATGGGGGAATTGGTCGGCACGCATGATCCTGACCTCGTCGTCATCGCCTGCAACACGGCGTCCACCTTGGTCCTATCGCATCTGCGCGCCGCTTATTCCCTGCCCTTCGTCGGCACTGTGCCCGCGATCAAGCCGGCCTGCGCGCAGTCGAGGAGCCGGCGGGTGTCGGTGCTCGGCACCAAGGGCACGGTGAAGCGCGAATACACCAAGGCGCTGATCCGGGATTTCGCGCAAGGCTGCGAGGTGACACTGGTCGGTTCGCCCGAGCTGGCTGCGCTGGCTGAAGCAGAGCTCAGCGGCTCTCCCGTCAGCGACGACGCCATCCTCGCCGAGCTCGCCCCGTGTTTCGTCGGCGATGCCGGGGACGCAGGCGCACGCACCGACACCGTGGTGCTCGCCTGCACGCATTATCCACTGCTGCTCGACCGGCTGAAAAGGCTCGCGCCCTGGCCGGTCGACTGGATCGATCCGGCGCCCGCGATCGCCCGCCGCGTCTCGGATCTGCTCGGCGCGCAGACCAGTGGCATCGCGCAGTCCGGCGCCGAGATGATCTTCACCTCGCACCGCGTCCATGGCCTTTCGGCCAAGCTGACGCCGTTCTTCGGCGGCCGCATTCCAGCCTGACCTTGCGCCTCGACGGCGCGCTGCTAGGCTCCGCCCTCGTCGTTTCCTGCAGGTTCTTCCCATGTCCGTCCCGACCACGCCGCTCAACCGTCTCCGCCAGCTCTGGCGCGAGGGTCGTCCCGCCTTCGGCGCGATCGCGACGATCCCGAGCGTGCAGACCGTGCAGATCATGGCGCGCTCACTCGACTGGATCATCGTCGATCTCGAGCATGGGCCGATTGGACTGACCGAAGCACATGCGATGATCGCGGCCACGACCGGCACACCGTGCACGCCGCTGGTGCGGATCGCGGCGAACGAACCGTGGCTTGCGAAGGCACCGATGGACATCGGCGCCTTCGGCATCAATTTCCCGATGATCACCAATCGCGCGGAGGCCGAGAAAGCGGTGCGCAGCGTGCGCTATCCACCACGCGGCGATCGGCTCTGGGGTCCGTTCCATGCGCCATTTCGCTGGGGCCAGTCGATGCCGGACTACATGGCCAGCTCCGACGACGAGATGATCTGCATGATCACCATCGAGCACATCGAGGCCGTCAACCGAATCGACGAGATCATGGCCACGCCCGGCATCGACGTCGCCGTAATCGGCCCCGGCGATCTCGCTACCTCCATCAACAAGCGCGGCCAGATGGACGATCCGGAATTGCTGGAGCTGGTGGCGCGGGCCGAGGCTGGCATCCTCAGAAGCGGCGTGCCGATCGGCGGTGTGGCGCGTACCGCGGACCAGGCCAATGCCCTGGTCGATCGCGGCTACCGCGCGATCGCGCTCGGCTTTGACTGGTCCCTATTCCAGCGCGGCATCATGGCAGCGTTCGAGGGGATCAAGCGCTAGCCTTGAGCCTTTGCCGGGAGTTTTGCCGAGAGTCTTGCCGGGAACCACGGCGCTGCTAGGGTCGGTCGTTCCAGGGAGGAAAAACCATGCTCAAAAAGACTTTGCTCGCTCTCGCCTTCACCGGCCTCGCTGTTGCGGCCTTCGCCCAACAGCCCGGCATCAAGCGCACCCCGCTCCAGAAGGTCGAATTTCCCGATGGCTACAACACCATCACCGCCATCGCGGAGGTCCCGGCGGGCGGCGCGGCCGGTCGCCATACCCATCCGGGCATCGAGACCGGCTACGTGCTGGAAGGCGAGCTCAATCTCCTCATCGACGGGCAGCCGGAAAAGACGCTGAAAGCCGGCGATTCCTACCAGATCCCCGCGGGCGTCGTGCATGACGCCAAGGCCCACGGCGACAAGGCTATGAAAGTGCTTGGAGTTTACGTCGTCGACAAGACTAAGCCGCTGGCCTCGCCGGCGCCCTGATGCGGCGAACCGACCGGCCCCATGCCGGTTGGTTCGTGCTAGAGCAGGCGGCGAGCGGGAACCCGCTCGCTGCACAAACTTTAATCAGGGGAAACCAAAGAGCGATGCGCGGGACGCCCAAGACCATTTCGCTGCCGCGTCGCCTGATTATCGACCTCATGCACGCATCGATGGGCGTGCCCTTCGTGTCCCTGTCCCGTTCGCTCGATATCGGCCCCCTGCAGGAGGCCCGCGCGGGCGCGATGGCACCAGCCGGCTGGGCGGCCATGTTCGTCAAGGCTTTTGCCCTGGTCGCCAGGAACGAGCCGGTCCTGCGTACCGTCTATGCCGAATGGCCCTGGCCGTCGCTTTACGAGCTCCCGAAGAGCGTGGCGTCGGTGGCCATTGCCCGGGTCGAGGGCGGCGAGGAATGCGTGATCCCGCAGCGAATCGTGGCTCCCGAGGCCATGACCCTGGCTGAGGTCGACGCCGAGATCCGGCGCGCCAAGACCGCCCCGATCGACGAAATTCCCATGTTTCGCAAGATCATGCGGGTGACCCGTCTGCCGCTGCCGCTGCGGCGGCTGTCCTGGGCGATAGGACTGAATTTCGGCCGGCAGCGCGGCAACTGGTTCGGCAGCTTCGCGGTGAGCTCGGTGGCCGCCTATGGTGGCGGCGAGCTTCACCCGATCACGCCCGGCCCCTTCATCGTCAGCTATGGGATGGTCGGGCCTGGCCAGACCATCCATGTCGTGATCCGCTGGGATCACCGGGTCACCGATGCCGCCCCGATCGCCCGGGTCCTGACCCGGCTGGAACAGGTCCTGAACACTGAAATCGCTGCCGAATTGCGGGCGGCCGGGTCGAAGCCGATCCGGGCGGTCGGGACGTGAGTCCGGGCCATTCGCATTGACAGCGAGCCCCAAATCCCCCTAAAAGCCGCTTGCTCGCGGGCCGATTTCGGCCCGCGAAGCGTTTCGCGACCCGTGGTCCTGTCCCTTAAGCTTTGGGGATCGGACCTGTCAGTGCCGGGCTAGCCCGTCACACAGGAGGGCGCGTTTCCTCAAACCAAGTACCTGAAGAGGACGCGATGACTAAGCGCAGTGAGGCGAAGTACAAACTCGATCGCCGTATGGGCCAGAACATCTGGGGCCGCCCGAAGAGCCCCGTGAACCGCCGCGAATACGGCCCCGGCCAGCACGGCCAGCGCCGCAAGGGCAAGCTCTCCGACTTCGGCGTGCAGCTGCGCGCCAAGCAGAAGCTGAAGGGCTATTACGCCAACATCTCCGAGCGTCAGTTCCACAGCATCTATGTCGAGGCCAGCCGTCTCAAGGGTGATACCGGCGAGAACCTGATCGGCCTGCTCGAGCGCCGTCTCGACGCGGTCGTGTACCGCGCCAAGTTCGTCTCGACGATCTTCGCCGCGCGCCAGTTCATCAACCACGGCCACGTCAAGGTGAACGGCCGCAAGGTCAACATCTCGAGCTATCTGGTCAAGCTCGGCGATGTGATCGAGGTCAAGGAATCCTCCAAGCAGCTCGCTCACGTCCTCGAAGCCAGCCAGCTCTCCGAGCGTGACACCCCCGACTATCTCGAAGTCGACCACGGCAAGATGACCGCGAAATACATTCGCATCCCGCACCTCTCCGACGTGCCGTTCCCGGTGCAGATGGAGCCGCATCTGGTCGTCGAATTCTATTCGCGCTGATAATTGCAGCATCGACAAAGGCCCCGGTTTTCCGGGGCCTTTTTGTTTGTTAGCATGCCATTGATGTCTCGCACGGCCGACCAGCTCGCCAACACTCATCCTTCGGCAACGCCGACTGAAGCGGCGCTCGGAGCGTGGGAGGCCCTCTCCCGCGACGAGCAGATCTGCCGATATCAGGGGCTGTTCGCTCAGCCCGATTGCAATATCTTCGCTGCCGACACGCCAGACGACATCCTGCTCGCCGCGCGACAGCGCGTCGCTCAACGTTCTCGTGGCTAGTTCAGGTCATTGGGACACGCACGCAACACGTTGCCATTGTTCGACTAGAGAATGAGACCAGCCATGCTCTACACCCCTCCCCCGATCGATCCCAAAGCGCCGCCAGTGCGCATCAATCTGCTCTCTGACACGCAGACAAAGCCGACACCCGCAATGCGCGAGGCGATGGCGCGGGCGGAGGTCGGCGACGAGCAGGTCGGCGACGACCCGACCGTGAATGCGCTGTGCGAGCGCGTCGCCGAGCTGCTCGGCAAGGAAGCCGCCGTGTACATGCCGTCAGGCACGATGTGCAACGTCACCGCAACGCTGGTGCATTGCCGCCCCGGCGACGAGATCCTCGCCCATGAGAGCGCCCATATCATCGCGCGCGAAGGCGGCGCGCATGCCGCGATCGGCGGCTTCCAGGTCACGCAGCTGAAGGGACCCGACGGCCAGTTCACGCCGGAGACCTTTCGCAGAGCGCTGCATCCGCGCACGCGCTACCAACCGCCACAGACGGTGGTCAGCGTCGAGCAGACCGCCAATATCGGCGGCGGTACGGTCTGGAAGAAGGCCGCGCTCGACGAGATCGTCGCGATCGCGAAACAACATGGCCTCGTCACCCACATGGACGGCGCGCGCCTGCTCAACGCCACTGTCGCGAGCGGCATCTCCCCGCGCGACATGACCGCGGGCTGGGATTCGGCCTGGATCGACTTCTCGAAGGGCTTGGGCGCGCCGATCGGCGGCGTGCTGGCGGGCTCGCGCGCCTTCATCGATGCGGTCTGGCAGTGGAAGCAGCGGCTCGGCGGCTCGATGCGACAGGCCGGAATTTGCGCGGCGGCTTGCATCTACGCGCTCGACCATCATGTCGAGCGGCTCGCCGACGATCACGCCAATGCGCGCGCGCTCGCCCGCGGACTGTCGCAGATCGCAGGCGTCGAGGTGCAGGAGCCCGAAACCAATCTGGTGTTCTTCAAGCCCGATGGTGCCGGCATTCCCGGCGACAAGATGGTTGCGGCGCTGCGACAGCGCGGCGTGACGCTTGCGATGATGGACGGCCGCATCCGCGCCTGCACCCATCTCGACGTCAATGCGAGCCAGGTCGAGGAGACGATCGGATATATCCGCGAGATCGTGCGCGGAGCGTAATCACCGCCCCATCGCCTGGTAGATCAGCGTCTTCAGCGCCAGTTGAATCCGGCCGCGCTGCGTCGGAGTCTGCACCATGAAGATCCCGAACAGATCGTCCTCGGGATCGATAAAGAAGAACGTGCCGCCGACGCCGTCCCAGCGATATTCGCCGAGCGGCCACGTTGTTCCAGGGGGCACCGAGGTGCGCACGGCGAAGCCGAGACCGAAGCCGGAAGACCCGCCCGGATAATAGTTCTGGTCGCGCGCGATCTTCGTCTCCGGCCCGATATGATCCGAGGCCATCAGCGCGATGGTCTCCGGTTTGAGATAGCGCCGGCCGTCATAAGTGCCGCCGTTGAGCAGCATCTGGGCGAAGCGGGCGTAGTCGCCGACCGTGCCGACCATACCGCCGCCGCCCGATTCCCATGTCGCGGGCCGCCTGATGTCGCGGACCTGCGTCGTCGGATTGATATTGCGATCCTCCGGCATCGGCTCGGCGATGCGCGGGAATCTGGCGGGATCGGCAACGAAGAATGCCGTCTCGGTCATGCCGAGCGGATCGAGCAGCCGCTCCTTCTCGAACTGCAGCAGCGTCTTTCCCGCGATGATTTCGACGACGCGGCCGAGCACGTCGGTGGAATAGCCATAGTCCCACACCGTGCCGGGCTGCTCGACCAGCGGCAGCGTGGCGATCTTGGCCGCGAATTCGGCGTTAGTCAGATTGCTGTTGAAGAGATTGGCGTCCGCGTAGATCTCGCGCACCATACCGCCGCCGTAATAGCCGTAAGGCAGCCCGGAGGTGTGGCGCAGCAGATCCTTGACCGTGACTGGTCGCTCCAGCGGCTCCAGCGCCAGGGCGACTTTGCCGTCCTCGGCCTTCTTCTCGATGCCGACCTTCATGCCGGCGAAGGCCGGAATGTATTTCGAGACGGGATCGTCGAGCGACAGCTTGCCCTCCTCAACCAGCATCATCGCCATGACTGAGGTGACCGGCTTCGACATCGAGTAGAGGCGGAAGATCGTGTCTGCGCTCATCGAGAGTTCAGTCGCGACGTCGCGGACGCCGAAATTCTGATAGTAGACCGCCTTGCCGTGCTGCTGAAGCAGCAGGATGGCTCCGGGGATCTTGCCGGTGGCGACCTCATTGCGGATGTAATCGGAAACCTTCGCCAGCCCCGCAGGCGAGAGCGTGCGGGCCGCAGGTCTCTCCGAGCCTGCCTTCGTAACGATGCCGCCGGCGAGAAGGACGAGCGCCGCGATCAATGCGCGGCGCCCGAACATGTCAGTTCTCCATCGCTTCATAAACCAGCTGCTTCAATGTTCGCTGCACGCGCTGGCGCTCGGTCGGAGTCTGCTCCAGCAGCACGAAGAACATGTCCTGCTTGGGATCGATCACGAAATAACAGCCGGAGGCGCCGTCCCATTTTAATTCGCCGAGATCGCCGGGCGGCGGCGGTTTTGCGTTGCCGGGGTCGGTGCGCACCGCAAGTCCAAGACCGAAGCCGAAACCATCGCCGGGGAAATAGAAATAATCGCGATCGACGCCCGACTTGGGGCCGATCTGGTCGGTCACCATCAGCTTGAACGTCTCGGGCTTGAGAATCGTCTTGCCGTTGAGACTGCCGCCCTTGAGCAGCATCTGCGTAAAGCGCTCATAATCGGCCATGGTCGTCACCATACCGCCGCTGGCGAACTGGATCTTCTTGATCACCGTCGGATCGTTGATCCGCCCGACCCGGAAATCGCTGTCGTTCGGCACCGGCTGCGCCAGCAGCTTCTGCTTCTCGGGATCGGTGACGAAGAAGCCGGTATCGACCATGCCGAGCGGGTCGAGCAGCTTCTCCCGCTCGATCTCGATGAGCGGCTTGCCGGCCGCGACTTCCATGACCCGCGCCAGGATGTCGGTGGAATGGCCGTATTGCCACAGCGCGCCCGGCTGGTTGTGCAGCGGAAGTTTTGCGATTCGCTCGGCGAACTCCGCGAGGTCGAAATCGCCGGCATAAATGTTGGCATCGCGATAGGCCTTGCGGACCAGGCTGTCGCCATAGAAGCCGTAGGTGACGCCCGAAGTGTGCGTCATCAAATCGTGCACCGTCATCGGCCGGTTCGGCGGCACGAGATCGAGCGACTTGGTGCCGTCCTCGGCCTTCTTCTCGACGCCGACTTTCACGTTGGCGAAGGACGGAATGTATTTCGAGACGGGATCGTCGAGCTTGATCGTACCTTCCTCGATCAACTTCACTGCGACGACGGAAGTGATCGCCTTGCTCATCGAGAACAGGCGGAAGATCGTCTTGTCCGTGATCGGCGCCTTGCTGACCGCGTCCTGCACGCCGAAGACTTCGTGGTAGACCGGTTTGCCATGTTGCTTGATGAGGACGTTTGCCCCTGCGATCTTGCCGGTCGCGACCTCGTTCTTGAAGAACTCGGTGATCCTTGCGAGCTTGTCCGGATTGAAATGCGCGCCGGCCGGAATCTCGTAGGCGCCCTCCGCCCGCGCAAGCGACATCGTACCCAACGACACAAGCGCGGCGCAGACCAGCGCGCGCAGTCCAGACTGTAAAATCATATCCCCTCCCCGGAACATGGCCCGGGGAGTGTACCGACCGCGTCATCAGGCACAAGGGCCGCTGTACCGCGCCAAAACGTCCGCGTGCAGAGTCGCGCTCTTTTCCGAGAAACAACAAAATATGACGTCGACGACCAGCGGCGCGGCGGGAAGGGCTTCAATGGTCGCATGGACCGCAATCTTCGCCGCCTGGTCGGCCGGAAAGCCGTAAACCCCGGTCGAAATCGCGGAGAACGCCACGGAGGTCAGCCGATTGGCCCCGCAGAGCTCAAGCGTACGGCGATAGCATGAGCCCAGCGCCTGCGCCTCACCGCGAGTGCCGCCGTCCCAGACCGGGCCGACCGCATGGATCACATGGGGTGCAGGGAGAAGGTAACCCTTCGTGATCTTGGCATCGCCGGTCGGGCATCCTCCGAGCTTCCGACACTCGGCCAGAAGCTCGGGTCCGGCCGCCCGATGGATCGCCCCATCGACGCCGCCCCCACCCAGCAGCGACGTGTTGGCCGCGTTGACGATGGCGTCAACGCTCAGCGTGGTGATGTCAGCGACGATGACCTTGAGCTCCGCGCCGCCGATCCGGCGCGTCAGCTGGGTCACGTATCAGGCCGCGACAGCGACGCCCTTTTCGGAGAACAGCTGCTGCAATTCACCGGCCTGGAACATCTCTCGGACAATGTCGCAGCCGCCGACGAACTCGCCCTTCACATAAAGCTGCGGGATGGTCGGCCAGTTCGAAAAGTCCTTGATGCCGTTGCGCAGTTCGGCGGATTCGAGAACGTTGAGGCCCTTATAGCCGACGCCGATGTGGTCGAGAATCTGGACGACCTGGCCGGAGAAGCCGCACTGCGGAAATTGCGGTGTGCCCTTCATGAACAGAACCACGTCGTTCGACTTCACTTCGTTGGCGATGAATTCCTCGATGCTCATATCCGTGTCCTTCTGGGGCGGAGCCCACTCCAATCGCTTCGGGCTGGCTCAGCCGATTTAACCCGATCCCTGCCTATATATGTAGCCCAAACCGTTGTGCATCCAAAGTAAAATGGCGGCGAGCGGCCCCTGGATGGACCGCTCTCGGCAGCAGCGGCCCATTGCATGATGGCACGAATATCATAGCCGGGGAGGACTTTCATACCGTCACGGAGCCCCTATCTAGGACGAACCCGGCGTTTTGGAACCCGACAACGCCAACAACGTTCTCTTGTCCTGTCTGGAGAAAAACGTGACGAAACAAGCCTCCGCTACGGCCCCCGCCCCGTCACCGTCGGCCGAATTGGGCGGCCTTGCCCAGAGGCTGGAAGACGCGTTTCTCAACGTCCGCGACGAGACCGAGCGCCGGGCCGCACCGCTGTCGCCGGAGGATCAGCAGATCCAGTCCATGCCGGACGCGAGCCCGACGAAATGGCACCGGGCGCACACCACCTGGTTCTGGGAGCAATTCGTGCTCGGCGAGCACTGTGCGGGCTACCGGCCCTTTCACCCTGACTTCGCCTTCCTGTTCAATTCCTATTACGTCAGCGCCGGCCCACGCCATTCCCGCAATCACCGCGGCGATATCACCCGTCCGAGCGCCGATCAGGTCGGCGCCTATCGAAAACATGTCGACGCTGCCGTCGTGACATTCTTCCGCGACGCCGGCGAGGACAAGCTTCGCGAGATCGCGCCGCTGGTCGAGGTCGGCCTCAACCATGAGCAGCAGCATCAGGAATTGATGTTCACCGACATCCTGCACGCCTTCGCGCAGAACCCGATCCCGCCGGCCTATGATCCGGACTGGCGCTTCCCGGCCGCAACGCCGGCCAGCGAGGATTGGCTGACGCTGAACGAAGGCATCCACACCGTCGGTCATGTCGACGAGAGTTTTCATTTCGACAACGAGAAGCCGGCGCATCGCGCCCTCGTCGGCCCGGTCAAGCTCGCACGCAATCTCGTCACCAATGGCGAATGGCTCGCCTTCATGCGCGACGGTGGCTACCGGACCGCAACGCTGTGGCTGATGGACGGTTTTGCGGCCGTGAACAACGAGGGCTGGGACGCCCCCGGCCATTGGCGCGAGATCGACGGCCAGTGGCATGTCATGACGCTGGCCGGCCTCAAGCCGGTCGATCCCGACGCGCCCGTCTGCCACGTCAGCTATTACGAGGCTGATGCCTTTGCGCGCTGGGCCGGAAAACATCTGCCCACCGAGATGGAATGGGAGGTCGCGGCCCGCGCGGGCCAGCTCAACGATGCGTTCGGCATCGTCTGGCAGTGGACGCGGTCGTCCTACTCGCCGTACCCCGGCTATCGCGCCATCGAAGGCGCGCTCGGCGAATACAACGGCAAGTTCATGGTCAACCAGCTGGTGCTGCGCGGCTCCTCGCTTGCAACCCCGGAGGGGCACAGCCGTATCACCTATCGTAACTTCTTTTATCCGCACCACCGCTGGCAATTCACGGGAGTGCGGCTCGCCGACTACGAGTAAAATTCTCATCCGACGACAAATGCGCGCCGGACAGCGCGTTCAGGAGAGTATCATGAATGTGCACGCCAGCGCTTTGGCCGAAGCCCATCTTCCCGACGAACAGACCACCGCCTTTGCCCGCGAGGCCATCGAGGACCTCTCGCAGCAGCCCAAAAAGCTGTCGCCGAAATATTTCTACGATGCGGCCGGATCGGAATTGTTCGAAGCGATCACACGGCTGCCGGAATATTACCCGACGCGCACGGAGCTGGCGATCCTGAAGGAGCGCGGCGGCGAAATCGCGAGGATCATTCCGGAGCACGCGGCCCTGGTCGAATTCGGCGCAGGCGCGACCACAAAGGTTCGCCTGCTGCTCAACCACTGCAAGTTTGCGGCCTATGTGCCCGTCGACATCTCCGGCGACTTCCTGACGGCGCAGGCGAACGGCCTGAAGCGGGATTTTCCGTCACTCGGCATCTACCCGGTGGCGGCCGACTTCACCACGCCGTTCGAGCTGCCAGAGGCAGTGGCGACCATGCCCAAGGTCGGGTTCTTCCCGGGCTCGACCATCGGCAATTTCGAGCCGCATGAAGCGCAGGCCTTCCTGAAGAGCGCACGCGCTATTCTGGGCCGCGGCGCGCAGATGATCATCGGCGCCGACCTCGAGAAGGAGGAGCGCCTGCTCCACGACGCCTATAACGATGCCGCCGGTGTCACCGCGCGCTTCAACCTCAATGTGTTGGTGCGGATCAATCGCGAACTCGGCGGAAATTTCGATCTCTCCGCCTTCACCCATCGCGCGATCTACAATCGCGAGCGGCACCGCATCGAGATGCACCTGATCAGCAAGAAGAGCCAGACCGTGCGCCTGCTCGGCACCAGCTTTTCGTTCCGCGCGGGCGAGAGCATCCACACCGAGAACAGCTACAAATACAGCATCGAGCGCTTCGGCGCGCTGGCGCAGGGCGCAGGCTGGCGGGTGCGCGAGAGCTGGACGGATGCCGCGAAGATGTTCTCGGTGCACGCGCTGGAGGCGGCGGAGTAAGCGCTTCGGCGCCAATGGCGCCGGCTCAATGCTCCTCGGCTTCTTCCGGCGTCGATCCCAGCGAGACCGACTCCCACACCGCAACGACGATCATGATCACCGTCGCGGCGACCGACAGCCATAGTGGCGAGAGTTCTGCGGCGAACCACCACAGCACCAGAAGCAGGATGATGCCGATGCCGTGCGAGAGCTGGAGGAAGCCGCGGATCGCATGCTTGAACAGGATGGTGCCGACCAGGAACAGCAAGGGACCGCCGATCGTGCTCACGATGATCCTGATATCGGAATGGCCGACCGGATGCTTCAGCACCAGCTCGTCGGAGACCGCGGTCAGGATGATGCCGGCGACGATCGGCATGTGCAGATAGGTGTAGGCGAGCCGCGCTAACCGGCCGGATTCCGCGGATTTCGAGATGCGCTCGGCGCCGGCCTCGGCGCCCTTGTGAAAATAGACCCACCACATCGCGATGCTGCCGACCAGCGCGGAGACGAAGGCCAAAATGTTGTCCGCGGTCCAGTCCAGCTCGGCAAAGGTGGCGCCGTTGACGACGACGGCCTCGCCAAGCGCGATGATGACGAAGAGCGAGCAGCGCTCGGCCATGTGGCCGCCTTCGACGGCCCAGGCCTCGACCGACGAGAAGCCCAGCTTGGGGACCCAGAAGCGCACTGCCGGCGAGATGTATTCGATCGTCAGCGCCACGATCCAGAACCATAGCCGCACCTCGTCATGGGCGAGGCCGCCGAGGATCCAGAAGATCGCGGAAACCGAGAGCCATGTCAGGATGCGGATCGCATTGTGCCGGACCGCCGTTCGGTGGCGCGGAGTCGCAAACATCCAGAAGGCGGTGCGCCCGACCTGCATCGTTGCGTAGGCGATCGCAAACCACAGGCCCCGCCCCTCGAACGCGGTCGGAATCGTCGTGGACAGCACGAGGCCACCCAGCATCATCAGGAAGATCAGGATGCGGACCGGCGCCAGTTCGGGATCGAGCCAGTTGGTGACCCAGGCGGTGTAGACCCACACCCACCATACCGCGAGAAACAGCACCGCGACGTGCACCGCACCGAGCGGCGTGAAATGGTGCAGCAGTGTGTGCGAGACCTGCGTGATCGCGAAAACGAAGACCAGGTCGAAGAACAGCTCGGCATTGGTGACGCGGCTGTGCTGGTTCGGCAGGATGACGCGAAACATCGCGCCGCGAGGATTGTCCGCAGCCATCGTCATGCCCCCGTCACGATCGGATCAGGCGCCCGGCACCCCGGTTTGCAGGGCCAGCGCATGCAGCACGCCGCCCATCTGGCCGCGCAGGGACTGATAGACGATCTGGTGCTGCTGGACGCGGGACTTGCCGCGGAAGGTCTCCGAGATCACGGTCGCGGCATAGTGATCGCCGTCCCCGGCGAGGTCACGGATGGTCACCTCGGCATCGGGGATCGCCGCCTTGATCATCGCCTCGATATCGTGGGCGTCCATTGGCATTCGGGTCGTGCTCCTGTCTCGGCTGCAATCAGCCTTGTCGTCGAATCGCTGCCGGGGTCCGGGATCTGCAAAGCCAAACTTGCCGGCGGGGCCAAACTTAGCGTGAACGGCCTTCTACGTCACGCCTTCCGGCACTATATCGGTGATCCGATCTGGATAAAGCCACGACAAAGTGCCGCGCGCGGCAGAGTGATCGAAAAAGGCGTGAAATCATGAAGCTTCCAGGGCCCGACCACCCCATCACCATCACCCCAAATCCCCGGCGCGTCCGGGTCACGGCCGGCGATATCGTGATCGCCGAGACCACCAAGGCGCTGACGCTGAAAGAGGCGAAATATCCGGCGGTGCAATATGTGCCGCGACAGGACGCCAACATGGCGCTGCTGGAGCGCACCGACCGCGTCACCCACTGCCCCTACAAGGGAGATGCGAGCTACTACAGCGTCAAGGCCGACGGCAAGACGCTGGACAACGCGATCTGGACTTATGAGGCGCCCTTCCCCGCGATGACCGAGATTTCCGGTCATCTCGCCTTCTACCCGGACAAGGTGAAGGTCGAGGAAGTGGGGTAAGCCCACATAGGGCCTGCCGTCATGGCCGGGCTCGTCCTGGCCATCCACGCCCTTGGCTGCCGCGGATACAAAAAACGTGGATGCCCGGGACCCGGCTCCGCCAAGGCGTCGCCGGGCTACGGGTGTTGGGCCGGCGAAGCTTCAGCGAAGACGGCAAGCCCGGGCACGACGACTGGGAATGCCGACGCGAACCCCGCTACGCCCTGAAGATCGTGAGCCCCAGGATCAGCAGCACCAGGAAAATCGCGACGAACACATAGAACAGGAAGCGGGCGATGTCGGCGGAGGCGGCCGAGATGCCGGTGAAGCCGAGCACGCCGGCCACGATCGAGACAAGTAAGAAGATCAGCGCCCATTTCAGGATCGTCATCGCCAGCTCCGAAATTGGACCGCCTGTCGCGGCCCTCAAGCCCTTTTGGCGAACGCTAACTGCGTTGCAGGGAACTGGTTCCTAGCGGCAACGGGCCCTGCGGGCGTCCCAAACGACCCTTGCTGAATCCGGTTCCCGGCGGCAAAGTCCCGCAGGGACGGAAAGCGCGACCGGGGCGGCCACGATGACGATGTCACATTCAGCGACGATCGGAGCAGAGGCGCATGCGGCGCCGAAGGCCAAGGCGCGCAATCTGTCGCTCGATCGCGCCCGCACCTTCCTCACGCTGGTGGTGCTGCTGCACCACGCCGTCATTCCCTACACCTATTTCGGGCACACCGATCCGGCGTCCTGGGCCGGTTTCGACGTGGTCGTGCTGGCCACCGACAGCTTCTTCATGGCGATGTTCTTCTTTCTATCGGGACTGTTCACCTGGCCCGGCATCGCGCGCAAGGCGCCGTCGGTCTTTCTCCGCGACCGCCTGTTGCGGCTCGGACTGCCGTTCGCGATCGCGGCGTTCACCGTCATCCCGCTCGCCTATTACGCGATCGCGCTGCGGCACGATCCCGGGCTGAGCTTCACGGCATTCTGGTGGAAGACGATCACGGTTGGCCCGTGGCCGAGCGGCCCGATCTGGTTCGTGTGGGTGCTGCTGGCATTCGACCTGACCGCAAGCCTGCTCTACCGGGTCTCCGCGCATCTGGTCGATCCGGGCAACCGCGTGTCGCTGCGCGGATTCGACCAGCCGGCCGTATTCTGGCTGCTGCTCGTCGTCGTCACGACAATCGCCTACGTGCCGGCGCTGCTCTATTTCGGCGGCAGCAAATGGTTCGAGCTCGGGCCGTTCTCGGTGCAGGCCAGCCGCATCCTGCTCTACTTCGCGTATTTCTTCATCGGCGTCAGCGTTGGAGCCGCGAATTTCGAGCGCGGCATCCTCAGCGCCGGCGGCCAGTTGCCGAAACAGCGCTGGCTGTGGGTGATCGCCACGCTGATCCCCTACTGCCTGATGTGGGGCATGATCTACATCAAGCGCGAAGTTCTCGGTAATCCCGACCCACAGCCGCACTGGTACCAGGCGATCTACGGCACGTTCTTCGTGCTGTTCTCAGGCTCGATCCTGCTCGCGATCCTCGCCTTCTTCCTGCACCAGAAGTCGCGGGGACCGAACCTGCTCGACCGCATGCAGGCGGATGCCTACGGCATCTTCCTGGTGCACTATCCGATCGCGTTGTGGATCCAGTACGCGCTGTTCGATTACAGCTGGCCTGCGATCGTGAAAGCCGCGATCGGCTTCGTGCTCACGGTGATCCTGAGCTGGGCACTGACAGCGGCGTTGCGCAAGATTCCGGGGGCCTCGCACGTGTTGTGAGGCCGAGCTCCTTCCATTCCTCATTGCGAGGAGCTCTTGCGACGAAGCAATCCAGAGTGCCTCGGCGGTGAGGCTCTGGATTGCTTCGCTGCGCTCGCAATGACGGAGTTTGCGGAAGCGCGTCCTACGCCGCCTTGCCGCCCATATACTCCGGCAGCCAGCGCTCGAACGAGGTCCGCAGTGCCTCGATCGTCACAGGCGCCTCGCCCGCGATCGCGATCGCGTCGCCGCCGGTGGTGCCGATCCGCACGCAGGGCACCTCGCAGCCGCGCATCTTGGCGAGCACGCGGCCGGCCTCGGTTTCAGGCACGATGACGAGATAGCGCGCCTGGTCCTCGCCGAACCAATAGGCCTGAGGCACCAACGAGGTTGGCGCCGCGAGCAGTTTGGCGCCGATACCGCTCGCCATCGCCATCTCGGCAAGAGCGATCAGCAGGCCGCCGTCGGAGAGATCGTGCACGGCGGTCGCGGTGCCCGCATGGATCATGCCGCGCACGCAGTCGCCGTTGCGCTTCTCGGCGGCGAGATCGACCGGCGGCGGCGCGCCCTCCTCGCGACCGCAGATGTCGCGCAGGTAAACCGACTGGCCGAGCCAGCCGTGAGTTTCGCCGATCAGGAGGATCGCCTCGCCTTCGGCCTTGAACGCGAGCGAGGCTGATTTGGTGAAGTCATCGAGCAAACCGACGCCGCCGATCGAAGGCGTCGGCAGGATCGCGCGGCCGTTGGTCTCGTTGTAGAGCGAGACATTGCCTGAGACGACCGGGAAGTCGAGCGTGCGGCAGGCTTCCGAGATGCCCTTCAGGCAGCCGACGAACTGGCCCATGATCTCGGGCCGCTCAGGATTGCCGAAATTGAGATTGTCGGTGATCGCGAGCGGCTTGCCGCCGACCGCAGTGATGTTGCGCCAGGCTTCCGCCACGGCCTGCATGCCGCCCTGATAGGGATCGGCCTCGCAATAACGCGGCGTCACGTCGACGGTCAGCGCCAAGCCCTTCGGGCCGTCCTGCACGCGGACCACGGCGGCATCGCCGCCGGGACGCTGCATGGTGTTGCCGAGAATGACGTGGTCGTACTGCTCCCAGACCCAGCGCTTGCTGCACATATCGGGCGTGCCGATCAGCTTTTCGAGCGCGGCACCGAGCCCCATCGGGGCCGCCACTTCGCGCGCATGCACGACCGGCAAAGCGGCGGAAGGGACATGCGGGCGGTCATAGAGCGGCGCCTCGTCGCCGAGCTCCTTGATCGGCAAATCGGCCATGACGTCGCCGCCATGCTTGACCACGAAGCGCTTGCTCGGCGTGGTGTAGCCGACCACGGCGAAATCAAGGCCCCACTTCTTGAAGATCGCCTCGGCCTCTTTCTCCTTCTCGGGCTTGAGCACCATGAGCATGCGCTCCTGGCTCTCCGAGAGCATCATCTCGTAGGCGCTCATGCCGATCTCGCGCGTCGGCACCGCATCGAGATCGAGATCGACGCCGAGATCGCCCTTGGCGCCCATCTCGACCGCCGAACACGTCAGACCCGCCGCGCCCATGTCCTGGATCGCGATGACGCAGCCCTGCTCCATGATCTCGAGACAAGCCTCTAACAGCAGCTTCTCGGCGAAGGGATCGCCGACCTGCACGGTCGGACGCTTCTCTTCGGACTTGTCGTCGAACTCGGCCGAAGCCATCGAGGCGCCGTGGATGCCGTCGCGGCCGGTCTTGGAGCCGAGATAGACGATCGGCATATTCACGCCGGAGGCGGCCGCATAGAAGATCTTGTCGGTATCGGCGAGGCCGACCGCCATCGCATTGACGAGAATGTTGCCGTCATAGCGGGTGTGGAAACGGACCTGGCCACCGACCGTCGGAACGCCGAAGGAATTGCCGTAGCCGCCGACCCCGGCGACGACGCCGGAGACGAGATGGCGCGTCCTGGCATGCTCAGGCGCGCCGAAGCTCAGCGCATTGAGGCAGGCGATCGGACGCGCGCCCATGGTGAAGACGTCGCGCAAGATGCCGCCGACACCGGTGGTGGCGCCCTGGTACGGCTCGATGTAGCTCGGGTGGTTGTGGCTCTCCATCTTGAAGACCACGGCCTGGCCGTCGCCAATGTCGATCACGCCGGCGTTCTCGCCAGGACCCTGGATCACCCAGGGCGCCTTGGTCGGCAGACCCTTCAAATGGAGGCGCGAGGATTTGTACGAGCAGTGCTCGTTCCACATCGCCGAGAAGATGCCGAGCTCGGTGAAGGTCGGCTCCCGCCCGATCAGCTTCAGAATGCGCTCATACTCGTCGGGCTTGAGCCCGTGGGCGGCAATCAGCTCGGGGGTGATCTTGGGTTCATTCTTCATGGATTCGAGGCTTTCGACGGCGGTGGGCCGTTCTTAGGAACATCGGACGGCTTGGAAAAGCCCTTTATGGCGCATTTTCCCGCTGTCCCACGTTTTGCGGCCGGGGGCTGCGGGAACAGGAATTGCACAGCGCGGACAGATCGGATTTAAGGGCAAACGACCCGCAATTGAAGGCCCATTCCCTTGCACGAATTGACCAAAGCGCCCCCGCCTCGCCGCCCCGACCTCCACGTCGCCACCGACGGGGAATTCCAGGGCTGGCGAACCTGGATTCGCGACAGTTTTGAGAGCCATATCGGCCCGTTCTGGCACAAGATCGAGGACGACGGCAGCGTCCGCTCGGCGTTCCGGGTCGAGAAAAAGCACCTCAACGGCTCGGGAAACGTCCATGGCGGCTGCTTCATGGCGTTTTCCGACTACTGCCTGTTCGCGATCGCCACCCACGAGCTGGATGGGCCGGCGGTGACCACCAATTTCGCCTGCGACTTCCTCGACGCGGCGCGCGAAGGCGAGCTGATCGAATGCATCGGCGAGGTCTCCCGCGCCGGCGGCTCGCTGATCTTCCTGCGCGGCAAGCTGACATCGGGCGGGCGGCCGCTGTTCACCTTCTCCGGCACGATCAAGCGGGTGAAGCGGAAGCCGGCACCGCAGCCAAACGCATAGCTCGCCGCCTTCCCTTTTGGCGCCCCCTCGCCCAGACTTGTGTCGAGCGCTGTCGCGCCGGGGAGCAATATCAAGGTGCCGCAGAGCACACCGCCGACGGCTCGCGCCACGGCCTCGCAATTGCCGTCCATGACGGCCACAGGCGCGCGGAGCTGGCGCGACTATGCGCTGCTGGTCGCGCTCGCCTGCTGCTGGAGCTCAACCTATCCGCTGGCCAAGCTCGCGCTGGATACGATCCCGCCCGTGACCTTCATCTCGGCTCGCTCGCTGATCGCGGCCGCCTTCCTGTTCGCGATCCTGTGGATGCGCGGCGTCAGGATCCCGACCGATGCGAAGGCCTGGAAGCTGTTCGCGGTCCAGCAATTGATCAACTCGACCTTTCCGTTCCTGATCATCACGTGGTCGCAGCTCTATGTGCCGGCCTCGAACACGGTGGTGCTGGCCTCGACCACGCCGATCTTCGCCTTCCTGATCACCTCGTTGATCACGCGCCACGAGCCGGCAACGCTGCTGAAGCTCTTGGGCGCGCTCCTCGGCCTTGCCGGCACCATCGTCATCGTCGGCCTCGATGCGCTGCGCGGCTTCGGTAGCGAGATCGTGGCGGAGATCGCCATCCTGCTCGCCACCATCTCCTTTGCCTGTGCCACGATCTTCGGCCTGCGGCTGTCCGAATACGACCCGATGGTGGTGGCGGCCGGTTCGCTGCTGTTCGGCGGTCTCGTGCTGCTGCCGCCTTCGCTGATCATCGACCAGCCCTGGACGCTGCACCCGACGCCGACGGCGATCATAGCCACCATCATCATGGGGATCGTCTCCAGCGCCTTGGGGCTGATGCTGTTCTACATGTGCCTGGGACGGCTCGGCACGCTGACGACGAACGCGCAAGGCTATCTGCGCATCCCGATCGGCGTCGGCCTCTCCGTGCTGCTGCTCGGCGAGAGCGTGCCGTCGAACCTGGCGCTGGGCCTGGTGCTGGTCATGGCGGGCGTCGCCGCGATGACGGTGCCGACGGAACGGCTGAAACGACGCTAGCTATTACTTGACATCGTCAGCCAGCATCTTGCGGTACTTCTCGACGTCGCGCGTCACGAGCTTTTGCAGCACCTCGGGCGTGTGCTCGTCGGCATCGGGTGCCACGGTCGAGAGGTCGGCGAACCGCTTCTTCACCGCGTCGGTTTCGACCGCCGTGCGTGCAGCTGCATTCAGCCTGGCGATGACCGCCGGCGGGGTCCCCTTGGGCGCGAACAGGCCGTTCCAGCCCTGCGCCTCGAATTCGGGCAGGCCGGCTTCGGCCGACGTCGGCAGGTCGGGCACTGTGGCGAGCCGGACGGTCGAGCCGACCACGAGCCCGCGCGCCAGCTTCTCGTTGATCGACTGCGAGACGGAGGCTGCCGCATCGCAGACGCCGTCGATCTGGCCGCCGATGGCATCGGTGAGCGCGGGCGCGGCGCCGCGATAGCCGACCAGCGTCGCGTCGATCCCGGCGGCCGTGACGAAGCTCTTGCAGATCAGGTAGTTCGAAGAGCCGACGCCGGCATGGCCGAGATTGATCTTGCCGGGATTAGCCTTGGCGTAGGCGATGAACTCTTTCAGGTCCTTTGCCGGAAAATCCTTGCGCACGGCGATGATGCCGAACGTTTTCGCCACCATGGCGATCGGTACGAAGGAGTCCGGCGTGAACGGCAGCTTTGGATAAATCGTATAGGTCGCGGCGTTGGTGCCGGCATTGCCGATCGCAATGGTGTAGCCGTCGGGCTCGGCGCGGGAGGCGCGCGCCAGTGCGGTCGAGCCGCCGGCGCCGGCGACGTTCTCGATCACGATGGTCTGGCCGAGCGCGATGCCCATCTGCTCGGCAACGGTGCGCGCGATCACGTCGGACGTGCCGCCGGCCGCGAACGGCACGATCATGGTGACGGGACGCTTGGGGAAGTCCTGCGCGAACGCGGCCGTCGCGAATGCAACGACGGCGACAGCGGCCGCCAGCCGCTTCAGCACGAACGCAATCACGCGGCCTTTTCCAGATGCGCGGTGAGGCCGGCGAACAGTCCGCGGCCGTCGGTGCAGCCCATGATGTCTTCGACGTGGTTTTCCGGATGCGGCATCATGCCGAGCACGTTGCCCTTGTCGTTGACGATGCCGGCGATGGATTGCGCGGCGCCATTGATGTTGCTGATGTCGTCGATCGCGCCGTCGGCCGAGCAATAGCGGTACAGCACGCGACCGTCGCCTTCGAGCCGCTTGATGGTCTCCGCGTCCGCCGCATAATTGCCCTCGCCATGCGCGATGGGCACGCGGATCACCTGCCCCGCATTGTAGCCGCGCGTGAACGGCGTGTCGGAGCGCTCGACGCGGAGATGCACGTCGTGGCAGATGAATTTCAGCCGCGCATTGCGCATCAGGACGCCGGGCAAGAGGCCGGATTCGCAGAGGATCTGAAAGCCGTTGCAGACGCCGAGCACGAGGCCGCCCTTGGCCGCATAGTCGCGCACCGCGTCCATCACCGGCGCCCGCGCCGCAATCGCGCCGCAGCGCAGATAATCGCCGTAGGAGAACCCGCCGGGCACGACCACGAGGTCGGTGCCATCAGGTAGCGACGTCTCGGCATGCCAGACCATCGCGGGCTCGCTGCCCGAGATCAGCCTCAAGGCACGCGCCATGTCGCGCTCGCGGTTGATTCCGGGAAAGACGAGGATGGCGGCTTTCATGGCAGAGGTTCCGAACGAGGATTAAAATGGGGCTGGCACGGCTGCCAAATCGGCAGCAGACATAACCATTTGACGGGGATTTTACCAGTGCTAGCCTTGCCCGCGAGCGTTGTGCACAGGCCATAGCCCGCCATTCGGCCGATCGATTCGCCCGGGATTAAAGCCATGAATGTCCCCTCGCTGCCCGCATCCCTCTCCGAGCCGGTGTCCACCGAGGGCGTCATCGCCGCCGGTGCCTATGTCGACGGCCGGCGCGTCGCCAATATCGCCATCAGCGAGGCTTCGAGCTGGCGGGCGAAGCCCGGCCACGTGGTCTGGATCGGGCTGCACGAGCCCGACATGGCGCTGCTCAGCGCGGTGCAGAAGCAGTTCGACCTGCACGAGCTCGCCATCGAGGACGCCAACCACGCCCATCAGCGACCGAAGATCGAGCAATATGGCGAGGCCCTGTTCATCGTGGCGCGCACGGCGCAACTGATCGAGGGCCGGATCGCCTTCGGCGAGACGCACATCTTCGTCGGCGAAGGCTATCTGGTCTCGGTGCGCCACGGCGCGTCGACGTCCTACACGCCGGTGCGCGAACGCTGCGAAAGCTGCCCGCGCGCGCTCGCGCGCGGCGAGGATTACATCCTCTACGCCATCCTCGATTTCATCGTCGACAACTACTCGCCCGTGCTCGAGAGCATTCACGAAGAGGTCGAGAGCATCGAGGACGACGTGCTCTCCAAGGCGATCAGCAAGGCGCAGATCGAGCGGCTCTACATGCTGCGCCGCGACCTGCTGCGGCTCAGGACTGCCATCGGACCGCTGGTGGAGGTCTGCCGCCGGCTCGAGCATGACGAACTGGCGATGGTGCGCGCTACGATGCAGCCGCTGTTCCGCGACGTCACCGACCACGTCAGGAACATCCAGGAGCGGATCGATTCAATGCGCGAGGTGCTGGCCTTCGCCTTCGAAGCAAGCCTGCTGGTCGGCCAGGCCCAGGAGACGGCGGTCTCCAAGAAACTTGCCTCCTGGCTCGCGATCATCGCGATCCCGACCGCGCTTGCCGGCATCTACGGCATGAACTTCAAGCACATGCCGGAGCTGGACTGGGAGTACGGCTATTACACGCTGCTCGGCGTGATGCTGACGGCCTGCGGCGCGCTGTACTGGCGTTTTCGTCGGGTCGGATGGTTGTGAGCCATCCCGTTCACCCGATCAGCTCAACCCGATAATTCTCGATCACGGTGTTCGCCAGCAGCTTGTCGGCGGCGTCCTTCAACGCCGCCTCTGCCTTGGCCTTGTCCGCGCCGGCGAGCTCGATGTCGAACACCTTGCCTTGGCGAACGCTGGCGACGCCGTCGACGCCGAGCGACTTCAACGCACCCTCGATCGCCTTACCCTGCGGATCGAGGATGCCCGTTTTCAACGTAACGGTGACACGTGCCTTCACGTCAGATCCCTCTTAGCTCTTCACCAGCACCGGGCCGGAACCGGCCGGACGCTCGTTCTCCATGAGAATACCGAGACGCTTTGCGACTTCGGTATAGGCCTCGAGCAGCCCACCGAGATCCCTGCGGAAACGGTCCTTGTCGAGCTTCTCGTTCGACTTGATGTCCCACAGACGGCAGCTATCCGGCGAGATCTCGTCGGCGACGATGATCCGCATCATGTCGTTCTCGAACAGTCGGCCGCACTCCATCTTGAAGTCGACGAGGCGGATGCCGATGCCGAGGAAGAGACCGGTGAGGAAGTCGTTGACACGGATGGCAAGCGCCATGATGTCGTCGATCTCCTGCGGTGTCGCCCACCCGAAAGCGGTGATGTGCTCTTCCGACACCATGGGGTCGTTGAGCTGGTCGTTCTTGTAATAGAACTCGATGATCGAGCGGGGCAGCTGCGTACCCTCCTCGATGCCGAGGCGCTGCGACAACGAGCCGGCGGCAACGTTCCGCACTACCACTTCCAGTGGCACGATCTCAACTTCGCGAATCAACTGCTCGCGCATGTTGAGGCGGCGGATGAAATGGGTCGGCACCCCGATGTCATTGAGGTGCTGAAACAGGTACTCCGAGATCCGGTTGTTGAGGACACCCTTGCCCTCGATCACCTGATGCTTTTTCGCATTGAACGCGGTGGCGTCATCCTTGAAGTGCTGGATCAGGGTACCGGGCTCCGGGCCTTCGTAAAGAACCTTTGCCTTGCCTTCATAAATGCGACGCCGACGGCTCATGGGGATGTACCGTGTTTTGTTGAAATCCATGTATCTGGTGTGCTCCGGTTGACGAGACTACGACCCACAGCGGAGCTGCCGTGAACGGCCCGGAACCCCTGGAAACAGAACGGGAACCCAGCCTTAGGCAACCTATCCGATTGGCCGTCCCAGCACAATCGATCCGGCCGTCCGGCATCAAACTTATACCGTCTTGCCTGCGGCTTAACGGCTCGTTGTTTTGCCGATTCGTGCCCCCTATCTAGGCATGCACCGGGGCTCTCGCAACGAGGGCCAGCCGGGTCCATTCAGCAGGGAATTGGAAAAGGCATGAGCACGTTGGACAAGCGCGAGGAAGGCTTCGAGAAGAAGTTTGCCCTCGACGAGGAGCAGAAATTCAAGGCGGAAGCCCGCCGCAACCGGCTGCTCGGTCTGTGGGCGGCCGAAAAGCTCGGCATCACCGGCGATGCCGCCACGGCCTATGCCAAGGAGGTGGTCGCGGCCGATTTCGAGGAAGCCGGCGACGCCGACGTCCTGCGCAAGGTCATGGCCGATTTCGCCGCCAAGAACGTCGCCGTCACCGAACAGGTGATTCGCGCCAAGATGAACGAGCTGATCGCGGTGGCGGCGGCCGAGGTGAAAGCCGGGAAGTAAGGCGAAGCGTCATTCCGGGGCACGTCTGCGACGCACCCCGGAATGCCAACCAGCTATCCCTCCTTGAACCCATACTCCGGCACATTGCCGCTGGCGCCGTAATATTTGTACGGCAGGAATTTGCCGCTCATGGTGATCTTGACGCGGTCGCCCTTCGGGTTGGGCAGGCGCTCCATCACCATGTCGAAATCGATCGCCGACATGATGCCGTCGCCGTACTCCTCCTCGATCAGCGCCTTCCACGCCGGACCGTTGACCATGACCAGCTCGTAGAAACGATAGATCAAGGGATCGGTCGGCGGCATCGGCATGCCGCGCATCGGCGTCTCGTTCAGCATCGCGGTCTCGGCCTTCGTCAGGCCGAAAAGTTCAGCGGCGTTTGCGGCCTGCGGCTTGGTCAGTTTCATTTGACCGAGGATCGCGCCTGTTATCAGCACCTCGGAATAGCCGCCGATCTTTTCGCAGATGTGTTTCCAGCTCCAGCCCTTCTCGCGCTTGATGTCGAGCAGCTTCTCGGTGAGGTCTTCGCGTTTCATGTCAAGGTCTCCTTGGTTGTCGTCATGCCCGGGCCTTGTCCCGGGCATCCACGTTCTGGCTGCACTAGAAGGACGTGGATGGCCGGGCCAAGCCCGACCATGACGTCTCGTTGAGTGGCTCCGACTTGGCATCAGAGGCGACCGTCAGTCCGGGCTTGCCGATATGCACCACCGGCACATTCCGCGGATCGTGACCGGGCGTCTCGGCCGTGAAAGTCTTGCTGCGCGTTACCAGGAAATCAACGATGTGGTTGCGCAGCGCGTAGTACAGCGGGTGGCGGTGCAAATCGGTGCGGCCGCGGTCCCGCGGCAGCGGGTTCTCGACCACTTCCGCCAGCACCGCGCCGGGACCGTTGGTCATCAGGAAGATCTTGTCGGCGAGATAGATCGCCTCGTCGACGTCATGGGTGATCATGAACGCGGTCTGCCCGGTCTCCAGACAGATGCGCCGCACCTCGTCCTGCAGCGTGCCGCGCGTCAGCGCGTCGAGTGCCGAGAACGGCTCGTCCATCAGCATCATCTTTGGCGTGATCGACAGCGCACGCGCGATGCCCACGCGCTGCTTCATGCCGCCGGAAAGCTCGGAAGGTCGCTTGTGTTCCGACCCCGTCAGGCCGACGAGATCGATAAATTTCTGCGCATGCGCCTTCACCCTGCCGCGATCCCAGCTCCGCCATTTCGAGCTGACGGCGTAGGCAACGTTACCGAGCACGGTGCGCCAGGGCAGCAGCGCATGGCTCTGGAAGATCACGGCGCGATCGAGGCTCGTCCCTGAAATGGCCTGCCCGTCGACGATCACCGCGCCCTCGCTCGGCGCATCGAGGCCGGCGAGGATGTTGAGCACCGTGGTCTTCCCGCAGCCGGAATGGCCGATCACGCAGCAGAACTCGCCGCGCGCCATAGACAGCCAGAGATTCTCGAAGACCGCCGTTGTCGCGCCGCCTGCGCCCGGATAGCGCTTTGCGATGGCTTCGATCGAGATGAATTTTTCGGTCACGGCCCTACTCCGGAAACGTGACCATGCGCGTGAAGCGCGCGAGGATCTGGTCGAGCAGCATGCCGACAACCCCGATCAGCAGGATCGCGATGATCACGTTGGTGATCGAGAGATTGTTCCACTCATTCCAGACGAAATAGCCGATGCCGGTGCCGCCGACGAGCATTTCGGCCGCGACGATCACGAGCCAGGCGATGCCGATCGAGATGCGCATGCCGGTCAGGATCGTCGGAGCCGCCGCCGGCAGGATCACGGTGAAGGCGCGCCTGATCGTTCCGACCTCGAGCGTTCGCGCGACGTTGATCCATTCCTTGCGTACGCTCGCGACCCCGAACACGGTATTGAGCAGCATCGGCCAGATCGAGCAGATGAAGATGACGAAGATCGCGGAGATCGAGGAATCCTTGATGGTGTAGAGCGCGAGCGGCATCCACGCCAGCGGCGAGATCGGCTTCAGCACCTGGATGAACGGATCGAGCGCCTGGCTGAGCAGCGGCGACATGCCGATCAGGAAGCCGAGCGGGATGGCGACCAGCACGGCGAGCAGATAGCCGGTGCCGACGCGCGCGATCGAGTAGCCGAGCTGGATGCCGAGCCCCTTGTCGTTCGGCCCGTTGTCGTAGAACGGCCTCCTCACATGCTCCCAGAGTTTTGCGGCGACATCGACCGGCCCCGGCATGGCGGATTTGCCCTGCGTCGCAGTCAGGCCCATCAGCTTGGCGTATTCCGGGCTCATCGTGGCCACCGGTGCCGTCGAGCGCACGGCGAGATGCCAGACGCCGAGGAACGCGACGAGCAGCACGATCGAGACGAGGCCGGCGCGGAGACGGAGGGAGCTGGTGGTCATCTCCCTCTCCCCCAGTCGTCCCGGCGAAGGCCGGGACCCATAACCCCAGGGAGAAGTTTGGCGGAGATTAGTTGTTCGGTACTGCTACCTTCCGCGATCGACAAATCACGCGGTATGGGTCCCGGCCCCCGTGCGCAGCGCGCACTAGGCCGGGACGACAGCGGAGGCACAGCGCGGCCCATCACGACGCCTTCCTGATCTTGAAGCCCGCCAAATAATCCTCGGGCTTGGCCGGATCGAAAGTCTTGCCCATCACCGCGAACGATTTGTAGCTGCTGGCCGGCGGCGCCAGGCCCATCTCCGTCATCAGCTTCCGGGTGTCGGTGGCGAGATACACCTGCTCGGCGACCGCCTTGTAGTCGACATCGCCCTTGATCTGACCCCAGCGCTTCATCTGTGTCAGCATCCACACCGCAAATGACTGCCAGGGGAACGGGTCGAAATCGACGCGCTTTTCATCCGTCTTCACGCCGCCGAGGCCGTCGGCATAGGTGCCGGTCAAGACCTGTTCCAGTACCGTGACCGGCGCGTTGATGTAGTTCGCCGGCGCGATCGCCTCGGCGATCTGCTTGCGATTCTCCGCCTTCGACGCATAGGCCGTGGCATCGACGATCGCGCGCGTCAGCGCGGCAAAGCTGTTCGGCGCCGTGGTGATGAACTCGCGGCTGGCGGCGAAGCTGCAGCAGGGATGGCCGTCCCAGATTTCCTTGGACAACAGATGCATGAAGCCGACGCCGTCATAGATCGCGCGCTGGCAGATGTTGTCGGGCGCGAGGAAACCGTCGATGTTGTCGGCGCGCAGGTTTGCCACCATTTCCGGCGGCGGCACCGAACGCAGCTGCACGTCGGTGTCGGGGTCGATCCCGTGTTCGGCGAGATAGTAGCGCAGCAGATAATTGTGCATGGAATAGTCGAAGGGGATGGCGAACTTCATGCCCTTCCAGTCCTTCGGGTCGCGCTTGTCCTTGTGCTTGCTCGCCAGCACGATGCCCTGCCCGTTGATGTTCTCGATCGCGGGCACGGCGAATGGAATGGCGTTGGCACCTAAGCCAAGCGAAATCGCCAGCGGCATCGGCGCCAGCATGTGCGCGGCGTCGTATTCCTTGTTGATGGTCTTGTCGCGGATCACGGCCCAGCCGGCAGTCTTGACCACGTCGACGTTGAGGCCGTGCTTGGCATAGAAGCCGAGGGGAGCGGCCATGATGATCGGCGTGGCACAGGTGATCGGGATGAAGCCGACCTTGAGGTCCTTCTTTTCCGGCGCGCCGGCCTGCGCAAAGACTTCGGTAGCGGTCTGAAGCGGGAAGAACTGCGACAGCGCGGCCAGCGCGGTGGAAGCACCGACCGACTTCAAGAATGCGCGCCGCGCAACGTCCTGCGGAAACATCGCGCGCATCACGGCAGAGGCGACGACGCCCTCGTAGCGCTTCTCTTCGCTCTCGACGGGATCACAGCGCAACGCGGTGGCCTGCTCATGCTCCGCGGCGGATTGATGCTGACCGCAGGCACAGCCGGCTCGCAGGTTGCGATCGGGATCAAACGGATTGTCGAAAGTGGACATCGGAGCTCCTGCGCGTCGTTGCGAGGAGAATTACGCAAGGAGCATGCCATCACCTTCAGGCTGGCCAGTGCCTTGATGACGCGGCACTTTCGCTTGCACTTGGTCATTACGAAAATTCGTGATAAACGATATTTCGTAGTTGAATAACGAGATTTCGTAATGGCAACGACGCCACTACTCGCCCACGATGATGTGGCCCCGACCATCGATCCGCGCGTCGCGGCCTTCGAATCCTCGGTGGAGGCGACGCTGCTGGTCGACCCCTTCAGCGACCAGATCGTCGATGCCAATCCCGCCGCCTGCGCCCTGCTCGGCTACGACCGCGCGCTGCTGCGCCAGACCAGGGCGAGCACGCTGCATGCCGGCGAGCTTCCGGCGCTGACCGTGTTCACCCAGGCCGTGCTGCACAAGGGCGCCTACTGGACTACGGCGCTCAACCCACGCCATGCCACCGGGCAAAATCTCCGGCTCGAATATGCCGGCTGCGTCCTGCCCCATGACGGGCGCACGCTGGTCCAGCTCACCCTGACCGATCTCGACGCGCGCCGTCGCCGCAATGTCGACGCCGCCGCCGAAGACCACATGCGCAGCGGCATCTCGACCTGGCAGCGGGTCGAGCGCGTGTTCCAGGACATCGAGCGCGAGAACCAGCTGATCCTGCGGGCCGCCGGCGAAGGCATTTACGGCGTCAACGCGGAAGGAAAGACCACCTTCGTGAACCCCGCCGCCGAGCGGATGCTGGGCTGGACGGCCGAGGAGCTGGTCGGCAAGGAAATCCATCCCATCATGCACCACACCCACCATGACGGGCGGCACTATCACGACCATGACTGCCCGATCTACGCGGCGTTCCGCGACGGCGCGGTGCACCAGGTCGACGGCGAAGTGTTCTGGCGCAAGGACGGCTCGCCGGCCTGGGTCGAATACACCTCCACGCCGATCCGCGACCGCGGCGTGGTGGTCGGTGCCGTCGTGGTGTTTCGCGACGTCAGCCAGCGCCGCGAAGCCGACGAGAAGCTGCACGCCGCGCTCGCCGAGGTCGATCGCCTGCGCGAACGGCTCGAGCTCGAAAACGCCTACCTCCAGGAAGAAATCCGCATCGAGACCAATCCGCGCGGCATCATCGGTGGTAGCGAGGCGATCCAGACGACGCTGCGCCAGGTCAAGCTGGTGGCGCCGACCAGCGCCGCGGTGATGATCACCGGGGAATCTGGCACCGGCAAGGAGCTGATCGCGCGCGCCATCCACGAGGATTCCACCCGCAGCGACCGGCCGCTGATCCGCGTCAACTGCGCCGCGATCCCGCGCGAATTGTTCGAGAGCGAATTCTTCGGCCATGTCCGCGGCGCCTTCACCGGCGCGACGCGCGACCGCATCGGCCGGTTCGAACTCGCCGATGGCGGCACGCTGTTCCTCGACGAGGTCGGCGAGATCCCGCTCGAATTGCAAGGCAAGCTGCTGCGCGTCTTGCAGGAGGGCAATTTCGAGCGCGTCGGCCAGGAGCGCACGCGCGCGGTCGACGTCCGCGTCATCGCCGCGACCAATCGCGACCTCAAGCAGGAGGTGCAGCGCGGCCGGTTTCGCGAGGACCTCTATTTCCGCCTCAACGTCTTCCCGATCGAGACCGTGCCGCTGCGCGAGCGTCGCGAGGACATTCCCCTGCTCGCCCAGCATTTCCTCACGCGCGAGAGCAAGGCGCTGAAATCGAATCTGCGCTTGTCGGAAGGCGATGCGCGTCGGCTGACGCGCTATGACTGGCCGGGCAATGTCCGCGAACTCCAGAACGTAATCGAGCGCGCCGCGATCCTGTCGCAGAACGGCCGTTTGCGGATCGATCTGCCCGACCCCTCCGGCACGCAGGCCCCAGCCGGCGCAGCGCGGCAGAAGGCTGACGCACGGCCCGCTGTGATGACGTCATCCGAAATGCGCGACCACGAGCGCGCCAACATCCTGGCCGCGCTCGAGGGCTGCGCCGGAAAAGTGTTCGGCCCCGGTGGGGCGGCCGAGATGCTGGATATCAAGCCGACCACGCTGGCCTCGCGGATCAAGGCGCTGGGGATTACACCCCGTCCGCGAGCCCTCGGTTAGTGGCGATCACGCCGCCTTGGTCGTGACCTCCGATGCGATCGGCAGTCCCTGCTCGATCGGCAGCGACGGATCGCGCGACCATTCGTTCCAGGAGCCGAAATACATCCGCACGTCCTTCACGCCGGCGTTCTTGAGCGCCAGGAACGTGTTCGAGGCGCGCGCGCCCTTGAAGCAGTAGAGATAGACCGGCGTCGACGGCGAGATGCCGACAGTGGCGCATTCCGCCAGGATCTCGTCCTTGGACTTGAAGCGCGGTCCCTCGGCGGTCGGTTTCATCATGCGATACCATTCCAACCACACCGCACCGGGAATGCGGCCCTTGCGCGGGCAGAAATCCTTCCCGTAGGGCGACGAGCTGTCGCCGATCCATTCGTCGACGTCGCGTACGTCGAGAATGGCGACGCCCGGCTTGCCGACGGCCGCCAGCATGGTCTTGGCGTCGATCAGAATCTCGCCCGCTTCAGGCACGATTCCGAACGACGCCTTCATCGGCGCCGGCACGTCTTTCGTCACCGGAAGACCTGCGGCAGCCCAGGCATCGAAGCCGCCATGCAGCACCTTGATCTTGGGATAGCCGAGCATGGTGAGCAGGTAGTAGCCGCGGCAGGACTGGCCGAAGCCGGAGTTCATCGACTGCTCGTAGATCACGGCCGTCTCCTTGCCGGACAGACCCGCGCCGCCGAAGGCATCGGCGAACTTGGTCTTCAGCTCGCTCATGCCTTCCGGCGTCGAGGTCGCAAGAAACGTGAATATCTCATGCACGTTCACGGCGTTGGGAAGGTGCCCGGCACCATAGGCGTCGGGGTTGCGGGTGTCGATCACGACACAGGGCTCGGTTTTCAAGAGATCGGCAAGTTCGCTGGCAGAGATCAGAACGTCCGTCATTGGCAGCCTCTCCGTTGAGGTTAGATGGTGGGTGGGCTCGTAAAACTCAGGAATCGGCAAGCATCTTGCGCAGCTGCTTGGTGGCAGGCGTGACGATCGCGACGAAATAGGCCTCGCGCAGGCGACGCTGCGCGCGGTGGCTCTTGAGGTAGCCGCGAGCGCCACAATGCAGCATCGCCGCGTGCGCCGCCGCGACGCTGGCTTCACCGGCGCGCAGCCTGAGCGCGATCACCTTGCGCCAGTAGGTCTCCTCCTCGTTGTAGGGATCACGCGCCAGCGCCATGGTCTCGGCCTCGAGCTCGGCGGCGAGATCGCGGAAGTGAACCGGCTGTTGCGGCAGATAGCGGTTGATGTGGCCGAGGGGATTGTCGACCTCGTCCATGATGTTGATGCAGTCCTTGATGAGCCCGAGCGCCATGCCGGCCTGCAGCAGGATGAAGCCGGCGCGGATCTTCTTCACGAAAGGCGCGGCGGGATCGGCCAGGATCAGCTCGTCAGGCACGAAGGCGTCCCGGAACTGCACGCCATAGGTGCCGGTGCCGTCCATGGCGAGGAACGGCTTGCATGGCGTCAGTGTGATCGCGGGATCGGAGCAGTCCGCCAAAAACATCACTTGGCCGGGCTCGCCACTTGCGATGCCCGGCTCGTCCTCGCGTTCGAAGATGGTGCCGAAATAATGATCCGGTCCGAGATTGGACACCCAGGGCAGCGCGCCGCGCACGATGTAGCCGCCTTCGACCTTGCGCCCCTTCAGCTTGAGCTTTTCGATGCCGAAAAAGCTCTTCATCGGATTGGAGAGTCCGGTGCCGCCGAGCACGCGACCGGTCGAGAACGCATCGCCGAAGCGCTTTGCCAGCTTCATGTTGGTCGAGTTGGCCGCGTACCAGACCAGCGTGTTCTGGCACCACGCCATGAAGGCAGTGCTGCCGCAGACCTCACCGATTGCCGCCATCGCCTGAATGGCACAGCGCAGATCGGCAGGCCCTTCGTGCGGCACGTGACTGCCCCAGGCACCGACCTCGCCGAGCTTGTGCAGCACATCGGCCGGATAAATGGTGCCGGCATCGATGCCGGCGGCGAGCGGCGCGAGCTGCTCCCGCGCGATCCGCGCCACCTCGCCTGCAATGGACGGTGCGGGCTGATCCAAAACTTCGGCCCGTGATAAAGCCAGTGAACCCATGATCGTCTCCCGCACCTTGTCCTGTTGCCGTCAGCTCAGATGCCGACCTCGAGATTGACCGGGCGGGTGAAGGTGTTGGCGACCGGCGACCATTGCTTCACATGGGCGACCAGCGCATTGATTTCGTCCGACGAGATCCCCTCACATTCCATGTCGACCTTGACGCGCACGTCCGTAAATCCAACGGGCTTGTCCGAGACGTCGCCGGTGCCCCAGACGGCGGTAATGTTGAGATCGCCCTCGAGCTCGAGCTCAAGCTTGTTGACGATCCAGCCGCGATGCACGGCGTTGGCGTGCAGGCCGACGGCGAGGCAGGAGCCCAGCGCGGCGAGCGAAGCTTCGGACGGATTGGGCGCAGTGTCGTCGCCGAGCAGACCGGGCGGCTCGTCGACGATGTAGGGCGGCAAATTGCGGATGTAGTTGGCGTGGCGGAATTTTCCTTCCGCGACCGTCTTGCACTTCAAGGTCTTGATGACCTTCGGATTGGCCTTGCCGTTGGCGATCAGTTGCTCGAGGCCATTCTTGTCGATGGGCGCGAGGCAACCCGTCAGCACTGTCTTTTGAACGACGGCAGTCATCATCTTCTCCCTGGCAGAAGTGGAAATCGGTAGGATACCGAACGGTCTGTTTCCTTGCATGGAGCGTGCCAGAGCCGACCAAAATCAAAAGGCGAAGTATTGGAGCCGCTTAGCGAACGCTGCCTGCGAATTGATCAGCCGCCGTTTGCTCAAAGGCGATGCAGACGGGCTTTCCCGTGCGAATCTTTTCAGCGCGGACAGATGCGGCTTGCTGATGCGGCGCGGCTGCGGGTAAGTTTGGACTCATGGCCAAGCCCTCACTGAACAAGACGTCAAAGAAGAAGTCTCATTCGCCGCATGGCGGCGCCAGTGACAACGAGTCCGCGCGCGGACGCCTGCTCAGCGCCGCGACGCATCTGTTCTGCAAGAACGGCATTAACGCCACCGGCATCGACGCGATCATCGCGGAAGCCGGCACCGCGAAGACCACGCTCTATAAATTATTCGGCTCCAAGACCAATCTCGTCAACGCGGTGCTGGAGAGCGAAGGCAAGCAGTGGCGCGAATGGTTCATCGGCGCCATGGAAGAAGGCGGCGGCGACGCGCAGGCCAAGCTCACGCGCATCTTCCCGGCCCTGAAGAGCTGGTTCGCGGAGGAGCGCTTCTACGGCTGCCCCTTCATCAATGCGGTCGGCGAGCACGACAAGGACGCCAAGCAGTTCCGCAACATCGCGATGAAGCACAAGAAGATCGTGCTCGGCCACATCGAGAAGCTCGCTGGCGAGCTCGGTTCGAACGAGCCCCTCGTGCTCGCACATCAGCTCGGGCTGTTGATCGACGGCGCCATCGTCGCGGCGATGGTGTCGCGCGATCCGGGCGTGGCCGATACGGCGGCGCTGACGGCGGGCCCCCTGCTCAGCCAGTCCAAGGCAAAGAAGAAGCGCGCGGTGGATCAGCTCGAGGCAGTGTGATCGCTCCCATCCCGTAGCCCGCATGAGCGCAGCGACATGCGGGACGACCGTCCCCGGATGTCGCTTCGCTCATCCGGGCTACGGCACTCGCAGCCGCTCCCTCGGTAACGCAGCGATGAACCGCCCGATCGCACCGAGTACCGGTCCCTGATCACCCGCAAAGAACCAGTGATCGTTGCCGTCGAGCTCGACGAATTGCGCACCTTTGATCCGGCTCGCCACATCGCGGCCGGCCGCGATCCGTACGGCCTTGTCGTCACGACGATGCAGCACCAGTGTCGGCATGGCAATCTGCGGCAAAAGCTGCCGCACGTCGGCGTCGCGAAACGCCTCGAGCACCGCCGAGATGCCGCCGGGACTGGAGGCCGCGCGCAATAGCCCCGCCCACCAGGCGCGTGCCTGGGGATCGCTCGCAAGGCTGGGCGCGAACGTCTCAATCTCCACCGGACCTCCCCATTGCGCGATGAGGTGCTTGCTCCAGGCGTCGTACTGGCTGGCGCGCAGCGCGTGCGGATAATCCTGCGACCAGCAGCCCTTGGCCAATGCACCGAACAGGATGAGTCCGGCCACGAGACGCGGTTCATCGACCGCAAATTTGATGCAGGCTGGTCCACACTCGGATGCGCCGAACAGCACGACGCGGCGCGAGCCGGTCGCGCGGAGCACCGTGCCGATATCCTCCGCGGTGACGTCGATACCGGGGGCCGATCCAACCCGGTCGGACAACCCGATGCCGCGACGATCGAACACGATCAGGCGCCCAAGCTTCATCAGCGAGGCCAGAAACGCCCGGCTCGCGGGGTGCTCCCAGGCGCGCTCCACATGCGACACGAAGCCGGGCATGACCAGGATGTCGAGCGGGCCGCTGCCGTAGGTCTGATACGCCAGATGCACACCAGCGCCCTTGACGTAGCGCGTCGCTGGAACGTCGGCTGCCGCCGCAGGACTCATCAACGCCTCGGTCTCGGCTTCGGGCGTAACACCAAGCTCGTCACGCAGCCGCTGCCTCAGTGCCGCGTGGTGCCGCTCTGCCGCACTGCGGTCACCCGCCAGCAGCAGACTGCGGATCAGATGCCGGCCGTAGACCTCGCTCAAAGGATCGAGCTCGACCAGACGGGTCGCATGCGTGGCCGCGGAAAAGTAGTCGCCGGCGGCGGTCTTGTCCTGCACCAGGCGCTCCAGCGCGTGCATCAGCCGTCCCCGCAGCGCCTCGCGGCGGAAGAACGCCCAGTCGTCGAATTCCGGACAGTCCTCCGGGGAGAACCCTGCGAGGAAATCTCCCCGATAAATCTGGCAGGCCTCGTCAAAGTCAGGGCGATCGCAAGCGCCCTCGAACAGATGCGCATCGACCTTCAACGCGACCGCCGGAGACCATCGCACGCTGGTGCGGTCGGTCTCGAAAACCTGCTGACCGAGCGTCAGCTCGATGCGGTGAAGCAGCCGCCGCAATCGCGCTAGCCCGGTCTCGCGGTCAGTTTCAGGCCACAGCAGCGTCGCCACGATTTCGCGGGCCACGGCGCCCTTGGCCTCCGCGAGATAGACCAGCAGCGCGAGGCCCTTGCGCAAGGCCAACTTGATCGGGCGGCCGTCGGCGTAGACCTCAGGGAACCCGAATGTCCCCAGCGAGAAAACCGTCATGAAAGTCCTCCCTCCCCTCGCGGCGCCCCCGGGGACGCACAGGGGACGGTCCAGCAATAGCAGTCGGGGCAGATCGAGCCTGCTCGCCGGCGAGCAATTCAGGCTCCTGCATGCGGCACGGCTGCATCAGGCACAATAGGAAAAAACATGATCTCGCGCCTCCTGATCCTGCTCTACGCCATCGTGAGCTACGTGATCTTCACGGTCTCATTTCTCTATGCGCTTGGTTTCGTCGGCAATTATGTCGTGCCCAAGTCGATCGACATGTCGATCGATAGGTCGATCGACGTCGGCAACCCGATGGACCTGAGCGTGGCTATCGTCGTCAACCTGCTGCTGATGGGCCTGTTTGCGATCCAGCACAGCGTCATGGCGCGCCCGATCTTCAAGCGATGGTCGGCCAAATTCCTTCCCCCCGCCTGCCAGCGCAGCACCTATGTGCTGCTCTCCAGCCTGATCCTGCTGTTGCTGTTCTGGCAGTGGCGCCCGATTCCGACGCCGGTCTGGCAAGCGAGCGGAATAGCGGCCTGGTTGCTGATCGGCGTGCATTGGCTTGGCTGGCTTGTCGCGTTCGCCTCGACCCACATGATCGATCATTTCGATCTGTTCGGCCTGCGCCAGGCCTTCGTCGCGTTCCGCGGGAGCGAGATACCAGGTCAATCGTTCAGAACACCGCTGCTCTACAAGATCGTGCGCCATCCCATCATGCTCGGCTTTCTGCTCGCGTTCTGGGCCACGCCCGAGATGACCGTCGGCCACCTTCTGTTTGCGCTCGCAAACACCGCCTACATCCTGGCCGCGCTTCAGTTCGAGGAGCGCGACCTGATCGCCGAGTTCGGCGCGACGTACCAGGATTATCGCCGACGCGTTCCCATGCTGCTGCCGCGTCTTTTCGGTCGTCGGACGGAAGATCGCCAGCCGCCTCGGCCTGCTGGAGCGTCGCAATGAATGCAATATCAGCTATTCCCCGGATGTCGGCGGAGGCCGCCACGTTTGCAGATACGCTGGATGGGCTTGACGTCGGTCTTTGTCTCGTTGACGCGGAGGCGCGTCTCATTCACGCCAATACTGCCGGGCGGGACATGATCGAAGCGCGCGACATCCTGCACGAAATCCGCGGGCACCTCGCGGCTTGCGATCCGACGGTCAACCGGACCCTGCAGCATTTTTTCGCAGCCGCCGGGCAGGAAAACGCGTTCCTCGGCGCCGACGGGATCGCGGTGCCGATGATCGGGCGGGATGGGAAGCGCCACGTCGCCCATGCTCTGCCGTTGACTTCCGGCGCGCGCCGACTTGGGGGCGTCGCCTACAGCGCCGTCGCAGCGTTGTTCGTCCGCAGGGCGGCGCTCACGATACCGCCTCGTTCCGAAGTGATCGGCAAGGCATTCAAACTGACGCCGACCGAGTTGCGTGTGATGCTCGCGATCGTCGAGCTCGGCGGCGTTCCCGAAGTAGCGGCGGCGCTCGGCGTCGCCAATACGACGATCAAGACGCATGTCCGCCGCCTGTTTGAAAAAACGGGTGCGGCGCGACAGGCGGATTTCGTCAAGCTCGTCGCGGGATATGCGACGCCATTGAGAGAACCTGCCGAATATAGACAATCTGTTGGAGTGACGCGATGAGAGCGATTCTATGCAGCTCGTTCACCGGACCCGGCGATTTGCGTCTCGGCGAGATCGACGAGCCGAAGCCGGCCGGCGACGAGATTCTGATCGACGTCCATGCGGCCTCCGTCAGTTTCATGGACCAGTTGATGGTCTCGGGACTCTACCAGATGCGGCCGCCGACGCCCTTCGTGCCCGGCACGGAAGCATCCGGTGTCGTCATCGCGGTCGGCGGCGAGGTCACGGCATTCGCTCCCGGCGACCGCGTGGCATGCAGCGCCTGGACCGGCGGCTACGCCGAACGGATGATAGCGAAGGACTCAAAGTGCGTGCTTCTGCCGGAAGGCGTCGCGTTCGAGGCAGCGGCGACGGTCCTGCACAATTACGGCACGGCCTATTATGCGCTGGTCGAGCGGGCCAGGGCGCAGCGCGGCGAAACGCTGTTCGTCACGGGCGCTGCCGGCGGAGTTGGCCTTGCCGCCGTCGATCTCGGCCGCCATTTGGGCCTGCGCGTCATCGCCGGTATCGGCTCCGATGACAAGGCCGCCCTGGTTCGCAATTATGGAGCCCGCGACATCGTCAATTATCGTAGCGAGGATCTGCGCGACCGGATCAAGGCGATCACCGGCGGCGAAGGGATCGATATCGGCTTCGACAATGTCGGCGGCGCGATATTCCAGCAGATGGCCCGGTCGATGAAGTGGGGCGGAAGGCTGATGCCGATCGGCTTCACCAGCGGCGAAATTCCCCAGCTCCCAATGAACCTTCCGCTGCTGAAGAACTATTCCATCCTCGGGGTCTTCGTCGGCGCCTGGGCGGAGAAATTCTCGCTCGAAGCGGCGCGCATGAACGCCACGCTGATGCAACTGCTGGCCGGCGGAAAAATCCGCCCGCACATCGATCGCATCCTCCCTTTGGAGGAGGCCGGCGAAGCCATGCGTGCCGTGGCCAACCGAACGGTTCAGGGGCGAATTGTCCTCAAGATGAGGTAAAGTGCACGGGGAAGAGAGAACAAAACCGATGACACAGATCATCATCGACAAACGCTTTTGCGGTCCTCCGAACTCCGGCAACGGCGGCTATGTCTGCGGCCGGCTGGCCCGCCACATTCCCGGCGCCGCGGAGATCACGCTGCGCGTACCGCCGCCGCTGGACACGCCGCTCGATGCGGTCGCAACGGAGGACGGCGCATGGCAGCTTCGCGATGGCGACAAGATCGTCGCGACCGGGCGGCCGGCAAGCGTCGAGCTTGCGCGCGTGGAAACAGCCAGCTTCGAGGAGGCCTGCGCCGCCGAATTGTTGACGCCGGTGAAGCCGCACGAGCATCCGCTGCCGACATGTTTCGTGTGCGGCCCCGCAAGGGCCAAGGGAGACGGCCTGCGCATTTTTGCCGGCTCGCTCCGTGGTCACAACGCCGTTCTGGCAGCGAGCTGGACACCGGATAAGAATCTCGCCGCCGACGACGGCCTCGTCGCGCCGGAATTCCTCTGGTCGGCGCTCGACTGCCCCACCGGCTTTGCCTGCAATTGCGATCAGCAGACCGGCAGCTTCGACAAGGCACCGTTGCTGCTGGGGCGGATGTCGGCGCGGATCGAGGCCCGCCCGCACCCCGGCGAGCCCTGCATCATCACGGCGTGGCCGACGGGCCGCGATGGCCGCAAGCGCACGGCCGAGGCTGCGGTGCATGATGGAGCCGGGAAGTTGCTGGCGGTGGCGCGCACGACATGGATTGCGGTGGAGCGCGAGGTGCAGCTCGGGCGTCGTTCGTAGAGGGGACATGGGGCCCGGTACCGGGACGGCCAGCTTTCCAGCTAACCACGGGAGCACTCCACTTTGCCATCCGTGCGACGCTGCCAACCGTCGAGAAGCGTTGAACCCACGTTTAATCAAAGATACTCTTGCAGCTCTCGCCAAGCAAAAAAGATCCAAGAGGGTACGCGATGGTCCGCAAGTTAAAGGCATTTGCAATCCTTGCTACGGGCATGTTCGTCGCTGGCGTCGCAAATGCCGAGGCACAGCAGCCGGAGCTTAATGCGCCTGACCTCGTCCTCGTTAATGGCAAGGTTCTGACCTTAGACGACCGATCGACCGTCACGGAGGCAGTCGCCGTCGCGGATGGAAAGATCATCGCGACCGGAACCAGTGCTTCGATCAAGGCGCTTGCAGGCGCCCGGACCCGCGTGCTCGACGTGTCCGGCAAGACCGTCATCCCCGGATTGATCGATACACACGCTCACTTCAAGGCCGCTGGTCTGGGCGACTATGTCGTAAGCCTGGGCCGAGCCAAGACCGTCGCGGACGCGCTCGAGGCCATCAAATCATTCGCCACCAAGAAGAAGCCGGGTGAGTGGATTGTAGGTGGCGCGTGGCATCCGCCCTCACAATTGGCCGAGAAGCGCTATCTCACGAGGCAGGAGATCGATAGCGTTGCTCCGAACAACCCGGTCTATCTTCGCACCGTCGGGCATTTCTCGATGGCGAACACCATGGCTCTACAAGTGGTCGGTGTGGACAAGACCACCGCGGATCCGAGTGGTGGAAAGTTTGAACGCGACGCAGCCGGTGAATTGACTGGCGTGCTCGTGGAGACGGCGATCGATCGGGTCGAGAAGGCCGTACCACCTTGGACAGAAGACGACGAAATGCGGCAATTCACCATTGCCGAAGGCGTGCTGAACAGCTTCGGTATCACCAGTGTGATCGAAGGCGCAACAGAGCCACGCGATGTCCGAACGCTGCAGAAGCTTGTCGCAGCCGGGAAAGCCACTTTGCGCACCGGCGTGATGTTTCGACCGGAGCCCCCCGCCGATCTGACCGCATGGGAAGCGATCATGTCAGGCAATGGCGCCTCATCAGGGTTCGGTGACGATTGGCTCAAGTTCGCCGGCATCAAGATCTTTTACGACGGCGGCATGACGCTGAAGACGGCGCTCATGCGTGACGTGTACCCCGATTCACACGACAACTATCACGGTATCACGCAGCAGACACCTGAGCGTCTGAAGCAACTCATCTCCGTCTGCAACCGTTATGACTGGCGTGTCGGAGTCCACGTCGTGGGCGACCTGGGTGTTGACCAGGTGCTCGATGCCTTCGAGGCAGCGGATAAAGAAAAATCGATCCGCGACCGTCGCTTCGTCCTCATCCACGCCAGCCTGATCCGGCCAGAACAGATGGAGCGTGCGCAAAGACTAGGAGTCCGCATCGATTTCCAGAACGTTTTCATGTGGGATAAGGGAGCGACCGTCGAACGATTTCTCGGGAAAGCGACCGCTGACCGCGCCGTGCCGACCAGGACGTTAATCGAAAAAATGGGACTCAACAGCCTCGGCGCCGGGACGGATTTTCCGGTCAACCCGATCAACCCCTTCCTCAACATGTACATCATGGTGACCAGGAAGGATCCCAACGGAAACATCTACGGCTCGGCAGAAGCTATTACGCGCGAACAGGCCCTACGGCTCTACAGCAGCGCGGCTTCGCGCTACAACTTCGATGAAGCCCGCAAAGGGACCATTGAGCCCGGAAAGCTGGCGGACATCGTGGTGCTCTCCGCTGACTACGCGGCCGTGCCCGAGGAGCAGATCAAGGACATCAAGGCGGACCTGACGCTGGTCGGCGGCAAGGTTGTCTTTCAGCGCTGAACCGGCGCTGATCGGCCAAGGTGAGCGAGAGCGACAATTCGCTCTGCTTCCCGACGAAAATCTACACGCCCTCCGCGATCATCCCCTGCAACCGCACCAGCTCCGCCTCGATATCCCGCTCGACATCCGCCGCCCGCATCTCGATCATCCGATAGTCCCTTGCCTCGAGCCACGCCCGCCGCGACGCGCGATCCGCGACGATCGTCTCGTTCTCACCCGTGTTCACCAGCTCGATCGCGATCCGATGCGGGAACGAGACGAAGTCCGGGATGTGCCGCCCCACAGGGGTCTGGCGCTTGAACCCGCCTGCGAAGCGGCGGTCGCGGGTGAGGGCCTGCCAGAGCAGGCGTTCGGCATCGGTCGGGTTGCGGCGGAGCAGGCGGGCGAGGCCGCGCACGGTGGAGCCGCTGTCGGGAACGCCGCCGCCCTGACCGTGCTCGGCCAAAAGCGCACGCAGCCGCGTTGCCTGCTCGCCGTCGAGCACGCCGCCCTTGGCCGGGCCCTTGCGCCCTTCCGCGATCGCCATCACCACCCCATGCAGGGTGTGCATGTCCTGCTTGGTCGGCTCCATCCGGGTGAAGATGTTGCGCAGGTTCACCAGCATGGTGTCGCGCTTCTCGGCCGGGCGCAAAAATTCGACCCGGTCGAGTTCGCGGATGAGATTGTCGAAGAACGCCTGCATCTGATGCTGCGAGGCGCGCTCGGAGCGCTCCGGCATGGCGTGCGGCAACTCGCCGGAGGTCGCCCGCTTGAACCATTCGTAGCCGACCAGCAGCACCGCCTGGGCGAGGTTGAGCGAGGCAAAGCCCGGATTGACCGGAAAGGTAATGATGCGGTTGGCGAGCCCGACCTCCTCGTTAGTCAGCCCCCAGCGCTCCCGGCCGAACAGGATACCGGCCTTGCCGCCCGCCGCGACGTGCCCGGAAATCTCGCTAGCTGCGGCTTCCGGCCCCACCACCGGCTTGGCCTGGTCGTGGGGGCGCGCGGTGGTGGCGAACAGCAGGTCGAGATCGGCGACGGCCTCACCGACCGTGTCGAACAATTCGACCTTGTCCAGAATATAGTCGGCCCCGGCCGCGGCGCGCTGGGCGGCGATGTTGGGCCAGCCGTCGCGAGGATTGACGATGCGCAATCGGCTCAGCGCGAAGTTGCCCATGGCGCGCGCGGCCATGCCGATGTTTTCGCCAAGCTGCGGCTCGACCAGGATGACGATGGGACCGTCGAGGGAAAGGCCCGCCTTGCTCTTGTCAGTCCCCGACATCTCGCTTCGCTTTCACACTGGTTCTCAAGGCCTTGGAGAGGCGCTCTTCATGAATTAATCAAGGCCGGTCCTGACCTGGTCTCGACCCGGATTTGACCCAGTCTTGGGCCGGCTGCCCGTCCGCCTGTCGTTTGCCTGTCCTGACGAAATTCTCAAGGGAAATAATGGGTTGGATTCGACTTTTGAATCTCGCCTGAAACCTCAGCCCGGTCCCCGCGGCAGGGCTGCTCCCGCCCCCCATCTGCGGAGGCTGGATGAGCTAAAAGTGCATAATCCCTTGGCTTTCGCCCGCTGCTATCAGGTGCTAAGAGGCGGCGGATATTCCCGTGGCGCGCCACAAGCGCCGTTCCGAAGAGGCTTCCCCGATCATGGCAAAAATCAAGGTGTCCAACCCCGTCGTCGAACTCGATGGCGACGAGATGACCCGGATCATCTGGCAGTACATCAAGGACAAGCTGATCAACCCGTTCCTCGATGTCGAGCTGCTCTATTTCGACCTGGGCATGGAGTACCGTGACGAGACCAACGATCAGGTGACGATCGACGCTGCCGAGGCGATCAAGAAGGTCGGCGTGGGCGTCAAGTGCGCCACCATCACTCCGGACGAGGCACGGGTGAAGGAGTTCAACCTCAAGCAGATGTGGAAGTCGCCGAACGGCACCATCCGCAACATCCTCGGCGGCGTGATCTTCCGCGAGCCGATCATCTGCAAGAACGTGCCGCGCCTGGTTCCCGGCTGGACCAAGCCGATCATCATCGGCCGCCACGCCTATGGCGACCAGTATCGCGCCACCGACATCAAGTTCCCCGGCAAGGGCACGCTGACGATGAAGTTCGTCGGCGAGGACGGCACGGTCATCGAGAAGGAAGTGTTCAAGACCCCGGGCGCCGGCGTCGCGATGCAGATGTACAATCTCGACGATTCCATCATCGACTTCGCCCGCGCGTCGTTGAATTACGGCCTGCTGCGCAACTACCCGGTCTATCTCTCGACCAAGAATACGATCATGAAGATCTATGACGGTCGGTTCAAGGACATCTTCCAGGACATCTACGAGCGCGAGTTCAAGAAGGAATTCGACGCCAAGGGCCTGACCTACGAGCACCGCCTGATCGACGACATGGTCGCCTCCGCGCTGAAATGGTCCGGCGGTTATGTCTGGGCCTGCAAGAACTACGACGGCGACGTGCAGTCGGACACCGTGGCGCAGGGCTACGGCTCGCTCGGCCTGATGACCTCGGTCCTCCTCACCCCCGACGGCAAGACGGTGGAAGCCGAAGCCGCCCACGGCACGGTGACTCGCCACTATCGCGAGCACCAGAAGGGCAAGGAGACCTCGACCAACTCGATCGCGTCGATCTTCGCCTGGACCCGCGGCCTGTCGCACCGCGCCAAGCTCGACAACAATGCCGAGCTCGCCAAGTTCGCCAACACCCTGGAGAAGGTCTGCGTCGACACCGTCGAGGAAGGCTACATGACCAAGGACCTCGCGCTCCTGGTCGGCGCCGACCAGCGCTGGCTCTCGACCACCGGCTTCCTCGACAAGGTCGCCGAGAACCTCGGGAAGGCGCTGGCGGCGTAAGCCGTCCGCAATTTCGCCCGACTGGGCCGGACATCATCACGGGCCGCGTCGCAAGCGCGGCCCGTTCGCTTATTTGGACCTTTGCGTGGAGATGCGACCATGTCGATCAAGCTTGCCGTCCCCTGCCTGTTGCTGCTCGCTGGACCGGCTCTGGCCGCCGACCCACTCCCCGACGCCATCGCGGCGCCCGGCGAGAGCGTCGTGCTCAGCGTCCACGCCGAGGGCGCGCAGGTCTATGAGTGCAAGGCCGGCACCGACGGCAAGCTCGCCTGGGGTTTTCGCGAACCGATCGCCACCCTGCTGTCTGAGGGCAAGACGATCGGCCGTCACTTTGCCGGACCGAACTGGGAGCATGCCGACGGCAGCGCCGTGGCCGCCAAGGCCGCCGGCAATGCCCCGGGTACCACCGCGGCCGACATTCCCTGGCTGAAGCTGGAAGTGACGACCCACCGGGGCAGCGGCATCCTCACGCCGGTCACGACGGTTCAGCGCATCAATACCCATGGCGGCAAGCTCGAGGGTTCTTGCGACAAGGCCGGCGATTTCAAGAGCGCGCCCTATTCGGCCGACTACGTCTTCCTGAAGAAAGGCTGAGCGCTCAGCGGTCGGTGCCTTCGCGCTCCGCCTGCGCCAGCTCCGCCACCGCAAGATCGCCGCTCCCCTCCAGCCGCGCCTTTGCCGTCTTGTGGACATGCGCGGCGAGCGTCGGCATGCGTTCGATCAGGGCGTGAAAGTCCTGGGCGTCGAGCACCAGCAGTCGGGTCTTGCGCGTCGCCGTCACCGTGCCGCTGCGCTTGGTTTTGTGCAGCAGCGCGATCTCCCCGAAGAAGGTGCCATCCGCGAGCCGCACCTGCTGGTTCGGCAGCGCGATCTCGACCTCGCCGGCGGTGATGAAATACATCGACGAGGCCACATCGCCCCGCCGCACCAATATCTCGCCCTGCTCGATCGTGCGCGCCCGCAGCAGCCGCATGATGTCGGCGATCTCGGATGCGCTGAGATGCGAGAACAGCGGCACCCGCGCCAGCATGCCCCAGGTGACCACGAAGTCGCGCCGCTTCACCTCTTCCGCAAAGGCCGTCGAGATGATCGCGACCGGCAGCGCGATCATGGCAAATCCGCTGATGATGGTGAAGACGGAGATGAACTTTCCGAGCGCCGTCACCGGCACGACGTCGCCGTAACCGACGGTGCCGAGCGTCACGATCGCCCACCACATCGCCTGCGGAATGGTGCCGAGCTTGTCCGGCTGCACGTCGCGCTCGATGGCGTAGAGCAGCGAGGCAAACGTCAGAACCGCGCCGATCAGGATGACGATGCAGCCGATCAGCGCCCGTCGCTCCGCGTGCACGGCCGCGAGCAGCGAACGCATCGCCGGCGAGTAGCGCACCAGCTTGAAGAACGGCAGCACGCCGAGGGCTGCCAGCGTCGCATGCCGGCCCGTGGCGAGCACGATCGCGGCCGGCAGGAACGCGAGCAGATCGATGATGCCGAGTGCGGAGAAGACATAACTGAGCCGATCCGACAACGCGGACGCCGCGCGCTGGGTATGGCCCGCCACCGTCCACAGCCGCGCCGCATATTCCAGCGCAAACACGATCACGGACAGGATGGTGATCGCCGAAAACAGCGCGCCGAATTGCGCGTCCAGCTCCGGCACCGAGGCAAGGATCATCGCGACCACGTCGAGCACGATGACGCCGATGATCAGCTGGATGAAGCGCGATCCGACCGAGTAGGCCAGCGGATCGTGCTCCAGCAATTCGTAGAGGCGATCCCTCAGATCGGGATCGGTTGAGCCACGTCCTCGCGGAACGGGGCGCACCTGCCTACGCGCCGGCCGATTTTTGTTCGATCATGGCTTTTTCGATCGCCGTGAGCGCCGCGGCCGCGTTCGCGCCATCGGGGCCGCCGGCCTGGGCCATGTCGGGACGGCCGCCGCCGCCCTTGCCGCCGAGCGCCTCGGAGGCGACCTTCACCAGATTGACCGCATTGAAGCGCGAGGTGAGGTCAGCGGTGACGCCGACAACCACGCCGGCCTTGCCGTCCTCGGTGACGCCGACGATGGCGACGACGCCGGAGCCGATCTGCTTCTTGCCGTCGTCGGCAAGGCTCTTCAGATCCTTCATCTCGATGCCCTCGACCGCGCGCGCCATCAGCTTGACGTCGCCGACTTCGCGCACGCCGGAGGCCGCGCCGTTGCTCGAAGCTGCACCGCCGCCCATCGCCAGCTTCTTGCGGGCGTCGGAGAGCTCGCGCTCGAGCTTCTTGCGCTCCTCCATCAGCGCGGCAATGCGCGCCGGGACGTCGTCGATCGAGGTGCGCAGCTCGTGGGCCGCGGTCTTCGCCAGCGCCATGGTGTCGTTGGCGTGTTTTCGCGCGTAGTTGCCGGTCAGCGCCTCGATGCGGCGCACGCCGGAGGCGACCGCGCTCTCGCCCGTCAGCGTGATCAGCCCGATGTCGCCGGTGCGCTTCACATGCGTGCCGCCGCACAGTTCGACCGACCAGCCGAGTGCGTTGGCGCCGCGCTCGCGCGCGGTCCGGCCCATCGAGACGACGCGAACCTCGTCGCCATATTTCTCGCCGAACAGCGCGCGTGCGCCGGCCTCGCGGGCCTCGTCCACGCCCATGACGCGGGTCGAGACCTCGTCATTCTCCAGCACCACGTCGTTCGCAATGTCCTCGACGCGCGCGAGCTCTTCCGCCGTGATCGGCTTCGGATGCACGAAGTCGAAACGCAGCCGATCCGGCGCGACCATCGAGCCGCGCTGGGCGATGTGGTCGCCGAGCACCTGGCGCAGCGCCTCGTGGATGAGATGCGTGGCCGAGTGATGCGCGCGGATCGAAAAGCGCCTGCCGTGATCGACTTCGAGCTGCAGCGCGGTGCCGAGCTTCAGCTCGCCGCTCTCGACCGTGCCGACGTGAACGAAGAAATCGCCGAGCTTCTTCTGCGTGTCGGTGACGCGGAATTTGATGCCGCCCTCGCCGGTCAATACGCCGGTGTCGCCGACCTGGCCGCCGGACTCCGCGTAGAACGGCGTCTGGTTCAGCACGATCGCGCCGGTGTCGCCGGCCTTGAGGCTCGTGGCTTCCTTGCCGTCCTTGACCAGCGCGGTCACCACGCCTTCAGCGCTCTCGGTCTCGTAACCCAGGAATTCGGTTGCGCCCAGCTTCTCACGCAGCGGGAACCAGATCGCCTCGGAAGCAGCTTCGCCAGACCCCTTCCAGGATTCGCGCGCCTTGGCCTTCTGACGCTCCATCGCATCGGTGAAGGACGCCTGGTCGACGCTGATGCCGCGCGACTTCAGCGCGTCCTGCGTCAAATCGAGCGGGAAGCCATAGGTGTCGTACAGCGTGAAGGCGACGTCGCCGTCGAACATGTCGCCCTTCTTCAAGGACGCGCTCTTCTCGTCGAGAATGGCGAGGCCGCGCGTCAGCGTCTTGCGGAAGCGGGTCTCTTCCAGCCGCAGCGTTTCCTCGATCAAATTTTCCGCGCGCATCAGATCGGGATAGGCCTGGCCCATCTCGCGCACCAGCGCCCAGACCAGGCGATGCATCAGCGGCTCTTGCGCACCGAGCAGCTGCGCATGGCGCATCGCGCGGCGCATGATCCGGCGCAGCACATAGCCGCGGCCCTCGTTCGAGGGCAGCACGCCGTCGGCGACGAGGAAGGCCGACGAACGCAGATGGTCGGCGATGACGCGGAACGAGGCCACGGTCTTCTCGTCCGGCCCGCTTCCCAAGGCAGACGCCGTCGCGTCGATCAAATGACGGAACAGGTCGGTCTCGAAGACGCTGTCAACGCCCTGCATGATGCAGGCCATGCGCTCCAGCCCCATGCCGGTGTCGATCGAGGGACGCGGCAGCGCCACGCGCTCCTCCTTCGTCACCTGCTCGTACTGCATGAACACCAGGTTCCAGAATTCGAGGAAGCGATCGCCGTCCTCCTCCGGGGAGCCCGGAGGCCCGCCCCAGATGTGCTCGCCGCGATCGATGAAGATTTCCGAGCACGGGCCGCACGGGCCGGTGTCGCCCATCGCCCAGAAATTGTCCGAGGTCGGGATGCGGATGATGCGGTCCTCGGAGAAGCCAGCGATCTTCTTCCACAGTCCGGCCGCCTCGTCGTCGGTGTGGTAGACCGTGACGAGCAGCTTGTCCTTCTTGAGCCCGTATTCCTTCGTGATCAGCTTCCACGCCAGCTCGATCGCGCGCTCCTTGAAATAGTCGCCGAACGAGAAGTTGCCGAGCATCTCGAAGAAGGTGAGATGGCGCGCGGTGTAGCCGACATTGTCGAGGTCATTGTGCTTGCCGCCGGCGCGCACGCATTTTTGCGAGGTGGTGGCGCGCTGGTAGGGCCGCTTCTCGACGCCGGTGAAGACGTTCTTGAACTGCACCATGCCGGCATTGGTGAACATCAATGTCGGGTCGTTGCGCGGCACCAATGGCGAGGACGACACGATCTCGTGGCCGTTCTCGGCAAAGAAGTTCAGAAAGGTCGACCTGATCTCGTTGACGCCGCTCATGTTCATCCAATCGGGTGTGCTTGCACCCGCCTTCCAGCCATCCAAACCGCCAGTTTGGGCTGATATCTGCGGGTCAAAGCGCTTTTAGACAAGGCCAGCTTCGCTGTCCAGAAACTGTGCAGCCAGATCAAGGCGTTGCCGCAGTCGCGTAATCCGTTGGAAAGCCGCCGATGCCGCGTTGACAGGCTTGGCCGGCCTGTGGTCTTTACCCGTCTGTATCGTACGGCCACGTCGGGAGAGACCGGCACTGGTGCCGGCGCCGAAGGAGCAACCGCCCCGGAAACTCTCAGGCAAAAGGACCGCGTGGCTTTGACAGCATCTGGAAAGAGGCGCCGACGGGTTTAGGTCCGGACAGCGTCCGCCGACGGGATAATACTCTCAGGCACAGCGACAGATGGGGCTTCGACTGGTGTCCACGGGAAATCGTTCCCGGGGAACCGCCGAGGGCCCCCCGATGCTTGCGCGTGACGACAAAGACTCCCTGAAACGTACCCCCCTTTACGATCTTCATGTCTCGCTCGGCGGCAAGATGGTGCCGTTCGCGGGCTATGACATGCCGGTGCAATATCCGGCCGGAGTCCTGAAGGAGCACCTTCACACCCGCAACGCAGCCGGCCTGTTCGACGTCTCCCACATGGGCCAGATCGCGCTCCGGCCGAAATCGGGCAAGGTCGAGGACGCCGCCCGCGCGCTGGAACGGCTGGTGCCGCAGGATATCATGGCGATCGCGCCTGGCCGGCAGCGCTACGCCCAGTTCACCAATGCCGAGGGCGGAATTCTGGACGATCTGATGGTTGCCAATTTCGGCGATCACCTCTTCCTGGTCGTCAACGCCGCCTGCAAGGCCGAGGACGAGGCGCATCTGCGCGCGAATCTCTCGGACGACTGCGTCATCGAGCAGCTGGCTGACCGCGCGCTGATCGCGCTGCAGGGGCCGAAGGGGGAATCGGCGCTGGCGAAATTATGTGCAGAGGCGCCCGCCATGAAATTCATGGATTCCGGCCCGCACAAGGTCGCCGGCCTCGACTGCTTCGTCTCGCGCTCCGGCTATACCGGCGAGGACGGCTTCGAGATTTCGGTTCCTGCCGGCGATGCCGAACGGCTCGCCAAGGCCCTGCTGGACAATCCGGACGTCATGCCGATCGGGCTCGGCGCCCGTGACAGCCTGCGGCTCGAAGGCGGGCTTTGTCTTTACGGCCACGACATCGACACCGCGACCACGCCGGTCGAGGCCGCACTGGAATGGTCGGTGCAGAAGAGCCGCCGCACCGGCGGCGCGCGTGCCGGTGGCTTCCCCGGCGCGGAAAAGATTCTCGCTCATTTCGATCACGGCGCATCCCGCCGCCGCGTCGGCCTGCGCACCGAGGGCCGCGCGCCGGTGCGCGAGGGCGCGCTGCTGTTTGCGGATGCGACCTCCGCCGAGCCGATCGGAAAGGTCACCTCGGGCGGTTTCGGCCCGAGCCTGAATGCGCCGGTCGCGATGGGCTATGTGCCCACGGCATCGAGCGCGATCGACACAAAACTCTTCGCCGAAGTGCGCGGCCAACGCCTGGCCGTGCAAATCGCCGCCATGCCCTTCGTGAAAAACACCTACAAACGCTGAGGACCGAGAAAATGACCACGACGCTGTACACCTCCGACCACGAATGGCTCGCGATCGACGGCGACGTCGCCACCGTCGGCATCACCGACTACGCGCAATCGCAGCTCGGCGACGTCGTGTTCGTCGAATTGCCCAAGCTCGGCCGCACGCTGAAGAAGGCCGAACCCGCCGCCGTCGTGGAATCCGTGAAGGCCGCATCGGACGTCTACGCGCCTGTAACCGGCGAAGTGCTCGAGACCAACACTGCGCTCGCCGCCGAGCCCGCGCTGGTGAACTCGGATGCGCAAGGCGCGGCCTGGTTCTTCAAGATCAAGATTGCCGACAAAAGCGAGCTCGGCGGTCTGATGGACGAAGCGGCGTACAAGGCCCACACGGCGTGAGATGATGCGAACTCCGACCTCATATTCGGTGTCATCGTCCGCCTTGTGCGCACTGCGCACTGGGGCGGACGATCCAGTACGCCGCGGCCCATCGGCCCCAGCCGAAGCGGCTGCGTTTACTGGATGCCCCGCCTTCGCGGGGCATGACGGCGACAGCGATATCTAAAGCGAGGACCCATGATGACCGCGCACCGCAAATCCAATGGCGATACCACCAGCTTCGTTCGCCGCCACATCGGCCCCTCCGCGCGCGACGTCACCGCGATGCTCGAGGCCGTCGGCGCGAACAGCGTCGATACGCTGATGGCGCAGACGCTGCCGGCCTCGATCCGGCAGACCGCCCCACTCGATCTCGGCAAGCCCTTGAGCGAGACCGAAGCGATCGCGCATGTGGCCGAACTCGCCGCCCAGAACCAGGTCTTCACCTCGCTGATCGGCCAAGGCTATTCCGGCACGATCCTGCCCGCGGTGATCCAGCGCAACATTATGGAGAACCCGGCCTGGTACACGGCGTACACGCCCTACCAGCCCGAAATCAGCCAGGGCCGGCTCGAGGCGCTGCTCAACTTCCAGACCATGATCTGCGACCTCACCGGGCTCGACGTCGCCAACGCCTCGCTGCTCGACGAGGCCACCGCTGCCGCCGAAGCGATGGCGCTCGCGGAGCGGCACTCACGGGTCGAAGCAAAGGCCTTCTTCGTCGACAAGGACGTGCATCCGCAGACGCTCGCGGTGATGCGCACCCGCGCGGAGCCCCTGGGCTGGACCCTGGTCGTCGGCGATCCCCTCACCGATCTCGACAAGACGGACGTGCTTGGCGCGCTGCTGCAATATCCGGGCAGTTCAGGCGCTGTGCGCGACCTCAGGCCCGCGATCGCCAGCCTGAAGGCCAAGGGCGCGCTCGCGATCATCGCCGCCGATCTGCTGGCGCTGACACTGCTCGCCTCGCCCGGCGAGCTCGGCGCGGACATCGCCATCGGCTCGGCGCAACGTTTTGGCGTGCCGATGGGCTATGGCGGACCGCACGCGGCCTATATGGCGGTGCGCGATGCGCTCAAGCGCTCGCTGCCCGGCCGCATCGTCGGCCTCTCCGTGGATTCGCGCGGAATGCCGGCCTATCGCCTCGCGCTGCAGACCCGCGAGCAGCACATCCGTCGCGAGAAGGCGACCTCCAACATCTGCACCGCGCAGGTGCTGCTCGCCGTGATCGCCTCGATGTATGCGGTCTATCACGGCCCCGAAGGCCTTTCGCAGATCGCGCGCAACGTGCATCGCCGCGCCGCCGTGCTGGCGGCCGGCCTGCGCAAGCTCGGCTTTACGCTTCAGTCCGACAATTTCTTCGACACGCTCAGCGTGGATGCAGGTGGCAAACGCGCCGAGATCGTCGCGCGCGCCGCTGCCGACAAGATCAACCTTGGCGTCGGCGAAACCGCATTGCGGATCGCGCTCGACGAGACCACCACGCCCGCGACGGTCGAAGCGGTCTGGCGCGCCTTCGGCGGCCAGCTTGCCTATGCCGAGATTGACGCCACCACGCGCGAGGCGCTGCCGGAGACGCTCAAGCGCGCGACCTCTTTCCTCACCCACCCCGTCTTCCACGCGCATCGCTCGGAAACCGAGATGCTGCGCTACATGCGCAAGCTCAGCGATCGCGACCTCGCGCTCGACCGCGCGATGATCCCGCTCGGCTCGTGCACCATGAAGCTGAACGCGACCACCGAGATGATGCCGCTGACCTGGCCCGAGTTCGGCTCGCTGCATCCGTTCGCCCCGCGCGAGCAGGCACGCGGCTATCACGCGCTGTTCGCGCGCCTGGAGAAGTGGCTGTGCGACATCACCGGCTATGACGCGATCTCGCTGCAGCCGAACTCGGGCGCGCAAGGCGAATATGCCGGGCTTCTGGCCATCCGCGGCTATCACGCGGCGCGTGGCGAGACGCATCGCAAGATCTGCCTGATCCCCTCCTCCGCCCACGGCACCAACCCGGCTTCGGCCGCGATGGTTGGCATGGACGTGGTGGTGGTCGCCTGCGAAAAGAACGGCGATGTCGACGTCAACGATCTCCGCGCCAAGGCGGAAAAGCATTCAAACGACCTCGCCGCTGTCATGATCACCTATCCCTCGACCCATGGCGTGTTCGAGGAGCACATTCGCGAGATCTGCGACATCGTGCATGGCCATGGCGGCCAGGTTTATCTCGACGGCGCCAACCTCAACGCGCAGGTCGGCTTGTCCCGGCCCGGCGACTACGGCGCCGATGTCAGCCATCTCAATCTGCACAAGACCTTCTGCATTCCGCATGGCGGCGGCGGCCCGGGCATGGGCCCGATCGGCGTCAAGGCGCACCTTAAGCCGTTCCTGCCCGGTCATCCCGCGACGGATGGGAAAGCGCCCGTGGGGCCGGTCTCGGCCGCGCCGTTCGGCTCGGCTTCGATCCTCACCATCTCCTACATCTACATCCTGATGATGGGCGGCGAAGGCCTCAAGCGCGCCACCGAGATCGCGATCCTCAACGCCAACTACGTCGCAGCAAGGCTCGATGCGCACTTCCCGGTTCTCTACAAGAACGAAAAGGGCCGCGTCGCGCACGAGTGTATCGTCGATCCCCGCGCGCTGAAGACGACCTCAGGCGTCACCGTCGACGACATCGCCAAGCGCCTGATCGACTACGGCTTCCATGCGCCGACCATGAGCTTTCCGGTGCCGGGCACGCTGATGATCGAGCCGACCGAGTCGGAATCCAAGGCGGAGCTGGATCGCTTCTGCGATGCCATGATCGCGATCCGGAAGGAAATCGCCGAGGTCGAAGCCGGCCGCTTCAAGATCGAGGCGTCGCCGCTGCGTCATGCCCCACACACCGTGCATGACATCGCGGACGACGATTGGAAGCGCGCCTACACCCGCGCCGAGGGCTGCTTCCCCGCAGGCACCTCGCGCACCGACAAATACTGGAGCCCGGTGGGGCGCGTCGACAACGTCTATGGCGACCGCAATCTGGTGTGCTCGTGCCCGCCGGTGAGCGATTACGCGGAGGCGGCGGAGTAAGACGCGACGGAGGTTTCGTAGGGTGGGTTAGCTGGCGGCGGCGCGAAGGCGCAGACCGCCGGCGTAACCCACCGCTTTAGCTTCCGCGGCGACGAACAGTGGTGGGTTACGCCGTGCGAACTGCGCTGCGCGCAGTCGCAGGGCTAACCCACCCCCTACGGCACTGAACGCGCATCTAGGGCGCAACCAACGATCGGCTTTCGCGATCCCACCGCCACAGCCGTTCATTGGTCAGCTCAGTCCCACCCCACCATCGGTGGATCGGGTTATGACGGAGGAAATCGTCTTCTCCTGCCAGCACCGCCTTCCCAAAATCGGTGAGCGACAAACGGGACTGCTTGTATCGCGCGTGACGGAGAGGATCGTTGTGCATGTCGAGCGTAAACGGCCCCTCGTCGAGCCCCGATATCGCCGGCTCCGGACATCGCACGAGGCCATCGAGCAGCGCTCCGACTTCCCAGTAGTCGAAAACGCGCCGCTCATTGCGTTTCTGCTCACCCGGGAAAACGTCAAAGGGATGCACGTCGCCCGGTGCGATCAACTCCAGCATTCGCGTTTCAGTCGCTCCAAGACCGATGGCGACACTCGGAAGCTCGTCGAGGAGGTCCGCCACACACTGACCGAGTTGCGGCAGCAGGCCTAAATCCGCCTTGAGGAGATCAAACCAGTCCTGCGGCGTCGGCGCGCGATAGGCGCGCCACGCACGGCCGGTCAGATCAAGGTGATCTTTCGTGGGCTTGACGGTCGGCGGGTTGAGCGCTGCAAGTCGCTCGGCATCGGCGCCGCCAACGGAGATGTCCAGCTGACGCATGACGAGCTTGGGAACCGCCGATTTCTCGCGCCAGCAGTAGTCGAGCAACCGGAGCAGAATCAATTGCGCATTCGGCTCTGACTCCATCCACAATTCGACGGAGTCGCATTCAGCGAACAATTCGATCAATCCGCGATCCTTCGCACCCGATCCTTCGAGACGCCAGCGCGGCGTATCATCCAGCCAATGAAGGCCATGTGGCTGCTTGGTGCGTGGCGCAAAAAACGCATCGAGCTCGACATCGGACGGCAACGGTCCCCAGACCAGCCGGCGCTCGATCGCAATCACGAGATCAGCAAGGCCGGCGCGTTGGATCGCGCCGGCGGTGGACGAGTCCGTTGTCACAATGAGCCGCATCATGCCGGTGGCCTCAAGGCTTCGTCAAAGAAGGGCCGTAGCGCCACAGCCGATCGTTGGTCAGCCGCGTGCCGCCCCACCAGCGATCGATTGGATTGTGGCGGCTGAAATCTTCCCTGCCCGCCAGCACCGACCTCCCAAACTCCGTTATCGACAATCTGCTCCGCAGATAAGCCTCATCACGGTCCCTCAGATTCTCTCGGCGGATATTCCGCAGTTCATCGTCGAGTCCGGCAATCGCGGGTCTCGGACCTAGCGCAAGTCCGTGCAGCAACCACCCCAGCTCAAACTCGCTAAAAACACGCGTACGGCGAAGACTACGCAGATGGAACAATGCATTCGTCCGTTCGTAACCCCGTGCAATGAGTTCGAGGAATCGCATTTCCGTCGCGCCGAGCCCCGTTGACGGAAGCTCCGCCAGCAAGTCGATCAAGGCCGGCTTCAGCATCGGCAGGGCACTCAGATCGTTGTCAACGAGGCCGACACAGGCCTCGGGCGTCGGCGCGGCGTAGGCCAGCCAAGCCTTCCTTGCCGTTGCGAGTTCATCCGAGGTGATGTCGACAGCCGGAATGTAGGACAGCGACTTACTAATGTTCGCCGCCTCCTGTGAGATGAGATCGAAGGCAATCAGTCGGAGCTTTGACTTGGCCACGGTCTCTGGGTGGGAGCGGAGATATTCGAGCAGCCAGATCAGCTGGAGCTGATCATTTGGGGTCCGATCGAACCACAATTCGACCAGGTCGTAGGATTGGCAGAACTCGACCAGCGAAAGATGTCTGCGGTCTTCGGCAGCCGACGGCCGGCGTCCAACGAAGTCCGACCAGTGCGTCCCCGGACCCGCTCCCCCCGAGCGGGCGGGGACATAGACTGCAAGTTCGTCAAGAGGCGGAGGCCCATCGACAAAGCGGAACGTGAAGGGGATGACGATTTCGGCAAGGCCCGAGCGCATGAGGTCGAAGCCGGACGAACTCGTCAGAAACGCACGCTTCATCGCCTAAATACTCCAGGCAAAACGAAACGGGCACTGACGACGTCGGCAACTCAACGTCCTCAGCGCCCGCTCCTCGCGAAAAACTTTACTGTTGAAGCTTACTCGTCCGCCGGCTCCTCGCCGTCGGCGTCACGCTCGGGGCTCCCGGCGAGAATCTGCTCGGCGATCAGGCCGGAGTTCTGGCGGATCGAGGTTTCGATCTTGGCGGTGATGTCGGGGTTGGCCTTCAGGAATGCTTTCGAATTCTCGCGGCCCTGGCCAAGACGCTGGCTGTCATAGGAGAACCAGGCGCCGGACTTTTCGACGATGCCGGCCTTGACGCCGAGATCGAGGATCTCGCCCATCTTGGAGACGCCCTCGCCGTACATGATGTCGAACTCGACCTGCTTGAAGGGCGGGGCCAGCTTGTTCTTCACGACCTTGACGCGGGTGGTGTTGCCGACAACCTCGTCGCGCTCCTTGATCGCGCCGATGCGGCGGATGTCGAGACGGATGGAGGCGTAGAATTTCAGCGCGTTGCCGCCGGTGGTGGTCTCCGGCGAGCCGTACATCACACCGATCTTCATGCGGATCTGGTTGATGAAGATCACCATGGTATTGGACTTGTTGATGGACGCCGTCAGCTTGCGCAGCGCCTGGCTCATCAGACGGGCCTGCAGGCCCGGCAGCGCGTCGCCCATCTCGCCCTCGAGCTCGGCTTTCGGCACCAGGGCCGCGACCGAATCGATCACCAGCACGTCGACCGCGCCGGAGCGCACCAGCGTGTCGCAGATTTCCAGCGCCTGCTCGCCGGTGTCCGGCTGGGAGATCAGGAGCTCGTCGATGTTGACGCCCAGCTTGCGCGCATAGACCGGGTCGAGCGCGTGCTCGGCGTCGATGAAGGCGCAGATGCCGCCCTTCTTCTGCCCTTCCGCAACCGTGTGCAGCGCCAGCGTGGTCTTGCCCGAGGATTCCGGCCCGTAGATCTCCACGACGCGCCCCTTCGGCAGGCCGCCGATCCCGAGCGCGATATCGAGCCCCAACGAGCCCGACGAGATCGCCTCGACATCCATCGAACGGTCGTTCTTGCCCAGCTTCATCACCGAGCCCTTGCCGAACTGCCGCTCGATCTGGGAGAGCGCGGCGGCGAGAGCTTTACTCTTGTCCATGGAGGATCCTTCGACGATACGCAGGGCAGTGGTGGACATCGGGTCGTGCTCCTTATGACGAGGATTCGCGTGAGGGACAAACGATTGGCGAGGCGGCGCGGCGATAAAAGCAATGTGCCCTATTTGTTCTAGGTTCGCAATATGTTCTTTTGGGAATTTGCACGCTCTGGCTGACGCGCATCAAAAACGGATGACCCGCACGCCGCCAGAATTCGGTAATCCTGCGGCACCGAACCTTTCGCGGTCTGCGGCCTTCTCTTGGATGAGACTGCAACTCTGGGACTTCCAATCATGACGGAAAATACGCATCACGATACGAGCCGGCGCACTCCACTGCTGGAGGCGGCGCGAGAGGAGCTGAGCAAGTTCGAGCGCAAGGAAAACGAGTTCGGCAAGAAGGATCGCGAAGAGCGTGCCGCCGAACTCCATCTGCCGCTGGACGCGATCGAGGTTCACTAAGGCCGCGGGGACGAGGGCTTAGGAGCTGACAGGCCGGCTGGCTGGGCAGGCGGCGGCGGTGTTCGCCAGCGGCAACGCGCCAGCGACGAGGCCGGAGCGGCGCCATTGATCTCAAAAAGATCGGCACGGGAATCGGGATTCGGATGGTCGTGGAGGCGCGTCCGAGTCGATATGGTATCCAATTACTACCAGCAAGCCATTGATTTAGTGGCGGAATTTTCCGGCGGGCTACTGTGCATGGGGTTGTTTTCGTGTTTTTGAAAGGCGCGCATGGGCCTTTCCACCCCCAGAGCCGTCTCCCGGCACCCAACACCGCCTATAGCAGAACCAGCAACCCGATGCCGATCACCAGCACGACGAAGCCAGCCGCCGTCGCGGCGGCGAATGACCGCTCTACGTTGTCCATGATGCCACCCCGTTGCCGGTGCGCCACGTTTCCCCCATGGCAGCACCGTCGCTGCGAAATCTCGCCTGCGGTTGTGTCCTGAGTTGTGCGAACGGATGTCGAAATTGGGACCGGTGCGGGGCCAGTCTGCGGCCCGCCGCGCTCAGGCTTTCGCTGCCACCGCAGCCTTGTCAGGCTGTCGTAAGCTGAGCCGGCTAGGTTCGCCTGGCTATGGTGTTGCAGCCCAGCACCTCAGCCTCCAATAACCTTTCCCCGCTTGGTTCTTCCAAGCGGGGTTTTTCATTCCGATTTCATTCCGATTTTGATGCCGATTTCCATGCCGGCCGGCCGGTTTGCGAACCGCCCTCCTCCTGCGTCAGCCGCAGCGAGAAGGCGCGGATCGCCGGCGCCGCGAGCAGCACGATCGGCAGCATCGCCGCCCATGCGATCAGCCACGACACCATCCAGTGCGCGAGGAAGTCCAGTGCGTTCCCTGCCGGAAAGCTGGCGATGCCCGCGGCGATCAGCGAGGTCAGTCCGGACTGGATGATTCCGAACACGAAATGAGAATAGCGGCGGGGAATGCCCGGCATGACGCGCCCATGTTGTTGACCGTCATCGGGCCAAGCAAGGCATATGCCGCCGCGTTCCGGAAGGTGCCCTTACCCATCCCAGGAACTCTGTTCTTGGTCGGAGAACCACGGGCATGAGGTCTCGCGCCGCCGCGCGTGGCCGGCGTCTTTCGACATCCGATTTCGAATGTTTCGGCGCGCCTGCGTTTGCAAGATAGCCGTGAGCTATCCGGGGCTTACCGACAGATTTGGCTTTCCCTGGAATATTATGCCGCCCAGCATGTTCTCAGTGATGGAAGTGAATCGTGGGAGAAGGCCATGAATCACAGGGGCGTCGAGTTCACCGTCGCCAAGACGGCACTTCCCGGCATCTGGCAGTGGCAGTTCCGGATCGGCGAGCAGATCAAGACCGGCCGAACCGAGACCAAGATCGATCTGTTGGCGATCCGGCGGGTGCAGCTGCGCATCGATCGGGAGCTGAAGGCGATCGGGCGCAAAACCGCCTGAGCGGCAGGCCTAAACGGCAGGACCGAGATCGGCGGCGGGCTGGCGCGCCCCGGCGCGCCGCAGCCGTCATGGCCTATAGGACACAGCGGCGCCCATGGGGCTATTCCGTAGCCGACCGGAATTGATCTGCCGACGGTTTGGGATTGGACTGCTCGCGATTATGGCCGTGGGGACGGAGCCATCAGGCGCGATCGGTGCGAACCATGCCGCTCTACTTCTTTCGAATCCGGAACGGCAGCTATTCCGGCTGTGCCGACCAGGCGTCGGAATTTGCCGATCGCGATCTGGCCTGGAAGGAGATGACCAGCGTCTGCGCCGACATGGCTGCCGGCATCGCCCGCAAGCTCCAGGAAAATTCCGAATGGAATATGGAGCTGCTGGACGAGGCCAAGGAGCCCGTGTTCCGGATCCGCATCACATCGGAAACCTTCAAATAGGGGCCAAGCCTAATCCGCGCTGGGCAGCCGCCGCATCGTGAATTCGATGTCGCCGCCGGGCAGCTCGCGCCAAGTCTCGACCGCGCTCATATAGCCGGCCTTGGGGTAGCGGGTGAAGAAAGCCTGCGCCCTCTCCCGTGCCGCCGCGCGTGGCAGCGTGAAGGTTTCGCGCAGATAGCCGTCGCCGGCCCTCGCGCCGGGCTTGCCGCCCATCTTGCGCCGGCGCGCCATCCGCTCGGCGAGATCTCGCGGACGATCGGCCATATCCCGCCTCCTTTACGATACGCTCTCGCGCAATGTAGGAAGCGGGCCGGCCGAAATGGAGTCCCGGCCGGAGGCATCAGCCGCCTCCGATCGGACAGAAGCTCAATTGGCAGTCGTGCCGGACTTCTTCTTCGGCGCACCGGTCGCGGCCGACGCCTTTGGCGCCGCCGCCTGCTTCGGCGGATCGGAGCGCATGCCGCCCCAGGGATCGTTGGAGGCCTTGGAATCCGGAATCTTCTTCAGCGTTTCCTTGTAGGCCTTGTCACGCTCGGCTTCCGCGGCCTTCTCCTCAGGGGTCTTGCCCGGACCGTCCTGCAGCAAATTGAGATTGGGCATTTGCGCAGAGGCCGGTCCCGCCAGCACGGTCGGTCCCGCCAGAACAGCCAGCACCGCGGCCATACGGAAAAGCTTCATCATCGACTCCTTGATCATCCATGGCGGCGCGGGTCGCCCGCGCCTTGTCACCCCTGGCACAACCGCAGGGGCTGCTCGGCCCGCTAGAGCCGGTCCGATTTGCACGATTTCGGCGCGTGGAGCCAGTCGTCCCAGATCGGGCCGCACTTGGTGCACCCGTTCAGCAACAGTCCGAGCCCGGCCAGACAAAACACGAGGACATACCGACGCAACATCACCCACCCATACCCACTCCGTGGCATCATACCGGGCGAAGTCAGGCATTTTCAAGCCGACGGGACCCGCGGCAGTCCGGGTGACTTTGCCGCGCCGGTCCGCTCGGAATGCCGAACATCCGGCAACACGGAGGAAACGACAGCAATGCCATCGCAGCCAGAAGCCGAGTTCGGCATCACTGAAGCCAGACGCATCCTCGGCGAGGTCTTTGCGCCCTGGGTCCAGGATCTCAACCTGTCGGTCGAGCGCATCGAGCACCTGCCGCTGCCGGACGTGCCGGACTGGCAGCCGGCAGCGCTCCTGCGCATGCCTTTCTCGGAGCGCCTGTGCCGCAACGGCGGCGTGGTCTGCGGCCAGGCGCTGATGGCACTCGCCGATACCGCCATGGTGATTGCGAACCTCGCCGCCAACCGCGGTTATCGTCCGATGACGACGGTCGACCAGACCACGCATTTCATGCGCGCAGTCTCCTCGTCGGACGTGCTGGCCGACGCCCGCGTGGTGCGACTCGGCCGCACCATGAGCTTTGGCCGGGTCACGCTGCTCTCGGCCACTGACAACAAGCCGGTGGCGATGGTGTCGAGCGCGTTCGCGATGCTGCCGGGGTGAGCATCAAAGAAGAAAGCCGCGTGAGCGCACAGCGCACCGCGGCTCTCGATAGCGTCATGTCGAGGCAGGAAACGCGATCGCGCGTCATGCCGTCACGCGGGAGAAGTCACTTGCCGAGCACTTCGTCAGCCGCCGTGACGATGCTGACGTTCGGATTCTTTCCGCAATAGCTGCCGAACTGCTTGGCGTTCTCGACGAACACGTCGGTGTCGATGATCGCGTTCTCTTCATCTCCCTTGTACCAGCCGTCCATCCAGGTCAGCACCATCTTGATGGTGTCGTCGCCGCTCTCCAGGAACTGTTTGCAGCTCATGGTCGCGAGATCGAGCTTGGCGGCGTGGGCGGGCATGGACGACAGCGAGAGCGCTGCGGCGAACAGAAGCGAAAGCGTGGTCTTCATCAATATCTCCATCGGCGCGTAGCGCCACAAAGAAACGGCTTGGGGGAAAATCCGCGGAGTGACTTCCGCTTCGACGTCGTAAACGAAATCTGAAGCGCTGCGCAAGTAGCGCCAGTATTGAGTTTAGTTCAACGTAATTTCTATGCACTACTTCACAAATAACATTATGGATTAACGCGGATGATCGAGAAGCGTGCAGCGCAGCGTTACCGTGTTTTCAAGGGTGGAACGATCGCCTTTGAAAATTGCGGCATCACGTGCACGGTGCGAAACATGTCGGCGAACGGCGCCGCAATCGACCTCGATACCCTCGTCGCAGTGCCGCAATCGTTCACGCTCGCGATCGCGCGCGACAATTTCGTGCGCAAATGCCGCCCCGTCTGGCGCAGCGAGAGGCGCATCGGCCTCGCTTTCGTACAGTAGTGCATACCGTGTGAATGATCATTCGCATCACATCCACAACACGATGATCATTGCTTGATGCGACGGCGACGGCTCGCGCAGATTCACATGGGTTGCCGGTGTCGCGGGCGAGCACGACGACGAAACCTCGCCTGGCCAGCAGGCTCGCTATGGGCCAGCCGTTTGCCGCCCGATGCTTGGCTGCGGTGACGATGCGAGGAGCGTGATGGGAGCGGCCAAATAGCAGGAGCGGGTCGCCAGCGCCCGCCTCACCTATTTCGGCTTCTTGGCAGGTTCAGGCGGGCGCGCCCCGCTCCACGGATCGTACTTCTCCTTGGACTCGGGAATGCGCTCGAGTGCGGCCTTGTAGGCCTTCTCGTCGACCTTAGGCTTGTTGTCCGCCTTCTGGCCGCCCTCGTTAGGCTGACGCCTGCCGCCGCCCATCTGCGCCTGCGCGGAGGCAACCGCCAGCGCCAGCACCGCGGCCGCTATGATCAAAATCCTCATGGACGCAATCCCCCTCGTCTGGGGCACAAACTAGCCGGCAATTATGGAATAGCCAATGCTGCGGGCTCCAAGGGCCTGAGGAAATCTTGGCTTCGGGAAATGCTGGCTTCAGCAAATCTTGATCGGCCGGGTCTTCGTCGGATCGCATTCGTGCCTATTTTGGCCCGCAGGGGACCTTCACGGATGTTGCGGATCATTATTCATGCCGCGCTGCTGGCCAGCGCGCTCGCGCTCGGGGCCTGCGGCTTTGCGGACAGCCGCGCACCGGTGCCCGAGTTCATGCGCATGAAGGAGGCCGAGCAGCTTCCGCCCGAAGCGCCCCCTGACGTCAAGCGCGTCGTGCGCGAGCAGATCGAATTCGTCTTCCTCAGCACGTCCTATCCGCGTGAGGTGCATGTCGCCACGCCTCATCGTGAGGTGCGGGGACCGGGCTGGACAGCTTGCGTCCGCGCCCAGCTCACCTCGGCGACCGGCTCGCCGCTCGGCCCACAGACCTACATCGTGACCATATCGGGCGGAAAGGTAATCGATCGCCGCCGCGCCGAAGCGGACGACATCTGCGGATCGGAAAGCTACGAACCGACCTAGGAACAAATCACGCCGACAAGCGATCCGGTTCCGGGAAAAACCTGTAGTTCTGCCGGAACGATCGCCGCCTCCCCTTCTTGTTACCGCCGAGGGCAGTTTCGAGGAGGACATGATGAGGACATTCACGATTGCGTTGCTCGCTGGCGTCGGAGCCTTGGCAGCGGTGAGCGGCGCGAAGGCCGCCGACGTCTACACGACCAGCGAATACACCAGCCCCGATCTCGTCCAGGAAGTGCGGCTGGTCTGCGACGATTCGGGCAATTGCTATCGCACCCGCGGCGGCTCGCGCGTGATCGTGCGCGACTCCTACGCGACCATGCCGCGCGACCGTTACTACGAGCGCCGCACCTATCGTGACTGGGACGATGGTCCGCGCGGAGGCGTCGGCATCCGCGCGCCCGGCGTCAGTGTTGGCGTCGGTGTCGGCGATCGCTGGTAGTCGATGAAGCCATGACAGGCAGGACCGGACGAGACAACTCGCCCGGTCCTGCCCATGTCAGGTTTCGAGCGGATCTGCCGGCGTGACGACACGCGTTGCCGACGGAAGCTGCGCGATGAAGCGGGCGAGCACCATGCCAGCACACATCGCGGCGACGAAAATGAATGCGGACGCCGAGCCAAATCCGAGCGCGGTCAACGCCGGGCCTGGACAAAAGCCTACAAGGCCCCAGCCGATACCGAAGATGGCGGGACCGGCGATAATTCTCGGATCGATATCTTTTCGCGTTGGGACATAGAAGCGATCGGCGAAGGCAGGCCGCGCCAGTTTCAAGACGCGGCCGAAGCCGATGAAGGTCACCGCGATCGCACCGGCCATCACGAAAGCGAGGCTTGCATCCCACGTTCCTGCCGGGATGCCGCCAACGTCCAGGAAATTCAGGACCTTTGCCGGGTTCGACATACCTGAGACGATGAGGCCAAGGCCAAAGACCACACCGATCCCGAATTGAATGAGGATTGTCATCGCGGTCAGCTCCAGTGCCGCATCACGAAGACGGTCGCCATGCCGGCCGCCATGAAGGTCATGGTCGCGACCAGCGATCGCACCGACAACCGCGACAAGCCACAGACGCCGTGGCCGGAGGTGCAACCGCTACCCCACACCGCGCCAAAACCGGTGAGCAGTCCCGCGACAATCAGAAGCGGCGTTCCGGCGGCGATCGTTTGCGCCGGCAGGCTTCCGGTGACAAGGCGCACCAGGACGGGCGCGATGACGAGGCCCGCGACGAAGGCGAGCCGGCCGGCGAATTGCCGATCCTCGTAAGGCGGAAACAGCCGCGCCGCGATTCCGCTGACTCCCGCGATTCGCCCCGTCGTCCACATCAGCAGCACGGCGGACAGGCCGATCAACGCGCCGCCAAAGAGCGACGCAATCGGCGTAAAAGGTGTGACGACCATGATGATCCTCCGGGTCGAGAGCAATTCTGTCGTATCCATCGGAACATCCGGCGGATGCTCAACGAGACGTTAATATTACCACTCGAATTGAAGCGGCGTCCCAACGGTATTTTCCAATCTTTGCGCTAAGCATGGCCTCCTGAACGGGGACGACGGGACGTGGTCGACATCGCGCACCAGGCTGCGATCAATCCGGCATCGGCAAAGCCTGCCGCGGCGGCGCGCGCGCGCGTCCCGCTTGCGGCGATCGAAGCCGGCCAGTGGCGCGCACTCGCGCAGCGCGCGATCGAGCCTAACGGATATTACCTGCCGGGCTGGGAGCTCGCTGTCAGTGCAACCGCGCGCGGCCGCACCGATGCCTCGGCGCTTCCCGCATACGATGGATCGCGGTTGGTCGGGCTTATGCCGGTGATCTCGCTCTGGCGGGCATGGAAGATCCCCCTGCCCGCGCTGGTGAGCGCCCATCCCTACGGCACGCTGTGCAGCCCGCTGATCGACCGCGATGCCCCGACCGAGGCAGCGACGCGCCTGTTGCAGCAGGCCCGCGCGACCGGAGCGCATGCGCTCGTGCTGAACGATGTCGCGCTCGATGGGGCGGCAATGACCGCCCTCAATCAGGTTCTGAATCGCGACGGCCTGAAGCCGCGCCTCCTGAGCTCCTACATCCGCGCCAGCCTGGACGCGACGCTGGACGGTGAGACGCTGCTACGCGACGCGCTCGGCACCAAAAAGCTCAAGGAGCTGCGCCGCCAGCGGCATCGTCTCGAAGACCACGGCGCCGTCGTGTTCGATGTCGCGCACAGCCCCGACGAGATCGGACCGGCGCTCGAAACATTCCTGCAGCTCGAAGCCAGCGGCTGGAAGGGCAAGCGCGGAACCGCGCTGGTCCAGCATGCCGGCGATGCAACCTTCATTCGCCGCGCCGTTCCCGCGCTGGCAGAAACCGCGCAATGCGAGATCATCACCCTTCGCGCCGGCGCCACGCCGGTGGCCGCCGGCATCGTGCTGCGCCATCAGGATCGCGCCTTCTTCTTCAAGCTCGGTATCGACGAGCGCTTTGCCAGATATTCGCCGGGCGTGCAGCTCACGCTCGAGCTCACCCGCCGCCTTTGCGCCGATCCGGCCATCGCCAGCGCGGATTCCACGGCGAGCGCCGATCACCCCATGATCAACCCGATCTGGCGCGGGCGCTTCGCCGTCGGCGACGTGCTGATACCGTTGCGGCGGAACGATCCGATCGTGGCGCTCGTTCACGGAGCGCTCGCGGCGCACGGCATCGCCTACGCGGTGGCGCGCCGCGCAGTTCGCCTGCTTCGTAAATAGGATAACTCCTACTCCGCCGCCTGGGCGTTGATCTCCGCCGAGACCTCGCGGATGGCGCGCGCGAGCATGTTGGGATCCTGCGCGCCGGAGACGGCGTATTTTTGCGCGAACACGTAGGTCGGCACGCCGGAGATGCCCTTCTCGGCGGCTTCCTGCGCGTCCGCCGATACGCGCGCGACGTCCTCGTCGGTCACAAGGCGCTTGCGCACGTCGTCGGCATCGAGGCCGACATCGGCAGCCGCCTTTACAAGCACGTTCAAATCGGTGAGGTCGCCGCCGTCGCGGAAATACAGCTCCATCAGGCGCTGCTTCATCTCGGGCGCCTTGCCGATCGCCTCGGCCCAGAGGATCAGGCGGTGGCAGTCGGTGGTGTTGGGCTGACGCGCGACAAGCTCCGGCCGGTAGACGAGCCCCTCTTCGCCCGCTGCCGCAACGACGCGTCCCGCAATGCCCTTATAGGCCTCGACCGAGCCGAACTTCTTGGTGAGATACTCGTCCCGGCTGATGCCCTCGGACGGCACCCAGGGATTGAGGAAGAAGGGACGGAAATTGAGCTTGACCGGAACGTCGGGCACCAGCGCCAACGCGCTCTCGATCCGGTGCTTGCCGATATAGCACCAGGGGCACACCACGTCGGAAACGACGTCGATCTGGAGCGGCTTTAGGGTGCTCATGAGCGCCTCCTTCGGGCGTTGCGGGTTGTGCCCAAAGATAAGCCGAACCCGTTCCGAGGCAAGGCCGCTAGCTCATGGCTGCTGCCATTTGTCGGAGCCGCTCGGCGGTGCGCTCGTCGGCCGGGAAGAAGGTTTCCAAAGCCAGCTCCGACAGCGTGATGTCGACGGGCGTACCGAACACCATGGTGGTGGAGAAGAAGCTTAGTATCTCCCCGTCGTGGCGCAGCTTGAAGGGGATCGCGACATTGTCGCTCGACAGCGGCGCCGCGCGCGCCGGGATCCGATAACTCTTCAGGTCGTTGTACAGCTTGATCAGCTCGGGATCGGCCGTCGCCTCGCATTGCCGGTGCAACCGCTCCAGGAGATGCCCGCACCATTCCGCGAGATTGACCGTGCGCGGCGCCAGCGCCTCCGGATGGAAGGCGAGCCGCAGCACGTTGAACGGCTGGCCGAGCAGTCGCTGCGGAATGCCGGCGAGCAGCGGCGCCAGCATGCGGTTGGCGGAGACCAGATTCCAGTGCCGGTCATAAGCCAGCGCCGGATTGGGCTCGTGCGCCCTGAGGACGAGGTCGATCGCCTGGCGGGCTGATTTCAAGGCGGGATCCTCCAGCGGGCGCTGCGGAAAGGCCGGGGCGTAGCCGGCGGCGACCAGCAGCACGTTGCGTTCGCGCAATGGCACGTCGAGACGTTCGGCGAGTCTGAGCACCATGTCGCGCGAGGGTGCGGCGCGGCCGGTCTCGACGAAGCTCAAATGCCGCGCCGAGATTTCGGCCTCGCCGGCGAGATCGAGCTGGCTCATGCGGCGGCGCTGCCGCCATTCGCGCAAATGGTCGCCGATATGGATTGGTTGGCTGCGTTCGGCCTGCGCCGTGGATGCATGTGCGTTCATGGTCGAAAACCTAGCACGCAGATTTCGGCCCTTCCATTACGTCGGAGGTAATCGAATTGGTCCGCGGGCCGGCGCATCTTGGGTCGCAACAGGAGACGACCATGATCGCACTGCTGCTCTACCGGACCGTCACAGACCAGCTAGTTCCCTGGGCCATGGCGCTCGCAACCCGGATGCTGGCGCGCAGCCTCAACATGCCCGAGCCGCTGGTGCATTCGACTGGCGACTACGTCGTCGCGCAGGTCACGGCCTTCGAGCACAGCGTCGGCAGGAGCCTCTGCCCGTTCCGCCTCGCCCGCCTGCTTCGGGCCTGGTGGCGCGGATTGCACTGAGTTTCACCTCGAGCCCACCCCAACCATGGAGACCCACGATGATCGACGCATCCACCTTCCTTCGCCGCGCGCTCCTTGCCGACGCGATCTTCAGCGGCGTCGCCGCTCTCAGCTTCACGTTCGGCGCCAGCGCGTTCGCGTCGCTGTTCAACCTGCCTGAAGCGCTGCTGCGCGAGACCGGCCTGTTCCTGATCGCCTACACGGCACTCGTCGGCTGGCTCGCCTCACGCGCCTCCGTGGCAAAGCCGCTCGTGCTGCTGGTCGTCGTCGGCAACGCGGCCTGGACGGTCGGCAGCATTGCGCTGCTGCTCTCGGGCGCGGTGTCGCCGAACCTTGCCGGCGAGCTCATGGTCGTGGCACAGGCGATCGCGACCGGCGTGTTTGCCGAACTGCAATATGTGGGATTGCGCAGGAGCGGGAGTGTGCTGGCTGCCTGAGGCCACATCACTCGCTGTCGTCGCCCGGCTTGATCGGGCGACCCAGTATTCCAGAGGCAGTCGTCGCATACGGAAAGGCCGCGGCGTACTGGATGCCTCGCTTTCGCGGGGCAGGACAGTTGTGCGAGAAGCTCGAACTCAGGCTACGCCCGCGCGCGGCCGTTCGCCTTGCCAACAGCGACGCCGTTGAGCTTCTTCTTTTTGGCGGCCTTCGCACCCGCCTTCTGCGCTTTGCGCTCCGTGCGCGCCTTCACCTTGGCGCGCTCGGCCCGGGCCTCGGCGCGCAGCTTCTTGCGCTTCTTCTCGCAAGATTCGCACTTGCAGCCGATCGGCTTCAGGTAGGCTTTGAAATAATCGGTGCCGTAGTCGTAATTGATCTCGTCGCCCGGCTCGATGTTCTTGATGGCGCGGATGAAGACCTTGCGCTCGCGCGGCCGAACGTCGGATTCGGCGTTAGGCCGGCACGAATGGTTGATGTAGCGCGCGAGGTTCTTGCGCACCGAGCCGTCGATGGTCCAGCGGCCGTTGAGCTCGAACAGGTATTTGTTCTCGATGTCGTCGTGCTCGGGAATCCGGGAGTCCAGGATCGGTCCGTAATAACGGATGATCCGGGTGCCCTTCTTGATCGGCTTGGTGGCGAAGAGGCCGAGCCCGGTTTTCGAGCGGCCGACGCGATAAGGTTTGTTGGACGAGGTGGCTGGCATGATCACGAAAAACGAGGACGCGAACGAGGCTGAAGGAGCCCAAGCGAAGCCGCTCTTCTAGAACGATTCCGCGCCGCTGTCAGGTGTCTGTCGACCCTGTTTGAACCTTGCCCACAATCAAGACGTCTGATGGTACGGAGTTCCCGCTCGACCAAAGGCATCGTCATGTTCCGCATCACCACCGCAGCTCTGGCCATATTGCTCCTGGCCATGTTGCTGATGTGCAGCGGTCTCGGCCGCGCCGACGCCGAATCCGTGGGCAGCCAATATACCTCGACGGCCCCGAAGGATTGCCGCCAGATCGGCAAGCCCAGCGAGCTCGACGGCAGCACCACGCGGGTCTGCAAGGGCAAGGATGGCCTCGTGGTCCTGATCGCCGAGGATGATCTTCGCGAGGTCGTCTCCGTCGGCCGCAATCGCAAGGCCGCGGCCGAGGAACCGGCGGCAAAAGTCTGGTTCGCTCCGTTCAACTCGTCCGAAACCACCGTCGAATGGCTCACCGCGGGGGCCAAGCCGTTTGCGATGATCCAGCGCTGGCACATCGCCGATGACACCGATCCCGACAAGCAGGGGCGGCCGAGCACCAAGGCCATGCTCATCGTGACCCGGCTGCCACCCGGCCCCGTCTGCCACGTCGCCTATGTCGACGCGATCGCCAACCGGAACGCCAATGAGCTGGCGCGCAAGGCGGCAGACGAGTTCGCCCGCAGCTTCATCTGCGGCAAGGACGAGGTGAAGATCATCGGCGCGCGCGGCCGCGCGGTCGAACTCGCGACGATGCGCTAGGCTTTCGTCTTGGTCCGCATCTTGGCGCGGTGGTAGCGCGCCAGCAGGCGCTCACCTTTCGCGGCGATGCGCCGCGCCGCCGCCACCGTCTTCGGAACCGGCTCGCCCCAGGCATGCGCCGACAAGGCGTGCCGGGTCGACCGACCGTTGACGTCGACGAGGGGCGGCAGCTTGGCGCGACCATAGAAACGGACGGCCCAGCTTCCCTTTCGCCGCATGTCCTGCGGTGTCATCTCGGACGCCGTCTTGGTGACGCCCGGCCGCAGATGTGCGCCTTGCTGGCGCGCGAAAGCCTTGCGGCCCGCTGCGGTCAAGCCGCCCCGCGGATCCTTTTCGGGTCCGGATGCGCGGCGCTTGCGCGACGTCGTTGCAGCTTTCTTCTTTGCAGACTTTTTCCTCGCGGCCTTCTTTGTAACCTTGCGCTTGGGCGTCTTCTTGGCGGATTTTTTCTTCGAAGCTTTTGCCTTGGACGGTTTCTTCCCTGCCATGCGCATGTTGTCTACGAGGTTGGGATAGCTGCGCCCGGCGCGGCGAGCACGCGCCTTGGCCGCCGATTTCTGCGCAGGCGTGAGATGCTTGGACGCCTTGCCGGCGCGCTTGCGCGGGTTTGATCGTTTCCAGGGGGCACGGGATGATTTTGCCATGCGGCGTCAACGCCTCATCACGGCTGGGGTTGCGTCCCGAGCGAATCAGGGACCCGGCAACTTCCCCGTCACCGGCGACATCAGCATCGCCTCGAGCAGGCGCTCGGGCGTCGTGCCCTCGGGCAGGCGCCCCAGAATATCCTCAAGCCGCCCATCGAGCAGCAGCATGGTAAAACCGTGCACCATCGACCAGGCGCGCGCGATCGCGGCGCCCTGATTGAGCGTCAGCGCGTCGCCGCGGATCTGTTCCTGCCGCATCATGCCGACGGCATTGGCAAGCCCCGCGAAGGACGCCTCGGCGGCCTCGTGCAGCGACGGCCTGGAATAGTCGAGGCGCTCGGTGCGGAACATGATGCCGTACATGCCAGGATGAGCCTGGGCATAGGCGACGTAGGCTTTCGGCCGCGCCAGCGCGCGCTCGAGCGGGGTGGTGGCGCTGTCAGAGGACGAGGCCATCGCCACATTGAACTGGCGGAAGCCGACTGCCGCGAGCTCACTGAGAAGCCCGGTGAGGTCGCCGAAATGATGGGTGGGCGCCGCATGCGAGACCCCCGCTTCGCGCGCCACCGCGCGCAATGTCAGGCCGGCGAGCCCGTCCCGCTCCAGCACCCGTTCGGCGGCCTGAAGCAGCGCCTCGCGCAGCGCGCCGTGATGATAGGGCGCCTCGGACTTGACGCTCGCCGGTTGTCGCGCGGGACGCGCCGGCGCGCTCGCCTTTTTTGAGGTGCGCACACCGCGCGCGGTTTCTGTCCTGATTTCGCTCTTGCCCATCGGCCAGCTATAGGACGCCATATTGACAGTGTAAAGATTTCGCTTGACCAAGCCCCCTCACATGGCTATTTCATCTTTACGATGTAAAGATAGGGAGGGATACGCCGTGCAGCAGGACGCCGTTGCCGAACGCCGCCACAACCTCGGTCCAATCCCGTTCGAGGCCGACGCGCCCTTCCTGAAAATCATCGGTGAATTGCCGCGCGACCTGAACGGCACGCTCTATCGCAACGGCCCCAACCCGCAGTTCGACTCGCCTGGCGCGCACTGGTTCGTCGGCGACGGCATGCTGCACGCCTTTCATCTCGATAATGGCCGCGCCAGTTATCGCAACCGCTGGATCCGCACGCCGAAATGGCTGGCCGAGCACGATGCCGGCCGCACGCTGTTCGGCGGCTTCGGCCGCAAGCTGCCGGATGCGCCGGCGAACCTGACCGATAGCGGTGTCGCCAACACCAACATCATCTTCCATGCCGGCAAGCTGCTTGCGCTGGAAGAAGCCCATCTGCCCACCGAGATCGAACCGGGCACGCTCGCAACGCGCGGCTATCACAATTATCATGGCCGCGTCGCCGGCAGCTTCACGGCGCATCCCAAGATCGATCCCGTCACGGGCGAGTTGGTGTTCTTCGGCTACAACGCCGCGGGACCGCTGACGCCTGCCCTCTCCTACGGATCGATCGATGCGTCCGGCAAGGCGACGCGCTTCGAACGGTTCGAGGTGCCTTATGCCAGCATGGTGCACGACTTCATCGTCACCGAGAACCACGTGCTGTTTCCGATCCTGCCCCTCACCGGCAGCATGGAGCGCGCGATGAGCGGACGGCCTCCCTACGCCTGGGAGCCGGACAAGGGCACCTATGTCGGCGTGATCAAGCGCAAGGGAAGCGCGAAGGACATTGTCTGGTTCCGCGCTGAAGCCTGCTACGTCTTTCACGTCATGAATGCGTGGGAGGACGGCAATCAGATCGTCGCCGACGTCATGCAATTCGAGGAAGCGCCGCTGTTTCCGCATCCCGACGGCCGGCCAACCGATCCGGAGAAATCGCGCGCCCGGCATTGCCGCTGGACGTTCGATCTCTCAGGCGACACCGACCGCTTCCAGCAGACCTATCTCGACGATCTCACCGGCGAGTTCCCGCGCATCGACGACCGCCGCGCCGGATTGAAGAGCCGTCACGGCTGGTACGCCTGCGCCAATCCGAAGCTGCCGATGTTCGGCGCGCTATCCGGCGTCGTCCATGTCGACGGCAATGGAACGCGCCTCGGCCATTATCTGCTGCCGGCCGGCGACACCATTTCCGAACCGGTGTTCGTCGAGCGGTCGAAGGATGCGGCGGAAGGCGATGGCTGGCTGCTGGCGGTGGTCTGGCGCGCGCGGGAGAACCGCAGCGACCTCGCCGTGTTCAACGCCGGAGATGTCGAGGCCGGCCCCGTCGCGCTGGTGCAGCTCGGCCATCGCGTGCCCGACGGTTTTCACGGCAATTGGGTCGGCGCGACCTAGTTCTCCTCTCGACATCGCTGATGTCACCAAAAGGCCTCTTCATGCACATGCCCTCGATCGCCGCGGACCGCCTCGCCGTCCTGATCTTGTTCCTGATCTGCGCCGGGATCACGCTCCAGATGATCCGGCCGCGGCGGAGCGGCCAAATCGTCTTCAACGGCGGTATCCTGCTCGCCTTCGTCCTCTCGACCGCCTGTGCGTTACCTGTGCTGTCGCACCTGCCCTGGGCCGGCTTCGTCGACGAAATGGCCGACCAAGCCGTTGCAGGATTTCAATTTTTGGAAGTCGCTTACGTCATTTTGACACTGTAAAGATTTTGCTTGACCCCGGCTCGCTCCTGACTTATTTATCTTTACATCGTAAAGATAAGGACTGACCGAGGCGAACCATGGCGATCTTCCTGATCCTCGCGCCCTACGGCGCCTTCACTTTCCTGATGCTGATGACCTCGGCCACGATCAGCGTCTTCGTAGCCTCGGCAATCTGTCTCGCGACCGTCGCGATCGATGTCGTGCGCGGCCGCTCGGTGAAGATCCTGGCTATGGGCTCGGCGCTGCTGTTCGCCGCAATCGGCCTCCACCTCGCGCTGTTCGACCCGGCGCTCGGCACACTCGGTGTCAAGCTGTCGGTCGACATCGGCATCTTCGTCATCTCGCTCGGCTCGATGCTGGTCCGCCGTCCCTTCACGCTGCAATACGCGCTCGAATCCGTGCCGGCCGAGATCGCGGCAATGCCAGGCTTCCACTATGCCAACTACGTCATCACCGGCGCATGGACCGCGGCTGCACTGCTGATGGCGGCCGCCAATCTCGTGCTGCTCTACGTCCCTGGCCTGCCGCTCTGGTCGAGCCTTGCGGTCGCCTTCGCCGCCCGCAACAGCGCGATCTATTTCACAAAATCGTATCCCGAATATCGGCAGATCAAGTACGGTGCGCCGACCAGCGCACTGCCCCACACTCGCTGAACAGGATCGACGATGAAGGACGTATTCGCCCGCCTCGCCTCCGACCTCTTCTCCGCCATCGTCTTCCTGGTCATCTACCTCGTGACCGACAACGTCGTCCTGGCAACGTCGGTCGCGATTGCCGGAGCGATCGCGCAGGTGATCTACGCGCGCGTCAAGGGCCAGCAGCTCAATTACATGACCTATGCGAGCGTCGCGCTCGTCGTCGTGCTGGGCACGGTCACGCTGCTGACCAACGACCCTCGCTTCATGCTCGCAAAGCCCTCGATCGCACATTTCGCGATCGGTGCCATCATGCTCAAGCGCGGCTGGATGCTGCGCTACATGCCATCGATCGTCGTCGAGACCGTTCCGGAGTACGTGACGGCAGCGGGTTATGCCTGGGCCGCGCTGATGTTCGTGATCGGTGCCGGCATGATCGCCGTCGCCTCCACAGGCGATCTGAAGCTGTGGGCGTTCTACATCACCGTGGTCGCGGGCGGCGCCAAGATCGTCGCCTTCGCCGTGCAATATGTCGTGCTCCGTCTCATCGTCACAAGCCGACGGCGCGCCGCCGCCCGCGCCTAAATGCCTCCAACGGAGCGTTAGGCGCGGGCGGCGAGTTGCGCTATACGCTCGGCCGGGACTGGTCCGCGGATCGTCGCGGTCCGCCGGGATCTTGGGAGACGCGAATGGCCGTCGACGGCAACTGGACTCTGACCCTGACGACCCCCATGGGCGAGCGCAAAGCGACGCTGAGCCTGACGGCTGCCGGCGGCACGCTCACGGGGACGCAGGGTGCGGAAGGCGATACAGCCGAGATTTTCGACGGCACCGTCAGCGGCGATGCCGTCAACTGGAAGGTCTCGATCACCAATCCGATGCCGTTGACGCTCGAATTCATCGGAACCGTCTCCGGCGACAACATGAGCGGTGAGATGGGCATCGGCCCGATGGGCAGCTTCCCGTTCACCGGCACGCGCGCGTAAGCCGCGCGGCAACCGTGCGCGCGCTCGGTTTCATCGCGGCGACGATCCTGTGTGTCGCGACCCAAGCGGCGCGCGCGGACGATGCCGAACCGGCGTGGCGGGCTAGCGCGCTCGCCATGCTACCGGCAGGCTATGTCGCCGGCACGGCCTATCGAACCGAAGGTTCGGCGGGCTACCTCGCCGTCTATCCGACCTCGTCGAACGATCCGAAGTCACCTGCAAGCGTGTTCGTCGCGCGCCAGGCTCTCGTGGTCGCGCTGACGCCGGATGCGACGCGCGCAGTCTCGGCCGAATTGAAGCCGCGTAGCGGGCCGGATCCTGACAACGACGACACTGAGTTCGCAAAGCTGCACGCCGATCTCGCCGCCAGGCGCTCAACGCTTCCCGACGGCACCGAGCCCTGTGATTTCGGCGCATGGTCCGTCGACAAGGATCCTGACGGCCTCAACGTGCGCGCCGAGCCATCGATCAAGGCGCGTGTGCTCGGCACGCTTCCGCCGCCTTACCGGCTCAAGCTCGGCGGAAGCGAGAACACGCCCGATGGCGGCTGGCTCACTGAATTCCGCATCATCGGCTTCAAGAACGGCTGGTTTCTGATCGAAGGCGCCAAGCCGCCGGGCAAGGACTACGAGGACGACAAGAAATATCCGCGCAGCGCGCCAAAGCCCTATGCCGGACGCGGCTGGGTCGCCTCCAACAAGGTCGGCGCGTCCTACGCCAATGGCGCGACACGCATGGGCGGTCTGTTCCAGGCGCCCTTCGTCGATGCGAAATGGATGCCGGCCCAGCGCGAGCTCGGCGGCCCGATCGACACCGACGGCGGACCGAAGCACATCTTTGCTTGCAGCGGTCTCTGGGGCCTTGTCGAGAGCCAGGACGGCGTCCGCGGCTGGTGGCGCGGGCTGTGCTCCAACCAAGTCACGAATTGTAGCTAGCACGCTGAGGCATCCGCATCGTCATGGCCGGGCTTGTCCCGGCCATCCACGTCTTCCTCGCCGCACCAAGAACGTGGATGCCCGGGACAAGCCCGGGCATGACGATCGTGATGGGGGGCATGCACAATTACTCGCACGCAGGTGCGAGTGAGGCAGCTAACCCAGATTCAACTCCTTGAAGAAGTCGTTGCCCTTGTCGTCGATGATGATGAACGCCGGGAAGTCGACGACCTCGATGCGCCAGATCGCTTCCATGCCGAGCTCGGGATATTCGAGCACCTCGACCTTCTTGATGCAGTGCTCGGCAAGGTTCGCCGCGGCACCGCCGATCGAGCCGAGATAGAAGCCGCCATATTTCTTGCAAGCCTCACGCACGGCCGCCGCCCGGTTGCCCTTAGCCACCATCACCATCGAGCCGCCGGCGGCCTGGAACTGATCGACGAAGGAATCCATACGGCCCGCAGTGGTGGGGCCGAACGCACCGGAGGCGTAGCCCTCGGGCGTCTTGGCCGGGCCCGCGTAATAGACCGGATGGTTCTTGAAATAGTCCGGCAGCGGCTCGCCCTGGTCGAGCCGCTCGCGCAGCTTGGCATGCGCGGAATCGCGCGCGACGATCATGGTGCCGGTCATCGAGACCCGCGTCTTGGTCGGGTACTTCGAGAACGTGGCAAGGATATCCTTCATCGGCTGATTAAGGTCGATCTTGACGACCTCGCCGCCGAGCGACTGCTCGACCTCAGGCAGATACTGCGCCGGGTTGTGCTCGAGCTCTTCGAGATAGACGCCGTCCTTGGTGATCTTGCCGAGCACCTGGCGATCGGCCGAGCAGGACACGCCCAGCCCGATCGGCAGCGAGGCACCGTGACGCGGCATGCGGATCACGCGCACGTCGTGGCAGAAATATTTTCCGCCGAACTGCGCGCCGACGCCGAGCGACTGCGTCATCTTCAGGATTTCCTGCTCCATCTCGAGATCGCGAAACGCGTTGCCGTCGGGCGAGCCGTGGGTCGGCAGCGCGTCCAGATAGCGAGCCGACGCCAGCTTCACCGTCTTCATGCAGAGCTCGGCCGAGGTGCCGCCGATCACGATCGCGAGGTGATAAGGCGGGCACGCCGCAGTGCCCAGCGTCAACACTTTCTCCTTGAGGAAGGCGAGCAGCCGGTTCTTGGTCAGCACCGAAGGCGTCGCCTGGAACAGAAAACTCTTGTTGGCGCTGCCGCCGCCCTTCGCCATGAACATGAACTTGTAGGCGTCATCACCTTCGGCGTAGATCTCGCACTGCGCCGGCATGTTGTTGGCGGTGTTCTTCTCCTCGTACATCGACAAGGGCGCGACCTGCGAGTAGCGCAGATTGCGGCGCAGGTAAGCATCGCGCGCGCCTTCCGACAGCGCCGCCTCGTCGTCACCGTCGGTGATGACGTTGCAGCCCTTCTTGCCCATGATGATCGCGGTGCCGGTGTCCTGGCACATCGGCAGCACGCCGCCGGCGGCGATGTTGGCGTTCTTGAGAAAGTCCAGCGCGACGAACTTGTCGTTCGGGCTCGCCTCGCCGTCCTCGAGGATCGCGCGGAGCTGCTTCAGATGACCCGGCCGCAGATAGTGGTTGATGTCGCCAAAGGCGGCTTCCGACAGGTCCCGCAGCGCCTCGCGCGACACCACCAGCATGTCTTTCCCCAGGATATTCTCGACCCGCACGCCCTCGGCCGTGATCTTCTTGTAGGGCGTCTCGTCCTTGCCCAGCGGAAACAGCGGCGTGTGCTTGTAGGGCGGAACGGGCTTTGCGGGGTCGGGGAAGGCGGTGGGAGCGTTCATGGGCTGGAATCTCGGGGTTTTGGAGCCCTCGCATGGGCCCCTTTCATAGAAGCGTTCTAAGCTTTTTTGCCGCAAAGGGAAGGCGCTCTGGTGCGGTCGGGGCATCCGGATTCGGCGGCTGGCCGCGGACACCAGGCCCTCATGATGCCAGTGAAGACCCTGGGTGCACCCCTTGCGCTACGCGCGGGACGACGATTGAATGCGCCCGCTAAGGGGCTTTTCATCATGACATTGAACTTGCACGTCCGCGGCGCGATCCTGGTTGCCGCCGCCATCACCGGCCTTGTGACCCTCGTCTCGCCCGCTCGCGCGGACCGCTGCGATGACAGCGCCAAGGAGCTGGCGAACCAGGTCGATCGCCTCAAGGTGAATTTCCGCGCCGCGAATGTCGTCTATCTGACACATCCCGCGGCCAAGGAATTGTCCGTGGCTTGCCGTGGCGACAAATACTCGATCGAGCTCTATGCCAAGGGCGATCGCAAGCCGAAACCGGAGTTCTTTGCGCTGGTAGGGTCGATGGCGGCGATCGTCTTCACCGTGACCAAGGACGATACGACGACGGGCGCGACACGCTGCCTGAAGCGGATGGGGCTCTTGCGCGGCGACAAGATCAGCATGCGTTACCGGCGTCTCAACATGGAATGCACCCGCACCAAGACGGATGCGTCCATCGCGATCACGCGCGGCAAGGACGAATAGGCGGTCCCCCGCGCGGTGTGCGTCTGACAGCACACCGCCCACTACAGACTCCGTCATTCCGAGCGAAGCCAAGCAATCCAGAATCCCTCCGCGGAGACAGACTGGATTGCTTCGCTGCGCTCGCAATGACGAGGAGAGGTCCGAGAGCACATCCCACCGCACCAGATCCCTCGCATTTTAACGATTGGCTTGAAGGAAATTTCGCGTCTCGCGGCGCAGGATCAATTGTTTCCATATGTGAGGATTTGTGGATGAGCGTTTCTACCGTTTCGCCGCCGCCGATCGCGATCGTGGTGCCGAGCTACGACACGAACAAGCAGCAGGACGACCAGATCAAGACCAAGGACAACGACCCGACCTATAAGCCGCCGCCGCCCGCGCCGCTGCCGCCGGGTCAGGGTACGCGGATCGATCAGCTCGCCTGATCAGCCGCGTCGAAGATGAAATGCCCGATCCGATCGATCGGGCTTTTCGCGTGTCCGGCCGTATCTTCGCCGGATAGCGGGACCAATATCGTGCGCGGCTACCCTGAGACCTGCGCATGATCGCAAGACTCCTGTTGCAGAGCACGATCACCACCGCCGCCATGGGCGCGCTGCTGTTCGCGTGCGCCGGAACCCTGCACTGGCCGTCGGCTTGGGTGTTCCTCGCGATCTCCGCCCTGCTCGGCCCGCTCTGCGGCTGGTGGCTTTACCGGGTCGACCCCGCACTGCTCGCCGAACGCCTGCGGCCGGTCCTGCAAAAGGACCAGCCCGCTGCCGACAAGGCGTTCATGGCCGTCTTCGTCGTCGCGATGCTGGTCTGGCTGGCGGCGATGGGGCTCGACCGGCGTACGCTAGCCTCCGATATGCCGATGGCGGCGCAGATACTCGGCCTCGCCCTGTTCCTGCTCTCGACACTGTTCATCCTCTGGGTCTTCCGCGAGAACTCGTTCGCGGCGCCCGTGGTGAAACTGCAAGCCGAGCGCGCGCAGCGCGTGATCTCGACGGGGCCTTATGCCCATGTGCGCCATCCCATGTATAGCGGCATGATCCTGTTCTTCGCCGGCGTGCCGCTGCTTTTGGGCTCATGGTGGGGACTTATGATGGTGCCGCTGTTCCTCCTGTTGTTTGCCATCCGCACTCGCATCGAGGAGCGCACGCTGCGCGAGGGCCTGCCGGGCTATGCCGAATATGTGACGCGCGTGCGCTATCGCCTGTTTCCTGGCGTATGGTGAGCGCGCAACACCCCCTCGGCACCTCCGGACCGGCTAACCATCCAATTCGCGGTAGCGGCGGAAGATGCCCTGCTCGTTGAAGGCAATGCGGCGGCGGCTTTCGAGATAGGCCTTGATGTTCGGCCGCGCCGCGACGCGGTCGTGCAGGCCGACGAGGCCTGGGATATCTGTCTCGAACGCCTTCATCCGCTTCGGAAACGCATAGCGCAGCCCCGCGACGATCTGGAACAGCGAGAGATCGACATAGGACAGCTTGCGGCCGGTGACATAGGCGCCGCCATTGTTTTGAAGCAGCTGCTCGAAATAGCCCAGATATTTCGGCACGCGCTCGCCCCAGAAGTCGGCCGTGCGCTTCTTCGCCGGCGGCTTCTGATCTTCGTAATAGAGCGAAGGCCCGAGCGGATGATGGGTATCGTGAATCTCAACCACGAAATCGGTGATCGTGAGCTGGAGCTGATGCACCCAGAGTTGGCCCGCCTCCGATTTCGGGGCGAGGGCGTGGCGGGCGCCGAGATAGAGCAGGATGTTCGCGGTCTGGCCGATGACGAGCTTGCCGGCTTTGAGGAACGGCGGCGCAAAGGGCGGCGTGCCCTTGTGCGCGTCCATCATCTTCATCATCGCAGCTGTGCCGCGTGGGCCGCGCGCCACGTCGACGTAAGCCGCGCCGGCCTCCTCCAGCGCCAGCCGCACATATTCACCGCGGCCCTGGATCTCGGGCCAATAATAGAGCTCGTATTTCATGGAAACTGTCCGTGATTGCGTTGCGGCAAGTCTAGCACGCAACCACGAACTCCATGCCGGTGGCGAGAGTTCCGCGTCTCAATTCGACGCGAAGCAATACAGCAGGCCGTCGCCGCCGGTGCTCTTCAGATCGGCCTGCGAGCAGCCGCCGTCGGGACCGCGCGAGGGATGCGAGCTGTTCCACGATTTCGACGGCTCGTCATCGCGCAGGCCTTGACGATCGGCATGGCCGACGACCGCCGCGCCTTGCGTGCTCGACGTCCAGTTCTTGCAGGTCTTGTCGTCACCCGCGGGAAATGCGCTGCCGTCGGCTTGCGAACCCGTGAGGATGTCGTGCCGGTTCGGCGTGTCGCCGCGGCCGTTGATGACCTCGCCCTTCTCGCTCAGCGCGGTCTGCTTGGTGAGGTTGTTGGCCGCCCCGTGCAGGTCGGCAACGTCCTTGGCGATCACAGCGCCCTTGGCGTTCTGCCACGGTCCCTTGCCGATGCGGTCGCGCGCGTTGACGGCCGGCTTGCCGTCGGCGGCCTGCGTGGAGAGATAAGCGCGCCAGGTCTTGCTGCCGGCGCCGCCGGCCTGGGCCAACTTCTGGCACTGCGCATCGGCCCCCTCCAGGCCGCCGAGATCGGCGCCCTTGCCAGGACCGTTGGAGGTCACGAAGAACGTCATGTCGGCGGACTGCGCCTGCGCCGATGGCGCCGCTAGCAAGGCCGCGGCGAGCGCGAGGCCTGAAATCGTCACGGATCTCTCAATGCGGATCATCCTGTCCTCCCTTTGTGTTGTCGTTGGCCGCCAGATTTCAACCCGACGCAGGCCCGCTTATTCCGATGCCGCGATGCGAGAGGCCCGAAAGAAAAAGGCGCCATGCAAGAAGCACGACGCCTTTGTTATTCATGTCGCCTGCGATCAGTTGGTCTGCTGGATCGCCGACAATTCCCAGGCGCCGCCCGGACGTCGGGCAAAGGTCCAGACTTCGGTGGCCTCGCCCGGCTGCTCGCTGCCGGCGACAATTGCGCCGGTATTGCGGTCGAGCGTCTTGTCGGTGAGCGCGAAGCGCAGCGCCACGGTCGCGTAATCGGTCTCGCCTTCGCGCCAGGATTCCGCGAGGTCGCCCTGCAACAGCTTCACATCGCTGACCTTGTTGACGACATTGCGCGCGCGGTTCTGGCCGAGGTCCTGCTCGAAATAGGAGACCATTTCCGGCGTCGCGAGCGTGTGCAGCTTGGCCACATCCTCGTTCGACCAGGCGGACTGGACGTCGCCGAGCAGACGCTCGAACGCCTCATAGTCGTCCGGCTTGATCTCGAGCGGCGCATTGTTGGCGCCGAAGCCGAAGCCGCCACCAAGGCCACCACGGTTGTTCGCCTGCGGTCCCGGACCGGCACCGGCGTCAGCGTTGGCATAGGCCGCCTGCGGGGTGTGGCGGCGCTGCCACCAGGACATCGCCAGCCGAACCACGAGCACCACGAGCACGATCTGGATGATCAGACCGATGATCGACGATAGGCCGCCGAGCCCGCCGAACAGGCCACCGCCGAACAGCATGCCGAGCAGGCCTGCGCCGAGGAAGCCGGCCGCAAGGCCGCCCATGAAGCCGCCGGCCCGGCCGAACAGGCCGCCGCGCGCGGGTGCGGCGGCAGCCGAATTCATGCCTGCGCCCGGCTGGGTGTAGGTCCGATTGAACTGCGAGGTCGAACCCGGCGCGGTCGTGGTCGATGGCGGGGCCGAATAGGTGCGCGAACCGCGCGAGCCCGACGACATGCCGCCACCGACGCGCGCGTCGGCGGACGAGATCGCCAGCGCAGTCGGCAGCGCAAGCGCCAGCACGACGGCAATCGTCTTGAAGAGACTGCGGGAGCGTTGCGAGAAATTCATGTTGGTTTCCCAGATCCCCGGCATGGGGACGTGCCCCTAAGATGGGCAGCCTTCCGTAAAAAGGAAGCCACTATCGGAACTTATGGCTGCGGCCCTCAGTCGCGGGGATGTGGCAAAAGCCCATGTTTGGCGGCAGCTTGGCTGCGTGTGCGAAGGGGCCCCGGTCGCGGGTTACCGGTGGCTTTGGTGCCGGCAATTCCGCTTTTCCGTCGTCATTGCGTTGAGGCCCTCACCCCGCCTTCGCCATCGTCTCCTTCACGGCCGCCACGAGCTGGCTCAGCGTGAACGGCTTGGGCAGGAAGTCGAACTGCTGGCCTTCGGGCAGGCTCTTCTCGAATGCGTCTTCCGCGTAGCCGGAGACGAAGATGAACTTGATGTCGGGGTTCTTCTCGCGCATCGCCTTGAGCAGCGTCGGGCCGTCCATCTCCGGCATCACGACGTCGGACACGACGAGATCGATTCCGCCGCTCTGCTCCTCCAGCACCTCCAGCGCCTCGACGCCGTTCTCGGCCTCGACCACGGTGTAGCCGCGCGAGCGCAGACCGCGTGCGTTGAGCGCGCGCAGGCCCTCTTCGTCCTCGACCAGGAGGATGGTGCCCTGTCCGGTGAGATCGGTGCGGGGCTTGGCGTCCGCCGTGGACCCGGCTTCCTTCGCGGCACCATTGCCGGCGCCAACGACCGGCGCCGGCTGCTCGACCTGCACCTCCGGCTCGGCATGATGGCGCGGCAGGAAGATCTGGAATGAGGTGCCCTGCCCCGGCTCGGAGTCCACGTAAATGAAGCCACCGGTCTGCTTGACGATGCCGTAGACGGTGGAGAGCCCGAGGCCGGTGCCCTTGCCGACTTCCTTGGTCGAGAAGAACGGCTCGAAGATCTTGTCGCGGATATCGGCGGGGATGCCGGTACCGGTGTCGGCGACCTCGATCCGCACGTAGTCCGCCGCCGGCATGCCCTTGTAGGCCAACCTAGCCGCCTCCTCGGCGGTGACGTTGGCGGTGCGGATGATCAGCTTGCCGCCGTCGGGCATCGCGTCGCGCGCGTTGACCGCGAGATTGACGATGACCTGCTCGAACTGGGAGACGTCGACCTTGACCGGCCAGAGATCGCGGCCGTGGATGGTCTCATGCTTGACCTTCTCGCCGATCAGGCGGCGCAGCAGCATGGCGAGGTCGGAGAGCGCATCGCCGAGGTCGAGCACCTGCGGCCGCAGCGTCTGCCGCCGCGAGAACGCCAGCAACTGCCGCACCAGCGTGGCGGCCCGCGTCGCGTTCTGCTTGATCTGCATGATGTCCTGGAACGACGGATCAGTCGGCTTGTGCGCGTTCAGCAGGAAGTCGTTCGCCATCATGATGGCGGAGAGCACGTTGTTGAAGTCGTGGGCGATGCCGCCGGCGAGCTGGCCGACAGTCTCCATCTTCTGCGACTGGTTGATCTGGTTCTCCAGCGCGCGCCGCTCGGTGGTCTCGAGCATGTGCACGATGGCGGCTTCCGCGTCGTTCTCACCCCCGTCGACCGGCGTGACGAAGAACTGGCCCCAGCGCTCCTTGGTTCCTTCCAGCGCGACCTCGACCGGCGCGATGTCGGCCTGATTCTCGGCGGCCTGGTTGATGGCCGCGATCAGCAAATGACGGTCGCGCGAATTGACCGCGCGGAAGATCGACTTGCTGGCGCTGTCGAGCCCCAGCGCCTGCCCGAGCTTGGCGTAGCGCGCATTGGCGCGCACGACGTTGCCGCCGCGGTCGACGGTGGCGATCGCCATCGGCGTATGGTCGAAGAAGCGCATGAAGCGCACTTCGGCGGCGCGGTCCGGATCGCTGCGCTCGTCGCGGGCGCGGCTGATCACCAGCGTGCGCGACGGGCCTGGCGCACCGTCGGCGCCGAAGGCGAGCTTGTGATAGAGCCGTACCGGCATGGTCTTGCCGGTACGCATGCGCAGGTCGATGTCGAAGACTTCCGTCTTGACCTCGCCCGGGACCGCCACGATCGCAGTCAGAAGCGAAGCGCCGTCGCCGGAGACGATGTCGGTGAGCTTCAGCCCGCCCGAGCCGATCTCGGCAAGGTCGTAGTCGAGCCAGTTCGCCAGCGTCGCGTTGACATAAGCGAGCTCGCCGGCCGGATTGACCGAGAAGAAACCGCAAGGCGCGTGATCGAGATATTCGATCGCGTGCTGGAGTTCCTGGAACACGTCCTCCTGGCGCTCGCGGTCGCGGGTGATGTCGGCGATCGACCACACCGCGTATCTCGTCTCGCGCTTGCCGGTGCCGAGGGGCCGCACCCGCATACGCAGCCAGCGGCCCTGGCTGCCGTCATGGCCGGAGATGCGCACCTCTTCCTGCTGCCGCTTGCCTTCGCGCGCGGCTTTCAACAGGCGGAACACCGCTTCGGAGACGTCGGGGTTGCCGATGAAGACGCGCTCCACGGGACGCACGTCCTGTGGGCCGGCAGCGCCGGTCAGCGTCAGATAGGCCGCATTGGAATAGACCACATGGCCGCGCGGGTCGGTCACGGCGAGGCCGTCGAAGGCGTGATCGGCGATGCGGCCCATCACGGGATCGTCGAGATTGCGATCGACGAAGCGGATGATGCCGGCGGCGAAGGCGAACAGGTTGAACAGGCCGACCATCGCCAGCACGGCGAGGATGCCGAGAATATAGGGCTGCGCCTGCGCGCGCCCGAGCGTCATCAGCCCGACGGCAACGGCGACGAGGCCGGCGGCCACCAGCAGCACCAGGGCAATGCTGCCCGAGCGCGGCGACGGCTCGTGCGCCGCAACGGGCTCGCGTGTGAGGTCGTGGTCGGTCTCAGCAGTCATCTCAAGCTGGCACAGCCTGTCGGCAGAGAATCAACGCGCTACGGGGCGCGCAGGGTCCTCCCTGCCTGAATCGGACCCGCAGGCGCAAGGGCAGCAGGGGCGAAAGGTACGCTGATTCCCAGATTACGGCCATTTCCAGTACTTTTCAGGGGTTTTATTGCCGGCTGGCACCGAATCCGCTCTTCAGACGCATGACGTAGCCGATGACTTCGGCGACCGCATGGTAGTGCTCGGTCGGGATTTCCTCGTCGATCTCGACGGTGGCGTAGAGCGCGCGGGCGAGCGGCACGTTCTCGACGATCGGGATGTCGTGCTCGCGCGCGATCTCCCGGATCTTGAAAGCGAGGTTGTCGACGCCCTTGGCCACGCAGATCGGCGCCGACATGCCGCGCTCGTAGGACAGCGCGATCGAATAGTGGGTCGGGTTGGTGATGATCACGGAGGCCTTGGGAACCGCCGCCATCATGCGCTTCTTGGAGCGCTGCTGACGCAGCTGCCTCAGCTTGCCCTTGATGTGTGGGTCGCCTTCGGACTGCTTGTACTCTTCCTTGATCTCCTGGAGCGACATCTTCTGCCGCTGGAACCAGCTGCGATACTGGAAGAAATAGTCGCCGATGGCGATGATGGCGAGCGCCGCGACCACCGCGCCGAGCAGGTGAATGGTCAGGCTGGTGGAGGCACCGAGCAGGGCGGCCGGATCGAGCCTGACCATCGCCTCCATGCGATGCCGCTCCGGCCACAGGATCACGGTCATGACCGCGCCGAGCACGATCAGCTTGCCGAGACCCTTGAGGAAGTTCGCCGCCGCTTGCTTGCCGAAGATGCGCTTGAGGCCTTCGGCAGGCGACAGCTTGCTGAACTTGGGCTTGAGGGATTCGGCCGACCAGACCAGGCGGTGCTGCAGCACGTTGCCGGCAATTGCCGCGAGTACCAGCATCAGCAGCGGCACGCCCACCGCCGCGAGCACCGCGACTTCGATCTGCTGCATCAGGGCGAGCAGAGCCCTGCCGTCGGTCTTGATCATCCAGGAATTGGCGAGCAGGTTGCGCATCGGCGCCAACAGCCCGCTGCCGACCGATCCCGAGAAGCTCGAGACCACGAGCGTGGCGCCCGCGATCATGAACCAGGTGTTGATCTCCTGGCTCTTGGCGACGTCACCGCGTTCGAGCGCCTCTTCGAGACGTTTTTGCGTCGGGTCTTCTGTTTGACTCTCTGGATCGTTGTCTTCCGCCATCGATCACCCGATCACTTGAGTGGCATCATCTGGTGCATGACACCGATGAAATAGTCGAGATAGGTGCCCATCATCGCCGTGAGCACGACGGCGAGCACCAGGAAGCCGGCGAAGATCGAGAGCGGCACGCCGACGAAATAGACCTGCATCTGCGGCATCAGCCGCGCCAGCACGCCGAGCCCGATATTGAAGACGAGGCCGAACACCAGGAACGGGCCGGAGAGTTGCAAGCCCAGGCGGAACGCGGCGGCGAAGGCGCGCGTCGCCAGCGCGGCGACATCGCCGCTCGACACGGTCTCGCCCGGCGCGAAGATCGTGTAGCTGTCGTTCAGTGCCGCGATCACCAGATGATGACTGTCGGTGGCGAACAGCAGCGTCACCCCCAGTATCGTCAGGAAGTTGCCGACGAGCACGCCCTGCTGTCCCTGCGTCGGATCGACCGACGTGACGAAGCCGAGCCCCATCTGCTGTGCGATCACGGCGCCGGCAACCTGCAGCGCCGACAACGTCACCCGCGCGGTCGCCCCCAGCACGATGCCGATAACGATCTCATGCAGCATCAGGACCAGCAGCGGCGCGATCGAGCCCATGTCGACCTGATAGGCGTTGCGATGCAGCGGCAGGATGATCAGCGTGAGCAGCAGCGCGATCGACAGTTTGATCCGTGTCGGGATATTGGTCTCGCCGAGGCCCGGCAACAGCATCACCATCGCGCCGACCCGGGCAAAGGCGAGCATGAAGGAGGCGGCAAGCGCCGGCAGCAGCGAGACGTCGATGCGCATGACGGGCGCATAGTGCCTCAGCCGCCGATGATTCGCGACGATATCCGCAGCATGTGGGAATGCAGCGCGTCGGCCATGAACGGCAAGGCCAACAGCATTGTGGCAAAGATGGCCAGGATCTTCGGCACGTAGATCAGCGTCTGCTCCTGGATCTGCGTCAGCGCCTGGAACAGCGACACGACGACGCCGACCACGAGGCCGACCACCATCAGGGGCGACGACACGATCACGATGGTCCAGATCGCATCGCGCGCGACGTCGAGGGTTTCCGGTCCGGTCATTTCGCAGTTCCTTTGCCTTATTCCTCGCCTCCCACCGCTCTTGTGAGCGATGCGAAGACCTATCCCCGTCATTGCGAGCGTAGCGAAGCAATCCAGACTGCCGCTTCGGAAAACTCTGGATTGCTTCGCTGCGCTCGCAATGACGATTGGGGCGGGCGCGAGCGCCAAAATCAGATCGGCATCTTCATGATGTCTTCATAGGCCGCGATCACGCGGTCGCGGACCGAGACCAGCGTGGACACGGCGACGTCGGTGTCTGCGACCGCCGTCACCACGTCCATCACATTGGCCTTGCCGGCGGCCATCGCCACCGTCTGCGCATCGGATTTGCGGCCGGACTCCAGGACGCTGCCGACGGTGTCTTTTAGAAGAGAGGCGAAGGACTGCCCGCTCGGCTCGCTGCCCTTGCCGGCACCGCTGTTCTCCAGCACGCGGGCAAGGTTTGCATAGGCGTTGGCGGCAATTGTCGGTGTTGCCATGGTTCAAATGTCCTGTTCAGCTCTTGAGGATGTCGAGGGTGCGCTGGATCATCCGGCGCGTCGCACTGATGATGTTGAGATTGGCTTCGTACGACCGCTGCGCGTCGCGCATGTCGGTCATCTCGACCACCGAGTTCACGTTGGGATATTTGACGTTGCCGGTCGCATCCGCCGCCGGATTGTTCGGCTCGTATTTGGTGCGGAAATTGGACTGGTCGGGCTTGATCCTGCCGAGAGTGACGACCTGCGCGTCGAGTGTGCGGTCGAGCGCGGAGGAGAAGGTCGGCACCTTGCGCCGGTAAGGATCGCCGCCGGCGCTCTGCGAGGTCGAATCCGCATTTGCGATGTTCTCCGAGATCACCCGCATGCGCCCGGCCTGCGCCCGCAGACCGGAGGTCGCGATCGCCATCGAGCGGGCAAATTCGCTGCTGTCATTCGCCATGATGCGCTTCCTCTAGCTCTAGCCTTTGCCGATCGCGGTCTTGAGCAGGTGCAGGCTCTTCGAATAGAGCGAGGTTGCCGCCGCATAATCCATCTGGTTGCTGGCGGCCTTCATCATCTCCTCTTCGAGATTGACGGCGTTGCCCGCGGGGCGGGTCTCAAAACCGGCATTCTTGTTCTGGTCGAATCCGGAGGCCGCGCCTGACGGCGCCATGTGGGAACCGCTGGTGCGGGTAAGCGCCAAGGGGCCCATCGAACCCGTGACGGCGCCAGCCTTGTCCAGCTTCGGCTCGACCAAGTCGCGCGGCCGGAATTTGGGCGTGTCTGAATTGGAGACGTTCTCGGACAGGACGCGCTGGCGCTCCTGGTGCCATTGCATCTTGGTGCGAAGCGCCGATAGCACCGGAAGATCGTTGATGGACATCGTTGCGGCTCCTTCCGCCTCGCAGGACCCGTGGTCCGAAGCTAGGCAGAATTTGCCGCCTGTATGGTTAACAGCTGGTTAAGGAGGTCGCAGGCAGTTGTCCCCCGCCGGGACACGAATGCGCATGCCCCGTGATTCTACGCCTCCGAAAGCGGCATTAACCCAACCGCTTGGCGGCGCGTGCACAGGCCAAGAAGTCGTTTTGGATCGAGCGATTCATGGGTTATTAAGAGTTGGGGACGGCAAAACTTGCCGTGGGACGTTAAGAAATCGCAGTTTGGGGCAACGTAAGCCGGTGGTTGGCGCATCTGACCACGGGCCCGAGACAAGCGCCATTTGTCGGGGACAAGTATGCAAGGCAGCCCTATCACCTTCATCGTCGCGTTCATCGTCGTTCTGGCGTTGATCGGCGTCGCTGCATGGCTGGTTCGCCGATTCGCCACCAGCCGGCTCGGCGCCAACACCCAGCGCGGCCGGATGCCCCGGCTCGCCGTGATCGATGCCGCCGCGGTCGACGGCCGCCGCCGCCTGGTGCTGGTCCGGCGTGACAATGTCGAGCATCTTCTGATGATCGGCGGCCCCACCGACATCGTCGTCGAACCCAACATCGTGCGCGCGGCGCCCGGCCGCGACCAGCTCCCGCAGCGCCCCAACGCGGCCGAGCCGCCGCGTCTTGCGCCGATGCATGATAGCAGCAGCTGGGCCGACGAAGCACCGCGGCCCGAACTGCTCGATCATCCCGAGCCGCACATGCCCGAGCCGCCACCGCGACCCACGCGCCCCTCCTTCGCCGACGAAGTGCGCCGGCCGGCTCCCGCGATGGCCGAACGCCGCAACGAGCCGCCATTGGGCGGCTTCACCTCCGAGCCGATCGCGCCGCGCCCTGAGCGCGAGCTGCGTCCCGAACCTGTTCCGCCGCGCGTTGCGCGCAACGAACCCCCTCTGATGCCGCGTCCGCCGCGCCAGAGCGAGCCGGTGAAGGCGCCTCCGGTGCGCGCCGAGCGCGTCGCCGCGCCACCTCCGCCTGTGCCGCAGGCTCCGCCCGTTCCGCCGCCGGCGCCCGCTCCCGCAGCGCCATCGAGCGCCGAGCAGAATCTCGCCGAGATGGCGCAGCGGCTCGAAGCTGCGCTGCGCCGCCCCGCCGGCGAGGCGCTTGCCCCTCCGGTCGCGCCGGAGCCCCCGACCGCTCCCCCGCGTGTGGCCCGCAGCGAGCCGCCGGCACCGCCGGCCCCTCCCGCAAAGCCGGCCCCGGAAAAGACCAGCTTTGAAAATCTCGAAGACGAGATGGCCTCGTTGCTCGGCCGTCCGAAGCCGTCTTCGTGAGGCTGCCGGCCCTCCCGCGTAGAGTTTTTTTTCTTTCTGTCCTGATCGGCGCGGCTTCGCTCGCGATGCCGGCGCATGCGCAGGACATCAGCATCAATCTCGGCGGCGGAGGCGCTGGCGGTGGCGGCGTCACCGAGCGCGCGATCCAGCTGATCGCGCTGCTCACGGTGCTGTCGATCGCCCCGTCGATCCTGATCATGATGACCTCGTTCACGCGCATCGTGGTCGTGCTGTCGCTGCTGCGCACCGCGATGGGCACCGCGACCGCCCCGCCGAACTCGGTGATCATCGCGCTGGCGATGTTTCTCACCTTCTTCGTGATGGGACCCGTCCTGCAGAAATCCTACGACGAAGGCATCCGTCCGCTGGTCGCCAATCAGCTCGGCGTCGAGGACGCGCTTCAGCGCGCCTCCGTCCCCCTGCGCGGCTTCATGCAGAAGAACGTGCGCGAGAAGGACCTCAAGCTGTTCCTGGATCTCTCCGGCGAGCCGCCGCCCGCCACTCCCGACGACCTCGGATTACGCATCCTCGTCCCCGCCTTCATGATCTCGGAGCTGAAGCGCGCCTTCGAGATCGGTTTTCTGCTGTTCCTTCCGTTCCTGATCATCGATCTCGTCGTCGCCTCCGTGCTGATGTCGATGGGCATGATGATGCTGCCGCCGGCAACCATCTCGCTGCCGTTCAAGCTGATCTTCTTCGTGCTCGTCGACGGCTGGTCGCTGGTGGCAGGGAGCCTGGTGCAGAGTTACGGGGGGTAGCGGGGCCCGGGGAGCGGTCACCGCCCCTATCCTCCGGCCCAAGGCTTGTAGGCGTACACTTGAGCTTACCAGCGCAAAGGGGGAAGCCTGCCACCGTGAGCGCGTTCGGCGGCTCGTGACATACCGGACTATGCTCAGGTTGCGCATTCAATGGGTGGTTGATATGATGATTATCATCCATTGATCCGAAGCGGCTTATGACCAGCAACGTCGAAGACCGTCCGCTCGCTCGAGCCGTGCCGCTTGGTCTTCAGGTCGCCGTTCTTGCTGCGTTGTCTGCGAGTGGCACGTTGGCCACCAACATTCTGTTGCCTTCGCTACCGAGCATCGCCGTCGCGGTAGGCGTCTCCAGCGCTCAGGTAACCTCAGCTATCACCATATTCCTCGCCATGTTCGCGGTCGGACAACTTGTTGTCGGTCCGTTGTCGGATCGTTTCGGCCGGCGCATACCCGTGATGATCGGGTTTGCTGTATTTTTCGCAGGTAGCATATGGTGCGCGTTAGCCAATGATTTGGCGGCACTATTGATTGGTCGCGTTGTGCAGGCCGGTGGCGCATGTGCCACGTCTGTCCTTTCGCGAGCTATCGCAAGAGATCTTTTTCAGGGCGAAAAGCTAGCGCGCGTGCTCACGTTTGTTATGGTTGCGATGGCAGCGGCGCCCGGATTCTCGCCCCTGGTCGGTGGCGCGCTGGATCATTTTTTTGGCTGGCGTTCAGCATTTGTGTTCGTCGGAATCTTCGCCGTCGTCGCCGCTTCAGCATTTCTTGCGGCTTTCGGAGAAACGCACCACGCGCCACGCGCCGAGTTCGATTCCTCGACCATCGTCAAGAACTACTTGTCACTATCGACTGACCGCCGTTTCTTGGTTCCTGCCGCAACCGTTAGCCTCATCTTAGGTGCGCTGTTTGCAATGTTTTCGGCGTTGCCGCGAGTCTTGATAGAAGGCCTCGACTTCACACCCATGCAACTCGGCCTGTTCTTCGCAGGCACTGTCATGGTCGTCTTTAGCGCTGGCATTATCGCTACAAAAATCGTTCCGCACCTTGGTCTCGACCGATCGATTTGCATCGGCCTCGCGCTGGCCTGTGTCGGTGGCGGTATGGTGTTGCTATTCGCGCTTCTCGACGGGCGCTTTTTGCCATTTCTTGTCGGCGCATGCGTATTCCTGCTAGGCATGGGTATGGTCAATCCGCTCTGCAGTGCGCAAGCTCTTTCGCCATTCGGCGATCGCGCCGGTGCTGCCTCGGCCCTGTTGGGTTTCTGGCAGATGTTGGCCGCGGCGCTGGGGGTATCGCTTGCGGCGGTGATCGCAAGGAATCCCATGATCGGGCTTGGTCTCGTGCTAGTGCTTGCCTCGACCTTGGCCTCGGCAATTTATCAGGTCCGGGTAAAGCTCAATTAAGCCCGCGCCCCGGGCGATAGGATTCGGCGCTGCCCGTCACTTCGAGAGCTTGCTCACGAGACCTGTCGCGAGGCCCGGAAGGAGCAGCGATCCTACCGCGTCATCTTGATCTGCCGCACCACCGGGATCGTGGGCAGCGAGCCGGTATGGTCGGATTCGTCCTTGGCCTGGGGAGAGGCCGGCGCGCGCGCGGTGGCGTCGGGGAAGCGCTGCTTCATCTCGCGCAGGAAGCCGTCGAGCGTGTCGACGCTGGCAGCCAGCTTGGCGATATCGGCAAACTCCGCGCTGGAGGCGCCGGTCGGTTTGCTCGCGATGTCGAACGCGAGCCGATCGGCGCTCTCGCTCATCAGCGGCGCATATTTCTCGCGGAAGCGCGACATGCCAATCGAGTCGTCGGCGAGCGCATAACCGACGGCGGCGCGGATGATGTCGCTTTTCTCCACCGCGTTGAGCGGCTTGAAGTCGCGGAAGCGCTCGCCGTAATAAAGCTCGATCTGCTCGGCGGATTCACGCCAGCGCCGCGCCGCCCAGAAGATGTCGGAGCGTAGGCGCAGCACTTCGCGCCCTGTAACGTTGGAGACGATGTCGAGCGCGAGATCGTGGCGGCCGACGTCGCTCTGGGCACGCGCCTCCAGCAGCAGGCGTTGCTGCCTGAGCTCGCCTGAGAGGTCGCTGATACGGCTCGCGCGCAACGCCGTGATCGCCATGTCGGGTCTGCGGTTGGCGAGATAGATCATGGACAGGCGTGCGGCGACTTGTGCACGCGCCGCGCCTTCGAGGCGGTGGTCGACCTGGTATTGCAGGAGCTCGGCGGCCTGATCAAGCAGGTCGATCGAGGCGAGACGGTCGGAGAGGCGTCGGATCAGTTCGTCGCCGCGGCGGCCGATCGGCGTCAGCTCGCGGAACTCGTAGAACATCCCCAGCGCTTCGATCGGCGGCAGCTCGTCGCCCTTGGGCCCCAGGAAGATCTGCGTGAACAGGTCGGAGGCGAGGTCCTGCGCCTGGCGCGAGGCTTCCGCGTTCGGCTGCAGCTTTGTCGCGGTACGCGCCGCGGTGAGCGCGTCCCGGTAGCGCCCGTTCTCGGCAAACATCTGCGACAGCATCTGGAGCGTCTTGACCTCGATCGAGTCGCCGCGCCAGGTCATCGAGAGCGTTTCGAGCTCGCGCAGCGCGTCTTCCTTGCCGATCTCGTCGCGCTTCTGCCGCAGCGCGACCTCGAGCTGCTTGGCCTCGGCCGCAGCCGGCCGGTCGGACGAGCCGACCGCGAACTTGTAGTCGTCGAGCGCGTCCTTGTCGTGTCCGAGCGCCTCGGCGAGCCGGCCGCGCAGCACGGCGAAGCCGGGCGCGGCCTCGGGCGAGACGCCGACCACCTCGAGCTCGCTGCGGCGCTTGGAGGCGCCGGCATAGTCCTTCACCTCGAGCGAAGCGCGCATCGCCTCCATCGTCACGATGCGCTGGATGTCGAGCGGCAGCGAGGCGATGGCGAACTCGACGTTCTTGAACTTCTCGCGCGCGTCCGCCCATTTGCCCTGGCGCGCATAGGCGAGCGCCTTCCAAAGCTGGGAATCGTGGCTGTTGCCGATCACGGGGTTGGCGAGGTCCTTCAGGCCCTGCGCCGGCCGGCCGATCAGGATGCTCGCGATCGCATGCATGATCAGCGCGCCGCTTTCCTCCTTGTTGAGAGGATCGGCCAGCATCAATTCGGTGACTGCCTTGGCCTCGTGATACATCGCGCGCGACATGTAGAATTGCGCAAGGTCGAGCCGCGGCAGCGAACGCATCGCCGGTTCGACGTTGGAGATCGCCGTGATCAGCTCGTTCTGGCGCGCTATGAAATTTTCCGACTGGCCCTTGCGCCAGCCTTCGGGGCTGAAGACCGGCCGCACCGCGGTCGGCGCGCGCTCGGCCGAGATGTCGACCGGCGACAGCGTCAGCCCGCCCTTCTTGCCGAGGATGACCTTGTCGGCCCCGACCTCGACGCCGACCTCGTCGGAATTTGGCCGGATCGCGATGCCATGCGCGGATTCCAGCAGCGCGAGATCAACGAGATCCTGCCGCTTGATGAAGCCGCGCACCGGCCGCTGTGCGGTGATGACATAGAGCGTATCGCCGGCATCGGGATCGGTGAGCTTGTGCAGGAGCCCCGGATTGGCGAAGGGGATCGCGATGTTGGCAAGCGCCGGGTCGGTGATGTTGCGCGAGATCATCAGCGGCAGCGGCGTCGCCTGGATCTTGTCGGCGAGGGTCAAGAGCCAGTTGGTCTGCTTGCCGACCTCCTCGCTCGTCAGCGAATAGACCAGCGGCCGGGTGAGACGGATGCGCACCGCCTGTCCCTTCTCGAGCGGGACGCGGCCGACTTCCCCGATCATCGCACCGCCCCTGGTGCGGATCGCCTCGACGTCGATCGGCTTCGCCGTATCGAACACCAGCCAGACGGTATCGCCACGGCGGAACGCCGCCGCAGGCGTTGCGACCTGAAGCGGAAAGGTCACACGCAGGCCGTCGCTGTCGCGGCGGACATCGACGCTGGCACCACTCGGCTGCGGAGCTGCGGGCGCCTCTGCTGGAGCAGCCTTGAGGGCCTCCGTGGCCGGCTCCTTGACGGGTTCCTTGACGGGTTCCTTGGCAGCTTCCTTCACGACCTCTTGAGGCGCTTCGGCCATGACCGGCTTGGCGGGCGCGACCGCAGTTTCTGCAACTGGCGCGACCGTCTTTGAAACTTCCTTGACCGCTTCTTTGACCGCTTCCTTGGGCGCTTGCGCAGCGTGCGCAGCTTCGACCGCAGGAGCCGGCAGCGATTTCGGCGCTTCAGCGGGCGGCATGGCGGAGGGTGCTTCCGGCTTCACCTCGGGCTTGACGTCGATCCTGGCTTCGCGCGCGATCGTCTCGGACGTCGGCGGCGCGATCTCGCGATGCGCGTCCTTCGGCTTCTCGACCGCCGGCTTTTCAGGTGCAGGCGCCGGTCCATGGGCGGCGGGCTTGGCCTGCGCGATCGCAGCCTCGGCCGAATTGGCCATCTTGCCCTTGTCCGGCTGGAAGGAGATGTCGACGACGTAGTTCTTCTCGTCGCGGAAGGAATGCACGTCGGAATCGCCGATCAGCGCGATCTCGACACTGGTCTGGTCGATGTCGGCCTTCTGCTTGATCGAGGCGACGTTCGGCGGCGCTGCGACGACCGCGTCCGCCAGATCGAAATTGAGGTTGGCGTTGAAGGCGAGCGTGAGCTTCTGCTCGTTGAGCACGGAGGACACCCCGACGCCGTCGGGCATCTCGAACACGAAGCGGACGAAGGTCGGCTGGACCGAGGCGCGCACGCGGATCTGCGGACGCTTCTTGCTCTCCGCCGCGGCGCGCTGGGCGCGTAACGCGCGTTCGGCGACGCGCGCGCGCTCGGCGAGTTCCTTGACGACGTCCATCGGCAGGCTCGGCGGCGGCCCCTTCCAACCCTCCGGCAAGAGGTCGATGAAGGTTCGCTCGCCGGCATTCATGGTGTTGACGGTGACGCGCCGCGCCAGCGACAGCCGGATGGCGCCGCCGTCGGGATCGCGGCGGGCGGAGTTGACGTACTCGGGCGCGCCTTCCGGGACGCGGTCGACGGGCACGTCGACCGCCCGGTCGAAGCGGATGACGAGAATGGAGCCGGCCGTCGTCACCTCGGAGGGGACGTCCTCTCCGAGCTTGATCACGAGACGGGCAAAGCCGCCGCCGGCCGAGAAAGTCGCCTCGCCCCGGATCGCATCGGCCGCCCGGACAGGCGTCGTGAAGCCGATCAGCAGGCTCGCTGCCAGCAACGGCGCCGCGCGGACATGACGCGACAGCCTCCGCGCCAGGGCGCGGGCTCGCGACACAAATCCAGCGGCAGCCTCTCGCGCCATTGGCGGCATTTCTTCCGGTTCGACGGTCCACGCCGGCATTGCTGCCGGCCCCTGCCCCAGACTGTAGATTTTGGCAATTAAGGACTTCTTAAGTATGAGCCCTCAATTCGGCTTTTGCGTCGGCTTGCCGTCGATCTTGGGCAGCTCGCCGGCCGAAGCGGACTGATCGCCGCCGCCATTGGCCCGGCGGGCCATCTCGACCGTCAGCCGCTCGGCGGCCTCCGGGGACATCAATCCCATGATGTCTGACATTTTTCGTGGCGCGATCTGCGAGGCGATCTCGATCAGCACGCCCATCTCGAGCCGGTCAAAGACTCGCGCGGCGTCCTTGGGTTTCATGCCCTCATACATGGTCACGAGGCCCTTCATGCGCTGGGCTTCGGCGGCCTTCTGCTCGGCCTGCGTCGCGGAGATACGGGTTTCTACCGCTTTCATCTCCTCGACCTTGTTTTCGATGCGCTTTTCGGCGGATTTCAACAGGCTCTCGCGGATGTCGATCTCGCGCTGGCGGGCCTCGATCTCCTGGCGACGCGACTGCAGGCGTTCCAGGATCGCGCGCTCCGAGGCGGAGATCTGCGGCTGGGCTTCCTCCTTGACCGCCGCGCCTTCGGACTTGGTGTCCGGTGCGGCCGGCTTCGGCGCCTCCTTCGGCGCGCCATGGGTCGAGCCGGTGATATCGGGATCTTCGCGGCTGGCCGGGAAGTTCAAATTCTCTTGCGCCCAGGACTTCTTGGTCGGGCTCTGCTTGTAGTCGAAGACATAGCCGCCATTGATCACAAGACCCGTGACCTTCAGCGTGGCGAGGCCAGCGACGGCAACCAGCACGATCGGAATGACGCGGATGTTGCGAAAAGACTTCATACCCTGACTTTATGCGGCAAGACCGTTGGATCGTCGGCGTTCGGAGAAGGCTTCGGCCGCAGCCGCCACCGCCTTCGCCGACGAGGGCTTGGCTGCGGGCGCGGCGAGCATTTCCGGGTTCGTCACGGGGCGCGCGGCGATTGCGATCTTGGACAGCCGCCGCACCACGTTGTCGGCTTCGCCGAGTTGCTTGTAGAGCTGCTCGGACATCTGGGTCGCCGACGCAAGCTGGCTGCCGAGGTTCTCGTTGACGTCGCGCACGGCGAGCTTCAGTCCGCCGATCGCGCGCTCGGCGATCTCGGTTGCGGTGATCAGCTCACCGATGACCGCCTTCAGCGAATGCTCGTCCGCCTTCAGCCGCGTCAGTCGCTTGTTGAGCGTGACGCAGTAGACGATGGTTAGCATCAGCAGGATAGCCACCAGCGTCTCGATCGCCATTCCTAGGGAGTGGTTCATGGGGCCTCCATCATCTTGTTCTGCTCGTCGACCTTTTCGAACATCGCAAGTGTCGTACTTGGCTTGCGCAAGGGTTTCGTCACCCGTATCGCGACGCGGTCGCCGACCCGGCCCATGCGTCCTTCGGTGATGGTGACGTCGCCGCAGCGAACGGTGACGTTGGCATCCGCGCGCATGTCCAGCGGCAGCGTGTCGCCGACCTTGAGCCGCATCAGCTGCTTGAGTGGGATGTCGGCTTCGTAGAGCACGGCGTCGACGGAGATCTCGGCCTGGACGATCTCGGTGGCGAAATGACCTTCCCAGATCTGGTCGCGGCCGAACTTTTCGCCCATGAACATCTGGAGCAGGACGCCCCGGATCGGCTCGATGGTCGCGTAAGGCAGCAGGAGCTCGATGTTGCCGCCGCGATCTTCCATGTCGATGCGCAGGCGCACCAGGATCGCGGCGTTGGCAGGACGGCTGATCGCGGCGAAACGCGGGTTGGTCTCGAGCCGGTCGATGGTGAAGGTCACCGGCGAGAGCGGCCTGAACGCCTGTTCGGCATCGGCCATGACGACTTCGACCAGCCGCTTGACCAACTCTGTCTCGATCGTGGTGTAGGGCCGGCCCTCGATGCGCAGCTGGCTCGAGCCGCGGCGGCCGCCGAGCAGCACGTCGATCATCGAGTAGATCAGGCTGGAATCGACCACGGCCATGCCGAAATTGTCCCACTCTTCGGCCTTGAAGACAGTGAGGACGGCGGGCAGCGGGATCGAGTTCATGTAGTCGCCGAAGCGCACCGAGGTGATGCGGTCGAGCGAGACTTCGACGTTGTCGGAGGTGAAATTGCGCAAGGAGGTCGTCAGCAACCGCACCAGGCGGTCGAAGACGATTTCGAGCATCGGCAGACGCTCGTAGGAGACCATCGCCGAATCGATGATGGCGCGAATGCCGGAATGATCGTCGAGCGTGACGTCGCCGACCGCGAAGCCGAGGAGGTTGTCGATCTCCTCCTGCGACAGAACCCGTTCGCCGGAATTCTTGCCGGCGCCGAGATCGCGGCTGCCATCCTCGACCATGGCCGCCCATTGCAGGGCCATGGTCTCCGATAGTTCGTTTTCGGCAGCAGCCTTCGCGGCCTCGGCGGGATCCTCGGAATCGAGCGAGGCCTCCCATTGGGCGGCAATTGCATCCTGGTCTGGTTGGTCGGTGCCTGCCATGATCCCTAGCCCGTCATGCTCACTGGATCACGACTTCCTTGAACAGCACCGCGCTGACCTGGACCGGAGCGACCGCCGCGTTGACGCGCTTGGTCAGCTCTTCCTTGAGGCGGAAGATGCCGGCGGAACCGTTGAGGTCGGAGGAGCGCAGCTCGCGCGCATAGGTCTGGAAGATGTCGGTGATGCGCGGCATCGTCGGCTTGATCGCCTCGACCTGCTTCTCTTCCTTCAGCTCTAGCACGATCTTGAGCTTCAGATATTGCACGCGCTCGCCCGGCGCGCCGGCGAGGTTGACCATGATGTCTGGAACCTCGACGAAAGACGGCGGCTTCGGCGGAGGCGCCGCCTCGGCGTGATGCTCGTCGTCGCCGTGGCGGAAAAAGAAGAACCAGGTTGCGGCGCCGCCGCCGAGAACGGCGAGCAGGCCTACCGCCATGATCATCAGCTTGAACTTGTTCTTGGGCGGAGCAGCTTGCGCGCCCTCAGCGGCTGCGCCGCCTTCCGCTTCATTCTCTGCCATGATCGCCGCGCTCGCTCATCTCTCAAAGGGGTCGAAAGAGCGAAGCTCCTGGCAGACAGTGACGCGATACAAATGCCCCAGCGCAGTGCTCCTCTTACGCCCAAACGCTACGGTAATAATGGTTAACGGAACCTTTCGATTGGGCCTTCGCTAGGAAAAATCTGCCGGGCAAACATGGCTAACAGACCGTTTCTGCCGCCTCCCCGCGCCCTCGAAAAATAGACAAGTCTCTGAAATTACAATCTTTTTCGGTTTGGCACGAGTTTCGCTGAGAAAGGATCGAGACCCTGGGTTTGGGAGAACCCGAGGTCTCGTTCACGGGATCGGCCAATGCGCTTGGGAGAGCGAGCTGGCGGATCTCACTCAGGGGAGATTTCCGATGCAGAACGCGCTTCTGATCGGCTTGTCACGACAGATGACGTTGGAACGGCAGATGGATGTCATCGCCAACAACGTCGCCAACGCCAACACCAACGGCTTCAAGGCCGACCATTCGTTGTTCGAGGAGTACCTCAACTCGAACGCGCGTGAGGACAATTTCGTCGGCTCCGACCGCCGGGTCTCCTATGTGCAGGACCGCGGCACCTTCCGCGACGTCGGCCAGGGGCCGATGGAGCCGACCAAGAATCCGCTCGACATGGCGATCAGCGGCAACGCCTATTTCGCCGTGCAGGCCAATGGCGCCGAGCGCTACACCCGCGACGGCAAATTCTCGCTCAACAGCACCGGCCAGCTCGTCACCTCCGACGGCAACCTCGTGCTGGGCACCGGCGGCCCGATCACCTTCCAGCCGACCGATCACGACATCAACGTCGCGCCGGACGGCACCGTCACGGTGCTCGAGGGCACGGCCAAGAACGACTCGATCCGCGGCAAGATCCGCATGGCCTCGTTCGACGATCCGGCCAAGCTGACGAAGCTCGGCGCCAACCTTTACAACATCGGCTCCGCGGTCTCGCAGGCCGACACCAAGTCGACCGTGCAGCAGGGCTATGTCGAGAAGTCGAACGTGAACTCGGTCGGTGAGATGAGCCGCATGGTCGAAGTCATGCGCAGCTACACCGCCATCGCCAACCTGCTCCAGCAGCAGAGTGACATGCACAAATCGGCGATCGAGAAGCTCGCCGACGTTCCGGCCTGATTGAGGGAGAACTGACATGCAGGCGCTTCACACCGCAGCAACCGGAATGGCGGCACAGGAACTCAACGTTCAGGTGATCTCCAACAACATCGCGAACCTGCGCACCACCGGCTTCAAGAAGCAGACCGCGGCGTTCCAGGATCTGATCTACGAACACGTCCGCCGGGTCGGCGCCCAGTCATCCGACCAGGGCACGATTCTGCCGGTCGGCGTCGATATTGGCGGCGGCGTCAAGACCGTCGGCACCCCGCGCAGCATGACCCAGGGCACGCTGTCGCAGACCGGCAACGACCTCGACATGGCCATCACGGGCGAAGGCTTCTTCAAGATCCTGATGCCCGACGGCAGCTACCAGTACACCCGCGACGGCACCTTCCAGATGGACAATCAGGGGCGCATCGTCACCGCGCAGGGTAACCCGGTGCAACCGACGATCACGATCCCGAACAACGCCTCGGGCCTCACCATCAACGTGCAGGGCCAGGTCTCGGTGACGCTGCCGGGTTCGTCGACCTCGGCCGTCCAGGGCCAGATCGGCCTGACCCGATTCATCAACAAGGCGGGCCTCCAGCCGGTCGGAAACAATCAGTTCACCGAGACGCCCTCCTCCGGCCCGCCGCAGGACGGTACCGCGAGCTCCGAAGGTTTCGGCAATATCACCCAGAGCAGCCTCGAGCAGGCCAATGTCGACGTCGTCTCGGAAATGAGCGACCTGATCGCCGCCCAGCGCGCCTACGAGATGAACGCCAAGGTGATCAGCGCCGCCGACCAGATGATGCAGTCGACCACGGCGTTGTTCCGCTGAGGTGATGACGATGATCCGGACCACCCTCGCCACCATCTCCGCTCTCCTCGTGCTGGCGCTGCCCGCACGGGCCGCCGACGATTTCATCGCGACGCCGACGCTGCGCGCGAGCATCACCGTGACCTCGGACGTGGTGCGGGTCGGCGATCTCATCGACAATGCCGGCTCGGCCGCGCTGATCCCGCTCTACCGCTCGCCCGATCTCGGCACCACCGGTGCGCTGCCAGTCGCCCAGGTGCTGGCGGTGTTGCGCGCAAAACAGGTGATCGGCGTGATGACCGGCGACATCAAGGAGGTCCAGGTCACCCGTCTCGCCCGCACGCTCGTGAACAAGGACCTCGAAACCGCGGTCGCCTCGGCGCTCGAGCACCGCTTCGGACTTGGCGACGCCGCCAACATCACCGTCACGTTCGACCGCGGCATTGCCGACATGCGGTTGGATGCCTCCAACACCGGCGTGCTGCAGCCAGTCGCAACCCGCTACGACGCCCGCAGCGGCCGTTTCGACATCGCCTTCGAGATCAACAACGACAACAATCCGGCACCGACCAAGCTGCGTTTCACCGGTACCGCGATCGAAACGGTGGAAGTGGCCGTGCTGACGCGCGACATCGATCGTGTCGATCTCCTGAAGGCCTCCGACGTCGCCATGGAACGCCGGCCGAAGGCCGAGGTCACGGGTGAGGCCGCCTCGCGAGATCGCACGCTCGGCATGCAGCTCCGCCGGCCGATGCGGGCGGGGACGCCGATCCGCGTCGCCGACATCGTCAAGCCCGACTTCGTGCAGCGCGACCAGAACGTCACCGTCATCTACCAGGTCCCCGGAATCTACCTCACCACGCGCGGCAAGGCGATCGAGAGCGGCGCCGAGGGCGACACCATCAGCGTGCTCAACCTGCAGACCAAGCGCACGCTGAGCGGCGTCGTCACCGGCCGCGGCCAGGTGACGGTCCAGGGCGCCAGCCAAGCCGCGCCGATGCCGGCTGCGGTCGAACAGACCTCGTCGCTCAAGCGTGACGAGGCGCCCGCCCCGGTCGATACCGCAGCCCTCGTCCGGAACCTGGTCCAGACCCCGGCATCCCCGAACCAGATCGCGCAAGCCCAGATCCCGCAAGTTCGCGTCTCGCAAGCTCCAGCCAAGTCAGAGTAAGTCATGTCCAGGTTCAGTTCGGCTTTTCGTCCCCGTCGCATCGCGATCTCTGCCCTGCTGCTGGCGACTTGCGCGCTGGCGAGCGGCTGCTCATCGATCGACCGTTTGTCGCAGATCGGCGAGCAGCCGAAATTGTCGGCGATCGACAATCCGACGACGCAGCCCGGTTACAAGCCGGTGCAGATGCCGATGCCGAAGCCGGAAGTCGCCTCCTACAATCCGAACTCGCTGTGGCGGAACGGCAGTCGCGCCTTCTTCAAGGACCAGCGCGCCCATCAGGTCGGCGATCTCCTTACGGTGGCCGTGAACATCACCGACAAGGCCAACATCGAAAACGACACCCAGCGCAGCCGCACCAACAAGGAAGATTCCGGGATCACCGACTTTATCGGAGCCAAGACATTGGGCGCCCAAGCGCAGAAGGTGTTGCCCGGCCGCATCCTCACCGCCGACTCGACCGCGTCTAGCGAGGGCAAAGGAAGCGTGGACCGCAAGGAAGCGTTGCAGACCAACGTCGCGGCCGTCGTCACCCAGGTCCTGCCCAACGGCAACCTCGTGGTCGAAGGCAAGCAGGAAATCCGCGTCAACTACGAAATCCGCGAGCTCATCGTCGCCGGCATCGTCCGTCCCGAAGACATCCAGAGCGACAACACCATCGATTCCACCAAGATCGCGCAGGCCCGCATCGCCTACGGCGGCCGCGGCCAGATCATGGACGTGCAGCAACCGCGCTACGGCCAGCAAGTCATGGACGTGCTGCTGCCCTTCTAAGCTTCTCCCGAGCTCCCACATCGTGTTCGCGAACCTAGGCGCGGACGACGATGTACGACGCGGCCCTCGCTAGCTCCCCTGGCGAGGGCCGCATGTATTTTGGCGATGGTGCCGCTGCGTACAGCCGGCCAGATGCGCGATCGTAGCGGCACCGCTGCCCCAACCTCCGTCATTGCGAGCGCAGCGAAGCAGTCCAGGCTGCCACCGCGGAGGGACTCTGGATTGCTTCGCTGCGCTCGCAAGGACGCGGAGAGATCACGTAAACTCCGCCTCCACCGTACCCAGTCCGTCCAGTTCCACCCGCACCTTGTCGCCGGCTTTCAGCCACAGCGTCTTCACCAGGCTCCCTGTGAGAACGAGCTGGCCCGCGTGCAGACCCTTGCCCTCGGCGGCGAGATGGTTGGCGAGCCAGGCGAGTGCGTTGTGCGGATGGCCGAGCACGTCGGCGCCGGTGCCGTGGCTCACCTCTTCGCCGTTGACGATGGCGCGGCCTTTGACCGCCTTCAGGTCCGGCACCGACGAGCGCGGCACGACCTCGCCCAGCACGCAGCCGGCGGCGAAGAAATCGTCGGCGATCAGCGTCGGCGCGCCCATTGTTTCCCACTTCACATAGCGGTCGTCGACGATCTCGATCGCGGGATGATAGGCCTCGACGGCTTCGCCGACCCATTCGGCCGTGAATGGCGCCTCGCCGGCGGCGAGATTGCGCTTCAGCCGCACCGCGATCTCGCATTCAACGCCGACGCGGACAAAATCGGCAGCCGCGAGCCGCACGCCGCTGTCGTGCACGCCCTTCTGGAACACGCCGCCGCCGCAGGGGTGTGGAATGCCGATGTAATCCTGCATCACCTGGCTGGTGCAGCCGATCTTGTAGCCGACGAGCGGGCCGGCATGCGGCAGCAGCAGATCGTGCAGCGCGCGCTGGACCTGATAGCCCTCGGCTTCATCGGCGGGAGGAACTTCGAGCGCCGCGAGCGGCGCATGGTTGCGGCGTGCCAGCGCGATCGCCTTTGCGGCTGCGAGAATTCTGTCCATCGGCGCCCGCTCCTACACACCACAATCGAGGGCGGCACTTCAGCATCCCCGCCGGGGCGTGACAAGCGCAGGGGGCCGCGCGGCAGCACGTCATTGCCGGCCCAAGCTGGATGAGATGCGGACGCTGGCCGGCCACATCACGGCAAGCCTCACGGGCGGCGCCGGCGTTTAAGGAAATATTGAGCTGGTCCGGGCTTTATGAGGATGCGTACCCTGCAGCGTCGCACCAGGCCTGATTGCAGCAACGCGTGAAGCTGCTGGATCAGTGCCTCAGCATTCGAGTCGATGTCCTTGATGCGACTCGCAAAACCTCCCGCACCTGAAGTGAAGGCTGTTTCTCATCCGAACTCACGTGAGCTCGGAGGAGTTGAGTCTAGCCCATTGATCGCGATTCACTTTTCGTGATTGCGCTCGCGCGTCGAACGCGCGGTTGCAAGCGACAGGCAAAATGCTGATCACGGCGCGAAAAGGCGCACCTTGCGTTCAAAAACAAAGAGCCGCATCGCTGCGGCTCGGACTCTATTCGTCGCGATAGACCTTCTCGCGTTTCTCGTGGCGCTCCTGCGCCTCCACCGAGAGCGTCGCGATGGGACGGGCCTCGAGCCGCTTCAACGAGATCGGCTCGCCGGTGTCCTCGCAATAGCCGTAGGTGTTGTCCTCGATACGCTGGAGCGCGGCGTCGATCTTGGCGATCAACTTGCGCTGGCGGTCGCGGGCACGGAGTTCGATGGCGCGGTCGGTTTCGGACGATGCCCGATCGGCGAGATCGGGGTGGTTCACGTTCTCCTCCTGCAGGGCTTGCAGGGTGAGCTTGGACTCTTTGAGGATCTCATCCTTCCAGGCGAGGAGCTTCAAGCGGAAGTACTCCTTCTGCCTGTCGTTCATGAAAGGCTCTTTTTCGGTCGGTCGGTAGTTTTTCAACTTTTCCAAGGGCGGCCTATCTGTCTAAGCAACGACTCGTACGCGGAACGGGGTCCGCTGAGCGGGGCGTTATATAGCGGCCTCCTGTGACAGACAATGTTTCCCTGATAGCCCGACCGGCGCCCCCAAGCCCTTGCACAGGAAAGGTTTATCCTGAAGGGCCCGGGAGCGGCCGTAGGCCTAGTAGCCGACCGTGAAACGTTGCCTCGCATGGGCCGGTCGCTCGATCTCGTCGGCGAGCGCGATGGCGTAATCCGCGAAGGTGATCCAGCTTTTGCCGTTCGCATCTGCGAGAAGCTGATCGGTGCCAAGCCGGAACTTGCCGGTGCGCTCCCCCTCGATGAACAGGGCCGACGGCGAGATGAAAGTCCAGTTCAGTGCCTTTTCCTGCCGCAGCAGGTCGAGAAAGGCCGAACCCGCCTCCGCCTCAGCCTTGTACTGAGGCGGAAAACCGGGAGTTGTCACCAGTTTGACGCCCGGAGCGACCTCCAGGCTACCGGCTCCGCCGACGACGAGGTAACGACCAACCTTCGAGTCCTTGGCCGCGCCGATCAGCTTGAGCGCGTCGCTGGCCAGGAAGTGTACGGAACTCACGGCGACGTCGTGCCCGGCCCACAACTTGGCAAGGCCTGACTGGTCGAGCACGTCCCCCTTGGTGGGCGTGACGTTCGGCAAGGCCGCGATCTTCTCGGGGTTGCGGGCGATGGCCGTAACCGTGTGGCCGCGATGGGACAGTTCTTTGGTGATCTCCGACCCGGCCCGGCCCGAGGCGCCGGCAACTGCGATTTTCATGGAAGGTTCCTTCGCTTCTGTAGTAACCAATGGTGACTAGATATCGCAAAGAGCGCTGGTGTTAAGAGAGCACTTTGTGCTTACCTGATTACGCAGGAGTAACCGGCGGCGGCCGGCAAATGAGCGGAATGGATCGTGAGGACCCGACGATGAAGCCAGACGTCTATGCAGCGAACTGCCCCACGCGACAGATCCTCGACCGCGTGGGTGACAAATGGGCGGTGCTGATCCTGCTGCTGCTGCGCGAGGAACCGATGCGCTTCAATCAGTTGCGCCGCACGATCGAAGGCATTTCGCAGAAGATGCTGAGCCAGGTTCTCAAGTCGCTCGAACGCGACGGATTGATCAAGCGTCACGCCATCGCAACCGTGCCGGTGACCGTGGAATACTCGATCACGCAGCTCGGCGTGACGCTCGCCGCAGCCGTCGATCCGCTGCGCGATTGGGCCGAACAGAATCTGAAAGACGTGCTCGCCGCCCAGCGCCGCTACGACGCGCACCTGAAGGATGAAGCGGCGTAGGACCCTATGCCTGCCCGGCCTTGGCGAGCTCGACCTCGACTCGCAGCTCGATCTCCGACAGCACCGAATCCAGGCCGGAGTCGCCGGAGGACGATTTCAGGTTTGCCGCAGCGTCACGCAGCCGCATCACGGTCGAGGCGTCGAGCTTGCCCGAGAGAAGTCCCATTTTGAGATCGTCGAGCACATCGAGCGCGGTCTTTCCGCGCACGACCGAGCGCTTGCGACGCTCGATCGGATCCTCTTCGATGCCTTGCAGCGCCAGCAGCCCGTCGATGTTGGCGGCCGCCTTCGGTGCGGCGGCGCCTCGCGTCTCCGGCGCCGACGAGGTGTCGGGTAGCACGAAGCCGCCGGAGCTCGTCCGCCTAGCCTGGCTGGCCGGCGTTCCAAGCATGGTGCCGTTCGGTCCGTAGATGCGCATCGGAAGCAATCCGGGTGATCGATGCGCCACATTCGCCGTTTTATGGTTAACGGCCCGTAAACAGCCCGGCAAAATCTGCCGACGGGCGGCAGTTTCGCTCCTCAGGGACAACACCGGCTGAGGTCGCTCGAAACAGATTTATTCAACCTATTCAGCGACCTACCCCCGCTGCCCCGAGTTGGCACAGCGCTCGCAAGGACAGCGTCGGACCAGCTCGTCATGGGAGTGTCGTGATGGTCCTTTGATTTGAGGAGCCTCGGGGAGCAGAGGATGCCAAGCGTTCGTTGGGTGAGACTTGTGGGGGTGGCCTGCGCCGCGCTGTCAGCGCTGGTGCTCTCGGTCAATTCTGCAAGCGCGACATCGCGCATCAAGGATCTCGCCAACATCGAAGGCGTGCGGCAGAACCAGCTCATCGGCTACGGCCTCGTCGTCGGTCTCAACGGCACCGGCGACACCCTCAACAACATCCCCTTCACCAAGCAGTCTCTGCAAGCGATGCTCGAGCGCATGGGCGTCAACATCCGGGGCGCCACCATCCGCACCGGCAACGTCGCCGCCGTGATGGTGACAGGCAATCTGCCGGCCTTCGCCACCCAGGGCACGCGCATGGACGTCACCGTCTCCGCGCTCGGCGACGCCAAGAATCTCCAGGGCGGCACCCTGCTCGTCACCCCACTCCTCGGCGCCGACGGCAACGTCTATTCGGTCGCACAGGGCTCACTCGCGATCTCCGGCTTCCAGGCCGAGGGCGAGGCGGCGAAAATCGTGCGTGGCGTGCCGACGGTCGGACGCATTGTCAACGGTGCCATCATCGAGCGGGAGATCGAGTTCGCGCTCAATCGCCTGCCGAACGTTCGGCTTGCGCTGCGCAATGCCGACTTCACCACGGCCAAGCGGATCGCCGCCGCGATCAACGACTATCTCGGCGTCAAGACCGCCGAGCCGATCGACCCATCGACCGTGCAGCTTGCGATCCCGCCGGAGTTCAAGGGCAACGTCGTCGCGTTTCTCACCGAGATCGAGCAGCTCCAGGTCGATCCGGATCTCGCCGCCAAGATCATCATCGACGAACGCAGCGGCATCATCGTGATGGGCCGCGACGTCCGCGTCGCCACCGTTGCGGTCGCACAGGGCAACCTCACCGTCACGATCTCCGAGAGCCCGCAGGTCAGCCAGCCCAACCCGCTGTCGCGGGGGCGGACCGTGGTCGCGCCGCGCAGCAGCGTCAGCGTCACCGAGGACGGCAAGAAGTTCGCCGTGGTCAAGGACGGCGTCTCGCTTCAGCAGCTCGTCGACGGCCTCAACGGTCTCGGCATCGGCCCGCGCGATCTCATCAGCATCCTGCAGGCGATCAAGGCCGCCGGTGCGATCGAAGCCGACATCGAGGTGATGTGATGCAGACCGGCATGGTCAACACCGCACGGGTCGCCAGCTCCGCCTTCTCGGTGGAGAGCCGCAACGGCCGGCCGGACTTCGATCTCGCCGCGGCACTGCAAAAGGTCCCGCCGAAGCAGCAGGCCAAGGCGCAGAAGATCGCCACCGACTTCGAGGCGATGTTCCTCAACAGCATGTTCTCGCAGATGACCTCGGGCCTGAAGGGCGAAGGCCCGTTCGGCGACACCCCTGGCACCGGCGTGTGGCGCTCGATGCTGACGGAGCAATATTCCAAGAATTTCGCCAACGCCGGCGGCGTCGGCATCGCCACCGACGTCTATCGCACCCTGATCATGCAGCAGGCAAAAACGATCCGCACGGCATAAGGTCAAACGAGATGAACCACTTCAACGCCTCGCGTCAGCCGGTGCAAGCGCAGCGCCCGAACACCGCACCCGGCAACGCCGAGGCGCGCAAGATCGCCGAGCAGTTGATGGATGCGATGAGTGCGCTGCTCGGCCTGATCGAGCGCGAGACCGAGCTCGTGCGCGCCGGCCAGGTCCGCGAGGCGATGACCCTCGAAAGCAAGAAGCAGGAGCTGTCGCGAAACTATGTCGGCGCCGTCACCCAGTTGAAGGCGAACCAGACCCAGCTCGCCAAATCCGCGCCCGAGCTGCTCTCGACGCTGCATCGGCACCACGATGCATTCCGCGCGATGCTCCAGGTCAATCTCACCGTGCTCGCAACCGCTCACGCCGTCTCGGAGAGCGTCGTGCGCGGCGTCAACGCCGAGATCCAGAAGCGCAACGTGCCGAACACCTACACGGCCGCGGGACGCCGCGCCGCGCCGGGCCCACGCCACATCACGCCGCTCGCGGTCAGCCGCTCGCTCTGAGCGCGCGCAACAACAAGCGACAATTTTACGAAAAACCGCGCGGCAACATCGTCGCGCGGTTAGGCACGTTTCCTTACCGGGTGTTCAATCCTGGTGTTCCATGGTTGCGTATTGAGAGGGGTTGGGATTTGACTCACGTGAGGCAACCAGGAGGCTGCCATGAGTACAGATTTCAGCATCAGGCCGGTGGGGATACCGGTCGCCGTGCAGATCGTAACGACGTCCAATGCGGCGGCGAACGAAGCCGTGCAAACCGATCTGCCCGTGAGCCAGACAGTGGCCGCTGGCGAGGCGAGCGCGCCTGCACGCAATGATTTGCGAAGCAGCGAGAACGTCTCACGCCAGGTCGTGTTCGACCAGGCGGCGGCGTCGTTCGTCTTCCAGGTCGTCAACGACAGGACCGACGCGGTGGTCAACCAGTTCCCCGACGAAGCAATGCTGCGCCGGCGGGCCTATTTTCATGCGCAGGATTTGAAATCCGAGCCCTCGCGTCCGGCCAGCACGGACCGCAGCGCCTGACCATCAGGCGTCGAGCCTCGCAACGGCAACATCGAGATCGCTCGAACCGGTCGCGGGACCGGTGACGACGTTCCTGATCTGCGTCTTGCCGGTATCCGTCAGCGTGAATTTGCTGTTGCCGAAGCGGAACGAGCCGTGCTCGATCACGGACGGCCGGACAGACCAGCCGCGATATTGCGGTTGATCTCGATCAGCGGACGGAAGTGATCGAACTGCGGGCTCATCTGCAGCGCGGCGGTCTGGCTCAGCACGAACACGCTGATGTTGGCGATCTTCTGCCGGACGTCGATCGGCTGCGGATTGTTCTCGCGCATGGCCTCGCTCAGGAAAATCGTCCAGAGCTTGCGATTGAACATCAGGGCCTGCGTGGTCTGCTCGCTGAACGGCTCGGCGCTGTTGATCGCATCCTGAAGCTTGTTCGCGGCCTTGAGCAGGGTCTGCGCTTCGATGTCGCGAGGAGATGCGGTGGTCGTTGCAACACGCGCGTAGGCCGAGGCAGCGGAATTCGACATCAATCACACCCTGGAGGTTACCTAGCGCGTTGAACGCGCTTAAGGATTTCTTTCCTGACCCTAGGCAGCACCGCTTAAGATTTGCTTACATGTGTGCTTGGAAGCACTCCGGATTATTACGGGTCTCGGAGTTCTTCGTCATCGTGAAGCTAGACGCGCATGTGCACGCTGTAAACACGTCGCGCGTGGTGCGCGTCGATCTCAGCTAATCCTGCCTTAGCGATCTCAGTAAAATGAACGGCGGAGCGTTAGCCCCGCCGCGAAATCGATGAGCGACCTGCGCCGCGAAATTAGCGGAGCAGCTGCAGCACGCTCTGTTGCGACTGGTTGGCCAGCGACAGCGCGGACACCGCGATCGACTGGCGGGTCGACAGCGCCTGGCTGTTCGCCGCTTCCTCGTTGGTATCGGCCAGCGTCAGGTTGGCCGAGCCGGTCTGCAGAACGTTGATCAGGTTCTTGGAGAAGTCCTGACGCACCTGCACGATCGACAGATTCGAACCGAGCGAAGAACCCTCGGAGCGCAACGTGCTCGAGGCGGCATTCAGGCTGGCCAGCACCTTGTTGGTGGCACCGTTGTCGATGAAGTCCGTGCCCGGAACGAGATTGCTGAGACCCAGGCCGGCCGCGTTGAACACCACGCCGTTGATGCCGAGCGTCGAGCTGCCGTTCTCGTTGAAGACCAGCTTCAGCGTGTCGCCGTTGAGCAGGTTGACGCCGTTGAAGGACGAGTCCTGCGAGGTCGTGTCGATCTGCGCCAGGATGTTGTTGAACTGACTGACCAGGCCGGAGCGCGCGGTCTGCGCGACGGGATCCTGAATCGGGGGCTGCGCGGTGGTAAAGGCCAGCACGCCGGTGAGCGTACCGCCGACCGTGCCGCCGGCAGTACTCGAGCCGAGGGTCGAGGATGCGTACTCGTTGACGGTGGTGACCGTCAGCACGCCATTGGCGTCGATGGTCGCCGTCAGGTGGTTGGCTTGAAGCTGCACATTGAGCTGGTCGAGCGTCTTGACGGTGCCGTTGGTGCCGTCGCCGAAGGTGACGTTGACGGCCGTGCCGCCGTTGAAGGAGGTGAAGGTCAGCGTCTTGCCGCTGACCCCGCCGACACCGGAGTTACGTGCTGCGGCGAAAGCGGTCGCCGTCCCCGTATTGCCGCTGAGACCGAATGCGTTGAGCGCGTTGCCGGTGCCGGTGATCGACAGGTCGGCGTTGATGCCGGTAGAGAGCGCAAGCTGACCGCTGCTGTTGACCGACGAGGGGATCTGGCCCGCGGTGGTCGACAGCGTCGCCGCGCCGTTGAAGATGCTGGCGGTCTTGACGCCGGTGGCGAGGTCGATCGAGTTGAGCAGATCGGTGAGCGTCGCGCTCTGGAGGTAGACGGTCGAATTGCCGTTGCCGTCGGTGACGATATTGTTGTTGACGCCGCCGGAGGTCACGCTCAACGCCGACTGGGGCGACTGGGCGTTTTTGAAAGTGATGGTGTGGCCGTCGATGTTCAGCGTCGAGCCGTCCTGAACGAGCGAGCCGAGCGAGCCCGCGGTGGTCGATCGGTCCGCGCTCACGCTCGCATTGCCTGCGCCGGTCGCCGCGGTCAGACCGAGCTTGTTGAGGAAATCGGCCTTGCCCGTCAAGCTCAGATCGGCGCCGGTCGAACTCTTCAGCGTGACTTGGCCGCCCGTGACGGACGATGCCACCTGCAGCGTGCCGATCGGGCCGGTCGAGCCGCTGACCGTAATGGTTGCCGCGCCTGCACTGATTGCCGCGGTCTTGACGCCGCTGGCGAGGTCGATCGCGCTGAGGACGTCGTTGACAGTCGCGCCGGGCGCAGCCGGCGTTCCCTCGTAGACGATCGAATTGCCGTTACCGTCGGTGGCGATGTGCCCACTGGGGTTGAGGCCCCAGCCGGTCGGCTGCGTCGTCGGCGCGATACCGGTGCGGAAGGTGATGGTCTTGCCGTTGACCGTGATCGTGTCGCCGTCAGCGGGCGGCGCGCCGAAGGTGGTGGATGTCGTGGTGCCGACCAGCGTGGTGGTACCGGACAGTGCAGTCGTGCCGTCGGCCGCGGTCGCGGCGAACCCGACATTCGTGCCCGCGTTCGAGCCCAGCGAGGCGCCGAGCGCGGCGGTTCCCGTGACCGGGGTCACGCCACCGGCTGCGCCGGTATAGAGCACGTTGCTCTTGGCGGTCGCGCTCGCATAGGAGGTCGTGCCGCGCAGGTCGGCGGGCGTCGCACCGGGAATCGTGGTGGAGACGTTCGATTTCGTGGAATAGCCGACCGTGGTCTGCAACGCCTGGTTGGCGATCGACTTGGCGCTGTCGATCAGCTTCTGCAGCGAGGTGATGCCGGTGTTCGCGGCCTGGAGCACCTGCACACCGTTGTTGATGCCATCCAGCAGGTTGCCGATGTCGCTCGCCCGGTTGTCCAACCCCTGGGCCGTGAAGAAGTTGGTGGGATTGTCGAGCGCTGTGTTGACCTTCTTACCGGTCGACAGCCGCTCCTGCGTCGTGGCCAGCAAGTCGGCCGTCGACTGCAGCGACAACAGGTTCTGGCGAACGGACGCCGAGAGAACGATGTTGGACATTGGCGAGTCTTCCTCTTGAACCGGGTACGAATCGGCCGCGCGGTCTTGAAAGCGGGCTTTTGTCCAGTCTTAGAGGCTGTCCTTTAAAGTATGGTTAACGCCGGTTTAAGGGATAGGGTTAATGGGCGGTGAACGTCCCTGCCCCCTCCAGACGCAAAAAAGCGGCGGGGCAAATGACCCCGCCGCTCTTATTTTATTTAATGATACCAGTTACTTATCGGAGCAATTGGAGCACACTCTGCTGCGAAGTGTTGGCCAGCGACAGCGCGGAGACCGCGATCGACTGGCGGGTCGACAGCGCCTGGCTGTTGGCCGCCTCGACGTTGGTATCGGACAGCGTGAGGTTCGAAGAACCGGTCTGCAGCACGTTGATCAGGTTCTTGTTGAAGTCCTGACGCACCTGCACCACCGAGAGGTTCGAACCGAGCGCTGAGGCTTCCGAGCGCAGCGTGCTCGACGCGGCGTTCAGGTTGGTCAGCACGCGATTGGACGCGGCGTTGTCGATGAAGTCGACACCGACGGTCAGGGCAGCGAGGCCCAGACCCTTGGAGTTGTAGGTCACGCCGGTGATGTTGAGGCTCGACTTGCCGGTCTCGTCGAACACCAGCTTGAGTTGATCGCCGTTCAGCAAATTGACGCCGTTGAACGAGGAGTCCTGCGAGGTCGTGTCGATCTGGTTCAGGATGTTGTTGTACTGAGACACCAGGTTCGCACGGGCCGTCTGTGCAACCGCATCCTGGACGGGGCTGGAAGCCGTCGAGAAGGTCAGCGCCGAAGTCAGCGTGCCGCCGATGCCACCGCCTGCGACGGTCGAACCGATCGTCGAGGACGCGTAGTCGTTGGACGCCGTGATGGTCAGCCGGCCGTTGGCGTCGATCGTTGCAGCCAGATTGTTGGCCAGAAGCGCCGTGTTGAGCTGATCGAGCGTCTTGACCGTGCCGTTGGTGCCGTCGCCGAAGGTGACATTGACCGCCGTGCCGCCGTTGAACGCGGAGAAGGTCAAGGTCTTGCCGGCAATGCCGCCGACCCCGGAGGTGCGCGCCGCGGTGAATGCCGACGCACTGCCGGTGTTGCCGGCCAGCCCGAATACATTCAGTGCATTGCCGCTGCCCGTGATCGTCAGATCGGCATTGATGCCGGTCGAGAGCTTGAGCTGACCGGACGTATTGATCGTCGAGTTCGACTGGCCTGTGGCGGTCGCAAGCGTCGCGGTGCCGTTGGCGTTGATCGTCGCGGTCTGCACGCCGGTGGCAAGGTCAATCGCCTTGAGCACGTCGGCAACCGTGCCGGCCTGCAGGTAGACGGTCGAGTTGCCGTTGCCGTCGGTGAGGATGTTACCGCTGGCACCGAAGCCGCTCGGAACGCTCGGAGCACCGGTCGAGCCCGGGATCGGCGCGTTCTTGAAGGTGATGGTATGACCATCGACGTTCAGCGACGAACCGTCCGTAAGGGTTGCACCCAGCGAGGCGGCGCTCGTGGTCCGTGCGACGTTGACGGTGGCGTTGCCCGCACCGGTAGACGTCGTCAGGCCGAGAGCCTTGAGCAGGTCAGCCTTGCCGGTGACGCTGAGATCCGCACCCGTCGAGCTCTTCAGCGTGACGGCGCCACCTGCAGCGGTCGAGACGGCAGCACCTGGCTGGCTGTTGCTCACGGCGATCGTCGCAGCACCCGCGGTGATGGATACGGTCTTGACGCCGCTTGCCAGATCGATCGCGGACAAGAGATCGTTGACGGTCGCGGTGGCGAGATAGACGGTGGTGTTGCCGCTGCCGTCGGTGACGAGGTTGCCGCTGACGCCGGAACCGCTCGGAACGGCGGTCGACGCCGGAGCCGCGCCGCTGCGGAACGTGATGGTCTTGCCGTTCACGGTCACCGTGTCGCCATCGGCAGGCTGGGCGTTGCCGGCCAGGCCGGTCGCGGTCGTGCCGTTGGTGGCGATCAGGGTGATGGCGCCGGTCAGGGCCGTGGTGCCATCACCGGCCGTCGCGCCCGTGCTTGCAAAGGAGCCGATGGTGGCGCCGAGGGTCGTGGTGCCGGTTGCGGCCGTGGTACCGCCGGCCGTGCCGTTATAGAGCACGTTGCTGCTCGCAGTCGCGCTGGCAAAGGAGGTCGTGCCGCGCAGGTCCGCCGCCGTCGCACCAGCGATCGTGGTGGAGACGTTGGACTTGGTGGAGTAGCCGACGGTGGTCTGCAGCGCCTGGTTGGCGATCGACTTCGCAGAGTCGATCAGCTTCTGCAACGAGGTCAGGCCGGTGTTGGCAGCCTGCAGCACCTGCACGCCGTTGGCGATGCCGTCGAGCAGATTGTTGATGTCGCTGGCGCGGTTGTCGAGCGACTGTGCAGTGAAGAAGTTGGTGGGATTGTCCAGGGCCGAGTTGACGCTCTTGCCGGTCGACAGACGGTTCTGTGTGGTGGCGAGAAGATCAGCGGTGGACTGGAGAGACAGCAGGTTCTGACGAACCGACGCAGAGAGAACAATACCGGACATGACTCTTACCCTTCTGGTTTACGCGTCTTCGTTCGATCGCTTCAGATCGAGTGACGGGGACAGCGTGCCCCGACATGGCTAACAAAGGGTGAAACGACGCGCGTCCGCATTAAGCGCGGGTTCGCCATAAGCGCGCGGAAGGCGTGGTCCCGGCCGGCAATCAGGTTGAAATCATTGGCATTTATCCACGCTTACTCTCCATTAACCATAACCGCTGGTTACTTTTCAGAGCGTCGCAAGGCTACTCGAATGACAGCTGACGCGCAAAAAAAGCGGCGGGGCCGAAGCCCCGCCGCCAGATCTTGCTTGCGATGTCGTCCGCTAGTTAGCGGAGCAGCTGCAGCACGCTCTGCTGCGACTGGTTGGCCAGCGACAGCGCGGAGACCGCGATCGACTGGCGGGTCGACAGCGCCTGGCTGTTGGCCGCCTCGACGTTGGTGTCGGCCAGGGTCAGGTTGGACGAACCGGTCTGCAGCACGTTGATCAGGTTCTTGTTGAAGTCCTGACGCACCTGCACGATCGTGAGGTTCGAACCAAGGCTCGACGCTTCCGAACGCAGCGTGCTCGACGCCGAGTTCAGGTTGGTCAGCACCTTGTTGGTGGCAGCGTTGTCGATGAAGTCGACACCGCTGGTCAGCGAGGCGAGGCCGAGACCCTTGGAGTTGTAGGTCACGCCGGTGATGCTCAGGTTCGACTTGCCGGTCTCGTCAAACACCAGCTTGAGCTGGTCGCCGTTCAAGAGGTTGACGCCGTTGAACGAGGAGTCCTGCGAGGTCGAGTCGATCTGCGCAAGGATGTTGTTGTACTGGCCGACCAGGTTCGAACGCGAGGTCTGGGCAACCGTGTCCTGGACGGGGCTGGAAGCCGTCGAGAACGTCAGGGACGAGGTCAGCGTGCCGCCGATCGCACCACCCGCGGCGCTCGAACCGATGGTCGAGGATGCGTAGTCGTTGGTGGTCGAGACCGTCAGTAGGCCGTTGGCGTCGATCGTCGCCGTCAGGTTGTTGGCCTGAAGCTTCGTGTTGAGCTGATCGAGCGTCTTGACCGTGCCGTTGGTACCGTCGCCGAAGGTGACGTTGACCGCCGTGCCGCCGTTGAAGGAGGAGAAGGTCAAGGTCTTGCCGGTGAGGCCGCCGACGCCGGAGGTGCGCGCGGCGGTGAAGGCGCTCGAGGTCCCGGTGTTGCCGGCAAAGCCAAGCGCGTTCAGCGCGTTGCCGGTGCCGGTGATCGACAGGTCGGCATTGACGCCGGTCGAGATCTTGAGCTGACCCGAGGCATTGATCGACGAGTTGGTCTGGCCGGCCGCAGTCGCAACCGTCGCGGTGCCGTTGGCATTGACCGTCGCGGTCTGCACGCCACTGGCAAGGTCGATCGCCTTGAGCACGTCGTTGATCGTGCCGGCCTGCAGATAGACCGTTGAGTTGCCATTGCCGTCGGTGAGGACGTTACCGCTCGTACCATAACCGCTCGGAACGCTCGGAGCACCGGTCGAGCCCGGGATCGGCGCGTTCTTGAAGGTAATGACGTGACCGTCGACATTCAGCGTCGAACCGTCCGCGATCGTCGCCCCCAGCGAGCCCGAGCTCGTGGTCCGGTTGACGTTGACGGTGGCGTTGCCGCCACCCACGGCCGTCGTCAGGCCGAGAGCTTTGAGCAGGTCAGCCTTGCCGGTGACGCTGAGATCCGCACCCGTCGAGCTCTTCAGCGTGACGGCGCCACCTGCGGCGGTCGAGACGGCAGCACCTGGCTGGCTGTTGCTCACGGCGATCGTCGCAGCACCCGCGGTGATGGATACGGTCTTGACGCCGCTTGCCAGATCGATCGCGGACAAGAGATCGTTGACGGTCGCGGTGGCGAGATAGACGGTGGTGTTGCCGCTGCCGTCGGTGACGAGGTTGCCGCTGACGCCCGAACCGCTCGGAACGGCGGTCGACGCCGGAGCCGCGCCGCTGCGGAACGTGATGGTCTTGCCGTTCACGGTCACCGTGTCGCCATCGGCAGGCTGGGCGTTGCCGGCCAGGCCGGTCGCGGTCGTGCCGTTGGTGGCGATCAGGGTGATGGCGCCGGTCAGGGCCGTGGTGCCGTCACCGGCCGTCGCGCCAGTGCTTGCAAAGGAGCCGATGGTGGCGCCGAGCGTCGTGGTGCCGGTCGCCGCCGTGGTACCGCCGGCCGCGCCGCTAAACACGACGTTGCTGCTTGCGGTCGCGCTGGCGAAGCTCGTGGTGCCGCGCAAATCGGCCGCCGTCGCACCCGCGATCGTGGCGGAGACGTTGGACTTGGTGGAGTAGCCGACGGTGGTCTGCAGCGCCTGGTTGGCGATCGACTTCGCAGAGTCGATCAGCTTCTGCAGCGAGGTGATGCCGGTGTTGGCGGCCTGCAGCACCTGCACGCCGTTGGCGATGCCGTCGAGCAGATTGTTGATGTCGCTGGCGCGGTTGTCGAGCGACTGTGCCGTGAAGAAGTTGGTGGGATTGTCCAGGGCCGAGTTGACGCTCTTGCCGGTCGACAGACGGTTCTGCGTGGTGGCGAGAAGATCAGCGGTGGACTGGAGGGAGAGCAGGTTCTGACGAACCGAGGAGGAGAGAACGATACCGGACATTGGGTGTTACCTTTCTGGTAAACGACGCTTACTGTTACGCGTCTGCATGGATCGAGTGACCCAGCGACCGGCGGACCGTGGGGCGGAGTCCTCTAACGAAACATGAAATGAAATCGGAGCTTTTGCTGAGTCGGCGCGCGATTCGGCCCATTTGCACACTGGCAACGCCACGCCGCCGGGCGATTTCAGCCTTGATATGATTGAGCTTTTCCACGGCATCGGCCGGGATTTACAACTCGTTAACTAGTCTTGATGGAGTATTGCGCTCTGATCCGCCGCAACACACGCTCGGTTACGAAAGCGTTGATGGAGAACAGGCATGGCCCTCAAGGTCGAGCTCAGACCGCACGAACGCATCATCGTCGGTAACTGCGTGATAACCAACACCGACCAGCGCGCCCGCCTTCTGATCGACGGCGACAACGTGCCGATCCTGCGCGAGCGCGACATCCTCACACCGGAGACCGCCGACTCGCCCGCCAAGCTCGTCTATCTGGCGGTCCAGCTCATGTACATCTCGCCGGATCCGCAGACCCAGCACGGCACCTATTTCAACCTGGTGCGCGACATCGTCACGGCGGTGCCGAGTTCCTGGCCGATCATCGAGGGCATCAACAACAACATCCTCAACGGCGACCTCTATCGCGCACTGAAGGATGCCCGCAAGCTGATCGCCTATGAGGAGAAGCTGCGCGGCCAGTTCGAGGCCACCCATCCCAAGGCCGAAGCGGACAAGGACGACGTCAGCACCGCCGCCTGATCCCACGCGTTCGCGCGGCCACGCTGCGCGAACGACCGGCCTGAAACGACAACGGCCCCGGATCGCCTCCGGGGCCGTTGTCGTTTCAGATATGCATCTGAGCTACTGTGCCGCGAGCGGCGGCGCCTCGACTTCGATCACTCCCCCGCTCCGGCGTCCGCCGAATTCCAGCACGGCCGCGACAAGCGCGTCGATGTCGGACTCGTCGGTACGGTGATTGACGATCGCGGCGCGGATCGCAAACCTGCCGTCCAGCGTCGTGCTCGAGGGCGCCGCGATACCGGACTCCTGGATGTCGGCGACGATCTCGCGATTGACCTCGTCGGCAGCGCGGTAACGGAAGCAGACGATGTTGAGATTGACCGGCGCCAGCAATTCCAGCCGCGGCTCAGCGAGAATGCGCGTCTCCAGATATTTCGCCAGCGCACAGCTTCGCGCGATCACCGCACCAAGCCGATCGGTGCCGAACGTCTTCAGCGTGAACCACGTCTTCAGCGCACGGAAGCCGCGCGACAGATCGGGACCGAGATCGCAGGGCCAGATCGCGCCGGCCGCAAGTCCCCTCGCCTCGCGGCGCAGATAGGCCGCGGGCTGCGCAAAGGCCTGCCGATGCTGCTCGCCGTCGCGCACCAGCAGGAAGCCGGCGTCATAAGGCACCTGTCCCCATTTGTGGAAGTCCAGCGCAATGGAATCAGCAAGCTCGATGCCGCCCAGCAGCGGCGCAAGTTCGGGCGACAAAATCGCGAGCGCACCGAAGGCGCCGTCGACGTGAAACCAGATTCCTTCCTCGCGGCACAGTTGCGCGATCGCCTCGAGATCGTCGACCGCGCCGATATCGACCGTACCGGCGGATGCGACGACCAGGAACGGTTTGAATCCGACCTCGCGATCGATCGCGATCTGCGCACGTAACGCGCCAACGTCCATGCGATGATCGGCATCGACGCCGATCTTGCGCAGCGCGTCGGTGCCGAGCCCGGCGATGTCCATCGCCCTCGAGACGCAGCCATGCGCGGCCTGCGACGTATAGGCGGTGAGAAGCGCACCGTCATTGCCGATGCCGTACTGCCGCGCCAGCGTGCCGAGCGCGCTCGTACGTGCCACCAGTACTGCCATCAGATTCGCCATCGACGTGCCCGTGACGAAGATGCCGCTCGCGCTTTCCGGGAAGGCGAACAGGCGGCGCATCCAGTCGACGACCTGGCGCTCGACCTCGATCGGCATATGGTCGCGGCCGCCGAGATTGGCGTTGAGGCCTGCCGCGAGCATTTCCGCGACCATGCCGACCGCGGTGCCGCCGCCGTGCACCCAGCCCATGAAACCGGGATGGACGTTCCCGGTCGCATAGGGCGCGACATGTTCGGAGAAGTCGCGATAGACGTCGGCGAGATCACTCGCCTCGCGTGGCACGTCGGCCTTGAATGCCGCACGGACGCCGTCGGGGATCGGCTGCCACACCGGATGCGCGCGTACGTTGGCGATGCCGTCGATCGTCTCGTCCAGCATGCGATGGGCGAGCGCGCGAAACTCGCTCCAGTCCTGCGGATCGAGCGAGGTGTGCGTGACGGAGCTTTGCGTGTTGCGGATGATCTCGTTCATGCTGCACTCTCCTCGCCCGCTCGCGCATGCCGCGACAACATCGCCGTGAATGCCGCAAAGATCTTGCGCATCTGCGGCGGCTTGTACGGAAACACGGCCGGCGGATCCATGTTGTGCACGACGGCGGTGTTGTCGGCTTCAAAGACCAGCAGCTCGCCGTTCTGGTTCTCGGCGCAATCGACGATGAAGTAGTCGAGGCCGACGCGCCTGCTCATCTCGTCGAGCGCGATTTTGTGGCGCGCCGCGAACGCATGATCGAAGTCGAGCATGAAGACGGCTTCCTCGGCCCGCTTCTCCTCGCTGAACGCCATGAAGGCGTTGAGATACCAGATGTCCCAGCGATCGGCGATCGCCATGTGACAGGCATAGGGTTTGCCGTCGACCATGGCGAGACGATATTTGCGGTAGAGTCCGTCGGAACTCGCATAGTCGACGAAGCGCGCAACGAAGAAGTCCTGCTCTTGCCGCTCGGCAAGATAAGCCGCGAGCGCCACCGCGTCGTCAAGCTTGGCAAGCCCGACGCCGGCATGCGTGCCGCGCGGCCGCACGATCATCGGAAAGCGCAGTTCGCCCGTGATCTCCTCGCAAACGATCTTGCCTTGCGAAAGCTCCGACAATTGCGCGCGCGTCGTGGGGGCGGTCACGGGAATATCGATACCGGGCACGCCCGCCAGCAGACGATACAGCTTGTCGCGGTCGAGATTGCCGATGAGATCGGGACGGTTGAGCAGCGGCCTCGGCCAGTGTGGCGCGGCCTTCTCGATCAGCGCGAGCGCCTCCCGGCACTCCTCGGAATCGGACGCGATCACGATGGCGACGTCGTGCTCGGGCAGAGTCTCCGGCAGGCCGATGCCCTTGACCACGTAGAGCGTCAACAGCTCGATGTCGGAGTCTTCAAGCAGGAAGTCGATCGGCGTGTTGCCACCCATGTCGATATCGGCGGCGAGCGCGAGCACGCGCAACCGGGGTTTTGCAGCAGCGCAAGGCGTACGAAACAATTGGTGGAAGGAGAGCACCTCGGTCTGGATCACCAGCCCGGCCTCCTTCTCGCCGAGAAGCTGGGCAATCAGCGAGAGATCGAGGCCTTCGCCGGCCTCCGCCGTCCCCTCCTCGATCCGCGCCAGCAGCCGCTCGCGCAACGGATGCAGGTCACCGCCCTCAAAGGCGCGGCGCGTCAACTGCGCAAAGCCGATGCGGTCGGCATGGTTCGGCGCGGTCACACCGCTCGGCGGGGAAACTGGAAGCTGCATCTCACACCTCGAACGCGGGCTTTATCGGCACGGCCGCGACCGCGCCACGATCAAGCAGCAGCTCGATCTTCACCAGCACATGTGCGATGCGATCGAGAACCTGCTGCACATTGCGTTGCGTCTGCATTGCATCCGGCGACCACGCCTCGGTCACCAATCGTGCGCCGACGCAGAGGCGCAACACGGCCTGCGGCGCGCTGTCCTGCCGCTCCAGTCGGACCGGCTGGCCGACGAGACAGCGCTGGGCGGCCACTTGCCGGTCCGCCGCGCTGCCGCTGATCTCCTCGGCCATGTCGCACGCCAGCGCCCGATGCACGGCGCTGGTCTCGGCGATCGAGACCGGCTTGCCGCCGCGCAGCAGCGTGAACGGAAAGATCGTGGCTTGTGCGAATTCCTCGTCGTCCGCGCCTGACTTCTCGATCCCGGTGGGAACGGCGCGAAGCGACGGCGACAACGCGATCATGCTGTCGATGCCGGCTGCAAGCTCGGCCAGCATCCGGGCGCGGAAAGCCCCGGGCACGGCGTAGTAGCTGCCGATCTCGGCCAGCGCCGCCTCCCAGCGCAGCCATTGACCGAAATTCGGCCGGCGCTCGAAGCGCGAGCGTAGCGTCGTCCACGCCACCGGCCAGTCGCAGCGGCCGGCATAATCGAAGATGCCAGGCGCGATCGCGCCCATCCGGTCGATCGACCGCGACAGGCCTTTCGGCAGCAGCAGCGCACCGCTGAAGGCGGGTCCGCCGAAGAATTTCGAACCGGTGATCAGCACCATGTAACCGCGGTCGAGATAGGCGCGCAGCCGCCGGCGGCCGAGCCGCGCCTGACAAGCATCGACGACGAATTGAACCTTGCGCGGCCAGCGCCGCGCGATCTCATCGAGACAGGCCTCGCTTGGAGCGCGCCAACCGAGTTTTGACGAATCCATGATCTGCAACAAAACGCGGCGGCCTTGCGCGAGGCTGGTCTCGACAGCGCGCAGCACGGCGGCATCGGCATCGGTGCGCATCGCAATGCCGGCCGCCATGTCGATCAGCGGCACAGCAATGCTGTCGCCGGCGAGCCCCGTCACCGCGCCGTCCTTGCGCACGGCCATGCCGCCTGCGGTCATCGTGCTGAAATGGTGGCCGCGTGCAGTATGCGGCGTTCCGCTTCCGGTCTGGTCGGCGCCGACCACGATCGTCACCGGCGCCGCGCCGAGCACTGCGCGCGCCACGAACAGGGCGTGAAGCTGGGAGTCCGTGCCGGACGGCGAGAACACGACGTCGATGCGCGACGAGAGCGCAAGGTGGCCGCGCAGCTCCTCGCGCATGTCCTCGCAGCGGGCGTCGAAGGCGATTTCGACCTCGTCGAACAGGCACTTGTGCATCAGCTCTTCGCGCGCCAGCGCGGCACGGTCGTAGGCCATCTGCGAGATCGTCGACGCGGTCGCGGAGGCGAAATTCCAGAGCTCCGGCTCCGGCGAAGCCGCGCAGCCATAGGCGTTGACACGGTCGTTCGGATCGAGCGCCAGCCGCGGGTCTCCGCCGGAGGCGAGCAGCGTATCCAGCGGTGTGAAGAGATCGCGCAGGCGATAGCGCGAGCCGCCGTCGGACGCGCGCTCGCTGGCTGACAGACGGGATGCGCCGGCGCTCATCCCGAAAGGCTCACGCCGCATCGGCCGCCGCCGCGGGCGCCGGTGCGAATTGCGAGGTGATGTCACCGTGGAACACCGACGGTCCGACGTGATCGAGCGAGCTCTGGATGTCGGCCCAGATCTCGCCGCCGATGTCGGTCCAGCGCTTGCAGAAGGCGAAGTCCTCGGACAGATAGGTGCCGGTCGCCGCATCGATCATGCATTCGAACAAGGCAAACCGGTTCTGGCTCGCCGCCAGCGTATCGTGCGAATGCTCGCGGAAGAATTGCAAGGCCGCGTAGTCCGGATGGCGGCACATCGCCTCGAGCACGGAGCGCCGGATCATCAGGAAGCCGGTGCCGGCGTAGCGCACACGGGTGAATCCGTTCACCACCACGATGCGGTCGGGGTCCTCGATCTCGAGCACGTAGTCGAGCGATGCGGCCGGCACGTCGGCGCGGCCGGACTGGATCGCCCGCGCGGCCTTGTCCCAGTTGATCCGCTTGATCGGATAGCAGCCGGCGACGACGTCCGCGCCGCACTCGATCAGCCGGAACACCTGCTCCGGCTTGAAGCCGATGTCGGCATCGATGAACAGGAAATGCGTCGCTTCGGGATCGTCCAGGAACATCGCGGCCAAATTGGCCCGCGCGCGCGTGATCAGCGCATCGCCGTCGCGCAGCAGCACCTTGAGCTCGAGATTGGCCATGCCGTGCACGGCGCGCTGGAGCGCGAAGATCGAGCTCGCATAGATGCTCGTCACCTGCCCGCCGAAACATGGCGTGGCCACCACCAGTTTCATCTTCTCCGACATCGTCAGCTCCGCCCCGCTGCAATCCTCACCAAGAGGTAAAGAGGCATGGTTAACGGCGCCTTAACACCCGCTTACAGGAACTTGACGAGCGAGAGCTGCGCGAGGTTCGAGGTCACCTGGTAGGACGCCTGGAGTGCATTCTGGAGCGACAGGATCTCGCTCGCAACTTGGTCCGGCGGCGCCGATTCCGCCTGGTCGATGATAGTCTGGAGCTGCGCCTTGGCCTGGGTCTGGCGCGTACCCGCGTCCTTCATGGTGTTCTGGGCCATCGCGATGTCGGTCTGGATGTCCTCGATGCGCTGCTGGCCGGGCTGCTTGGTCAGGGCCTGCGTCACCCGCAGGCTCAGTGCGGCGACCTGCCCGCCCGAATACTGCCCGGTCGGCGAGGTCGAGAACGTCCCGAACACGGCGACTGCCTGCAGCTCCTTGCGGATCGCTTCCTCGTTCGCCTGCGCGCCATACTGCACCGTGACGGAATCGTCGACCCGGGCCATCGCGGTGGAGCGCGGCGAGCCGGGGCCGTCATTGCCCAGGTACCATTGCACGGTGGTGGCCGAGCCGTTCACCAGCGTCGTCGCCGAGCCGAGGGGCGAAGAGCCGACGCGCAGCGGAGCCTTTGCCGCCGTGACCGGAGAGGTCGTGAAGCCGAGCGCCGCGAACGCCGTGCTGTTCGAGCTCGTGATGTTGAGGCTCCCGGGATCGTCCGTGTTGATCGTGATCACGCCGCCATGGATGGTCGACGGCTTCGTGGTGCCGGTGATCTGATCGATCTTGCCAAGCAGAGTTGTGATGTTGTCGGTGATGTTGATCTGGTTTGGGCCGCTGGCGCCCGAGGCGACAAAAGTCAGCGTCTGACCGTTCACCGTGATCGTATCGGGATTAACGGCAGGCGGACCCGCCGACCCCGCCTGGAACGCCGCTGAGAGGACTTCCGGGCCGCCCGTGGTCGCAGTGCCGCTCAGCACAGTTGAACCGGTGATCTGAGGCGTCGACGCCACGCTGCCGCGCGTCACGCTGCTGAGACCGAGCGCCGTGGCCGCCGCGCCGCCGGTGACCGCCACGTCCGTGCCGGTGCCGGTCGCGATCTGGATATTGCCGCCGGCGCTCAGAGTCACGTTGGCGGCGGGGATGCCGGCGGCAGTCGCGATTGCATTCAAGATATCAGACACCTTCGCGGCGCTGCCCGAAGCCAATCCGATCGTGGTATTGCCGCTAGCCGTCGTGACAGTGGTGACGTTAGGGTCGAAGGTAATGGTATGGGCGCCGCTCGCGCCGGTGATGGTCAGGGTGGTACCGGTCGGAGCGTTGGCGAGCGCGTTGAGAATGGTCCCGTTGAGATGGGGTGTCGCCGAAGAATCGAGCGACGTGGTCGTAGACGCAATCGCCAATGCGCTGTCCTGCAACGCGACCGAGCCCGTCCCGGTCGTCGAGGTATAGGAGCGCAGATTGCCGGTGGCCGCCACATTCGCGGTGGCTGATCCCGCCGTATTGAAGAAATTGTCGCCGGCGGTGACGGCGGAGGCCGCCACCAGCGAGGTGCCGGCGAGCTTCTTGATCGCGGTGTTCAGCGCGGTGTTGAGGTTCGTCGCCGTGTTGTTCGGGTTGACCGGGACGCTTGCATCGATGGCAAAGCTGCCGACAGGCGTCGGCGTCGCGGTGGACGCCGTCAGGTCAATCTGCTCGGTCGAGCCATCGGGCAGCGTGAACTGCACGCTGAGCTTGTCGCCATTTTTCGGATTGACGCCGTTGAGGTCGACCGAGAACGACACCGGCGAGCCGCTCGGGCCGGTGACCGTCGCGCCGGTCAGCGTCGAGGAGACTGCAGCGATCTTCAGGCCGAATGGCGATACGGCCGCGTCCTCCGACACCATGACAGAGCTCGGCGTCGGCTGTGGCGTCGCCAGCACCAGCCGGCCCATGCCGTTGGCGCCGAGGTCGGCGGCCTGGCGCTCCGCCATGACGGTCTTGAAGCCCGCCTGCGTCGTGGTGCCGTTGATGATGTCGCCGGCATTCGCGACCGACGGCGTGTTGAAGGCGGTGCCGGAGAACAGATAGCGGTTGCCGGACTGCGTGTTGAGAACGCCGACCATCGAGCCGAATTGCGCGGCTGCGGTGTTCTGCGCAACCGTCTGGCCGTTGACGTTGAGATCCTGCGCGGTGTTGGCCGAGCCCGTCTGCACCGTGTTGCGGATCGTGGTCAGCGACTGCAACGCGGTATTGGCGAGGTTGATGCTGACGTTGACGTTGGTCATCGTGTCGGTATAGGCGGCGATGTTGGAGAGCTGCGCGCGCCCGGCGATCGCAAAGCCCTCGTTGGTGCCCATGCCGGAATAGTTCTGCGACAGCTTGCCGGTCGAGAGCTGCGTCGACAGGTCGGTGAGCTGCTGGTTGATGTTGCGGATCTGCGAGCCGAGAACCGACGAGGAGTAGTTGATGCTGCTGATCGACATGTTTCAGAGCCCTGTTACTTGTTACACTTGAGCCTGGAGCAGCGTATTCATCATGCTCTGCACCACCGACATGACATGAGCGTTGGCGGCATAGGCATTCTGGAGCTGGATCAGGTTCGACATCTCCGAGTCCAGGTTGACGCTGGCGGTCGAGTTGAACTTGGCCTGCAGCGTCGAGACCACGACGCTCTGGCCCTGCTGGAGCTGGGTCGCCTGGGTCGCGGCATTGCCCTGAACGCTCAGGAACTGCTGGAGGTAGTTCGAGACGCTGCCGGTGAAGGGCTGGCTCGCCGAGCCCAGACCGGATTGCGGCGAATAGGAGAACACCGCCGAGGTGAGCTGCGAATAGAGATAGTCCGAGCGCGCGGTGTCGCCGGTGGGCGTCACCGGCGAGGTGTTGTAGATCGACAGCCTGGTCGGATCGGTCGCGAGCTGCGTGTTCACGGCGATGCGCCCGGCAAGGCCAGTCATCTGCGAACCCGATGCCGTGATCGCGCCGGTGTAGAGCGCCTGGCCGCCATCGGTGAACAGCGGCAGTTGCGGATTGCCCGAGGTCAGCGACGAGATCGTCTTGGTGATCGAGGCCGAATTGACCTTGGCGAGGCCGCTGTTGTCGTCCGTCACCCGCAATGTGGTGGCCGTCGCCGGCGACGGGGCGGCGGCGAACGACAGATGCGAGCCGGAAAGTGCGGTGTTGAGCGCCGAGGCGATCGCGCTCATGCCGCCGGAGAAGTTCACCCCGATCTGCATCGGATTGGCGTTGGTGGAGTTCTGCAGCGGCAGCGCCGCCGGATCAGTCACGTTGACCAGCGTGACCTGTCGCTTCGTGTTGGTGGTCGTTTCGGTGTAGCTGAAGTTGACGCTGTTGCCCGGCGCCGCCCCGGCAAGGTCGAGATCGAAGCCGGCCGGCGGGCCGGTGACCGTGCTGCCGGCCGTGGTCTTGTCCGACAACGCGCTCGACATCGTTGCGGCGAACTGGTCGATCTGGTTCTGCGCCTGCACCAGCGTCTGGTCGCGCAGCTTCAGATCGGCCGCGATCTGGCCCGAAGACACCACGTTGTTGGCGATGACGTCGACCGAGGATCCGTTCGGGAGCTTGATGTTGAACGCCCCGACGCCGGATTTGGCCGGATCGATATTGTAGAGCGAAGTCGCCGACAGCGCACCGGCGGACGCAAAGGTGAATTGCGAGGCCAGCCCGGCGCCGACCAGCTGGATGCCGGTGGTGGTGTAGATGTTGGCCTGATTGGACCCGTCGACGGTGACGTGGACGTCGACATATTTCGACAGCGTGTTGATGGCCTGGTCGCGCTGGTCCATCAGCGTCGCAGCCGAGGGGTCGTGTTCCGACAGGCCCTGGAGCCGGGAGTTGATGTCGGCGACTTGCTGCATCGCCGCGTTGGCCTGCTGCGCCGAGGTGCTGAGATCCTGCTCGACGTTGGAGCGCAGCGACTGGATGCCCTTGGTGGTGAGGTTGAGCTGCTGCGCCAGCGTCTGCGCGGCGCCGAGCGCAACCGTTTGCGCCGACGACGAGCCCGCGTTGGTCGACAGCGCCTGCAGCGCCGTGGTGAAACTGTTCAGCGCGGTTTCGAGCGTACCGCTGTTGCCGGGCGTGCCATAGACATTCTGAAGCTGCTTCAGAATGTTGGCCATCTGGTCGGCGTAGCCGCCGCCGCCGGTCTCGGTGCGCAGCTGCTTCTGCACATAGGTGTCGAGCTCGCGGCTGACGCCGGTCGTCGTCACCGTCGAGCCGAAGTCGCCGGTGGTGACCTCGATCTGGTTCGGCGTCTGGACGACGTAACCCGGCGTCTGCGAGTTGGCGACGTTCGAGGAAACGATCGAGAGCGCAGCCTGATTGGCACGCAGACCGCTCATCGCACTGGCGAGGGCTGAACTCAAACCCATGTTGACTTGCCGCCTTTGGTTACGTCACGCCCCAATCAGCGCAACACGTTCAAGAGGTCCTGCACCATCGTATTCGCCGTCGTGATCACCTTGGTGTTGGCCGAATAGGCCTGCTGGGTCACGATCAGCTTGGTGAATTCGTCGGCGATGTCGGTGTTCGAGCCTTCCAGCGACGAGCCGCTGATCGAACCGGAAGCGCCATCGATCGCGGCGCCTGACTGTTCGGTCGCTGAGTAAGCGCCGCCATCCTGCGCCTTCAGGTAGTTGGTGCCGTTGAAGTGCGACAACGAGACCTGTGCGAGGTCGAGGTTCTGGCCGTTGGAGAAAGTCCCGACCACGAGGCCGTTGTTGTTGACGGCGACCGAGCGAAGCTGACCGGCGGCATAGCCGTTCTGGGTGATGGTGTTGATGGTGACCGCGCCGCTGGTGCTGGCATATTGCGTCAGTCCGCCCGAGGAGATGTTGAAAGAGACCGAGCCCAGCGATTGACCGCTGACGCTGACGTTGTTGATGGTGATACCCGAGCCGCTCGGCGAGGTCAGCGAGCCGTCGGCGGCAAAGGTGAAGGCCTGGCCGGTATTGACCCAGCCGACGGTCGTGCCGGTCGCATTCGGGTCGGTCTGGTAGAACATGTTCCAGCTATCGGCATGGCCCGCGCCCAGCGAGGCGCTGTCGGTCTTGGCCCAGCGCAATTGCAGGTTCACCGGCGTGCCGGCCGCGTTGTAGGCGGTCACCGCGCCACCGCTGATCGATTCCTTGGTGAAGGTGGCGATGTCATTGCCGATCACACCGCCGGTACCGGCAACGCCACCACCGTCACGATTCTTGGTAATGGTCGAGGTGAAGCCGAGCGCGGCGAAGGCTGCGCTGTTGGAGCTCGCCACCGACAGGTTGGAAGCTGTGCCGGTGTTCAGCGTGATCACGCCGCCACTGCTGACCGACGACCCCGTTGCACCGGAGAGCGCGTCGATTTTGCCGAGCAGCATCGTGATGTTGTCGGTGACGTTGATTTGGTTCGGGCCTGACGCGCCGGCGGCCATGAAGGTCAGCGGCTGACCATTGACCGTGATGACGTCGCCGGCGGAGAAGCCCGATGTGATCACCTCGGCGCCGCCGGCCGCCGCCGCGCCGCTCAGCACCGTGGCGCCCGAGATTGCTGGGGAGGACAGCACGTTGCCGCCGCGCGTTACGCTGCTGATCCCGAGCGCCGTGGCCGCCTGGCCGCTACCAACCGGTACGTCGGTGCTGGTGCCGCTGGAGATCACGATGTTGCCGCTGGGGTTGAGCGATGCGGTAACGCCGGCGCCGCCGGCCAACTGGATGGCGGAGATGATGCTGGCCACCGTGGCCGTCGTGCCCGCGCCGAGACCGATCGTGGTGTTGCTGCCGGCCGTCACGACAGTGGTGCCGCCGTTGAACGTGATCGTGTTGCCGTTGACGGTCAGCACCTGGCCGCTGAGCGCGGTGAGGGTGGTGGAGGCGAGATGCGTACCCAGGGCGTTGTCGAGCGAAGTTGTGGTCGATGCGACCGCCGCAGAGTTGTTCTGGAGCGCCGCTGTGCCGGTCGCCGTGGTCGACGAGTATGGTGAGCGAATATTACCGGTCGCGGCAGCGCCGGACGTTGTGGCGTTTGCATACGGCGGAGGCGGCGTGCCGACCGGCAGCGGGTTGGCCGCGAAGTCCGAAGGGTTCAGTCCGCCGGCCGCCAGCAACGTCTTGGTCGCCGCCGTCGTGCTCGCCACGGTGTTCGGCTGGGTCGGCAGGTTGGCCGCGTACTGGATCGATGTGGTCGCCTGCGCCGGGATGAAGTTGTTCTGGAATTTCAGGACTGTCGCAACGTTGCCTTGCGGGTTGCCGGTCTTCGGGTCGACCGTGACGCCCATCAGGTAATAGCCGGCGCCGTTGACCAGATTGCCGTTGGCATTGAGCTGGAAGTCGCCACGCCGCGTGTAATAGGTGACGCCGCTGAACACCGGCGCGTTGTCGACCACGCCCGTCGCCTTCTGAATCGAGAAGAAGCCGTCACCGGTGATCGCCATGTTGGTGGCGACGCTGGAGCCCGAGATCGTACCCTGCGTGGTGATGGTGGCCTTGGCGTTGGCGGTCACGCCGCCCGCGACCTGCTTGCTCGGGACCGATGAATCGGGAATGAGATCGACGAAGCTGGTGCCGATGCCCTTGTAAGCGGTGGTGGATGAGTTCGCGATGTTGCCGGAAATGTTCTGCAGCGCGTAGGACTGCGCCTGCAGGCCACCCACCGAGGTGTTCATTGCATCGAAGATACCCATAACTTTGTCTCCAGATCCGATCTCGGCGGCCGGTCGACCATGGCCGCAGTCGGAGGAGACTGTCGCAAGGGCTATGCCAATGCGGGTACTTTCACGAAATCAATGACTTAATGAAAAAGCCCCGGTCGGACGACCGGGGCACAATTGCCGGGACCGGCAACAATTGCCGGACGAAACCTAGGTTGCGGACGCCGCCGCGGGATGGAAGACCAGCCCGAAACCGTCGATGCAGTAGCGCAATCCGGTCGGCTTCGGACCGTCGTCGAAGACGTGGCCGAGATGGCCGCCGCAGCGCCGGCAATGCACCTCGGTGCGGAGCATGCCGTAGGTCCGGTCCTCGGTCTTGCCGACATTGCCCTCGATCGGCTGGTAGAAGCTCGGCCAGCCCGTGCCGCTCTCGAATTTGGTGTCGGAGGCGAACAGCGGCAGGTCGCAGCCGGCGCAGGCGAAGATGCCCTTGCGGTGCTCCTTGAGCAGCGGGCTGGAGCCCGGCCGCTCGGTGCCCTCCTTGCGCAGGATCTCATATTGCTGCGGGGTGAGGTGGGCACGCCATTCGGCGTCCGTTTTCTCGATCTCGAATTTTTGCGCGGCTTTCTCTCCAGCCTCCGCGGGCGATGCTCTGAGCCAGCGGAAGGCCGCAAGGCCGAACAGGCCGGCGACGGTCGTCAACAGGATGCGGCGGTCAAACATCTCATTCTCCATGCGGGAGCGTCTACGCCCTGAGATACGGGCTCTCACGGCAGACGTTACACTTCCGGGCGGGATTTTTCTCGGGTCTCTTGCGGGACGCTGTCGTCGCGCGAGACCGGTTCCGGGGCTGGTTCCGAGGCTGGTTCCGAGGCTGGTTCAATGGCTTCTGCCGCAGTTTTCGGCGGCTGGGTAAGCCGCGGCCTGACGCCAGAGGGAGGCCGGCGCGGACCGGTGCCGGCGGCCCGGTTGGCTTCGGCGAGGCGTGTCTCGCGTTCTCTGTCCTTGACCCTGGCACGTTCACGATAGCGGGCAAGCGAGCCTGCGGCAGCGGAACTCGCCCTACCCCAGATTCCGACCAGTTGGCCGGCAACCCGCCCCGTCGTTCCCCCCGCCCAGACCAGCTCGAACGGTGAGAACAGCTTCCAGCGCTCGTCGCCCCACAGGATGCTGCGCGCGATCATCTGCCCGGCCATGGCCGAGGTGTTCATGCCCTGGCGGCCGAACCCGCTGGCCACCCACAGGCCTTTGCGCAACTGGCCGATCTGCGGCATGCCATGCACGGTCTGGCCGGTGGCGCCGCCGAAGGTCTCGGTGATTTCGACATTGCCGAGTTGGGGGAAGATGGACCGGATCCGCCGCTTGACGGCGCCCGCAAAGCGTTGTGGTCGCGCCGCCCAGGTGGTCTCCGGGCTCTCCCACATCAGGCGGTCGCCATCGACGATCCGGAAATGATCGACGCCGTCGGAATCCATCACCGATCCCTTGAAGGCGATGATCTCGTGCACGCGCTCGCCGAGCGGCGCGGTGATGCCGGCATAGCGCCAGACCGGCAGCAGCGTCTCCGACAGGCGCCGCAACGGCGCACCGAGATGGATGTTGCCGGCGAGCACGATATGGGTGGCGCGCAGCCGCGCCGAGGGCGTGACGATGCGCTTGCGGATGCCGGAATGATCGATGCTGACGACCGGCGTATCCTCGAAGATGCGCGCCCCCGCCCGCCGCGCCAGCGCCGCGAGGCCGTGCACATATTTGCGCCCGTCGACCTGGAACGCCTTCGGATAATACACGCCATGGAAGTAGTGATCGGTCTTGAGCACCTCGCGGACGCGATCGACCTGCCAGCCCTCGGCCTCGGTGTCGAAATCCTCGTTCAGCATTTGCAAGCGGCTGATCAGCCGGTCGCCGGCATCGACGTTGGAGACCTCGAGCACGCCGGCGGTCGGGCCGATCCCCGGCATGTTCTCTTCCGTGGCGTTGGCCCGGACGAACTCGGCGCCCGCTTTCGACAGCGTCCACAATTCCCGCGCGTCCTCGAATCCGATCCGCTCGATCAGCTCGGCTAGCGGCAGCGCGAAGCCCGGCATCACGGTGCCGAGTTGATTGCCGGAAGCGTTCCAGCCGATGTGGCGGCCCTCGAGCACCGCGACGCTGGCCCCCAGCCGGGCCGCCTCGAGCGCAATGGAGAGCCCTGCAAGCCCGGCCCCGATGACGCAAATGTCCGCATCGAGGTCGAACGACAGCCGCGCACGGTCGCGAAAGCCGGCTTCTTCCTGGGACACGCTTGTGAAAGTCTCGCTCATGTCGTTTCTTAAAGGACTGAGCGGCCGCTTGTCACCTTGTCCTCGACCAGCGCCTGTAGATTATCCTGGTCGTGTAACGATTCGAGAATGCCATGCGCCGTTTGCTGCTGCTGCGTCACGCCAAGACCGAGACCGACGCGCCGAGCGGCCGTGACCAGGACCGCCGGCTCGACGACCGCGGCCACAAGGATGCCGCCGAGATCGGCGACTGGATGGCCTCCCATCCCCCCTTTCCCGAGGCCGTGCTGGTATCGCATGCGGTCCGGGCCCGGCAGACCTGGGACATCGCCTGGGAGACCATGAAGGACCGCGTCGCCGCGCCGCAGGTCGAGATCCTGCCGGAACTCTACGCCGCCGATCCCGCCCAGATCCTGGAATCCATTCGCACTGCAACCGTCCCGGCCGACCCGAAGCAGTTGCTGGTGGTCGGCCACAATCCGGGCATGCACGAGATCGCCCTGATGCTGACGGGCGGCGGCGATCCCGCCGCCGCCAAGGCGCTCGCCGACAACCTGCCCACGTCGGGGCTTGCGATCTTCGACTTTGACGTCAAGGATTGGGGTGACGTGGCTTACCGCCGCGGCAAGCTGGTGCTGTTCGTCAGTCCGAGGTTGCTTCGAAGTTAAGGCTGCTTCGATCGGGTTGATCGCGCGACGTGCTGGCAAGACGTCCTGACTGGAAGATTTGGAGCGCAGATGTTCAAGTCCATCCTCGTGCCCATCGACCTCGCCGACACCGACCTCGCCAAGCCGGCGATCGCGACCGCGGCAACGCTGTCGCAGACCTGGAGCGGCGTGGTGCGCCTGCTCAACGTGCTGCCGATGACGCCGGTGATGCTGGCCGAATACGTGCCGGCCGATTTCGACGAACAGCAGCGCCAGACCTCGGAAGAAGCCCTCGCCATCGTCGCACGCGAGTCCGGCATCGAGCCTTCCCGCATCTCCAGCGTGGTGCGCCAGGGCGGCATCTATCACGAGATCCTGGAGGAAGCCGTGCACATGAAGGCCGAGCTGATCGTGATGACCTCGCACCGGCCGGCGATGCGCACCTATTTCCTCGGCTCCAATGCCGGGCACGTGGTGCGTTATGCGAAGTGCTCGGTGCTGGTGGTCAGGCACTGAGGGTTGCGGCGAAACTCAGCAGTGCAAGCTGCCAGGTCGTAGCCCGGGTGAGCGAAGCAATACCCGGGCTAGCTCGTGTCACGATTCCCGGATGTCGCTTCGCTCATCCGGGCGACAAGCCCTTGCATTGCCTGACAGGCAAAACACCCAAGCAGCGGGTCAAGACCTGCCACGAAAAATATTCCACTTTACCGAAATTCGGAAATCACGTATGTGTCGCGGCAACCCGGCCCAAGGAAGAGGGGCGTATCGCGATCGTCACGAACGCGGGCCGGACGGCGGCGGACGCTGGGCCACACCGGCGCGAAGGGCTTCGCAGGGCGGGCAACCGTGAGCGAAGGCGTCGCGCACACGACCGGTGCGGTCTGCGTACGGCAAAACCGTGTCGTCCTGACGCCCCGGGGTCTGTGCGTCAAGTCTTGTGGTGATGTGGCGGCCCGACCGGGCGCGCGCATCAGTCATCCATGAGGCGACGGGGGCAATAGTGCATCGCTCCCCGGGGAGAGCACGGGCATAAGCCGTAAAACCGCTGCGCAGGGAAGGCCGGACGTTTTGGCTTCACCTGTATGCCGCTGTGCAGATTTTCTTACTGCAACTTCGCACAGTGGACCGCGGGTGCCAGCCGGCGCCCGGTCTTCCCTGCGCCCTCTTTCTCAAGAGGGCAAGGCGATGAAGAGCAAAGCTCGGGCGAAAACAAGCCGCGAGGATGCGAAGGTGTGTCTACGAAGAAAGCGCGAGCCGAAGGAGCGACAGTGCTACCCAGAAACGCCGTCATTGCGAGCGCAGCGAAACAATCCAGAGTCTTTCCGCGGTGGGATTCTGGATTGCTTCGCTGCGCTCGCAATGACGATGTTGAAGCAGGTGTGCCCGAAAACTCGGTCTCGTGCCCCGGACGCAGCGTAGCGCTACTTCAGCGGTGCGCTGCAGAGCCGGGGCCCATGTTGCAGCGATGGCTGTGGCTTCCTGGCTCCCGGCTCTGCGCAGCAACGCGAAGAGGCGTTGCAGCGCGTCCGGGACACGGGCGAAAAGCGCTTACAGATACCGCGTCAGCTCTGCTTTGGCCTGGCCGTAGACCGCGTCCTCGATCTGGCTGCGCGTGATCCCGATGTCGCGCAAGGCGCGGTCATCGAGGTCGTTCAGCGTCTTGACGGCGGAGCGTTGCTCCAGGCGGTCGAACAGCGCATAGGCGCCGTTGGCCAGCTTGCGGAAAAATCCGTCCGACGAGGATGAGCGTAAACTCCGCCCGGCGGTCTGCGAGATCGTGGTCATTGTCCTTCTCCGGCCTGTTGTCCACGCGGCGAAGCGGATGCCGTTGGCGCACGCGCCCGAGCGCCTGCACCTCATTTGCCTCGGATTGCTCTCGCTCTCCTCAGCTCAATCGTGAAGCTTGATGGAACTTAAATGCTCCACTACACTACTCGGAGCAAGTGAAACATTGCTCTCGGTGCAATAATGTCCAAGTTCGAATACGTGAAGCTTGCCGATGCCATTGCTCTCGATATCTCTAACGGCACGTTAAGACCGGGCGATCGGCTGCCGCCGCAGCGCAATTTTGCCTATGACCGTGGCATCGCGGTCTCGACCGCGAGCCGGGTTTATACGGAGTTGCTCCGCCGCGGCCTCGTCGTCGGCGAAGTCGGCCGCGGCACCTTCATCTCCGGCGCCATCAGGCGCGAGGTCGAGGCGCTGAGCGAGCCGCGCGACGCGCGGATCGATTTCGAGGTCAATTACCCGCTGCTGCCGCAGCAATGGGCGATGATCGCCAAGAGCCTTGCGGGCCTCGAGCGCGTCGACGCGCTCGAATCCGCGCTGCGCGTCTCCACCAGCACCGGGACCAAGAGCGCGCGCAATGCAGCCGCCGCCTATCTCGCGCGCAAGGATTTCGCCCCGCAGGCCGAGCAGATCGTCTTCACCGCCAACGGCAAGCAGTCGCTCGCGGCCGCCCTCGCAGCCCTCGTTCCCACCGGCGGCCGCTGCGGCGTCGAGGCGCTGACCTATCCTTACGTCAAGAGCATCGCCGCGCGGCTCGGCGTGACGCTGGTCCCGATACCGATCGACGAATTTGGCGCGCGCCCCGACGCCATCCAGAAGGCGCATCGCGAGGCGCATCTGTCGGCGCTGTATCTCCAGCCCATCATCCAAAACCCGCTCGGCGTCACCATGAACGCGACACGGCGCGCGGACATCATGCGCGTCGCCGAGAAACTCGATCTCACCATCATCGAGGACGCCGTCTACGGCTTCCTGGCCGACGACACGCCGCTGGCCGCGCTTGGCCCCGACCGCTGCATCGTGATCGACAGCCTGTCCAAGAAGGTCGCGCCGGGCCTCGCGCTCGGCATCCTGGTCGCGCCGCCACGACTGCGTGAGAGCGTGATGAGCGCGGTCCGCACCGGCGGCTGGATCGCGTCCGGCCATGCGCTGGCGTCCGGGCAGCGGCTGATGGCAGACGGCACCGTCGCCGAGCTGACGCGGCTGAAACGCGTCGACGCCGCGCGCCGCCAGCAGGCTGCGGCAAGGCTGCTCGCCGGCTACCAGCTCGCCGCCGATCCGCGCTCCTATCACCTCTGGCTCACGCTGCCGGCACACTGGCGCTCGCAGACCTTCGTCGCCGCAGCAGCCCGGCGCGGCATCGCGCTGACACCGTCCTCGACCTTCGCGATCGCCCATGGCCACGCACCGAACGCGGTGCGGCTCGCGCTCGCCCCGCCCTCGTTCGAGCAGCTCGATTCCGGCCTGCGCACGATCGCATCGCTGCTCGGCACCAAGGAAGAGGATTTCGACTCGACGGAGTAGCTAAAGCATTCTCGAGCGAAGTGGGTACCGGTTCGCGTCAAGAAAACGCGTCAAGCAATAATCTGATGCCGTTCCCCCGCTCAGGCCTCCGGCCATTCCGCGATGAAGCCCTTCGCCTTGTAAGGCTCGATCTTGTCCCATTCGTGCAGCATGCGGCGGCAAAATTCGGGATCGGTGTGCCAGAGCGCGCGCGGCGTCGCAAAGCTGTCGACAGTGAGCAGCATTTTCTCGACCTCCGGCCAGTGCCGGTGCAGCGTCATCGGATAGCGCCGCGCGGTCCAGGTGTTGCCGAGGCAGATCACGCTGCGGACATTGTGCAGCCCGAGCGCCGCGTCAATGATCGGCAGCGAGAGGATCACGTTCTCGCCGGTGTTTTGGGCACGATGTTCCTCGAGAATTCGGTCGGCCGGAATGCCCGCCGCGACCATCGCCGCCTTGATGATCATGCACTCGGATTGCTCCGAGCCCGCCGTCACGCCGCCGCTGACAATCGACCAGCGGAAATAGCCCTGGCGCCATAGTCGCGCCGCCGTATCGGCCCGCAGCGTGACGTCCTCTCGGGTGCCGAACATGAACAGGAGGTCCGCCGGCTGCAGCGGCGCATCGATCAGATGTGCGCGGTTGATCTCGGAGATCTCATCCGCCGAAGGCCTACGCGTGCCGCGGTCCATGGTTGACATGGCAGCACGATGCGACACCGGGGCAACGGCACGAAGTCACGTTTGGTTGCGGCCCATTGCACCCAAGGCAGCAAGGCCATTTAGGGCAGCAAGGCGCGCGGCACGCGATCGAAGCTGTAGCTCCGCGGCTGGTTGCGCCGGACGAACCCGCCGATCTGCCAGGCGAACAGCGCGGCAAAGCCGATGATGAACAGCGCCCCGGCGAATTCGCCGATCGCGAGCGCGCGGATCAGGAGCCCCGTCATCGCCACTGCAAGCACCGCAAGAAAAGCCAGCATTGTCGCGTAAGTCCTTCGGCCGAGGCCCGCGGTCAACTCGGCGTGGCTGCCGGCCTGCGCCATGCGCGCGTGCAACGCGACGATGAAGTCGCGAAAACCATTGTCCTGCGGCGCCATTAGGGCCGCGGTTTCCCAGCTCGTCGAGAGGATCGCCATGCGGCCGCCACCGGTGTGGCTGACATCGGCGCGAAAGCGGTGCTGCTGCATCGACACCGGGCGGAACGACAGCCGGATTGCACTGATCTCGTCATAACGCCACAGGGCCGAACGGCCGCCGATGTGCCAGGACAGCCCCTCCTCCGTCAGTTCGAAGCGATGCGCCGAGCCGATCAGCGACGCCTTGTAGGCGTAGCTCGCGCCCGCAGCCGCCTCAGCTCCCGAATCCTGCATCTTCACAATCGATCCAATCCGGGCGATCCCATCTGCGATCCGCTTGCGTGAGCGCCCTGCCCCATCCTACAAGCGGGACATGGCTGAGACGATTTTTTTTCCGCGCCGTCTGATTCTCGGCGCCGCCGTGATCTCGGGCGTGCTGCTCGCGCTCGCCGTGCACATGCTGGGCGCGCGCTACGGGCTCGACCTCGGCGGCCTCTGGCACTCGGATACGCACGAGTTCATACCGGCGGGCGCGGCGATCGCCTGGTGGCTGATCGCCTCCGTCGGCTTCTCCGGCGGCTATTTCACGGCGACATTGATGCAGAGCGCCGTCTCGGGCCAGATCCCGCAACGGATGCGGCAATTCCTGATCGCGGTCGGCGTGCTGCTGCTTGCGGGCGCAGGCCAGGTGGCCTCGGCGCCGAGCCCGGTGCCGACGGTCTCGGGCGTGCTGGCGGGGATTGCCGCGCTAGGCCTCGGTGCCGTGATGGCGTTCTGCGGCGCGCATTTCGCACTGCGCCGCGGCTAACCTCAGGCGGTCGCGCGCAACGGCGGTCGGTCCAGCATGATCGCGACATCCGCAGCGGGCCGCGGCTTGCTGAACAGATAGCCCTGCGCCTGGGTGCAGCCTTCGCGCCGGAGCAGCTCGAGCTGCGCGTCGTTCTCCACCCCCTCTGCCGTGGTGACGATGCCGAGGCTCCGGCCCAGCCCGGTCACGGCGCGGATGATCGCCATGGAATCCTCACGCGTCGCAAGTTCCGACACGAAGGAGCGGTCGATCTTGATCTTGTCGAAGGGGAAGCTGCGCAGATAACTCAGCGATGAATAGCCGGTGCCGAAATCGTCGAGCGAGATGCGTACGCCCATGGCGCGGAGGTCGTGCAGCGTGGCCAGCGTCGCCTCGCTGTTCTGGAGCAGCACGGATTCGGTGATCTCGAGCTCGAGACGGCGCGCGTCGAGTCCGGACGCGACCAGCGCCTCGGTCACGGATGCGATCAGGTTCGGATTCTTGAACTGCACCGGCGACAGGTTGACGGCGACGTCGACATCGTCGGGCCAGGTGGCCGCGTCGGTGCAGGCGGAGCGCAGCACGAACTCGCCGAGCTGGATGATCAGTCCGGTCTCTTCGGCCAGCGGAATGAAGTTCATCGGCGCGATCAGGCCGCGCTCCGGATGGTTCCAGCGCAGCAGCGCCTCGAACGCGACGACGCGACCGCTGACGACGTCGCGGATCGGCTGATAGTAAGCCTCGAACTCGTCGCGTTGCAGGGCGGCGCGCAGGTCCATCTCCAGCAGACGCCGCGCCTGCGCGCGCGCATCCATGCCGGTCTCGAAGAACCGATAGGTGCCGCGGCCGTCAGCCTTGGCGCGATACAGCGCGAGGTCGGCGTTCTTCAACAGCTCGTCGGGATTGCTGCCGTCCTGCGGCGACAGCGAGATGCCGATCGAGACGCCGATGATGATCTGATGGTCGTCGATCTCGTAGGGCGCCGAGATCACCTCGACCAGGCGGCCGGCAAGGGATCTTGCCGCGGTTTCCTCCGAACGTCCGATCTGGACCACGGCGAACTCGTCGCCCCCGAGCCGCGCCACCGTGTCGCTCTCGCCGACGGTGGCCTTCAGCCTGCGCCCGACCTCCTTGAGCAGCGCGTCGCCGATGGGATGGCCGAGGGAGTCGTTGATGTCCTTGAAGTGATCGAGATCGAGACAAAGCACCGCGAGCTGGTCGCCCGATCTGGTCCGGCGCAGTCCCTGCACGAGCTGCTCGTGGAACAGCACACGGTTCGGCAGGCTGGTCAGCGCGTCATGGCGGGCCATGTGCGAGATCTTGGCCTGGGCCTCCAGCCATTCGGTGATGTCCTCGAAGGTCGCGACCCATCCGCCGCCCTGCATCGGCTGGTTCACGACCCGGATGGAGCGGCCGAACCTGGTCACGACGTCCGTCGTGGTGCGGCTCTCGCGCGCGTCGGCGACGAGGCGGGCGAAGAATTCGCCGGCATCGCCCTGCCACTGACCCTTGGCCTGCTCCTCTCGCAGCACGTCGACCAGCAGCCGGCCGGTGAGCAGGATGTCGGTGCGGCCGAGCATCGCGGCATAACGCTCGTTGAACAGGATGATCTTGCCGTCCGCATCGAACATGCACAGTCCCTGCGACATGTTCTCGAGCGCCGTGTCCAGCACGATCCGCTGGCGGCCCAATTCGCCCTTGGCGCGGCGGTCGAGCAGCGCGGCCACGAGCGCAATCGCGATGATCGCGACCGCGGCACCCGCTGTGAAGAAGGACAACGAGGCCGCCGGGATCGATAACCCGCTGGTCGCGAGCGTCGGATCCGGCGTCAGAACGACGGCGCCCATTGCGGTGAAATGATGTGCGACGATGGCGACCGTCAGCAGGGTGCTCGCGGTTAGCGCATGGAACAGGTCGTCGCGCCGCGCAGCGACAAACAGCGCGAGCGCCGCAAAGACAATTCCGAACAGCACCGAGGCGGCAACCGTGCTCCCGATCCAGTCGACGCGTGCCGGCATCTCCAGCGCCGCCATGCCGGTATAATGCATCGTCGCGACCGCGGTGCCGACGATGGCGCCGCCGAGCACGATCCACGGCGCGCGCGCGGAGGATGCCGCCAGACTCAGCCCCACGAAGGTTAAGGAGATCGCGAAGATCAGCGAAAGGATCGTCACCGGGATGTTGTAGGCGCCGGCGCCGCCCGGCCCGTAGGCGAGCATCGCAATGAAATGCGTCGCCCAGATGCCGCATCCGCTGACGGCGGCATCCAGGGCGATCCAGACCAGGCGCCCGGAGCCGTGTGTCGCGCGCGCCCGGTGAAACAGGCTGATCGCCGCCGCGCTTGCGAGCAGGCACACCGCGCCGCCAAGCGCGACGAGCCGCCAGTCGTGCTCCTCGGTAAGACAGTAGAGAACTTGATACATTGCGGGCCCCTATCGACCCGCACTTGAACCGACAGAGATGGACAGTCGGTAACCGGCTACGCGCCTGTTTCGGGGATGGTGAACGGAAGCTGTGTGCATTCGCTCGGATTGTTCATCCGCGCGCCGGCGCGCCGAGGCCGATCACGGCGGCGGCGAGCAGGAGCACGGCCGCCGACACGACCAGCGACAGGTGCAGGCCCGTCATGAACGCGCCCTCCGAGGCCACCAGCGAGCCGAACAGCGCGACGCCGAGCACGCTCCCGGTTTGTCGCGTCGCGTTCAGCACGCCCGCAGCGATACCGGAGCGTGCCTTCTCGACGCTGCCCAACAAGGTCGAGGTCAGCGGCGGCACCAGCAGCCCAAGTCCGCTGCTGATCGCGATCATCTGCGCAAAGATCGCCCAATAGCTCGTGCCGGCTTCGATCCAGAGCAGGCCGACGCAACCGAGCCCCGAGACGCAGGCGCCGACGACGATGGTCGGGCACGGGCCGATACGCTCGGCGAGGCGCGGCGCCAGCAGATTGACCGGCAGCACCACGCCCATCATCGGCACGAAGGCGAGACCGGTCCACCATGCCGACAGCCCGTTGATCCTCTGGAAATACAGGCTGAGCACGAAGATCAGGCCGTAGATCGCGATGTTGACGAGCAGGCCGACGAGCGAGGTCAGCGCGAACAGCCGGTGGCTGAACAGCGACAGCGGCAACATCGGCTGTGCCGCACGGCTCTCGCGCCAGACGAAGAGCACGGCGAGAATTGCGGCTGCGACGAAGGCCGCGACCACGGCTGGATGGTCCCAGCCAAGCGCGCCACCTTCGATGATCGCGCCGGCGAGCGCCCCCAGCGCACCAATTGCCGCGAGCTGGCCCGGCAGATCGATCTCGCGCGAGCGAGCCCGCGTGGTTTCGCTGGCGTAACGCCAGCTCAGCCACAGGCCAATGAGTCCGACCGGCAGATTGACCAGGAAGATCGCGCGCCAGCCGACCAGCGTGATCAGCGCGCCGCCGACGAAGGGGCCGGCAGTGAGCGCGAGGCTCGCACCGGCGGCCCAGATTGCAACGGCGCGGCCGCGCTCGCGGTCGTCCGGATAGGCATGATTGAGCAGGGCAAGAGAGTTCGGCACCAGGATCGCCGCCGCCAGGCCCTGGACTAGCCGCGCCCCAATCAGCACGGTCGCATTGGGCGACAACGCGCAGGCGAGCGAGGCCACGGTGAAGATGGCAAATCCCGCCATGAAGACGCGCTTGGCGCCGATGCGGTCGCCGAGCGCGCCGGCCGTCAGGATGAATGCGGCAAATGCAATGGTGTAGGCGCTGACCACCCATTGCAGCTCGGCGACGCCGCCTCCGAGCGTCCTGCCCATCGCATCGAGCGCGGTGTTGACGATGGTGACGTCAAGCTGCACCACGCCATAACCAAGGCTCATCGCGGCAAGGGTGAGGGATGTCGCAAGGCGCGAGCCGGCATGCGGCGCGCCGGCTCCGAAGGCTTCGTATTTGACGGTGCTTACTCGCATGCTGCCATCTCGGTTGCAGCCCCATGCGAACGATACGCATCCAACCCGCCGTCATGTTACGACAACGATCGAATGATGGATGCATGATGGGATGTGATGCGCGAGCGTCGCGCGGACGGCCGCGCGACGCTCTGTCCTGATCCAGGCCGCGCCTGGCCCTAGCTCGCCGCGCGCAGGTTCACCTTGCTCTCGGCGAGAGTGGTCAGCTTCTTGTCGGTCGCTTTCTCTTCTTCCAACGTCTTGGCGAGCACGCTGGCGCAGTCGTTGCGGCCGAGTTGCTTCGCCCAGGCGATCAGACTGCCGTAGCGGACGATCTCGTAATGCTCCGCCGCCTGTGCCGCGTTGATCAGCGCCGCGTCGAGCACCGCCTTGTCGGCCACTTCGCCGGCGGTCTCGTCGGCTTCCTCGATGATGCCGTCGATCGCCGGGCAATCGACCGCCGTCACCTGCGCACCGTGCATCTTGAACACTTCCTCAAGGCGCTTCACGTGCTCTCTGGTTTCTTCGAGGTGCGTCAAAAAGCCCTGCTTCAGCTGCGGATCGGTCGCCTTATCCGCCATTTTCGGCAGAGCCTTGGTGAGCTGCTGCTCGGCGTAATAGATGTCCTGGAGTTGATGAACGAACAGGTCGTTCATGGTTTTGATGTCTTTTGTGAACAATCCCATCGGTCCGATCCTCTCGGGTTGTGGGAACACAGAGGCGCCGGCTTGCAGGAGAAGCCGGTTATTCCGCCATGTTCGATTGCTGATGCGGCACTAACCAGCGCAGGGCATCGTCGTTCCAAAAAAGCCCGCATCCCTTGCGCTGGAACAATGTTGGCCGTGCAGGATCTGAGACCATGTCACAGACGGACGCGACCGATCCCACGACTCATATGCTTAACGCGCGTCCGATGTGAACCGCGTATGACAAAGTGGCTGGTCCAAGCTGGTCCAAGGCAGAACCTATCCTTGTCAAGGGCTGCACAAGTCACTGTTTTTGCCTTAAATGAGCTACATCATGCCTAGCGATCCAAGCCCACATCGGGCACTGATCGCATCCGACTGGCCAATGTCTGGCCTGGTCGGTCTTGCCCCCCGCCGGGAGGATGAATGCACGGACTGCTGACCGCGCTGAAGCGCGGCTTCAAGAGATGGATCGGCTGGCGGCGCCTCGGCGTTGCGGCGAGCGTCTTCATCATTGCGTTCGCGATCACCACGCTGGTACGGACGCTCAAGGGCATCGACACCGGGGTCATCCTGACCGCGTTGACCGAGATCCCCCGCGGTAACATCGGGCTGGCGGCGATCTGCGTATGCTTCGCGTTCTGTACGCTGACCTTCTACGATTTTTTTGCACTGCGAACGATCGGCAAGAAGCACGTGCCCTATCGCATCGCAGCGCTCTCCAGCTTCACATCGTATTCGATCGGCCACAATATCGGCGCAACCGTCTTTACTGGTGGCGCGATCCGCTTCCGGATCTATTCGGATTACGGGCTGAATGCGATCGATGTCGCAAAAATCTGCTTCCTGTCGGGCCTGACCTTCTGGCTCGGTAACATCTTCGTGCTCTCGATCGGCATGGCCATCCATCCGGATGCCGCCTCCTACATGGATCAGCTGCCGTCGTCGATCAACCGGCTGATTGCGCTCAGCGGCCTCGCCTCGATCGGCGCGTATCTGGTCTGGCTGTGCATGGGCGAGAAGCGCCGCGAGCTGGGCCAGAAGGGCTGGAAGGTGGTGCTGCCGTCAGCGCCGCTGACGCTGGTGCAGATCCTGATCGGCGTCGTCGATCTCGGATTCTGCGCGCTGGCGATGTACCTTCTGGTGCCGGCCACGCCGCAGATCGACTTCCTTTCGCTCTCCGTGGTGTTCATTTTGGCGACATTGCTCGGCTTTGCCAGCCACGCCCCCGGTTCGCTCGGCGTGTTCGACGCCGCCATGCTGGTGGCGCTGCCGGAGTTCGGCCGCGAGCAGCTTCTGGCCACGCTCCTTGTCTTCCGCATTCTCTATTTCGTGATCCCGTTCGGACTGGCCATCTCCATCATGGGCACACGCGAGCTCTGGATGAATGTGGTGGAGCCCTGGCAGGAGCGCCGACGGCTGGCGGAGGCCTGCGCGCAGGCCAACCTGCCCAAGCAGGTGGCAGCGATGGAGCGCGAGCGGTCGCTGCGGCAGGCCAGCAAGCGCTGAGCATGATCCGAAAAAGTGCGAAGCGGTTTTCCGGAAAGATCATGCTCCAACGATAGTCCGCTAGACGCCGGCCAGCAAAACCGTCAGACCGATGTTGCAGGCGGAGAGCAGCTCTCTTATTTCCGCCTCAACTTTGCCGTTGAAAATGCGGGCCATGACCCCTGTATCCCTTCGCCGTTTCCTCGCTGGTGCCCTGCTGCTCGCCGGGCTCCTCACCGCCCTGCCGCTGGAGCGGGCGGCCGCGCAGGACGCGGGCGCCATGCAGATCAGCTGGGAGGTGCGCAACCGCTTCCGGCTGTTCCGCGAAGAGCGCGACTTCCTGCTCCATGTCGAGAACGCACGTAACCGCAGCATCCTCGCCGCCGAGCAATCGCTGGAGCTCCAGAGCGAGGGCCGCGGCTGGGCCCGCAACATGGTCAACCGGCTCTGCATCGACCTCCAGGGCCGGGTCAACCAGCCCTGCACCCGCGACAACACGAAGGAAAACTATCTCACCCCCCTCGACCATCCCGTCACCGTGCGTCTCGCCGGCGCGGTGCCGGTCGGCGCCACCTGCGCCTGGTCGTTCGACGACGGCGACGGGCCGCAACAATCCACCTTCGACTGCGCCGAGCCGATCAATCTGCGGGTCCGCTACGGCAAGCAGACGGTCGCGACCGTCGACGTCTCCTCCGGCTCCGATCCAACCCAGCGGGTCCAGACCGAGATCCAGGTCCGCGACATCTTCGTCGCTGGCCTCGGAGACAGCATCGCCTCGGGCGAAGGCAATCCGGACCGGCCGCTGGCGCTGTCGGACGAAGGTTTTTGCTTCCGCTCCTATCTCGGCACCGCCGGCGCGCAGTATTACCGGCCGAGCCGCGCCGGCTTCAAGGGCGGCCGCGCCTGCGAAGCGCCGGATACGCTTGCCAACTGGCAGCGCTACAGCGCGCTCTGGTTCAACTCGCCCTGCCATCGATCGCTCTACAGCTACCAGGCCCGCACCGCGCTGGCGCTCGCGGTACGCTACACCCACGTCGCGGTGACGTTTCTGCCGCTCGCCTGCACTGGCGCCAGCATCAGCGACGGGCTGCTCGGCTCGCAGCGTGCCCGTGAATGCCCGCCCGGCAAGACCGGCGTCTGCAACGTCAGCGTGAACGCACAGGTCGCCGAGCTGCGCGAGGCGCTCACCGCTGCCAGGAAACGGCAGCCAGAGCGCACGCTCGACCTCGTGCTGCTCTCGGTCGGCGCCAACGACGTCTATTTCTCCGGCCTCGTCGCCGACGTGATCGTCGAGACCGCAACCGAGCGCGCGATATTCCGGCGCTCCGGCGTGATGGCGAGCGTCGATGATTCCCGAGATGCGCTGGCGCGCGAACTGCCGCAGAATTTCGTCAAGCTACGCGAGGCGCTGAAGCCGCTGGTCGGTGGCGACCTCTCGCATGTGGTCTACGTCTCCTACGCCAACCCGGCGCTCGCCGATGGCGGCGTGCCTTGCCGCGGCGGCCGCGCCGGCTTCGACATCCATCCGTCCTTCAACGCCGATCCGCAGCGCCTCGCCCGCGTGTCGACCTTCGTCGACACCGAATTCCTGCCGCAACTGAAGGGGCTCGCCACCTGCACCCGCGGCGCGCTGTGCCGCGATCCCGAGGCCGACCGCATGACCTTCGTGGATTCGCATCAGGCGGCGTTCGCCGATCACGGCTTCTGCGCGCATTCGGGCAACGATCCCGAATTCGACCGCACCTGCTTTGCCGAGAACGGCCAGAGCTTCAATCCTGACATCGTGAGCGCGGCGAGCCAGCCGATGCTGTGCGGCCGCGGCGCCTCCGAATTCCGCGCCTATCTGCCGCGCGCGCGCTGGATCCGCGACGCCAATGACAGCTATTTCGCCGCGATGACCTATCCGCAAGGCTTGCCGGCAGCAAGCCAGCCGACCGACATCCACGACGCGACTTGGGGCGTGCTCTCCGCCGTCTATGGCGGCGCCGTGCATCCGAGCGCCGAAGGCCACGCCGCGATGGCGGACGCGGCACTGCCGGCCGCAAGCGCCGTGCTGGGGCTGGATGCGGCACCGCCGGGCGTGACACGCGGGCTGCTCGCGCCGCTGCCGGCGGCGCAGCAGTAGGCATCTGCGCCAAAATGGCGCAGGCGACCTCTCCGGCCTAAATTGAATGCACGACTTCGCCAATGCACGCTAAAGTTGGGCGCAGGGGCTTGGGTCAGACCAAATGCTCGCACGCCCGCCTACGTCACACGGAGGAGGCTGCCTTGGCGAAGCGATCAGCGAGAGGTCCGGCCAAGAAGCGACCGCGAGGTCCCACGCAGCGTAGCAGATCGGCGACCCAAGCTTCGCGAGGCCGGGATCAGGAATCACCGCGTCTGTCCGAGGACACTTGGCGAAGCCTCATTTTCAGGACATTTGGTCACCAGCGCTTCACGCAAGATAGCCCCATCCTGCCGGACGTGTGGCTGGCCTACGCCAAGGCCGACAAGGGGGTGCGCGTCGACATCATCCTAACTCCCAAGACGGGACACGCGCCCGGTGCCATTGCGCAGTCGCTTGAGCAGCGATTGCTGCGCTATCACAGGAACTCCGGCAGAACGACCAGCACGCTCAAAAGCGAGACGATGATCGCGTACAGCAGGTCCTCGGTCGTAGCCAAGCTGACATTTGCAGAGCTGATGCGCGTCGTCATTCCCATGACGAACTGGTGGCGTGACCTTCCCATGCAATTGCGATCTTTCCAGGAGGTCGAAGAGCGGCTGTCGCAACTGGAAACGCAGCGAACGAAGTTCAAGACCGTCGTCAATACCAGCCAACAATGGGATTACTTCCGCTTCATTGTCTTGGCTGGGTTCATCGACAGTTGGCGCGAGCGTCCCGATCCCGAAGACCTGGCCGAAGTTCTGCAAACCGACGCCAATAATTTTCGGGATATCAGGAGCATCACGGAAGGATTTCTGAGCCAATTCCGCCGGTTCAAGCAAATTCCCGGCGACGAGGACGGAAAGCTGATTTGGAGCATATCACTCAATCGCCGCACGACTGTGTCGCTGTTTCAGTCCCGGCAAGCCGTGAAGGCGGACGCGGCACACAACTTGTTCAAGATCAATACGAAGGGGATCGCCTGGGCCGTCATCGACTGCGGCATCGACGCCACCCATGTTGCTTTTCTTGACCGCGCTAAGAGCAAGTATTCAGAGCCCGGACAGGGCATTCTGCCCGAGCACTCGAGGATCAAGAAAACATATGACTTCACATACTTGCGAACGTTGCTCGCGCTTCAAAGTGGCCGCTTCAAGACCTCGGGCGGGCGACAAGTCGTCGTCACCCAACAGCAACAGCAGGAGCTTGTGGATCTTACGCGCCGGGTCAACCTTGGCCGGGAAATTGATTGGGACATGTTGCTGCCACTGATTACGGTCCCTTACGACAGGTACGAGCCACCCTCGCAAGAGCACGGCACACACGTTGCCGGCATTCTGGCGGGAAACTGGCCCGAGCAGGACAATGACGATAACGGTCCTCTCTTCGGAATCTGCCCCGACCTTACCCTTTACGATTTTCGTGTCTTTGACCAGAACGGTGAGGCGGAAGAGTTCGTGATCATGGCGGCCCTGCAGGTCGTTGCGCATCTCAATCGCTTTCGCGCAAATCCGGTCATCCATGGCGTCAACTTAAGCCTCTCGATACGGCACGAGGTCATGAGTTACGCCTGTGGACGTACTCCGATCTGCGACGAATGCTCCAGACTTGTCGGCGACGGGGTGGTGGTGGTCGCGGCGGCCGGGAATCAGGGATTCAACCAGCATCCCGAAACAGGCGGCGGCGACTTTGGAAGCTACCGCGTCGCGAGCATCACGGATCCGGGGAATGCAGACGCCGTGATTACGGTAGGTTCAACTCATCGCAGCGAGCCCCACACATACGGCGTGAGCTACTTCTCGAGTAGAGGGCCGACCGGAGACGGACGGCGCAAGCCGGATCTGGTCGCTCCTGGAGAGAAGATCACGGCTCCCATACCGAATCTCGGTTCAAAGCGCATGGATGGGACAAGCATGGCAGCGCCGCATGTGAGCGGCGCAGCGGCATTGCTGATGGCGCGCCACCGCGAGCTGATCGGCAGGCCAACCATGATCAAGCAAATCCTCTGCAAGACGGCCACTGATCTCGGCCGCGAAGTTAGCTTCCAGGGGGCAGGCATGCTCGACGTGCTACGCGCGCTGCAATCCGTCTAGGAGCCGTCATGATCCGATTTGAGGCCTTGAATGCAAAGCACGGCGATGCCCTGCTTATTCAATACTCCTGGAAGAACAGGAAGCGTCTCTGGATCATCGACGGCGGGCCGAAGGGAGTTTGGAAACAGACATTGAAACCGCGATTGGAAGAGTTGCGAGGCGACGATTCCGAACTGGCGGTCGATCTTGCCATGCTGAGCCATGTCGACGAAGACCACGTCACTGGAATCTTGCAGATGACCAAAGGGCTCGCCGAACAGGAGGACGGCGCCGCGGACTTTCTCGAAATCAAGCGATTTTGGCATAACAGCTTCCGTGACATCGTCGGCAGTTCCGCCAGCTTGCAGGCAGGTATGACGTCTCTCGCCGGCACGCAAGCGAAGGCTGAGGCGGCGATGACCAGTGCCGATCCCCAACTCAACATAGGCAACGGCTCGCTCGACCAGCGCGCGGTTGCCGTTCTTGCCAGCATCGGCCAGGGCCGTGAGCTGCGGGACTATCTGACTAAACTTCAGCTCAGCGGAAACGACCCGTTCGGTGGCACCTTATCCTCGAAGAGCGGGAGCAAGGTCGTGGACGGCGCCAAGGTCACGCTCGTAGGACCGATTAAATCGCGGCTGGACGCATTTCGACAAAAATGGAAGAGCGAATCCGGCAACGCCGCAGCGCTCGCTGCGTTGTTCCGCGACGATCTTGACGAGTCGCCAACAAACCTGTCGAGCCTCGTGATGCTGGTCGAAATCGCCAAACGTAAGATCTTGCTGACCGGCGACGCGCGCGGGGACGACATCGTCGACGGCTTCAAGGACGCAGGTTTAGATCTGCCTTCGAAGCTCGACATCTTGAAGATGCCGCACCATGGTAGCGACCGCAACATCACCGAGAAGTTCCTCAGGTCGTTTCCCGCAAAGCACTACGTGATCTCGGCTGACGGCAAGTACGGGAACCCGGATAGCGATACGATAGAGAACATCGTGAGTGTCCGAGGCGACGGCGACTATACGCTGCACTTCACAAATGATGTGAAGGGCCTCAAGACGCAACTGACGAAGTTGCAGAAAACGCGGTCATTCGAGTTCGAAATCCGCGCAAAGAGCGCTCCATCCCTCGCTATAGAACTCGGATGACGTCGACTCCCGTTCCATCAATCCAAAATCGGCATCGATCGATACTGCCTTGAACTTGGACACTTTGCCGCGCGCACCTCTAGGAGTCGCAGTGGGGAAACGTTTCGAGTTCTAAGGAGGCGCGCAATGAGCGCAGTGATGTCCGCAGCGGACGTGAGAAGGTCTCGCGTCAGGCTGTTCATCGTGACCATGTTGTTCCTGGTCACGACCGTCAATTATGCCGACCGCGCCACGCTGTCGATCGCGGGCCCCGCGCTCTCCAAGGAGCTACATCTCGACCCCGTCGCGATGGGCTACATCTTCTCGGCGTTCGGATGGTCCTATGTGATCGCACAGGTGCCGGGCGGCTGGCTGCTCGACCGCTACGGCTCCCGCCTCGTCTATGCGTTCAGCATCATCGTCTGGTCGCTGTTCACGACGCTGCAGGGCTGGGTCGGATTCTTCAGCGCCGGCACCGCGATCGTCGTGCTGTTCGGCTTGCGCTTCCTCGTCGGTATCGCCGAAGCGCCCTCGTTCCCCGCCAATGCTCGCATCGTCGCGGCCTGGTTTCCGAGCAACGAGCGCGGCACCGCCTCTGCGTTCTTCAATTCCGGGCAGTATTTCGCCACCGTGATCTTCGCGCCGCTGATGGGCTGGATCGCGCACGGCTACGGCTGGCGCTACGTGTTCTTCGTGATGGGTGCGCTCGGAATCATCATGGGCATGGTCTGGATCAAGACCGTCTACGGGCCGAAAGAGCACCCCGGCGTCAACGAGGCCGAATTCGACTACATCAAGGCAGGTGGTGCGCTGGTCGACCTCGACGCTCCCAAGGACGACCTGAAGCATGAACGCGCGGCCGCTTCCGGTCCGGGATGGGACCATATCCGCCAGCTGCTCTCCAACCGCATGATGCTCGGCGTCTATCTCGGCCAGTACTGCATCAACACGCTGACCTATTTCTTCCTGACCTGGTTCCCGGTCTATCTCGTCAAGGAGCGCGGCCTCTCGATCCTGCAAGCCGGCTTCGTCGCGACGCTGCCGGCGCTGTGCGGCTTCATCGGCGGCGTGCTCGGCGGCGTCATCTCCGACGCGATCCTGCGCAAGACCGGCTCGTTGACGATGGCGCGCAAGATCCCGATCGTCGGCGGCATGCTGCTGTCGATGTCGATCATCGCCTGCAACTATGTCGACGGCCAGGCGCTGGTGGTCGGCTTCATGGCGCTCGCCTTCTTCGGCAAGGGCATCGGCGCGCTCGGCTGGGCTGTCGTCTCCGACACCTCGCCGAAGGAAGCCGGCGGCGTCTCGGGCGGCCTGTTCAACACCTTCGGCAATCTCTCCTCGATCAGCACTCCGATCGTGATCGGCTACATCCTGGCCGCGACCGGCTCCTTCAACGGAGCGCTGATATTCGTCGGCGCCAATGCGCTGGTGGCCGCATTCGCCTATCTCGTGGTCGTCGGCAAGATCGAGCGCGTGGTGCTCAAACGTTCCTCCTGAGGGCCCCCATGGGAGCTTGACCAGGCAACTTAACGGCGGCTTCACGGCCGCCGTCTTTGTTTTGGGAGTAATCGATGCTAGAAGCGCCGGGGAAACGCCTTATCCATCTAAGGCATGTATCGATGTTCGACCTCAACCAGCTCCGCTGTTTCGTCACGGTGGCGGAGGAGTTGCATTTCGGCCGCGCCGCCGCGCGGCTGAACATGACCCAGCCGCCGCTGTCCCGGCAGATCCAGGTGCTCGAGCACATCATCGATGCGCCGCTGCTGGAGCGTACCAGCCGCTCGGTGCGTCTGACGCCGGCCGGGCGCAGCTTCCTGCCGGAAGCGCGGCGCATCCTGAAGCTTGCGGAAAGCGCCTCGCAGGTCGCCCGCCGTATCGCGCTCGGCAAGTCCGGCTCGCTGAAGATCGGCTTCACCGCGGCCGCTGCCTACGGCTTCCTCCCCGAGCTCGTCGCCGCCTGCCGCGCCAAGCTGCCCGAGGTGGACTTCTCGCTGAAGGAGATGGTCTCGGGCGACCAGTTCGAGGCGCTGACCTCGGGCCAGATCGATGCCGGCCTGCTCAGGCCCCCGATCGCGCGCCCCGAAATCGCCAGCCGCCGCGTCGTCGCCGAGCCCCTGCTCGCCGCGATCCCGAAAAAGCATCCGCTGGCGAATGCCGAGACCATCACGATCAAGGATTTCGACAACCAGCCCTTCGTGATGTATTCGCCCTATGAGAGCCGCTACTTCCACGACGTACTGGTGGCGCTGTTCACCCGCGCCGACATCCTGCCGCGCTATGTCCAGCACCTGAGCCAGATCCACTCGATCCTCGCCATGGTGCGCGCCGGCCTCGGCCTTGCCATCGTGCCGGCGGCGGCGGCGAGCCTGAAGATCGCGGACGTCCGCCTGCGGCCGCTGAAGCTGCGCACCCGCGTCCCGGTCGAGCTGTTCATGGTCTGGCGCCGCGACGACGAGAATCCGCTGCTGTCGGCGCTCGTCAAAATCGCGAGCGAATTGTCCTCGGCGGAGGTGATGGAAGATTGATGCTGAATTCGCATCGGTCGATATAGGCTTTGGCTTGGACCCGCATCGAACGGTCTCCTAAACCACGGCGCATGGACGCGCAGCCTTTGCGTCCTCCACAACATGAGACCAGGGAGCAGCGCCCATGAGCAAGATGACCCCGCAGGAAATGGCCCAGAAGATCGGATCCGGCCTGCTGTCTTTCCCCGTCACGCCGTTCAAGGCGGACTACTCCTTCGACGAGACGACCTACCGCGCCAACATGGACTGGCTCTGCGGCTATGACGTCGCAGGCCTGTTCGCCGCCGGCGGCACCGGCGAGTTCTTCTCGCTGACGGCCGCCGAGGTTCCGCAGGTGGTCAAGATCGCCGTGGACGAGACCAAGGGCCGCGTGCCCGTCCTCGCCGGCACCGGCTACGGCACCGCCACCGCGCGCGAGATCGCGATCGGCGCGGAGAAGGCCGGCGCCGACGGCTTGTTGCTGCTGCCGCCCTATCTCACCCATGCGGAGCAGGATGGCCTTGCTGCCCACGTGGAAGCGATATGCGCCTCCGTGAAGATCGGCGTCATCGTCTACAACCGCGACAACGCCATCCTCCAGCCCGATACGCTCGCCCGCCTCGCCGAACGCTGCCCGAACCTCGTCGGCTACAAGGACGGCATCGGCGACATCGAGCTGATGACCCGGGTCTACACCAAGCTCGGCGACCGCCTGACCTATATCGGCGGCCTGCCGACCGCGGAGACCTTCGCGCTGCCCTATCTCGACATGGGCGTGACCACCTACTCCTCGGCGGTGTTCAACTTCGTTCCGGAATTCGCCACCAACTTCTATGCCGCCGTGCGCAAGCGCGACCACGCGACGATCCACGCCGGCTTGAAGGACTTCATCCTGCCGCTGATCGCGATCCGCAACCGTAAGAAGGGCTATGCGGTCTCGATCATCAAGGCCGGCATGAAGGTGATCGGCCGTGATTCCGGCCCGGTCCGACCGCCGCTGACCGACCTCACCGAGCAGGAGATCGCGGAAGTCACGGCGCTGGTGAAAAATCTCCCCGCCATCCGATCGTCACAACAGGCTGCAGAATAACAGACGACAACAGGGAGAAGCCTGCGATGGCCAAGACCGAGATCACTGGCGCACCGGTCGTCACCGCGATGCAGGTGATCCCGGTCGCAGGCCGTGACAGCATGCTCCTCAATCTGAGCGGCGCGCATGCGCCGTTCTTCACCCGCAACATCGTCATCCTCACCGACAATGCCGGTCACACCGGCGTCGGCGAGGTGCCTGGCGGCCAGAGGATCTGGCAGACGCTGCAGGACGCCCGTGATCTCGTGATCGGCAAGACCGTCGGCGCGATGAACAACATCCTCGCCGATATCAGGACCGCATTCGCCGATCGCGATGCCGGCGGCCGCGGCAAGCAGACTTTCGATCTCCGCGTCATGATCCACGCCGTCACGGCCGTGGAGTCGGCGCTGCTCGATCTGCTCGGTCAGCATCTCAACCTGCCCGTCGCAGCCCTGCTCGGCGAGGGCCAGCAGCGCAACAGCGTCGAGACTCTCGGCTATCTCTTCTTCGTCGGCGACATCAGTAAAACCAAGCTCGACTATGTCAGCGGCGAGACCGGCAAGGCCGAATGGTTCAACCTCCGCCATCAGGAGGCGATGACGCCGGAAACCGTGGTGCGGCTCGCGGAAGCCACCCACGACCATTACGGCTTCGCCGATTTCAAGCTCAAGGGTGGCGTGCTGCGCGGCGAGCAGGAGATCGAGGCCGTCACCGCGATCGCCAAGCGCTTTCCGAATGCGCGCGTGACCCTGGATCCGAACGGCGCATGGTCGCTCGACGAGGCTGTCAGCCTCTGCAAGGACATGCACGGCATCCTTGCCTATGCCGAGGACCCCTGCGGCGCCGAAGGTGGCTTCTCCGGTCGTGAGATCATGGCCGAGTTCCGCCGTGCGACCGGCCTGCCGACCGCGACCAACATGATCGCGACCGACTGGCGGCAATTGTCCCATGCGCTGCGCCTCGGCGCGGTGGACATTCCGCTGGCCGATCCCCATTTCTGGACCATGCAAGGCTCGGTGCGCGTGGCCCAGACCTGCCGCGACAACGGCTTGACCTGGGGTTCGCACTCCAACAACCATTTCGACATCTCGCTCGCCATGTTCACCCATGTCGGCGCCGCCGCCCCCGGCAAGGTCACCGCGATCGACACGCACTGGATCTGGCAGGACGGCCAGGCCCTGACCAAGGAGCCACTCCAGATCAAGGGCGGCAAGATCGTCGTGCCTGAGAGGCCGGGCCTGGGTATCGAAATCGACAGGGCCGCCATCGACGCCGCGCATGACCTCTACAAGCAGCATGGACTCGGCGCCCGCGATGACGCTATTGCCATGCAGGACCTGATCCCCGGCTGGACCTTCGACGACAAGCGTCCCTGCCTCGTGCGTTAGAAAATTCGGAGGAAGAGATATGACTGCGATCCTGAAGAACTTCATCGGCGGCGAATGGGTCGATGGCTCCGCCGTCACCAAGAACATCAACCCCTCCAACACGAACGACGTCGTCGGCGAATACGCCAAGGCCGACAAGGCACAGACCGAGAAGGCCATCGCAGCCGCCAAGGCCGCCTTCCCCGCCTGGGCGCAGTCGACGCCGCAGGCGCGCTACGACGCGCTGAACAAGATTTCGCTCGAGATCATCGCCCGCAAGGAAGAGCTCGGCCGCCTGCTCGCCCGCGAGGAAGGCAAGACGCTGCCGGAAGGTATCGGCGAGGTCGCCCGCGCCGGCCAGATCTTCGCATTCTTCGCCGGCGAGGCGCTGCGCATGATCGGCGAGAAGGGTGCCTCGGTGCGTCCCGGCATCGACGTCGAGCTCACCCGTGAGCCGATGGGCGTCGTCGGCATGATCACGCCCTGGAATTTCCCGATCGCGATCCCCGCCTGGAAGATCGCCCCGGCGCTCTGCTACGGCAACACCGTGGTGTTCAAGCCTGCCGAGCTGGTGCCGGGCTCGGCGCATGCGCTGTCCGAGATCATCACCCGCTCCGGCATCCCGTCCGGCGTGTTCAACCTCGTTGTCGGCTCGGGCTCCGTGGTCGGCCAGACCCTGATCGAGCATCCCGACGTCGCCGCGATCACCTTCACCGGCTCGGTGCAGACCGGCCGCAAGATCGCGCAGGCCTGCGTGACCTCGAGCAACATGAAGAAATTCCAGCTCGAGATGGGCGGCAAGAACCCACTGGTGGTGCTCGACGACGCCGACCTCAAGACCGCCGTCGAAGTCGCCGTTAACGGCGCCTATTTCTCCACCGGCCAGCGCTGCACGGCGTCCTCACGCCTGATCGTCACCGAAGGCATCCACGACCGTTTTGTTGCGGCGGTGACCGAGCGCCTGAAAGGCCTCACGGTGGACGACGCGCTCAAGGCCGGCGTGCATATCGGCCCGGTGGTCGACCAGAGCCAGCTCGACCAGGACCTGCGCTACATCAAGATCGGCCAGGACGAGGGTGCCAAGCTCGCCTGGGGTGGCGAGTTGCTCAAGCGCGAAACGCCCGGCCACTACCTGCAGCCGGCGCTGTTCACCGAGGCCAACAACAACATGCGCATTTCGCGCGAGGAGGTCTTCGGCCCGGTCGCCGCCGTCATTCGCGCCAAGAACTACGAGGAGGCGCTGGCGATCTCCAACGACACCGAGTTCGGCCTTGCCTCCGGCATCTGCACCACCAGCCTGAAATACGCCTCACACTACAAGCGCAACAGCGAGTCCGGCATGGTGATGGTCAATCTGCCGACCGCCGGCGTCGACTATCACGTGCCGTTCGGCGGCCGGAAGGGTTCGAGCTACGGCGCCCGCGAACAGGGCTCCTATGCCCGCGAGTTCTACACGACGGTGAAGACCGCCTATACCTTTCCCGGCTAACCACGGGCAAGATATCGTAGGGTGGGCAAAGCGAAGTGTGCCCACCGCCTTACGTTCGGTGTGAAGATGGTGGGCACGGCGCGTTGCGCCTTTGCCCACCCTACGGCTTCGGAGGCAAGCGCAGATGGACCAGTCAGTCGCAGCGAAAGAACAGCCTCGCTACATCAAGCTCAACGAGCGCGACAACGTCGCGATCGTGGTCAATGATTTCGGGCTTCCCGCCGGCTCCCGCTTCGCCAGCGGGTTGACGCTGCGCGCCTTCGTGCCGCAAGGCCACAAGACGGCACTGGTCGACATCCCGCAGGCCGCCCCGATCATCCGCTATGGCGAGGTGATCGGCCATGCGCTCGCGCCGATCCTGGCCGGCGAATGGGTGGACGAAGCCCGCATCCGCATGCCGGACGCCCCTGCCCTCGACAAGCTGGAAATCTCGACCGCTGTGCCCGCGCCGCTGCCGCCGCTGGAAGGTTTTACGTTCGAGGGCTTTCGCAATTCCGACGGCTCCGTTGGAACGAAAAACATCCTCGGCATCTCCTCATCCGTGCAATGCGTCAAGGGCACGATGGAATATGCGGTGAAGCGCATCCGCGCCGAGCTGCTGCCGCAATACCCGAACGTCGACGACGTCGTGCCGCTGACGCATGCCTATGGCTGTGGCGTCGCCATCAACGCGCCCGACGCCGTGATTCCGATCCGCACGCTGCAAAACATCGCGCAGAACCCGAACTTCGGCGGCGAGATCCTGGTCATCAGCCTCGGTTGCGAGAAGCTCGCGCCCGAGCGTCTGGTGCCGGAAGGCGTCAGCAACGCCATCGTGCGCATGCAGGACGAAGCCTTCGACGGTTTTGGCGCCATCGTCGACGCGATCATGACCCAGGCCGAAGCCCGCCTGAAGATCCTCAACAAGCGCACCCGCGAGACCTGCCCGGCCGCCGATCTCGTCATCGGCCTGCAATGCGGTGGCAGCGACGCCTTCTCCGGCGTCACCGCCAATCCTGCCGTCGGCTTCGCCGCCGACCTGCTGGTGCGCGCCGGCGCCACCGTGATGTTCTCGGAAGTCACCGAAGTGCGCGACGCGATCCAGTTGCTCACCCGCCGCGCCATCAACGAGGACGTCGGCCGCGCGCTGGTCCGCGAGATGGCCTGGTACGATTCCTATCTGGCCCGGGGCGGCGCGGACCGCAGCGCCAACACCACGCCGGGCAACAAGAAGGGCGGCTTGGCGAATATCGTCGAGAAGTCATTGGGCTCAATCGTCAAGTCCGGATCGTCCGCAATCACCGGCGTACTCTCGCCCGGCGAGAAGGCGACGCAGAAGGGCATGCTGTTTGCGGCAACGCCGGCGTCCGACTTCATCTGCGGCACGCTCCAGCTCGCCTCCGGCATGACGCTGCAGGTGTTCACCACAGGCCGCGGTACGCCCTATGGCCTTGCGGCTGCGCCCGTCATCAAGGTCGCGACCCGCACCGAGCTGGCCCGACGCTGGAAGGACCTGATCGATTTCGATGCCGGCGGCATCGCCACCGGCGACAAGACCATCGAGGAGACCGGCTGGGACCTGTTCCGCCTGATCCTCGACGTCGCCAGCGGCCGCACGCAACCCTGGTCGGATCGCTGGGGCATCCACAACGATTTGACGCTGTTCAATCCGGCGCCGGTGACCTGAGCGCTGGGCGCGGACGCTGTCTCGCCGCGCGGATGCGTTGGTGCGAGAGCCTCGTTTCGGCGCTACGCATCGCCTGGGATGACGCTTCCGTTTACGTCATGCTGCCCGGCATGAAGCAGCGCACGCGTGGATGGCCGTCGATATAGTGCTTCCACACCATGGTGCGGCCGATCTTGTTCGGCTCGGTGATGACGGCGCCTTCGGGCACGACGACCCATTCGCCCTCGAGATGCACGCGATAGCGGCCCCTGTCGGATTCCCAGTCGACATCCGCGACCACATAGCCGTCGGCATCCGAGCAGCATTGGCCGTATTCGCTGTGCAGGCTCTCGAACCAGGGCTTTAACGGCGAGTTGGCGTAGCGGCCGTCATCACGCGCCATCGTCGGGGCGGTCAGCAGCACCGTCAGAACCAGCAGCATGGCGGCACGCGGTATTGCACGTCTCATGTCGTCTCCGCGGATCGAGGTCATCGCCGCGGGGCGATAGTTGCCGTCCGCCTCCGCGACTTGGCGAAGGCGTCAAGGATGGCGACTCATTCCCCCAACAGCTTTGCGCATAGCTATGCAAATCCGGCGCCACCGCGCATTCCGGGGAACTACTGGCGCGCGTCCGGCACGCATTGGTCTTTCGACGGGTATGACCGCTGCTCGCGCGCCAAGGTCTCCGCTGTCTCAGCCGGCCGCATCCGCGATTGCGCACGGGGGCCACGGACACCGCGCAAGAACACGGAGAGGCTGCGGCGGACTGGAGTCCCCCGCCTTCGCGAGCAATGACGGCGGTGTGTGGAGCTACGGAAGTCCAGACGGCACAGTGCGCGACGTAGACCCTACTGCTTCGGCGTCGGCGCCATCATCGCGCCGCCCTTCTTCGCCGGCGCCGCAGGCATCGGCTTGGTCGCGGCGGTCGCTTGCGCCGGAAGATATTTCGCGACGATGGCGGGATCGACCTGCGCGATGTTGGTGTCGGGAAGACGCGTCCAGGTTTCGTCCTTGCCGAACAGGGAAATGCCGAGGAAGCCGCGCATCGTCAGGGTCTGCCCATCCGGGCTGACCGTCATCTTGGCCTTCCAGATGTTGCCGTCGCGCGGATTGACCACGTTGCCGCCGTCATACTTCAAGCCGTCGCGCTTCATATCGCGGATAAAGGAGAGCCCGAGCACCGGCGCGTTCTTGCGATCGTCCGTGCATTTCGCGCAGATCTCGTTCGGGTCGTCGCCGGGCCGCGGGAAGGTTTTTGCGATGACACCTTCGAAGATGCCGTTGTGGTCGATGAAGAGGAACCATCCCACCGTCTTGCCGTCTTCGACCTTCTGCCAGAGACCCGCGGCGGTCGGCTGCTGCACTTGCGCCGCAACGGGGCTCACCGCACCGAGCGACATCGCGAGCGCGAGGAGCGAGAACAGCCGAAAGCTGGAAAAGAAAGTCCGCATTATGATCACCTTGCTGAGCCAATCGCCTTGCCAAGCCGCCTACCGCAATGGCCGCAGACTACGGCGATTTCGCGAACTGTTCCAGCACCAGAAACATGGGGCATCGCCCGCCGCCGTCAGTTGACGCCGAGCTTCTTTTGCAGGCTGGAGGACGAGGTCGTGTACTGGAACACGAGCCGCTTCTCCGGATAGACGTAGCGATGGGCTTTTTGCGACATCAGCGCGCCCTCGTGGAAGCCGCACAGGATCAGCTTGATCTTGCCGGGATAGGTGTTGATGTCGCCGATCGCGAAGATGCCTGGCACGTTGGTCTCGAACGCGGACGTCTCGACCGGCACCAGATTGTTCTCCAGCGCGATGCCCCAGTTCGCCACCGGACCGAGCTTCATGGTCAAGCCGAAGAACGGCAGCATGGTGTCGCAGGTGATTTCGGTCACGCTGTTGTCGTTGCCCTTGACGGTGGCGCCGCTCAGCTTGCCCTCGCTGCCCGACAGCGCGGTGACCTGGCCGAGGCGCAGATCCATCTTGCCGGCGGCGACCAGCGCGCGCATCTGCTCCACGCTGTGGGGCGCGGCGCGAAAATCGTCGCGACGGTGCAAGAGCGTGATGCGCTTGGCGATCGGATGCAGATTGAGCGTCCAGTCGAGCGCGGAATCGCCGCCGCCCACGATCAGCACGTTCTTGTCGCGGAACGTTTCCATCTTGCGCACGGCGTAGTGCACCGAGCTTCCTTCATAGGCTTCGATCCCCGGCACCGGTGGACGCTTGGGCTGAAACGAGCCGCCGCCGGCCGCGATCACCAGCACCTTGCATTCGAACACCTTGCCGGCGTCCGTGGTGCAGCGGAACAGGGGATCGCCGATCTTCTCCACGGTCTCGATCATCTCGCCGAGATGGAAGGTCGGATGGAACGGCTTGATCTGCTCCATCAGCGCGTCGGTGAGGCCCTGCCCCGAAACCTGCGGAATGCCGGGAATGTCGTAGATCGGCTTTTCCGGATAGAGTTCTGCGCACTGGCCGCCGACCTTGTCGAGGATGTCGACGAAATGCGTCTTCATGTCGAGAAGGCCCAGTTCGAAAGCGGCGAACAGACCGCAGGGGCCGGCGCCAATAATCAACACATCGGTTTTGATCGCGTCGCTCATGTCGTCTCTTTATCGGTCGATATCGGTGGGACGGCGCCCTGTGGGCCGAGGTGACCCTGCCTGTCTAGCCAACGGGGATGGATCAGGGAAGGCATAAAAGCGGGAGCGCCCCGCAGCCGGCCCCACTTGCCGGGTCAGGATAACTGGGCTGTAACCAGCAACGATATGACGGAGATCAATCGGTGAACGCACCAAGCCGCCTCGATACGACGCCGCGCCTGGAGGACTATCCTTTTCGCCTCAGCGACAACGTCCGCTTCGGCGATCTCGACCCCAATCAGCACGTCAACAACGCGGTCTACGCCACCTATTTCGAAACCGGCCGCGTCACGCTGATGAAGCTCCCGGAATACGGCCTGACGCCGCCCGGACTTGCCTGGATCATGGTGCGGCTCGACATCCATTTTCGCGCGGAGCTGCACTGGCCGAACACGATCGAGCTCGGCCTCGGCGTCGCGAAGCTGGGACGAACGTCGGTGACGTTCGAGCAGGTGGTGTTTTCGGAAGGGAAGTGCATTGCATCGGCGACATCGGTCGCCGTGATGATCGACGAGGCGTCGCGCCGGCCAACGCCACTGATCGCGGAAGTGCTCGAGAAGCTCAGGCCCTGGCACAAGCGCGGCATCGAGGTCGCGCCGCCGAGCACATGAATAGCTAAGAGAGTTAGGCCTGGCGTTCCGGCGTCGCCACCACGAGGCCGTCGAGATCGTCGGAGACCTTGATCTGGCAGGACAGGCGCGAGTTCGGGCGCACGTCGAAGCCGAAGTCGAGCATGTCCTCTTCCATCGGCGTCGGGCTGCCGACCTTCTCGCGCCACGCTTCGTCGACATAGACATGGCAGGTGGCGCAGGCGCAGGCGCCGCCGCATTCGGCCTCGATGCCGGGAATGCTGTTGCGGATGGCGGCTTCCATCACAGTCGCGCCGTTCTCGACGTCCACCGTACGGGTTTCGCCCTTGTGATCGACAAAGTGAATTTTGGCCATGTGTGCTCGTGCTGCCGCGATCTAGGGAATGAAGGAGGGTCCGGGCTGTCCTATAACGGGTCGGTCAGCCCGGCGCCATAGCGTTTTGTTGAAGTCGAGAATACCGCTTCGCGGGAAGAAAACCCGTCAAAACAAAAGACTAGAGCAGGGGTCTGGCCCTGTCGCCCTAAGGGTTGAGGATTGCCTCGATGGCGACGCGCGCCTCGGTCACCGCCTCTTTCAGCGCGGCGAAGGCGTGAGGCCGGCCTTGGCCGGTCTGAATCGCAGTCTCCAGGCTGGCTGCGGCATCCGCCACCGCAAAGGCGCCGATCCCGCGCGCCGAGCCCTTGAGCTTGTGGGCGAGTGCGCCAGCCTCGGCCGGCAGCGCTGCCATTGCCGCGATCAGGCGCACCGCCTGCTCGGCAAACATCGTCAGCACTTCCTGTTCCAGCTCGGAATCGCCGAGCGTCATGCGGGAGAGATGATCGAGGTCGAGCGGGCTGTCGATGGGTGCAAGCGGGGGCGAGGGCATCCAGTCCATCCGTTGCAGTTCAGGCGTCATGGCGCAGGCCCCGGCATCGCGCGATGTCCGCCGGTCTGGCGGTCAAGTTCCCTCCACCCAAGCACGGAAATGGTTAACGAAATGTTCCGGCTGCTTTACGCAAATCTGCCTGCTTGTTGACGAAAAGTTGCCGCAATCCGCCGAGTTCGGTGGAGAATTGCATTTATTGCTAAGGCCTTACGGCACGTTCCTGTTAACGATGATTAAGAATGTCTTAATCGCGGGCATTTCATTCGCGACGCTCTGCCAATAGGATGTTGGAGAAATTGGCGGACAAGCCGTCCGGGTGGGGATGGCTCGGAGATCCGCGCAAGCGGCATGATCCGGACTGTGGGCTTGCGTAGCGCGCAGAGCTCGCGGGGGGACGCGTACAAGTAACGAGGGCTCGGACTGAACATGGCAAACACTCCGAAAAAGGTCAAAGACCCCACAGAAGATGCGCTTTCTGCAATCCAGGAAGCCCTGAACATCAGCGACACGGCCGCGGACACCAGCCGCAACGCCTCGATGCGCAGCGAAACGTCGCCCCCCGTCGCGCCACCGGCGCCCCCGATGTTCGACGAACCGAGCTTCGACGCGCGCCCCGCCGCGAACGAACGCGCGATGTTCGACCAGATCGAGGAGCCGCGCTCCTCGCGCCGCGCCGCCAATGACGACCGTGCGACCATCGGCCAGCTCTTGCAGACGTTGCAGACGGGACGCCCGACCCGCAACATCTACACCGGCGCGACAATCTTCACCGTCATCTGGCTGGCGGCCTGCGCCGCGCTGACGGTCGGCTTCCTGCCTTCGATCCAGGCGGCGATGGGCCAGAGCGGCGGCGTGTTGGCCATTGCCGGCCTCGTCACGATGTTCTTCGCGCCGATCATGCTGTTCTTCTTCCTGGCGAGCCTCGTCTGGCGCGGCCAGCAAATGAGCTCGGTCGCGCAGGCTATGGCCCAGGTTGCGATCCGCTTCTCCGAGCCGGAAGGCTCGGCTTCGGATTCCATGGTGACCGTCGGCCAGGCCATCCGCCGCGAGGTTGCGGCGATGGGCGACGGCATCGAGCGCGCCATCGCGCGCGCCGGCGAGCTCGAGACGCTGGTCGCCAACGAGGTCGCGGCGCTCGAACGCGCCTATTCCGACAACGAAGTGCGCATCCGCGCCCTGCTCCAGGACATCGCGCATCAGCGCGACAATCTGGTCGGCCAGGCCGAGCAGGTCCGCAGCGCCATCTCCGGCGTGCAGATCGATTTGCGCCATGACATCGCGCTGATCTCGGACGCGATCGCCTCGCGCGTCGACGAGGTCGCCAAGTCCATCACCGGCGCGCTCGAAGAGCGCGGCGCCCACATCACCGGTGCGCTCAGCAACGCCGGCGACAACATGATCCTCGCGCTCGGCGAGCGCGGCGGCGACCTGCTCGACCGCCTCGAGGAGGCCAGCAACGAGACCACGCGCGCCGTGCTCGACGCCAGCGAGCGGCTGACTACCAGCCTCAATTTCAAGACCGGCCACGTTCACGACGAGTTCGTCGATCTCGCCGACCGCGTCCACGAAATGCTGAACGAGCGCATCGACCGCATCACCGGCGAGTTCGAGCAGCGCTCCGCCGCGATCGTCGACGGCATCTCCGAGCGCACCGAGCAGGTGCACGACAGCCTGAAGAATTCGTCGGACTCGCTGCTGCTCGAGCTCGAGCTGCGCTCCAACGACCTCTCCGCCAAGATCGACGACGCCGGCAACCGCCTCGCCGGCCACATCATGACCTCCGGCGACAAGGCCAGCGAAGCGCTCGACGCCACTGTCAACACGCTGGTCGCCAAGGTCGTCAGCCAGACCGAGACCGCGCACGACTCGCTCTCGCTCCAGATGAGCGCCTTCGATGAGCTGGTGAAGAACCAGGGCACCGAGCTGGTCGAGAAGTTCGCCCGCGACTCCGGCACGCTGGGCGCGCTGATCACCCGCCACATCTCCGAGTTCGACCGCACCGTGAAGACCTTCGGCGGCGAGATCGTCGATCGGATGGGCCAGCGCACGCAGGACATCCATGAGTCGCTGAAGACCTATGTCGACAATTTCGACACCCGCTTCACCTCCAACGGCGGCGCGATCACGGCTGTGCTCGACCAGCGCCTGGTGCAGTTCGAGACCACGATCGGCGAACGTGTCACCAACCTCGACGCCTCGCTGAACGGCAAGATCTCCAGCCTCGATTCTACGATCGACGGTCACATCAAGACCTTCGACGAGCAGCTCGTCGGCCGCGTCGCCGCGCTCGAACAGTCGTTCGATACCCGCGCGAAGTCGGTCACCGAGACCATCGACGGACGGCTCAACACCCTCGCCTCGTCGCTGACCGACGGTGCCGCGCAGGCGATCCAGTCGATCGACTCCCGCCTCACCCACCTCACTTCCTCGCTGACCGATGGCGCGTCTCAGGCGATCGAGACCATCGACAACCGCCTCAACCACCTCACGATCTCGCTGACCGATGGCGCATCGCAGACCATCCAGTCGATCGACACGCGCCTCACGCATCTGACGACCACCCTCACCGGCGGCGCGTCGCAGGCGCTCGAATCCATCGACACGCGCCTCACCTACCTGACCACCGCGGTGACGAACGGCGCCTCGCAGGCCGTGCAGTCGATCGATACCCGCCTCACCCTCCTGACCTCGACACTCACGGACGGCACCGCCCAGGCGGTCGAGGCGGTCGACCGCCGCATCACCGGCGTCACCGAGATCATCGACGGCCGCAGCATGCACCTGACCGACACGGTCACTGCGCGCTTCCAGGACATCCAGCAGGCCATCGAGACCAAGGTCGGCTCGGTCGCCAGCGACATCGACGTGCGCGTGGCGCAGTTCGAGGACCTGCTCGGCTCGCGCGTCGAGGCCGTCGCCGGCCGCATCGAGAGCAGCGGACGCCAGGCCAGCGAGGACATGATGTCCCGCGCCGAGATGATCTCGACCGCGATCCGCTCGCATGTCGAGGACGCCGAGCGCTCGCTCACCAATCTCGTGGTCAACACCAGCGAGACCATCCAGACCGGTGCGCGCACCGCGCAGCAGTCGCTGATGACGGTCTCCTCCGACGTCAACGCCCAGCTCAAGATGACCTCCGCCGAGGTCGAGCGCGCGCTGACCGCGGTCGGCACCGGTGCCGCGAACTCGATCCTGACCAGCGCCCGCGAAGCGCAGTCGACGCTGGTCGCGGCCTCGGGCGATGCCTCCAACCAGATCAAGGGGCTCGCGGCCGACGTCGAACGCACGCTGTCGTCGGCAGGCTCGGCGACCGCCGCCTCGATCCTGGCCGGTGCCCGCGAGGTGCAGACCACGCTCGTCACGGCGTCCTCGGACGCGGCCAACCACGTCAAGACCCTCACCGCCGACGTGCAGCGTTCGCTGTCCATGGCCGGGACCACCACGGCGGAATCGATCACCGCCGGCGCCCGCGATGCGCAGAGCACGCTGATCGCGGCCTCGAGTGAGACCGCCAACCAGATCAAGGCGCTGTCCTCGGACGTGCAGCGCTCGCTCTCGATGGCTGGCACCGCGACGGCAGAGACCATCATGACCGGCGCCCGCGAAGCCCAGAGCACGCTCGTCAACGCGTCCTCGGATGCGGCGAGCCAGGTCAAGTCCCTCGCCGCCGAAGTGCATCGCTCGCTCTCGCAGGTCGGTCAGTCGACCGCCGAGACGATCACGACCAGCGCCCGCGATGCCCAGAGCACCCTGCTGGCGGTCTCCGCCGAACAGACCGGCCAGGTTCGTTCGCTGGCGGCCGAGATGCAGCGCGCGCTGGCGACCGCCGGCGGCGCCACCATCGAGGCGCTCACGAGCGGCGTACGCGAAGCCCAGGGCACGCTGATCTCCGCCTCGACAGACGCTGCAAGCCAGATCAAGTCGCTGACCATAGACATCGAGCGCACGCTGACCTCGGTCGGCGCCGACACCGCCTCGACCATCCTCAACAGCGCGCGTGAGGCGCAGACCTCGCTGACCTCGACCTCGGCGGATGCCGCAAGCCAGATCCGCACGATCTCGAGCGAGATCGAGCGTACGCTGAGCACGGCCACCGCGAACGCGACCAACGACATCCAGACCAGCGCACTCAACGCCCAGAACGCGTTGATCAACGCCTCCAACGAGGCGAGCTCGCGCGTCAAGTCGAGCTCGGCGGATGTCGAGCGCTCGGTGCTCGCCGCCAGCAGCAGCTTCGGCCAGGCCATGACCGGCAAGACCGACGAGATCGTCACCTACGTGCAGCAGCAGTCCGACCGTCTCGCCAACATGATCGACGCCAAGCGCGGCTCGCTCGTGGACGCGATCGGCTCGAAGACCAGCCAGCTCACGCTCGACATCGACCGCGTCACGTCCGACGCGCTGAAGTCGATCGAGACGCGCGGACATGCGTTCTCGCAGACGATGATGGGCAACGGCTCCGAGGTGGCGCGGACCATCAACTCGGCGAGCGAGATGGCGACGGGTGCCGTCAACAAGTCGCTCAAGGACCTCGAGCAGGCCTCCCGCGCGGCAATCGACCAGTCGCGCCAGGTCTCGATCGCGGCCGTCACCGAGATGCAGGAGACCAGCAAGATCCTGCGCACCGACACGGTCGCCCTGTTCGAGCGCCTGCGCGAAGGCAACATCCTGCTCCAGGAGGTGCTGACCGGTGCGCACGACAACCTCAACTCGCTCGAGCGGGCGCTGGTGACGCGCGTCGCCGACTTCGTCTCGGCGATGAACGACGTCACTTCGCGCAACGGCGCTGCGACGCAGAACCTGGAAGACCAGCTCAACGTCTTCAACAGCAAGACCACGCGGGCACTTCAGGATCTCGGCGAGCTGTCGACCCAGTTCGACGCGCACGGCAAGGCACTGGTCGAGGCCGCGCAGGTCGTCGAGCAGAGCAACAAGAACACCACCGCCTCGCTCGCCGAACGCAAGGAGGCGTTGGAATCGCTCGTCACCACGATCGACCTGCGCACCGCCGATCTCGACCAGCGCCTGTCGCGCTTCACCGGCCTGCTCGATGAATCGCTGGCGGCCGCCGAAGAGCGGGCCCGCGACATCGCCCGCGTCGTCGCGGAGACCGCCGGCGCCGGTTCCGCCGCGATCACCCGCCAGTTCGAGGCGGTGCGGTCGGCCTCCGAAGAAGAGCACCGGCAGACCGTCGAGGCCATGCACGACATCTACCGCCAGACCACCGACGAGGCGGATGCGATGTTCAAGCAGTCGACCGAGAAGTTCACCAACCTCGTCTCCAGCATGAAGCAGATGGCGTTCGAGATGCACAACGAGCTCGAAGCCACCCGCAACGAGCTGCGCCGCGGCGTGCTCGAGATGCCGCAGGAGGCCGCCGAGAGCACTGCGCAGATGCGCAAGGTGATCGTCGACCAGATCGAGGCCCTCGCCGAGCTCAACCGCATCGTGGCCCAGCACGGCCGTGGTCTCGACGTCTCCACGACGGGCCGCGCCAGCGTGCAGCGGCAGGAAGAGCCGATGCTGGCGGCCGTCGGCGCGCGCAGCACCGAGACGCGCATGCGCGAGAGCGCCAGCGCCTCGACGCTGCCGCCGCCGGACCTCGGCATGCCGGCCTCCTCGCGCCGCACCGAAGCGCCGCCGGTGGCGCCGGCCGGCAACGACCAGGGCCGCGACGGCTGGTTGTCGGACCTCTTGAGCCGCACGGACGCCAACCAGGGTGCGCCTGCCGGACGTGAGCCGCAGCGCGGCCGCCAGGCTGCACCGGCTCCGCAGCCGCAGGCTCCGCAAGGTGGCGGCAATCCGCTGGAATCCTTGTCGCTCGACATCGGCCGGCTGATGGACCGCAACCTCGCCTCCGAGATGTGGGACCGCTACCAGCGCGGCGAGAACAAGGCCTTCACCAAGCGCCTCTACACGCCCGCCGGCCAGAAGGCCTTTGACGAGGTCGCCCGCAAGTATCGCTCCGACCGCAACTTCAAGGCCACGGTCGACCGCTATGTCGCCGAGTTCGAACGCCTGCTCGACGAAGTCGCCCGCGACGGCCGCGGCCCGCAGGAGCTGCGCAACCATCTGACCTCCGAGACGGGCCTGGTGTACACGCTGCTCGCGCACGCAGCGGGCCGGCTGGGGTAAGCGGTTCGCAGCGATAGCGAACAGCGAATGAAAAACGGAGCCCTCGCGGGCTCCGTTTTGTTTTGGGGAACGTCGCTGCGCCTCTACTCGTCATTGCGAGGAGCTCTTGCGACGAAGCAATCCAGACTGCTTCTGCGAGGCAGTCTGGATTGCTTCGCTTCGCTCGCAATGACGAAGGAGAGGGTCGAGTGCAACGCGCCTACTACCGCCTGCGCTCCGGCACGGCGGGCTTCGGCGGCTCGGGCGGCGGTGGCGGCGCGGCTGGCGGCGCGTTGTTGCTGGCGCCGAACAGGACGCGGGTCGGGTTGCGGTCGAAATTGTTGACGGCGCGGCTGATGTCGCCGAGCGTGCGGCGGCCGTCGGTCATCAATGCGCCGGAGCGCTTGTCGAAATCGTCGGCCAGTTCGCGGATCGACTTCACCGCCAGAAACAGCTCGCCGCCGTCCTTGCCGCCGGCGAGCGTGTTGAGGCCGAGCATGAGGCTGTCGGCCTTGAGCATGACGCCGTCGACCTTGGCCATCACGCCGTCGATCTTCTCCGAATTGCGGGCGAGCGAGTTGGTGAAGGTCTCGAGATTCTTCAGCGAGTTCTTCACCGACTCCTGATTGTCGGCGACGATCTTGTTGATGTTCTGGAGCGTGCCGCGGATCGCCTCGGTGACGTCCTGGAGCTTGTTGGGATCGGCCGTCAGCGTGGGGATGCCGTCCTCGTCGAGCGGCGGCGACGGCGCGGCCTCCTCGCCGCCCTTGAGCGAGATCGCGGCGACGCCGGTCAGGCCCTGGAATTCGAGGCCGACCAGGGTGTCCTTGCGGATCGGGGCGTTGTTCTCGACCATGGCGAGTGCGACAACCCGCCGCGGGTTGTCGAGCTTCACCGAGACCACCTCGCCCACCCGGATACCGTTGAAATTGACACTGCCGCCGTTGCGCAGGCCCGCAGCCGGGCCCTCGAACACGACGCGCAGGGGGCTGCGCTGCTTGGTCGTGTGCAACGACTGAAACCACAGCACGAAGCCGATCGCGGCGGCGATCACCGCCAGCGTGAACGACCCGATCAGCACGTAATTTGCGCGCGTTTCCATCAGCTACTCCGGCACCTCAGCCCATCACCGCGCGAGCGCGCTTGCCATGGAAATATTGCCTCAGCCAGGGATGCTGCGAGGCCTGCATGTCGGCGATCGACCCTGCCGCAATGATCTTACCGTTGCCTAAAACGGCGATGCGGTCACATGCTGTGTAAAGGCTATCGAGGTCGTGGGTTACCATGAAAACGGTCAGCCCCAAAGTCCGCTGCAACGTCCTGACCAGCTCGTCGAAGTCGCCGGCGCCGATCGGGTCCAGGCCCGAGGTCGGCTCGTCCAGGAAGACGAGATCCGGGTCGAGCGACAGCGCGCGCGCCAGCGCCACGCGCTTGATCATGCCGCCCGACAGTTCAGAGGGAAAGCGATCGGCGACCTCAGGCTTGAGACCCACCATGGTGAGCTTGGCGATGGTGATCTCGTCCATCAGCCGCTGCGACACCCGCAGATATTCGCGCATCGGAAACTGGATGTTCTGCCGCACCGTGAGCGAGGAGAACAGCGCGCCCTGCTGGAACAGCACGCCCCAGCGCCGCTCCACATTGCGACGCTGCGACGTATTGGAGGCATCAAGGTCGACGCCGAACACCTCGATGCTGCCTGCGACCTTCGGCACGAGGCCGATGATCGTGCGTGTGAGCACGGACTTGCCCGCGCCGGACGGGCCGACGAAGCCAAGAATCTCGCCGCGCTTGACGTCGAGGTCGAGCCCGTCGAGCACGCGCGTCGCGCCGAATTGCACGGTGATGTCGCGGACGCGAATGATCGGGTTCTGAATTTCGGGAGCCATCGTTACATCCCGATCGCGGCGAAGAAGATGGCGAACACGCCGTCCATGACGATGACGAAAAAAATGCCTTTCACGACAGACGACGTCGTGTGCTGCCCGAGCGATTCCGCGCTGCCCTGCACCGCGAGCCCCTCGACGCAGGCGACGATGCCGATCACCGCGGCCATGACAGGTGCCTTGACGATGCCAACGATGAAATGGTCGATCGAGATGGCGTCGCGCAGCCGCAGCAGGAAAGCCTCCGGCTGCACGCCGCCATAGAGCCACGCGACCAGACCGCCGCCATAGAGCGCGGCCATCGCGCCGAGAAAGGCCAGGATCGGCAGCGCGAGAACGAGCGCGAGCATGCGCGGCAGCACCAGCACCTCGATCGGATCGAAACCCATGGTGCGCAGCGCGTCGATCTCCTCGCGCATCTTCATCGAGCCGAGTTCGGCGGTGTAGGCGCTGCCCGAGCGGCCCGCGACCATGATCGCGACCAGCAGCACGCCGATCTCGCGCAGCACCAGCACGCCGAGCATGTCGACGACGAACAGGTCGGCGCCGAACCTGCGGAAATGGAAGATGCCCTGCTGGGCGATGATGCAGCCGATCAGGAAGGTGATCAGCACCACGATCGGCACGGCGCGCCAGCAGACCTGCTCGAGATGATGCACGGTCGAGGTCAGGCGGAACGAGCGCGGATGAATTAGGGTGCGCGCGACCGCCGCGAGCACCGCGCCGAGCATGTCGATCAGGCCTGCGACCGTGCCGGCAACACCGGCCACGGCCCGGCCGATCTGCTCCAGCATGCCGGTGATGGTGATCGTGCTGGCGTCGATGACGGGTGTCGCCCTGACCCGTCGCACCTCGTCCACGAGGCTCGAATAATTGGCGGACAGCCCCGCGATCTGCGCCTCGACGGCGCCCTGCGTCAGGCTGCGGCGCAGCCGCTCGATCAGCCAGGCACCAAAGGTGTCGAGCTTGGAGACCTCGGAAACGTCGATGAAGATGCTTTGTGGGCCGCCGGCAAGCTTCTCGGCGTCAGCCACCATCCGCTCCAGGACCGGCGCGAAGCTCGCGGTCCAGGTTCCGGTGGCGCAGAGTGCCAGCGCATTGCCCTTCGCAATCCGTTCCAGCTTCGGATCGCCGTTCAAGATGTCCGCTCCCGTGCCGGGGCGCGAGAAACGGATGAAATCAGATGGTTGCGCACGCGCCCTTACCCAGAGAAGGTATCCCCAACTGGTTAACCTTAGTTGCTAGAGGTAACCAGCAGGTTCAGATTTCGCCAGAGTTCAAAATGACTTCCAGCAAAGTTCCTGCCCTTGCCGCGCGAATCGAGCGCTTTCCCATCGCGGGCAGTTTCACCATCAGCCGGGGCGCCAAGACCGAGGCCGTGACGGTCGTGGCAGAGGTCAGCCGGGACGGCCTGACCGGCCGCGGCGAATGCGTGCCCTATTCCCGCTATGGCGAGACGCCCGAGGCGACCCTTGCCGCCGTCCAGGCCATGCAGGCGGCCGTGGCCCGCGGCCTCACCCGCCAGGCCCTGCAAGCCGCCATGCCGCCTGGAGCGGCCCGCAATGCCCTGGATTGTGCCCTGATCGATCTGGAAGCCAAGACGGCCGGCGTGCGGGCCTGGAGCCTGCTCGACCGCCCGGCGCCGGGGGAGCGCACCACGGCCTACACGATCTCGCTGGGCACGCCCGAGGCCATGGCGGCGGCGACCGCCAAAGCGGCGCACCGGCCGCTGCTCAAGATCAAGCTCGGCGGCGACGGCGATCCGGAGCGGATCACGGCGGTGCGCGAGGCGGCGCCCGAATCCGAGTTGATCGTGGATGCCAACGAGGCCTGGACCGAGGCCAATCTGGAGCACAATCTTGCCGCCTGCGAGGCCGTCGGCGTCACCTTGGTCGAGCAACCGTTACCCGCCGGCAAAGACGACGCGCTGGCGCGGATCAAGCGGCCGCTCGTGGTCTGCGCCGACGAAAGCGTGCACGACCGCAACTCGCTCGCAGCCTTGCGCGAGCGCTACGACGCCGTGAACATCAAGCTCGACAAGACCGGCGGCCTCACCGAAGCGCTGGCGATGGCCGATGCCGCTCAGGCGCTCGGCTTCGAGATCATGATCGGCTGCATGGTCGCGACCTCGCTGTCGATGGCGCCTGCGATGCTGGTGACGCCGCAAGCGCGCTTCGTCGATCTCGACGGCCCGCTGCTGCTGGCGCACGACCGCGATCATGGCCTGCGTTATGATGACAGCCTGGTCTATCCGCCGGACTCGTCGCTCTGGGGCTGAGCTTTCAGCCGGTGCCGCGCCGACCAGATCACAAGCGCGCCGCCGGCGGCCATCGCCGCCATGACGTAATAGAGGCCGTCGCCAATGCGGGCGTAGATCGCGCCTGACACGATCGAGGTGGTCGCACCCAGCAGCCCGTTGCACGCGGCGTAATAGCCCTGCCCCCGCGCGATCTGATGCGACGGCACGCGCTGCACCAACAGGCTCATCGTGCCGAGAATGGTCATCCCGAAGGTCAGGCCGTGGCCGAGTTGCACGACCGCCAGCAGCGCAAGCGGCGGATCATGCGCGGTGACGACCCAGCGCACGACCGCGCTCGCGCCTCCGATCGCCATGAGCGCGGACGGATGCAGCGAGAAGCGCGGCGACAGCGCGAACACGATGATCTCGGCGATCACCCCCAACGTCCAGAGGCCCGCGATCGTCAGCCCGCCGAGGCCCTGGACCTGCCAGTTAATGGCCGAGAACGTATAATACGCGACGTGACTGCCCTGGATCAGCGCGGCCGAAACGATGATGGCCCAGAAGCCGGCATCGCGCAGCAGCGCCTTGCTGGCGTGGACCGCCGTCGTCCTTCGCCTGACATCGTCGAGCGGCTGCAGCAGCATGCCGGCGGCGACCGCAACAACAGCCCAGGCGACGATGATCCAGATCAGATCGCGCGCCGCGATATGGTCCACGAGATAGCCGCAGGCGAGCGAGCCGGCCGCGAAGGCTGCCGAACCCCACAGCCGTACCGGCCCGTAATCGAGCCCGTAGCGGGCGACGCCACGCAGCGCATAGGCGTCGGTTAGCGGCATGGTCGGCGTCCACATCATGCAGGTCAGCGCATAGATCAGGAACAGCGCCAGCGGCTGCTGCTGCAAGCCGACCGCCGTGAACCCGATCGCCGTCGCCAGCACGGAGATCATCATGCCGGCGCGAATCGCATGTCGCTTTTCGGCAAAGGCGGTGATCTGCGGCAGCGTGGTGAAGCGTGTCATCGCCGGCAGCGCGTTGATGAGGCCGATCCAGGCCGCGTCGATACCGATCGCCTTCAGCCATACGGGAAAGAACGGCAGATGCGTTCCCGACACCGCGAACACCGCCGAATAGAACAGCGCGAGGCTGACGGCGAATCGCCGCTTCCGAGATGCTGCGATGGGGATTTGTGATTCGCCTGCCATCAAACCAATTGCGATTCGGCCGATATCGTGGTGATCGTTACAGTAACGCGTACTGATTTGCGCGACGAGATTGACATGGCCAACGAAGCATTCGCCCTCTCGCCTATGTCTGCCCGTGCGGCCGAGCCGAACGAGCAGGATTACGACGCGATCCGCGAAGCCTTCATGGAGACCGCGCGCGGCCGCTGGTTCCTTGGCGAATATGCCAAGCGCAACCGCAATGCGGATACCCGCATGGTGCTCGACGCGGTCGCGAAAATCGAAGAAACCCTTGCGGCACAGCGCCAACCCGTCGTCGAGGATCGGCTGCCCGAGGCGCTGGTCGCGATCCGGCACGCGATCCGCGAAGCCGAGACGATCGCGATCGCGGCGTTCGATCCCGGGGCGATCGAGGCGAGCCTCGCGCCGATCCCGCGCGGCCTGCGCATCATCAAGGAGATCTCCTGGCGCTGGCGCGAGATCGGCGCCGACGGGCGAATCTGCGACCTGATTGATTCGCAGCTCGCCTCCATCGAGGCGGCCTGCGCGCAGGTTTCGACCATCGACCCCCGCGCCGACCTCAAGGCCGCATTCGATCTGCTCAAGGAGCGGATCGACCAGACCGACGCCGACGCAACGCCGCAGCCCGCGCGCCCCTCGCCGGCTCCGGTGCAGGAGGCACCCTCGCCCGTTGCGGAAGCTCCGCCTGCGGAGGCCGTGCCTGCGGCGATGGCCAGCGAAGCAGCCGTGGCTTTTGCGGAGGCGCCGCAGGACATCGCAGAGGCGATCGAGCCCGAAGCAGCCGTGGAGACGGCTGGCGTGGCTGACACCTTCTCTATTGCCGAGCAGGCGACGGACGCCGCCCTGGAGCAGGCGACCCTCGCCGAGAGCCGGATCGCGCCTGAAGACATCGCTTTTGAAGAGCCGGCCACTGAGGCCTTCGCGGAAGTGACGGACGAATTTTCGCTCGATGCCGCCGCCGAAGCCGAGGACGAAGCCATCCTCGAGGCCATCGCGCTGGAGATGGCCGCGCCAGATCCGGAATTCGACGAGATCATCGAACCGGTCGAGATGGAAGCGACGGTTCCGGAGCCGGTCGTTGCGGAGGCCGCAGCGCCCATCGCAGCCGAGATACCGGAGCCGATCGCACCCGAGCCAGTCGCCGCCGCAGCGATCGTGGAGGAGCCTGTAGAGGAAGCGCCGATCGCGATGGAATCGCTGGCGCGCCTCACCAACGCCATTGCGGAAGCCGCCGCCGAAGTGATGGAGCAGCCGGCGCCGGTGATGGTCGCCACCGCGACATTCGGCGCGGCGCAGGCCACGACGCTGCCGATGCCCTCGCCGGTTCCGGAAGCCTCGCTCGGCGCCACCATCCTCGCCAGCGGCATCCTGCAAAAGCCCCGCGCCGCCGCCAACGACCCCATGGCGCCCATCCGCCGCATGACCCAGGCCGAGAAGATCGCGTTCTTCTCGTAAGGGGGACGCCTGCTCGAGTATCCCGGACGAGCGAAGCGCAGACCCGGGACCCAGGAGCCACAGCCTCCGTCGCAACATGTGCCCCGGCTCTGCAGCGCACCGTCGAAGAGACGCTGCGCTGCGTCCAGGGCACAAGAGCGGGTGAGGAAAACACTCTCTCCTCGACGTCATTGCGAGCGCAGCGAAGCAATCCAGAATTTGTCCGCGGAGGCACTCTGGATTGCTTCGCTACGCTCGCAATGACGGAGGCTCAGCCCATCATCCGCAATTCCACACCGCACCGATCGGCGTCCGCGTCCAGCATGGCCCAAAACTGCCGCCATTGTAGCGGCCGCCGCCGAAGCCGGGCCGGCCGAAATAGCGCCACTCACCATCCCAGCCGTAATATTGCGGGACCGGATCGATGTACCAATGGCGCCGGTCGCTAGGCGACATCCGCCGCATCGCTTCCTTCTGCTTGTAGAGCGGAATGCTGTTGCTCAGCGGCTGGCGATAGCCGGGCAGGAAGCCATAGCCATGCCAGGCTTGCTTGGGACGCTTTTGGATCGAAGCAGCCGGCGCGACAGCCGGCAGCAGCGACAGGACAATAGCGACAGATAGACACATAAGGCGCGACATGGACCGACCATAAACAGTCGGATGCCGGCAGGCCATTCAAATTCGGGTGGGCGATGTAACAAAGCCCATCCCGAAACCGAAGAGATCGAGAACGGAAATCCATCACCGAGGGTCAAGGAAACATGATTGGTGAAGTGATTGTCATTGGCGATCTGCAATTGCGTGACGGCGCCTCTGTCGGCGAACACGACCGACTCGGCGAGCGCATGTACGACATCGTCAGCCGTCTTCCCGGCTTTCTGTCGGTCAAGTCGTTCAAAGCCGACGACGGCGAGGAGCTCACCGTGTTCCGTTTTGCCTCGGAGGAAGCGCTCGAAGCCTGGCGCACCCACCCCGAACATGTCGAGACGATGAAGCGGGGACATGCCGAGTTCTACGCCAGCGGCTTCCTGCAAATCTGCAAGGTGATCCGCGAGGTCGGACCGTTCGAGCACGCGTGACGCAGTCTCGCATCGTTCGATCGTGCGCTTCTAGCTGATCACACCCTTCCTGATCAGGAAGCATCCGTAACTGCTGCTGTCGCCGACCTGCACGACGCCAAAGCTCGCCGCCGCCGCGCGATAAAAATCCGGCCGGGAGAGTTTTCCGGGCGTGACCGGCCGGCCGGCGGCGCGTTCGATCTCGGCGAGCACCGCGCGCTGCACGTCGGGGACGCGATCGGGATCGTCGACCGGCATCATCACGCGCACCGGATCGGGATCGAAATCGTCGAGCGGATAGACCGACATGATGGCGCGGATCGCGGTCTCCATGCTCATGCCCGGCAACTGGATCAGGCGCCGCGAGTGCGTGCTCTGCGCGATGCGTGCCGCCGGGTGATTGGCATCGACGAAAACGAGGTCGTCGCCATGGCCCATCGAAGCCAGCAGCCAGAGCAGGTCGGGCGTGAGGATCGGATCGATCGATTTCAGCATGTGACGACTGTCCTCCCATCGTGCACCCACCCCGGCGGGTTCCAAGCGTGATTCAGATCACGCAGCCTACCATGGTGATGGCGATCACGGACCTCAAACTCGAACGCGGCCAAGCTCCCGGGCAACCAATCTCGTATCGAGATCAGTGCCAAAGGAGCACGCCATGTTCCGCCTAAAACCTTTCCTGATGACGGCCAGCCTGCTGGGAAGCCTGTTCGGCTTCGCCTGCGGCCCTGTTTCCGCGCAAGTCGCTCCGGTCGAGCCGGCCCCCACCGCGCTGCAAGGCCCGGAACAGCGCGTGGCGCTGGTGATCGGCAATTCGAACTACCAGAACGCGCCGCAGCTCGCCAACCCCGACAATGACGCGGAGTCCATGGCGAAATTCCTGAATTCGGCCGGGTTCGAAGTGGTCGCCGCGACCGACCTGACCCAGAACGACATGCTTCGCGTGGTGCAGGACTTCTCCGCCAAAGTGTCGGCGCGCGGTCCGAACACGGTGGCGATGGTCTACTACGCCGGTCACGGCGTGCAGCTCGCCGGCGAGAATTACCTCGTTCCCGTCGACGCCAAGGTCTCGAGCCAGACCGAGCTCGTCAACAACTCCGTCCGTCTGGTCGACGTGATGTCGACGCTGGAGACGATCCCGAGCCGCATGCGCATCGTCATTCTCGATGCCTGCCGCAACAACCCGTTCCCGAACGTGAATGATGCCGGCCGTGGTTTGGCCATCGTCGATGCCCCGAACGGTTCGATCGTCGGTTACTCGACTGCGCCGGGCGCGGAAGCGCAGGATGGCACCGGCGGCCACAGCCCCTACACGCAGGCCTTCCTGAACGTCGCGCGCGAGCCCAATGTGCCAATCGAGCAGCTGTTCAAGCGCGTGCGCCTCGAAGTGAACCAGACCACCAGCGGCGCGCAGATCCCGTGGGAGAGCTCGTCGCTGACGTCCGACTTCACCTTCTTCGGCGACACCGCCGTTGCCGCCAACCGCGCGCCGGTGAATGCGCCTGTGGTGCAGATGGCCTCCAACCTGCCGAGCCGCTCGACCCGCCAGGCCTATGACTACGTGGTGTCCGAAGCCCGCCCGGAGTACTATCAGGAGTTCATCACGATGTATCCGCACGACCCGCTGTGCGATCACGTCCGCTGGCTGCTCAACAACCTGCTGCTCACGCAGGCCTGGCACAAGACGGTGCTCGCGAACTCGCCGGTCGCCTACAAGAACTTCTACGACAGCTACGGCAACACGCCCTATGCGCAGGTCGCGCTGAAGCTCCAGATGCAGCCGAAACAGATCCCCTTGATGCAGGCGACCAAGTTCCTGGCGCCGCAGAATATCGCCCCGACCGTCAAGATCGGCAATCTCGGCCAGCCCAAATACATGCCGCTGCAGCAGGGTAATGGCGGCGCGCAAGTGAACGGCAATTTGTCGATCGTGCAGAAGTCGGGCGACAACAACGGCATCGGCAAGCTCGGCAATGGCGGCCAGATCGTCAACCTGCCGGCGGGCAACAACCAGCCGAACGGCACGCCGTCGCAGACCCCGGGCAAGATCGTGACCCTGCCCGCGCCGACCAACACCACCAACAACAATGGCGGCGTCGGCAAGATCGTGACGCTGCCTGCGACCAACAAGACGCCGAACGGTACTGCTAACGGCACGACCAATGGCACGACCAATGGCACGACCAATGGCACTCCTGGCAAGATCGTGAGCATGCCGGTGAATGTCGGCAAGGGTGGCACGAGCATCGATACGAAGCCCGTCAAGGTTCAGACGCAGAACAACCCGATCCGCATCGACAACGGCGCGAAGATCAACAACAACCCCGTGAACAAGGTGCAGGTGCAGAACAACACCCGCCCGCAGTTCAACACGACCAACCGGATCGTCAATAATAGCGGCAGCAACAACTTCCGGCAGTCGATGAACCAGAGCCCGGGCGGTAACGGCGGCAACAACCACCGCGGCTTCATGCACTGATCGCGGTCGGCCACACACGATAAAGGGCAGAGCGGTGACGCTCTGCCCTTCTTCATGTCAGAAGATTGGATTATCAGGCCACCAGCTCGGCAAACAGATCGGCGTCGACATTGCCGCCGGAGAGCACGATGACGACGTTCTTGCCGGCAACTTCGAGTCGCCCCGCAAGCAGCGCGGCCAGGCCGACCGCTCCGCCCGGCTCCACCACGAGCTTCAGCTCGCGATAGGCAAACGCGACGGCCGCGCCGACTTCCTTGTCCGAGGCGGTCACGCCGCGCGCGAGCAGCTTGCTGTTGATCGCGAACGTCATCTCGCCGGGGATCAGGGCCATCAGCGCATCGCAGATAGTGCGGCCTGCCGGCCCGTGCGGCTCGCGATGACCTGCGGTCAGCGACAGGCCGTGATCGTCGAAAGCCTCGGGTTCGGCGACGACGATTTGCGCCAGCGGATAGCGCGCCTTCACGGCCGTCGCGACGCCCGCGATCAGACCACCGCCGGAGGCCGGCGCCACCACGATGTCAGGGGCGAGACCAAGTGCCGCCATGTCCTCGGCGATCTCGCGGCCGGCGGTGCCTTGGCCGGCGATCACGAAGGGATCGTCATAGGGCCTGACCAGCGTTGCGCCGCGCTTCTCGGCGATGCCGCGCGAGATCGCCTCGCGGTCGTCGCGGTCGCGGTCGTACAGCACGACCTCGGCACCGTAGGATTTGGTGCGCTCGCGCTTCGACAACGGCGCATCCGCGGGCATCACGATGGTCGCCTGCATGTCGAGGATCTTGGCCGCCGCCGCCACGCCCTGGGCGTGATTGCCGGAGGAGAACGCCACCACGCCGCCGGCGCGCTTGTGCTGCGGGATCGAGGCGACCTTGTTGAAGGCGCCGCGGAACTTGAACGAGCCGGTGCGCTGAAGCATCTCCGGCTTGAGATAGACCTTTGCGCCGACGCGTTCGTTGAGCACGGGAAAGGACAACAGCGGCGTACGGACGGCGAAGGGTGCGATCACGCGCGCTGCGGCATCGATATCGGCAGGGCCGATCGGGAGGAGCTGTTCTGTCATGCCTGATGTTATCGCGGCGGAGGAGGCGCGGGCAAGGCATCTCCGCGCGAGCATTCTGGGCTCTCAGGCGACGAATCGCGCCGGCTCCGCCCCGTTCCGGCCCGGCAGCACCGCGCCGACCGCCAAAATGCTGTCGATAAAGGCCCGGGCCGAGGCCTCCCAGGTGTAGTTGGCGGCGAATTCGACACAGTCCTGCCGGGAGATGTCCAGCGCGGCGAAGCAGGCGCTGCGCAGATCGTGATCGAGCGCGCCGACCGGCGCATCGCCGATCACGTCGCGGGGCCCCTTCACCGGAAGCGCCGCGACCGGCAGGCCGCTCGCCAGCGCTTCGAGCAGGACCAGGCCGAAGGTGTCGGTTTTGCTCGGAAACACGAAGACATCGGCGGCAGCGTAAATGTCCGCCAGTTCCTCGCCGTGCTTTTCGCCGAGGAAGATCGCGTCCGGATGGGCCTCCTCCAGCGCGACACGCGCCGGACCATCGCCGACGATCACCTTGGTGCCGGGCAGGTCGAGGTCGAGGAAGGCCTCGAGATTCTTCTCCACCGCGACCCGGCCCACCGAGAGGAACACCGGCGCCGGCAGGCAGAGATCAATCGCACGGGGATGGAACAAATGGGTGTCGACGCCGCGAGGCCACAGCACGACATTGTCGAAGCCGCGCTCGGTCAGCTCGCTGGCGAGCGCCGGCGTTGCCGCCATCACGGCGCGGCTGGGGCTGTGGAATCGGCGCAGCGCCCGCCAGATCAGCGAGCCCGGCACCGGCACGCGAGCGCGGACATATTCGGGAAAGCGGGTGTGTAAGCTGGTCGTGAAGGGCAGCTTGCGCTGGCGGCAATAGCGGCGGACCATGAGGCCGATCGGCCCCTCCGTCGCGATGTGGATGCTGTCCGCCTGCGCCTCTTCGATCAGCTTCGCGATTCTGCCCGGCCGCGGCATGGCCAGCCGCACGTCCCGATAGCTCGGCATCGCAAAGGTGCGGAACGATTGCGGTGTCAGGTACGAGAATTCGACGTCGAGGCTTTTGGCACCGTCAGCAAGTTTGGTCAGCGTCCGAACCACACCGTTGACTTGCGGGTGCCAGGCGTCGGTCGCGACCAGGATGCGCATCAGGCTGCCTTTGTCATGCAGCTCTGGCTGCAACCTGCGGGACCTGCGCCGGCTTCTCGGCCTGGTCCGCCCAGGTGATGATCTCGAAACGGCCGTCATCGTGCTCGACCAGCGCCGTGCAGCTCTCGACCCAGTCGCCGCAATTCATGTAGCGGATGCCGCCCTCGTCGCGGATCACCGCGTAATGGATGTGGCCGCAGATCACGCCGTCGGCGTCGTGGCGCCGCGCCTCGGCGGCGAGCGCCTGCTCGAATGCGCCGATATAGTTGACGGCGTTCTTGACCTTCTGCTTGGCCCATTGCGACAGCGACCAATAGGGCACCTTGAACATGCGCCGGAAGAAGTTGACGAAGCGATTGAGCTGGATCGCGAAGTCGTAGGCCTTGTCGCCGAGATGGGCGAGCCAGCGTGCGTTCTGCACAACGAGGTCGAAGATGTCGCCGTGGATGACGAGATAGCGCTTGCCGTCCGCGCCGGTGTGGACGGTATTCTCGACCACGTCGATGCCGCCGAAATGCGTGCCGTAATAGTTGCGCAGGAACTCGTCGTGATTGCCGGGGATGTAGATCACCTTGGCGCCCTTGCGCGCCTTGCGCAAAAGCTTCTGGACGAGATCGTTATGCGATTGCGGCCAATGCCAGCTCGATTTCAGCGCCCAGCCGTCGACGATATCGCCGACGAGATAGATCGTGTCGGCATCATGGAAACGCAGGAAATCGAGCAGAAGGTCGGCTTGAGAACCGCGGGCTCCGAGATGAACGTCGGAGATGAACAACGTGCGAAAGCGCCGCTCCGGGCTCTCGTCACTCACATCGTAACTTCCCATGCGCCAGCCTGTAACAATGTCCCGTGACAGGGGGATGACCAATTGAACCTTTGAGGCACCTTCGGAACCGAATCGCGCTTGCCTCGCCCACCCCGCGAATATCAGTCGCATGCGACAATCAGGCGACATGGCGTCGCAGCGGCCTCCGCAAGAACCCGGAGCTGCGGCGCGCTCGCGACCGGCGTCAGTAGAATTTGTGGAAATGATGGATCGGGCCGTGGCCGTGGCCGACGCTGAAGCGATCGGCGGCCGCGATCGCCGCGCTGATCCAGGCCTTGGCTTTGCGCACGGCGCGCTCGAGATCCTCGCCCCTGGCGAGCCCGGCGGCGACCGCCGAGGACAGCGAGCAGCCGGTGCCATGGGTGTTGCGAGTGGCAACGCGCGGCGCGGCCAGCGCGATCGTGGTGCTGGCATCGACTAGATAGTCGATGCTCTCGGCGCCCTCGCCGTGCCCGCCCTTGATCAGGACCGCCCTGCAGCCGAGCGCCAGCAGCCGGCGCCCCTGGCTCTCGATTTCGGCCTCGCTGGCCGCGACCGGTTCGCCGAGCAGAGCCGCGGCCTCGGGCAGATTGGGTGTGATCACCGAGGCCAGCGGCATCAGCTTGATGCGCAGGGCGTCGACGGCTTCGGAGGCGAGCAGGCGATCACCCGATGTCGCCACCATCACGGGATCGAGCACGATATGCCGGGGCGCCCAGCGCGACAGCGCGGCCGCGATCGCATCGATGCTGGCGGCTTGCGCCACCATGCCGATCTTGACCGCGCCGACCTCGAGATCGGAAAACACCGCATCGATCTGCGCGGTGACGAATTCGGCGGGCACCGCGTGAATGCCGGTGACGCCGCGGGTGTTCTGCGCGGTCAGCGCCGTGATGGCGGACGCGCCAAAAACCCCCAGCGCGGCAAAGGTCTTCAGGTCGGCCTGGATGCCGGCGCCGCCGCTCGAATCGGAGCCGGCAATGGTCAGCGCGACGGGCGTTGTCATGGGGCGATCTTCAGCGTTTTCGAAGCCATGGACCGTCCTAGCGCGCCTCCCTCGGCCCAGCAAGTTCGCTTGCTAAATCCGGCCGGGTTTGGCCTATTAGCCGCCAGATATGCTTTCGGAGAGACCGCGATGGTTCCCTTTTTCGTCCAGATCAAATGCAAGCTCGGCCAATCCTATGTAGTCGCCAATGCGCTTGCCGAAGCCGAGATCGCCTCCGAGATCTATTCCACGGCCGGTCAATACGACCTGCTGGTGAAGTTCTACGTCGACAACGACACCGATATCGGCCACTTCGTCAACGAGAAGGTGCAGGTGCTGCCCGGCATCCAGGACACCCTCACCATCATCACCTTCAAGGCGTTTGGCGCGAGTTGACCGTCGAGAAAACGGCGGCCCTGATCAGGCGCCGCCCTCCTTGCGCTTGGGGCGCCGCGGACCGTCCACCGGCGGCAGCGATTTGAGATAGTCCGCCATCGCCGCGAGATCGTCGTCCGGCAATTGCGAGGTGTTCTTGATCACCCGCGTCATCGCGCCCCCGACGCTGTCGCCGTCGGGCAATTCGCCGGTCTTCAGGAAATAGGCAATATCCTTCGCGCTCCACTCGCCGAGGCCCTTCTGGGTGATGTTGGGCACCCATCCCTCGCCTTCCGGATTGGGGCCTCCCGCGAAGCGTTGTCCGGCGATGATGCCGCCAAGCGCGTTGCGTGGGCTGTGGCACTCCGCGCAATGGCCAAAGCTGCTGACGAGATAGGCGCCGCGATTCCACTGCGGCGACTTCGCGCCGTCGGCGACGAAGGGCTTGCCGTCCAGAAATAAGAATTTCCAGATGCCGACGTTGCGGCGGATATTGAACGGAAAGCGCACGTCGTGGTCGCGCATCTTGCCTGCAACGGCCGGCAGCGTTTTCAGGTACGCAAAGAGATCGAGCACGTCCTCGCGCCTGGCGTGCTGATAGGACGTGTAGGGAAAGGCCGGAAAATAATGCCGGCCGTCCGGCGAGACCCCGTGCATCACAGCATTGACGAATTCGGCCTCGCTCCATTTGCCGATGCCGTCGGTCGGGTCGGACGAGATGTTCGGCGCATAGAACGTTCCGAACGGCGACTTGATCGCAACGCCGCCGCCGAGCCTGAGACGATCGGGCTGGTCGGGGACGGCATGGCATGAGGCGCAGCCGCCGGCTTTAAATATCACCTGGCCATTGGCAAGATCAGGGGCGCGGGCGGGCGCGGTGCCAGCGGCCGCCACCACCGGCGCGCTGAGCCACCAATAAACGCCGGCTCCGGCGAGTGCGGCGAGCAGCGCCACGGAGGTTGTTCGTCGCAACATGCGGTCCTTTCGTCGTCGCGGCGAAGCTTATGACCGATGCCCTCGCGGCTCCAGCCACGAAGAATTTAGCCCACCGCGGCCTGGAACGGGAATAAACTGAAATGCCGGCTGTTGGAAGTTTGGCGGCCCAAACGGGTTCAGCAGGGAGAAAAATCATGAACAAGATCGTCATTGCCATGTCAGTGCTTGGCGCCGTTGCTTTTGCGGGTTCGGCCAGCGCCGAAAAGCTGAAAGCAACGCTCGACGCCAAGTCCGAGGTCCCCGCAACGACCAGCAGCGGCACTGGAACGGCCGATCTGGATTACGACGCCGCCAGCAAGAAGCTGTCCTGGAAGGTCACCTATTCCGGCCTGTCCGGCCCCGCCACCGCCGCGCATTTCCACGGACCCGCCGAGGCCGGCAAGAACGCCGGTGTCGCGGTCGCGATTCCCAATGCGACGTCCAGCCCGGTCGAGGGCTCGGCGACATTGACCGACGCGCAGGCCGCCGATCTGCTCGGCGGCAAGCTCTACGTCAACATCCACACCGCGGCCAATCCGGGCGGCGAGATCCGCGGTCAGGTGACGAAGTAAACTTCGCACAGACCAGCAAAAAAGGGCGGCTGCCATCGCAGCCGCCCTTTTCGATTCCCGTAGCGCCGGCGCGGGCGTCACACCTCAGGTTCGGCCGCGTTCAGCGCCTGCGCGAGGTCGGCGATCAGGTCCGACGGGTGTTCGATGCCGATCGACAGCCGGATCGTGGAATCGAGCACGCCGATCTTGCGGCGGATGTCGGCGGGAACGCCGGAGTGGGTCATGGTGGCAGGCAGGCTCGCAAGCGACTCCGTTCCACCGAGGCTCACCGCCAGCTTGAGGATCTGCAGCGCGTTGAGGAATTTCATGGCGGCAGCCTTGCCGCCGACGATGTCGAACGAGAACGTGGATCCCGCCCCTGTGCATTGCCGCGCAAACACAAGTCCGTCCGGCGACGCCGCCTCGTGATGACCGAGATAGTGCACCTTGGCCACTTTGGGATGATCGCGCAGATAGTCCGCCACGAGGCGCGCATTCGCATCGGCCTTTTCCATGCGCAGGCTCAGCGTCTCGAGCGACCGGTTGATCATCCAGCAGGAATGCGGATCGAGCTGAGTGCCGATGGCGCCCCGCAGCGCCTTGATGCCTTTCACGACCGCCTTCGCGCCGAGCGCGGCGCCCGCGATCAGGTCTGAATGACCGCCGACATATTTCGTGAGCGAGTACAGGGAAACATCGGCGCCGTGCTCGATCGGCCGCTGAAACACCGGCCCGAGCAGGGTATTGTCGCAGGCGATGATCGGAACGTGGCCTTGGGTCTTTCCGATGGTGTCGGCGACACGGCGCATCATCGCGATGTCCACCAGCCCGTTGGTCGGGTTGGCCGGGGTTTCGATCAGGATCATCGAAACGCGGCCCTTGCGCATGGCCTCCTCCGCGGCCTGGCTGACCACGGCTTCGTCAACGCCATCGGCGAAGCCGACGGCGCCGATCGACAGACGCGCAAGCGTATTCGTCAGCAGCGTTTCCGTGCCGCCATAAAGCGGCTGGGAGTGCAGAATGACATCGCCGGGGCGGACGAACGCCAGGATCGTGGTTGCGATGGCCGCCATGCCGGACGAGAACAGCGCGCAGCTCTCGGTGCGCTCGTAGATCGCGAGCCTGTCCTCGACGATTTCGCTGTTGGGGTGATTGAAGCGCGAATAGACCAGGCCCGCGCCCATCCCTTCCGGCGGCTCGCGCCGGCCGGAGACGAAATCGAAGAAGTCCTGCCCGTCCTCGGCCGTCTTGAACACGAAGGTCGAGGTCAGGAACACCGGAGGCTTGACGGCGCCTTCCGACAATTGCGGATCATAGCCATAGGTCAGCATCAGCGTTTCCGGATGCAGCATATGGTTGCCAATGTGCGTCTTCGACGGGAACGGTTTGACCATGGCTTGTCTCGCTGTTGCTGATTGAGCTGCTCGCCGCGGGTTGGAACTCCTGATGTCGCAACGCGGTCAGGAGCGAGATGCGTCGGCGTCAAAAGCTCACGCCAATGCCGCGGCGGCTGGAGCCAAGATAGCTGCTCCGGCAGCGATCCGTCAGGCCTTGCAGACAGAATTTCCAGTGCTGCGCGCCAACATGAAAAAAGCGGCTGCTGTCGCAACCGCTTTTTCCCGATTCCCAGTAGCCCGGATGGAGCGCAGCGCAATCCGGGCTACGAATCTTTTTCTTCCGTCAACCGTTCTTCACGCGAAACGTCTCGTGGCAGCCGCCGCATTCCTTGCCGACCGCGGGGAAATTCGCCTTGAGCGAGTCCAAATCCTTGATCTTGCCCTTGGCCTCGCCGACGACCTTGGCGAAGCTCGCGACCTTGGCATCGAAGCCGGCCTTGTCCTCCCACACCTTCGGCGAGGCGCTGTAGTCGCCCTCGGGCTTCATGCCCTTGGCGCTCGCCGGAAACAGGTTCGGCAGCTTCTTGGCGGTATCCTCGAACTGCGCCAGCGCGCTGTCCACCGTGGCCTGGTCGTAGGGCTTCTCGCCCTTGACCATCGCTGCCACTGCGCCGGCGTTCTTGCCATTGCCCTTCATCAGGGTCTGGACCTCCTTGACGGAGTCCTGTTGTGCCCAAACCGCGCCCATACCTAGCAGGAGCGCGCCCCCAACAACCAACACTCGCTTCATTCGCAAAGTCCCTTTCCTTGATGCAGGATTGCCTTGATGCAAATCGCCGTGCTGCACGATCGTGCTGACCCCTCAATGGGGCCAACACCGCTCGGCAGACTTCATTCCCGTGGAAGATTGTCACAGGCTGTGACGGCGATGGTGCTCGTTGACGGCGATCCACACCCGCTCCGGGGTCGCCGGCATGTCGATGTGGTCGATCTTGTACTCGCGCCAGAGCCCGTCGACGATGGCGTTGACGACGGCCGGGCAGGACCCGATCGCGCCGGCCTCGCCCGCGCCCTTCACCCCCAGCGGATTGGTCTTGCAGGGAACGTTGGCGGTCTCGAACACGAAGTCCGGCCCGTCCGCCGCGCGCGGCAACGCGTAGTCCATGAAGGTCGCGGTGACGAGCTGGCCGTCGCCCGCGCCATAGACGACCTGCTCCATCAACGCCTGGCCGATGCCCTGCATGGCGCCGCCATGGACCTGGCCAGCCAGCAGCAGCGGATTGAGCGTCATGCCGAAATCGTCGACGATCACGTAGTTGACGATTTTGATGATGCCGGTGGCCGGATCGATCTCGACCTCCGCGACATGGGTGCCGTTCGGATAGGTGCCGTCGGCGCTGGCAAAGGTCGCGCTCGCATTGAGCTTCGACGGATCCGCGCCGGGTCGCTTGGCGAGATCGGCGAACGAAATCGAACGGTCGGTGCCGGCGATGCGCACGATGCCGTCGGTGATCTCGAGGTCGCCGGCGCTGGCTTCCAGCGCCTGGGCCGCGATTTCCTTCAGCTTCTGCCCGAGTTCGCGGGTCGCGCGCTCGACGCTGACACCGCCCGACGGGATCGAAGCCGAGCCGCCGGTGCCGAGGCCCGTGGCGATCATGTCGGTGTCGCCCTGGTGGACGTGCACGCGCTCGGGCGCCACGCCGAACTGCTCGGCAACGATCTGCGCATAGGCCGTCTGGTGGCCCTGCCCGCTCGACTGGGTCCCGATCAGGACCGTGATATCGCCATTGGGGTCCATCCGCACATTGGCGGTCTCCTCGCCCATGGTGCCGCAGACCTCGACATAGCTCGCAAGTCCGATGCCGCGGATCAGGCCATTCTTCTTGGCCGCCTTGGCGCGCTTGCCAAACTCTTTCCACTCGGCGATCTCCATCGCGCGCTTCAGATGCGCGGCGAAGTCGCCGGAATCGTAAACCTTGCCGGTCGCGGTCTTGTAGGGCAGCGCTTTCGGCTGAATGAAATTCTTGCGGCGGATGGCATCCACCGTCATGTCGAGTTTTCGCGCGCAGGCGTCCACGAGACGTTCGATAACGTAAGCCGCTTCGGGCCGCCCGGCACCGCGATAGGCATCGACCGGCACGCTGTTGGTGAAGATGGTGCGCACCCGGCAGTGGAACGCCTGGATGTCGTAGAGGCCCGGCAGCATGCCGGCGCCGCCATGCGGGATATAGGGCCCGAAGGTCGACAGATAGGCGCCCATGTCGCCCATCAGGTCGCAATCCATCGCGAGGAACTTGCCGTCCTCGGCCAGCGCCATCTTCGCGGTGGTGACGTTGTCGCGGCCCTGCGCGTCGCCCATAAAGTGCTCGGTGCGGTCGGCCGCCCATTTCACCGCCTTCTTCAGCTTTCGCGCGGCGACCGCCAGGAGGGCGTATTCCCGATAGGGAAACAGCTTTGTGCCGAAGCCGCCGCCGACGTCGGGGCAGATCACCCGCATCTTGTCGGTCGGAATGTTGAGCACGTTTTGGCAGAGGATGTCGCGCAGGCGATGGCTGCCTTGGCTGCCGACCGTCAGCGTCAGATGGTCGCGCTTGGCGTCGTATTCGCACACCGCCGCGCGCGTCTCCATGAAGTTCGCCACGACGCGCGGATTGACGATCGAGATCTCGGCCACCGCATGCGCTTTGGCAAAGGCCGCTTCGGTCGCTTTCTTGTCACCGATCGAGACGTCGAACAGCACGTTGCCGGGCTTGTCCGGCCAGACCAAGGCTGCGCCCTTCTTCACGGCGTTGACGACGCCGGTCACCGCCGGCAGCGGGCTCCATTTGACCTCGATCGCCTCGATCGCGTCGCGGGCCTGGTCGATGGTCTCGGCGACCACGAAGGCGATGGAATCGCCGACATGGCGTACCTCGTCCTTGGCGAGGATCGGGTAAGGCGGCCCGGTGAAGGGATCGGTCTCGAGATTGAACAGGCAGGGCAGATTGCCGAGATCCCCAACGTCATCGGCGGTCAGGATCAGCGCGACGCCGGGAAGAGTGCGGGCTCGGCTCGCATCGATGGTGTATTTGGCATGCGCATGCGGCGAGCGCAGCATCAGGCAGCGAAGCGCGGCCTGCGGCGCATAATCGTCGGTATAGCGGCCCTTGCCGCGGATGAGCGCGTCATCCTCCTTGCGCAATACGCTTTGGCCAACGCCGAACTTGATGGGAGCCGCCATTTTCTCGTCCCGTTTCTCATGGTTGTTTTGCCGGCATATTGCCGTGGAAAAACTGGCAAGGCAAACGGGTTTAGCCATGCGAAAACCGTCCAGCGCCCTCACCTGTCAGAGCAGGATGGAACGGGAGCGCCGCAGCTCGGTCATTTCGCTGTGAGGATCGGTCCGCTTGATGGCATGATAGTTGCCGAACCCGCCCGCAGTGCACGCCTGAGAACAAGCAGCCGTGCCGACGGCTGCTTGCTCACAAAGCGCATCTCCGCTTCGGATGGCTCATCAGTTACATCCCCCCGCGGCTCCATAGATCTCTGGCGTGATCCCTCAGCCTATCGATAGCCCGTTCCGGCGAGATGTAGTCGACCTCGCCACGCGTTATGCCGATATCCATCAGCTCCCTGTCACTCAGGTCCTGCAAGGCGAGGTGTGGACCCTGCCGCCAGCGCCAGTCCTGGAGCGCACGCCAGTATTGCGCGAGCAAGCCTGGGATGCTCCACGTCGAGGCAAGTTCGAGAGGGAGCCTCTCGGTCTCGGATGTCATGTTCGTCTGTTGGGGTCGCATCGGCCGCTCCTGCTGTTGTGCCGGCAGGAAGCGTGGCCAAACAAAAGACCCCGTCCGATGCCGGCGGGGCCTGGTGAAAAGATGTCGTCGTCGAATTCCTAGCGCACGACTCCTTCCACGGCCCAGCCGAAGCGGGTCATGTGATTGCGGTTGAGTTTGCGCGACGATTTGATCATGCGCTGCGATTACCACAGCAATCGCGCAAAATCAAGAGATGTGTAGAGGTTCGCTGCATCCTGGAGGCGAGTCCCTTACTCTGGCGCTTTCTTGCCCCTACACACGCCCTCAGGACTTCGTCTGCTTCGCTTCTACGTATCGTGCGAAGTTGTCGAGGATTGCCTGCCAACCGCCTTGCTGCTGCTCGACCGAATGCGTCGATTCGCCATCGAAGACCACGCGGACGAGAATGCCCTTTGGGCCGGGCACAAACTCGACTTCGGCTTTTCGCTCGCCGAACGCGTATTCGATCCGCTTATGCTCGATGATTTTCGTGTAGGTACCGGCGAAGTCAAAGCCCATGCTGCCGTCCTTGGCCTCCATGCGCGATGAGAAGACACCGCCTTCTCGCAGGTCGACGGTCGCCTTGGTCGTATGCCAGTCGTCGGACGCGGCGTTCCACTTCATGATGTCGGCCGGCGTCGTATAAGCGCGCCAGACCTGATCGATGGGGGCTGCTACGTTGGTTTCGACGGTGATCCTCATAAACAGTGCTCCTGGTTCGATTTTTGCCGGCTCAAGGTGACGGCATCACGTCAATTGTGCGGGGTCATCCGCCGCACTTCCGAGATGTGTCGATCCAAGGACGATCGAGACTGGCCCATGCCGACAAGGTCGAGCCGTCAATGCGTTGAAAATATGAAAAAGCTAGCCCCGCACCAGCGAGACCAGCCAGCGCCGGCCGAACAGGGCGAGGATGGCGAGCGCATAGACGATCGTGCCCCCGACGGCCAGCAGAAGCAGCGTCAATTCGTCCCGGAAGGGCATCGCGTCCAACGAAGGACCGCCAAAGCGCGCGATGAGCCAGAAGGCTGCCGCCAGGATGATCCCGGTCAGCAGGAATTTGGCGAGCGACAACAGCCAGACGCGGTCCAGCACGAGAAAGCCTCGCCGCACCGCGAAGAACAGCACCAGCAGCAGGTTGGTCCACACGCCGACGGCAGTGGCCAGCGCTAGCCCGATCTGTGCCAACGATCCCATCAAGGCGACCTTGAGCGCGACGTTGACCGCGATGCCGGTCAGGGAGGCGCGAACCGGCGTTGCCGTGTCCTTGCGCGCATAGAAGGTCGCGACCGCGCTGCGGATCAACACGAAGGGGATCAGGCCGATGGCATAGGCCGCGAGCGTGGCGCCGGCGGCGGCGGCATCGGCTTTCGAGAACGCACCGCGAGCGAACAGCGCGCGCATGATCGCGTCGGGCACAGAGAGGAAGGCGGCGACGAACGGCACCGAGAACAACAGCGTGAAATCGAAGGCGCGGCGCTGAGCCTTCATCGCGCCGTCATGGTCGTTGGCCGTGATCCGCCGCGACATCTCCGGCAGCAGCACCGTGCCGATGGCAATGCCGATCACGCCGATCGGGAGCTGGTTGAGGCGGTCGGCGTAATACAGCGCCGACAGCGCGCCCGCAGGCAGGAAGGTCGCGATGATGGTGTCGGCAAACAGCGCCAGCTGCGTGCCCATCGAGCCCAGCGTCGCAGGCCCGAGTGCCCTAAAGAATGCGCGGACGTCTTCGTCGAGCTTGAGTGGCGCAAAGCGCGGCAGGCCGCCGTGGCGGGCGAGATCGCCGGCGAGCAAGAAATACTGCAAAAAGCCGGAGATCAGGACGCCCCAGGCGGCGGCGTGGCCCGCGCTGGGAAACCAGGCGGCAAGCGCCAGCGTCATCATCATCGAGACGTTGAGGAAGATCGACGCGGCTGCGGCGCTCGCGAAGCGCTGCATCACGTTGAGCATGCCGCCATAGAGCGTCACCAGCGTGATCAGCAGCAGATAGGGAAAGGTGATCCGGGTCAGCTCGATCGCGAGCTTGCGCTGCTCGGCGTCCTCGGAAAAGCCGGGGGCCAGAAGGCTCATGGCTTGCGGCATGAACAGCCAGGCGACGATCAGCAGCACCACCTGCGAGGCCAGCAGCAGCGTGAAGATGCGGTCGGCGAACAATCTTGCCGCCCCCTCCCCGCGCTCGCCATGGACGTGCGCATAGGCCGGCACCCAGGCCGCGTTGAAGGCGCCCTCGGCAAAGATCGCACGGAAATGGTTGGGCAGCCGCAGCGCCACGAAAAAGGCGTCGGCCACGGGGCCGGCGCCGAGAATCGCCGCAAGCATGATGTCGCGGGCAAATCCCGTCAGCCGCGAGAGCAGCGTGTAACCACCAACCGTGAAGATACGTCCGAGCATCGTTCCCTTCTAAAGGAAGAGCTCGCGCAGCAAAACGGCGAATTCAGGTTGAAAGCGCGCCGCGCACGGCCGCGATGATTCGCTCCTGATCGGCTTCGGTCAGGTAGGCGTGCATCGGCAGGCTGATGACGTCCTGCGACAGGCTCTCGCAGCCCGGCAGGCCGCCCTCGGCCACCGGGTACTGCTTGTAGGCCGTCTGCTGATGCATCGACTTGCCGTAATAGATCGCCGTCGGCACGCCCTGGGCCTTCAGCGCGGCGGCAAAGCCGTCGCGGTCGGTGCCCTCAGGGAGGCGGATCGTGTACTGCGCCCAGACCGAGGTGTTGCCGGGAGCAACGCGCGGCACGGTGACCACATTGCTGAGACCGCGCGCGTAGCGCTCGGCGACCTTGTTGCGGGCGGCGATCTCGTCGTCGAAGATCTTCAGCTTCTCGATCAGGATCGCGGCCTGCATGGTATCGAGCCGGCCGGTCAGGCCGAGGCGGACGTTGTCGTATTTGTCCACGCCCTGCCCGTGCACGCGGATGCTGCGCAGCGTCGCCGCGAGCTCGTCGTCATCGGTGAAGATCGCGCCGCCGTCGCCGAAGCAGCCGAGCGGTTTTGCGGGGAAGAAGCTGGTCGCGGTGGCGAGTGCCAACGTGCCGAGCTTGCGGCCCTTGTAGCTCGCGCCAAAACCCTGCGCTGCGTCGTCGAGCACGAACAGGCCTTCAGCCTTGGCGATCTCGGCGATGGCATCGTGATCGGCCGGCTGGCCGAACAAATCGACCGGAATGATCGCGACCGGCTTGAGGCCGGCCTTGCGGGCGGTCGCGATGCCGCGCTTTAGCGATTCCGGGCTCATGTTGAAGGTGGCTTCGTCAACGTCGACATAAACCGGCGTCGCGCCGGTCCGCGCCACCGGCGAAGCCGTCGCGATGAAGGTGAAGGACGGACACAGCACGGCGTCGCCGGGCCCAACATTCTTCGCCATCATCACCATCAGGATCGCATCGGTGCCGCTGGCGCAGCCGATCACATGCTTGGCGCCGCAATATGCCGCAAGCTGCTTCTCGAGCTCGGCGACTTCAGGGCCGTTGACGAACTGACAATGGTCGAGAACCCGCTTCACGGCAGCATCGAGCGAGTCGCCGAGCCGGCGGCGCTGCGAGGCGACGTCGATGAAGGGAATGGGTTCGGAACGCAGATGCTGGTTCATGGCGCCTTCTTGGCTAGTCGACATGGAAAGAGTTCAACCGGCAACGCGGCGCGGACCCTTGCGGGCCGACGACGTGGCCGCGGGCCGCGACGGCGTTTCCAGGCACTGCGTCGCGATCTCGAGGCTGGCGACACCTTCGTCGCCGGTGACCGCCGGCGTCTCGCCGTTGCGCACGGCCTTGAGGAACGCGATCAGCTCGGCGCGGAGCGGCTCGTCATGGCCGACCGGAAGATGCCGCATCGAATAGCTGCCGTCAGGCTTGAAGCCGAAACATTCGGTGACCTGGCGCGTCAAGAGATCGCCCATCACGTATTTGCCGCGGGTCGCGACCGTGACGCTACGCGCCTTGAACGGCGTCAGCCAGTTGGTGTTGATGTGCGCGAGCACGCCGTTGGCGGTGCGGAACTGCAAGAGCGCGATGTCCTCGCGCTCGGCGACCGCACTCGACAATTGCGGCTGCACCTCGACGATGTCGGACTCGGTGAACCAGCGGATCAGATCGATGTCGTGCACGGCGAGATCGATGACGACGCCGACATTGGACATGCGCGGCGGAAACGGGCCGACGCGCGTGATCGCGATCGACAGAATATCCTCGCCCGCGATCGCCTGCTTGACGGCGGCGACCGCCGGATTGAAGCGCTCGACATGGCCGACCATCAGCGTCACGCCGGCCTTTTGAGCCGCCGTGACGATCTCGCGGCCTTCCGCGACCGTGGACGCAATCGGCTTCTCGACCATCACGTGGATGTTCTTGGCGATGCAGGCGAGCGAGACCTCGTGATGCAGATGGGTCGGCGCCGCGATGGTGACGGCATCGACGCCTTCCGCCAGCAGCTGGTCGAGCGTCTCGAAGCTCGCGCAATTGGCAAGCTCCATCGCCCGGGTGCGATGTGCCGGCGAAGGATCGACGACGCCGACGAGGTTGACGCCGGGAAGACCCGCGAGCACGCGCGCGTGGTTGCTGCCCATCACGCCGGCGCCAATGACGCCGACGCGCAAGCCGGCCTTTGCCGGTGCCGATCCTGTGGAACTCATTTGAGCAAACCCCGATTCAACGCAAATCCCCGGGGCGCTTCTAGCACGGACGCCACATTTGTGGCGAATGGGGAGCTAGCGGTCCGGACACGATTTGATTCAAAAAGTTACACGTTTCCCGGGCCTTAAGCCCCTGAAAGAGACCACTCTTTTGGCCCGGGTCGCGTGATTCGGAGTGTGCTGGTTACGACCTTTGATAGTCGTCTTCAATCCGGATGATGTCGTCTTCCCCGAGATAGCTTCCAGTCTGGACCTCGATCAGCTCCAGCATGATTTTACCGGGGTTCTCCATCCGGTGCACCGCGCCCATCGGAATGTAGATCGACTCGTTCTCGTGCACGCTTTTGACGGTCTCGTTGACGGTGACGCGGGCTGTGCCGCGGACCACGATCCAGTGCTCGGCGCGATGATGGTGCTTCTGCAGCGACAGACGCCCGCCCGGCTTCACCACGATGCGCTTGACCTGGTGCCGCTCGCCATTGTCGACCGACTGGTAGCTGCCCCAGGGACGATGCACCTTGAGGTGCTCCTCGGTGACCTTCGGTGCGACCGCCTTGAGTTTTGTGACCAGCCGCTTGAGCCCGTTGGCATCTTTTTGGCGCGAGACCAGAACCGCATCGGCAGTCGCAACCACGATGAGATCGTCGACGCCTTCGAGCGCGACCAGCGCGGCATCGGTGGTGACGTTGCAGTTGCGGCTATCTTCGAACACGGCGGCGCCATGCGAAGCATTGCCTTGCGCGTCCTTGTCCGACAATTCCCACACCGCGTGCCAGGAGCCGACGTCGGACCAGCCGCAGGACACCGGCACCACAGCGGCGCGCGCGGTCTTCTCCATCACCGCATAGTCGATGGAGATCGCCTTGGCCGCGCCGAACGCCTCGGGCTCCAGCGTCACGAAGCCGAGATCGCGACCGGCATTGGTCACGGCACTGGAAATCGCCTCCACGCTCGCCGCATCGACCTTGCGGTATTCGTCGAGCAGCACGCTGGCGGGGAACATGAAGTTGCCGCTGTTCCAGAGATAGCCGGAATTGACGTAGTCGGCGGCCTTCACCGCATCCGGCTTCTCGACGAAGCGCGCGACCGCGTGCACCTCGCCGGAGATGACCTCGCCCGGGCTGATATAGCCGTATTCGGTCGCCGGTCGCTCCGGCTTGACGCCGAAGGTGACGATGCGCCCGGCACTCGCGGCGGTGAGGCCCTGGCGGCACGCCGCGACGAAGGCCGCATTGTCCTGCACCACGTGGTCGGCGGCGAGCGCGAGCACGATCGCTTCACTCGCGCGGTTCTGCGCGAACACCGCACCGGCTGCGATCGCAGGGCCGGAATCGCGCCGCATCGGCTCGAGGATCACGTCGGCCTCGATGCCGATTTCCGCGAGCTGCTCCAGCACCATGAAGCGGTAGGAGGCATTGGTGATGACGATCGGGCGATCGAACAGCGAGGCCTCCGAGACGCGGAGCAGCGTGTCCTGGAAGGTCGAGCGGGTGCCGAACAGCGGCAGGAATTGCTTGGGGCGCACCTCGCGCGAAGCCGGCCACAGCCGCGTTCCGGCACCGCCGCACATGATCAGGGGGATAATGCGTTTGTCCATCGTCATTTCAAACCTTGAGGTCGTTCCGATAACAGGTGACAAAATTACGAATTCCGTGCGCGATCGGCGTTGACGGTGCAAAGCCGGCGTCGCGCATCAGATCCTCGACATCCGCGAACGTTTCCAAAAGGTCTCTCGGCAGCAATTCTTTGATCGCCGTCCGACCCAGCCCCTGCTCCAGAATCCGACGACATGCATCAGCTCTTCCGGATGGTGGTTGCCGACATTGTAGACCTTAGACGGCGCATTTGCGGCAGCCGGGTCATCGGCGGGCATCAAGCCGATGAAATCGGCGGCGCCCGTGACCAAAATCGCCTGATCCCTCATCCTGTTCCCAAGGTCTGCTTCGCCCGATCCGTGCTCGATCTTTCGCCCGCGGCGCCTCTTTAGCCTCCGCATCGACGGGGTCGCAATAGCTCCGCTGCCCTGCATGAGGGCTCTCGATCACCGCTATTGCAAGATCGACGCCAAAACCATACCAAAGCGGCCGAATTCGGCGCCTTGCGTCGGGTTGCTTCAACCCTTGTTCATGCGGGCGAAATGCGCCGAATCCTGCTGTCGACGGCCAAGATCCTGATTTCCGGAGCGCTGCTCTACCTGGCGCTGCGCAAGGTCGATCTGTCCGAACTGTTCTCGCGCTTCACCGTGACCAGCCTGTTCTGGATCGGCTTGGCGATCGCCGTCACGTTCCTGCAAATCTTCGTCGGCGTGTTGCGCTGGCGCGAGGTCAGCGCCGCATGCGGCGCCCCGCTCGAGCTCGGCCGGGCCATGCGCTACAACGTGATCGGATCGTTCTTCAACCAGACCCTGCCCTCGGCGATCGGCGGCGATGCGGTCCGGTTGTGGCTCGTCGCGCGCGCCGGCGCCGGCTGGCGCGCTGCGACCTACTCGATCTTCGTCGATCGCGCGATCGGTTTGATCGCGCTCGCGATCATGATCGTCGCGAGCCTGCCCTGGAGCTACAGCCTCATCGCCGATCCACACGGACGCTCGGCGCTGCTGCTCGTCGACCTCGCGGCGCTCGCGGGTGGTCTCGGCTTCCTGGTCTTCGGCGCGCTGAAATGGCACTGGCTGAGAACCTGGTGGGCCACGCATCACATCCACGCCTGTGCCGTGATCGCCAACCGCGTGATCTTCAGCCGCTCGCGCGGACCAGCCGTCGTGATCCTGTCGCTCGCCGTGCATGTGCTGGCCGTCGTGGTCGCCTGGTGCGTCGTGCAGTCGATCGCGGCGCCGGTCGGCTTCAGCGACGTCTTTATGCTGGTGCCGCCGGTGATGCTGATCACGATGATGCCGATCTCGATCGCCGGCTGGGGCGTGCGTGAAGCCACCATGAGCCTCGCGTTCGGCTTCGCGGGGCTGGCCGCCAACGAGGGGGTCAACGTCTCGCTGCTGTTCGGCGCCGTGTACTTCATCGTCGGCGCGATCGGCGGCCTGGTCTGGATCCTCAGCGCGGAGAAAGCCGCGCAGGGATCGGCGCCGCTCGGGGTACCGGAGTGAACGCGGCCGTTGACGCGCTCGGCGCCGTACCCTCGCTGCTTGCCGTTGCGATTGCCGCGCTGGTGTCGGGCGTCATCACCTGGACCAGCCGTCCCCTGCTCCAGCGTTACGCATTGGCGCGGCCCAACGCGCGGTCCTCTCATCGCATCCCGACCCCGCAGGGTGCGGGCATCGCCGTGATATCAGCGACGCTGCTGGTCGCATCAGCCTGGGCAGCCTGGGCGAACATCGCGATTCCGCCGGCGCTGATCGCTGCAACGGTCTTGATCGCCGTGGTCGGATTTGCCGACGACATCAAGTCGCTGCCGGTGCTCGTGCGCCTCGTGCTGCAGGCCGCAGCTGTCGGCGCCGTCGTGTTCACCACGCCCGAGACCGCGCGCATCGTGCCGGCGCTGCCGCTCGCGCTGGAGCGCGGACTCATCCTGCTGGCGGGCGTGTGGTTCGTGAACCTCGTCAATTTCATGGACGGGCTCGACCTGATGACGGTGGCGGAAGTGGTGCCCGTCACCGCCGCGCTGCTGCTGCTGGGACTGCTCGGCGATTTGTCGTGGCCGGCCGCGCTGATCGCCGCGGCGCTGTGCGGCGCCACGCTCGGCTTTGCGCCGTTCAACAAGCCGGTCGCGAAAGTCTTCCTGGGCGATGTCGGCAGCCTGCCGATCGGCCTTTTGCTCGGCTGGTGCCTGCTCGAGCTCGCCTGGCGCGGGCAGCCCGCCGCGGCGCTGTTGCTGCCGGCCTATTACCTCGTGGATTCGACCATCACGCTGTTTCGGCGCATCGCAAGGCGCGAGCAATTCTGGTCGGCGCATCGCTCGCATTTCTACCAGCGTGCCACCGACCATGGCTTCACGGTCTCTCGCGTGATCGGGGAGGTGTTCGCGCTCAATCTCGTGCTCGCGGGACTTGCCATCGTCACCGCTCGCGCCGGCTCGATGACGATCACGCTGACCGCGCTGTCGGCGGGCGCAATCGCGATCGGCATCGTGCTGCGGCGGTTCTCCCGCCCTCAGGCGTCCTGAGCCACCAGCGCCAGCCGCAGCCCCTCGTCGAGAGACACCGGCGGCTGCCACCCGGTCGCGGTCGCCTTGGCGAGGTTGAGCTCGAGCGAGCCGATCAGGCTGTCATGCGTATCCTGCCGGCCCAACAGGCTCAGCAACGTCCCGAGCAGGTCCGGCGGCATGCCGAACAGCCGCGAGCTCTTGCCGGCAGCCTTGGCCAGCCGCTCGATGAACTCGGGCGTCGAGACCTGCTCCCTGTCGGCCACCAGGAAGATCTCGAAATTGCTCGCGGGATCTGGATGAGAGAGCCGGCGCAGGATGAACGACGACAGGTTCTGCACGGCAAGGAAGGCGCGGTGGTTGCGGATCGCGGCAAAGGGCAGCGGCAGCCCGAGGTTCACTGCACGCGTCAGCAGCGCGAAATTGCCCTTGGCGCCCGCACCATAGACCAGCGGCGGCCTGATCACCGAGACCTTCATGGCGCTGTCGCGCGCCAGCGTCTTCAAGCCCGCTTCGGCCGCGGCCTTGGACATGCCGTAGAGACCGCGCGGCGTCAGGACATCGTCCTCGCTGAACGGCCCGCGGCCCTCATTGCTGCGACCGTGCACGAGAACGGTGCTGATGAAAATGAACTGCCGCACGCCGGCCGTCGCCGCGCTGCGCGCCAGGTGCAGCGTGCCGGCAATGTTGACGTTGCGGTAGAGCTGGACCGCATGCTCTTCGTGCTTGTGATGCACCCGTGCGGCGAGATGAACGACGGCGTCGACGCCTTGAAGCGCGGCCTGCCAGTCGGTTTCGGGGCCGATCGTTTCGATCACGACCTCGTCGTCCATGCCTTCCGGTCTGCGGACCGCGCGGCGGATCGACCATCCCTCGCGCGCCAGTGCGGGCACGACGTGACGGCCGACGAAACCGCTCGCACCCGTCACCAGCACGACTGGCTTGCGCTCGTTCATCGTTGCTCCGGCAGTTCGGGGTTGCGCAACAATTCGTCGACCAAGGCAGCATAGGCGTTCATCGCGGTGACGCGATCGAACTTCGCCGCCGCCTTCACCGCGCGCTCCGCAAAGGCGACACCGTCGGAGCGAGACGCCGCGCGGATCGCCTCGGCCAGTTGATCGGCGCGGCCCGGCGTCACGACCCAGCCCAGCCCGTTCTCCACCACGGTCAACGCGGCCTCGGCCTCCGGTTCGGAGACCAGCACCACGGGACGGCCGACCGCCAGCAGATTGTAGAACCGGCTCGGCACCGACACCCCCGCAACGTCCTTCCGGTACGGAATGATCCAGAGATTGGCAGCCGCCAGGAATGGTTCGAGCTCGGCATCCTCGACCCGTCCCACGAAGGAGACATTGGGCAAGTTCGCCTCAGTCTGCAACTGCTTCAACCGCTCGAAGCCGATGCCCCAGCCGGAGAGCAGGAAGTGGATGTCAGGCTCGTCACTCAAAAGACGCGCCGCCTCGAACACGATCTCCGGATCATGGGTGAAGCCGAGATTGCCCGACAGGCCGACAACGAAACCCGCCGAGAGCGCTTTGCGGAACGGATTATCCGCCGTCACCGGCCGGGGTGCGGCCACGAGCGTCGCCCAGTTCGGGATGAAGCGGATCTTGCTCCGCGTCATGCCGGAATAGCTCAGCAGCGGCCGTTCCGCATCGCGGCCGATGGTGATGACGGCATTGAGCGCGCGGAACATCAGGCTGTTGGCGGCGCGCATCGTCATGGTCACGATCGAACCGGGCTTCAGCAGGCCCGCCATCACCAGCACGTCCGGGAAGAGGTCGTGCATGATCAGCGCCGAGCGCGCGCCCTTCAACTTCGCCGCCGCCGCCACCGCGTAAGGCAGCATGAACGGTGCGGTGACGGTGAGCACGACGTCACCTCGCCTCAACTCCCGTGTCAACGCCAGGAACGTGCGCGCCGCGAACAGCAGTTCGGAGGCGCCGCGCCGCACCAGCGCCGCCTTGCCCGCCATGCGGTTCTTGACGGCGACGACCCGCGGCTTGCCCGGGCCGATCTGCGAGGCCGGCAACGCGCCCGATGAGCCCGACAGCACCACGACCTCGTGATCCCCCGCGATGCGGCAGGCGATCTCGGCCATGATCGCCGCCGTCGTGCTCGGATCAGGCGGGTAGTGCTGGCTCGCCACGACGATCTTGCCTCGAGGCTGCATGATCAGGCCGCGGTCGACCCGAATTCCGGAACCGCATCCTTCAGAATGGTCCTGATGGTGGCCCGATCGTCGCGCGCGATCGCCTGCTCCAGCGCCGCAATCCATTTGCGCAGCGTCTGCATCGGCGGCTCGTTCGGCTGCGCGGCCATGATACCGGCGACGCCGATCTCGCGGGTCGGCTCCTCGGAGGCGAACAGGATTTCGTGCAGGCGTTCGCCGGGCCGCATGCCCGTGAACACGATTTCGATGTCGTAGCCGGGTTGCAAGCCCGAGAGACGGATCATGCGCTCGGCAAGATCAACGATCTTCACCGGCTGGCCCATGTTGAGCACGTAGACCGACACGTCCGAACGCTGCGTTCCGAGCGCATGCGTTGCCGCCGTGATGACGAGATCGCAGGCTTCGCGGATGGTCATGAAGTAGCGGACCATGTCGGGATGCGTGACCGTCACGGGACCGCCGGCATCGATCTGGGCCTTGAACTTCGGCACCACCGAGCCGTTCGACGCCAGCACGTTGCCGAACCGAACCGAGATCAGCCGCATCGACCGCCTGGCGCCGCCGTGACCCGCCGCAAGATCATGGTCGAGCGCCTGGCAATACATCTCGGCGAAGCGCTTGGTCAGGCCGAGCATCGACACCGGCTCGATCGCCTTGTCGGTCGAGATCATCACCATGGCTTCGGCGCCGGCACTGTGCGCCGCATCGGCAACGTTGATCGAGCCGAAGATGTTGGTCTTGACGCCCTCGCTCCAGTCGCGCTCGAGGATCGGCACATGCTTGAGCGCGGCGGCATGGAACACGATGTCCGGCTTGAACTCGGCCATCAGGCGCATGATGCGCTCACGGTCGCGGATGTCGGCGATCCGCCCTTCGATCGAAGCAGCGGTGCCGAGCGCCGCGAGCGTTTCCGTGATCGCGTAGAGCGCCGGTTCGGAATTTTCCACGATCAGAAGACGCGCGGCGCCGAACGCGACGACACGTTCGCAGATCTCGGAACCGATCGAGCCGCCCCCGCCGGTGACGATCACCGCCTTGCCCTCGATCAGGGCCTCGAGCCGCGCATAGTCGATCTTTTCGCTCGGCCGCAGCAGCAGGTCCTCGACGGCGACGGCCGTGAGCCGTGGCGTATCGCCACTCTCGAGCGAGGGCATGCGGCTCACGATCACGCCGAGCTTGCGCGCCCGCATCAGGATCGATTCGGGATGGGCCTCCGGCTCGAATGCCGTCGGCGTCATCACAACGCGCGCGATCCCCTTGCCGCGCTTGGTGAAGTCGGCGACGACATCTTCGATGTCGTCGACGCCGCCCAGGACAGGGACGTTGCGGATGGACTGGCCGCGATCGGAACTCGACGGCGAGAGCACACCGACCGGCCAGATGTGCTTGATCGCCCCGCTCTCGATTCCGCGCAACAGCACCTCGGCGTCCGCGGCGCGGCCGATCAGCAGTGTCGGCGCGGCATCTCCGGTGCGGGCGTGACGCCGAACCCGCGTATAGCGGAAATAGCGGTAGGCCATGCGCAACGCGCTGAGGAAGGAGATCTCGATGAACCAGTAGAGGACGATGGTCACCTTGCCGAGGAAGAAGGCGCCGCGGACGTTGGGGGCGACGAAGATGTAGTCGAGCACCAGGAGTGCAACCGTCAGCACGGTCGCGACGCGGATGATGTTCAGCGCGTCGGGCAGCGAAATGAAGCGCCATTTCGTCGTGGTCAGGTTGAAGACGAAGAACACGACCACGCTGAAGGCGAGGAAATAGGGCAAGATCTGGATCAGCAGCGGCAGGCGATCGAAGAAGCCGTCGCCGCCCTCGAAGCGCAGATAGAAGGCGGCGAACAGCGCCGCCGTGGTCGCCAGCAGGTCGTGGAGCGCGATCATGAAATTGCGCAAGGTGAGATGCGAAAGACGCGTCATCCGCTGACCGAAAATCCAGTTAAATGCAACCTGATCGCGCTGATAACCCATCTCGGCCGGACATGCCAGTCAAGGCTTGCCGGTCAAGCTTTGCCGGTCAAGCTTTGCGATCCGGGCGGCCGTTCAGGAACCGGTTACTGTCGCCTTCGCTTCGGCCTGCTGGGCCCGGATCACCATGCCGCCGGCAACGCCGACACCGATGACGTACATCCAGCCCTCGTGGAAGTCGAACAGATGGGAGTTGAACAGCGAGGTGAAGATGTTCTGGACCACGACCAGGAGGCCGACCCAGTTTGCGAGCCCGTCGCCGCGAAACAAGCGCAGATGCAGGATCCAGATGGCGTAGAGAACGGCGACGCCGATGAAGCCCCATTGCACGGCCACGTTCAGCGTCTGGTTATGCGGGTTGCCGATCACCTCGGCGGACGCCAGGTTCTGATCGCCGGGCGTCGCGGCCCGCTCGAACAATCCACGCGTCGAGCCGGTGCCGTGCCCCTTGACCGGCGCCTCCGCGAAGAAGCCGAGGGATTTTCGCCAGAATTCGAGCCGCAACCCGGCCGAGGTCGCCGCGCCTTGTTCGACATAGCGTGTGTAGTCGCTGGCAAAGCTGTCGGCGGTCTTGCGCAATTGCGGCGAGGCCTGCCAGGCGAGAACCGCGCCCACGAGCAGGGCCGCGGAGATGATCGCGATGCTGCGCCATCTCAGATGAAGCAACGCAAACACGCCGAACAGGACCGGAATGGTGACAAGCGCAGTGCGCGACACCACCACGAAGGCCATATTGACGAAGAAGGCGAGCGCAAGCGCCGTGAGCAGCCCTGCGATCCAGTAGCGCTTCTGACGCAGCAACTGCACGATCGGATAGGCGAGCGCGACCGCGCAGAGCGCAAACTCCTGGCTCTGGTCGATGTAGTTCTTGACGAAGATGCCGCGCTCGACGCGGTCGGATTTGAGCGCGAGGTCGGGGTAGAAGGCGACCAGCCAGGACATCACCGACAGCAGCGCGCAGGACACCAGGAAGGCGACGAACACCCAATGTCCGCGCGGCGAGCGCGCAAAATGATAGAGCAGGACCGGCAGCACCAGCAGCTTGACGGTCGGATTGACCGCGTAGAAGCGCGCGCCCCAGGCCGCGTCCGACCACAGCGTCCCGACCAGAGCGAGCAGGACCAGCGCAATCGGCGCCGCGCAGATCGGACGCCTGAGCGATTGCAGGAACTCGCGGACGTCGAGGAACGGCACCATGCAGAGCAGCATCAGGACATTGAATATCGCCGCAAGCGACGTCGACCATGGCAGCGAGGCCGCAGTCAGGATCGCGAACAGATCGACCGTCTCGGACCAAGCCGCCGGACTGCGCAGACGCCGCCACAGCACCTGGCCGGTCGTCTCCCCGGCGAGCGTCGTCACTTGCCCTCTCCCCGCGCGCGATGAACCAGCGCCGTCGTGCTGAAACCCTGGAGAATGTCGACCAGCACCACCGTCCCGCCCGCGGCCTCGACGACCTCATGGCCGACGACCTGCTCGCGGGTGTAATCGCCCCCCTTGATCAGCGCACTCGGCTTGATGCGGGTGATCAGGTCGATCGGCGTATCTTCATCGAAAATAACGACGAGATCGACGGCTTCGAGCGCCGCCAGCACTTCCGCACGCGCTCGCTCGTCCTGAACGGGGCGATCGGCGCCCTTCAGCCGCCGTACCGAAGCGTCGCTGTTCAGCCCCACGATCAGGCGGTCGCAGGCGGAGCGCGCCGCTGTCAGCACCTTGACGTGGCCGGGATGCAGGATGTCGAAGCAGCCATTGGTGAAGCCGACGCGTTGGCCTTGCTTCTTCCATTCCGCGAGCTGCGCGTCGAGCGCGCCGGGCTCGAGCACGATCTTCTCCTCGGCCGCGAGATAGGCATGCGGCAATATCTTCCGCTTCAGCTCGGCCACACTTACGCTGGCGGTGCCCTGCTTGCTGACGGCGACGGCGGCCGCGGCACTGGCCATGCGTAGCGCCGTGTCCCAGTCCGCGCCCGTGGCGAGCGACACCGCGAGCGCCGCGGCAACGGTGTCGCCGGCGCCGGAGACGTCGCGTACCTTGACCGGGAACGCCGGAACGTGAACGGCCTCGCCGTTGCGCGGCACCAGCGTCATGCCGTGCTCGCCTTGCGTGACAAGGATTGCTTCGCAATCGGCGAGCCGCATCACGTCCTCGCTGGCATCGACGATGCTCTGCGGCGTGTCGGCGCGGCTTCGGGTCGCTTCCGAAAATTCCTTGCGATTGGGCGTGAGCAGCGTCGCGCCGCGATAGATCGCCCAGTTCAGGCTTTTGGGATCGACGATCACGGGCTTGCCGAGTTTTCGCGCGGCGTCGATGGTGTGGCGGATGACGCGGGCGGTCAGCACCCCCTTGGCGTAGTCGGACAGCAACACGATGTCGGCGCGCGCGATCTGCGGCAGGATCGCCTCGATCAGCTTGGTCTCGATCGTATCGGAAGCAGGCTGTGCCTGCTCCCAATCCGCGCGCAGCATGTGCGTGGAAAAATGCTCGGAGACGAAACGCACTTTTCGCGTGGTCGGACGCGAGGGGTCGCACACCAGCACGCTTTCGATTGCGCCCTGCTCCGCAAGCGTCGAGGCGAGCTGCCTGCCCGCATCGTCCTCGCCGACGAGGCCGACAAAGATGCAGCGCGCGCCGAGCGCGGCGACGTTGCGCGCGACGTTGCCGGCACCGCCGATATGGATCTCGCTGCGCTGTGCCGTGATGACGGGCGCCGGCGCTTCCGGCGAGATCCGCGACACCTCGCCATAGACGAACTCGTCCAGCATGATGTCGCCGATGCACAGGACCGTGCGGCCTGAGATGGCTTGCGCGAGCGCATCGAAATCGAGAATGGGCGTCGGCATGGTGATGGGCCTCAGCGGAAGCGGTCGGGCCGGTCGAGATAGTCGCCGACATAGGCCTTCACCGCGTCCTCGAGCGTGGTGAAACCACCATTATAGCCGGCGCGGTGGAGGCGATCGACCTCGCTCTGGGTGAAGTACTGGTAGCTGCCGCGGATCTGCTCGGGCATGTCGATGTATTCGATGTTGGGACTTGCGCCGAGCGCGGCATAAGCTGCCAGCATCAGATCCTTGAAGCTGCGTGCCTTGCCGGTGCCGACGTTGAAGATGCCGGACACCGAGGGCGTTGCCAGCAGCCACATGATCACGCGCACGACGTCGTCGACATAGATGAAATCGCGGCGCTGATCGCCATCGACGATGCCCTCGCGATGCGACTTGAACAATTGCACGACGCGGCCCGCTTTGACGTCGTCGAAGCGCCGCGCCAGCACGCTCATCATCGAGCCCTTGTGGTATTCGTTGGGGCCGAACACGTTGAAGAATTTCAGTCCGGCCCATTGCGGCGGCAGCTTCTCGCCCTTCGCAGCGCGCTCGGCGACGGCGAGATCGAACAGGTGCTTGCTCCAGCCGTAGAGGTTCATCGGCCGCAGTTTCTTCAACGCAGCGATCGAAGCATCGTCGTCAAATCCAGCCTCGCCGTCGCCATAGGTCGCCGCCGAGGAGGCATAGATCAACGGCACCGCATTTGCCGTGCACCAGTCCAGGAGGCGCATCGACAGGCGGAAGTTGGTCTCGAACACCAGGTCGCCGTCGGTCGCCGTGGTCGCGGATATCGCCCCGAGATGGATCACGGCATCGAGCTTGCGGCCCTTCAGCCAGTCCGGCAGCTCAGCCGGCGGCACGATATCTACAAGCTGCCGCTTGGCGAGATTGCGCCATTTGCCCTCCGTGCCAAGGAAATCGCAGACGACGACGTCGCTGCGGCCGGCCTCGTTCAGCGCGGCGACGACATTCGATCCGATAAAACCGGCCCCGCCGGTCACCAGCAACATTTCACCTAGCCTGCCCGATGTTTTGCGACCCGATCTTGCCCTAGCGCATGATCCTCCAAAGTGTAAGCGGTTTTGGGATGGCCGCTTTGCCGGCTTTACCTGCAGGCCCGGAGCGGCTAACCGAACCGCCACATCAGCGCACCCCGGCCTTATTAACGAATGAACCAATATTCACAACTTAGTGGAGAGGCAGATCGGAGCGACACGCGCCCGATCCTGATCGTCCCCTACATGTGGATCGGCGATTTCGTCCGGAATCACACCGTCGTGCGGGTCCTGAACGAGCGCTGGCCGAACCGGCCGGTCGATCTGCTCACGACGTCCCTGTGCGCGCCCCTGGTCGATTACATGCCCGGCGTGCGCCAAGGGATCGTGTGGGACCTGCCGCGCGGTCGGCTCGCCGTGGGGCGGCAGTTCGGCCTGGCGAAGCTCCTGCGCGAGCGGAACTACGGCACCGCCCTGGTGCTACCCCGGACCTGGAAGGCCGCCATCGCGCCCGCTTTGGCCGGGATTCCGGAAAGGGTCGGCTTCGTCGGCGAATTCCGGTTCGGCCTGCTCAACCGCTGGCGCTGGGGCGAGAAGAAGCTGCCCCGCTTCATCGACAAGAATGCCGCCCTCGCCCAGCCCGATGGCGCCCCGCTGCCGGCGGAATGGCCGGTGCCGCAATTGCGGGTCCCGGCCGAGGACATCGTCCGCTGGCGGCAGGCCAATGGCCTCAGCGCAGGCGCCGCCGTGGCGCTGGCTCCCGGCTCGGTCGGGGTGTCAAAACGCTGGAGCTACTATCCGGAAGCCGCCCGCCTGCTCGCCGAGCGCGGCCTCGAGGTCTGGGTGGTCGGCGGCCCCGGGGAAAAGGGCCTGGCCCACGAGATCGTCGCGGCCAGCGGCGCCGGGGTCCGGGACCTCACCGGCAATGATCTGCGCAACGGCGTGCTGGCCATGGCTGCAGCCGGCGTCGCGATCTCCAACGATTCCGGCCTGATGCACATCGCAGCTGCCCTGGGCACGCCGACCATGGGTATTTTCGGTCCGACCAGCCCCTATCTCTGGGCCCCCCTCAACGGCCTCGCCGCGACCGTGGTGCAGGACAAGAGCGTGCTGTCCTGCCAGCCCTGCCAGAGCACGATCTGCAAGATGAACGACCACCGCTGCATGCGAGATATCGCGGCGAGCGAGGTGGTGGAGATTGCGCAGCGGGTGCTGGGTGAGGTGGGGTCAAGGGCTTCGACGTGAAGGCCGTCGAGGCTGCGCCGATGATGACATCATGCCGGTGTTTTGCCCGACGAGTCAAATTGAATTCGTAAAATCCGCAGACCATCAACCCACCGCCAAGCCATTGATTTCATTATCCCCGGCTACTGTGCATGGGGTTGTTTTCGCGGTTTTTGTTTTGGTGGCCGTACGACAGGGGTTCAGAGCAGCGGCCGATACACCTCGCCGATCCGCGCTGCCTCGGCATCGAGGCTGAACCGTTCGAGCACCCGTGCCCGCCCGCGTTCGCCCATCGCGGTTGCGGCAGCAACATCGCGCATCAGCGGCTCCAGCGCTGCGACCAGCGCATCCACATCACCGGTCGGGACCAGCACGCCGGTCACGCCATCCTCCACCACCAGTTCGGCCGCGCCGGCGCGCGCGGCGACCAGCGCGCTCCCGGCCGCCATCGCTTCGATCAACGTCAAGCCAAAACCTTCGTTGCGCGAAGTGAAGGCGTAGATGGTCAGCCGCTGATACCAGCGCTGCACATCTTCGATCGGCAGCTCGCCAGTGATGACGATGCGCGATTGCAGACCGGCGGCCTCGATCCGTTTCTTCAGGTCGTTTGCAAAAGCGGCTTGCTCGGGTGTGACCTGGCCGACGATAACAGCGGTGAAATCCGGATAGCGCGGCAGCAGGCGGCACATCGCATCGACGAACACATCGGTGCCCTTCTGGGCGCGCACGCGGCCGAAGCAGCCGATCGCGTAGCGGCCCGGCAGCGCAGTTTCCGCGAAGGCAGCAGTGCGATCCGCCGGCGGCGCATAGACGTCGGTGTCGACGCCGTGCGGAATCACGGTCGCCTTCACTTTCAGGAACGAGGCCGAAAGATCTGACGTCGCGATGATTGCGTCCATGCGCCGGATCAGCCAGCGCGTGATCCAGCTATGATGGCGCTGTGCCGCCGAGGTGAAGACGAGCTTGAGCGGCCAACCGAGCGCACGCAACATCACCCCCGCGATCATCTCGTTGTTGCGGCGCGCGTGCCAGATCACCGGCGCCTTGCGGCGCCACAATCTCAGGAGATCGGCACCGTCCTGGCGCGCGATCCCCTCCGGCGCGTCGGAACCGAACCACGCGGCGCGATAGAGCTTTGCCAGCCGCGGCGCCACCATCCGGTTGGTCGCGGTGACCCCGGAATAGCGCCTGTGCAGATTTGGCACGATCACTTCGAGATCGCTTGGGGAATTCGCCACGCCACGCTCCGTTTCGAAAGTCCCTATACGCAACATTAAGCATAGTGACCAGTTCAGCCGCGCCGATACCCACTCTTCACCACGTAAACGTTAGCTTGGAGCGTTGATCGAAGACGGGTGAGATCATGACTGTGCTTGTCACCGGCGGTGCCGGCTATATCGGAAGCCACACGGTTCTGGCGCTGGCGGAAGCCGGCGAGGACGTCGTCGTGATCGACGATCTCTCCACCGGTTTCTCCGCCTATCTGCCCGAAGGCGTGCCGCTGTTCATTGGCGATGCCGGCGACGAGAACCTGCTCGAAGGCGTGATCGCCCAGCACAACATCGAGAGCATCATCCATTTCGCGGGCTCGGTGGTCGTGCCAGATTCGATGCGCGATCCGCTCGGCTATTACCGCAACAATTTCACGACCGCGCGCAACCTGCTCAACGTCGCGGTCAAGCGCGGCATCGACCGCTTCATCTTCTCCTCGACTGCGGCGGTCTACGGCGATCCGGACCAGGTGCCGGTGCCCGAGCATGCGCCGACACGGCCGCTGTCGCCCTACGGTTCGTCGAAGCTGATGACCGAGATCATGCTGCACGACGTCGCCGCCGCCTACGGCATGCAATACGTGACCTTGCGCTATTTCAACGTTGCGGGTGCCGATCCGCAGGCCCGCATCGGCCTCGCCACCGCCGGCGCCACGCACCTGCTCAAGATCGCGGTGGAAGCCGCCACCGGCCAGCGCGCCAAGATCGACGTGTTCGGCACCGACTATCCCACCCAGGACGGCAGCTGCATCCGCGACTTCATCCATGTCACGGACCTGTCGCAGGCGCATCGCTCGGCGCTCGCCTATTTGCGCAACGGCGGCGCCTCGACGACGCTCAATTGCGGCTATGGCCGCGGCTACTCGGTGCTGGAGACCATCGACGCGGTACGCCGTGTCTCGGGCCGCAGCTTCGCCGTGCAATACGCCCCGCGCCGACCCGGCGACATCATGACCATGGTCGCCGACACCAGCCGTATCCGCGGCCTGCTCGACTGGAAGCCGCAATACGACGACCTCGAGACCATCGCAGCCCATGCGCTGGCCTGGGAGGACAAGCTGTTCCGCGAGCGTCACGGCGAGCTCCGCCACGCCGCCTCGGCCTAGATTCCATTCCAGCGCAAGCCCTTAATTGGGCTTGAAAAGCGCTGGCTTAGCGGGCACAGAGGCCATTCGATCCCTGACGCGCGGGCAGGTTTTTTCCTGTGCCGTCAATGGACTGCGGATGGCTCAGTTTCCAAAGAAAATCACCGACAATCCCTATGCGGCTGCGGTGCTGATTCGCCGCCTGGTCACGGAACAGGGGATCATCTACTGGCGGCGCTACCTCGTCGCCTTCGCGCTGATGGCGCTTGCCGCCGGATCGACCGCGGGCGCGACCTACGTGCTCGGCCAGGTCATCAACCAGGCCTATGTCGACAAGAACATCCCGGGCATCGCGATGTTCTCGGGCATCACCGTGATCCTGCTCTTCATCAAGGGCGTGGCGACCTACGGCCACATGGTGATCCTGACCAAGATCTCCAACGCGATCCTCGCCACCAACCAGCGCCAGCTGTTCGCCAAGCTGATGCGCGAGAGCGTCGGATTCTTCTCCGAGCGGCATTCGTCGGAATTTCTAGCGCGGCTGACAGCCGGTGCAAAGTCCATCACTGATGTCCTCAACATGCTGGTCAATGCGGTCGGGCGCGACCTCATGATGCTGGTCGCCATGATCGGCGTGATGGTGTGGCAGGATCCAGTGATGTCGTTCATCGGCCTCGTCGCGGTGCCGCCGGCGATGCTGGTGCTGCGCAAGCTGGTCAAGCGCATCAAGGGGCTCGCCTACAACCAGTTCACCGGCACCGCCGACATCCTGGAGACGATGCAGGAATCGCTGCAGGGCATCCGCACGGTGAAAGCGTTCACGCTCGAAGACACCATGCAAAACCGCATCGACGAGAATATCGCGATCGTCGAGCGCAACGCCAACAAGATGGCCCGCGTCGCCAATCGCTCCAATCCGCTGATGGAGATGCTCGGCGGCTTCGCAGTCGCCGGCTGTTTGCTTTACGGCGGCTACAGCGTGGTCGCGCTCAACGCCACGCCCGGCGCGTTCTTTTCCTTCATGACGGCGTTCCTGATGGCGACCGAGCCGGCCAAGCGGCTGGCGCGGCTCAACATCGACCTCAACAGCCAGCTCGTCGGCGCCCGCATGCTGCTCGAAGTCGTCGACAGCCCTGCGAGCGAGCATTCCGACGACGACAAGCCGGCGCTGAAACTCTCGAACGCACGCATCGAGCTGCGCGACGTCAGCTTTTCCTATCGCAACGGTGAGACCGTCCTCAATCGCATGAGCTTTGTTGCCGAGCCCGGCAAGGTCACCGCGCTGGTCGGCCCCTCCGGCGGCGGCAAATCGACCGTGCTGGGGTTGCTGCTGCGCTTCTACGAGGTGACGCAAGGCGACATCGTGATCGACGGCCAGTCGATCGGCGCCGTCTCGCGAAAATCGCTGCGGGCTCAGACCGCCTATGTCGGCCAGGACGTCTATCTGTTCCGCGACACCATCCGCAACAACATCGCCTTCGGCCGCGCGGGCGCGACCGAAGACCAGATCATCGATGCTGCGAAAGCAGCCTGCGCGCATGATTTCATCATGGGCTTCCCGCTCGGCTACGACACGCCCGTCGGCGAACACGGCACGCAGCTGTCCGGCGGCCAGCGCCAGCGCATCGCGGTCGCGCGCGCGCTGATCAAGAACGCGCCGATCATCCTGCTCGACGAAGCCACCGCCGCGCTCGATTCGGAATCCGAACGGCAGGTGCAGGAGGCGATCGAGCATCTCTGCCAGAACCGCACCACGATCGTGATCGCGCATCGCCTGCACACCATCATGCACGCCGATGCGATCCTGGTGGTCGAGGGCGGCGAGATCGTCGAGCAGGGCCGGCATGACGAGCTGCTCCGCCGCGGCGGGCGCTACGCCTCGTTCTTCCGCTTGCAGCATCACGACGCCGGCGCTCTGGCGCCGATCAGCGCAACCGCATAGAGTTCCCTTCACCTCAAGAGCAGCGAGATCGCACCATGAACGCCGCCTCCTACGTCATCCCGCTTCCGACCCAGGCTTCCCTTCCCGTCGTCGGGGAAAGCGGGCGGTATCCCGTGCGCCGCATCTGGTGCGTCGGCCGCAACTATCTCGAGCACATCCGCGAGATGGGCAATGACGAGCGCGCCCCGCCGTTCTTCTTCGCCAAGCACGCCGACATGCTGGTGCCCGACGGCGCCACCATTCCCTATCCGCCGCTGACCAAGGATTTGCATCACGAGGTCGAGCTGATCGTCGCGATGAAGAGCGGCGGCCTCAACATTCCCGCCGACAAGGCGCTCGACCATGTCTACGGCTATGCCGTCGGCATCGACTTGACCCGCCGCGACCTCCAGATCGCCTCGCGCAAGAAGGAGCGTCCGTGGGAGATCGGCAAGTCGTTCGACTATTCGGCGCCCTGCTCCGCGGTGCAGCCGGCATCGAAGATCGGCCATCCCGCCAAGGGCAAGATCTGGCTCACGGTCAACGGCAAGGAAGCGCAGAAAGGCGATCTCACCGAGCTGATCTGGAACGTGCCCGAGATCATCTGGCAGCTCTCGCAGCAGGTGAAGCTCGCCGCCGGCGACATCATCATGACGGGCACGCCGGCCGGCGTGTCGCAGCTCCAGCCCGGCGACAAGCTCGAATGCGGCGTCGACGGCGTCGGCACGCTGAAGGTCTCGATCGGCCAACCCGAGTAAGGCTCACGGCGGCTCGAACTAAGAAGGCCTCGGGCATGTCCGGGGCCTTTTGCATTTCGCTGGCGGACGATGCCGATCTACCAAGCCTTCACGGGCCGATCGGCGTGGCTTGCCTGCGGCACACCCCGATTGAGCGACATGTGGGAATGCACGCACAGCCAACCATCGCCATGTCTTGAAAACACCATCGTGGCCCGGCCGGGGCGCGGAAACGCGCTGCCGTCGGGATGATAGCCTGTGCTCGTCCACGGCACGATCACGGTCGCCATCGTGCCATCAGACGATGCCAGGATCGAGGCCTGGTCGATGACGAAACGGAAGTCGGCCGTCTTGGGCCAGACGTTATCCCATTGCGTGGTGACCCATTGGTCGAGGCCGGGAATGACGTCGTTGTGCGTGCCGAAGGCCAGCACATCCGGATGGAAGAGCGGCCGCGCCGAAGCATAGTCGACCTCGCGGACATAACCTGCGAACGTCTCCAGCCACGCGCGGAAGAATTGCACCAGCTCAGTGTTCGCAACCGGCAACGGGGCCATTACCTGCTCCATGTTTGATCGCTCAATCAGGCAATCTTGTTGCCATGAGGCGAACCGTCCAGCAAGATATGGGAAGAGCACCGGTGGAGATCGATCGACGAACCGGGCCGATTTCATGGAGCCAGACTCATGAGACGCCTTCTCCTGCTTGCGGCCACGCTTATCATCTCGTGCAACGTTGCCAGCGCGCAATCCGGTCAGCCCTATGCCGGCCTTGAGCAGCGCCCCATCAAGGCGCTGTCGCACCAGCAGATCGACGATCTTCGAGCCGGACGTGGCATGGGCCTGGCGCTTGCCGCCGAACTCAATGGATATCCCGGTCCGAGCCATGTTCTTGAGTTCGGTGACCGGCTTGACTTGACCGCAGATCAGCGCATCCGGGTTCAGCGCCTGTTCGAGGCCATGAAGCAAGAGGCGGTCCCGCTGGGTAACAAGCTGGTCGAGCAGGAAACGGAGTTGGACCGGCTCTTCTCTGCCCGCGTCGTGACATCGGAGTCACTCAAGGCGACCCTCGTTGCCATTGCGGAAACCCAGGCCTTGCTCCGCGAAAGCCACCTCAAATATCATCTGTCGACGACCGCCTTGCTCGATCAGAACCAGATGCAGCGATACGCGGAGCTGCGAGGTTACCAACGCCCCGATAGCTCCGAAGCACACAAGCACCATCACTAGACGCGGTCATCGCAGCCGACAGCACGATGAGGCCGCGCTTCAGGTCAGCGGGCCGGCACCCGCCCCCGGGCTACAGCTTCAACCACATCAATCTCGGCGACAGCACCGAGAAGCTGATGGCGCAGCTCGGCGGCCCCTTCCATGTCGGGCCGAGCGGGCTAGAGAAGACCGATCTCTGGACCTATCACCCATGGCCCTTCTCATTCGAAGTGCAGGCGGACCGTGTCACGTCAATCCGGATCAACGATCCGACCGTTCAGTAATTGATTGTACGCGGCCCTAGTCACGCCCGTGACAGGGCCTGGAGACCCTTGAAGGTCAGGCGCTTGGGGTCGGTGACGCCGGCGAGATACAGGCGGCGGATGAACGCGATGACGGCGTCGCGGTCGCAATCGGTCAACGCGACGACGGCGTCGACCGCGATTCTCTGGGCTTCCATTGGGCTCACCTCGGCCTTGCAAGTAACCCCGGCCGAGACAGGCTAGGACTCCGCGGTTAATCCGACGTTAACCGTTCGGGCAGCATGGCTGATTCAGCCTAGCGGCCGTATACGCAAAACAACGCATTGCCCGTGCGCGCAGCGGCTCACCGCGCAGTGATGCTGTTCTTGAGCTGTGCAAACTGCTTCTTCAGCCGCGGCACCGCAAAGTCCGTGAAGGTCCGCACCTTCGGCACCGAGAGCCGGCCCTGCGGACAGATCAAATGCGCGGGCATCTCGGGATCCTCGTCGCCGGGCAGCACGATCTCGAGCTCGCCGCGCGCGACCTGCTCACCCACCTGGTACGAATACATTCGCGCCACACCGCGGCCGGCGACGGCCGAGGCCACCGCCGCATAGGTGCTGTTGACGACGAGCCGCGGCGTGAACTGCACCGTGCGGGCAGCCGACGAGCCGACCTGCGGCGCAAAGGTCCACGAATTGGGAAGGTGGGCCATCGCGACGATCTGGTGCTTGGCGAGATCGCCGGGCTCGGTGATGCGCGGGTGCTGCTTCAGATAGCGTGGTGATGCCACCACGACGCGGCTGATCTCGCCGACCCGCATCGCGACCATCGCTGAATCCGCGAGATGGCCGATGCGGAGCGCGACGTCGACCCCCTCCTCGATCAGATTGACCGCGCGATCGAACAGCAGGAGTTTTGCCGACACGGTCGGATAGGCATCGAGAAAGGCATCGAGGATCGGCCGCAGCACCATCTCACCCGACACCACCGGGGCGGTGATCGTGAGCAGGCCGCGGGGCGCCGTGCGCGGCCCGGCCGCGATGTCGTCGGCCTCCTCCAGCTCGGTAAGCACGCGCCTGCAGACCGCGACGTAGCGCTCGCCCTCCTCGCTCAGCTTGATGGAGCGTGTGGTCCGGTGCAGCAGCTCGGCACCGACCCGCTGCTCCAGGAAAGCAATGGCGCGGCTCACCGCCGCCGGCGAACGGCCGAGCTTGCGGCCCGCAGCGGCAAGGCTGCCGTCGTCCACCGCAAGGACAAACACCTTCATCGCATCCAGACGATCCATACGTCTCCCACCAGCCCATCGAGCTCCGACTGCAAGCTAGGCGTTCGCTCCTGCCGCGACAACCACCGCCGAACGCCGGTTCGGCATTCGTTCGCGCCGCGAAAGAGTGTCTGCCGGACAGCGCATATTCGCAGCCAGCCCGCTGCGGCGTACCTCATCCGTCAAGCCAGCCCCGCTGGCGCAGGTTCTGAAATCCAGCAACAGGAGCCCATCATGGGTATCGAACAGAAGGTTGCCATCGTCACCGGTGCCTCGCAGGGCATCGGTGCGGCCCTAGTCCAGGGTTTTCGCGATCGAAACTATCGCGTCGTCGCGACAGCGCGCTCCATCAAGCCGTCGGGCGATGACGATGTCCTCGCCATTGCCGGCGACATCGCCGACCGGAACACCGCCGAGCGGGTGGTCTCGCAAGCCGTCGCCCGCTTCGGCCGCGTCGACACGCTGGTCAACAACGCCGGCATCTTCGTCGCAAAGCCGTTCACGCAGTACACGGCGGAGGACTATGCGGCGGTGATGGGCACCAACGTCGCGGGCTTCTTCCACGTCACGCAGCTTGCCATCGCCGAGATGGAGAAGCAGGGGTCCGGGCACGTCGTCCAGATCACAACCACGCTGGTCGACCAGGCCAATTCGAACGTGCCCTCGGTGCTGGCCTCGCTGAGCAAGGGCGGGTTGAGCGCCGCGACCAAGTCGCTCGCGATCGAATATGCCAAGCGCGGTATCCGCGTCAACGCGGTGTCGCCCGGCATCATCAAGTCGCCGATGCATCCCGTCGCGACGCACGCCCAGCTCGATGGGCTGCATCCCGTCGGCCATATGGGCGAGATGTCCGACATCGTCGATGCCGTGCTCTATCTCGAGGGCGCCTCCTTCGTCACCGGCGAGATCCTGCATGTCGACGGCGGCCAGAGCGCCGGCCACTGAACGCTAGCGCCTTGGCGCGCACGAGGACGACATGACAGACGCAGATGCCAAGCAGCAAGTTCATCCCCGACCGCATCAGCGGTCGGGTTCGACATCAGAGATTTCTTCACAGCAAACCCGGCGATATGCGGTAGCCGGATTGTCAGCATCGCTGGTCGGACTCGGCCTCGCGCGCTTTTCCTATACGCCGCTGATCCCGGCCCTGATCGCCGCAAAATGGTTCGGCGCGTCCGACGTCGTCTATCTCGGTGCAGCGAACCTGGCCGGCTATCTCGCCGGCGCGCTCGCGGCGCGGACCGTGGCCGCGCGCATCGGCGCCGTTCGCACCTTGCGGGCGATGATGTTGCTCGCGACCCTCTCTTTTTTTGCCAGCTCAACCCCGGTGTCGTTCACCTGGTTCTTCGCCTGGCGCTTCCTGTCGGGGCTCACCGGCGGAATCATCATGGTACTGGCGGCCTCCGTCATTCTGCCCCATACCTCGGCCGCAAAGCGCGGCATGGTCGGCGGCGTGATCTTTGCCGGTGTCGGGCTCGGTGTCGCCGCATCGGGCACGCTGGTGCCGCTATTGCTGCAGCAAGGCTTGCAACAGAGTTGGTATGGTCTTGGCGTGGTCTCTGGCACGCTCACGCTGGTGAGCTGGTGGAACTGGCCTGCCGAGGCCAAGACCGATACCGTGTCATCGCAGCCGGCGAAGCACGCTTCGCCCGCCGTTCGCGGCTTGCTCGTCCAATACGGCCTCAACGCGGTGGCGCTGGTGCCGCACATGGTCTTCATCGTCGATTTCGTCGCGCGCGGCCTCGGCCAGGGTATTGCCGCGGGATCGCACTACTGGGTGCTCTACGGCCTTGGCGCAATCGTCGGCCCCCTGGTCACCGGTCACCTCGGCGATCGCGCCGGGTTTGGACCCGCGCTACGCGCCGCCTTCCTGATCGAAGCGGCCGCCGTGTTGCTCCCGACCGTCAGTACCGCGCCTCTCTCGCTGATCGTGTCGAGCGTCGTGGTCGGCGGCTTCACACCCGGCATCGTACCGCTCGTGCTCGGACGTATCCATGAGCTGGTCCCCCATTCTGCCGAGCAGCAGCGCAGGACGTGGAGCCATGCCACGACCAGCTTTGCGCTGTTCCAGGCGGCCGCGGCCTACGGCTTCTCCTGGATCTACGCGCAGACCGGCGGCGATTATCTCGTCCTGTTCGCGCTGGGCGGTGGCGCGGTGGTGCTCGCACTCGCGATTGATTTTGCCCTGCCGCTTACCACCCGTAAGGCTTAGAACGCCGAGGTCGTCGCGATCAGGAATATTGCATCACGCCGTCGTCGATCCGGCCGAACCGCAAGGAGACGATGTCGAGCGCGTAGTTCTGGTAGAGCCGCCACGGCTGCTTCGAGCCTTGCTTCGGCATCTTTGCGACCGAGCGCTGCACATAACCCGAGGTGAAGTCGAGCGACGGCTGCGCGGTAATCGAGGGATCGTCATTGTGCGGCATGCACTGCCGGAAATTGTGCCGGTCCATGTAGTTGATCAGGCGGCAGACATATTCGCAGGTGAGGTCGCATTTCAGTGTCCATGATGCGTTGGTGTAGCCGAAGGCGGAGGCCATGTTGGGCACCTCGGCATACATCATGCCTTTGTAGGTCAGCGTATTGGCGAAATCGACGGTGCGGCCGTCGACACTGATGTCGAGACCGCCGACGACCTGGAGCACCAGTCCCGTCGCGGTCACGATGATGTCCGCCGCAAGCTCGCTGCCGTCCTTCAGGCGGATACCGCCCTGGGTGAACATGTCGATCTCTTTGGTCACCACGGAGGCGCGCTGCTCGCGAATCGCCTTGAACAGGTCGCCATCCGGCACGAGGCAGAGCCGCTGGTCCCACGGATTGTAGCGCGGCGTGAAATGGGTCGCGACGTCGTAGTCGGGGCTGAGCGCCATCTGCACGCCCTTGAGAACCAGCTCCTTCACCTTCGCAGGGCGGCGCCGACTGAGCTGGAAGAAGAACATCCCCCACATCACGTTGCGCCAGCGGATCAGATGATAGGCAAGCCGCGTCGGCAGATTGCGCCGCAATTTGTTGGCGACGGGATCCTGTGCCGGGCGCGACACCACATAGGTCGGTGAGCGCTGCAGCATCGTGACCTGCGCGGCCGTCTTGGCGAGCTCCGGCACCAGCGTCACTGCGGTCGCGCCCGAGCCGATCACGACGACGCGCTTGCCCGCGCAGTCGATGTCGTCGGTCCATTTCTGCGGATGCACGATGCGGCCGGCGAAATCCACGACGCCCTTGAACTCCGGCGTATAGCCCGCCTCGTACTTGTAATACCCCGAGCACATGAACAGTAAATTGCAGGTAAAGCGCACGGTTTCGGTGGCGCCCTCGCCGGTGATGCGCTCGGCCTCGACGGTCCAGCGCGCCTCACTCGTCGACCACGCCGCACGCTTGACACGATGGTGGAAGCGGATGTGCTTCTCGATACCGTTCTCGGCTGCGGTTTCGCGCACATAATTGAGAATCTGCGCGCCGTCCGCGATCGCCTTCGGATCGGTCCACGGCTTGAAGGAATAGCCGAGCGTGAACATGTCGCTGTCGGAGCGGACGCCAGGATAGCGAAACAGATCCCAGGTACCGCCGACGCAGTCGCGCCCCTCGAGGATGACGTAGCTCTTGCCCGGGCATTTGGTCTGCAGATGATAGCCCGCGCCGATCCCGGACAGGCCGGCACCGACGATCAGCACATCGAAATGGTCTTGAGCCATTGTTTCCTCCGCCGCCAGGAATTGTCTGACCGGGATCATCGCTCGTCAACTGGCAATCGGCCCTGACACAACCGCGAAGAGACGCGTTCGTCGCGCTCAAGACAACAAAGCCCCGGATCGCTCCGGGGCTTTGCGTCGAAAATAGATACGATCAGCGGATCAGTACCGATAATGGTCCGACTTGTACGGACCTTCCTGCTTGACGCCGATGTAGTCGGCCTGATCCTTGCGCAGCTCGGTGAGCTTGACGCCGATCTTGGCGAGGTGCAGGCGCGCGACCTTTTCGTCGAGCGACTTCGGCAGCACGTAGACTTCCTTCTTGTACTTGCCGTCCTTGTTGTTGGCGAAGAGCTCGATCTGCGCCAGCGTCTGGTTGGTGAAGGATGCCGACATCACGAAGGACGGATGGCCCATCGCATTGCCGAGATTCACGAGGCGGCCTTCCGACAGCATGATGATGCGGTGCTTGTCGGGGAATTCGATCTCGTCGACCTGCGGCTTGATGTTGGTCCATTTCAGGTTACGCAGACCCGCGATCTGGATCTCGTTGTCGAAGTGACCGATGTTGCAGACGATGGCGCGATCCTTCATCGCGCGCATGTGCTCGATCGTGATGATGTCCTTGTTGCCGGTCGCGGTGACGAAGATGTCGGCACGGGGCGCGGCGTCTTCCATGGTAACGACTTCATAGCCTTCCATCGCCGCCTGCAGCGCGCAGATCGGATCGACTTCGGAGACCAAGACGCGGCAGCCGGCCTGGCGCAGCGAGGCGGCAGAACCCTTGCCGACGTCGCCGAAGCCCGCGACCATCGCGACCTTGCCGGACATCATCACGTCGGTGCCGCGGCGGATGCCGTCGACCAGCGATTCACGGCAGCCATAGAGGTTGTCGAACTTCGACTTGGTGACGCTGTCGTTGACGTTGATGGCCGGCCATAGCAGCGTGCCCGCCTTCTGCATGTCATAGAGACGATGCACGCCCGTGGTGGTCTCTTCGGAAACGCCCTTGATGCTCTTGGCGATCTCGGCGAAGTAGCCCTTCGGCTTCTCCTTGAGCTGCTTCTTCAGAAGCGCGAAGAAGACTTCCTCTTCTTCCGAACCCGGCTTGTCCAGGAACTTGGTGTCGCCGTTCTCGGCGCGCAGACCGAGATGGACGTACATGGTGGCGTCGCCGCCGTCGTCGAGGATCATGTTCGGGTGACCGCCGCCGTGCCAGTCGAACAGCTTGGCGGTGTAGTCCCAGTACTCGGTAAGGCTCTCACCCTTGACGGCGAACACCGGGATGCCGGCGGCTGCGATCGCCGCCGCGGCGTGGTCCTGCGTCGAATAGATGTTGCAGGAGACCCAGCGGATGTCGGCGCCGAGCGCGGCCAGCGTCTCGATCAGCACGCCGGTCTGGATTGTCATGTGCAGGGAGCCTGCGATGCGCGCGCCCTTCAGCGGCTGCCTCGGGCCATACTCTTCGCGGGTGGCCATCAGGCCGGGCATCTCGGTCTCGGCGAGCGAGAGCTCCTTGCGGCCGAAATCGGCGAGCGAAATGTCCTTGACGATGTAATCGGTGAAGCCGGGCTTCGCGTTCATTGCGGGCGTCCTGTTGTTGAATTGGTCATTCCGGGCCGCCCTGAAGGAGCGAGCCCGGAATCTCGATGGAAGAATTCCGGGTTCGCCGCTGTGGCGGCGCCCCGGGAATGACGTCGGTGATCAGACCGCGCGCTTGAGCGCTTCAACGAGATCGGTCTTCTCCCAGGAGAAGCCGCCCTCGTTGTCGGGGGTACGGCCGAAATGGCCATAGGCGGAGGTGCGCGCGTAGATCGGGCGGTTGAGATCGAGATGGCTGCGGATGCCACGCGGGGTGAGATCCATCGCCTTGGCGGCGGCCTTCTCGAGCTGATCCTCCGACACCTTACCGGTGCCGTGGGTGTCGATGTAGATCGACAGCGGACGCGCCACGCCGATGGCGTAGGCGAGCTGCAATGTGCAGCGATCCGCAAGACCGGCCGCGACGATGTTCTTGGCGACATAGCGTGCCGCATAGGCGGCCGAGCGGTCGACCTTGGTCGGATCCTTGCCGGAGAACGCGCCGCCACCGTGCGGAGCCGCACCACCATAGGTGTCGACGATGATCTTGCGGCCGGTCAGGCCGGAATCGCCGTCGGGACCGCCGATGTAGAACTTGCCGGTCGGGTTGATGTGCCAGATGGTCTTCGCCGTGATCCAGTCCTTCGGCAGCGCCTCGCGCACATAGGGCTCGACGATGTCGCGAATTTGCTTGGACGAGATGTCCTCGACCAGATGCTGATGCGACACCACGATCTCGCGCACGCCGACCGGCTTGCCGTTCTCGTACTGCACGGTGACCTGGCTCTTGGAGTCCGGGCCCAACACCTTCTCGCGGCCGGAGTGGCGCGCTTCGGAGATGAGACGGAGGATCTTGTGGGCGTAGAAGATCGGCGCCGGCATCAGATCCGGCGTCTCGTTGGTGGCGTAGCCGAACATGATGCCCTGGTCGCCCGCGCCCTCTTCCTTGACTTCGCCCGGCTGCAGCGCATCCACGCCCTGCGCGATGTCGGCGGACTGCGGATGCAGCAGGATCTCGATGTCGGCCTTCTGCCAGTGGAAACCTTCCTGCTCGTAGCCGATGTCCTTGATCGCGGCGCGCACGACGCCTTCGATCTGCTCGTTGGTGACGGATGCAGGACCGCGGGTCTCACCGGCGATCACGACCTTGTTGGTGGTCGCGAGCGTTTCGCAGGCGGCGCGAATTTGCCAGGGATCGATGCCGGCTTTCGGTCCTTCGCGGTAGAACAGATCGACGATCTCGTCGGAGATCCGGTCGCACACCTTGTCCGGATGGCCTTCGGACACGGACTCGCTGGTGAAGAGATAGGACGCGCGCATCAGTAACCCCTTGTTCCGCCGCTAGCTGGCGGGCGTTTGCGATGTTTAGCTTTGAATGATGTCAATCACGCCGGCGCGAGATGACGTAGGATTCGTCGAGAAACCAGAGCCCATTATACTTTCGCAGCACGTCCCTGGCGGCATCCAGAGTGCGGCCGTTTTGAGTCATTTCCGTCAACCGGTCGTCCTCAATCTGAGCGACATACACCGCCGCATTCCAGGCTGCAAAGGCCGTCGAGGTTCCGATAGTGCCTGTCACCTCGTTGGGCAGCGCTTCCATATCATACCTGAAGATCGAGCGGTTATCTGCGTAAGCATTAAAATTTAGGTCGCGGCCCACCGAGCCGAGCTCATACTTCACCGCGCGCAATAGCTCATGACGGCTCACCGAGAAAGGATTTTCTCCGGGCCAGATCGCCTGGATCATCTCCATGCCCGGATCCTGCCCGTGGGAGTGAATTCCGATCAGGCGGCCGCCTGCCCGCAAGGCCCGCGCCAGGGGCGCAATGATCCGTTTTGCCCGGAAATTGACCGAGGACAGCGCGCGGTATGGCTGGGATGCAATAACGAGGTCAAAATTGGCCTCGGCCTGGCCCGGCCGTGGAATGGTCGAATCGAGCAGAAACCGCTGATCTTCACGGTAGAGCACCAGCACGACAGGCCGCTCATAGAGCGGCATCCCCGTGCGCGGGCTGACCGCCGCGCGCCAGTTCTGCTCCAAAAACGGCTTCAACTCCGCGATTTGCGTCTCGAACTCGCCCGAGGAAGCCCCCCGCAGGGGAACCTCATGCCAGACGGTCGCGGCGGCCGCCGCGGGCGATGCCGGCGTGAGCCAGGGCGCCTCCGCGTAAAGCATGTTGGTAAAAACGAACACCGAGGCCGGATGCTCGAAAATGCGATCCGGCACCTTGTCCAGCGTCAGGCGGAGGTCCTCGAGACTGAGCTCCTTGCCGGCGACATAGAACGGCATGTGCGGAAAGCGCTGGTGCATCGCGCGCAGCACGCGCGCCAGTACCGTGCCGTCGCCAACGCCGGCATCGAACACGCGCAGCGCCGGCGGCCGGGGATGAATGCTGGCAAGCTCCAGCGCCACGCGCTCGGCGACCACCCGCTTCTCACTGCAAGTGTGGACGAACAGCAGGTATTTCTGGCGGTTCTCGAAGAAGCGGAAATTGCCGCGCGGATCGCGCTTTTCCGGCGGCACCTGAAGTCCCCGCGGGGGAGGCACGCCGCCGGCCATCGATGCGGCCATATAAGCCTGGATCCGGTCCAGCGTGTCGATCGTGATGCGCTTGCCCTCGCGCAGGCGATGCACAAGCTTCCCATCGTTCACCGCGCGCCGGCCAAACGTCGATTCCGCCATGTCGGCCTTGCGGCAGAACTCGGTGATTTGGCTCAGGATTTCGTCATTCTTCATGAAGTGGGACGCAGTGGGCAGAAGGATTGGGTAGCGCCTCCTAGCAAAATCTGCCCACTGAGGGAAGAGGGGATAGAGCCGCCCCCGCTGCCGTGTGCACAGCAGCGAGGCCATGAACCACCTTCCCCTGCCGGGCAACAAACAGACGCCTCTCCTCAACGGGACCACCACCGATGCGTCGCCTCCTCGTCGCGCTTTGCCTGCTCGCCGCAACGCTGTGGTCGGCGCCCGCTTTTTCGCAGGCGCGCAACCAGCTTGGGCCGCTCTGCACCACCGACACCACGCCGGCGGACCAGATGATCGACGCCTGCAGCAAGATCATCGCGCTGAAGGTGTTCAGAGGCGAGCAGCTCGCAACGGTCTACTTCTGGCGCGCGGTGGGCTGGAACAAGAAGGGCGAATACCTAAAGGTCATCACCGACGCCACGGAAGCGATCCGGCTCCAGCCGAGCCAGGCAGTCTATAATCTCAGGGGATCGGCCTACTACGACAGAGGCGAGTACGAAATCGCGATTGCCGATTTCGACGACGCGCTGAAGCTTGGCCCGCCGAGCGGTACCATATTCCACAATCGCGGCAATGCCTGGCGCGGCAAGGGCGACTACGCCAAGGCGATCGTCGACTACGACATGTCGATTAAAGCCGACCCGAGATCGGCGTTCTCGTTCCAGAACCGCGGCATCGCGAAGGAGGCGCTCGGCGACCTCGACGGCGCGCTGGCCGACATTAACCAAGCGATCCGGCTCGACCCGACACTGCCGCAGCCGCTGATCAACCGGACCGCGATCTGGCGCGTCAGAGGCGATTACGATCGCGCGATTGCCGACGGCAGCGAAGCGATTCGGCTCGCGAAAGAGAAGCCGCCCGTCAACATCATGACGCCGCCGAACAGCGTGCTGATCTCGGGCTACACCCATCGCGCGCTGGCCTATGAGGCGAAAGGCGATTACGCGCACGCGAGGGACGACTACAAGGCGACGCTTGCAATCACGGCTTCCGATGCCGGCAGCAAGGCCAATCAGGCCACGGCAAAGGTGCGGCTGTCGCTGGTCACCGACGCTAGCGTGCCGATCCCGCGGGATGGGCCGTCACCGACGACCGAGCAGGCACAGGCACCGGCTCCCCAGCAGACGGGTGCCGCGCCGTCCCCCTCGCCTGCTCCGGCCGCGCGCGGCACGCGCATGGCGCTGATCATTGGCAATGGCGCCTATGCGCATGTCAAGGCACTGCCCAATCCGCCCAATGACGCGCGCGCCGTTGCGAAGAGCCTGCGCAACATCGGCTTCACTGTGTCAGAAGGCGTCGATCTCGACCGCGCGGCGATGCAAAAGATGACGCGTGACTTCTTGCGGGAGGCGGCGCGGGCGCAAATCGTGGTGGTCTACTATGCCGGCCACGGCGTGCAGGTCGAGGGTCGCAACTATCTCATTCCCGTCGACGTCGAGCTCAAGCCGGGCGCGAGGATGACGGACGCGATGATCGACATGGATACGATCATGGCCGGCCTCGACGACCAAGTCCGCACCAACATTTTGATCTTCGATGCCTGCCGCAATAATCCGATGGCACAGCAGGTTGCATCAGCTGGCACCAACCGCGCCATCGAAGCTGCCTCGGGCCTTGCAGCGCCAACGAGCCTGGGCGCCGGCGCGACGCTCGGCGCCGGCACGCTGATCGCTTTCGCCACTGCGCCGGGCCAGGTCGCGCTCGACGGTGAAGGCGCCAACTCGCCGTTCTCCGCCGCGCTCTCCCGCCATCTCGGCACGCCTGGCCTGGAAGTGCAGCAGATGCTGACGCGGGTGCGGGCCGAGGTGGTCTCGACCACGAAGAACAAGCAGGTGCCGTGGTCGAACTCGTCGCTGCTGGGCGAGGTTTATCTGGCGGAGAAATGAAGGGCGTGTGCCTCACCCTCAGCTGTGATCGCCCGGCTTGACCGGGCGATCCAGTACGCCGAGAAGTCAGCGATTCTCCGAGAAGCCGCGGCGTACTGGATTCCCCGCCTTCGCGGGGAATGACAGTGAGCGAGTGGAGCCCTATTGGCCCCACACTTCCTTTGCGATCTCCACGGCGAGGCTGAGCTTGGCCCACTGTTCCTCTTCGGAGAGGACGTTGCCCTCCTCCGTCGACGCAAAACCGCACTGCGGCGATAGTGCGAGCTGCTCCAGCGGGGCGAACTTGGCGGCTTCCTCGAGACGGCGCTTGATGTCATCCCTCTTCTCGAGCTCACCGAATTTCGAGGTGATGACGCCGACCACGACGACCTTGTTGCCCTTGGGCAGGAAGCGCAGCGGCTCGAAGCCACCCGCGCGGTCGCTGTCGTATTCGAGGAAATAGCCGTCGTAATTGGTGCCGGCGAGCATGGTCTCGGCAACCGGCTCGTAGCCGCCTGAAGAAATCCAGGTCGAACGGAAATTGCCGCGGCAGACATGCGTCGTCACCACCATGTCGGCGGGCTTCTCCGCCAGCGCGTAGTTGATGACGCGCGCATAGATCTGCTGGAGACCCTCGGGATTGTCGCCCCGCTCGCGCGCCTTCTGCAATTCGTCCGGCGAGCAGAGATAGGCCCACACGGTGTCGTCGAACTGGAGATAGCGGCAGCCGGCGTCATAGAACGCCTTCACGGCCTTGCGATAAGTCTTGCCGAGGTCTTCGTAGAAGGCGTCGAGATCGGGATACACGTCCTTGGAGATCGCCTTGCGGCCGCCACGGAAGTGCAGCACCGCCGGCGACGGGATCGTCATCTTCGCGGTGACGTGGGCCTGGTCGGCGACCTTCTTCAGGAAGCGGAAGTGATCCAGCATCGGATGGTCATCGGGGAAATCGAGCTTGCCGATCACCCGCACCGCGTCATGCCGCGTCTCGACGCCCGCGAACTGGATGCCGGTGTCGGGGTGGAACATTTCGCAGCCGGTGAGCTTGGCCAGGAAGTCGAAATGCCACCAGGAGCGGCGGAATTCGCCGTCGGTTGCGAGCTTCAGGCCGAGCGAGGCCTGCTTATGCACGACCTTCTCGATCTCCATGTCCTCGATCTTGCGCAGATCGTCGGCCGAGATCTCGCCCTTCTCCAGCCTGGCGCGGGCTTCCTTGATCTTCGCGGGGCGCAGGAGGCTGCCGACCTCGTCGGCGCGGAAGGGGGCTTTGGTTCGCTGCATTTCTTACTCCCAGTTATTTTTAGTGGGCCGCCGCCCCTGCGACGCCGAGGTGGCGCTCGAGGACCGACGGGTCGGCCTTCAGCGCGGCGCTCGGGGCGTCGTGGACGATCGTTCCGCGCTCCAATATCACAACACGGTCGGCCAGCCCCAGAATCTTTTGGGCATTCTGCTCGACGATAATCGAGCAGATGCCGCCCGCCCGGGTGATGGTCCCGATCGCCTTCAAAAGCTCCTCGACGATGATGGGGGCAAGGCCCTCGGTCGGCTCGTCCAGGAGAAGCACTTTCGGATTGAGGGTCAGCGCGCGACCAATCGCCAGCATCTGCTGCTCGCCGCCGGAGAGCTGGTTGCCAAAATTGCTCCGCCGCTCCTTCAGCCGCGGGAACATCTCGTAGACCCTCTCGACCGTCCAGGGGCCGGGCTGGGCCACTGCGGACATGTTCTCCTCCACCGTGAGCGAGCGGAAGATGTTGCGCTCCTGCGGCACCCAGCCGATCCCGGCGCGCGCCCGCTGGTCCGGCCGCAAAGTCGTGACGTCGCTACCGGCCAGCCGGACATTGCCGGAGAAGCGACGGGTGACGCCGACGATCGAATTGATCAGCGTGGTCTTGCCGGTGCCGTTGCGCCCCAACAGTGCCAGCACCTGGCCTTCGGAGAGACGCAGGGACATGTTCGGCAGCACCACGGCCTCGCCGTAGCCGGCGCGAAGCGAGTCGATCGCGAGCAGGTCAGACATTGACCGCCTCCTCGCCGAGATAGACCGCCTTGACCTGCGGGTCGCGCGCGACCTGCTCGGGCGGTCCTTCGGTGAGCAGCGCACCGGAGACCAGGACAGAGATGCGGTCGGCGAAGGAGAACACGAGGTCCATGTCGTGCTCGATCAGCAGCACCGTGACGTCGCGCGGCAGGCTGCCAACGACGGCGAGAATGTCATGGCGCTCGCTCTCAGGCACGCCGGCGGCGGGCTCATCCAGCAGCAGCACGCGCGGCTTGGCGGCGATCGCGACCGCGATCTCGAGCAGGCGCTGCTTGCCGTAAGGCAGCGTCACCGTCTGCTCGTTCATGACGTCAAGCAGGTGGAAGCGTGTCAGGAGGTCGGCGATCTCGCCGTTGACGTCGCTGCGCGTACCCATCCGCCGCCACCAGTCACCGCCATGGCCGAGGCGCTCGGAGACAGCGAGACCGATGGTCTCGAGCGGGGTCAGGTCGGGATAGAGCTGGTTGATCTGGAAGGTACGCGACAAGCCGCGCAATACGCGCTTGTGCACGGGCAGATCGGTGATGTCCTGGCCTTCGAGCAGGATGCGGCCCGAGTTCGGCTTGAGCACGCCGGTGAGCTGGTTGATGACCGTGGTCTTGCCGGCGCCGTTCGGGCCGATCAGCGCGTGGCGGGCGCCTTGTTCGATTTTTAGCGACAAGTCGCGAGTGACGCGCAGACCACCGAACTGCTTTTCGAGATTCTGGGTTTCGAGCGCGATGGTCATGCGTCGCTCTCCGGCACGGCGACGACGGCCTTGCGCCCGGCTATCTGCTTGATGACCAGATTGGGCACATACAGCATCCAGCGATGCAGGCGCTGCCGGCCGACCAGGACGATCACGACCAGCACGAGCCCGATCCAGAACTGCCAGTATTGCGGGGTGATGGTGGAGAACAACTCCTGCAGCATGCGGAACAGCACCGCGCCGATCAGGCCGCCATAGAGATAGCCGGTGCCGCCGATCACGAGCACCAGCATCAGGTCCGCCGAGCGCTCGAAGGCGAACACGTCGAGCGAGGCGATCGCGGTGGTCTGGGTGAACAGTGCGCCTGCGATGCCGGCATAGAACGCCGCGAGTGTGTAGATCGCAATCAGGCGGCGGTTGACGGGAATGCCGATCGCGGCCGCGCGCAGCGGATTGTTCTTGATCGCCCGCAACGACAGCCCGAACGGCGAATGCACGACGCGGCGGGCGAACAGGAACAACAGGAACAGAACGGCGAGCGAATAGAAGAAGCCGGTCTTGCCGAACATGTCGAACGGGATCTCACCGAAGATCGGCTGCATCTCGATACCCTGCAGGCCGTCGGTGCCGCCGGTGATGTTGGAGAAGCGTTCGGCCAGCGCCTCCAGCAACAACGCGATGCCGAGTGTCACCATCAGCCGCGTCAGGTCGACGCCTCGGATCACCAGGAAGCTGGTGGCGAAGCCGAGCACCATCGCGACAAGGCCTGCGACGACAAGCGCAAGCACGGGCTCGTTGATGATCCCATGCAGCGCGAGAAGCCCCGCCGCGTAAGCACCGGCGCCGAAGAAGGCTGCATGGCCGAGCGAGACGATGCCGGCGTAACCGAGGATCAGATCGAGCGACATCGCAAACAGCGCGAGCCGCAGGATGTCCGTCATGATCAAATAACGCGTGGGAAATACGAAGCCGCAGCCCAGCACGATCAGCCAGAAAGCGGCCTCGCCATAATGCCAGCGTGCCTGGCGCTGGGCGTGATAGCCGACGTCGGAGGAGGCGCTCATCGGCGAACTCAACGCGCGGCCGTGCGGCCGAACAGGCCGTTCGGGCGCCAGATCAGGATCACGATCATCATGGTGTAGATCACGAAAGGTCCCATCTTCGGGACGTAATATTTGCCGGCGACGTCGCCGATGCCGAGCAGCAGCGAGGCCAGAAACGGGCCGGTGATCGAGGACGAGCCGCCGACGGTGACCACAATCAGGAAGTAGATCATGAACTTCAGCGGAAAATACGGGTCGAGGCCGAGGATCTCGGCGCTCAGCGCGCCGCCGAGACCAGCCAGGCCGCAACCAAAAGCAAATGTGAAGGCGAACACCTGCGGCACGTTGATGCCGAGGCCGCTCGCGGCGCGGGGATCATCGACCGCAGCGCGTAGACGGCTGCCGAACCGCGTCTTCGCGAGCACCATCTGGAGAGCAATGGTGAGCAGCCCGCAGATCACGATGATCATCAGCCGGTAGCGGCCGACGCCGACGCCGAACACGTCGAACTGGCCCTGAAGCGCCGCCGGCAAATTGATGAAGACCCGCGACGAGCCCTGGATGTAGTCGACGGCCGCGACCGACATGAAGGTGAGGCCGATCGTGAACAGCACCTGGTCGAGATGGCTGCGCGCATAGAGGTGTCGGTACAGCGTGCGCTCGAGCACAATGCCGATCGCAGCAGAGGAGACGAAGGCAAGCGGCAATGCAGCGAAGAATGGCCAGCCCATCCGGTTGACCAGCACCATGCAGACATAGCCGCCGGCCATGGCGAAGGCGCCATGGGCGAGGTTGACGAAGTTCATCAAGCCGAGCGTGACCGCGAGCCCGCAAGCCAGCACGAACAGCAGCATGCCGTAGGCAACGCCATCGAACAGGTTGGTGAGGATTGAGGTCATCGTCTCAGCTTGGCGTTATCGTCATGACCGGGCTTGTCCCGGCCATCCACGTTCCTGGTTCGACTCTCGCGTGGATGCCCGGGTCAAGCCCGGGCATGACGAGAGTGGCGGGCGAGATCCCCGATGCGCGCTAATGCGCGCTCGGGGATGACGCGCTTTCGCGCGTCACTTCTTGGTCTTGCCGAGATCCTTGACGGCCTCGAAGGTCGCGAACTCGACGTTGTAGAGCTCGCCGTCGACCTTCTCGACCTTCCGGATGTAGATGTTCTGCACGATGTCGCGGGTCTCGGGGTCGATCGAGATCGGGCCGCGCGGGCTCTCCCACTTCTGGCCCTTCATGGCTTCGACCAGCTTGGTGCCGTCGGTGTCGCCATTGGTCTTCTTCAGTGCTTCGTAGATCAGATGAATGCCGTCATAGCCGCTCACCGCCATGAAGCCCGGCCGGTTTCCGTACGCCTTCTTGTAGGCCGCGACGAAATCCTTGTTCATCTGCGAGGGATGCGCCGCGGAATAAAGGTGTGCAGTGACCGTGCCCAGCACGGCGTCGCCCATGTTGTTGAGGAGGTCGTCGTCCGTCACGTCACCCGGTCCGATCACCTTGATGCCCGCCTTGTCGAGTCCGCGTTCGGCATACTGCTTCATGAAGTTGCCGCCCTGGCCGGCCGGCACGAACACGAAGATCGCGTCAGGCTTGGCATCCTTCATACGCTGGAGGAACGGTGCGAAATCGGGATTGGCAAGCGGCGTCTTCACCTCTTCGACCACCTCGCCGCCACCGGCGGTGAAGTTCTGCTTGAAGAAGTTGAGCGCGTCATTGCCCGGCGCGTAGTCCGAGGTCAGGGTCGCCACCTTCTTGATGCCGTTTTTCACCGCCCAGTCGGCGATGATGGTGGAGGACTGCGCCAGCGTGAAGCTGGTGCGCACGATATAGGGCGAGCGCTCGGTGATGATGGAGGTGCCGGCGGCCATCACGACTTCCGGGATCTTGGCTTGCGTGGCCAGCGGCGCCGCCGCGAGCGCGGCCGGCGTGACGCCGAAGCCGGCGATGAAATGGACCTTGTCGTTGACAATCAGCTCTTGCGCGGCGGTCTTGGTCTTGTCGGGAATCGCAGCATCGTCCTTGAGGATGATCTCGATTTTTTTGCCGGCGACGGTGTCGCCCTTCTGCTGCATGTAGAGCTTGATCGCGTTCTCGATCTGCTTGCCGGTCGAGGCCTGGCCGCCGGTCATCGGCAGGATCAGACCGACCTTGACGCTATCCTCGGCCTTGGCCGGAAGGACGGCCGTAAGGCCCACGATGGCGGCCGCTGCTGCGGCCCAGGCAGTCTTATGAGACAGTTTTTTGCGTTCGAACATCAGATGTCCCTCCCCTTCATTCCTGATCTCTTGTGCGCCGGACCGAGTGCCCGGTCCTTGCCTTAAATCGAGCTCACGCACGCGTGATGTCGCGCCACATGGCGTCTTTCGCGCCCTTATTGTCAATCGGACGTTTGGCGACCTTTCGGCGCAAGCCGAGCCTTCCGATTGCCAACGGCAGAAGCGATATCGGGTCACGTCCGGGTAACCCGGTATCGTGATCGTGGTCGCCATCATTTGTACGATTGTACAAACAAAATGGACCTGTCAACGAAAAAGCCCCATCTCCGACCAAACCACTTTGACGCGAGACGTTGCCGCAGTCTAGAAGCGCTGCCGGCCGGGTGCATGGAGGATTTGGTCTTTTGTTTGCAGAATTTGAACATCGGCAAGGTCTGAGTAGGTAGCCTCCGGTATCAAATTACCTACCTCGAATAAGTCTATTTTACCTGTTGAAGGCTACTCTCCCGACGACAGACTGACCTGGCGTCCAACACGCTGACTTCGCCTCCGTACAATGCCCAGATCCGCCCGTTCCCTCCTGATCCTCCTCGCGCTCTCCGCGGGCCTGTCCGGCTGCGGCACCGTCAACGAAAAGCTCTCGTCCGGCATGGGCGACTACGTCCCGCAATGGGCCGGCGGCTTGCCGGCGGACGCCCCGCCGCGGGCGGGCACGCCGCAATACGATGCCTTCATGAAGGAGCGCGAGCGCAAGCGGCTGATGCCGGCAGCGGATCGCGAAAAGGAGGAGCAGGCGCAAAAGGGCGCAACGGGCTCAGCGTCCGGCGCTGCGGTACGTTAAGTCGTGCCCCCTCGCCGCCTGCGGTGAGAGGTGAGTTCAGTCCACGAACACCACGGTCTTGCGGCCGTTGAGGATGACGCGGTCGTTGAGATGGTAGCGGATCGCGCGCGCCAGCACGCGGCGCTCGATGTCGCGGCCCTTGCGGACGAGATCCTCAGGCGTGTCGCGATGGCTGATGCGCTCGACGTCCTGGTCGATGATCGGGCCCTCGTCGAGGTCGCGCGTGACGTAGTGCGCGGTGGCGCCGATCAGCTTGACGCCACGCTCATGGGCCTGGTGATAGGGTTTTGCGCCCTTGAACCCCGGCAGGAACGAGTGGTGGATGTTGATGCAGCGTCCCGACAGATTAGCCGAGAGATCGTCGGACAATATCTGCATATAGCGGGCGAGCACGACGAGATCGGTTCCGGTCTTGGCGACGAGATCGAGGATCTGCGCCTCCTGCTCGCGCTTGGTCTCCTTCGTAACAGGCAGATAGTGGAACGGAACCCCGCCGAAATCGAGCCCGTCATAGACCTCGCGCGGGTGGTTGGAGACGATTGCGACCAAAGTCATCGGCAGCTCGCCGGTGCGCCAGCGATAGAGGATGTCGACCAGGCAGTGATCGGACTTCGACACCAGCAGCATCACCTTGCGATGCGCGGCCCGATCGCGCATCTGCCATTCCATGCCGAAACGCTCGGCGATCGCGGTAAAGCCGGTCTGGAGCGCCGACAGCTCCACGGCGAGATCGGCGGCGGTGAACACCACCCGCATGAAGAACTTATTGGTCTCGGTGTCGTCGAACTGTTGGGCGTCGAGGATGTTCTGTCCGGAATTCGCCAGGAAGGTCGACACCGCCGAGACGATGCCGGGACGATCCGGACAGGACAGGGTCAGGACATATTGATGATCGGGCATGGGCCTTGATGAAGGTTTGGGCAGCGGCTGCGGAACGCCCCGCGATTTGCGCCCTGCTCTATCACCGACCCCACCTTGCGCCAATCCCGACGGTGGAGTCAGGATGAACGTACGATTGCTTTGACTGACCGGAGTAGGCTCATGGCCGACCGCTTGAACGGCACCCGAATCCTGATCCTGGAAACGCGCGAGGAGGCGCAGTTTTCGAAGTTGCTGGCCGAGCAAGGCGCCGAGGTCGTGCAATGCCCGATGTTCACCATCCAGGATGCACCAGACCCCGCCCCGGTCGAGGCCTGGATCCGCCGCGCCATCGACAAGCCCTTCGACGACCTCGTGTTGATGACCGGCGAAGGGCTGCGGCGGATCATGAAGCGCGCCATCGCGCGAGGGCTCGACCAGGCTCTCGTGGCGGCGCTTGCCAGATCACGAAAGTTCACCCGCGGCCCCAAGCCCGGCAAGGCACTGCGCGAAATCGGACTCGAGGCGCAGCAGACCACAGAGAAGCCGACCACCGAGGGCGTGATCGAGATGCTCGGCAAGCTCGATCTGAAGGGGCACCGCCTCGGCCTTCAGCTCTATCCCGACAAGGATCACAATGCGCTGACCGATGCGCTTGCCGCGCAAGGTGCCGAGGTCGATGCCGTGCTGCCTTATGCTTACGATTCCAAGGCGGCGGATGCCAACATCGTCACCGCGATCGACGAGATGGCCGCCGGGCGAATCGATTCGATCGCGCTGACCAATCTTGGCCAGGTGCGCCGCCTGATTGAGGCCGCGAAGGCACATGGCAGCGAGGCGAAGCTGCGCGCAGGCCTGGAGCGGACGCTGATCGCGTCAGTGGGACCTGCTGTCTCGGGCGAGCTCGCGGCGCACGGCCTGCGGACCGACGTCTCGCCTGCCGATGAAGCCTACTTCATGCGACCGCTGATCTCGGCGATGGCCACTGCGCTCCTGGAGCGGAAATCGAGAACCGCTGCGAGCTAGGAGCAGAGCGCGGGAGCGGCCTGCAGCTGCCCCCGATTGACACAAGCGTCACCGGCGCTACGGTCTCGCACAGAAGAAGAAATAACAAGGCAAGGGAATCGCCGTGATACGCGCCATCGCGCCTTGAGCACACCTGCACGCCCCTCCGCGCTCGCGCCATTTCGTATCCGCAATTATCGTTTCCAGTGGCCGTCCGACCTGCTCACCTCCTGGGCATTCGAGATCGAGACGCTGGTGCTCGGCTGGTACATCATGGTCGAGACCGGCTCGGTGCTGCTGCTCACCGTGCTCGCATCGCTCCAGTTCGTCGGGACATTGGTGGCGCCGGTGTTCGGCATGATCGGTGACCGCATGGGTCATCGCGATCTCCTGGTCGCGATGCGTCTTGCCTATATGGTGCTCGCGTCGACCATCATGACTCTGGCACTGACCGGTCATCTGACCCCGCCAGGCGTCATGATCATCGTCGCAATCATGGGCCTGATTCGCCCCTCGGATCTCGGCGTTCGCGGCGCGCTGCTTGCCGAGATCATGCCGAGCGAGCAATTGGTGGGCGCCATCAGCGTTGCGCGCACGACCCAGGACAGCGCGCGCATCGCCGGCGCGTTGACAGGCGCGGGGCTATTTGCCGTCCTCGGTATTGGCCTCGTTTACGTGGTGATCGTCTGCCTCTATTTCGTGGCCGCGCTGCTCATGCTCTGCCTGACCCGGCCGGAACGGACCATTGCCACAACTGATCTTCCGGCAGACGGCCGCGCCGTTTCGAGATTGCTGGGCGATCTGAAGGAAGGGATCGTCTACGCCTGGAATGGCGCGGGGATGCGCGCGGCGCTATGCGTCGCCTTCCTGGCCAACCTGACCGCATTTCCTTTCACCGGCGGGTTGCTGCCCTACATCGCGCGGGATATCTTTCACACCGACCAGACCGGCCTCGGTTATCTCTCCGCGAGCTTCGCCGTCGGCTCGCTGATCGGCTCCATCACGCTCAGCCTTGTCAGCGGAGTGCGCATTGCCCGGCTCCTGATCGGCGCGACGCTGGCCTGGTACGCCATGCTGCTGGTGTTCGTCGAGATCAGGACCATGCCGGTGGCGATGGCCTGCCTCGTGCTCGCCGGCATCGCCCAGAGCATGTCGATGATATCGGCTGCCGTGATCCTGATGCGGACGGCCAGCGCACATCTTCGCGGCCGCGTCATGGGCGTGCGCATGATGGTGATCTACGGCCTGCCGATTGGGCTCCTCGCGGCCGGCAGCCTGATCGACATCATCGGCTATTCCGCGACGGGGTCGCTCTATGCCGTCTCGGGGTTCATCGCAATGATGGCGATCGCGGTGCGCTGGCGCGCTGACCTCTGGCCGGTGCACGCCCCCGCCAATGGGCGCTAATCCCCGTAACCGCGCAACCGCTCGATATCGAGGATCGTGACGCCGCCATACTCCAGCCGGAGCAAGCCCTCTTTCTCCAGCCGGTTCAGCGCGCGGTTGGCATTCTGGCGGGACATGCCGGAAAGCGCGCCGATCTCTTCCTGGGTGATCTCCAGATGCGCGGTGGATTCCGGATAGAGGATCGGATTGAACAGCGAGGCGATGCTGCGAGCGAGCCGCGCGGTGGCATCCAGCGTGCGGTTGACCTCGAGCATGCCGATGAACTGGCCGAGCCGCTCGTTGAGCTGGCGAACCAGGAAGCGGTTGAAGCCGACGCTGTTCTCGAACAGCCACATGAAGGCGCTGCGTTCCATCAGCGCGACGCGGCTGTTGCGCAGCGCGACGACGTCATAGCGGCGCGGCTCGTTCTTGAGCACGCTGCCCTCGCCGAACCAGGCCCCCGCCGTCAGCCCGGCAAGACTCGTCTCCTTGCCGTCGCGCGAGACCCCGCCCATCCGGGCAAGCCCAAAGACCATGCCGGCCCAATAGTCGAACGTGTCGCCGCGCATGAAGACGGTTTCGCCGGTGCCGTAGGACCGCTCCGTGATCCCGGCACGAGCGACCTCGATCTCCGCTTGCGTGAGCTCGCGCGACCAGGCAGCGACGCGCTTCAATTGATCCTCTGAAATCATGAACCCGAAGCCCGCCGCACCGTTCGTCACTCCTGTTCTGCTGCAATGCAGCATGATCGTCTCGGCTACCATCAGACGAAAGATGGAGGCTGCGAGCGCCCAAAAAACTTTGTCGCAGAATTGTCAGGCGGGAGACATTTCAAAATAGCGCTTTCCCCTATTGAGGACCACCTCGGGCGATGCGGCTTTTGATCCCAAACGGGAACGAGAGCGGCGCGGCTCCGGTCGAGACCATCTGCTGCATGGCCTCACCGGCACGGCCGTACTAGGATCGCCCGACAGAACGGACGAAGAGCGCCACTGAATGCGCCATCACCGGGAGGGATCTGTTTGGTGGCTACCAGTCTTGAAGTGCGCGGCGTGTCCTTGCGATTCGGCGGCGTTCGTGCGCTGACCGATGTCGGCTTCGCCATCAGGGAAGGCGAGTTGTTCTCGATCATCGGCCCCAACGGCGCCGGCAAGACCTCGATCGTGAACTGTATTTCCGGCCGCTACAAGCCGACCGAAGGCCAGCTGTTCTACCAGGGCCGCGACATCACCGGCCTGACGCCCAACGCGCGCGCTTCGCTCGGCATCGGCCGCACCTTTCAGAACCTGGCGCTGTTCCACCACATGAGCGTGCTCGACAATATCATGGTCGGCCGCCATCACCTCCTGAAGAACAATTTTCTCACGGGCTCGCTGTACTGGCTCACCGGCGCGCGCAAGGAAGAGCTCGAGCACCGCCGCAAGGTCGAGGAGATCATCGATTTCCTCGATCTCCAATCGGTGCGAAAGGCGCCGGCCGGCACCCTCTCCTATGGTCTGCGCAAGCGCGTGGAACTCGCGCGCGCCATGGCACTGGAGCCACGCCTCATTCTCCTCGACGAGCCGATGGCCGGCATGAACTTCGAGGAGAAGGAGGACATGGCCCGCTACATCGTCGATCTCAACGAGGAGTTCGGCATGACCGTGGTGATGATCGAGCACGACATGGGCGTGGTAATGGACATCTCCCACCGCGTCATGGTGCTGGATTTCGGCCGCAAGATCGCCGAGGGCGATCCGGCCGCCGTGCTCGCCGATCCCCACGTCAGGCGCGCCTATCTCGGCGAAGAGGACGAGGTGCTGGTCGATCCTGACGATGCTCCGCCGGCGCAGGAGAGCGCGGCATGATGGATTACGCAGGCCGCGTCGCGCAGGCCGACACCTATCCGAAGATGCTCCGGCTCAATGCGAAGGAGTACGGCAACGAGATCGCGTTGCGCGAGAAGGATCTCGGGCTGTGGCGCCCGTTCACCTGGAACGCCTACCAGACGCGGGTGCGCGACTTCGCGCTCGGCCTGATCGAACTGGGCCTTGGGCGCGAAGATGTCGTCGGCATCATCGGCGACAACCGGCCGGACTGGGTCGCGGCGGAAATAGCAACCCACGCGATCGGAGGCTTGAGCCTCGGGCTATATCGTGACGTGCTCGACGAAGAAGCCTCTTATCTCCTCAATTATGGCGAGGCGCAGCTCGTTTTCGCCGAGGACGAGGAGCAGGTCGACAAGCTGCTTACGCTGGCCGACCGCGTCCCAAAGCTGAAGCACATCATCTATTCCGATCCGCGCGGCATGCGGAAATACGACGATCCGCGCTTGATGTCGGCGGAGACGTTTGCCGAACTCGGCCGGGCGCGGGCTACGCGCGAGCCGGAACTTTACGACCGGCTGGTGGACGCGACCAAGGGCGAGGACGTCGCGATCCTCTGCACGACATCAGGCACCACCTCGCATCCAAAGCTCGCGATGCTCGCGGCCGGCCGCGTGCTCGGCCACTGCGCGACATACCTCGCTTTCGATCCGAAAGGGCCGGACGACGAATACGTGTCGGTGCTGCCGCTGCCCTGGATCATGGAGCAGGTCTATGTACTGGGCAAAGGCCTCTTGTGCCGGATGAAGATCAACTTCGTCGAAGAGCCCGAGACCATGATGAACGATCTGCGTGAGATCGCACCGACGTTCATCCTGTTTGCACCGCGCGTTTGGGAATCAATCGCCGCCGACGTCCGCGCCAGGGTGATGGACGCAACGCCGTTCAAGCAGCGCCTGTTCGACATCGGCATGAAGAGCGGGCTTGCCGCGCTCGAACGGGGCGAGCGTTCCGGCTTTGCCGACGCGATCCTGTTCCGTGCATTGCGCGACCGCCTCGGCTTCACCCGCCTGCGTTCAGCCGCAACCGGCGGCGCGGCACTCGGGCCCGAGACCTTCAAGTTCTTCCAGGCCATGGGCGTGCCGCTGCGTACGCTCTACGGCCAGACCGAGCTGCTGGGGGCCTACACGCTGCATCCCGCGGGCAAGGTCGATCCCGACACGACAGGCGTGCCGATGGCCGACAGCGTCGAAATCCGCATCGACAATGCCGACGTTCACGGCGTCGGCGAAATCGTGGTGCGGCATCCCAACATGTTCCTCGGCTACTACAAGAACCCGGAGGCGAGCGTCGCTGACCTCAGGGATGGCTGGATGCTGTCCGGCGACGCCGGCTATTTCAACGCGAATCGCCAGCTCGTGGTCATCGACCGCATCAAGGATCTCGCCGAGACCTCGCGCGGCGACCGCTTCTCGCCGCAATTCATCGAGAACAAGTTGAAGTTCTCGGCTTATATCGCGGAAGCCGTGGTGCTTGGTGCAGGCCGCGACGCGCTCGCCGCCATGATCTGCATCCGCTACTCCATTATCTCGAAATGGGCGGAGAAGAACCGGCTCTCGTTTACGACCTACAGCGACCTGGCCTCACGGCCCGAGGTTTATGCGCTGCTCAAGAAGGAAGTCGAGACCGTCAACGCGACTCTGCCACCGGCACAGCGCATCTCCCGCTTCCTGCTGCTCTACAAGGAGCTCGACGCCGACGATGGCGAGCTCACCCGCACGCGGAAAGTGCGCCGCAGCGTCATCAACGAGAAATACGAAGGCATCATCGACGCGATCTACCGCGGCCAGGCCGACATCCCCGTGGACACCGTGATCCGCTTCCAGGACGGCACCACGCAAAGGGTGCGGACCACGCTGCGAGTGGTGGATCTCGGCGGACCGGGGCATTTGGCGGAGGCGGCGGAGTGAACTTCGTGGCAATCACAGGTGCAATGCGTATTGCTGCGCCCTCTCCCCTTGTGGGAGAGGGCATCTCCGCAGCCCGCTCCACCCTCACTTCGGCGAGGGGTCCTCTCTCCGCGCGTTCATTGCTGAGACAACCCCTCACCCGTCTTCGCTTCGCGAAGCCACTCTCTCCCACAAGGGGAGAGGGGAAGAGCGCGCCGGATTTGTCAGCGAGCACCACTTCATGAATACCGCCTTCCTCATTCAGCTCCTGGTCAACGGCCTCGTGGTCGGCACGCTCTATGGCGTGGTCGCGATGTCGTTTGTGCTGATCTACAAGGCTAGCCAGGTCGTCAATTTCGCGCAGGGCGAGCTCTTGCTTGTCGGCGCCTGGGTGTGCTGGACTTTGCTCGCGAAATACCAGGTGCCGTTCTGGATCGGCATGCCGATGACGCTGGTGTTCATGTTCGTGTTCGGCATCGCGGTGCAGGTCCTGATCCTGCGACCGATGATCGGCGAACCCATCATCTCGGTCATCATGGTGACGATCGGCCTCTCCACCGTGCTGCAGGCCACGCTGAAATGGATGTTCGGCGTCAATCCGCAGCCGTTCCCGCGCGTGTTCGAGAGCCAGTCCGTCAGCCTGCTCGGGCTCCAGATCCAGACCGTCTATGTCATGAGCCTCGTCGTCTCGATCGCGATGATGATTGGCATGGCCTGGTTCTTCCGCGCGTCAAAGTACGGCCTTGCGATGCGCGCCACTGCGTTCAACCAACAGGTCGCGCAATCGCTCGGCATTTCCGTGAAAAGCGTGTTCGCGATGGCCTGGGCGATCTCCGCAACGGTGTCGGCGGTTGCAGGCGTTGTGGTCGCGGTCGTGAACGGCGTATCCTCGGGCCTTGCCGCCTATGGGATCAAAGTGTTTCCGGCTGCGATCCTCGGCGGGCTCGATTCCGTCGGCGGTGCCGTGCTCGGCGGCATCATCATCGGATTACTCGAGAACATCGCGCAATATGTCGACAGCGAATACCTTCACTGGGGCAATCTCTACGAGATCGCGCCGTTCTACGTCCTCATCATCGTGCTGATGATCAAGCCCTACGGCCTGTTCGGCACCCACGACATCGAACGGATCTGATCCATGGCCGGCCCCGCCCTCATCCCTGCTGGTGATTTCCGCACCTCTTACGCGGCCGACACCACGATCTTCCCGACCGCCACCAGCCGCAATTTTGCGATCGCCGGCGTGCTGGCGCTGTGTCTCGTGCCGCAATTCCTTGGCGGCTATTGGCTCAGCATCCTGATCCAGATCGGCATCTTCTCGATTGCTGCGCTTGGCCTCAACATCCTGGTCGGCTTCACCGGCCAAATTTCGATCGGCCATGCCGCTTTCTTCCTGCTCGGCGCCTTCACCTCGGCCTACATCTCCAACAGCACATCGATCCCGGTGTTCTTCGCGATCCCCCTCGCGGGCGTCGTCACTGCGCTGGTCGGGCTGATCTTCGGCATCCCGGCGGCGCGGCTGAAGGGGCTTTATCTCGTGATCGCGACGCTCGCAGCACAATACATCCTGCTCGACTTCTTCTCCCGCGCCGAATGGTTCACCGGCGGCTCGGTGCCGGCCAGCGCCAATCCGTTTTCGATCTTCGGCTACACGCTGCGCGGCGACAGGCAATATTTCTATGTCGTACTCGCCTACGTGGTTGCAAGCTACGTCCTCGTCACCAATCTGATGCGCACCCGCGACGGCCGCGCGCTGGTGGCGATTCGCGACCATTATCTCTCCGCGGAGATCATGGGCATCAATCTCACCAAGTATCGCACGTTGTCATTTGGGCTCGCCGCCTTCTTCGCCGGCATCGCTGGCGCGCTCTACGCACACTACCAGCTCGTGGTGTCGCAAGAGGGCTTCGGCATCGAACGCTCGATCCTGTTCCTGGCCATGATCATCATCGGCGGCACCGGTTCGATCATGGGCACGCTGATGGGTACCGCGTTCGTGGTGCTGCTGCCCGAGACGATGGAGTTCCTCAGCGTGGCGCTGAAGGGCGGCGCGATCGACAAGGCGCTGTCGCTGAACAACAACATCACCTTCCTGCGCGAGATCGCGATCGGTGTGATCATCATCGCGTTCCTAATGTTCGAGCCGGATGGGCTCGCCCATCGCTGGCGGCAGATCAAGGCGTACTGGAAACTCTACCCGTTCTCGCATTGAGCGCGGGCAACTCGCAAACCAACAAATAAACAGGAGGAGGCAACCAATGAAAACTAAATCCCTTTTGAGCACCGCGTCACTTGCGCTGGCGATCGCCGCATTCTCGTCAGGCGCGCAGGCGCAGATCGCAATCGGGCATCTCGCCGATTATTCCGGCGGCACGTCCGACGTCGGCACGCCCTACGGCCAAGCCGTCGCCGACACCTTCGCCTGGGTCAACAAGAACGGCGGCGTCGGCGGCAAGCAGCTCAACGTCGACACCAACGACTATGGCTACCAGGTGCCGCGCGCGATCGCACTCTACAAGAAGTGGTCGGCGCCGGACTCCAAGGTCGCGGCGATCATGGGCTGGGGTACGGCAGACACCGAGGCGCTGACCGGCTTCCTCGCACAAGATAAAATCCCCGACCTCTCCGGCTCCTACGCCGCCGCCCTCACCGATCCCGAAGGTGTCAGCGGCAAGGCCAAGCCCGCGCCCTATAATTTCTTCTATGGTCCGAGCTATTCGGACTCGCTGCGCGCGATGCTGATGTGGGCAGCCGAAGACTGGAAGGCCAAGGGCAAGTCCGGCAAGCCGAAATTCGTCCACATGGGGGCCAACCACCCTTATCCGAACGCGCCGAAGGCCGCCGGCGAAGCCATGGCGCAGGAGCTCGGCTTCGAGGTGCTGCCGCCGCTGGTGTTCGCGCTCGCGCCGGGTGACTACAGCGCGCAGTGCCTGAGCCTGAAATCCTCAGGCGCCAACTACGCCTATCTCGGCAACACCGCCGCGTCCAACATCTCGGTGATGAAGGCCTGCAAGACCGCCGGCGTCGACATCCAGTTCATGGGCAATGTCTGGGGCATGGACGAGAACGCCGCCAAGACCGCAGGCGATGCCGCCGACGGCGTGATCTTCCCGCTGCGCACCGCGGTCAGCTGGGGCGGCGATGCGCCCGGCATGAAAACGGTGATGGAGATCTCGAAGATGTCCGACCCGACCGGCAAGGTCTATCGGCCGGTGCACTACATCGCGGCGGTGTGCTCGGCGCTCTACATGAAGGAGGCGATCGATTGGGCCGCCAAGAACGGCGGCGCCACCGGCGAGAACGTCGCCAAGGGCTTCTACCAGAAGAAGGACTGGGTGCCGGCCGGAATGGAGGGCGTCTGTAATCCCTCGACCTGGACCGACAAGGACCACCGCGGCACGCTGAAGGTCGACCTCTACCGCACCAAGATTGCGGGAGCGACCGACGGCGACCTCAACGACCTCATGGCCAAGGGCGCGATCAAGCTCGAGAAGGTCAAGACCGTCGAGCTCCCGCGCAAGCCGGAATTGCTGGGCTGGTGAGCTTAGCGCTCACCTCACACACAAATGTCATCCCCCGCCTTGTGCGCAGCGCGCACTGGAGCGGGGGATCCAGTACGCCGGGGCCTCTCCGTGAGTCTCAGGCGTCTCTGGAATACTGGGTCGCCCGGTCAAGCCGGGCGACGACAGCGGAGTATGAGGCATGACCGAAATTCACGAAACAGCAGCTCGTCCCTCCCCCGGCATCGTACCCGCACCGCCTCTCCTTGCCGTGCGCAACATCGAGGTCGTCTATGACGACGTCATCCTGGTGCTGCGCGGTCTCAGCCTCGACGTGCCCAAGGGCGCGATCGTGGCGCTGCTCGGCGCCAACGGCGCCGGCAAGTCGACGACGCTGAAGGCTATCTCCGGGCTGCTCAAGACCGAGGACGGCGAAGTCACGCGCGGCGAGATCCTGTTCGAGGGCGAGCGCATCAACGGCATCGACCCCGACAAGATCGTCCGCCGCGGCATCTTCCAGGTGATGGAGGGCCGGCGCATCGTCGCCGACATGACCTCGCTGGAAAATCTCAAGCTCGGCGCCTTCACCCGCAGGGACCGCGAGGTCGGCGCCGATCTCGATATGGTCTTCAACTATTTCCCGCGTCTGAAGGAGCGCACCGGGCTTGCCGGTTATCTCTCCGGCGGCGAACAGCAGATGCTCGCGATCGGCCGCGCACTGATGGCGCGCCCGAAGATGATCCTGATGGACGAACCCTCGATGGGCCTGTCGCCTCTGCTGGTGAAAGAGGTGTTCTCGATCATCCACAAGATCAACCGTGACCTCGGCGTCACCATTCTCCTGGTCGAGCAGAACGCCCGCGCCGCGCTGTCGGTGGCAAGCCACGGCTACATCATGGAGCAGGGCAAGGTCGTGCTCGACGGCACCGCGGACGAATTGCGCGACAACGAGGACGTCAAGGAATTCTACCTCGGCGGCGCCGGCGACCAGCGCAAGAGCTTCAAGAACCTCAAAAGCTTCAAGCGGCGCAAGCGCTGGCTTTAACCTTCCAATACCTGTTCCGCTTCCGTGACTGCGCAGAGAACATGATAGAACGACGACGCAGGAATGGTGTCGATCAGCGATTTGCCGTCGCGCTCGAACTGGTCGTACCAGCCGCCCCGCACGGGATGGCTGAGATAATGCCGTTCGAGCCGCGCCAGCGCCATGCGCGCCTCGTCCGCCGCGCCCGCCTCGCCGGATTCGGCCTGCGCGATCCACGCCTTCGCAATCTCGGTCTGTGGCCACAGCCGGCGCGTAGTGCGGCGAATGTTGCCGGCGTCGTCACCCTCGTCGATAAGGCAGCCGGTGGCCTCGTCGCGATAGCGCAGCGCGGTTTCCAGCAGCTCGGCGCGCCGCTGTCCGGTCGGGCAGCCCGTGATGCGTTCGAACCCCTTCAGCAACCAGACCCATTCCGCCTGGTGGCCGGGCTCGACGCTGACCGGCGCGATCTTCGACCAGTCCTCTTCGAAATATTCGCCGAGCGCGCGCGTCCGCTTGTCGTAGAGATTGGCGAGGAACAGCGCGAAGAACTCGCCGGCACGGTTCTGGAACGACAAATCGTGGGTCGCGTCGAAGCACGCGATCATCGCCTCGAACAGATGCATGTGCGGGTTCTGCCGGCGCGGCAGCGAGACCGGAAGGCCTTCGTGGACGCCGCCGTGCGGCGAGCGCAGATGGCCGTCGAGGAAGGCGAGCAGCGCGTCGATCTCGGTGCGAATTTGTGCGTCCTGGTCGAGCGCATAGACGGCCGCGAGCGCAAACAGGATGAAGGCGTGGTCGTAGGCGTCGCGCCGGCCGTCCAGCACCGCGCCCTCCGGCGTCAGCCGGTGCACGTAGCCGGGCCGGCCGTCGGGCGCCTTTGCCTTGGCGAGCAGATGCTCGAGGCCCTTCAGTGCGACGGCGCGCCCCTCAGGGTACCAGCCCATCTGCGCAGCCTTGGCGTAGCACCAGATCTGGCGGGCCTGCACGAACACCCGGCGCGGCGCGGCGCTGTCCGCCGTGCCGTCACGATGCAGCCGATCGATGAAACCACCCGCGCCATGGTCCCAGCCGACCGTCCACCACAACGGCAGCGCCTCGTCGATCATGCGGCGCTTCAGGCGCGGCACGACGTCCGACGCCTCGTCCGCCGCACTGATTCCCTCGTCCGCCATCGCGTCCTCTTCAAACCTCGTCCATGGCCGTCTGATACCCATGCCGGCGGCGGCACGCAACGGATGCCAACACGGAAAGATCAGCCATGACCGCCCATTACGACGCCCTCGAGACGCGCGAGCAAGCCGCGCGCGAGGCCGATCTGTTCGCCCGCCTGCCCGGCGTGCTGCGCTCTGCGATGACCGCGCCCGCCTATGCTGATCGGCTGAAAGGCCTGGATCCGGCTACCGTGACCTCCAGGGCGGCACTGGCCGGCCTCCCAGTGCTGCGCAAGTCGGAACTGCCGGCCCTGCACAAGGCCTCCACGCCCTTCGGAGGGTTCGTCGCGGCGGCGCCCGGCTCGTTCGCCCGCCTCTTCACCTCCCCCGGGCCGATTTTCGAGCCGGAGGGGCGGCAGGCCGATCCGTGGCGCGGCGCACGGGCACTGTTCGCGGCCGGGTTCCGGCCCGATGACATCGTGCTCAACACCTTCAGCTATCATCTCACTCCCGGCGGCTTCATCTTCGATGCGTCGGCCCGCGCGCTCGGTTGCGCCGTGATCCCGGCCGGTCCAGGGAATACCGAGCAGCAATTCGAGCTGATCGAGGCCTACCGTCCCGTCGGCTACAGCGGCACGCCGGACTTCCTGAAGATCTTGCTCGATGCTGCCGCAAGCTCAGGACGCGACGTCTCCTCGATCAAGAGCGCGCTGGTCTCGGGCGCGGCCTTCCCGCCCTCGCTCCAGGCGGAGATCAAGGCGCGCGGCATCGACGCCTACCAGGCCTTCGGCACCGCCGATCTCGGCCTCATCGCCTTCGAGACGAGCGCGCGCGACGGCATGGTCGTGAACGAGGATCTGATCATGGAGATCGTCAAGCCCGGCACCGGCGATCCCGTGGCACCCGGCGACGTCGGCGAGATCGTCGTGACCTCGCTCGACCCGCACCATCCCTGGATCCGGCTCGCTCTCGGCGACCTCACCGCGGCACTGCCGGGGACCAGCCCCTGCGGGCGCACCAACATGCGCATCAAGGGTTGGATGGGCCGCGCCGACCAGACCACCAAGGTCAAGGGCATGTTCGTCCGCCCCGAGCAGGTCGCCGAAATCGGCAACCGCCATCCCGCGCTCGGAAGACTACGCCTCGTCGTCACGCGCCAGGACGAGGCCGATGCAATGACGTTGAAAGCGGAGACGGCGGCCGCGAGCGATGCGTTGCGCGAGGAGATTGCAGGCACCTTGCGCGCAGTGACGAAGCTCGGAGGCGAGGTTGAATTGGTGAGGCCCGGCGCGCTGCCGAACGACGGCAAGGTGATCGCGGACGAGCGGTGAACCGTCGGGAAGAGACTAGAAATCGACTCTCTTTCGCGCTGACGACCCAAGACGATGCATGCAACTTCAATGACTTGCGCCGCTCAATTTGCCGAAGTACTCGAATTTGGCGAAGTTGGGCGTGAACACACTCATCTACGCCAACACGCCATCTTTAGCTGTAAAGATACCGACAACAACTACAGATCAGCGACCGATGTTAGTCAGAGTGCCCCGGCTTTCCGGAGCTGAGTGGTCTTCAATCGTCCGAGCGGACGTATTCTTCTTATGTGCCGCCAGCTCGTCGGCCATTTGCAATTTAAAGAATCGTCCTAGGAGCTGATCGACATTCCGCTCAATGCGCTCTTCGGCAGCAAGGTCTGAGAAGAGACGTTCCTCGTTCATCACTTTGGAGGCTACTTCGTAAATGCGGTCGGAAACTGGAGCGGGATAGCGCTTCCGCACCAAGGGAAGCAAAACTGTATCGACCTCCTTCTTAACCGCGGCGACCCACTGAGAACTAGTGTCGTAGTTCTCCTCCGGGCACGTCTTGTTCAAATGTTCTACAAATTCGGCTGGCAAGAACCGAATCTTGATCCGAAGCGTCGAGGGGGCGCCCTCACGATAGAGGCTGCAGCTAAAACTAAAGAGCTGATCGTACTCCTCCGAGACGCGGATGGAAGGCTTCTCTACCTCCCCATTGCTCATTTGAAAGTCTTGTTTAATCAATTCCATCTGATCATCGCAGAGAGGCAGCGGGTGCTTCCAAAGAATGCTGTTCTCTGCGCGATCAAGCTCAGCAGCAACATCGAGCTCACGCTTTTTCTGAACTCGACGCTTGCGCCACATCAGCGAGGCGATGCTTGACATGCAATCCTCCTGGAGCGGACCGTCCGGGTTGTATTTCTCGAATAGCCCACGACGAAGCGCGGCAAAATCTTCCGCACTTTCCCAAGGCAGCAGGTCAATTGATGAGAAGGCGCCGTGCTTCATCGCGTTCGACGCTTTCGAAGTAAAAGCTTTTCGTGCACCGGCAGCGCGTGTGCTGAGCGGTAGGTCTGGGGACATGAGCCAATTCTCCGTGTTCTTAAACGCGGAACGCTCCTCCCTTCCCGATGTGGTCAGAAAAATTTCTTGCAAACCGAGACAGGCAACGAGATCCCGCCGCGGCTTCCTGAGCCGACCATCCGAAGCAGATTTTGGTTCCATTCAGCAGAATCGTCCAGCTCCAACAGTGAGATGTCCACATCTTTGACGAGGTTGCGATCAAGGCTCGAGCTTGAATCAATTATTATAGCAGCTCGAAAGACGTACTCAGGTCGAGTCGGCGTCCAGTCGCTAACTGTCAAGGAATCAGAGAGCACGCGCCCACCATTCCGAGCGGGCGACTGATATTGAATGGAGCTGCTCGTTTAGTTGATTCACAACATTAAGCCCCAACACTGTTTCGATCTTTAAGCAATCAACAGCAGAAGTGATCTTATGACGACCAAGACGGTTAGGGCCGGCAGGTCGCCCGGCCCCGGCCATAGGGTGAGGTTGTCCACGAACTCGCCGCTTGCGATCGCCCTAGTGATGGTGTGCGGGTGTGGAGGCCTCGCGCTGCGCTACCTCGCCCGGGAGCACGCCACCTCCGACGCCGTTCAGTTCCTCATCCCCTGGTATGCCTTTGCTCGCGATCACGGTATCGGCGCGCTGGCCCAAGCTTTCACCAACTATACGCCGTTCTACAGCTACCTCCTGCTGATCGCCGCGCGTTTTGATTGGTTTGGCCAGCCACTTACCCTCGTGAAAGCGATCTCGGCAGTATTTGAGTTCGGTTGCGCCATCGTTGTCGCCCAGATGGTCTGGGGAGCTACAAAGCTGCCATTGCGCGCCTCCTTGGCCTTCTGCGCTGTTTGGCTTGCACCTACGGTGATGTTCAATGGCGCATTTTGGGGGCAGGCCGATTCGATCTGGACCTTCTTCACGCTCGTTTCCGTGGCGCTATTCATGCGAGACCGAAATGGCGTTCTGCCATTCGCGGTAGCTTTTTCGGTCAAGGCCCAGGGCGTATTCGTGGGGCCCTTCGTGTTAGGCATGATTCTGCGCCGCCGGATCCACGTGGCATGGCTCGCCGCTGTTCCCGGGATCTATGTGGTTCTCGCCATTCCGGTTCTCGTCGCCGGTAGATCCTTGGCTTCAGTGTTCGGGGTCTATTTAAACCAAGCTGACACATTCAATCGCCTCACCATGAATGCAGCGAACATCTGGGTGTTGGCCGGGGGAATGCCGTACGCAATCGGAGTCGCCGTAGGCATGGTGCTCGCGGCAGCGAGCGGGCTCGCCTTGTCGATCTTCATCGCGCGCTCTCAACGGGTGGGACCGGAGTTTATTCTGCTGGCCGCATGTGTATCTCTAATGCTCATGCCATACCTGCTCCCGAAAATGCACGAGCGGTACTTCTACGCGTTCGAGCTTGCGTCAATCGCCCTGGCCTGCCTCAATCCGCGCTATTTGCCCTTCGCGGTGATTGCGCAGGTCGAGGGCGTGTTATCCTATCTCGCGTTCGAAAGCGGAATCGTCCTGGGCGTGCTGCCGGCGGCACTCGGCAACACCCTTCTCGTGTACTACCTCGTGCTTGATCTCTGGCGCGGCGAAAGTGGATTTCGCTTTCCGAGGCTTGCCTGGCTCGGCTTCATCGTGTCGACCGCGGGATTGTTCTCCTATCTGGTCTTCGAAGGGCCCGGGTGGAACATGTCCCCCGCATACCTGACCTTCACAGGTCTTGCCACGGCCATGACGGTGCCGCTCCTCAAAGGGTCGCAGCGCGCCTCAGTCAGCGGTGAAGATGCAGCAAGGTCTGACGTCGCGTAAAGCTCGAGCCGCCTTTCAGGCCACCGCTTTGGGCCGCCGACGGCAAGCTTCCAATCACTCAGGTCAACTAGTCGATCCTATCATGAACTGCGCGGACTCCACACTTAGCGGCGCAATTGCTAGTCGCCCGTCAGGGCGCGCGCGTCTAAGGACTGTTAGCGGCCACACGGCAACCGGCGAGGTCAACAGATCACCGCTTCGCCGCGTTGCCTGCCAGTTCCATCGCTAGATCCAGAGCTGCGACTCCGATTTGATCTGAAGAATTGGATTTGCAGCGCTGGTCCATCCAAGCGACGATCGCAGTGAAATCGCCCCCGCCGACAATTTCCCTCTCGGCACCCACGTTTAGCCCGCTGACAAAGCCCACAACCCAGGATTCGAACGCCGCCTTTACGACCGGGTTCTTCTTCCTATTCATCCAGGCGGTACAAGATTGCGAGCCGGCGCCTACGATCGTTGATCCGGCGTTCAGGCACGTAGTCGGCAGTACTAGCAGCAGCACAACAGCCAGAAGTCGTTTCATCTTTTTCTCAGCCCGAAAATGGCAACTTTCAACCAGGCATATCTGACGATCGCTTGTGAGCTTGGAAGCTGCTCGGCAAAGAAGCCGCTCAGCGCTTTCGAGGCAAGGGCATATTCGGCTTGCAATCCGCGCTGACCAGGCGACACCATGCCGCTATTTTCGATTTGCCGAAATAATCGTTTGCGCCGTCGGGCAAAACAGGAGTTTATAGGGTGCTGATCCTGCGAAATTGAAGGAGCAGCCGGATGGTTGAGGAAGTCCAAGCGTCTAGTGAGCTATCTAAGATAGCCCCGTTAAATGGCGACTTCAGGCGGAACTACGGCATTCTCCTCGGTGACCAAAGTGATGATTATCGACAGCAAGCTCGCCATTTCTCTTCGGATGGCTGGCTATTACATTGCGCCGCGGCACTCGCCCGCCTGGCTGGTACATCGACGAATTATCGAACCCGCCAAGCTCATCTTGGCGCTGAGGCTGGATCCGGAAAGAAACAGACAGGTGACGGACTATTTTCTATTGCCGCTGGGTGAAATGGCCAAGGAGCGGATTAATCTAACGGCGACGCCTCGCTCCCGATTTGCGGCTTACCGTTGCCCCACAATCGAGGACGTCTTACGAGCAGTCATGACCAAAGTGGCGGCCCTCTCGACATAAGGGCAGTACGAGACAACTGCACGATGGTGGGTCAGAGGATGTTCGCCGCGTCCGGCGATTGGTTCGCCTCTCCTGATTGACTAGTTTATCTGGTGGGCAAATGGCTACGGACGAACTGCTGAAGATCCTCGCCCCCGAAAAGGTAGCCGCGTATCCCCGCTCCGTTCGCCGCTTCGATGTCGGTGAACTTATCCCCTATGACAAAGCTTCGATCAGAATCAACCGGAAAGCGATTCATGATCTTCGTGATCATGCCAGGCTTTGGCTTTCGGCAGGTGCACGAAGTGCGATAAAGCTCAACGCTTGCCTCAGGATGATGTGGACAATACTCGAATGCGTCTATGTGAGCGCCGATTTTTGCCAGCTCCTCTGACATCCAGCTATGAAGAGCTCTGATATCGGCTTCCTTGTATAATCCCCTAGCGACTCCTGACTGGTTCGTGATTACGAAAGAAAAATATCCGGCGTCATTGACGGCCTTCACGGCTTCTCGGGCGCCTGGCATCCACTTAAATTTAGCTCTCTCATAGAGATAGCCTATGTCCTCGTTAAGGACGCCATCCCGGTCAAAAAACACGGCGGGTTTCATTGCAGATAACCTTGAATCAAGCTCGTTGTTAACCGCTCACACTGAAGAACCGCCCGAAGAGGTCCGGTGAGAATAGCTACTTGCCCGGCTTTCCAGCGGGCTTGCGCAAGCGAACTCCAACTCCTCCGCCGTTCTCGAAAATGAGAACCACACCCGAGCTTTCAAGCGCCTCTTGCAGTTTCCTAATAGCGTCATCAGAGACGACGCGTCTTTGCTTTTCAAAGTCGACCACCGTCGACAATCCGATCCCTGCCAACGTTGCCAGCTGTGGTTGTGTCATATCTAGCAAAGCCCGAGCACCTCGGCATTGAGAAGGCGACATCAATTTCAACATTTTATGTTGACACCTATCGTGACTCCTTATCAACATTTTCTGTTGATGCCTTCAAGGGAGAACATGCCGTGATTCTTAAGCAGACGACTCAATTATCTGCCACCGACCGACGCTCATTCATAGGAGGATCCGATGCGCGGATCATTATGGGAGAGGATGGAGACAAACTCATTCGGCTCTGGCGAGAGAAGCGCGGTGAAGTCGAGGCTGTGGATTTAGGTGGTGAGCTGATCGTTCAACTGGGAACCGTCACCGAGGACCTTAACCGTACCTGGTACGAGCGAACCAGCGGTAATCGCGTTGAAGACGTTCAGAGAAGGGTCAGGCATCCAGTACACAAATGGATGGGAGCAACACTGGACGGGCGTGTGCAGAAGACCGGGGCAGTGTTCGAAGCCAAATTCATGCTGCCGTGGAATTTTTCGGAGGAAGCTGCAGGGGAGAAACATATGGCTCAACTGCAGCACAACATGTGGGTCGTGTCGGCACGTTCGGCTGTGCTGTCCATCATCACCGGCGGTGGAAAATGGGTTGAAATCACGGTACTCGCCGACCCGCTATATCAACACCTTCTTCTAACGGCCGAAAAGCAGTTTTGGCGATGCGTGCAAAGCGGCGATCCACCGGTCCTGTTCGGAATTGAAACGCCGCGCCCCCGGCTCGAGGCCATCAAGATCGTCGATATGGGAACATCCAACTCCTGGGCTGGACTAGCCGCGACCTATCTCCGCACCCGAGAAGCTCACGAAGACCATGAACTCGCCAAAGCCGAATTGAAGAAGCTGGTCCCGGAAGATGCGAAGGAAGCCACCGGACACGGTTTGAAGGCGAAGCGTTCCAAATCTGGCGCGATCAGCTTCGAAGCTCTGCGGGTGGAGGTCGCTCATGCATCGGTCCAGTGAGCGCATAGGCGCCCTCGCTGCGGCGTTGGCCAAGGCCCAGGCTGTTCTGACCAACCCCGAAAAAAACCTGACGGCGACAATCCGGTCCCCCTTCCCGCGGGAGGATGACAGGAGTTTCCGCTATGCCTCTTTGGCATCCGGCTTAGACATTGTACGCAAGACATTGAGCCAGCAGGAGATCGCAACCCTCCAGACCACGCGTATCGAGCAGGTCTCAGGTCAGATACACCTTACCACACTGCTGGCCCATGCGTCCGGGGAGTGGATCTCCTCCGACCTGCCGGTCTGCGCCGCAAAGGACGTCGAGGCCCCTCACCGCATGGGCGCGTCCCTGACCTATGCCCGCCGCTACGCCCTGTTCGCTCTTGTCGGGATTGCCGGTGAGGACGATCTGGATGCCCCCGATGCAATCGCGGGACCTCCCGCTGCCGCCGCGCAGCAAGTGGCTCCGGGGCCCAAGGGGAGGCCGGCGAAGACGGTGTTGAACCGACCGGCGGTCCTAGAGCCTCAGCAATCCGCTGACCTACGGGAGCGGCTGTTAGCCGAGCTGGCGACCCTAAGGGATAGCGATGACCTCCTGGCTTGGGCCAAAGCCAGTCTTCCCCTGAAGAACACATTGGTGGAGGCCGATGCCCGGGCCCTGGAGGCAGCCTATCAGATGAGGCTCGAGGAAATGGCTCGCCCTGAGGCTGAAAACGACCTGCGTATATCTGGGGCTGGAAGCAGCCTAGAAGTGGGAGCGGTGCAGGGGCCGTCCCGAGATCGAGCCGTTATCGCAGCCCCAGACAGCCCTGCCCCGGCGGATCAGAGCGAGGGGGGCCTCGCCTTCCCCAAGGAGCCTCCGCGCAAGCGAAGCAAGGCCCACCTTGCTTTTATCCGGGCACAGCCCTGCTTGGTCTGCAAGCAGGCTCCATCCGATGCCCACCACCTCAAGTTCGCCCAGCCGCGAACTCTTGGGCGCAAGGTCAGCGACGAATTCACCGTTCCATTATGCCGCTCTCACCACCAGGCCCTCCATCGACACGGCAACGAAAAGGCATGGTGGGTCGATGTGCAGATATCGCCCTTGCCTATCGCGAGCGAGTTATGGTCGGCGAGTCCCGTTCATGACCACGCCAATCCTACCGTGGCCACTTTCGATACTACATCGCAGGGCCGGCTGGAGGTCTCAGGCCAATGAATGGTCCCTTAAGCAACGTCACGCCTCCAACCACATCCGCTATTCCGGTCGAATCTCAGGCTTTGTGTCCTGCACCACAGCTTTTGCCCGGAGAAAGCATCGACCACTATCGCGCGCTCCAGACCGTCATCTTCCGCGACATAGCCCCCCAATCGGCGATCGAGTGGCTGCTTGCGATCGACGTAGCCGAGCTATCCTGGGACATGCAACGCTGTCGGGTGCTGCGGCATAGGCTCCTAAACACCTATCGTCAGCAAGCAATCGAGATGGCGCTTCGCCGCATCGACATGGTCCCGATCGCTCCTCATCTGCATTATATGGCGGAATTCTACACCTTACAAAACGCCCACGATTGGAAGCACGATCCGATTGCGGCGATCGACATTGAATCCCGGCTCGCCTCTTACGGGTTTGACCAGCACACCATCAGCATGGAGGTCTATCTCCAGGCGACCGAGGTTATTTCCATATTCGAGTCATTACTGAATGGCGCACAACTTCGACGGCTCCTTCTGCTGAAAGAACTCAACAACTTTCGACGATCTTCGGGACGGAGTGTTATTTTCAGGAACGAAGACACTCGCAAAAGCCGCACAATAGACTAACGAAATACCATGTGGTTCTCCGGCACTTCGGGGCAGCTATGCACAACTGGTCCTGGAACAGCCTTGTACAGCTTTCGCGCCGCTTTTCTTCGTCACCTTGCATCTCTCGATCTCAGTGACGCTTTGCATGCTATCGTCGAAACATGGAGTGCGCAGCCTAGCTCGGACCGAAAATCAAATAGAGCATGATGACACCCACGAGCACGGTCCAGGCAATTGATGTGGCGACAGTCCGTATCTGCGTTGGCATCGACGCCCCTCCCGCAAACAAGGGACCGCTTGCACTGAAGCAACGGCCTCTTGAGCCTGATTTAGACAAATGTCCAATCTCTTCCCCGGGTCGGCCATCATCAAAGGCCGAATTCGGCACCCTGTGAAGTCACAGGCGGTTCGACGATCGACGGAACAATTCTGATGTTGCGAGAGAGCCACACTTGATCATGCAGTATCGTTCAAAATGGGCTCTGCTGTATGTCCAACCAGGATCGGTGGGAGATCTTATGTCCCCGATTCGACGGGACCCCACCAGCCACGGCTGCCGTCACTGGTCTGGTACCCTGTTCGCGATCGTAGTCGCTGCCTCTTTGGCATCCTGTTCATCCATTGCCGACCCTCCGCAGCTTACCCAAACAGCCCCCCCAGATCTATCGGCCCCAACTGTGATCAACTATCTCAAAGCCGCAGCAGCCCAGGCAAAGCTTCAACCGCCGCTCGAAATATCGGCACCAATCCCAGCGCCCGCGAACTCGTCCATCCCGTGGATCGTCTGCCTGCGAAGCGGAGCCACGGAGCAGACAAAACGCTGGGCTTACAGTGCTTTCTTCAAAGACAACGAGCTGAATAACTTCCGATATTCAGCTACTGTCGAGCGTTGCGAGTCGCAGACCTTCCGTCCGCTTTGAATAACGCGTGCGCGATGGTCCGGAGCTCCGCGCGATCAGAGTTATCTGCTTGGGATCGAAGCCGCCCGGAGCTCGACGTCAGTCGACTGTATGGGCCGCGACCTCTGCAACAGCTCCAGCATGGGCAATTGAATAGCGGCTCGCCAGCGAACAGATGGAACAATGACATGGCGGAGACGGACGCAATCTATCTATGTGACAAGTAGGCCTCGTAAGCACAGTTTACCCCCTCCGTGAGCGACGTCGTCGCGCGCCAGCCGAGCCTGGCGAGGCGGCTGACGTCGAGCAGCTTGCGCGGCGTGCCGTCGGGCCGCGCGCTGTCGAAACCGATCTCGCCGCTGTAACCGACGATCTCGGCGACCACGCTGGCGAACTCGGCGATGGTGATGTCCTCGCCGGTGCCGACGTTGACCAGCTCGGCACTCGAATAGGTCTTCATCAGGTGCACGCAGGCATCCGCCATGTCGTCGACATAAAGGAACTCGCGCCGCGGCGTGCCGGTGCCCCAGACCACGACACTCTTCGCGCCCGCGAGCTTTGCTTCGTGGAAGCGGCGAATCAGGGCAGCGACGACGTGGCTCATCTCGGGGTGATAATTGTCGCCGGGGCCGTAGAGATTGGTCGGCATCACGCTGATGAAGTCGCTGCCATACTGGCTGCGATAGGCCTCCGCCATCTTGATCCCGGCGATTTTTGCGATTGCATAGGGCTCGTTGGTCGGCTCCAGCGGGCCGGTCAGCACGGAGTCCTCGCGCAGCGGCTGTGGTGCCAGCTTCGGATAGATGCAGGACGAGCCCAGAAACATCAGCTTCTCGGCGCCGTTCTGATGCGCGGCTTGGATCACGTTAGCCGCGATCGCGATGTTGTCATAAATGAACTCGGCGCGCAGCGTGTTGTTGGCGACGATGCCGCCGACCTTGGCCGCGGCGAGAAAGACGACCTGCGGCCGCGTCTTCGCGAACCAGTCGAACACCGCGGCCTGATTGCACAGATCGACCTCGCGCCGGTCCACGGTGACGAGCTTGACCTTCTCCCGC
>NZ_JADPIS010000127.1:0-3743 GCF_023073025.1 Bradyrhizobium sp. 76
CCAAAACCGCCGCTGCCTGAACGGGTCAGATGCCGCCCTCGATACGAAGGCCATCCGTCAAAAGCGCGGGCGTCACCGTGCGGAGAAAATCGCGCTTACTTTGCAGCGGGCTTCCGTGATTACAAGACCGGCGGGAACGAGGTCGAAATGTCGCGCGATCAAAGAGTGGTCAAAAACCTTTCCGGGATGTTGGAGAGCCGGAACGCGACTCCGGGAGAGGCCGCTTTAATCGTCTCGCGCGATCGAGATGCCCGGATCGGTTGATGCCGCTCAATTGCGCGCATCAAGCGAGCAGCATCGTCCGAACCGGAACTTACGACGAAGGCTGCGGACGCGTCGACGAGGGTGATCCATCGCCAGCATACCTGCTCGCTGGCCTTGCTGTAACATTATAGCTGGTTCAAAATGGCTTTCGCTTACAAGAGAGTCGCTTGCGCGATCGCAACCAAGCCGAGCGCCAATCGAACTTAGCGATAACCGAACACAGCCAACCCGCTGTCACGAGCTCGCCGGGGACATTTCTAGCCTTCAGCACCAGGGGCCGGGCGAATTTCGTTGCTTTCAACTCGACACGGGTGCTAGAATCTTTCAATGGACATTCGGCATCTGCGGTATTTCGTGGCGGTAGCTGAGGCCTTAAGTTTTGCGAAGGCCGCGCGCGACCTGCACATGAGCCAGCCTCCCCTATCGAAACGTATCGCCGATATGGAAAATGAGCTCGGCGTACGTCTGTTTGATCGTTCAAGCAAGCACGTAAGCTTGACCACGGCCGGCCAAGCTTTGTTGCCCCAAGCTCGCGCGGCAGTTGGGGCATTCGATTGCGCGATGCGTGTTGCGCGTTCTGCATCACCAAACAAGTCGAGGCGCTTGCGGATATCTTTGCCCCCTGAGACCTCTCGCAGCGTCATTCTCGACGTGGTCGATCACCTGCGTCGGGAAAACGTGCAGGTAAACATGGTTGAGGCAAGCACCGCCGAACAGCAGCGGCTGCTGTCCGCGGGCGAGATCGACGTTGCGGTGTTACGGCAGCCATTCGGTGCGCGTGGATTGAGGGTGTCGGCGTCGTTGGGTCAGAAGTTCGGCGTGCTGATGCAGGCCGATCACCCACTAGCCAAGCGCGAGAAGCTGCAATTGGCGGACCTACGCTTGTATCCACTAGTCATATTTAATCGCGATCTCGCCCCGGGCTTATACGACGAGATGTTGGAGCTTTGTCGGGCCGGCGGATATGTCCCTCCGAGACTCCTTCACGGTGTGAGGACGACCGCGGCCCTCCTGACCGCGGAGCAAGCGGTGACATTCACAACCGAAAGGCATCTGAAGCGACGCGGACAGGAAGGGTCAGGGGAACTGACTTGGAAGCCGCTCGCGGGTTCGCCGCTCCATTGTTGGACGTCGGCCGTTTGCCGCTCCCAAAATTGGGATCGCCTCACACGGCTCGCAGTTAACGCGATCCTGGACTCGCTGCAGGAACATGAGGGCTGGGTTCCGATGCCCCGCCCTGGCGTAAAACGTCCTTCGGCAAGCCGCGCGGGCAAGTCAGCGGGCGCCGGCGCACGAGATCACCACGGCAATCCAGCCCCGTGAGATTAACGCCTTAGGAACTCCGCAGCACCTCTCCGCAGGGCAGCGTGGATGGGTGGCTTGAGGCCGACTTAGCATCTGGCGCCATTGGTCGATCTAGCTGGTATTTCCTAATTCGGCACTGCGGCTGACGATCCAAAAGATTTGGGCGATCCCTGCTCTTCCGTCAGCTTACTCATGCCATATCCGAACGTCGCATCGAGGTCGTCAAGGAACTTGGCAACTTCGATTTGGGTTTCCGACTCGCTCCAATTCAGCGGGCCCGCAACCGCGCTTGTGACCTTGCGAACGGTGGCCGGCTCAATCCGGTCAAACCACGCTACACCCAATCGGCGGAAGAAAAGGTCAGAAAGGGTGCGAACCTGCTCTTTGGAGAGGATTTGACGCAATTGCTGATGCGCCCTCGCATCGTTCTCGCATAGCTTCCGCAGGAAATCTCGGTCAATGGCGGCATGCTCCCGCGGGATTTGCCGCCTATTGTCGTCAACGTTGCCGATCAACCGTTCGACCGCCTCTCGGACCTGCCTGCCCGCAGATCTGTGGGACGTCAAGGGTCCACCGGTCAATGCAAGCATCCCAGCCAAGCCCTCCTTGGAGAATTCGTGCAGCACCCGGTTGCGATTGCCCATCGGCAGATCTTCATCGAACGTCAGCGGCCGCACGCCAGCCCACGTTTGCACAACGTGTGAGGCGTTTAGCGCCTGCGAAGGAAACAGGCGATTGGCCTCCGCCAGCAGAAACTCGACCTCCGCCTCATTGACGAATACATGCTCCTTGTCGCCTTCGTACAGCGTTTCCGTCGGTCCAAAATAATGATGATCCCCCCAGGGCAAGCAATAGAACGGTTCGCCTTTGGAGTTGAGAGTGGCAATGCCGATCGATCTGCACTCTTCAGGCATACGCACGAGGATATGAGCGCCCTTCGTACCCAGAACACGGTTCGAGGCGCGAGGATTGGCCACGTGCACGATGTCGTCGATCCAGATTCCCGCCAAATTCACAACTACTGGCGCTCGAACCTCGACATTTCCCTCGAGAAGAATGCGCCAGTCGCCGTCTTGCGTCTTTGTACAGGACATCACGCGCGTGTAGTTCAGCACCGTCGCACCCGCAGCTTCCGCGTCGAGTACTGCGTCGACGCAGATACGTTCGGGCCAAACAAATGAGTATTCGCGGTAGGAGGCAGCGGACTTTAGCTGACCCGGCGCGCGCAACAAGCGCAGCATCGGAGCACGCACTGCTTCATCGTGCGGGAGCATGGAATAGTCGAATGGAACACCACCGATGTTCATCGCACCTAGCAGCCCGAAAGCTGCGCGAACCTGCCATTTGGCGTAGGGTCCGTCTTCGTATATCGGAAAGTGAACCGTAATCGCGCTCACCCGGTGCGGTTCAGCACGTACAAGTTCGGTGCGTGCTGTGACTGCTTGACGGGCCATCTTCAATGCAGTGGCAAACTGCTGGGGTCGTTGAACGAACTCCCACAGTGATCGACCTGGTGCAAAGTAGCGTAAGCCGCAATGCAGTAACCGGCTCGACCGCGAAGAGGCGCCTGACCCGAAATCGTGCTTGTCAACACCCAGCACCGAATAGCCAGCCGACGCGAGCTCTCGCAGGGCGGCAGCGCCGTTGATGCCTAATCCGATAACGACAGCGTCATACCGCCTGCCCTGCAATTCAGAAAGCTGACTGGCCAACTTGCAACTCCTCTTTTTCCGGCATCTCGGAGCACGCGCCTGCCGCCAGAGCTTACCTGAACCCGCCTACCGTGCGCGTTACATTCGAGATTGCGGGCGGGCGCCAGACGCGGCGTCAGGACCTCCTGTTCGCGACGGCAAGATAAATGTCTCTCGGGCGCAGGTTAAGGCGAAGCCGGCTCAATAGCCAACAGCCAACATCGTCGCGATTTAATTCAAGCCCGCGCTCTTCTTTAACTCGTCCTTCCGGACAAGAGCTCTCAACAGCTCTTGTCCGATGGTTTGCTCTACGTCCCGCCGAGCACTAACTGCTCAGACCGGCAAAAAAACAGTAGCAGCGAAGGCGTTTCACACCATCGACTTCTAGAAGAGTCGCTGGTCTGAATCGGTCAGGCTCCAGATTTCGAATCGTCGACCATTCTTCTTTTCGACGGATCGAACAAGTTTAACGTGTGCCGTTAA
>NZ_JADPIS010000107.1:0-3381 GCF_023073025.1 Bradyrhizobium sp. 76
GCACCATATCCCGCGCTACAGCTGCAGCCGCGCCTGGATGGACAATGGCGGCCCTCACTGCATCGCCTTCGGCGGATTGCGCGTCGATGATGCAATCGAGGAAGCACTGCTTGGCGTCGTCGGTCCGGGCGCTATCGCCGCTGCAACCGCTGCCGCCAAGGAAGCCGGAGGACGGGATCAGGTGCGCGATGCTCTCAGTCGCGACCTCGAAGCGGCGCGCTATGCCGCCGACCGGGCTTTCCGGCAATACGATGCCGCTGACCCCGCGAACCGGCTGGTGGCGAGTGAGCTTGAAGCGCGCTGGAACAGAGCGCTCGCTCACGCGGCGGAGGTCGAGGGCAAGATCGCCATGCATGATGCGGCGCCGCCCGCACCCATTGCTGATCCAGCTTCGCTCGGCGTTCTGGCCTCGAACCTCAAAACGGTCTGGGATGCGCCGACGACGGATGCTCGCCTCAAGAAGCGCATTGTACGCACCCTCATCCATGAGGTCATGGCCGATATCGACGACGCGGCCTCCGAGATCGTTCTCATCGTCCACTGGGTGGGTGGCGCCCACAGCGAGTTGCGCTTGCCCAAACGCCGGCGCGGATTGCCGGCCTCCTCAACCGCAACGGCCTCAAGACGGGCAACGGCAATCGCTGGACCCGCGAGCGCGTCACATCAATGCGCTCGAACTACCACCTCCCGGTGTTCAAGCCCGCCGAGGACGGGATCGAACCTTGGCTCAACCTTGGCAACGCCGCAAAGCTCCTGAAGATCGCGCCCAAGACGCTCCGGCTGGCCGCTGAAGCCGGTGAGATCGAAGCCTTCCATCCGCTATCGGACGGCCCGTGGATCTTCGCCCGCGCCTCGCTGATAACAACTGCTGCTCAATGAACGAGCGCGACAGAACCCAAGATACCCCACGGGATCGCATCCCAATCAGCAAAGTCTCTTCTCTTCAACAACATAGACAGATGGGTGTTCTGATGCGCGGTTGTAATCGGCACGCCAACATGCGAGTGCGAGCGAGCCTGGGCCAGCGACGTGAACAGCGTCTCGTTCAACAATTCGTCCCGCAGACGGCTGTTGAAGCTCTCGATGAAGGCGTTCTGCATGGGCTTGCCCGGCGCGATGTAATGCCAGGCGACGCGGCTCTGATCGATCCAGGTTAGGATCGCGTTGCTGGTGAGTTGGCTGCCGTTGTCGCTGACCACCATCTTCGGCTTGCCGCGCTCCATCACCAGCCGGTCCAGTTCCCGTGCCACCCGGGTGCGCGAGAGCGAGGTGTCGGCCCAAGGACCAAGCACTCGCGAGCGCAATCATCGACCACGGTCAAGGCAGCCGGCGTGGACCGCCTATGCCTACAACATCAAGGCGCTGGGCGACCGCGAGATGCTGATTGCCGCCCAGGCGGAGCGAAACTCGAACAATTCGTGTCGCAATGGAAAGCGCGGCGGCAAAGAGCGGGCGCGCGGGCGCCTCAATTCGGCAAGACAACATAGGCAGTCCGGTGACGCTTGCAGCCGACGCGTCACGCTTCGCCACGCGGTCGCCCGCGCCCGGCAACCATAATCGCAGCTGACGGCAACTTCCAGCCTGGCCCGTCCCGTTCCATGCAGCGTGCCACCGTTCTCGGGCCGCGGCTGCAAGATTGATGGCCGGGACGGAAAAATGACCTGCGCCGCGGCCGAACAAAAGAATGGACATATGCGATTTCCAGCAAGCGTCATCTCGATAATGAAAAAATCGCTTGTCCATCTCATCCGTCGAGTGCAGCTTGGTGCGATGCTGGGGCGGGAAAGTCATGCAGGCGAGCACATCGGTCTCGGCTTCGTTCAGGAAGGTAGCGAGCTTGGGCAACTTGGGGCGGAGCTGATCGGCGACCCGGCGCCACTGGGCGCTGGCCGCCGCCGCATCGTCCTGGGCAAACGCGGTGGCGATGAAGGCGGAGACGACGCGCCGCCCGCTCTTGCCGGCATGCGCCAGCGCGTTGCGCATGAAGCGGACGCGGGGGTCGTTGAAGAAGTGGCCAATAGATTTCGCGCGATGCAGCGACCGGCTCTGTCATGGCCCTCGCGTTAAAACCCGCGCTACGGCGCTCTGAAGCCGCAAACGCGCTATAAGGGACAATCCAAGGCAGAATAAGCGCAAGGAGAGCGGCTGCCAGCCGCTTCAGGTTGATGGCGGCGGCCGTCAGGTAGGCCTGGATCTTCATATTCGGTAGACCACGCCGTATGGCGCGCGCCAGTCCGTGCCAGGTCTTGGCTTCGCCGTGGAAGCCCTCTGAGCGCCAGCGATGGCGCTGATAGAGCCGTCGATCCTGCTTACTCCATCGATCGCGAGGGCGGCGTGCGCGGAGCAGTGCAGGATAATCGTCAACGACAACAACTGCCTTGTTAACCCGCCCTTTGGATAGGCAATCGCCCTTGAGCGGACACCGGGCGCAATCCTTCGCCTTCGAGTAAAAGAAACGGCCGTGCTTGATGGGCCGCGCGGGGCGCAAGATACGTCCTCGCGGGCACTTCAAGATGTCGTTCTTGGCGTCGTACCGGAAGCGTCTGAGCGGTACGGGACTCTTGATTGGTTCGGCTTTAGCTGGGATCAGGGCATCAATGCCGCGCCGCTCGAGCGCGCCGTAGACTTTAGCGTAGGCATAGCCTGCGTCGGCGGTGACCACCTTGATGTCGATGCCCGCAATCGCTTCAACCTCATCGACTTGCGGCTCGATCATCTCCCCTTCGTTCGTTTGTCCAGTCGTGACCGCGACATCCAGATGACACCGACCTTGTCATCGACGGCCGTGTGCTGCTTGTAAGCGGGTTCCAGCCGCCGGTTTCGTGCATTCGTGGCCATTGTCGCATCGGGATCAGTCGTGCAGATCTTCTTATACTTGCCGCTTTGCCGGCCCTTTCTCTCAGCCTCGCTTTCATCCTCGCTTTGATTTTGGCTCAGTACATCCACCACATGCTGCTCGGTGAGGCTGTCCTAACTCACATTAGCGCGGATCAGCGACGCACCGATGTGGACCACCTCCGCAGTGGCGATTTTGGCCTTCAAACAGGCCTCGACCGTGCGTTTGAAGATCCTACGGAACCGCTCTTCGCCCCAGTGCTGGCGGATGCGCGTCAGGCTTGAATGGTGCGGTAGCTGCTCGCAGGCCATAACCAGCAAACCAGCGAATGGCGATGTTGACCTGAGCCTGCGTGTTCCAGCCGATCGTGATCACCGATTCCAGGCCATCGTGATCACCCATTCCAGAGCATCGTGATCATCGTTTCCAGCCGATCGTGATCGCTGTTTCCAGCGATCATGATCGGGGGCAACGGGGAGGCGCGCACCGCTGACAGTCTGCAACCCGGCTACCTTGGTCTTTTGCCCAACCGCAGAGGATCGAGA
>NZ_JADPIS010000076.1:0-3224 GCF_023073025.1 Bradyrhizobium sp. 76
TTGGCCATGCGGGGGTCGAGATTGACGGGGTTTTCTTCCATGCCGTCCTCGGCGAGCCGCAGCACTTCGCCGATCTGGTCGATCAGGAGGCCATAGGATTCACCGCGCAGGTCGACGCCGACCGCCATCGGGATCTTGCCGTCCTCGGGCTTGGGCAGGCCGAGCCGGGCGCGCATGTCGACCACGGTGACGATGCGGCCGCGCAGGTTCAGCACGCCCGCGATCTCGCGCGAGGACAGCGGCACGCGGGTGACGCGCTCGGGCATGAACACGTCCTGGACGCGGGAGATCGGCAGGCCGAACAGCTGGCCGCCGATCATCGCGGTGACGTATTCGACCATGGCGCCTTCGCCGGACTGGGTCTTCTTGGTCATGTTGCGTATCTCCTGATCCCGCTGGTTACGCTGCTGCGCGGCTCAGCTCGGAGGCACCGGCGGCGCCCGCGGTCTGTTCCTTCAGCGCCGCGATCAGACCGGGACGGTCGAACTTGGCGACATAGTCGTGGAAGCCGGCCTGACGGCCGCGCTCGATCGCCGCCGGCGACACCAGCGCGGAGAGCCCGATGATCGGCATCGCGCCCAGATTGCTGTCGGAGCGGATGGTCTCGGCAAACTCGAACCCGTTCATGTCGGGCATCTCGATGTCGGTCAGGACCACGTCGAAGGTCTGCGCGCGCAACGCAGCCAGGCCCTCCTGCGCGGTCGGCGCGGTGCGGACGCGGTAGCCGGCGGCCTTGAGCACCGGGGCCAGCATGTTGCGGAAGAACGCCGAGTCGTCGACCAGCAGCACCGATTGCGAGTGCAGCGACGGCTTCATCTCCTTGCGGGTGAACCAGTCGGAGAACGCCATCGGCAGGAAGTGGCCGACGTCGATCACTTCGGTGGCCTGGCCCTTGATCACGGCCGAGCCGAGAATGCCGGAGGAGGATCCGCCGACCTCGATGTTGAGCCGTTCCTCGACGATGTCGATGATCTCGTCGACGACGAGGCCCATGGAGCGGCCGTCATCGGAGAACACCAGGATCGGCTGGGCGCCCTGGCTCGCGATGGTGACGCTCTCCATGGCGACGAGCGGCATCAGCTGCTCGCGGTACTGCACCATGTAGCGGCCGTTCGAGAACTCGATCTTGTCGGCCGGGAGCTCTTCCAGGCGCGTGACGAGCCCGAGCGGGACCGCCTTGGGCTGGGACGAGCCGGCGCGAAACACCAGCAGCGAGGTGGTCTGCTCGCCCGATCCGATGCTGTGCGTCCCGTTCTCGTTGTTCATGTCATGGGCCGAGGAGCCGGCGGCGCCGAGCGCCTTGGCAATGCCGTTGGGGTCGATGATCATGATGACCGCGCCGTCGCCCAGGATGGTATTGCCCGAGAACATGTCGATGTGACGCAGTTTCGTCGACATCGGCTTGACCACGATTTCTTCGGTGTGGAACACGCCGTCGACGACGATGCCGAAGGTCTGGCTGCCGACCTGCGTCACCACGATGAAGCCGTTCTCGGGATCGGAGACGGCGCCGTCGTCGATCTTGAGCAGCTTCTTGAGGTGGATCAGCGGCAGCAGCTTGTTGCGCAGCCTGAGCACCGCGGTGTCCTTGATGCGCTCGATGCGGTGCTCCGAGTTGGCGCGGGCCCGCACCAGCTCGACCACGGAGAGCTGCGGGATCGCAAAGCGGTCGCCGGCGGCTTCCACGATCAGCGCGGAGACGATGGCCAGCGTCAGCGGGATCTTGATGGTGACGGAGGAGCCTTCACCGGCGACCGACTTGATGTCGATGGTGCCGCCGATCTGGTCGATATTGGTGCGCACCACGTCCATGCCGACGCCGCGTCCCGACACCGAGGTGATGGCGGCAGCGGTCGAGAAGCCCGGCGCGAAGATGAACTTGTGGATCTGGGCTTCGCTCATCTTCTCGAGCTCGGCCTCGGTGACCAGACCTGAGGAGATCGCCTTGGCCTTGATCCTGTCGGTGTTCAGGCCACGGCCGTTGTCGGCGATGCAGATGATGATGTGGCCGCCCTCGTGATAGGCGGACAGGCGGATGGTGCCCTGCTCGCCCTTGCCGCCGGCGAGACGCTCGGCCGGGGTCTCCAGGCCATGGTCGGCGGAGTTGCGCACCATGTGGGTGAGCGGGTCCTTGATCAGGTCGAGCACCTGGCGGTCGAGCTCGGTGTCGGCGCCGTGCATCTCCAGCTCGATCTGCTTGCCGAGTTCGCTCGAGAGGTCGCGAACGATGCGGGGCAGCTTCTGCCAGGCATTGCCGATCGGCTGCATGCGCGTCTTCATGACGCCTTCCTGCAGCTCGGCGGTGACGTTGGACAGCCGCTGCAACGGCACCTTGAACTCGGTGTCCTCGTTGCGGCGGGAGATCTCCAACAGCTGGTTGCGGGTCAGCACCAGCTCGGAGACCATGGTCATCAGATGCTCCAGCGTATCCACGTTGACGCGGATCGACTGGTTGGCGATGCTGGCTCCCTCGCCGGCGCCCTCGTCGGCGATCGACTTCTTCGGCGCGGCCTTGTCCTTGGGCGCCTTGGCTTCCTTGGCTTCCTTGGCAGCGTCCTTGGCAACAGCCACTGCCGCTTCAGCGGCAGGCTGGGGCTCGGCCTTGACTTCGGCCTTGGCAACGGGGGCCGGGACTTCGATCGCGGTCTCGCGGAAGGCGCGCTCAAGCTCGTCGAGCGAGACTTCGCCCGGACGCAGCGGACGCTCCAGGCTCTGGTCGGCCAGCACGCCGGAGGTCGGCGCGGCTTCAACTGCGACAGGTGCTTCCGGCACCAGCGGCGGCGCTTCGGCCACGGGAGCAGCAGCACCGGCCGCCATCGGCTGCGCCGAGCCTGACATAGCGGCCATGCCCTGCTCGACCATCGCTTCCAGCTTGTCGATGAGGTCGCGGTCGGTACCCTCGGGCTCGGCTTCGGTCGCCTCCAGCCCGGCCAGAATTTCCTTGATGCGGTCGATCGAGGACAGGATCACCGTCACCGCCTGCCCGGTCACCGGCATGCCGTCACGGAATTTGCCCATCAGCGTCTCGCCGGCATGCGCCAGCGCTTCAAGTCGCGGCAATCCGAGAAAGCCGCACGTGCCCTTGATGGTGTGGACCAGGCGGAAGATGTTATCCAGGATCTTGGCGTTGTTCGGCTCCTGCTCGAACTTCACCAGCTGATTGTCCACGGTGTCCAGGCTCTCGCTGGTTTCCGTCAAAAACTCCCGCAACAGATCATCCATGA
>NZ_JADPIS010000094.1:0-3201 GCF_023073025.1 Bradyrhizobium sp. 76
CGCAAGAAGACTCACGTGGATCTTGATCCATGGCTGGAACGAGCATGCGCAAGTCTCGTCGCATCCTTCGCCAACGGCATCACCAAAGACAAGGCCGCCGTCAACGCTGCGATTACAACATCTTGGTCTAACGGGCAGACCGAAGGTCAGATTACCAAGCTCAAGCTCGTCAAGCGTCAGATGTACGGACGCGCCAAGCTCGATCTTCTTCAGGCGCGCTTGATCGGCGCTACATGATCACCAATGCACCAAAATTGCGTCAGAGCCAAAGTTGCAAGCCGATTGACACCTCCACCGCCGATCGCGGCACGCACCGCGCGTTCCGTTCGCGAATCGTTGTGAGCATTTTCGCAGCAGCACGGCCGGCGAGGGGGCAACGGTCAGTACCCCGGCTAATCAGCAATCCTTCGGATTTCCTCTAACGGACCAAGCCGGAAACCGCTTCGCAAGCGACTGGCAACCGCGGGCCGTCAATCCTCGTCGGCAGAAGCCGCACAGGCTTCACCCCGGACAATGCTTACGGCTCCCCATTCCGGTCTTCGGGAGCGGCGGCATGAGAGATCTCACCGAAGTAGAACTGCTGTGGCTGGAGAAGCGTATCGAAAACCGCATTCGGTTCGGCCGCATCATCGAGGAACGGAAGATTGATCGCCACTGACGTGTGCTGTCATTCGCGCCAGGCAGCATCTTTGCTTTCGTTCGCTGGACGTCCAATGACTTTGGAACGGTCATTTCGCGGATCGACATCCTGCGCGCGGTCAGGCCTGGACAGCGCTGCTCGACCGTCCCCTATGTGACACCCGGTGGAGAGATTCTGCTGCGCCTGTCAGGCTGGCCGAAGGTCGAACGCTTGCTGCAAATGACCGATGCCGTTGAGGCACTCGGCATCGATCCCGCCGACGTAGCTCCTGATCATTGGCATCACGTTCATAACCGTCTGTCCGTCAACGAGAACCCGCGTTCATATAAATGCGCGCCACCAGGCTTGGCTTCACCGTCAGAAGGTGATGCGATGACGGGCCGCCTGATGATATTGACGACCACGTTTGCGGTTGCTGCCGCGCTCGTCTCCACGATCGCCATGCAGCCGCTTCCACTCTACATTTGGAACGCATCGGCAAGCGTTCCAATCGGCCTCTATGGCGTACGATCGGAGAAGCGCTTCCATCTCACCGAGCTGCTCGCCGTTCAGCCGCCTGAGCCGCTTGCGACCTTTCTCGACCTGAATGGCTATCTGCCGGTCGGCGTGCCTATGCTCAAGCGGGTCTTGGCGCTGCCAGGGCAGACCGTCTGCAGAAACGGACTCACGATTTCGGTCGATGGCATTGCGGTGGGTGCGAGGCGCGAGATCGCGATGGACGCGGCCGGCCGCTGCCGAAATGGCAGGGCTGCAGCGTCGTCGGCGACGGCGAACTCTTTCTCATGAACTGGCAGTCGGACGACTCTCTTGATGGCCGATATTTTGAATTACTTCCGGCGTCGGCCGTGATTGGCCGTGCGCTGCCGGTGTGGACCAGGGAGAAGTGAACGTGCGTGTTCCACGTGTTCACCCCGCCATTCCTCCGTTCGATCGATTGCGGGATCATTCCTCCATCCCGATCAGTGTCTGTGAGGCGACCGCGTGCAGCGGCAGTCCAGGGCGGCCGAATACCCGGCGCGGAGCAGCTTTACCGTGGACGGACGCGAGCGCGATGGGCATGCTTGGCCCAGTTGTGCGCGTGTGTTTTGGCTATCGCTTCGATACTGCTCATCTGCGCTGTGCCGTACGGCGCCGCTGTCGCGGAGAGCGCAGCGGCCGCGGTTCGAGCGGTCACTCAAACGAGTAACCGATTTGCAGCTTTCGTCGACGAAGCCTTAGAGCGCTTTTCAGTTCCGGTGAACTGGATTGGTTCAGTCATCAACATCGAAAGTGCTGGTGACGTGCACGCCAGATCGCCTAAAGGCACAATGGGCTTGACGCAAATCATGCCGTCGACATGGGCAGAACTGCGCGAGCGCCATAATCTCGGCAGCGATCCCCACGACCCGCGCGACAACGTTCTGGCAGGCACGGCATATCTGCGTGAACTGCTCGACCGATATGGTGGCCCGGCGTGTTTGCCGCGTACAATGCGGGACCAGCTCGCTACGAAGAGCATATCGCGGGCGGCGCATTGCCAGACGAGACGCAAGCGTATGTGGCCAAGCTTGCAACTCTGCTTGGCATCGAGTTGCCTCCGACGCTGACCACCGGCCGCCAGTTATCGACAGCTGCAACGTTGTTCGTCGCGCCATCCGATCGGATGAAGACACGCGATCGGTCGTCGGCGCTCATTCCTTCAAGCGGCGCCACGACCGCAATCTCGGCGCCCCATGTTTCGCCCCTGGTACCTCGGCCTATTGGCGTGTTCGTCCCTCGATCGATTTCGGGAGCGTCGCACTGACCAGGTGTGCGGGTTCGCAAGCCATGGCGTGCTTCAGCGAGCAATTGGCGGAAGGGGGAGAGCAGTGGGCAAACACGACGGCAGGACTGCCGCCCGTAATCGGTCTGCGCCGGGACGTGCGGGAGGCGATCAAGTGGCCTGCGGGATGAATGACGGGCACAATGCGCATCTACAGCAACGCGGGAGGCGCGCGATGGAATTCTTCTGTGGCTTGGACGTCGGCATGGACGAAACGGCAATCTGCGTGGTGGACGACACCGGCAAGGTGGCGCTGGAGGTGACAGTGGTGACCGATCCGGACACGATCAAGGCGGCGTTGAACCCGTATCTTGGCCGCTTGCGACGGCTCGGCCATGAGGCGGGCTCGCTGTCGCCCTGGCTGCATCCGGAGCTGCTCAAGCTCGGTCTGCCGGTGATCTGCCTGGAGACTCTCCACGTCCGCGCAGCGCTGAAGGCGCAGCGCAACAAGACCGATCGAGCCGACGCGCTCGGCATTGCCCACATCATGCGCACCGGCTGGTTCCGGCGCGCCCATATCAAGAGCGAGCCCTGCTACCGGCTGCGGCTGTTGCTGACGCACCGCCGCAATCTGAAGCGCAAGTTTTTGGATCTCGAGAACGCGATCCGTCACTCGCTGAAAGTGTTCGGCATCCGCCTGAACCGGGTTGGGCGCGGCGGATTTGCGCAAGCCGTACGCGAGGCGGTCGCGGGCGATGCGCTGGTCAGTGAGCTGATCGACGCCATGCTCAATGCGCGCGCCGCGCTGTGGAAGGAGTAC
>NZ_JADPIS010000152.1:0-3113 GCF_023073025.1 Bradyrhizobium sp. 76
CTCCGAGAAGTCGCCCGTCGAGATCCCCTTCAGGTAAAGGATCGGCAGCAGCGTCTCGATCGACTTCGAACGCCGCATGTAGGGCGGCAGGATCGCCGGAGAGAACCGGATGCGGTCGGGATCGGAGGCGTCCGCTTCGCGATCGCGCACACGCGGCTGGCGGATCGCGACCGGACCGATACCGGTCATCACCTCCCGCTCCGGCAGGTGACCGTGGCGGACGATGCGCTGGTGGCCGTCCGCGGTCTTCAAATCGGCATGCTTGCCGAGAAAGTCCTCGACCTCGGCCTCGACCGCCTGGGCGAGAAGGGCACGTGCCCCGCTGCGCAAGACTTCTGTGAGTTGATCGTCGAAGGTTCCTGGCTGAATCAGATGGATGACGTTATCGTTGGACACGGCATATCGCTCCTTCGGTGGAGAAGTGGAGGCGTCAAGCACCCCCACGATATGCCGCCTTTCCGATTCCCATCGTCACCAACTTTGGGCGATACTCTACTCATATTTGATAAGGGGTCCCCTCTTTGCGTCTATATGGTCGCGGAAGAACGCGACGAAAGGAGAAGCTCCCGAGCGCAACGCGAATGAAGGTGCGCAAAAACACTCGGCCGCCATCATCACAGTGCTCTTGCTGTTGCAGAACGGACGAAGGACTGCCGTCCGGCAAATCCCAACTCCGCGCCGATTATTAACCCAGATCCAGGCGCATCGCTCTCGATCGCCTCCTCAACGATCGCCGTCTCAAAATCCACCTTAATCGCCGAGCGGAGCGATCCAGCCGAAACTTTGCGCTTCCCGGCAACGGTTGCGGTGTGACCGATCTCTCAGGCCAAGACTCCCATGCTCTGGATATTCAAATCCTGAACGGCACAAGTTTAGCGCTTACGTGTACCCCTTGAATTCGCACGGAACGAACTGCGCCTTCGCCTTGCATCATGTTGTGGACGCCTGACGGCACGCCAGCAGCATACGAACTTCGGACCAGATGATGGCGAGGGTGACATTTCGGCTGGTGTCAGTACCATGTGCAGCCGGCGGCCAGTGCTGGGGCGACCTTCATATTTGTCTAACCGATTGGCGAATTCCCGGCGTGATCAAGTCGATCACACCGATTGGTTCACATGTAATTTTAGTACCTCTTCGCAGTTCCTCAAACAATAGTCCTGCAGTACGTCGATCATGGAAGGTTGATTGGTACCCCCTTCCGCTCGCGTGCAAGCTGAATAGGGACGCCCATTTCGTGGGAGCACTTCGGCAACATTGCCATGCCGTCTCTCGGACGCGCAAGAATAGTTCGGGTTCGCGGCACCTCTATCCGTTCTTGGCGCGCCGTTTGAGGAAAGCCAGGAAACGCCGCCTGAGCAGCGGCAGCGGCACGTCAACATTCTTCTATCCGTCCGACGCGACGCCTCACATAGTGCTCATGTTCATGAAACTTGGTCTCCTCAACGACTGATAGACGTGACTACATCTTGCAGGAGCGCCCGCGCCAGAACAATACTTCAAAGGCAGCGAATGATCTACAATCGAACTTTTAAATGCGACCGCTACCAAAGATCGCATTCAACCATGGCGCCTCGCCTTCCCGCTTCGCTGCGCAGATTAAATCGGCCGCCTTCTCCGCGATCATGATCGTCGATGCATTCGTGTTTCCACCGATGATGGTTGGCTTCACTGATGCATCAACTACCCTTAGCTTTTCCACACCGCGAACACGCAACTGAGGGTCGACTACCGCGGCATAGTCACTGCCCATCCGACAGGTACCAACCGGGTGTTTGCCGCTGAACATACTGCCGCGTATCCAGTCGCGAAGCTCATCCTCGCGGCGTATTTCACAACCGGGCTCGAGCTCCTTAGCGATAAATGGCGCGAGAGCAGGTTGAGCGGCAACTTTCCGAACCTGTAGTGCGGCCGCGACCATCGGCGCCAAGTCGGCTGCTGGTGATAGGTAACCAGAGTCGATCTTGGGTAACGCGAACGGATCGGTGGGAGGTAAGCGAGACAGTACCGCGGCTCTGCGGCCTGAACTGAGAAACCGCGATCCTAAAGGCTTCACGGTGGAACTTCCCGCGGCCGAATCCCCTCCACCTCAGCGCCTGCAACCCCACCCCGAGAATGAAGAACCATTGGATGTCAGGGACCGCATCGCTCGATTGCATTCGTGTGAACGCACCGGCTTCGGCCGGAAGGCTTCTAGCCGGGCCTGAACGGAGCAAGAGTGCTTGAGCCATCATGAGGGCCGCACGGTCGGCGCGGACCACACTGTGCAACGTGAGCGGTTTGGTACAGCCGAACGATAAGGAGATGGAGGGATGGTCCTGAAGATTGCGTCCGACCCCCGACAGGTCCGCAACCAGAGAAGCGTATGCGCATCACCGATACCGGAGTGAAGCAGCAGAAAGGGAGAATGGATTGCGCCCACGCTGACTATAACTCGGCATCCGCATTAGCTTGGAAGTTCTTTCGAAATCGGCGGTATTCCACGCCGACTGCGCGCCGTCCCTCAAAACTGATCCGTGTCGCATATGCTCGCGTAACCACACGAAGGTTGGAGCGACGGCGAGCTTCGCCCGGGTAAGCGCGGGCGACCGACCAGCGACGTCCCCGGCGTATCGTATAGTCATACTGGCCGAAGCCTTCTTGAGATTCGCGGTTGAAATCCTCGCACTCTGCGAATCCCGCCTCGACCCCGGAGCGGACGAACGCCGGATAGAGCGGATTGGGCGAACTCCCTTTGCGGACGCGCAAGGGACCGCTTCGACCGTGGAAAGCGCCGTTTCTTGATGCATGTCCTTCTGCCTTCAGAAAGTACGGCAAGACGGCAACGTAACTCCAGCCTGGACTTCCCAAATCATGCCCAGTGATCATAGTCGGATTGATGGCCTCTCACATAGACCATTCCATTTATCGAGGAGGTTCCGCCAATCACCCGTCCACGCTGCCAGAAGACGCGCCTTCCGGCCACCGCTTGGCTAGGCTCAGTGAATAGCGGCCAGCCTTGCAGGCCATTGCGCAGCTAGGAGCCTGTCTGTTTAGTCGCGGTGTGGCCGCGACGATAAGACGATAACATGACGGCGCTCATCCGGCAGCCAGCGCGAGCTTTCGGAGGTTGT
>NZ_JADPIS010000022.1:0-2995 GCF_023073025.1 Bradyrhizobium sp. 76
CAACAAGAGACCACTCGCAAGGTCACCGACGACTTGGCAGCATTCGTTGCATGACGCCGTCGCGGTAAATGAAAATGTGGGCGAAGGCTGCGGCCACATGAACGCCGATTGCGATCAGCAACGCCCACTCCGCAATCTGATGCCAGCCGTCGATCTGATGGATCGCGACCGGGTTTTTCTCGGCCAGCATCGGCAGAGGGATCAGATTAAAATAGGAGACCGACCAACCCCGGAACGATGCGAACAGCCACCCTGTCATGGTTGCAGCGAGAACCAGGACATAAAGTAGCCAATGCACCGCCTCCGAGGACACTCGCTGCCACGGGGGGAGTGAACTCTCCGGCGCCACCGGATGGGTGATACGCCAGACAAGCCGTAGCAAGATCAACGCGAGGATGGTCAGACCCAATGAGATATGGAGCGTCATGGCCCTGCCCGGCGGACCCGCATGAACGTCTGGCATAAGCCAACCAAGCGAGAACTGAACAGCCAGCAGGACGACGACGAGCCAATGGAGGACTTTGGCCGGGGTACCGTAGTGCAGCCGATCAGTCATAAGGCCCTACTCGATCTGGAAGACGCGCTGCGTGCTGACTTTCCAGCAGGTAGGGCGATACGGCGCCCGGCACAACAGATACCGCCATCTGTCGTTCCCAATAGCCATGATGGCGCGCGGGGCCGCACGATCGACGATTGATCCAGCTGCTTCCGGGAACATTCGGCAATCCGTGGCGTTTGCGGCCTACCCGGCCGTATGCCAGGCGCCCATGAACCGAAGGAGTAGCCATGGACAAGAAGATCGCTGGACTATTGGGGGCAGTGGCGACGCTCGGCTCGTTTACCGCCGCCGATGCTGGCCCTGCGCCGGCTGCGGCGGACGTTTTGCACGCCAATTCATTCGCCGACTTGCTGGAGCCGATCCCGAACGCTGTCGCCCTGCTTCAGGCGGTTGACGAATCTACGCCAGTTCAGACGACCGGGAACGTCCAGCTCGCCCAATTCTACCATCATCACCACCACCATCATCACCATAGCTTTTATCGTCACCATCACAGCTACTATCCGCGCGTCGTCGTCGTGCCCCGGTATCGCCGACACCATCACCACCACCATCACCACCATCACAGTTTCTATCGCCGCGACTATTGATCTGCGCGCGACCGACATTGATCAGACAGGACCTCCGGGTCCTGTTTTTTGTCCTATTCCCGCCGGGCCTTTTCCTTCGCGGCGCGGTGCAAATGCCGGTAGGTGCCGTCAAACACGGTGTTGGTATCGGACGTCCACTCGGTCCCGGCCGCCAGGTTGGGCCGGTTGGCGTAGATGCGCCGCGATTGCAGTTCGCGCTCGGCGCATTCCTCCTCGCTCATCGGTTCGAGATCGAAATTGGCTTCCTCCGGGATTACGATCAGCTGAGCGAAAGGCTCGTTCGCCCTGAAGATATGGGTTTGCCCCTCGACAGGCGCCTTGAAGACGCAAAAGAAAAGCATCGGCCACCAATTTCGGATCAGAGCCGGTATCGCGACCGGCACGGTACCGGTGCGGTCGGTATAGAACCGCGGATGGGGTTCGGTGCGAACCGCCAAACCCTTCTCGACCTTGAGGTCGAGCAGGATTTGATAGGTGTAGAAGGCATCGCCGAACTTCCGAAATGGCGGCCACTCGGCCCCGCCGTCCGGCGGCTCGCCCCAATCCGCATCGAAGTTCAAATGGTCCCCTGTGGTGCTGACGTGAAGCTCAAAGTCGTAGGGGTAGAATAACTCGATCCCGTACTGTGCGCCCTCCGAAAACGGCACACAATGCCAGACCTGCTCGCGCGAACCGTCGGCGCGCGGGTCGCGCTTCCCGGCCCAACCTGGAATCTCAAGTTTGGTCCGGCGTGGTGCCAAACGTGGGTTATTCAGGCGATATTTGACTTTACTCATCATACCCCCCGGGCGTCAGGTGCTGCGGAACTCAAACCAGCAAGCGGTACCGTGGTTCCATCCTTGAGAGGGCCGGTGCGTCTCAGGTTCGTCGCAACCGCCGCGCTGGCACCCCAGTTCTACTCTCGGTCAATCTCGTCCGTTTGCCCACGAGGCGTCTGATCGGATAAGCGGATATCTATAGATCCGGACGGCATGTCTCGAACGGCCAACAACGGTCATGGACCACAATACCAATCGATGAGCTTGTAGAACCGCTCGCTTCGCCTTGGCTGCCGATGGTCGTCCTCCTCTAGCTTCGGCAGGAACCTTAATGTGCCCGGCATGTTCAAAAAGCGACGTTTAAGGGTGATCGGAAAGGCCATGAACGCAACCAGCAGAATAATTGCAGTCACAACAGCGGTTTTGATCGCATCTGGAGCGGCGGCTTTGGCACAAAGCGGACCTCCAAGCGACGACGCGCGACGACAGCCACTAAGCGGTCAAGATAAGCAGTTTCTGAGTTACGCAGCCGAAGACAATCAAGCCGAAATTCAACTTTGTATTCTTGCGGAGAAGAAAGCGCATGATCTCGCGCTCAAAGCGTTTGCCCGCCTTATGGTCAACGACCACGTTGGCGTAGAGAGTCGTTTGGCCGCACTTGCGAACGGTGAACAAATAGAGTTGCCTAATGGCAATGGCGAAGAAGGCGATAAGACGTTGTCGAAAATGCAACTGACTAAAGCGGCAGATTTCGACAACGAATTTTTGAAAGCGCAGATTGAAGACCATGCGAATGATATCAAGAAATTCTCTGACATCGAAAAAACCACACAGAACGAAGGCGTAAAGCGCTTCGCAGCCGAAACGCTGCCTATCCTGCAGCAGCACGCGCGTTTGGCCAAAGCCGTCAAGGCAAGCCTTTGACAGGCGAGCCGGTGCTGCTGTCCAGCGGCGCCGCGCGGATCAAGCGTACCCAAGCATGAAGATATCAGCGGGCAGGCGGGGGCTGATCGCGAAGACTTCCACTCTGAGGCAAACAGGCGACCTCCCGTATAAAGCTGGGTGCTACTCGGTCCTTGGCTGCGAAG
>NZ_JADPIS010000008.1:0-2935 GCF_023073025.1 Bradyrhizobium sp. 76
TAGAACACCTGCAGCAGCAAGGCGCTCAGCAATTGCTCCGGAGGGATCGAAGGACGTCCCTCGCTGGCGTATAGCTTTCCAAGGCTGCGGTTCAAATCACTCAAAACATCCCGGACAAGTTCCCGGACCTTCCGCAGCGGATGGTTCGCTGGCACACGTTTATCCGGCGCGATGTACGAAAACAGGCCGCCCTGATCCGTAAACCTGCCGCGCATGATCGTCTCCGCCGATTCGAGATGATAAAGTGAATCATCAAGTCCCCTCCCTGGCGAGGGGGTTTTTCAGCAGACTGCTAGAGGCAGCGCCATGGTTTTCTCGTTAGCTTGGAAGACTTGCGCGATCTCATCAGCAACCGTGCCAACTATGCGAATCGTTGCCACTCCGCGTCCCATTGATGAAAGACGTTGCCACTCGGGCTTCGTACGTACACCAGTCACAGTCGGATAAGCATCGTGAAGAAAACTCGAATTGCATTCATCAGCACCGGAGGGACCCTCGCATTCATCGAAAGTGATAGGTTGCAGGCCATCGATTACAGCAAACGAGGAGTAATGCTGAAGGCTCGGGAAATCTTGAACGAGATCCCCGAGGCTGGCGATATAGTCGATATCGACGTCTACGACGAAGGGCCGCTGATGAGTTCGGCTATATCGTTCCCCATCCTGAGGCGCTTGGCCCTTCTGTGCGAACGGATCTGCCGCGAGCAGGCTGGTACGAGCGGGATCGTCATCGGCCATGGCACATCAACCCTGGAGGAGACGGCCCATTTTCTGAACCTCTCTCTGAAAGTCGATGTGCCTGTCGTCATTGTTGGAAGCCAGCGCCCTCTCATTGCTCTGTCCTCCGATGCGGGCATGAACCTCATCGGAGCATTCCGTGTGGCCGCATGCCCCCAGGCGCGAGGTCAGGGCGTACTTGTTGTGCTCAACGAAGAGATACATAGTCGTCCGTTAAGAAGCCGAATTGAGCGGGGCCCGACAGGGCGCGCGTGCGCCAGAGCTGGATCAGGAACAGGCACAAGAGTTCTCTGAGCCGGGCGAGGATGCGGCGGAAGTTGTGGCCGACGGCTGAGAGGATGACGTTGGCCGCATCGCCGGCGCGGCCTTTGAGGTAGCAGCGACCGAGGTGACCATCGGTCTTCAGGTGTCCGATGATGGGTTCGATGGCGGAGCGGCGGCGCAGCTCGCGCTTGATGACACCGAAGACGCCGCGCTTCTGGCCAGAGATGAAGATTCGGCGGGGATTTTGAGCGTCGTGGCCGCGATATCCCTTGTCGACATAGGCCCGCTCGATCGCACAGCCGGTGAGCGTCTCGGTGCGGTCGATGACATCCCGCAAGGTGTGACCGTCGTACGGGTTATCGGGCAGCGCCCTGGCGTGCAGCACGAACAGGCCACCGGGAGCACGGCGGTTGTTGGTGACGATAGAGGCTTTGACATGGCTTCGGAGCCTGGTTGGAGGCGGCATCCAAGCGGCTCCACTCCAATGTCTTGGTTGTTGCCCTGGCCGCAAAACTCGCGCGCATGGCCTGGAGCATGCTCGCAAAGGGCCGTGACTACGACGCCAACCTCTTGGGCCGCACCGCATAAGAAACAGGGCCGGAAAGGAAGATCCAAGGTCCGATCAGGAAGGCACAATAACCCGCCGAGGTTTGCGAGACGGAAAGGACGAATGGAGAAACGGTTCCACCGACACTTCTGAAGCCTGGTTCGACTCCATGGCCCTTCTTGAGGCCGGCGAGTTATTGAGGACAGAAGTGGGCGGACATCCAGCCAAGGCCAACTCTGACGCTGCAGAAGTACGGCTCTGGCGCCCTGAATGAACAGCGTTCGCAGGTACCGATTACCGCGCCTCGATATGCGCCCGAGAATGGTTCGATCGCCGGTCGAGATTTGCTTCGGTACCAGACCAAGCCATGCTGCAAAGTCTCGGCCCTTATGGAAGGCATCACCGGTTCCGATGGCGGCGACCATCGCGCTTGAGATGATCGGCCCGACGCCGGGCGCACTCATTAGGCGGCGACAGTGTGGATCTTGATCAGCGAGTTCGTTGATTTCTTTCGTCATTGACGCGACCCGTCGGTCGAGATGGCGCCAGTCCTCGGCCAAGTCTTGAATGAGCTGGATCACTCGAGGTGATAAGTTGTCTTTTGGCGCTGAGAGAATTTGAGGAAGTGCCAGTCGGAGCGCTGCCGCTCCTTGCCGGACTGGCAGCCCTCGCTCAAGCAAAAAGCCTCGGATTTGATTGATGACCGCGGTTCTTTGCGTCACCAATCGACTGCGAACTCTGTGCAGTGCCTGCAAGTCAAGTTGCTCGGCCGACTTCAATGGGACAAAGCGCATGGTCGGGCGCTGCGTCGCCTCTGCGATGGCTTCGGCATCACGGAAGTCATTCTTGTGGCCCTTGAGGTATGGCTTCACATACTGTGCCGGCAAGAGCCGTACTTGATGGCCTAATTTCTCCAGCTTGCGCCCCAGGTGGTGTGCTCCTGAACAAGCCTCCATTCCGATCAGGCAGGCTGGAACATTAGCCAGCGACTGCTCAAGCTGATTTCTCGATCGCTTCTTGCGTAGGATGATTGCACCCGTGGCATCGAATCCCACCACATGGAATGTGTTCTTGCCTAGGTCGATACCGATCGTGACAATGTTCGTATGGGACATGGCTCGTGCTCCTTCTCTTGCCGGGGCTTAACGTTGCCGCTGAGAGCGGGCGTGGTCCATGCCATTAACTCGTAAGGCGCGGCTGCTTTGCCCTTGCCGATGCACTCCACCTCCGGGGCGTGGAAGGAATAGAGCTTCCAGCCGCGCTGGCGCTGCTGCTGCGAGCGGATCTGTGCGGATTTCGCTGATGGTGAGCGGTGATTTCACGCGATGGTGAGCAGGCATTTCGCGCGATCGTGAGCAGCCGCTTTGGCCGACATGGTGATTGGGTC
>NZ_JADPIS010000011.1:0-2875 GCF_023073025.1 Bradyrhizobium sp. 76
TCTCTGGGTAGGCATCAGGCTTCCTCATTGGTTGAATGAGAAACCCGTAGCCCGGTTGAGTTGTCGGCCGAAGCGTCCGGCACCGCCAAACGGTGCTCATGATCGCCTGAAATCGCTGCTCACGATCCTCTGAAATCGTTGCTCACGATGCGGTGAAATCCGTGCTCACGATCCCGCGAAACACGCACGGATCTGCGAGGCCCGGCCAAGCGGGAGGGCGAAGGCGTTCTCGAGCACGGTCTGACCTTCGATCTTGCGGCGGATATCGCGGATGATCCGGCCCAGCCGGCTGCGCAGAATGCGCAACTGCCGCTGATGCCGCTTGAATTGCTTGGCATGGGCGTAGCGCCCCGCCGTCATTGCCGCGGTCTTGGCAATGCGAAGATAGGACTGCCGCAGCCTGGCCCCGTGCTTCCTTGCCAGTCGGTTGAGCCCCTTGATGGCCGCGTGCAGCAGCTTGGCATCGGTCGGGAAGGTGATGGCCTTCGGCTGCACGGTGGTATCGACCGTGACCCGCTTGAGGTCCTGGCCGCGTAACGCACCGGCCTCGTGCGCCACCCGCAAGCTCTCGGCCAGCAACAGCTCCAGCTTGTCGCCGAGCCGCTTGCGCCAATGGCTCAGGTCCGAGCGCTCGTGCGGGAACGCGTGCTGAAAGAACTCTTCGCCGGTGAAGTACTGGAAATACGGGTCGTGTGGACCCAACGCTCGCACACCCCCTCATCGGACAGCCCGTAAATGTGCTTGAGCAGGAGTAGCCCGATCATGAAGCGGGTCGCGATTCCCGGCCGGCCGTTCTCGCTATAGAGCGGCGCGATCTCGCCGTCGATCCAGTCCCAATCGACCTTGCCGGCAAGCTGAACCAGCTCGTGCTTCATATTGATGATCTGGTCCAGCCTGGCCCGGAACAGATCGCCCGATCCCGTCGTCCTGTGCTTCTTCGGTCGAGCTTTCGTCGCAGCAGGCGCAGCCGGCATCGTGATCGCTGGACTTGGACCCGGAGGCCGCTTGAAATTCCCGCTTACGCCTACGCAAGCAGCCGCGGGGTCATTCTCGTACAGGCGACCCGCTGCGGAACAGGACGTGCATACTCGCAGAGCAGCATCGCGACAAGAGAGTGCACTTTTATCGACGCGGACAATCTAACGCCCAGCAAGGCCCGAATACTTCTCGCTCTGGTCTTCGCACCTCTGATCCTTCTCGGCTTCGAGAGTTCTTTTTGGTGTACTAAATTTCCGCGGCTTGATCGTTTCGCTTCGGCTTTCGGATTGAGCGACTGGTTCTTCCCGATGACTCCTGTGCAGACGAGGCCCACACGCTTCGAAGATCGTCGGAGGGACGGCGCGATTGACCGTCTCTCGGAGGGCGAAATTCGACTCAATGCGCGAAACGCGCGGAAGTCGCGAGAGTTTGGTGCGGTGGATTCTCTCGAAATCTTCAATGTCGCGAGCCAGAACTATCAGGAGGTAATCATCGCGCCCTGCCATCAGAAAGCAGCGGATCACTGATGGACATTTGACGACCGCGGCTTCGAATAACTTGAGTGCCTCGTCACTTTGGCTGTCCAGCGCGACTCTAACAAGTACGGTGGTGTTCAGGCCAAATCGGTCCAAATCGAGCACCGCCTGATATCCTGTGATGTATCCCTCGTCTTCGAGAGCGCGTTGCCGGCGCGCGATCGCGGTGCTGGATAGTCCTATTCGCGTCGAGAGTTCAGCCTGACTGATCCGCGCGTTCGTGCTCAGCTCAGCGAGGATTGCCATGTCGAGCTTGTCGGGGTCCATCTGTTTGTGATCCTGCGCTACAGTATCGAAAATCCGTAAAGTTCTGCACCACTCGGCGCCTGCTTCGCAAGATCGCCCGAAAGCACACGGCTCTTTCACACACTCCATCAATTCCGATTTGGCATTGATCGTAGCGAAATTGGTATTGGCCTCGCTGAAGTGCCTTCGTTCACAATCCATCCAGCAGAGAACTGGGGAGGAGCCGAAATGCCGGCGGGAGATCAGCTGCCGTTGCTGATCTGCTGCTTGCTAGGCCCGTTACGGTCTGAGCGATAGGTCTGGAAAGACCAGAGGAGCATCGAGCTTGTCATAGCGCCGTCGACTATAATCGACGCGTTTTCTAGGATCTTCAGTAGCCGGTCGCGCGCGTAACTCTCTTCTGCAGGAGGGCCGCGCGCTCATATGAGCAGGTGCGATTTTTGATGTTTGGGAATTCCAAAGATATCCAACCTCCGCCGCGATGTGGTGGACAAAAAAGACTCTCTATCGAAGTGCATCAAATGGGTGGGGCAGATTAATGGTTCGAGAGGAAGCTACGTACAAGACTGTTGAGTTCTCGACTTATCTGTGGTCTCGAGCGTACGCCGCACTGCAGATGGTGACTTTGAGGGAAAAAGGTGCCGAAGGCATCGAGCGCCTCAAATACAATTTCATGAACGGCCACGGAAAGAAACACTTTCTTGCGGGACTCGACAAGCTTGGTATCCGGAATGATCCCCCAGCCATTGCTGCAGCCAAGTATCACTACATGGGGAACGATCTTATCGGCGATGTCCCGATGGAGTATATCCGGGAAACAGACCGCAAAGTCTGGATCCGCTATCTAGCTCCGGCTTGGGCTTATCCGGGCTCGGGTCTTCTGGCATGCCCGGCATCTGCGCAGCTCTCTGCGTTTCAAGCTTGGCATAGGAACAATGGGACGTGGCTAGGATGCCCAAGGCTCGCCTATGTTTGCACGAAACTCTATCAATATGGCGATCCTTATGATGAAGGATACTTCATCGAGCATGATGCGAATGTCCCAGTAGAACTAGCGTTCAAGTTTGAACCCGTATCAATCGCGCCAGCGTTTGAAAGGGATGCCGCGCCTAAAC
>NZ_JADPIS010000114.1:0-2860 GCF_023073025.1 Bradyrhizobium sp. 76
GGTGCCCAGCGGGAACATCAATTGAAACGTTGGTCGCGGTCGAAGGCCATCGATGGGCGATCGAGGACAGCTTTGAAACCGCGAAAAACGAGTTCGGGCGTACGCATACGACGAGGACCGCCTGATTGACGCATGCGCGCGGGCACGGCGAGCTCTATGATGGCGTTGCGTGAAGGTCAGGCGGCCTGCTGACCGGCGGGCTTGTCGGCTTGGCGCAGGAGCTTCCATTCCCAGGGCAGCAGTTCGTGCAGACGCGACGCGGGAAGATCGGCGATACGGGCGAGGACGTCGGCGAGCCAGGCCTTGGGATCGACGTCGTTGAGGCGACAGGTCGTGATCATCGTCAGCATGATGGCGGCACGGTCGGCGCCACGCTGGCTGCCGGCGAAGGTCCAGTTGCGCCTTCCCAATGCGATGCCCCTCAATGCGCGCTCAGCGCAATTGTTGGTCAAGCAGATCCTGCCATCGTCGAGGAAGCGGGCGAAGTCGTCCCAGCGCCTGAGCATGTAGTTCATAGGCTTCAGGACCTCGGAGGAGCGCGAGAGGGTTTCGCGCTCACGCAGCAACCAGGCGTGCATGTCCTCGAGAAGCGGCTTGCTCTTTTCCTGGCGCACGGCGCGCCGCTCGTCGGCGCCGCAGCCATTGATGGCGCGCTCGATCTCGAACAACGCATCGAGGCGTCTGACCGCCTCCAGCGCGATCGAGAGACCGGTTTGCCCTTCTTACCTTCCCGAGCATTTTTCTCGATGTCAGCCAGCTCGAAGAAGCCCCGCCGCGCATGGGCCAGGCAAAACGCCGGTGTGATCGGCATCGCTTTCTTTTGCGGGTCGAACAGCGGCTCGAAGCCGTTGTAGCAATCGGCTTGCAGGATACCGGCGAAGGCGGCCAGATGCTTCTGGGGGTGCTCGCCTCGTCGGTCGCTCGAGGCGTAATAGACCGCCGCCGGCGGCGCAGGCCCGGCAGGGCCGGTCATCCCGCACATAAGTCCAGATCCGCCCGGTCGTGCACTTGCCCTTCGCCAGGATACGGATGGTGGTGTCGTCGCCATGCAGGCGCTCGGCAGCGAGTACATGGCGTTCGATCAAGTGGAAGAGCGGCATGACGGCAAAGGTCCCGTGGCCGACCTGGTCGGCCAGTGTCGACAACGGCAGGTCGATCCCCTCGGCCTTAAAGCGCGCGCTCTGGCGGTTGAGCGGGATATGCATGCCGAACTTGTCGAACAGGATCGTCGCCAGCAATTGTGGGCCGATGAAGCCGCGCGGCGTGGCATGGAACGGCGCGGGCGGCTGGCTGATCTTCTCGCAATCGCGGCAGGTGAACTTCTCGCGTACCGTCTCGATCAGCTTGAAGCGGCGCGGGATCTCCTCCAGCGTCTTGGTCACATCCTCACCGATCTTCGCCAGCCGCGATCCACCGCAGCAGGCGCAGGTCGTTGGAGCCTCAATGACGACGCGCTCGCGTTCGATGTCATCCGGCCATGGCTTGCGCACCGGCCGCTTGCGCGTGAAGGCGCGTACGCTCTGCGCCTTTGCCGCCGCGGCCTGCGCGGCGAGCTCATCCTCGCTCGCCGTGGTGACGAGTTCTTCAAGTTCCAATTCCAACTGCTCGATCAGCCGCGCCGTGCGCTCGGAACGCGGCCCGTACAGTTCGCGTTTGAGCTTCTCGATCCGCAGCTCGAGATGCGCGATCAGCGCCTCATTGTCCGACAGCTTCGCCCGCGCGTTCGCCGCTTCGGCTTGCCAATTGATGGCTTCGGCCTGTATCCAGCTGGCCTTCGCCGCGGCCGCATCGCGTTCGACCTCGACCCTCAGCCGCGCTTCGCGTTCGGCCCGCAACGCCTCACGTTCGATCAACAGCGCCGCCTGGGCGCTGGCGAGATCCGAAGGAAGGTCATCCGGCTTCAAACTCATGAAGCCAGTGAATCAGATTTCCCGGTAGGTTCAATCGCAGAATGCTATCCAACTCGCGTTGGACGCAAAGTTTCTTGAGGATTCCGCCAGTCGATCCCAGATAGCAGGTAAGAAAGCTGCGCCGGAGAGATCGTCACGGCTTCACCGGCAGCCGAAGGCCAGATGAATCTTCCTCTTTCGAGTCTTTTTGTAAACAGGCACGCTCCCTGAGAATCGTGCCAGATGATTTTTATCAGATCTGAACGGCGCCCCCTGAAGCAAAACAAATGACCCCCCAGTGGGTCATGCTTCAAGACCTCCTGCACCTGCAAAGCCAGGCTCGGAAAGCCGCGCCGCATATCGGTATGGCCCGTCGCCAGCCATACCCGCACGCCAGAGGGGATCGGAATCATCGCAGCGCCTTCAACACCGCCGACACCAGCAAGGGCGGCGCCGACCCGCAAATCCTGATCCGTCCGCTCCCCGTCAATTCCACCACGATCACTTCACCGGACGGTGCCGCTTCCTTGATCGGCTCCGCTTCCATCGCCGCTTCCACAAAGCCCTGTCAGCAAGGTCCTGGCGAAGCCGACGCCGCCAGGTGTAAATCAGCCCCGTTGAAATATCGTGATCCCGCGCAACCTGCGCCACACACGATCCCGGCGCAAAGGCCTCCGCAACGATCCGGCACCGCTCATCCTCGCTCCAACGCCGCCGGCGTTCCGGCCCCGTCAGCACCGAAATCTGACCCATCAATCGCTCTTAAGCTCGCTCTTAAACACGTGCTTATGAGTGCTCAATCCGCCTCTCAGAACAAGGCGGCCTTCATCGTGGGCGTACAGACCGTATCACCGGCAACCCACTTGAATGGTACAGACGCGGCTATCGCACGTGCGATCATTCTCGTCGCAAGCTTTGGTTTGGTCGCAAAGCCGACATCGGCAGGCACGTATGCGGCTTCCAGACGATCT
>NZ_JADPIS010000111.1:0-2780 GCF_023073025.1 Bradyrhizobium sp. 76
CCACGCGGCGTGCTCGTCGAGCCAGCCATCCTTCAGGCGACCGATGGCGGATGCCGACAACCCGGCAGCATCCTTGCCGAGCAGCGCAGCCAGCGCCTCCGAGAAGTCGCCGGTCGAGATCCCCTTCAGGTAAAGGATCGGCAGCAGCGTCTCGATCGACTTCGAGCGGCGCATGTAGGGCGGCAGGATCGACGGCGCGAACCGGATGCGGCCAGGATCGGTGGCGGCGGCCTCGCGATCGCGTACACGCGGCTGGCGGACGGCGACCGGACCGATACCGGTCATCACCTCGCGCTCCGGCAGGTGGCCGTGGCGGACGACGCGCTGGTGGCCGTCCGGGGTCTTCAAATCGGCATGCTGGCCGAGAAAGTCCGCGACCTCGGCTTCGACCGCCTTGGCGAGAAGGGCACGTGCCCCGCTGCGCAAGACTTCTGTGAGTTGGTCGTCGAAGATTCCTGGCTGAATCAGTTGGATGACGTTATCGTTGGACACGGCATATCGCTCCTTCGGTGGAGAAGTGGAGGCGTCAAGCACCCCCACGATATACCGCCTTCCCGATTCCCGCCGTCACCAACTTTGGGCGATAGCTCACTCGACGGTCACGGAAAGGGACATCGCACTTGTGGTCGAATCGATAGAGAACAAGCAGGACCCGCTGTTACGAGCGTTGTGAACCATTGTCCGGTTTGTGACAGGACGCGCGTCCTTGTCAGTTACCAAAGCCCCGACGGCTTCTGCCGAGCGCCGTTTCTAGACAATGATTCAACGTCTATCAGGATAGATGAGGGACTGGCACAGACGTTGCTATTGAAGTGCATCGTGAGGCAGACTGTTAGAAGCACGAACTCGGGGGTAGCCGAAGTTGCGGCGTTTTTCGCTCGACTGTCGACGGACTGATTAAGTACGCGAGGGTGACGTCCCGGGAGATCAACTCCGTCTGCTGCAACTTGCTTAGGCTTTTCGTGCGTGTCGGTTCGTCATGGCACATTCAAGAGGCCCGGTCAGGTAAGTTAGATCCTGATGAGGGATGATGCTTAAGTCGCAGAAAGAAATCCCAAGAGGCGCTCGCGGCAAACCTTGGCTACCTCAAACAGGCGGGCCATGCAAAAAGCGCCCCGCAAACGAGGCTGAGAAAGTGCGCTCGTCATCGAGAATGGAAAGTGTCGACAATGACGCAAGCCATCGATACCAATAGCCACTTCAGCGTGCGTGAGGAGCTCGGAATCCGCGCAACGGCGGTAAGCCAGTCCTCGGCAGACGGTGACTTTGTCCGCTACTGGAGCCGAAACAGTGATCGGGCGTCTGCGTTGGCTGCGGTGGGAAGGCGAACCGAGGACGCGATCAAGAAGACCGGCATCGGCCTGCGGCTATCTTGCGAGAATTTCACCGGCCACGATCTATCCGGATTTCCGTTGCGGCGATGCATCCTCAATCGTGCGCAACTTCACGGAGCGAAGCTGGATGGAGCCGATCTGTCCGAGGCCAACCTCATTTGCCCGGGATTAGAGCGCGCAAGTTTCCGCGGAGCCAAGCTCGACTTTGCGTATATGCATGCTATTGCCGCGCAGGTCTGCAATTTCGATGATGCAAGTTTGCGCAATCTCATCGATGCAACCGGTAGCCTATTCCACGGGTGCAGCATGCGAAGGACCCGTTTCGACAACGCAGTCCTAAGTGGCGTCCTCTTCTATCAATGTGACGCGAGCCAGGCTGTCTTTGATGGCGCCGAACTGCAAGGATCGACCATCAATGAATGCTACCTGCCTTGCTCGTCCTTCCATTTTGCCAAGCTAAACCAAGTTACGATGACGAAGGCGCATCTGACCGGCAGCTCTCTCTCGCAGTCAAGGGGCGAGTTTCTATCAATCGTCCGCCCCACTTCGATCGATCAGCTAGTGCTAGAAGACGCTCATCTTCCCTATCTCAGGCTTTCAAAGGCGAGCGGTCGCATTCTGGCCAAAGCGCTGAGCGCCCCCTTTGCGGATTTCAGCCTCTCAAATCTTGCGAAGGCGGAGCTCGACGAGGCAGATCTATCGGAGGCGCGACTTCTGTCCGTAAACCTCGCCAATGCCAACCTCGTCGGCGCGGTGTTGAACGGAGTATCAGTGCGTTCTTGCCAGCTCGATGGAGCTGATCTATCTCGCGCATCAGGGGAAGCCATTTCGATCTTCGAGAGCACGATGCGATCCGCCCAGTTGCGCGGCTTCCGTGCGCGCTGTGCGTTTATACGCGATTGCGATATCGATGATTCAGATTTTTCGCAGGCGTACCTATATCGCTCAATGATTACCGGTGATCCTCCGCAGTCCATGGCTTTGAACCGCGCCAATTTCGAGGGAGCCAACCTTGTTCAGTCATATATTGCGGCAGGAATGACTGGCAGCAACCTGGAAGCAGCCCGTACGGCATACGTTCGAATGAATCAATCCTCGCTCTGCAAGACTAACTTGAGTGGAATTTCACCTTTCCAGGCAAGCTTTGTAAAAACAGACTTCTCGGATGCAATGATAACGACGTTTGAACCGCCGTTCTTTGCAGACAGATGTCCTGGGCTCCAGGCTGCTTTGAAGGACGTGGAAGATCAGAAATACAAACCTTCAGAGTATCTGGCTGACTTCTCATCGCTAATGAGACGCGGTCGAGAGGGATCGAGCTGATTTAAGCCGAAATGCGCATGGCGATCTAGCACTACTTTGGCAGATTGTTGATTTTGTCTCGTTTTATAGGATTCCCGAATCAATTTTTCAATGATTCATGGGTGGTCGGCTCTTGGAGGGCTG
>NZ_JADPIS010000131.1:0-263657 GCF_023073025.1 Bradyrhizobium sp. 76
CGGGTTCATCGACATTTTGACGTTGGCGAGTTCAACACCCGATCCATCGCTCTTGACGCGGACCTTGACGTTGTAATCGACCACCCGCTTTACCGGCACCAAGACCTTCATCGATCCTCTTTCACTCAATCTGGGAGGGGATTTATCAACTGGCGCGGAACCTAAAGGCCTGATCCGGCCCGGTCAACGCGCGAAGGGGTCTAATTTTGGCGCCCAGAAATGCGCCGCCTGATGGGTCAGCGATTCTGGCCCGGAACCCAGAGCACGTCGCCGGCGCCGTCGTCGTTACTGGCGCGGCTCGCGACGAACAGGAAGTCCGACAGGCGATTCATATACTGGATGCCAGCGGCACCAACGGGCTCTTCCGGCCGGGCCGCCAGTTCCACCATCACGCGTTCCGCCCTGCGGCAAATCGTACGGGCGACATGGAGGTAGGCGGCGGCCGGCGTGCCGCCCGGCAGCACGAAGGAGGTCAGGGGTGCCAGCTTGTCGTTGAGCGCGTCGATGTCGCGCTCGAGCCGCTCGACCTGGCTCGCCACCACCCGTAGCCGCTCCGCCTTGCCCTCACGTTCGGGCACCGCGAGGTCCGCGCCGAGGTCGAATAGATCGTTCTGGATGCGGCCAAGCATCGCGTCGAGCTCGGGCGCATCCCTGGTGTGAAGCCGGACCACGCCGATCGCGGCATTGGTCTCGTCGACCGTGCCATAGGCCTCGATGCGCAGATCATATTTCGGCCGGCGTTCGCCCGAGCCGAGCGCTGTCGTGCCGTCGTCACCAGTTTTCGTGTAGATGCGGCTGAGCACGACCATGTTAACGCCCCATCGCCCACACGGCGACCATCGCGATGACGATCGCCACGAACTGAAGCAGCACGCGCCAGCGCATCAGCTTCTGCGAGGTGTTGGGCGAGCCGCCGCGCATCATGTTGATGAGACCGAGCAGCAGCACCAACGCCACGGCGCCGACCGCGATCGGCAGGATGAAAGTACTCAGAAGAGATGCCATTCGAGGGTAAATAACACCCTCCGCGCCGGTCCGCCATGGCGTTCCCGATCTGGCTTTTAAGCCAATAATATCAGAAGCTAGCTGGATGAATCTGGATTTGCGCGAATTACCCGTCCTCTTCGCCTCTCCCCGCCTGCGGCGAGAGGTCGGAATGCGTTTCCCCCGCGCGGGAAGAGGAAACGACAACAGCAGTGCAGGTGGTGCGTGAAGGCAATCCGTGCCATCTACGTCGTCGCGATGGACGCGTTCTACACGTTCCTGGCCGACGATGGCTGGGCGATCGCGAGCCACATTGCACTGTCGACACTGATGGCGCTGTTCCCGTTCCTGATCGTGCTGACCTCGCTCGCCGGCTTCTTCGGCTCCAAGGAACTCGCGGACCAGGCCGCAAGCCTGATGCTCCAGGTCTGGCCCAAGCAGGTCGCGGATTCGATCTCGGGGGAAGTCCACGACGTGCTGACCACGACCCGCACCGGCCTATTCACCATCGGCGCGGTGCTGTCGGTCTACTTCGCCTCCAACGGCGTCGAGGCGCTGCGGGTCGCACTGAACCGCGCCTATGCGGTCGTGGAGATGCGGCCCTGGTACTGGCTACGGCTGGAATCGATTGCCTACACGCTGATTGCGGCCATCACCGCGCTCGCCATGGCATTCCTGATCGTGCTCGGGCCGCTCCTCATCGAGGCCGCGCGCGCCCACATTCCGCTGTTCGTCGAGTCCAACGAGAGGATCCTCACCTGGCTGCGCTACGGCATCACCGTCGGCGCGCTGGTCGTGGCGCTGATCATCCTGCATACTTGGTTGCCGGCGGGACGGCGCCGGTTCCTCCAGATCCTGCCCGGCATCGTCTTCACCATCGTGGCGTCGCTGATCTCGGGCATCGTGTTCGGGCAGTATCTGGCGCGCTTCGCCAACAATTACGTGACGATGTATGCGGGGCTCGCCTCGGTGATCATCGCGCTGGTGTTCCTGTACTTCATCGCGGCGATCTTCGTTTTCGGCGGCGAGCTCAACGCCGCGATCATCAAGTCGCGGCTTCCTCACGGCGTGTCGCTGCAAGCAGCGCAGTCGCTAGCGCCCGCGGAGACACAGGCTTGACCAAAAAGGCGTCGGCGCCGGCCTCGCGTGAGGCGACTTCATCTTCGCCGCGACCTGACACCCCGATGATGGGGATCTGAGCCAGCGGCGTCGCCATGGTGCGGATCCGCCTGATCGCCTCGACGCCATTGATGCCCGGCAGCACCATATCCATCAGCACCGCGTCGAAGGCGCCCTGCGCGAGCCGGTTCACCGCGTCCTCGCCGCGCCCGATGAACTCGGCATGATGACCGAGCTCGGTCAGGATGGTGTTGAGCACGACGCGGCCGAACGGATTGTCCTCGACGCTGAGCAAGCGCAGCGCCGGGACCGCATCCATCTCGGCTTCACCCTTCGACTTGCGGGACTTGCCCGATCCCGTGGCATCCACCGACACCGTCAACGTGAAGGTGGCGCCGCCGCCGGGCCGAGGGGCGACCGTGATGTCGCCACCCATCGCGCGCGCCAGTTGCTTCACCGACGACAGGCCCAGGCCGGCGCCGCCGAAGCGCGAGGCAATGGTCACATTGGCCTGGGTAAACGGCCGGAACAGCCGCTTGATCTCGGCCATGGTGAGGCCAATGCCGCTGTCGGACACCGCGAAGGCGATTCCGACCCTGCCTTTGCTCTTTGCTTGGCCTTTGCTCTTGGTGCTGCCCTTGCTGTTGCTCTTGCTCTTGGCGGAACGCCAAGGCGCGACCGTGAGCGCCACGCCGCCGTGCTCGGTGAACTTCACGGCATTGTCGATCAGGTTCTCGAGCGCGGCGCGCAGGCGAACGGGATCACCGACCACCAGGCCCGGCAGCTTCTCCGAGATATCGACCTCGGCCTGGAGACCCTTGGCCGCGGCGCGACCGGCCAGCGAATCGCCGGCGTTGCGTGCGAGCGTCCGCAGGTCGAACAAATCCTGCCGCAGCGAGCTTCCACCCCCGACCGCCTTCCCCGTCCCCTTGCCACTTCGGGCGGCATCGACGAACAGGGTGGCAAGGTTCGCCAGATGCTCGGCCCCAGCCTTGATCGTGTCGGCCCAGCGTCTTTCCCGTTCCCCGAGATCCGACGTCGCGAGCAGGTCGCTGATCGCGAGAATGCCGGTCAGGGGGGTGCGGACCTCATGGGCAAAGGCGGCAAGCGCGGCCTGGACGACGTCCGGCTCGACCCGCTTGGTGCTGCGCTTGGGCAACCGGGCAGTCGGCCCGGAGCGCTTCCGAGCAACTCGCTTGGACGTCCCCGTAGTGCGCGCTGCGCGCGTTTTCGCCGCCATAACTCCCCTTCGAAGTATCCCCTTCGAACCCCGGGCCGTCAGGTGAGCATGGCACGGCGGAACACCCGGAGTCACGGCGGCGTTTGGCTAACCCCCAGAGAAACTTAATCTAATCCCACCAACTGGCGGATACCGGCCGGCGTGGCGCCGGCAGCGCGCAGTTCACGAAGGCCGGTCGAGCTGGTTGATTTCGACAGTTTCCGGCCACCGTGGTCGCGAACTAGCCCATGGTGACGGTAGACGGGTTCCGGCAGGCGGAGCAGAACCTGGAGCAAACGGTGGACCGAAGTGGCGTGGAACAGGTCTTGGCCCCGCACGATCTCGCTGATGTCCTGGAGCGCATCGTCGACAACGACGGACAGATGGTAACTGGTCGGCGTCTCCTTGCGGGCCACAATGACATCGCCCCAGGCTTCTGGCCGCGCCGGAACGACACCGCGCTCACCATCGGGCCCCTCGCCCAGTTCGTTCCAGCTCAGGCCGGCGGCGCGGCGGCAGGCAGCCGCCATGTCGAGCCGAAGCGCATAAGGCGCACTGGTGTCGATGAGGCGGTCTCGCTCGTCGGCGGACAGCGATCTGGCGTCGCCGGGATAGAACGGCGCGCCGTCGGGATCGCGCGGCCACGGCCCATCCGCTTCACGCGCCGCAACCAGCCTTGCGATCTCGGCGCGGCTTTCGAAGGCGGGATAGACCAAGCCGAGCGCCGAGAGCCTGTCCAGTGCCGCGCGATACGCGTCGAAATGCTCCGACTGCCGCCGCACCGGCGTCTCCCAGGCGATGCCGAGCCAGGCGAGGTCTTCGTAGATCGCTGTCTCATATTCCGGCCGGCAACGCGTCGCGTCGATGTCCTCGATCCGCAGCAAGAGCCGCCCACCGGTCTCGCGCGCGCGGTCGGAATTCAACAGCGCTGAATAGGCGTGGCCGAGGTGCAGAAAACCGTTCGGACTGGGGGCAAATCGGAAAACGGGTGGCGACATATGCACAAATCTCGTCATGGCCGGGCTTACCCGATCATCCATCTTCCAACACTCTGTTACGATAGGAGATGGATGCGCGGGTCAAGTCCGCGCACAACGAGTTCAGCAAGCGATGACCATCCACCTCGAAACCCAATCCGATCTCGAAGAGGCCGTCTATGCGCTGGTCAAGCACGACCCGCGCCTGAAGCCCGTGCTGGCGACTGCCGGCATGCCGGCATTGCGCCGGCGTGAGCCGGGCTTTACGGGGCTTGCCCACATCGTCTGCGGACAGCAGCTCTCGACCGCGAGCGCCGCGGCGATCTGGGGACGGCTGTCCGCAGCGTTCGATCCGTTCGACCATGAGGCGGTCCGCCGCGCCCGCACCGACCGGCTGGGGCGGCTCGGCCTGTCCGCCGCCAAGATCAAGACGCTGAAACATCTCGCGCGCGAGATCACCGCACAACGGCTGAACCTCGACGTGCTCGCCGAAGAAGACGCCGATGCCGCGCATCACTCGCTGATCGCACTGCCCGGCATCGGACCGTGGACGGCGGACGTCTATCTGCTGTTCTGCCTCGGCCATGGCGACGCTTGGCCCGCCGGCGACCTCGCCGTGCAGGAAGGCATCCGCATCGGGCTCGGCTTGCAGGCGCGGCCGACGGAGAAGCAGATGGCGCCGCTCGCCGAACCCTGGCGCCCCCTGCGCGGTGCGGCGGCGCATCTGTGGTGGAGCTATTATCGCGCAGTGAAGAAGCGGGAAGGCGTGATCGCGGGATCAGCTTAGCCCCGCAGCCTAACGCGATCGGTCCGGGCGCAATCGGCGACGAAGTCGATGACGGCGCGCACCGCCGGCAGTTCGACGAGGTCGGGATGGGCGAGCAGCCACAGGTCCGCCACGCTGGCGAGCTTCTGCGGCGCGACACGCACGAGATCGGGATAGCTTTCGGCGACGAAGCACGACAGGGCGGAGATTCCGAGTCCGGCGCGGACCGCCGCCAGCATGTCGCCCTGGGACGAGCAGCGCATCACCACCCTGGCCTGACGCGTGACGACGTCGCTCCAGCGCGCAAGCTGGGCATTGGAGGCCTGATCGGCGAAACCGATTACGCTGTGCCCCTTCCACTCGCCGCGCCGTTCCGGCAGGGACCGCCCGCCGGCGTACTCGCGCGAGGCGTAGAATCCGGTGCCGAGACGGCCGATCTTGCGGCCGACCAGATTTTCCTCGCCGCTGTCGAAAGGCCGCAGCACCACGTCCGCCTCGCGCCGGCGTACGCTGGCCGGAAACGGATGGGTGATGATCTCGAGCTGGACGTGATCATGCGCGCGCAGGAAAGCAGGCAGGCGCGGCATCAGCCAATGCGATGCCAGCGTCGCGCCGATCGACAGCTTGACGGTACCACGCGCCTTGTGCCCTCCGGCCGAGACTGCCGTCTCTGCCCGCAGTGCGGCCGCCGCCATCGCCTCGGCGTGCTCGCGCAGTGTCCGTCCATCCGCGGTCAGAGCCAGGCCGTCGGCGGCGCGTGCCACCAGCCTGGTACCGAGCTGGGCTTCCAGCGCCGCGATCTTGCGGCTGACGGTGGGATGGCTGCTGTGCAGCCGGCGCGCCGCGCCGGTGAAGCTGCCGGTATCGGCGACCGCGACGAAGGTCTTGCAAAGGTCCCAGTCCATGAGCGGCCTCTGTTCAAATCTGAATAGTCATCCGTTCAATATTGAACGATGGGAGGCCGCACTCCAACCCCTATAATGGCGTGAAATGAAACATGGGCGGCAACTCGCCCGCGACGATCAAAGGGAAACGCCACGTCATCCGCCCGCCGGCGGGCTGCGTTTCCGGGAGGACATCATGGCGCTGCCCGCTCTCTTGAAGGATTCGCTCGAGCTGCCCGTGGTCGGCTCGCCGCTCTTCCTCGTCTCGGGCCCTGAGCTGGTGATCGCCCAGTGCAAGGCCGGCATCGTCGGCTCGTTTCCGGCGCTCAATGCCCGTCCGGTGGAAAAGCTCGACGAGTGGCTGAGCCGCATCGAGGACGAACTCGGCGAATACAAATCGCTCAATCCCGGCAGGAAGGTCGCACCCTACGCCGTCAACCAGATCTGCCACGCCTCCAACGACCGGCTGATGAAGGACATGGAGACCTGTGTGAAGCACAGGGCGCCCATCATCATCACCTCGCTGCGACCGCCCGCCGAGCTCGTCGAGGCCGCGCATTCCTACGGCGGCCTCGTGTTCCACGACGTCATCAACGTCAAGCACGCGCGCAAGGCGGCCGAGCAAGGCGTCGACGGGCTGATCCTGGTCTGCGCCGGCGCTGGAGGACATGCAGGAACGCTCTCGCCTTTCGCGCTGGTACGTGAGGTCAAGCAATGGTTCGACGGCGCGATCCTGCTGTCGGGCGCAATCAGCGATGGCTTCGCAATCGCCTCCGCGCTGACGCTGGGCGCCGACCTCGCTTATATGGGCACGCGCTTCATCGCGACGAAGGAAGCCAATGCTGACGAAGCCTACAAATCCGCCCTGACGCAGCACGCCGCCCACGACATCGTCTACACCAACCTCTTCACCGGCGTGCACGGCAACTATCTCGGTCCTTCGATCGCCGCGGCCGGGCTCGATCCGGACAACCTTCCGGCCGCGGACAAGACGAAGATGAACTTCGGCTCCGGCGGCAACATGAAATCCAAGGCGTGGCGCGACATCTGGGGCTCGGGCCAGGGTATCGGCCAGATCACAGACGCGCCGCCGGTCGCCGAGCTCGTCGACCGGATAAAACGGGAATTCGACCAGGCCCGACAGGATTTCCTGATGCGCGCCAGCGCCTGACGACTCGGAACGACAATAAAACGGGAGGACACCATGAAGCTGGCAGCCGCACTGATCGGCATGTCGTTGCTGACGCTCGCCGGCGGCAGTGCCCATGCCGAAGGCAGCGACGAGATTCGCATCGGGCAGACCCTGCCCTACAGCGGTCCGGCCTCTGGCTTCGGCGCGATCGGACGGACGCAGGAAGCGTTCTTCGAGAAGGTCAATGCCGAAGGCGGCATCAACGGCCGCAAGGTCAAGTTCATCACGCTGGACGACGCCTATTCGCCGCCAAAGACCGTTGAGCAGACCCGCAAGCTGGTGGAGCAAGAGGAGGTGCTGATGATGTTCGGTTCGCTCGGCACCGCCACCAACAGCGCCGTGCAGCGCTATCTCAACGCCAAGAAAGTGCCGCAGCTGTTCGTGCTCTCCGGCGCCACCAAATGGGCCGATCCGCAGAAGAACCCGTGGACCATGCCGGGCATGGCGGCCTACGAATCCGAGGGCGTGGTCTATGCCAAATACATTTTGCAGGCAAAGCCCGACGCCAGGATCGCGATCCTCTCGCAGAACGATGATTTCGGCCGCGACTATGTCGCGGGGTTCAAGCGAGCGCTCGGGACCAAGGCGGCCGGCATGATCGTCGCGGAAGCAAGCTACGAGACCAGCGCGCCGACGATCAGCTCGCAGCTCTCGACCTTGAAGGCCTCCGGCGCCAACGTGCTGTTCGGCGTCGTGCTCGGCAAGTTCACCTCGCAGATGGTCAAGGGCGTGGCCGAGATCGGCTGGAAGCCGGAGCTGTTCTTCGTGCCGACCTCGGCGTCGTCGATCTCTTTCCTGGAACCGGCAGGGCTCGACAACGCGGTCGGCCTGATCTCGTCCAGCAACCAAAAGGACACGATGGACCCGCAATGGGCCGACGATCCCGGGGTGAAAGAATACTTCGCCTTCATGAAGCGCTACATGCCGACCGCGGACCTCTCCAACTCCAACTACGCCGCAGGCTATCACTATGCCACGCTGCTGATGACGGTGCTGAAGGCGTGCAAGGATGATGTCAGCCGCGACAACATCATGCGCCAGGCGGCCTCGCTGAAGGATGTGAAGCTGCCGCTGCTGCTGCCGGGAATGACTGTTGCGACCGGCCCCGACGACTATCTGCCGTTCCAGCAGCTTCAGCTCCGGCGTTTCAACGGCAAGAGCTGGGTCGGCTTCGGCGACGTGCTGGATGATCGCTAGACGAGCGGAATGAGGAGACGCCATGATCATCAGCGGCGAACGCCAGATCAGCTATGACGACATCCGGGCCCGGATCAAGCGGGCGATGAGCGGCTTCCGTGCCCTGGGGCTTGCGGAGGCAGCGCCGGTCGCGATGATGCTGCGCAACGATTTCGCCCTGTTCGAGGTGGTTGCCGCTTCCGCCGCGCTGGGCAGTCCGGTGGTGCCGATCAACTGGCATCTGAAAGCCGAGGAGGTCCGTTACATCCTGGCCGACAGCGGGGCGAAGATCCTCGTCTGTCATGCCGATTTGCTGCCGCAGATCCGCGACGGCATACCGGCGGATGTGCTTCTCCTGGTCGTCGCGACGCCGCCCGAACTCGCGGCGACCTTCTCGATCCCTCGGGAGCTGACCGAAATCCCTGTGGGACTGACCGATTGGGACCGCTGGCGCGACGACCATCCGCAAGCGCAGGAGCCACCGCGCCGGGCGGCAGCGATGATCTACACATCGGGCACCACCGGCATGCCGAAGGGCGTGCGGCGCATGCCGATGCAGCCTGAACAGGCGGCCGCCTCGGAACGCGTGGGCGGGATCGCCTATGGCATCAAGCCGCGGGAAGACCAAATCGTGCTGATCAACGGGCCGATGTATCACTCGGCGCCGCATTCCTACGGCATGCTGGCGTTCCGCAGCGCTTGCACCATCATCCTCCAGGCGCGGTTCGATGCCGAGGAGCTGCTGGCGCTGATCGAGCGCCACCGCGTCACGCACATTCACATGGTACCGACCATGTTCGTCCGGCTGCTGCGGTTGCCCGAAGCGGTCAGGCAGCGTTACGACCTGTCGTCGCTGCGTTTCGTCGTGCACGGCGCCGCGCCCTGCCCGCCAGACGTCAAGCGCGCCATGATCGACTGGTGGGGACCGGTCATCAACGAGTATTTCGGCTCCACGGAGACCGGGATCCCGGTGTGGCACTCGGCCGAGGAAGCCCTGAAGAAGCCCGGCACGGTCGGCCGCGCCATCGAAGGCGGCATCGTCAGGATCTTCCGCGATGACGGCAGCCCGTGCGGTGCCAACGAAGTCGGCGAGATCTACATGCGCCAGACGGCGGTGCCCGATTTCGACTATCACGGCAGGTCGCAGGCAAGGGCCGAGGCCGGCCGCGACGGCCTCGTCAGCGTCGGCGACGTCGGTTACCTCGACGAGGACGGCTATCTGTTCCTGTGCGACCGCAAGCGCGACATGGTGATCTCCGGCGGAGTCAACATCTATCCCGCCGAGATTGAGAACGCGCTGATCGGAATGCCCGGCGTGCGCGACTGTGCCGTGTTCGGCATCCCGGACGCGGAATTCGGCGAAAGGCTGTGCGCCTTTGTCGAGCCTGAATCGGATGCCGGGCTCTCGGCCGACGCTGTCCGATCGTTCCTGCGCGAGCGGCTTGCCAATTTCAAGGTGCCGAAGGACGTCGAATTCCGCGACGCGCTGCCGCGCGAGGCAACGGGAAAGATTTTCAAGCGCAAGCTGCGGGAGCCCTATTGGGCGACGTGAAAACAGGCGACGCGTCCGAGAGTGCGAGACCGTATAAACGGGAACGAGTGGCAATCGTTCCTGGGCCTCTTCAATATCGAGCAGTTTGAAGACGCGCGCTTCCGTCGCAAATGGAAGAGCAACCAATTCGAATCTCGTCTGTTGTCGACTGGCACAATCACTGCCGGAGGATAAACTATGTCACGTCTAATTTCCCTCGCTGCGGCTCTCCTGCTGCTCGGATCGGTACCCGTAAGCGCACAGTCGCAAAAGGCACAAAGCGGGCCGGGCAACAACGCCGTCAACAGCTCTGATCACAACAACTCCAACGCACCCGTCGCAGGTCGCAACAGCTTCACCGAGGGCCAGGCGAAGTCGAAGATCGAGGGTGCGGGCTATTCCAATGTTTCCGGCCTGCAAAAGGACGACAATGGCGTCTGGCGCGGCAAGGCCGACAAGGCCGGGACCAAGGCGGACGTGAGCGTCGACTTCCAGGGCAACGTGAACCCCGCCAAGTAAGGAGGATAAAACATGACCACCACCATTTCTCGACTCTATGACACCTATCCGGATGCGGAACGTGCGGTCAGCCGCCTGGAGGCCGCGGGCGTGCCGCACTCCGACATCAGCATCGTCGCGAACAATTCCGATAACTGGTACGGCTCATCCACCGGCAAGGTCGACCGCGATCGCGACGGCGTCGACGATCGCGCCGAAGGCGCCGGCACGGGTGCCGGCATCGGCGCAGGCCTCGGAAGCGCGGCGGGTCTGCTTGCAGGACTCGGCTTGCTGGCCATTCCGGGACTCGGACCGGTGGTTGCCGCCGGCTGGCTGGCTTCGACCGCAGTTGGTGCCGCGGCCGGCGCCGCGACGGGCGGCATCGTTGGCGCGCTGACCGAAGCCGGCGTTTCCAAGGATGATGCGTCGCGCTACGCGGAGGGCGTCCGTCGTGGCGGAACGCTGGTATCGGCGCGGGTCCCCGACCAGGACCGCTCACGTCTCGATGCCCTTCTGCACGAAAAGGCCGTGAACCTGCAGGAACGGAGCACCGCCTGGCAAAAATCCGGCTGGAACGGCTTCGATGCCGCAAGCCCGCCGTTGTCACCCGACGATGTCGGCCGTGAGCGCGAGTTGTACGGCAATGGGATGCGGGGCCGATAAGGATCCGCGAACCAAAACGACAGCACGAGGAGGCTCCACTCAGGTGGAGCCTTTTTCGTCATACACCTCTCTCGTTCCGCGAGCGTGCGGCGGGCATCTCGCAGCGCTCACCGGCGTATTCCGCCTGAGCAGGGGCCACATGCTTTCGCTGCTCGGGTAAAGCGCTTTCGATACCCCTCCTTCCAGTATAGCCTTCGACCCTAGAGGAAACGCCGCGAAGACGGCACGAGGTCGCGCATGCTGGACAGGACGATGGATATTGCCGCATCCGCACAAGCCTGGCTCGACGAATTTGAGCGCACGCTTGGCGCACCCGATGGCGCTGGGCTGGATCGTCTTTTCCTCGCCGATAGCTATTGGCGCGACGCGCTGGCACTCAGCTGGAACCTGCAAACAATCGCCGGCGGCGACTCCATCAAGCGGGAGCTGACAACGCTCGCGGCAAAGGTCGCGCCGGGCAGCTTCAAGATCGCGCCCAACCGAGCGCCACCGCGCTGGGTCACGCGTGCCGGGACCAACACTATCGAAGCCATCCTCAATTTCGAGACCGCAATCGGCCGTGGTAGCGGCATCGTCCGGCTCGTACCCGACGCCGCCGACGGCGACCGCCTGAAAGCGTGGACGCTCCTCACCGCGCTCGACGAGCTCAAAGGCTTCGAGGAGCAGCTCGGCACCTCGCGGCCCCGCGGCCAGGCCTATTCGCGCGACTTCCGTGGACCGAATTGGCTCGACCTGCGCAACGCCTCGCGCGACTACGCCAATCGCGATCCCGCCGTGCTGGTGGTCGGCGGCGGCCAGGCGGGGCTCGCGATTGCCGCGCGGCTGAAGCAGTTGAAGATCGACACACTCGTCGTCGATCGCGAGGCACGGATCGGGGACAATTGGCGCAAGCGCTACCACGCGCTGACCCTGCACAACCAGGTGCAGGTCAATCATTTGCCCTACATGCCGTTTCCTCCGAGCTGGCCGACCTACATCCCGAAGGACAAGCTCGCCAACTGGTTCGAAGCTTACGTCGACGCGATGGAGCTGAACTTCTGGACCGGCACCGAATTCGAAGGCGGCGCCTACGACGATGCGAAAGGGCACTGGACCGTCACACTGCGGCGCGCCGACGGTGGCAAGCGCATCATGCACCCGCGCCATGTGGTGATGGCGACCGGTGTCAGCGGCATCGCCAATGTGCCTTTCATCCCGACACTCGATAACTTCAAGGGCACGCTGCTGCATTCGAGCCGCTACGAGGACGGCGAACACTGGACCGGCAAGCGCGCCATCGTCATCGGCACCGGCAACAGCGGTCACGACATCGCGCAGGATCTTCACTCCAGCGGCGCCGAAGTGACGCTGATGCAGCGTTCACCTACGCTCGTCACCAATATCGAGCCGTCGGCCCAACTCGCTTATGCGACCTACAATGAGGGCACGCTCGAGGACAACGATCTGATCGCGACCTCGATGCCGACGCCGCTCGCGAAAAAGACTCATGTGATGCTGACGAAACAATCGAAGGAGCTCGACAAGGAGCTGCTCGACGGATTGCGGCGCGTCGGCTTCAAGCTCGATTTCGGCGAGGCCGGCACCGGCTGGCAGTTCAAATATCTCACCCGTGGCGGCGGCTATTATTTCAACGTCGGCTGCTCCAACCTCATCGTCGAGGGCGCGATCAAGCTCAGGCAGTTTTCCGAGATCGAGAGCTTCGTCGCCGAGGGCGCCCGGATGAAGGACGGCGCGACTATTGCCGCCGATCTGATCGTGCTCTCGACCGGTTACAAGACGCAGGAATATCTGGTGCGGAAACTGTTCGGCGACGGCGTCGTCGACCGGGTCGGCCCTATCTGGGGCTTTGGCGACGGCCTCGAGCTGCGCAACATGTATGCACGCACCAGGCAGCCCGGCCTCTGGTTCATCGCCGGCAGCCTCGCGCAATGCCGGATCAACTCGAAATATCTCGCGCTCCAGATCAAGGCGATCGAGGAAGGGATTTTGGGGCGTGAGGCGGGCGCAATTTGAGCCTCCTCGTCATTGCGAGCGCAGCGAAGCAATCCAGTGTCTTTCCGCGGATACAGTCTGGATTGCTTCGCTGCGCTCGCAATGACAGTGTGGAAACGATCGCGCATCGCCGACACCAATAAGAGGAGAACACCCATGCCAGCCATTCTCGGCACCGGCGAGCACCGCTACCGCGTCGTTGAAAATTTCGCAAAGCTGCCGGACGGATGGCAGCTCACCGACGTCGCTTCGGTCGCCGTCGACAGCAAGGACCGCGTCTACGTCTTCAACCGCGGGGCCCATCCGATGGTGGTGCTGGACCGCGAGGGCAATTTCTTGCGCAGTTGGGGCGAAGGCGTGTTCTCGCGCGCCCATGGCCTGCACATCGATGCCGACGACAATCTCTATTGCACCGATGACGGCGACCACACCGTGCGCAAGTGCAGCACAGACGGCAAGGTGCTGCTGACGATCGGCATTCCCGAGAAACCGTCGCCGTTCATGAGCGGCGATCCCTTTCACCGCTGTACCCACACCGCGCTGTCGCCGAAGGGCGAAATCTACGTCTCCGACGGCTATGGCAATGCGCGCGTGCACAAGTTCACGCCCGGCGGCAAGCTGATGACAAGCTGGGGCGAGCCCGGCACCGACCCCGGCCAGTTCAACATCGTGCACAACATCGCCACCGATGCCGACGGCTTTGTCTATGTGGCCGACCGCGAGAACCATCGCGTTCAGGTGTTCGACGGCAACGGCAAGTACGAGACGCAGTGGAACAATCTGCACCGCCCTTGTGCGCTATGCTGTTGCGGTGGGGCTAAGAGCCCGACCTTCGTTATCGGGGAACTCGGCCCTGGCCTGGCGGTCAACCGCAAGGTACCCAATCTCGGCCCGCGGTTGTCGATCGTGGACGCCAAGGGCAACCGCATCGCGCGGCTCGGCGGCGAGGCAGGCCCGGGCGTTGCGAGCGGACAATTCCTGGCACCGCACGGCATTGCACTGGATTCCAGGGGCGACATCTATGTCGGCGAGGTCGGCGTCACCGACTGGAAGACCAGCTTTCCGGATGAGGAGATGCCGGCCGCGGTGCGCGCGACGCGATGTTTGCAGAAGCTGGAGCGGGTGCGGGAGTAGCTGCCTCGGCACATCCACATCGCGCTGTCAGGACGACGCTGCCTCCGCGGCCTCGGACCTGGAAATCACGGCGTTTTTCGCGCTTTGCCACCCCCCGGCCGCGTTGCTTGCGCCGGAATAAGTCGCTCAACGGGCTTCACAATCCCGTCACGCTGCATGTAGTATGTCAGTTACGTGCTGCTTCGCAGCGTACATTGGAGGCCAGGAGCGTTACTTGAACGCACATGTCTCGCAAGGCCATTGGCCGGTGTTGGTGCTGAATGCGGACTTCCGGCCGCTGAGTTACTACCCACTGTCTTTGTGGTCGTGGCAGGACGCGATCAAGGCGGTATTCCTCGACCGCGTCAACATCGTCGCGCATTACGATCAGGCGGTCCATAGCCCCACGCTGCAAATGCAGCTACCGAGCGTGGTCTCGCTCAAATCCTTCGTCAAGCCGACCACCCACCCTGCCTTCACCCGATTCAACGTCTTCCTGCGCGATCGTTTCGCCTGCCAATATTGCGGCTCGCCCGAAGACCTCACCTTCGACCACATCATCCCGCGCAGCAAAGGCGGCCAGACCACCTGGGAGAACGTGGTCGCGGCCTGCTCGCCCTGTAATTTGCGCAAGGGCAATCTGACGCCGGTGCAGGCCAAGATGTTTCCACGCCAGCACGCGTTCGCGCCGACCGTGCACCAGCTCCACCGCAACGGCCGGCTGTTCCCGCCGAACTATCTGCACGACAGCTGGCTGGATTATCTCTACTGGGATACGGAGCTGGATCCGTAGCGTCGGCGTGCAGGCCCTCGGCAGTCCATCGTTGACCCGCGCCGCTCAACACCGGGAGAGATCAGCGAGCTTCGCTATCTGCGCGCCTGCTCCAGATCGATCTGATAGACGGAAATCCGGTCGATCTCGAATGCGACGGTAGGCGGCGACTCCGCGTCGACCGGACCGACGCCGAGAAAGAATTTCGATCCGATCGCGAGATTGACGATCATGTACATGGGATCGTCGAAACCGATCGGCACCTTGATGTCGGACACCGGCCTGCGGTCGATGAAATAGACCAGGCGATCCTCCTCCCACAGCACGCCGTAAGTGTGGAATGCGCTCGACGCGTCGCCGACCGCGAAGTCGAAGCCGCAGGACTGGATCTTCTGGGTCGAGGGAATCCGCCAATGCGTCGTCATCACGAGATCACCCGGCTTTTCGCCGCGGCCTTCCAGCACGTCGACCTCCGGCGGCCAGCCGCCGTCATCCGCCAGCATCCAGAACGCCGGCCACACCGCGTGCCCGACCGGCACCTTGGCGCGGATCTCGAAATAGCCGTGCTTCTGCGTGAACGTGCCCTGGGTCGTCAGTATCCCGGAGATGTACTCGTTGTCGAACAGCACCGGTTTCAATTCCGGCGGCGTGCGGCTGGCGACGATCGACAGCACGCCGTCCTTGACCTTGAAGGGATCGAGCCCGAGCGGCGCCGCCGCGCGCCCGGCGTAGCGCGGATCGACATAGATCTGTTGCTCGCCATTGGCGCTGGTCTTGCGCTTGAAGTCGGAGCCGTCGCCACCCCAGTAGCGCGCCTCCGGCCAGGCCGCACCGCCGGCGTAATGCGGCACCCAGCGTCCGTTCGCCAGCGGATGCTCGTCAAAATCCTCGTTGAAGGTCCGGCGTAGCGGCAAGAAGACCAGCGAGGCCGGATTGACCTCCTCCAGCCGGCGGCACTCGATGGTAGAGGGATCGGTCGTGACCTGCAGCGACATGCTCACCGGGGCAGCATTGAGATCGTCCTGCGCGATGGCCGGCGCAGGCACTACGCAGAGACCGATCGCAGCCAGAGCGCCCCTCGTCCAACGCGCGATCATCACCGCTCTTCGAAGATGCCAGAGGAAGGGCGGAAGTTAGCTCGCCCATATCGGGACGGGCAAGAGCGGGCCCGCGACCGCGCGCCAATTCGGGAGCGCCACCCGCCCACGCCATCCGGATTTTCGTGCACTTATAAAAATGGAGCACCGCGCGCGGCAGGCGACCGGCGGGTCTCCCTCGGGGACGGAACTCGAAGCGCCGGCATCCGTTCAGAGTCGAGGCCGGATGTCGCGCGGACGCCAGTTGTCCGCGACAGACATATCCGGCCCCGCCACAGCACAATAGGAGAATAGTGATGGCCACAAGCGAGACGGATCACGTCTACAAAATCCTGGAACTGGTCGGATCGTCCGAGACCTCGATCGAGGATGCGATCAAGAACGCGGTCAGCCGGGCCGCCAAGACCGTTCGCGAGATGAAATGGTTCGAGGTGGTGCAAACGCGCGGCCATATCGAGAACGGCGCCGTGCGCCACTACCAGGTGACGCTGCGCGTCGGCTTCACGCTGGATGAGTGAGGCAGAAAGGCCGGGCGAAGCCGACGCCCGAGGCCAGCCTGGTTAGCTCGACAATAGCCCGTTAATTGTCGAGGACTGTTCCGACCGGAAGCGCACAATCCGCGCGGATGTTGCAACAGCCCGTTAAGGCCAAAGTGAGAGGTTTGCGCCGAAATGGAGCAAGCCTGATGACTACGGGCCGAGAACTCGGAAAGACGCGCCTTTCGCTCTGGGCGGCGGGTTTCGTCATCCTGACCTGCTTCGCCATCCTCGGCTTGAGTGCCTGGCGTGAATGGGAAACACGCAATGCCGATCTCAAGAACGCCGAGATCGACGTCGCCAATCTGGCGCATTCGCTGATTCAGCACGCGGACGACACCTTCGAACTCGTTGATACGATCCTCGTCGGGCTGGTCCATCGGCTCGAAATCGACGGCACCGGTCCGGACACGATTACCAAGCTTCAGGCATATCTGCCGACACGAAAATCATCAGACCGCATCCGCGGCATCTTCGTTTATGACGCGACCGGGCAGTGGCTTGCCACGACCGAGCGGCTCGACTTCTCCAAGCTCAACAACAGCGACCGCGAGTATTTCCAGCGTCATCGCGACTCGCCCGAGATGGGCACGTTGATCGGACCGCCCGTGAAGAGTCGAGCCGGCGGCCAATGGGTCGTCACCGCGTCCCGCCGGATCAACGATGCCGACGGCGGCTTCGCCGGCGTTGCCCTGCTCACGATCGACGTCAGCTATTTCGTCAAGTTCTACGAGCGGTTTGACATCGGTCCGAACGGCTCGACGTCGCTGCTCAGCGATAGCGGTATCATGCTGGCGCGCAGCCGCGACGACAGCGGCGCCTTTGTCGGTCGCGACCTGTCCAACGCGCCCTTGTTCAAGGGATGGGAAAGTCGTCCCGCCGCAGCAGTCTACTATTTCAAGTCGCCGCTCGATGGCGTCCAGCGGCTTAGCTATTACCAACGCAGCAGCCGCTATCCCCTGATGGTGCTGGCGAGCAAGTCGCGGGACGACGTGCTGGCACCCTGGCGGCAAGCCGCGGCAGCGCGCACCACCTTCGTCCTCGGCCTCGTGCTGCTGATCGCGGTGATCGGCTTCTACCTGGTCCGTCAGCTCGTGCAGCGGCAGCGCATGGCCCAGGCCCTCGTCGTCAACGAAGCAAACTTCCGCCTGTTAGCCGAGCAATCCAGCGACATGGTGACCCGGATCCGGCTGGACAACCGGCTGCTCTACGTTTCCCCCTCGTGCGTACGCATCACGGGCTGGTCGTCCGACGAACTGCTGTCCACTTCGGCCCTGGCCGGCATTCACGCCGACGACATGGAGCGGGTCGAGCAGGCTATCGCCGCGCTGAGGAATGGCGAGGCCGAGGAGGCGCGGTTCGTCTATCGCCAGCGTCACCGCGACAAGGGCGAGATCTGGGCGGAGGCGGCGTTGCACGTGACCCTGGCGTCGGACAGCGGCGAAATCGACGGCGTCGTCGCGGTGGTGCGCGACATGACGGAGCAGAAGGATCTTCAGGACAAGCTCGCCTCGCTCGCAACGACCGACGGCCTTACCGGCCTCGCCAACCGGCGCACATTCGACGAGCGTCTCGCGGACGAATGGGCGCGCGCCAGGCGCGACGGCACGCAGCTCTCGCTCCTGCTGATCGATGTCGATTATTTCAAGAAGTTCAACGACCATTACGGCCATCTGGCGGGCGACGGATGCCTGCGCGCGCTGGGCCGGATTCTGTCAGCGCACACCAAGCGCCCGGCCGACCTCGCGGCGCGCTACGGTGGCGAAGAATTCGCCGTGCTGTTGCCGAACACCGGTCCCGAGGGCTGCGCCGAGGTCGGCGAAGGGATTCGCAAGGCGCTGCACGATCTCGCCATGCTGCATGCGCAAAGTCCTCCCTCGCGCCTGGTGACCGCAAGCGTTGGCGGCGCGACGAGTCTGCCATCCCAAACCACGGCGGACTGCAGCACGCTGGTCGCCGCCGCCGACCGCGCGCTCTACGCCGCCAAGGACAACGGCCGTGACCGGCTGGTGATGTCGGGACAGGTCGTTCCCTGGCCCGCCAGGAGCGCGTGACGGATCGACCGTTGCGCTGGATTTGTCGCCTGCGCCCCAGCGCGTTATGACTTGGATCACGGCCGGATGTTCGGCCAATCCGAGAGTGCCGCTGTGACTGGTAGAATCAAACTCGTCCTCTTCGACATGGACAATGTCCTCTGCGACTACGACAGGGCAAAGCGTGTCGCATGGCTGGCGAAGCTTGCGGGGACCACGAACGAATCCGTCCACAAGGCGATCTGGGACAGCGGCTTCGAGCTGCTCGGCGATTCCGGCACTCTCGACGCCGCGGACTATTTGCGGGGCTTCGGCGAGCGCATCGGCTATCCGCTGTCACTGGACGAGTGGATCGAGGCGCGACGCCGTTCAATGCAGGCCGATCGTGCGATGCTGGAGATTGCCGGCAGCTTGCGTCAAACCGTCGACATTGCCGTCCTGACCAACAACACCACGCTGGTCGCCGACCATGTCGCTGCGCTGCTGCCGGAATTGCCGCCGCTGTTCGGCAAGCGAATCTACGCCTCGGCCCGGTTCAAGACGGCGAAGCCGGACCCGCGCTGCTTCCGCCTCTGTCTGTCGGAGCTCGACGTCAAACCGGAGAGCGTCCTGTTCGTCGACGATCTCATGGCCAATGTCGCCGGCGCGCGAGAGGCGGGCCTGTTCGCGCATCACCACACCTCGGTTGAGGCTTTCAAGCAGGCCCTTTCGGAGCACGGCCTGCTTCACGCTTGAATGCGCGCTCCGCTTTTCCCGGCGTCAGGCGAGATGGCACGCCACAAAGTGCCCGCCCGCTCCCTCCTTCAGCTCCGGTGCGCTTTCCGCGCAACGCGGCTGGGCGATAGGACAGCGGGTGTGGAAGTGGCACCCCGACGGCGGCTTCATCGGGCTCGGAACGTCGCCCTTGAGGCGGATGCGCTCGCGCTTGAGCTTGGGATCGGGCACCGGCACCGCTGACAACAGCGCCCTCGTGTAGGGATGCTGCGGATTGCGGTAGAGGTCGCTGGCCTTGGCGAGCTCGACGATACGGCCAAGATACATCACCGCGACGCGGTCGGAGATGTGCTCGACCACCGACAAATCGTGCGCGACGAAGAGATAGGTGAGGTTCAATTCAGCCTGGAGATCTTCCAGCAAGTTGATGACTTGCGCCTGGATCGAGACATCGAGCGCGGACACCGGTTCGTCGCAGACGATCAGTTTCGGCTCGACCGCGAGCGCGCGCGCGATCACGATGCGCTGGCGCTGGCCGCCGGAAAACTCATGCGGATAGCGGCGCATGTGCTCGGCCTTGAGACCGACCTTCACCAGCAGGCTCGCAACGCGATCCTCGCGCTCCTTGGCCGATGAGCCGAGCTTGTGGATGACGAGCGCCTCGCCGAGGATGGCGCCGACCGTCATGCGCGGATTGAGGGAGGCGAACGGATCCTGGAACACGAGCTGCATGTTCCGCCGCATCGCGCGCAAATCGGTGCCGCCGAGCTGGCCGACATCCTGGCCGTCGAACACGACCTCGCCGTCGGTCGGCTCGATCAGGCGCAGCACGCAGCGTCCCGTCGTCGACTTCCCGCAGCCGGATTCGCCGACGAGGCCGAGCGTCTCGCCGCGATTGACCGAGAACGAGACCCCGTCGACCGCATAAACGCTGCCGACCTGACGCGACAACAGGCCGCCATGCACGGGAAAATATTTCTTCAGGCCGCTGACGCGGAGCAAGGGCTCGGTCATGCTGCGCCTCCCAACTGCGTATCTCCCAGATGACAGGCCATGCGGTGGCCGGGCGCGATCTCGCGCAGCAACGGCTCCCTCTCGGTGCAGACGCTCATGGCGTGGCGGCAGCGCGGCGCGAAGCGGCAGCCGACCGGCGGATTGATCAGGATCGGCACCGAGCCGCCGATCGCCTCCAGCCGCACCTTGTGCTCGCTGGCGAGATCGATGCGCGGGATCGAGCGGATCAGTCCCTGGGTATAGGGATGGCCGGGATTGCCGAAGAGCTCGTCGACAGACGCCTCCTCCACCACCTTGCCGGCATACATCACGACGACGCGCTGCGCGGTCTCGGCGACGACGCCCATGGCATGGGTGATCAGCATCACCGCCATGCCGAAACGTTCCTTCATGTCCTGGAGCAGGTCGAGGATCTGCGCCTGAATGGTGACGTCGAGGGCCGTGGTCGGCTCGTCGGCGATGATCAGCTTCGGCTTGCAGGCGAGCGCCATCGCGATCATCACGCGCTGGCGCATGCCGCCGGAGAACTGATGCGGATAGTTGTGCACCCGGCCTTCGGCATTGGGAATCTGCACCAGCTTGAGCATCTCGATGGTGCGCTCCAGCGCCTGTTTCCTGGTGACGTTCTCATGGCGGCGCAGGCTTTCGGCGATCTGCTCGCCGATGGTCAGCACCGGATTGAGCGAGGTCATCGGCTCCTGGAAGATGAAGCCGATCTCCTTGGCGCGGATCTCGTCGAGCTGACTGCTCGTCAGCGGCACGAGATCGCGGCCTTCGAAGATGATCTCGCCCGCCGCGATGCGGCCCGGCGGCATCGCGATCAGCTTGAGGATCGACATCGCGGTGACGGTCTTGCCGCAGCCGGATTCGCCGACGACGCAGAGCGTCTCGCCGCGATTGATGGAGATGTCGACACCGTCGACGGCCTGGAGGATGCCGTCGTCGGTGGAGAAGTGGGTTTTCAGTCCCTTGATCTCGAGCAGCGGCGCCATCAGATCACCCGCCGCGCATCGAGCGCGTCACGCAGGCCGTCGCCGATGAAGTTGATGGCGACCACCGCGATGAAGATCGCGCCGCCCGGAAACAGCGCCCAGTGCGGGCCGATGTCGAGAAAGTCCTTGGCATCATAGAGCAGCCGGCCCCAGGTCGGGGTATCCGGAGGGAAGCCGAGGCCGAGGAAGGACAGCGTCGATTCCGCGATGATGGCGGCGGCCACGTCGATGGTGCCGGCGATGATCACCGGACCCAGCGCATTAGGCAGGATATGGCGCACTACCTGCCGCACCGGGCTTGCCCCGAGCGCGCGCGCGGCTTCGACGAATTCCTTCTCACGGATCGACAGGAACTGCGCCCGAACGAGCCGGGCGACGGGCATCCAGCGCAAGCCACCGATCACGAGCACGATCAGGATGAAAATGCCGCCCTCGGGGCCGAAAGCGGCCTTCAGCCCGTCGCGGAAGAGATAGATCAGCAGCAGCAGCAGGGGCAATTGCGGCAGCGACAGAAAGAGATCGGTGAGCCACATCAGCCCATGACCGAGCGCGCCGCGCGACATGCCGGCGAGCGCGCCGATCAACACGCCGACAAAGACCGAGACCAGCATCGCGGCGAGACCGACCGCGAGCGAGATGCGCCCGCCATAGATCATGCGGGCGAGGATATCCTGCCCGAGATCGTCGGTGCCAAAGGGATGGGCCAGCGACGGCCCCTGCATGCCCGCCACGATGTCGATGTCGTCGATCTTGACCCGCCAGACGAACGGGCCGACCACCACCGCCAGGATCAGAACGAGGAGCAGGAACGCGCTGACCACGGCAAGCTTGTGCCGGCTATAGCGCCGCCACGTCTCGCGCCAGGGCGAGTAGACGCGCCGCTCAGCGGAGGGAGATGCGAGGGTCAAGCCAGCCATAAAGAACGTCCGCGATGAGATTGAACAGCACGACCAGGCACGCAAAGACGAAGGTGACGGCCATCACCACCGGCGTGTCGTTGGAAAGGATGGAGGAGATCAGCAGCGAGCCGATGCCGGGGATGCGGAAAATCTGCTCGGTGACGATCGCGCCGCCGAACACCGCCGGGATTTGCAACGCAATCAGCGTGACGACCGGGATCATCGCGTTGCGCATCACGTGCTTGATGATCACCCGCCGCTGGCCGATGCCCTTGGCGCGCGCGGTGGTGACGTAGTCCAGCCGGATGACGTCGAGCATCGCCGAGCGCACGAAACGCGTCATCGACGCAGCCTGGAACAGGCCGAGCACCGCCACCGGCATGATAGCCTGACGGATCATCTCCAGCACCCAGTGAATACCCGTGCCCTTGATGTCGGTCGTGTAGACGAAAGGCAGCCAGTCCAGCGTGACCGAGAAGATCAGGATGAACAGGATGCCGGTGAAGAAGGTCGGCAGCGAGAAGCCGACAAAGGCGAGCGTGTTGGCGACCTGGTCGAACAGCGAATAAGGTTTCGTCGCGGCATAGACCCCGACCGGGATCGCGATCAGGAGCGCCAGAATCTGCGCCGAGCCGATCACGTAGAGCGTCGTGGGCAGTCGCTGGAGAATGAGCGTGTCGACGTTCATCCGGCTGACGAAGGAGAAACCCCAGTCGCCGTGCAGCATGGCGTTGAGCCAGTGCAGGTAACGAAGGTAGATCGGATCGTCGAGGCCGAACTTCGCCCGAAGCGCGAGAGCGACTTCGGGCGGCACGTTCGGATTGGTCGCCAGCTCCGAGAAGGGATCGCCCGGGGCGAGTGCGAGCACGACAAACAGCACCAGCGAGATTCCGAGCAGGCTCGGAATCGCGATCAGGAGGCGACGCAGGACATACTGGCTCATGAAGAAGGACCGCTCTAGGCGTGCGTGATCATTCTTCGCGGTACCAGTCGAACAAATTGTCGGTCTCGTTGGCCCAGCCGGAAACGACCGGGCGCAGATTGTTGGCGGCCGCCTCGACCTTCAGGCGGTGCTGTACCGGGATGAAAACGATGTCCTGGTACATCAGATCATTGGCCTTGATGTAGAGCGCCGCACGCTTGACCGGATCCATCTCGCCGTCCGCGGCCATGATGGTCGCGTCGTACTCCTTGTTGACCCAGCGCGGGAAGTTGGTGCCCTGCCACTTGTTCTCCTTGGTGGCGACGAGGTTCGAAAGGTAACGACGCATGTGCTGCGACGGATCGGGCTGGCTCAGCGGGATTTGGAACATCTCCATGTCCGCATAGAACTTGGAATAGGTGTCGGGATTGCCGACGTCGGAGGAGAAGAACACGGAGGCGACGACCGATTTCAGCTCGACGTCGATGCCCGCCTTCTGGCACGCCTGCTTGACGATCGCCTGCGTCTTCTGGCGCGGCCCGTTGATCGCGGTCTGGTAGAGGAGCTTCAGCTTCTTGCCGTCCTTCTCGCGGATGCCGTCGGCGCCCGGCTTCCAGCCGGCGGCGTCCAGGATCTTCGAGGCCTTCTCGACGCTGAACTCCCACGAGGTGTTCTTGGACACGAATTTTTCGGGCCCGTTGAGGAAGTTGGCGGTGGTACGGCCAGCGCGGCCGTAGATCGCCTTCTTGACTGACTCGCGATCGATCAGCAGCGAGAGCGCCTTGCGCACCGATGGATCAGAAAACAGCGGGTGCTTGGTCTTGATCGAGGAGCGTTCGCCATCGACCTCGGTGTTGGGATCGGTGAAGTTCAGCGCGATGAATTCGGTGTCGCCACCCACGGCGTAGACGGTCTTTCCCTTGCCGCCCTTCTCCAGGCGCAGCAGCACGTCGTCCTCGACCTGAATGTTCCAGCCGAAATCATATTCGCCGGTCTGGATCACCGCGCGCGCGGCAGAGACGGCGTCGCCGCCGCCCTTCATCTCGATCGAATCGAAATAGGGCCGGTTCGCCATGTGATAATCGGGATTGATCACGCCACGGACAAGATCGCCCGGCTTGAACTCGACGAACTTGTAGGGGCCGGTGCCGACCGGCGAGAGGTTGGTCGGCGCCTCCCGCGACTTGGACCCCATATAGTCCTTGAACAGATGTTTCGGGATGATGGTATTGGGAGCCCCGACAAAAGCGTCGGCCCAGAACGGCGTCGGCTTGTTGAAGAGGATGCGGACCGTGAGGTCGTCCACCTTCTCGACGGTGATGTCGCGGAGGGTTGCGATCGTCAGCGCGGAGGTCGCCGGATCCTTGGCATATTCCCAGTTGAAGACGACGTCGTCGGCCGTGAACGGCGTGCCGTCGTGCCATTTGACGCCGGGCTTGAGCTTCCAGGTCACCGACTTGCCGTCGGCGGCGAGGCCACCGTTCTGGATCGAGGGAGTTTCGGCGGCCAGAACCAGCTTCATGTTGCCGTCGGGATCCCAACAGGCGAGCGGCTCGTAGAACAGGCGCGCGCCGTCCTGGTCCTTGGTGCCGGTGGCAAAATGCGGATTGAGCAGGGTGGGCCCCTGCCACCACAGCAGCTTGAGCGCACCACCGCCGCCGCGCTTGGTCGGCTTGTAGGTCGAGGCGCCCTCAGCCATCGCGACGCCGCCAAGCGCGAGGATCTGGTTGGCCAAAGGCGCGGTGAGACCCACGGCAGCCAGGCGCTGAATGAAGCCGCGGCGATCCATCCGCCCGTCCTTCACGTCACCGATCATCGAACGCAATTCTTTATCCAGCATGGTTGTCCCCGTCTGGTTCCCGTATGGATGCAGGCGGTCGCGCGGGGCGACCACCAAGTTGGCTGGCGGTAGATGGCACACCGAATGGGCCGCGCGTCAACCGGGACCGTGTGTATGCAAACGGTCTTCTGACTGTCTGTTGGGCAAATTCATATTCCGCAGCCCATCCGTTCGGCAATCCAGCATCAAAACGCGCTGAATTCCGCGCTGCACTGCAGAAAATTTGATCGCCGGATCAGACGAAGTATCGAGGCGAAATTCTACGCCACGGACATGTCGAGCGGCGGCGCGACATGGTCTGCCAGCGGACAGACGTAAGGCGTCTTGGCCGTCCGCTTCTTAAGGTCAGCCTTGGCAGCCTTGATCAGCTCCGGGTCCGTCAGCGCCTTGATGCCGATGCCGGCCATCGCCTTGGCGGCCTGCACCATGGCCTTGTGGGCATGCGCGCTCTTGCCCTGCGCGACCACCTGCCAGGTGTGGAAGGGCGTACCGATTGCAACCGTGGGTGCGTGAACCTGCACGGTCGGCACCACCCAGCTCACGTCGCCGACGTCGGTCGAACCGACCAGCGGATTGCGCTTGGCATCGAGTGGCACCAGGAAGTCAGCCAGCGGCCGGTCGGTCGGCTCCATGCCGATCGCGTAATAGACCGACTCGATGTCCTTGTCGCTCAGCGTCGCGCGGATCTCCGTGGCAAAGCCCTTGTCTGCGTCGTCGAAATGCGGCGGTCCGAGCTCTTCCATGACCCGGTGCAGCGCGTGCTCCAGCGGCGTGTTCGGCAGGATGTTGGAGACCGCGGAGATGATCTTCATCTCGACCTTGGTCTCGGTCATCAGCGCCGCGCCGTCCGCGATCTTGCTCACGCGTCCGACCAGCTCGTTCATGCCGGGCAGATCACGGGCGCGGATCGAATAACGCACGCGCGCATGCGCCTGCACCACGTTCGGGGCGATGCCACCGGTGTCGAGCAGCGCGTAGTGCACGCGCGCGTCGCTCGGCATGTGCTCGCGCATATAGTTCACGCCGACATTCATCAGCTCCACGGCGTCGAGCGCGGAGCGGCCGAGATGCGGCGAGGCCGCCGCATGCGAGGTGCGGCCGGTGAAGATGAAGTCGGCGCGGGTGTTGGCGAGTGACGGCGTCACCGCGACTTCCCAGAAGCTGTGCGGATGCCAGGTGATGGCGATGTCGGCGTCTTCGAATGCGCCGGAGCGCACCATGAAGGCTTTTGCCGCGCCGCCCTCCTCCGCGGGGCAGCCGTAATAGCGCACGCGGCCCGGCACCTTGTTCTCGGCAAGCCAGTCCTTCACCGCCGTCGCGGCGAGGAGAGCTGCGGAACCGAGCAGATTGTGACCGCAGCCATGGCCGTGGCCACCGGTCTCGACCGGACGATGCTCCGCGACGCCCGCCTCCTGGCTGAGGCCCGGCAGCGCGTCATATTCCCCCATGAAGGCAATGACCGGTCCGGCCTCGCCCCATTCGCCCATCACCGCGGTCGGAATGCCCGCGACCTGCTCGGTGATGCGAAAGCCCTGATGACGCAACTCGGCAAGATGCTCGGCGGCGGACCGCGCCTCGGTGTAGCAGACTTCGGGCATGCCCCAGACCTTGTCGCTGAGGTCGATGAAACGTGCCTTGATCGTGTCGATGCCACGCCAGATGTCGCTGCGGTTGTCCATGCTTCGGTCCGTGATCCCTAGGTCAAACGAAGCGGCAATGGTTAGCAGCTTCATTGTACGGCGCCTAGCACCTCGCCGGACAGCAGCCATGCGGTCAATGCCGGAGAGCCGCCCGCCCGACCGACCGTGCATAACCGGTCCTGTGCCTTTCAAAGATTTCACACGGCGTTCTCTGGAATAGTCAGGAACGAGGCTTTCAAGACGGCCTCCTCCGGCCTAAATTATGCGTGCTTCGTGCGTCGTTCCGCTAGCCACGGCGGAGCGATGCTCTCAGCCAGGAGAACTCGATGCCCGCCCTGACCGAATGGAGAGTGCCGCCGGCCAATCAACCGCGTGCGAGCGATTACGGTTTCGATCTCGACCGCGCGCTCGCCTCCGTCGTCGGCCTGCATGCCATCATCCCGCCGGACGCCTTCAGCGCCGAGACACTGGGGACCGAACGCGCCGGCAACGGCGTCGTGATCGACGATGGGCTGGTGCTCACCATCGGTTATCTCATCACCGAAGCAGAGTCCGTGTGGCTGCATGTCGGAGACGGGCGCGTGGTGGAAGGACATGTGCTCGGCTTCGACGCCGTCACCGGCTTTGGCTTGGTGCAGGCGCTCGGCCAGCTCGACGTCGCCCCCTTGCCGCTCGGTGTCTCGGCCGAGACCCGGCTCGGGGACCGCGTCGTGGTCGGCGGCGCCGGGGGACGCACGCGTTCGGTCGCGAGCCAGATCGTGGCCAAGCAGGAATTCGCCGGCTACTGGGAATATCTGCTGGACGAGGCCATCTTCACCCATCCCGCGCACCCGAACTGGGGCGGCACGGCGCTCCTCAACGAGCGCGGCGAGCTGATCGGCATCGGCTCGCTCCAGCTCGAACGCGAGCGCGACGGCAAGGCCGAGCACGTCAACATGATCGTGCCGATCGACCTGTTGAAGCCGATCCTCGACGATCTACGCAAGTTCGGTCGCGTCAACAAGCCGGCACGGCCATGGCTCGGACTCTTTTCGACCGAGATCGACAACCGCGTGGTGGTGATCGGAATCTCCGCCAATGGTCCCGCCGCCCGCGCCGAGCTCAAGACCGGCGACGTCATCCTCGCGGTCGACGGCGAGAAGGTCACAAGCCAGACCGGCTTCTACAAGAAGCTGTGGGGCCTCGGCGCCGCCGGCGTCGACGTGCCGCTGACGGTACATCATGAAGGCGTCACCTTCGACGTCACGGTGACCTCGACCGATCGCTTCAAGCTCTTGAAGGCGCCGAAGCTGCACTGACAAGGCGAACTGACGCAGGGAAACGACGATGAGCGAGGCCGTCGTTGACGACATCGTGGCCGTGCTGCCGCCGCTACTCAATGCGCTGGAAGCGCTCGCATTCTTTCAGCGAAACCTGCACCCGCCGGCCTTCGGCTCCGTGATGAACGCGATCGGCGCTCCCGACGAGGCGCTGCAAACGGCGCGCGCGGCAATCGGAGAATGGCCGGGGCAGTTCACCGGACTGCGCGAGCGGCTCGATCGTGCCTGCGACGAAACGCTCGCCGCCTTTGCCAGCCTGCGCAAGGTTGAGCGTGGCAATGGCGACCTCGTCGCGGTGTTCCGCGCGCTGCGCCATGTGCCGCGCGCGCAGGAGGCACTCTATCCGCTGGCCGTGCAGTTTCCGCCGGTCAGCAGCTTCTTCCTCAACGCCGCCATGCGCGAGAATGCCGACCTGTTGTCGCGGCTCGAAGCCGGCGCGGACGCGCATACCGGCATCATCCACGATCACAACGAGCCCGGCAGCCGCGGCGGCTTTTCGGTCTACGTGCCCGAATATTATACGCCCGATCGCGTCATGCCGCTGGTGGTGGCGCTGCATGGCGGCAGCGGCAACGGCCGCGGGTTTCTGTGGAGCTGGCTGCGCGACGCCCGCAGTCTCGGTGCAATCCTGGTGGCGCCGACCGCGACCGGCCCGACCTGGGCCCTGATGGGTGACGATTCCGACACGCCCAACCTCACGCGCATTCTCGAAACGGTGCGCAGCCGCTGGACCATCGACGCCTCGCGCATGCTGCTGACCGGCATGAGCGATGGCGGCACCTTCTGCTACGTCACCGGGCTCGACGGCGCTTCGCCCTTCACGCATCTCGCGCCAGTCTCGGCGACCTTCCACCCGCTGATGGCGGAGATGGCCGACGCCACACGCCTGCAGCGCCTGCCGATCTTCATCACGCACGGCAAGCTCGACTGGATGTTTCCGGTGCAGACCGCGCGGCAGACGCAGGCAGCCCTCGCCGCCGCCGGCGCGAATGTCACCTATCGCGAGATCGACGACCTCAGCCACACCTACCCACGCGAGATCAACGCGGAGCTGGTGCAGTGGCTGAATGGAGAATGAACAACCTCTCCTTACCTGCGCCGCACTGTCGCGGAACAATCGATCCGGGTCGACGTTATCGCCCGTCATTGGAGGTTTCGCGATGCGGATGTTTCTTGGAATGATTTTGGGCGCGCTGCTGCTCGGCTGCGGCGTGTATGTCTATGACTCCATGCAGACGTCGTCGGTTGCTAATGGCGAGGTCGCGACGACCAATCGCACCATCGTGAACTGGGATGTCGCAAAAGCCGACTGGGACGCGCTGCGCGATCGCGCGCACAAGGACTGGGTCCGCATCTCCTCGAAGTAACGACGTGGTATCATGAATGAAATGAGGCGCCGTCGCGGGTCCGCGGCGGCGCCTTCGTCTTGCGCGGTGAATATCGCTCGGCTCAGTTCATCTTGGCCTTGCGGGCGTCGGCGATGACCTGCTCGAACTCGTTCATGCTGAGCACGCCCGGCACGCGGTACTTGCCGACGATGAAGGACGGGGTGCCGCGGAAACCGAAGGCTTCGGCCTGCTCGTTGTTGCGCTTGAGCAGAGCGTCGATGTCCTTGGCGTGGTCGGCGAGATCGCGCTTCAACCGATCCATGTCGACGCCGGCGGCCGCGAGCAACTCGTTGATGCGTGGCTCGGTCAGGCGCGAGCTGACGCCCATCATGGCGTCATGGGCCTGGTGGTATTTGTCCTGGAATTTCGCCGCGAGCGCCGCCCGCGCGGCGGTGACCGAGACCGGCCCGAGGATCGGCCAGTCCTTCATCACCAGCCTGACCTTGCCGTCGTCCTGGACGACCTGACGCAACTCGGGCTCGAGCTTGCGGCAATAGGGGCAGTTATAGTCGGACCATTCGATAATACTGATATTCCCGTCGGGATTACCGGCGACGGGAACATCCGGGTCGCGCAGCACCTTGGCTTCGGTCAGCACCTCGTCTTCGTCGGTCGCCGCGCGCGCCGAGGTGATTCCACCCGCGACAAGGGCGCCCGCCCCAATCAGCGTCAGCGCCGCGCGCCGCGTCGGCACAAGGGCTTTATTCCTGAATCCAGCCATATCTCGTTCCATTTCGGTCCCATCTCCGTCGATACGGTTCGAGACTGGGAATTGTTACAGCTCATATAGAGTGTCGCGGCGCCGATGTCATCGCACCAGCAGCGTGACCGCCAAGGGTACCAGGAAGGAGGTCACCAAGGCGTTCAGGCTCATGGCGATCCCGGAGAAGACGCCGGCGATCTCGTCGACCTGGAACGCTCGCGCGGTACCGATCCCGTGCGCGGCAAGGCCGGCGGCAAAGCCGCGGGCGCGGAAATCGCTGATGCCGGTGCGGTTCATCAGCGGCGTCACGATGATCGCGCCCATAATGCCCGTAAGGATAACCGCAACCGCAGCCAGCGAGGGATCGGCGTGCAGGGATTCGGCGATGCCCATGGCAACACCGGCCGTGACGGATTTCGGCGCGAGCGACAAAACCACTTCGTGCGGCAGACCGGCAAGTTGGGCCAGTAACACCACGGACACCACGGCCGTGACCGATCCCGCGACCAGCGCCACCAGCATCGGCACGATCGAGGCGACGACGCGCTTGCGGTTCTCATAGAGGGGAACAGCCAGCGCGACCGTCGCGGGCCCCAAAAGGAAATGCACGAACTGCGCGCCGGCGAAATAGGTCGTGTAGGAGGTGCCGGTTAGCAGCAGGAACGCGCCGACGATCCACATCGCATGCAGCACGGGATTGGCGAGCGGATGGCGCCGCGTCGCCAGCGACACCGCGTCCGTACCGGCATAGACCAGCAGCGTCACTGTCAACCAAAGCAGCGGCGACTGCGAGAGATAGACCCAGAGCGAGAACGGATTGTCCTTCATCGCGCGTCCTGTTGCCTCAACAGGCGGCTGACCAGGCGGAAAGTGAGTACGGTTGCGAGCAGGGTGACGACCACCGACAGCGCGAGCACGAGGATGATGGCGATGCCGTGGGACGCGAGCAGATCGAGCTTCTGCACGACGCCGACCCCGGCCGGCACGAACAGCAGCGACAGATGCGCGAGCAGACCCTTGCTCGCCGTCTCGACACCATCATCACGCAGCGGCCCGCGCGCGAGAAGCGCAAAGCGGTCGCGCGCGAGCAGCAGGATGAGGAGCAGCAAGAGGCCAAGCACCGGGCCCGGCATCGGCAGGCCGAGGCCGCGCACGACGGCTTCGCCGATCAACTGGCAGAGCAGAATGAGACCAAGGCTTGCAAGCATGACTTAGGCATCAAGGGATGCGCCGGCAGTCTTGTCAATCACCGCTATGCAGCGGTCGTGCGCGGCGCTTGCGCAGCCGCAACGCGCGGCAGCATTGCCATCAGCGTCCCGGTCATCATGGCGATCAACGTGACCTTGCCCCCGTGCTCGGCAAACGCCCTGGCCTCGCAAAAGGTCAGCGTGCGGCCGGGCTTGACCACTTCGGCCTTGAAGACGAAACGCTCGCCCCGTGCCGGCGCGAGCAACGTGGTCTTGAACTCGACGGTGAGGATATCGGCCTCGCACGGCATCAGGGTGAAGGCAGCGACACCACAGGCATTGTCTAGTCCTGCGGTAATGATGCCGGCGTGGACAAAGCCGTTCTGCTGTGTGAGGGCCGGCGAATGCAGCATGGCGAGTTCAGCCTCGCCCGGCGCAAGGCGGACGATCGCGATGCCGAGCGTGTGCATTGCCGGCTGGCGATCGAACATGGCGATGGCAGCCGCGCGGTAGCCCGGGTTCTTCGGCTCGTATGCGGCCATGGCTCAGGCCTCCGCCGGCTGGGCGAGATGTCTCAAGGCGATCTCGCGAATGTCGTCCGTGAACAGCACCGATTTGCGCAGGCTGCGGTCCATGTGCACGCCCGTGATCTCGCAGAACGCGGCGATCTCGCCGGTATCGGCATTGATCATGTCGTGCCGGAAGCGGATCGATTTGTCGCGGATCTCGAGCAGGTGACTGCGGATCTCGACGATGTCGCCGGCGAGCAACTCGCGCTTGTAGGTGATGTTCTGCTGCACGGCGGCCATGCCGCGGCCGGAGCCGCGCAGATAGCTCGGCGTCAGCCCGAGCCGGGCGAACAGATTCCAGTTGGCTTCGTCGAACTTGCCGACATACCACATGATGTTCATGTGGCCGACGTGATCGCACTGCCACGGATAGACCGTGCCGCGATAGGTCGCCTCCTGCTCCATCGCAATTCTCCCTGACCTTTTCTGGCTTTGATTGTTGATACGGTAGCGTATCAACCTCCTCCCGCGTTAGCAATACGGTACCGTATCAAGAATCGGCGAGGCTGCCTGCATGAGTGACGGCAAAGGCGATGTCTGGGTCGAGGCAGGGTTCACCGAACTCGCCCGATCGGGGGTCGAGGGGGTGCGGGTCGAGGTGCTCGCCAAGAATCTGGGCGTCACCAAGGGCGGCTTCTACCGCCGCTTCGCCGACCGTGCCGCGCTGCTCGGTGCCATGCTGGAGCGCTGGCGCGAGGGGCGCTCAACGGCGATCGCGCAGCAGACGAGCCTTGATGGCCAAGAGCCCCGTGAACGGCTGAGGGCAGTGATCCAGCTCTATTCGGAGCGGCTCAATCCGGACGGGATGGCAATCGAGCTTGCGATCCGGCAATGGGCCCGCTCGGACGAGGGCGCCGCGGCAGCGGTGGCGAACGTGGACGCGGCGCGGCTGAAGCACGTCGCCGAACTCTATCGCGCGACCGGCCTCGAGACCGAGGCAGCTGAAGCGCAGGCTTTCCTGTTCTACTGCTTCATCTTCGGCCAGAGCCTGCTGTTCGTCGAGCGCGGCCCGCGCAAGCGATCGCAGCTCGTGGCGAAATCGGCCGAGAAGCTACTGGATTAAAGCAAGAGGCCGGAGCTTGGCTCCGGCCTCTGCGTCGTCTTGAAGCCTCAGGCGGCGCCCTTCAGCTTCTTGTTGCATTCGCTGTAATAGCCGCCGCCCTTCTCGATCCACTTCATGCCGCCATTGCCGTTGGTGGTCTTGTTGGCGTTGTACTGGTCGACGCAGGTGTGCAGGCGCCCCTTGCCGGGGGTCTCCTTGGCGTATTTCGGATCAACGGCGTTCGGATAGATCGCGGGGCCGGCCGGCAGGGTCGGCGCGGCAGCCGGGGCGGCCTCCTTCTTCGCCTGCTTCGGCTCGGCGGGAGCGGCGGGCGCAGCAGGAGCGGCCGCGGTCGGCGCAGCCGCTGGCGTCGCATCCGCGCCGCACTGGGCCTTGCGGAAGTCATTCCACTTCGTGGTGCCGAGCGAGCCGTCCTTCTTGGCGGCCTGGTATTTCGCGCTGCACTCCTGCGAGGTCAGCGCCTGCGCCGGCGCACTCACCACCAGCGCGGCAAAGCCCGACAGCGCAACTGCACACAGCAACTTTGATTGCATGGTCATCCTTGGTCTCCTCCTTGATCTTCCCCCGAGGGAAGTGAACCGAGGATTGCTATCCTAGCGTGCCGCCGGCTCGCGACAAGGAAGCGATGGCTGCTGCCGCCAAAATATAGTGATCCTCCACGTTCGAATTATTCATGTCGCGTTCAGCAAGGCCAGCCGACTTTCGCGCCCTTCGCAATTCCCGCAAGAAGAGTGCAGCATCATGACCTTCACATCTCGCCTCGCCGTCGTCGCTCTCGCCTCCCTGCTCGCCACCGGCACTGCCTTCGCGCAGACCGCCGCGCCGGCAGCAAAGACCGACACCAAGACCACAACCGCCGCCCCCATGGACAAGAAGGCACCGAAGGAGCACTCGGCCGAGTCGCTCGAATGCTCCAAGCAGGCCGACGCCAAGGGCCTGCACGGCAAGGAGCGCAAGAAATTCCGCTCCGAATGCATCAAGACCGCCAAGGCCGGCATGGCCGCGCCGGCTGCGGACAAGAAGTAAGTCCTTCCCTCTGCCTGCGGCTTCGGGAGAGGCGCGCGCATTGCGGCATGACGTGACCGCAATTGTGCGCCTCTCGCTGATTTGCGATAAGGCGGTGTGAAGCAAATCACCGCCTCCCTGCCGTTCGAATGGCCGAGCCGTGCCAAGATCTTGAGCACGGTGGAAACGCTTGTCATCGGCACCGCCGGGGGCCTCGTGTTTCTGCTCGCGGGCCTTCCGGGGGGATTGATCTCGGGCTCCATGATCGCGGTCGGGATCGCCGCGATCGCCGGTCGCCAGCTGACGCTGCCGCCGATCCTGACCCAGACCGTGCTGGTGCTGCTCGGCATTTCGTTAGGATCAGTCGTCTCGCGCCACCTGCTTCAACAGGTCAGTGCCTATCCGCTCACCATCGGGCTGCTCGCGCTCGCGACCTTCTGCTCGACCTTCGGCTCGAGCTATTATCTCCAGCGCATCCACGGCTGGGACCGCACCTCGGCCTTCCTCGCCGGCAGCCCCGGCGCGCTGTCGCAGATCACGATTTTGGCGGTCGAGCGCGGCGCCGACCTGCCGGGCATCGCGGTGGTGCAGACCATGCGCGTAATCATCCTCACCGCGGCGCTGCCGATGGTGCTGGCGTTCGCCGGCGTCGCACCCTCCGTCGCGCCGTCGCTGACGACGACGATTGCCTCGCCGCTTGACCTCGTCGAACTGGTCGCGGCCTCGCTGGCCGCGGCGCTCGTCCTGCGGCTGATCAGGTTTCCGGCGAGCTGGATGTTCGGCGCGATGATCGGCTCGAGCGTGTTGCATGGCGCAGGCTGGGTCGAGGGCGGCCTGCCGGACTGGGTACGCGGCGTGGCGCCGATCGGCATCGGCGCCCTGATCGGCAGCCGCTTCGCGCGGATGCAGATCAAGACGCTCGCCGGCCACATCAACGCGGCGCTGGGCTCGTTTGCCGTCGCCATCGCCGTCTCCGCGATTTTCGTCGGCATCGTGGCGCTCACCACGCAGGTGAAATTCTCCGACGTCGTGGTCGCCTACGCACCGGGCGCGATGGACGCCATGCTGGCGCTGGCCCTGACGCTGCACATCGACCCGATCTTCGTCGGCGCCCATCACCTCTCGCGTTTCGTCTTCGTGACGATCGCGACGCCGGGCATCGTGCACCTGTTCGGCCGGACGCAGGACGATGTGGATGATTGAGCCTTAGCGCTTCGCCGTCGCAACGAATCCCCACGCGGCGATCGCAGCCATCAAGAGCGAGATCAGCAAATTGTAGCCGGCAAGCGAGAGGCCGAGGAAGCGCCACTGCACCTCGTCGCAGCGGACCACCTTCACGGTGTCGAGTCGCGACAGCAGGTCGGTGGCGCTGCCGAGATTGACGACGGGACCGGAGCAGTCGGTCGGTCCCTTCCAAAAGCCCCATTCGACGCCGGCGTGATAGGTGCCGAGCCCGGCATTGGCGAGGCTCGCCAGCACAAGGATCGCGAGGCCCGCGAACAGCAGCGGCCTCGGCGCACTGCCCCGCGCCGCGAGTGCGATGAGCAGGCCCAGCGGGATCGCGAGGTAATAGGCGTAGCGCTGCTCCAGGCAGAGCGGACAGGGCACGATCCCGAGCACCAGCTGGAAGAACCAGGCGCCTGCGATCGTCGCGGCTGCAATCAGCGTGACCGCGAGCGAAGCGACCAGCGCGGGGCTCGTGGCCGCCGGTTTGAATGCAGGTATTGCGGCACTCTGGGTCGTCACGGCAGCCTCTTTTCGATGGGTCGCTTTCCAAGGCTGTAACCCCGGCTCATGCGGCTGTCGAGAACGGCCGGGATCACTTTGGCGCGGGTTGACCCCGCTTGGTCCATGGCTATAGTCCGCCGGCTTCGCGACGCCCTGTTAGGGCTGACCGAGGGCCCCTGTGGCGGAACTGGTAGACGCGCTCGACTCAAAATCGAGTTCCGCAAGGAGTGCTGGTTCGATTCCGGCCAGGGGCACCACGCTTCGCCCTTTCGGGCTTCGTGTGGCGCAGCCCGCGCCAAGCCCGAAAGGGTGAAGCGTGTCCGGCGAAGCCTCTTGGCGAAGACCGACTGTCTCGGCTTTCCCCCTCCCTAGCAATCGTCACATGCCACCTGTATAAACCGGTAGCTTCTTCCGCAATTCGAAGGAGCTCATATGAACGACCTGCACACGTGGCTTTCGCAACAGCACCACGGCCTGCGCACCTTCCGGATCTTTCAGCAAAAGCTCGAGACGCTCGGCCGCGACGACCCCGAACAGCGCGGCCTGTGCCGTCTGTTGAGCGGTCTGGTCGGCAGCTATGTCGAGACGTTCGATGAGGCCCCGCTGCCCGTCGAGGTCGCTGACGGAGCCTATCATCGCCTGCTGGCGCTGGTCGCAAGCCTCGACCTCGCGGGCGACACCAGTCGGCGGCTCGCGGACATCAACCGGGTTGCGACCTGCGAGCTCTGGCAGTGACGAGAGCGGGCCGCCATACGGCCCGCATCCGCATCCCCGGGACACTTCGCCAGGAGAGGGCCGTGCTTCCCTGCACGAGCCTCCCTCGACGGGTTCGACTTCGCAGAGCCAGTCCCTATATCGTGGGGCAACCTATGTTGATGCAGCGAGCAGCTTCGATGGCCAGGAGACGCGCGACCGAAGCGGACGCCGACGACCTCCCCCGCTTCTTCGTCTGGGTCCGGGGCCTCGAAGGCGCCGAACCGCAGAAATGGATGGCGATGGATTTCGGCGTCGGTGACTGGAAGCGGCCGCTCGTGCTCGCCTATCTGGAGCTGCCGGAGGGCGAGCAACACTTGCCGTTGTCGGCGCTGGCCCGGCGATACCCACCGCCGCGGGGAGAGGCTTCGTAGAGGAGCCATCCTGGACGGAGGCAAGGATCTCGCCAGCCCCTCAACCCAGGGCGAGCAACGCCGCACGGCGCTAATCACGGTGCAGCGTCTGCCAGTGCCGCCGACGCCATCGGCCGCAGCAAAGCGATAGGCGGCGTCCGCAACGGCGGAAGAGTGACAATGCGCCCCCATGATTATGGGTGTCGCGGCGCCCGCACCGCAGCTAAACTTGGCCCTGCGCCGCGGGGGACACGCGGTGCAGGACGATGATCATGACCGAACAGGGCGAGACGGGTGAAGCCATCACCATCCTCCTCGTCGAGGACGACGCGCCGACCTGCTGGCGGCTCCACGACGCGCTGGTCAAGGCCGGTTACGAGGTGCGCAGCGCCGGCACGCTCGCAGAGGCCCGCGCCGGGCTCGGCGACCGGGCGCCGCGCGTGCTGCTCACCGATCTGCGGCTGCCCGACGGCCACGGCGTCGAGCTGATCCGCGAGACAAGGCAACGCTTTCCCGACACCGAGATCATGGTGATCTCGGCGCTTGGCGACGAAGAGAGTGTGATCTCCGCGATCACGGTGGGCGCCACCGGCTATCTCCTGAAGGATGCGTTCCCCACGGACATCGCCACCACCGTGCGCGATCTAGTCGCCGGCCATTCGCCAATCTCGGCCTCGATCGCCCGTTTCATCGTGCGCAGAACGCAGGGTACCGCGCAGAATGCGGCCGAGCCTCCGCCCGGTCCCGCGCTCAACACCGCAAGGCTCACCCCACGCGAGATCGACATCCTCTGGGGCATCGCCAAGGGCTTCAGCTACGCCGAGATCGCGAGCCATCTCGGCCTGTCCAGGCAGACCGTGCCCGGCCACATCAAGAACATCTATCGCAAGCTCGAAGTGCACACCCGCAGCGAAGCGGTGTTCGAAGCAGTGCAGCAGGGCCTGATCAAGCTGTGAGCGAAATCGCGGCGAAGGCACCGGTCAAACCCGCGCGGCGCCGGCTGCTGGTCTCGCGCCTCGTGCCCTATCTGCTGCTCCAGGCACTGATATTGGTCGCAACTGTCCTCGGGCTGCGGCTGCTCCAGCCCAGCGACCCCGACGACTTTGCCCTGAGCGAATTCTCGCTGCGCGAGGACGGCGTGGCGCGCCCCGTGACGCTGCCGCATTTCACGTCGTCACGCTATTCCCTGGCCGACCCGCCGCTCTACAGCGGCGCCTTCACGTTCCGCCGCGGCGATGTGGCGTCGGGATGGTCGGTATTCCTGCCGCGCTTCAGCAACGCGGTGGAGGTCTCAATCAACGGCGTCATCATCCTGGATTCCCGACGCGATGCCAACGCCAACCGGCCCGACCGCAACACTCCGCAGATCGGGTCGATCCCGTCCTCGCTGCTGCGCGAGGGCGCGAACGAGATCACGGTGCGGCTGTTGGTTTGGGGACCGCTCAAGGGCTTTCTCGACACCGTCTATGTCGGGCCGGATGCGGCCTTGCGGCCGGCCTACGAGACACGCACGCTGATGTTCGTCACGTTGCCCGTGGTGTTCTCCGCCTGGCAGTCGATCCTCGCCGTCATCCTGGCGATCATGTGGCTGATGCGCCGCCGCGAGCCGGTTTACGGCGTCCTGGCCGTGGCGATGGTACTCGGCGTAGTGCAGGCCTTCGCGCCGCCACCGGTGCCCCCCGTCAACACGTCCCGGCTCGCCGCGGTGTTGCTCGCGTCCGCACCGATCGAGAGCGCCCTGGTCGTCGTCTTCGGCGTGCTGTTCTTCGGCTGGCGCTGGCCGCGTTACGGCATGCTGCTGTTCGCGCCGGGCCTCGTCGTGTTCGGTGTCGGACTGATCGCCGGCCCGCCGCTGCCGCGCATTCTGTTTCTCCTGCTTGGCATTCCCACGGTCGGTCTCTGCCTGCTCCTGATGGCCTGCGTCACCGCCGCCGCGGTGGTGCGGCGGCAGGACGCGGCAAGCTTCACGCTCGGCTGCGCGGTGACCATCGTGCTGATATGCTGGGTCCACGACATGCTGTCGGTATTCGAGATCGTGACCGACGAGCGCATCTTCCTCTCGCGCCTCTCCTATTCGGCGATGCTGGTCGCGATCGGCGCCGGCTTGACCTGGCGGTTCGCGCGCGCGCTGAACCAGGTCGACAGCTTTGCCGGCCAGCTCGTAACGCGCGTACGCGAGGCCGAGGAGCGGCTGAAGGCGAGCTTTGCCCGCGAGGAGGAGCGTGCACGGGCCGCCGCGCTTGCCAATGAGCGCACGCGGCTGATGCGCGATCTGCATGACGGCCTCGGCGGCCAGCTCATCAGCATCGTGGCACTGTCCGAGCGCGGGCACGAGGGCGCGACCATCACCGACGCCGCCCGTGCGGCGCTGAAAGACCTCCGTCTCGTCATCGACTCCATGGACGACATCGGCGGCGACCTGATGCTCGCACTCGGCTCCTGGCGCGAGCGCGCGACCGCACAATTGCGACCGCACGACATCGCACTCGACTGGCACGTGGCGACGCCGCAAGGGCTGCCGCTGCATCCCGAGCTCAGGCCATGGCATGTCATCCAGATCGTGCGCATCCTCGACGAGGCCGTGACCAATGCGGTCAAGCACGCAGAGGCCCGCCGCATCGCGGTCACCATCGAGACGGTCGACGGAGGTCAGGGACCGTACGGTGTGATCAGGGTCGCGGATGACGGCAAGGGCTTTGCGAACGGTGTGCGCCGGTCGGCAGCGGCGGGGCCACCGACGCGAGCCAGACCGCGCGGGGCCTTCGCAACATGAGGAGCCGTGCCGCGCGCTGCGGGGCGATGCTCGATCTCGGTTCGGATTCCTCAGGCACGCGCGTGCGGCTGCAATTGCCGCAGATTTTCCCCGACAGCGATGCCGCCGTCGGCTGAAAAGCCCCCTCTCCGAACGTGTGGGACGCGCGGAGAGAGGGACGGGCCGGATGATTTGCCTGGGGAGGACGGGGGTTCGTCCGCACGGCTCCTTCGCCCGAACTCGTTGTTCTCAGCGCACGCCCACGCGATTGACCGGACCACCGCGATTCATCGGCGTGCCCGCGCGCACGCCGACACCGGGCGCACCGACCCCGGGTGTCGCCACGGCGACCGCGGCGGCCGGCGCTACCCTCACCGCTGCCGCCGGTCGCACCACGCAGCCTTTGGGTATGCCGACCGTCTTGCAATAGACCACCGCTTGCGCCGGGCTCGTGCCCAGCGACACCATCGCCGAACCTGCCAGCGCCAAAATCGTCAACCCGGCGCTCAGCGCTCCCGCTCTTTTCGACATCTTGCTCTCCTGCTTGCCGTTCGGCGTCCCGATGCAATCACCGGGTCTCGCAGCCGACGTGCAGCCTGAATGACAAAAGACGGCGCGCTGATACATGCCATGAAAATGGGGGTACGGCGGCGGGACGGGCTAGCCGATGCCATGAACATGGCATGGACCTGCGCCCGGCGGTCGCGAGATGGTCCGGCCCGCTTGATCCCGAGCGGGACCAACGACATTCCCAAGGAGGTGTTTTATGAAGATTTCGGTTCTTGCCGTGCTGCTGCTCGCCGCGACCGCCCAGACCGCCGCTGCGCAATCCGGTCCGACCCCGCAGGAGCAGATGACCTGCCGAAGCGACGCGAGCAAATTCTGCGTCGAACACATCGGCAAGCCGCCGCAGATGAATGCCTGCCTGCGCGAGAACAAGTCGAAGCTTTCGGACGGCTGCCGCAAGGTCGTGGAGTCGCACGGCGGGTGAGTGGCCGCCGTCCGCGGCACAAATCTCGCGGGTGTTGCGTCAGACCATAGCCGTCGATGCGCCCGTCATAGATCGCGCGCGACGGCGAGGACGGACCTAATCGTCGTCGCCGAATAGCCTGATCTGCGGAAAGCCGCCGCGCGGCCGGCTCGGGACCTCGCGCGCGTCGGCATCTTCGCGGATGTTGCGCGCGACGTCGTCCCAATCGGTCCGGTCGCGCATCCCACGCGGCTCGCGGGAATCGTAATGACGGCGCTCGGCCCAACGCTCACGGCGCTCCGTCCGGCGCCGTTCAGACGTGGCCCGCTTGACGTCAGAATCTCTGGCCTTGGCAAAGGCGTTGTCGGGTGGGGATGACGGCTCTGTCGACGCCTGCTGTGCAGCAGGCTTCGCGAGTTGCGGAGGCGATGCCGGCGCTGGCTTGGGCGGCTCTACCGCAGCCGCTTGCGAAGGCTGTTGCGCTGGCTGTTCAGCGTTGGCCTGAGTGGTCTGCGTGCCGGGCTTCGCGGCTTCGGATTTTGCTTCAGGCGTGGATTCGGGTTTAGCGTCGAATTTCGCTTCGGCCTGCGCTGGCGCGGCGACCATGGCGCCAAATGCTTGCGAGCCGGTGAGATATTGCAGGCGCTCGGATGGCGCATCCGTCGTGCCGGGCTTGGCGTCAGCGCGTTGCGCCATCTTGCTGGTATCCGGCCCCTGCTTGGGCGAGACCGGATTCATGATATTGCCGGCGACAATGCCGCCGCCGAGACCAATGGCGATGGCTGCGACGATGGTTCCTGCACCGACGAAATAGGCTGTCGAGGCGCGCATTGGTCCACTCCCTCTTTGGAGCGGGCAACGCTTGTCGATTGCCGGATGTTCCCGATACAGGCGCAGTTCCGGGAGGAACTTGATTTCCGGAAGAAACTTGCGCGTTAGATCTGCTGCGCCACCTTCTCGAGCCCGATGATGCGGGCGAGCTTGCGCACTTCCTCTTTCTGGTCGTCACGCAGCTGGAACAGCAGCGGCATCGCCGCCGACTTCAACTGCTGGACCTCGTCGCAATTGGGATCGATCGGAACACCCTGCACGTTCGGATTGGACAGCTTGTTTGCCGAGATCTTGCGGACAACATTGCGCAGCGCGGTTTCGACCGAGGGCCAGTAATATTCTTGCGACGACGACAACTTCAGACGGTCCCTGATGCCCGCGATCTGCACGTCGGAGAGCAGCGAATAGGATTTCTGCGGCTGCGGCTTGGCGACGACCTTCGGCTTGGCCGGGACTTCGACGGCAGGAATGTCTGCAGCGGCCGGAGCCTCGTTCACGCTCGCCTTGGGCATCGGGAAATCGGATGGCGTGGCGGCGGCAAACGCCTGGCGCAGCGGCTCGGTCAGCACGGGCATCTGCGAGAGCTTGTCGGCAGGAACCTGGACCGGGTCGAACGCGGCCGAGGCCAGTGCCAACGTCGGAACCAGACGATCGGCCTTGGCGGCCCGATTGGTTGCAAGCGGCTTGGGTGCCGGCGCCTGCGTGATCATTTCGGCGCTGACGCTGGGCACGCTGTCGCGGCCGAGAATGGCGGTGGTGGCGGCGCCGAGGACGAGGAAGCAGGTCAGCACGACGATGGTGATGGCTTTCGACAAACGTCTCTCCGCAACCGGCTTCAAGTCCACGTGATCACTGCCCGGAAACTGGGCGAAAATTAAGGCTTAACCGTGCCATTGCGACGGCAATCGCGCGGACTACGGCGACATTGCCTAGAAAGCTCAACAAAATCAGGCAGCTATCGCCAGATCGTAGGCGTCCTGGATGTCGGCCACGATCTCCGAAGCCTCCCAGACTCCGCGCGGCTCGACCGATTGCAGCGCCACCGTCCAATTGCCGCCCCGGCGGGTGCGGGGGACGCTGACGATGTCGAAGCGCACATTGCGGCACAGCGGGTGGCGGGCCAGCGCATGGGCTACGCGAACACGAATCTCGTCCAGCGAAGCCGCCGTCTTGGCGTTCAGAAAGTCGAAGTCCATCGCCTGTCCCTCTCGGTCCTGATTGACGGCCGTGAGAGGGATTCTTGCCGGGCGTTGGTTAATCTGCCGTTAAGTGGGGGCTTCGGAGGAACGCTCGATTAACTGTGATGGGACGACGGGCCCTGTCGGCCTGCGCATTTTCACGGGGAGACGCGGCCACCCGCCCCTCGATACTCGGCGACCGTCCCTGCGACGAGATCGTCAACCGCGAGCACGTCGGTCACGCCGGATGTCGAGTGCCCACCGCTCCAGATATCGCGCCAGCGCTTTGGCCGGTTCTCCCGTGCGGCAACGTCGATGTCCTTGGCGATGTCGATGGCCCCGCGCGCCGGCAGGTCGTCGGGATCGAGACCCGCGGCGACGATCGACGGCTTTAGCATGCTGGTTTGAAGTCCCGTGAACGCGGTGGTCAGCAGGATATCGTCGGCGCTGCTCTCGACCAGAAGCCGCTTGTAACGATCATCCGCCATGCTCTCGTGGGTCGCGATGAACTTCGTGCCCATGTAGCCGAGATCGCAGCCGAGCACTTCGGCCGCGCGCAATGCCTGGCCGTCGCTGATACCCCCCGCGAGCACGATGATGCCATCGTAGAACGCGCGCACCGCGCGGACGAAGGCGAACGGGTTGAGCCAGCCGGTTTGGCCGCCCGCGCCCGCAGTGAGCAGCACGAGCCCGTCGGCGCCCGCCTCCGCCGCATGCCGGGCGTGGCGGATCGAGGCCACGTCCGCCAGCACCAACGCGCCGGCATCATGCAGCGGCTTCAACACCGGCGCGGGCGATCCAACGGAGGTGATGACGATCTCCGGCCTGTGGCGCAGCAACACGGCGAGATCCTGCTCTAGCCGCGCGTTGGAGCGGTGCACGATCAGGTTTGGGCACAGCGGCGCGGCCTTGCGGCCGGTTTGATCTTCATGCCGCAGCAGCCGCGCTTCGATGTCGGTGAACCATTCATCGAGTTGCTCGGTGCTACGGCAATTCGCGCTGGGGAAGCTACCGATCACACCGTTGCGGCAGGCGGCGACCATGAGCTCGACGCCCGACACCAGAAACATCGGCGCGGCGATCAGCGGCAGGGCGAGACGACCGTGGAAACGTTGCAGCCGATCTGACGTCACGCATGCCTCCCTCGCGCGGGCTTAGTCGTTCCCTCCCGCATTCCCTGTGCTAGCGTCGCGGTAAACATTGGCACGCCGGAAGCCGATGACAAAGCAGCGAGGAAACATATGTCCGATCCGCTCCATGCATCGTCTCCGACTTGCGCGCAGGCGCTGCGGGCGCTGTCGCGCTACCCGGGCCGAACCGCGTTCGCGTGGCCCGGCGGATCGCTGAGCTATCAGGGCACCATCGACCTGATCGGGCGCATCCAGGGCCTGTTCATGCGGCTTGGATTGCGGCCCGGCGCGCGGGTCGCCTTCCTCACCGCGAACCGCGCCGACACATGGTGCGCCGGCGTCGCCGCGCAATTGTCGCGGCTCTGCGTCACCTGGCTGCATCCTTTGGGATCGCGGGGAGACCAGCTGTTTCAGCTCGAGGATTCCGGGGCCGAAATGCTGGTGGTCGATGCGGGCTCCTTCCGCGAGCGCGGCGGCGAGCTCGCCGGACAGGCGGCCTGGCTCAAGGCGGTGTTCACCACGGGACCGGCTGACTACGGCGTCGACCTCTTGCAGGCGATCGAGATCGAAGGCCATGCCAGCGCGCATTGCCTCGCCGGCCCCGACGATCTCTCCACCCTGAATTACACCGGTGGCACGACCGGCAAATCCAAGGGCGCGTTGCGCTACCACCGCGAAAATGCCGGAGCCGCGGCCGCGATCCTTGCCGACTTCGAGATCCCCGATGGCGCGCGCTACCTCGCGGTGGCACCGATCAGCCATGTCGCCGGCACGAAAGTGCTGCCGACCTTGATGCGGGGCGGCACCGTGCACATGCTGAAGGGTTTTGATCCCGAGGCGGTACTGGCGACGATCGCACGCGAGCGCATCAACTTCACGCTGTTCGTGCCGACCATGATCTACGTGCTGCTCGATCATCCCGCGCTCGACAAAACCGACCTCTCCTCGCTTGAGCTCGTGCTCTATGGCGCCTCCGCGATGTCACCGAGCCGGCTGATCGAGGGCATCGAGCGGATCGGGCCGGTGTTCTCGCAGCTCTACGGCCAGACCGAATGCTATCCAATCTCGGTGCTGCGCAAGGCGGATCACGATCCCAACAGGCCGGAGCTGTTCCTGTCATGCGGTTTCCCGATCGCGGCGTGCGAGGTCAAGATCCTCGACGACAACGACCAGGAAGTGAAGACGGGCGAAGCCGGCGAAATCTGCGTGCGCGCTCCACACGTCATGGCGGAGTACTGGAAGCGGCCGGACATCACCGCCGAGACGCTGAAGAACGGCTGGGTGCACACCGGCGACATCGCTCGCAAGGACGATCGCGGCTACATGTTCATCCTCGACCGCAAGAAGGACATGATCGTCTCCGGCGGCTTCAACATCTTTCCGCGCGAGGTCGAGGACGTGCTGTCGCAGCATGCGGACGTGGCCATGGTGGCGGTCGTGGGCATCCCCGACGAGAAATGGGGCGAAGCCGTCACGGCTGTCGTCGTCCTGCGCGAAGGCGCAAAACCTGACGCCGATGAACTGATCAATCTGGTGAAGACGCGAAAAGGCTCGGCCCATGCGCCGAAGCAGATCCAGTTCGTCAGGCAATTGCCGATGACCGGCGTCGGCAAGGTTGACAAGAAGATGCTGCGCGCGGAATTCTGGAGCGGGCGGGACCGGATGGTGGGGTAGCTCCTGCCCGGGACGCCACGCCGCCCCTTACCGCTTCTCGATCACAAGGCTTTGCACGGCGCGGCCGAAATAGCCCTGCCGGTCGGCGAGCCGCGACATCGCAAGCCCAGCACCATCGGGACCGATCCAGGAATCGCCGTCGAGCAGGATCCATTCGCCGATCGGCTGGCGCGAAAAGCTCACGGTGAGGTCGGCGTTGATATAGGTCCAGGCGCGGAAATCGAGCGACGAGGCGGTGCCGTTGGAAAAATCGGCCGCGACCACGGCGCGCATCGCCTGCGAGAGCGGTTCGCCTGCGATCAGGGGATGGTCGACGCGAAACCAGATCGCACCGGCGCCGGCCTGGCCGAAGCGGCCGCGCGCGGCACGCATCGACACCGATCGCACGAACGGACTGGTGGCGGCATGACCGTCCTCGAGCAGCGAGTCCTCCGGGGACGGCAGCGTAACCGGCAGCGCCTTGACGTCCTCGGGCAGCGTCAGCGGCTGGCGCTTGATCTTGAGCACGGTGGCGGCGACCACCTGTACGCCGTCGGCGAACAGCTTGACCCCGCAGAGCTGAATCTTGCGGCCCTCGCGCAAGATCTCGGTCGCGATCGTGAGCGGCGCCACCGGCACGGGGCGCATCAGGTCGATGGTGACCCGCGCGATGTCCATCGCGACAGGCGTTGGAATGCGCTCCGCCGCCCACGTCACCAGCGCGGCCGGCGCTGAACCGTGCTGCATACGCCGGTCCCACGGGCCCGCAGCATCCGGGCTGGTGACGACGCTGTCGTCCTCGACGCGGTAGATGGGGGTCATCGGTTCTCCGTGATGCATGTGCGGAGTTCAGCAAAAAGTGTCGTCCCGGCCCCTAGTGCGCAATTGCGCACTAGCCGGGACGACTAAGATCACAACGGCGGATCGACCGCCTCGTCGTATTCCCTCTTGAAGCGCGCGATCATTTCGGCGGCAGGCACGATGCCGTCGATGCTGCCGACGCCTTGGCCCGAACCCCAGATTTCCTTCCAGGCTTTTGGCTTGGCACGTTCGCCGGAGGCGTCGGTGCCGAAGTTCATCTTGGAAGGATCGGACGTCGGCAGGTTTTCCGGATCCATACCGGCGGCAAGAATCGACGGCTTCAGATAGTTACCGTGCACGCCGGTGAAGAGGTTGGAATAGACGATGTCATCGGCCGTCGCGCCCGCGATCATCTCCTTGTACTTCTCGACCGCATTGGCTTCTTTGGTGGCGATGAAGGCCGAGCCGATATAGGCAAAGTCGGCGCCGAGAATGCGCGCGGCGCGGATCGCCTTGCCGTTGCCGATCGCGCCCGACAGCGCGATCGGGCCGTCGAACCATTTTCGAGTTTCGGCGACGAACGCCAACGGCGAGATCGTGCCGGCGTGGCCGCCCGCGCCCGCCGCGACCAGGATCAGGCCGTCGGCACCCTTCTCGATCGCTTTGTGCGCAAATTTCTGGTTGATCACGTCGTGGAAAACGATGCCGCCCCAGCCGTGCACGGCCTGATTGAGCTCCTCGCGCGCGCCCAGCGACGAGATGATCATCGGCACCTTGTACTTGGCGCAGAGCTGCATGTCATGGTCGAGCCGGTTGTTCGACTTGTGCACGATCTGGTTGACCGCAAACGGCGCCGACGGCTTGTCGGGATGCGCGCGGTCATACGCCGCGAGCTCTTCGGTGATGCGCGCCAGCCACTCGTCAAGCAGCTCCGGCGGCCGTGCGTTCAGCGACGGAAACGAGCCGACCACGCCCGCCTTGCACTGCGCGATCACGAGATCGGGCACCGAGATGATGAAGAGCGGCGAACCGATCACCGGGATCGACAGGCGTCCCTTGAACAAGGCAGGCATGGACATTGCGAGACGATCCTCTGTTGGCGTCAAATCGAAGCTGGGAGCCATACCAACAAGGCAATCTTTCCACTGTCAAGTAGTGCGTTTTGGTGCCGTGGAGGACGGCGTTACCGCAATTCCAAGCCGCGGAATTCAGCGCGGGACGACGCCATCACGCAATCAGGTCCGGATTGATCAGCCGCTCGAACGAGAACATCTCGTCCCATTTCTCCTGCGTCAGCAGCTTACGCTCGACCACGACGATCTGGTGCAGTGACTTGCCGCTCTTGTAGCCCTCGCGCGCGATCTCGGCGCATTGCTTGTAGCCAAGCAGCGGCTTCAGCACCGTAACGATACCCAACGAGTTCAGCACCATGTTGCGGGTATGCTCCTCGTTGGCAGTGATGCCCACGACGCAATTCTCGCGCAGGCTGTTGACCGCGCGCTCCATGGTGCGGATGGAGAAGAACAGCGCGAACGAGATCACCGGCTCCATCACATTGAGCTGGAGCTGACCCGCGGACGCCGCGAGCGTCACGGTGGTGTCGAGCCCGATCACGAGGAAGCTGGTCTGGTTGACGACCTCGGGGATGACAGGATTGACCTTGCCCGGCATGATCGAGGAGCCCGGCTGAAGCTGCGGCAGGTTGATCTCGTTGAAGCCGGCACGCGGGCCCGAGGCGAGCAGGCGGATGTCGTTGCAGATCTTGGTCAGCTTGCTCGCGGTGCGCTTGAGGACGCCGGAGAGCTGCACATAGGCGCCGGTATCCGACGTCGCCTCGACGAGGTCGCCTGCAAGGATGAAGTCGACGCCGGTGAGCGCGCTCAGATGCCGGACCGCGAGCTTGGGATAGCCCTGCGCAGCGGTGACGGAGGTGCCGATCGCGGTCGCGCCGAGATTGATCTCGCGCAGCAGCGCGCGGGCCTCGGAGATTCGATCGACCTCCTCGCCCATGGTGGTGCCCCAACCGCGGAATTCGGCGCCGAGTGACATCGGCACCGCGTCCTGTAGATGGGTGCGGCCCATCTTCAGCACGCGATCGAACTCCCTGCCCTTGGCGAAGAACGCCTCCTGGAGTTGACGCAGCGCCGTCATGTAGCTCTCGAGCCGCAGGATCAGCGCCAGCCGAAAGGCCGTCGGATAGGTGTCGTTGGTCGACTGGCCGTAATTGACGTGATCGTTGGGGCTGACGTGCTGGTAATCGCCCTTGGCAAAGCCGAGCGATTCCAGCGCGAGATTGGCGATCACCTCGTTGGCGTTCATGTTGGTGGAGGTGCCGGCCCCGCCCTGGATGAAGTCGGTGACGAACTGGTCCATCATATCGCCGGCAATGACGCGGTCGCAGCCCACGATAATGGCTTCCGCGACTTTGGTGTCCACCGCCCCGAGATCGCGGTTGGCCATGGCGGCGGCCTTCTTGACGTAACCAAGCGCCTTTACGAAGTAAGGCTCCTGGTTCATCGGAATGCCGGTGATGTGGAAGTTCTCCTTCCCGCGGATGGTCTGGACGCCGTAATAGATGTCGTCGGCGATCTCACGCTGTCCGAGGAAGTCCTGCTCCGTGCGACTCATGGGCGCTCCTTGCTTGCTCGCGCGACGTCCTCAGTTCTGGCACAGCGCGCTGGTGACGAAGGTATCGGTGCGGCAGTCATCCGGTTTGCGTTGCCTGCCCGGAATCAGAACCTTGGCCGAGCACTTTTCCGCGGAGTCGGCATTCAGGCTCTTGCCTTCCGTGTAGCCCTTGCTCTGGCAGAGTTTGTCGGCGGCGAGCTTGCAGTCGGGCGCGCCGTTCGACGAGGCCGGACAGGCCACGCGCCCCGACACCATGGTCGACGGCTTCGCCAGGCGCGACAAATCGTTCATGGTCTCGCTCGGGCTTTTGATCGGCGGCAGGATCGAGGGCAGCTTGTCGAACAGCTTGCCCATTTCGTTGATCAGCCCGGGATTTTCCTCATGCACCGGCGGCGACGGAGGGGCTGTCGAGGGCGCCGGTGCGGCCTGCGGTCCTTGCTCCTGCAAGCCGAGCGCCGGCGGTGCGGATTGCGGCCATCCGGTACCGCCGGCAAGGAGCAGGACCGAAAGCGCCGAAAATATCAGCCTGCCCAGTCGCAGGACCGGATTGCCGGATCGAAGCATCATGACGGCAACCGTAGCCGAACGAGACGCAGCGGCAAAGCGCCTTCGGGGTTAGATCAATTTGACTGCGACGACAAAGCCGAGCACGAGCACCGCGGCGCCGATTGCCACCACCAATCCGAGATGCTTCTCGATCTTGACCCGGATCCAATCGCCGTAGCGGTTGAGCAGAATCGCCACGATAAAGAAGCGCCCGCCACGCGCCACGATCGAGCACAGGATGAAGAGCCCGATATTGTAGCCGGCAAAGCCGGACGTGATGGTCACGAGCTTATAGGGGATCGGTGTCAGGCCCTTGAGCAGGATGATCACGGCGCCCCATTCGGCATAGGAGGCGCGGAAAGCGTCGACCTTGCCGCCGAGGCCATAGACCTCGATCAGCCAATGGCCGACCGAGTCGAAGAGCAGCGCACCGATGGCGTAGCCCAACAGGCCACCCAGCACCGACGTCGCAGTGCAGATCGCCGCATAGACCCAGGCGCGTTGCGGGCGCGCCAGTGACATGGGGATCAGCATCACGTCCGGCGGGACGGGAAAGAAGGAGCTTTCAGCGAAAGCCACGGCGCCCATGATCCAGAGCGCGTAAGGCTTGTGAGCGGCGTCGATGCACCAGTCGTAGATACGTTTCAGCATGGCGCCGCGATGAAGCACCATGGGACGGATTTGTCCATGCCGAGATGGGACCGATTTGTGCCAATACTAGTGGCGCTTGCGCGCGGCACGGCCTTCGAGCGCGACGATTGGCCGCCTCGCGGCGACACGCGGTGACGCACCTTTGGGCAGTTTCATCGCCGATTTCGGCAGCTTCTCGGCGATGCCGAGCATGTCTTCACGCCGCGTCATCTCGCGCCAGACGTCCTCAGGGCGCACGCCGGCCGAGGCCCAGAGCACGGTCAGATTGTAGAGCAGGTCGGCGCTTTCCCGGATCACGGCTTCGCTATCGCCGTTGACCGCGTCGATGACGACCTCGATAGCCTCTTCAGCCAGCTTCTTCGCCATTTTTGACGGGCCGCGCTGAAACAGCCGCGCGGTGCGCGATGTTGCCGGATCAAGGTCCCTGGCCGCGAGCACAGCCAGATATAGCCGCTCAAGCGAATCACTCATGTACGCGAAGCTACTCTAAACCCGTGGCGGAGACGTTAACGCACGGCAGCAAAAGCAAAAAAGCCGGCCGTCGCAGCGAGCGCGACGGCCGGCCAACATTTGCTAGTCAAAGCTAGTAGCAAGTCGAAAGGTTGCCTTGGCCGCCCTGCGCGGACTGGTACGGGCCGCCGCAACGGTGATACGGGCGCGGACCGATATACGAGTCGCCGCCGTAATAGACCGGACCGTCGTCGTAGTAGACCGGGCCGCCGCCGTAATAGGCAGGAGCATCATAGGCGTAGGCGTCACGGGTCGCGGCGATTGCGAGGCCGGTGCCGATAGCACCGGCAATGGCCGCGCCGGCAAAGGCCGCACCGCCGCCGCCACCATGCCAATGACGGCCGCCCGCGTACGAAGCGGTCGGGGTCATTGCGGTCAGCGCCAGCACCGCGGCGGTAGCGAGAACGGCCTTACGGCCGGCAAATCCTGAAAATCTGTCAAACATGTCCTGGACCCTCCTTGGGACCTCGAATGGTGCCTGATGACAGGCTCGTGTCTCTCAAACACCCGCATCCCATGTTGGGTTCCCCAACCCCAACACAAGCTGAACGGGGTTGCGTGATCGTGACGCAACCGCCGCTCATCCGCCGTTCATATTGACGCGGACAAGCTTGTCGCCAGCCGGCGCTCCGAGCGTCACCAAATCATAACACCGGACCGGCGCCACTGATGTTCGAATTCGCGACAATCGCTCTTCGCGGCCTGCTGGCCGCTGCAATTTCTCTTGCGGCGCTGACTGCGCGCGATGCTACCGCGGCCGAAACCGCCGCGCCCTCCATTGCAATCCACTTCACCTTCGACCGCCCGATCGATGCGAGCATGGCGCCGTTCTTTCTTGCCGCAAAGGACGGCAGCTTCGGCGCCGAGCGTCTCAACGTCTCCTTTAGCAGCGCGGCCGGATCGCCGGAGGCGCTTGCGCGCGTCGCCAAGGGCGACAGCGAGCTCGCGCTCGTCGACATCAACGAGCTGATCCGCTTCCGCGACAAGGATGCGACACCGGTCAAGGCGGTGTTCGTGCTGTTCAACCGCGCGCCCTACGCGATCGTCGCCCGCAGGAGCCGCGGCATCCACCTCCTGCCCGACCTGGACGGCAAGACCGTCGGCGTTGCCGATAGCGATCTGTCGATGCGGCTGTGGCCGGCGCTGGCGCAGCAGAACGGCATCAACACGGCTCACGTGAAATTCCACAAGATCAGCGCCGCGGTGCGCGAGCCGATCCTCTCCGCAGGACAGGTCGATGCCGTCGCCGGCTTCAGCTATCTCTCGGCAGTGAACCTGCGCGACCGCGGCGTACCAGGCGGCGATCTCGTCGCGCTTCGCTATGCCGACTATGGTTGCGAGGCCTATGGCTTTGCCGTCGTGGTCAACCCGGTTTTCGCCGCGGCCAAGCCGGACACCGTGAAGGGCTTCGTCCGCGCATTGATCGCCGGCATCAACGCGACCGTCAAGGAGCCGGCGCGTGCGGCGGACGAGGCCGCGAGCCGCATTGAGGACGGCGACCGCGATCTTGAGCTGGAGCGCCTGCGCACCGTCCTCGTCGACAACATCCTGACCGACGAGGTCCGTCGCAACGGCCTCGGCGACATCGACCCGGCGCGCATGGATCGCGCGATCGACCAGATCGGGCAGGATTTCAAATTCCGCAAACGGCCGGCGGCGGGCGACATCTTCGACGGCGGGTTCTTGCCGCCCGTTGAAGGGCGGTTGATCAACTGAGCAAAACCGACAGCTTCCGCTATATCTCGCAGCCGATCCCTGATTAGAGTATGGGCTCACTCCGTTCGATCCGCCCGAGCTCCCCGCCCATGCCCATTCTCCGCCTTTACACCCGCGTTCTCGAGCTGCTCGGCAAGGAGGCACGACTGGGCTGGCTGCTCGCGGTCGTCAATCTCCTGCTTGCGGGCTCGCAATTCGCCGAACCGGTGCTGTTCGGCCGGATCGTCGATGTGCTCTCGGGCAAGACGGTCGCAGGCTCCAACTCGGCCTGGCCATTCCTGGTTGCATGGGTCGCGTTCGGGCTGTTCACCATCGCCTGCAGCGCGGTCGTAGCGTTGCAGGCCGACCGGCTCTCCCACCGCCAGCGGCAGGCGGTCCTGACGGAATATTTCGAGCACATCATGCAGCTGCCGCTGACCTTCCATTCGGGCACCCATTCGGGCCGGTTGATGAAGGTGATGCTGAACGGCACAGATGCGCTGTGGCGATTATGGGTCGGCTTCTTTCGAGAGCATTTTGCCGCGATCCTCTCGGTCGTGGTGCTGCTGCCGCTGTCGCTCTACCTGAACTGGCGGCTTGCAATCCTGCTGTTCGTGCTCTGCATCGTCTTCACCGCGCTGACCACCTTCGTGGTGCGCAGAACTTTCGGCATGCAGATGGAGGTGGAGGAGCACTACAGCGAGCTCTCCGCGCGCGCTTCCGACGCCCTTGGCAATGTCGCGCTGGTGCAGAGTTTCGTGCGCATCGATTCCGAGGTGAAGGGCCTGCGTTCCGTCGCCGACGAGTTGCTAGCGGCGCAAATGCCGGTGCTGTCGTGGTGGGCCCTCGTCACCGTCATCACGCGCGCCTCCACCACGATCACTGTGCTCGCGATCTTCACTTTCGGCATCGCGCTGCACGACCAGGGGCTGACCTCGGTCGGCGAGATCGTGATGTTCGTGAGCTTCGCGACGCTTCTGATCCAGAAGCTGGAGCAGGTCGTGAGCTTCATCAACAACGTGTTCATGGAAGCCCCGCGCCTGCGCGAATTCTTCAACGTGCTCGATGCGCTGCCTGCGGTGCACGACCGGCACGACGCGATCGATGCGGGTCGGCTCTCCGGCCTCGTCGAATTCAACGACGTCACCTTCTCCTATGACGGCAAGCGGCCGGCGGTCGAGGACCTCTCCTTCACCGCGCTTCCCGGCCAGACCATCGCGCTGGTCGGCGCAACCGGCGCCGGCAAGTCGACGGCGATTGCGCTGCTGCATCGCGCCTTCGATCCGCAGTCCGGCTTCATCAGGATCGACGGCATGGACGTGCGCGGGGTGACGCTGACATCGCTGCGGCGGAACATCGGCGTGGTTTTTCAGGAGGCGCTGCTGTTCAACCGCTCGATCGCGGAGAATTTGCGCGTCGGCAAGCCGGACGCCACCGAGGCCGAGATGCGCAAGGCGGCGGAGCGCGCGCAGGCGCTCGAATTCATCGAGCGCAGCGGCGGCTTCGAGACCAATGCCGGCGAGCGCGGTCGGATGCTGTCCGGCGGCGAGCGCCAGCGGCTCTCGATCGCACGTGCACTGCTGAAGGATCCGCCGATCCTGATCCTGGACGAGGCGACCAGCGCACTCGACGCCGTCACCGAGGCGAAGGTGAATACCGCTCTCGACGAAGTGATGAAGGGCCGCACCACCTTCGTGATCGCCCATCGCCTGTCCACCATCCGCAATGCCACGCGCATCCTGGTGTTCGAGAACGGGCGTGTGATCGAAAGTGGAACTTTCGATGAACTCGTGGCCAAAGGCGGCCATTTCGCCGACCTCGCCAGGGCTCAGTTCATGGTTCAGGAGAACGCACGGGCCAGCGTGACAGCGGCTGAGGCTGCCGCGACGGCCGCCAAGTCATCTTAGCAAGTCGCCTTGGCAAGTCCCCATCATATCGTCGAAATTCGGCCCATTTCATTGCGGAATACCCCGCTGATGCCCCTATTCCCGACGCACCAGCCGGTATAGGTTTGCGGCGCCGCAAGCGGCGGCGCTGGATTTCAGAACCGAACATCAGATCACGAGAGCCGACCGGAACCGGCGGGTCTCCAAGGACCGGAATCGGATAGTGCACGCTCTTCGCCCGCTGCTTCGTCAATCCCTGTTCAACCTGTTCGCCGCGACACTCGCCTGCGGCGCATTGCTCGCGCCGCGCGCGGCGGGCGCCGAAGCGCTGCTTCTGATCGAGGCCGATAGCGGCAAGGTGTTGCAGGCGGAAAACGCGACCATTCCCTGGTATCCGGCTTCCGTCACCAAGATCATGACCGCCTATGTGACGCTGAAGGCGGTCAAGGACGGCAAGCTCACACTCGACACCATCCTCACGGTGTCGCCGACCGCAGCCTCGCAGTCGCCCTCGAAGATGGGGTTCCGCCCAGGAACGCAGCTTACCGTCGACAACGCACTCAAGATGATGATGGTGAAATCGGCGAACGACATGGCCGTCGTGCTCGCCGAAGGCGTCGGCGGTTCGATCGACGGCTTCTCGGCGCTGATGAACGACACTGCGCAGAAGCTCGGCATGACGCAGACGAGCTACGTCAATCCGAACGGCCTGCCCGCCGACGGACAGATCACCTCCGCACGGGATCTCGGCATTCTCGCGCGCTCGTTCCTGCGCGACCTGCCCGAGTACGAGTATTTCGTGCATATTCCGGCAATCCGCTTCGGCAAGCGCGTCACCGGCAATTTCAACAAGCTGATCGGCCGCTATCCCGGCGCCGACGGTTTCAAGACCGGCTTCATCTGCGCCTCCGGTTACAACCTCGTCGCATCAGCCACCCGCAACGGCCGCCGGCTGATCGCCGTCGTGCTGGGCGCCAACTCCGGGACCGCGCGCGCGGTGAAGGCGGCGCAGCTGCTGGAGCGCGGCTTCTCGCAAGACAATCTCACCTGGCTCCGGCCCTCGCTCGGCACCGTGGACAAGCTGGTGCCGGTCGACGCCTCGCCGCCGAACCTGCGTGACGACATGTGCGGCGGCCATCGCAAGCGGCCGGCCAGCGACGATGACGACGCACTGATCGCGACCAATGGCGGCACGTCCGGGTCCGCCTCGGCCACGGGCGGCGAAGCTCAGGTCACCTTCTTCACGGCCGGGCTTCAGCCGCCGCTGATGAAGGCCTCCGAGCTGATGGCCTCGGCCCCGGCGGCGGCCGAGCCCGTGCTGGTGTATACCGGCCCAACCCGCACCGGGACCGCCCTGATCGCGGCGGTCGCGGCCGATGCCGACCAGCAGGCCACGCCAAAGCCGCGTGGCAAGAAGTCGCGCGTCGCCAAAAAGCCCGACGCGGCAGACAAGCCGAAGGATGCCAAGACGGCGGCGGCAAAGCCCGACAGCAAGCCGGTGGCGACCGCCAAGCCGGCCGACGGCAAATCCGCAGCCAAGCCGGCCGGTACCAAGCATGCCGCAGCCAAGCCCGATGCGGCGGCAAAGCCTGCGGCCAGCGGCGAGCAGGCGGCCAAGCCCGCCAAACCCAAGGCCGCGACCAAGCCCGCCAAACCGGCCAACAACAGTTAACGGCCGATGCGAGGCGAGACCGCGCCGCACTTCGCAGTTGCGGCAGCGCCATTGCGAGGATTCCGGTAGCCACTCCCTGACGTTTGTCCTAAGGCTCGACCGCTTGCCACCCGTTCCGGCAGGCTCGATACTGACGGCAATGAGGCAAGCTCGAGACACAACGGGCTCTGGTCAATGAGGGGAGTTTCCATGGAGCGCATCTGGCTTAAGCAATATCCGCCCGGCGTCCCCGCCGATATCGAGCCGACGCAATATTCATCGCTGGTCGACCTTCTGGAGGAGAGCTTCGCCAAGTTCGCCGACCGCAAGGCGTTCATCTGCATGGACAAGTCGATCAGCTATCGCGATCTCGACCGGATGTCGCTGGCGATGGCGTCCTACCTGCAAGGGCGAGGCCTGCAGCGCGGCGCCCGCGTCGCGATCATGATGCCGAACGTGCTGCAATATCCGGTCGCGACCGCGGCCGTGCTGCGCGCCGGTTTCGCCGTGGTCAATGTCAATCCGCTCTACACGCCGCGCGAACTCGAGCACCAGCTCAAGGATTCCGGTGCCGAAGCCATCATCGTGCTGGAGAATTTCGCCCACACCGTCGAGCAGGTGATCGCGAAGACGCAAGTCAAGCACGTCATCGTCGGCAGCATGGGCGACCTGCTCGGCTTCAAGGGCGTGATCGTCAATCTGGTCGTCCGCCGCGTCAAGAAGATGGTGCCGGCCTGGTCGCTGCCGGGCGCGGTGTCCTTCAACGACGCGATCTCCGCCGGTCGCTCTCTGGCCTTCAACAAGCCGAAGCTGTCGCCCGGCGACGTCGCCTTCCTGCAATATACCGGCGGCACCACCGGCGTGTCCAAGGGTGCCACCCTGCTTCATCGCAACATCGTCGCCAACGTCCTGCAGAACGACGCTTGGCTGCAGCCGGCGATGGCCGCGCCGCCGCATGTCGATCAACTCATGGTCGTCTGCGCGCTGCCGCTCTATCACATCTTCGCCCTGACGGCCTGCTACCTGCTCGCGGTGCGCGCCGGCGGCTGCAATCTCCTGATCCCCAATCCGCGCGACATCCCGGGCTTCATCAAGGAATTGGCGAAGTACCAGGTCAACAACTTCCCGGCCGTGAACACGCTCTACAACGGCCTGATGCATCATCCCGACTTCAAGAAGCTCGATTTCTCCAAGCTGAAGATCTCGAACGGTGGCGGCATGGCGGTGCAGCGCCCGGTCGCCGAGCAGTGGAAGGCGATCACGGGCTGCTCCATCGCCGAAGGCTACGGCCTGTCGGAGACATCTCCGACGCTGACCTGCAACACCACGACCGATCCCGAGTTCAACGGCACCATCGGCATCCCCGTGCCCTCGACCTGGATCTCGATCCGCGATGACGACGGCAACGAGATGCCGCTCGGCCAGCCCGGCGAGATCTGCGCCAAGGGCCCGCAGGTGATGTCGGGCTACTGGAACAGGCCGGAGGAGACCGCCAAGGTGATGACCGCGGACGGCTATTTCCGCACCGGCGACATCGGAATCATGGACGAGAGGGGCTACACCAAGATCGTCGACCGCAAGAAGGACATGATCCTGGTCTCCGGCTTCAACGTCTATCCGAACGAGATCGAGGAAGTGATCGCGAGCAACCCCGGGGTGCTCGAATGCGCCGTCATCGGCATTCCCGATTCCAAGTCGGGAGAGGCGGTGAAGGCGTTCGTGGTCAAGAAGGACCCGAACCTCACGGCGGAGGCCCTGGTCAAGTTCTGCCAGGAGCAGCTGACCGGCTACAAGGTGCCCAAGCACATTGAATTCCGTACTGACCTGCCGAAGACTAACGTCGGCAAGATCCTGCGCCGACAGCTGCGCGACGAGAAGAAGGCGGAGGCGGCGTAAGCGCCTCTTTCGTTCATGACCGACGACAGCAACATCAGTCCGGCCGGCATCCTCGCCTTCTGGCGCGGGGCCGGCCGCGATGCCTGGTACGAGCGCAATGACGCATTCGACGTTGAGGTCAGGCGCCGCTTTCTCGCGCTGTGGCAGAAGGCGGTCGCCGGCGAGATCTTGTCATGGGAGGCGACCGACGAGGGCGCACTCGCGCTCGTCATCGTGCTCGACCAGTTTCCGCGCAACATGTTTCGCGGCACGTCGCAGGCCTTTGCCAGCGACGCGTTGGCGCGCGACGTCGCCCGCCGCGCCATTGCGCGGGGTGCAGATCAAAGGATCGACCCGGTCCTGCTCGAATTCCTCTATTTGCCCTTCATGCATTCCGAGCACCTGCCCGACCAATTGCACTGCGTCGCGCTGTTTCAAAACACCGACAATGCTGAAAACCTGAAATACGCGCGGGAGCACGCCGACATCATCCGGCGGTTTGGCCGCTTCCCCCACCGCAACCGTCTGCTCGGCCGCGACACCACGCCGGACGAGCAGGCCTTCCTCGACGGCGGCGGGTTCGCCGGCTGATGACATAAAGGTGAAGGTCCCGCCCTCACCGCCTCCGGGTCACTATCCGTGCCGGCAATATTGTGCAGGCCCGCCGCACGGTCTAAAAAGCGGGACCGATTTTCAGGGAGACTGACGATGGCGATCCAGACTGGCGACAAGCTGCCCGAGGCGAAATTCCGCGTGATGACGGCGGAAGGACCGCAGGTGAAGACCAACGACGATATCTTCAAAGGCAAGAAAGTGGCGCTGTTCGCGGTGCCCGGCGCCTATACCGGCACCTGCCACAAGATGCATCTGCCGAGCATCTTCCTCAACGCCTACGCCCTGAAGGACAAGGGCGTCGACACCATCGCCATCGTCTCCGTCAACGACGCCTTCGTCATGAACGCGTGGAAGCGCGACACCGACCAGCGCGACGAGGCCATCTTCCTCGCCGACGGCAATGCCGACTTCGCCAAGGCGATTGGCATGGAGCTCGACGCCTCCGGCAACGGTCTCGGCATCCGCTCCAAGCGCTATTCGATGCTGGTCGAGGACGGCGTGGTCAAGAAGCTGAACCTCGAGGCGATGCCGGGCAAGGTCGAAGTGTCCGGCGGCGATACTCTGCTCGGGCAGCTGTAAGCGGCCATCGCTTTCAGCCACAAACGATACTGGATGCCCCGCGAAAGCGGGGCATCCAGTATTCCAGAAACAGTTGTTGTTAAATCGAGAGGCCGCGGCGTACTGGATCGCCCGCCTTCGCGGGCGATGACAGTTGAGACTGGAGCGCCGACCGCGCGCTACTCCGCCACCCGCGCCTGCAACCGCGCCTTCACGATCCCGTCGCGCGCGAGCTGATCGGCGCGTTCGTTCTCGGGATGCCCTGCGTGGCCCTTGACCCAGTGCCAGCGCACGTCATGAGCCTTCAGCGCGGCATCGAGGCGCTGCCATAGCTCGACATTCTTCACCGGCTTCTTGTCGGCGGTGCGCCAGCCGTTGCGCTTCCAGCCGTGGATCCAGCCGGTGATGCCCTGACGGACATATTGGCTGTCGGTATAGAGATCGACGGTGCACGGCTTCTTCAGCGCTTCCAACGCGGAGATCGCCGCCATCAATTCCATCTGGTTGTTGGTGGTGTGGCGCTCACCACCGTTCAGTTCTTTTTCCTTGTCGCCGAACTTCAGGATCGCGCCCCAGCCGCCGGGCCCCGGATTTCCCGAGCAGGCGCCGTCGGTGTAGATCGTGACAATCGGAAGCTCGCTCACGCCATCAGCCCCGACGGCATCAGCCCGTAGTCGCGCACGCTGGAAACGCTCTGGTGGAAGCGCAGCTTGCGGACATATTCCAACGGATCCTTCGGCTTGACCAGCGCGCCGGGCGGAACGTTGAGCCAGTCGACCAGCCGCGTCAGCAGGAAGCGGATCGCAGCTCCGCGCGCGAGCAGCGGCAGCGCCGCCTCTTCCACCTCGGACAGCTTTCGAACGCGGCCATAGGCATTGAGGAAGGCCCGCGCCTTGGTGACGTTGAAGGAATGATCCGGCTCGAAGCACCAGGCGTTGAGGCAGATCGCGACGTCATAGGCAAGCCAATCATTGCAGGCGAAGGTGAAGTCGATGATCCCCGAGAGCTTGTCGCCGAGGAAGAAGACGTTGTCGTTGAAGAGGTCGGCGTGGATCACGCCTTCGGGCAGCTGCGTCGGCCAGACGCCACTCTCGAGGTAGTCGAGCTCGTGGCCCAGGAACGCGCGCAGGCCGGGCTGCACCTCGTCGGCCCGCTGTGACGCGGCATCGAACAGCGGCCGCCAGCCCGGGACCGACAGCGCGTTCGCACGCCTGATCGCGAAATTCGCGCCGGCCAGATGCATCCTGGCGAGCCCCTCGCCGACGCCGGCGCAATGGGCCGCGCTCGGCTTGCGCGGCCAGACGCCTTCGAGAAAGGTGATGATGGCGGCGGGCCGGCCGGACAGCTCGCGCAACGCCTCGCCGTCCGTTCCCTTCACCGGCAGCGGGCAGTTGACGCCGTGCTCGGCCAGATGCGTCATCAGCGCGAGGAAGAACGGCAGATCGTTCTTCGCCACGCGCTTCTCATAGAGCGTGAGGATGAACGACCCCTTGGTCGTATGCAGCAGGAAGTTGGAATTTTCGACGCCCTCGGCGATGCCCTTGTAGGAGAGCAACTCGCCGAGATCGTACTGGTTGAGGAAGTCCGCAAGCTCGTCGGCGGCAACGTCGGTGTAGACCGCCATGAAGGTCTACTCGGCGGCGGCTTCGGGGCGCACCTGACGCGGCAGCGGGAAGAATTCGTTTTCTTCCGCGGCCGAGACCGTCTCCACATGCAGCGTGAAGCGCTCGGCGAACGCGTCCATGATCTCCTCGACGATCACTTCCGGGGCCGAGGCGCCCGCGGTGATGCCGAGGCTGGTGATGTTCTCGAACCGCTTCCAGTCGATTTCGGTCGCGCGCTGAGCCAGCACGGCGATCGGGCAGCCCTCGCGCTCGGCGACCTCACGCAGGCGCTGCGAGTTCGACGAGTTCGGCGCGCCGACCACGATCAGGGCATCCACCACCGGCGCCACCTTCTTCACCGCGAGCTGGCGGTTGGTGGTGGCGTAGCAGATGTCTTCCTTGTGCGGCCCGTTGATGTTCGGGAAGCGCTCCTTCAGCAGCGCCACGATCTCCGCGGTGTCGTCGATCGACAGCGTGGTCTGGGTCACGAAGGCGAGGTTGTTCGGGTCCTTCGGGGCGATGGTCTTCGCGTCCTCGGCGGTCTCGATCAGGGTCACGGCGCCGGTCGGGAGCTGGCCGAGCGTGCCCACCACCTCCGGATGATGGGAATGGCCGATCAGGAAGATCTCGCGGCCGCGCTTGAAATGGATTGCGGCCTCGCGGTGCACCTTGGTGACCAGCGGACAGGTCGCATCCAGCGAGAACAAATTGCGGGACGTGGCGTCGGCCGGAACCGATTTCGGCACGCCATGGGCCGAGAACACCACCGGCGCGGTGGTGTTTTCCGGGATCTCGGCGAGTTCCTCGACGAAGATCGCGCCCTTCTTCTTCAACCCATCGACGACGTATTTATTGTGCACAATCTCATGGCGAACATAGACGGGGGCACCGTATTTATCGAGCGCCCGTTCCACGGTGTCGATCGCCCGGACCACCCCGGCGCAGAAGCCACGGGGAGAACAAAGCACGATCTTGAGGTCTGGTTTGGCTGACATTGAGTGATCTCGGGACCGAATCACCTCGCCAGAGGGGCGGGAAGCGGTCGATGAATGAATAGGGCTTGGGTGCGGTCTTACAGCGACTTCAGAGGGAATTGGGCCCCCTTTCGGGCGCTGTCAAGGCACTATCTATAGCAGAACCATTGCGTGGCTACCCCCTCCGGGCTTATATAGCGCGAATTCCCAGTCATCGCTGATGACCACCGGTTTCGCCTCCAAAGGGGTGGGCGAAGCACAAAGGAGATTTGCCATGAGCAACGCACCTCTGATGCCCAAGGCGACCGCCGTCTGGCTGCTCGACAACACCGCGCTGACCTTCGATCAGGTCGCCGATTTCACCAAAATGCACCCCCTCGAGGTGCGCGCGATCGCCGACGGCGACGCCGCCCAGGGCATCAAGGGCATGGATCCCCTCTCCAACGGCCAGCTGACCCGCGAGGAGATCGAGAAGGGCGAGAACAACCCGGACTACCGGCTCCGCCTCCAGGAGAGCAAGGTGGTGCTGCCGCCGCAGCCCAAGCGCAAGGGCCCGCGCTACACCCCGGTCTCGCGCCGCCACGAACGCCCGAGCGCCATCCTCTGGCTGCTGCGCAACCATGCCGAGCTCAAGGACGCCCAGATCATGCGCCTGGTCGGCACGACCAAGAGCACGATCGCCAGCGTCCGTGATCGCACCCACTGGAACACCTCCCAGCTGACGCCGATTGATCCCGTCACCCTCGGCCTCTGCTCGCAGATCGAACTCGATTTCGAGGTCGCGCGCGCGGCCAAGGAAAAGCCGATCGACGCGGCCTATGGCGGCGCCACCCTGCTGCCGGCCTCCGAAACCACCAAGAAGGACGAGTACGAACCCGCGGAGAGGTCCAGCGACGATCTCAACGTCGATGCCGTGTTCGCCAAGCTGAAGACGCTCGGCGGCAAGAAGCAGGACCAGGAGGAGGAGTAATCCTTCGCCTTCGGTCGTCATCGAATGCAAGCGCGGCGGGGAAACCCGCCGCTTTTTTTTGTGTGACGCAAGAAGCTTCAGCAACCGCGTCATTGCGAACGCAGCGAAAAGCAATCCAGATTGTCTCGACGGAGAGATCCTGGATTGCTTCGCTGCGCTCGCAATGACGGATAAGTGGAAAGCAGCCTTTACGGCCGGTCCGGATGGTTCAGCATGTATTCGCCGAGGTCGCGCTGGCGTCGGTCGGCGCGGGTGGTCGCGGCGCTGCGCTGGACGTCGCGGTCCTTGCGGCAGGCCACGTATTCGGGCGAGCCGGCCGCATAGCCGCGGCTCTGGCAGACCGCATCGTCATCGTCGCCGCCCATTGCCACCGGCGTCTGGTAGCGCGCGGAGCAGGCGGAGAGAATGAGGCCCGCAAATGCAATCGCTAGAAACGGCTTCGAATTCATGGCAGGCCCTTCATCCTCAGGGTGAGGAGCCCGCGCAGCGGGCGTCTCGAACCATGCAGGCCAAGCTGCAGCAGCGGGGCCTTTCATCCTTCGAGACGCGCGCCAGGCGCGCTCCTCAGGATGAGGATTGAGCGGAAAAATGCGGCCTATTCAAGCCCCATTACAAACCTCACACCCGCCCCTTCAGCGCATCGCCGATCTCGTCCAGCACCTTGGGGTCCTCGATCGTCGCCGGCATGGTCCAGGCTTCACCATCTGCGATCTTCTTGATGGTGCCGCGCAAGATCTTTCCGGATCGCGTCTTGGGCAGGCGGCCGACGGTGATGGCGAGCTTGAACGCGGCAACGGGACCGAGCTTGTCGCGCACCAGCGCGACGATCTCCTTCTCGATCTCGGCCGGGGCCCGTTTCACACCCGCCTTGAGCACCAGGAAGCCGCAGGGTACCTCGCCCTTGATCGCGTCCTTGACGCCGAGCACGGCGCATTCGGCGACATCGGGATGCGAAGCCAGGATCTCTTCCATGCCGCCGGTGGAGAGCCGATGGCCGGCGACGTTGATGATGTCGTCGGTGCGACCCATGACGAAGATATAGCCGTCTTCGTCCTTATAGCCGGCATCCGACGTTTTGTAGTAGCCGGGGAATTCGGTGAGGTAGGCTTCCTTGAAACGTTCGTCCTGATTCCAGAGCGTCGGCAGGCAGCCCGGCGGCATCGGCAGCTTGATGACGATCGAGCCCATGGTGTTCGGGCCGACCGGCTTTGCCGCTTCGTCGACCACGTCGACCTGATAGCCCGGCATCGGCACCGTCGGCGAGCCGTGCTTCACCGGCAGCTGGCCTAAGCCGACCGGATTGCCGGCGATGCACCAGCCGGTTTCGGTCTGCCACCAATGGTCGATCACAGGCACTTTCAACTGCTGCTCCGCCCATTCCACCGTTGGCGGATCGGCGCGCTCGCCAGCCAGGAACAGCGTACGGAAGGTCGAGAGGTCGTATTGCCGGATGAATTTTCCTTCCGGATCTTCTTTCCGGATCGCGCGGAATGCGGTCGGCGCAGTGAAGAAGGCGACAGCTTTGTGCTCGCTGATCACGCGCCAGAATGCGCCGGCATCGGGCGTGCCGACCGGCTTGCCCTCATACATGATCGAGGTCGCGCCGTGCAGCAGCGGGCCGTAGACGATGTAGCTGTGGCCGACCACCCAGCCGATGTCGGAGCCGCACCACCAGACCTCGCCCGGCTTAACGCCATAAAGGTTGAACATGGACCATTTCACAGCGACGAGATGGCCGCCATTGTCGCGCACGACGCCCTTGGGAATGCCGGTCGTGCCTGACGTATAGAGGATGTAGAGCGGATCGGTGGCGGCGACGGGCACGCAAGGCGCCTGCTTGCCGTCGTTCATCGCCTTGCGGCGCAGGCCCGCCCAATCATAGTCGCGGCCGGGCGTGAGGGCGCAGACGAGCTGCGAACGTTGCAGCACGATGCAGGCCTTCGGCTTTGCGCCCGCAAGCCTGATCGCCTCGTCGAGCAGCGGCTTGTACTGCACGATCCGGCCGGGCTCGATGCCGCAGCTCGCCGACAGGATCAATTTTGGCTGCGCATCGTCGATGCGGGTGGCGAGCTCTTTCGCGGCAAAGCCGCCGAACACCACGGAGTGCACCGCGCCAATGCGCGCGCAGGCGAGCATCGCGACGACGGCCTCCGGGACCATCGGCATATAGAGGATGACGCGATCGCCCTTGGCGACACCAAAATCCTGCATGATGGCGGCGAGCGCCTGCACTTCGGCCAGCAGTTCCGCGTAGGTGAATTTGGTGACGTTATTTGCCAGCGGCGAATCATGGATCAGCGCGATCTGGTCGGCGCGGCCGCGTTCCACATGGCGGTCGAGCGCGTTGTAGCAGGTATTGACGACACCACCGCCGAACCAGCGACCGTAGACGCCCTGCGAGGGATCGAAGATCTTTTTCGGCGGCTCGATCCAGTCGATTTCCTTGGCCGCCTCGGCCCAAAAGCCCTCAGGGTCAGCCAGCGAGCGCGCATAAACCTCGTGATAGAGGCTCTTTCCGTCGACGTTCCCTCGGACGTTCATTCCCGCGCTCCCGTTCCCTTTATTCGCCTGGGCTTGACCTTGTGGCAGGACAAACGTCCCGCCATGACAGGGATCAAGTACCAGCCATGTTTGAGGGGTATTTTCCCGGGAACGGGCCGCGGTTCAAGCTGAAAAGAACAGTGCTCAGCTATCCATCGCATTGAGCCGCTGCAGCCGCTCCTGCATGACCTTCCTGAGATCATAGCCCGGGCGGCCGAAGCTGGTATTGCGGGTGGCGAGGAAGTCGCGTTGGGTGCGACGGAGCTCGCCGGCCGAGCGGGACCCGGCCGATTTCAGCACGCGCTCGTAGGTCTCGGCGATCTGGCGATCGAGCACGCCCAACTGCGGATCGGCACAAATCACCTTCTCGACCTCGCGCTTCGCAGTGGCACAATCGAACGACGGGCCATTGCCGGAATTCGCAGCGAGCGGCCGCAGCGGCTCGCCGCCGAATTTCGCGATCTCCGCGATCATGGCGCGGCGTCCGGCGGCGGCGTTGTCATTGCCGGGATCGAGCCGCAGCGCGGTCTCGTAGTCGGCCAGCGCCTTCCTGCGTTCGCCCATCTTCTTGTAGAGCACGGCGCGGTTATTGTAGGTCTGCGCGAAACTCGGATCGAGTTTCAGCGCGGCCTCGTAATCGCTCAGCGCCGCGCCAAGCTCGCCCTTGAGGTGGTAGGAATCGCCGCGGTTTGTGAAGAAATTCGGCCGCGGTGCCAGCCGCAGCGCCTGATCGTAATCGGCAATCGCCTTGTCGTACTCGCCCATCGCGGCCAGCGACAGCCCGCGATTGTCGTAATATTCGGGCACCTTCGGATCGAGCCTGATCGCCTCGCCATCGTCGGCAACCGCCTTGTCGAGCTGGCCGAGCTTCTTGTAGGCGGCGCCACGATTGGTGTAGCTGCGCGGCCGGTTCGGATCGAGGCGCAACGCCTCGCTGAGATCGCGGATCGCCTTCTCGTTGTCGCCGCCGAGATAATAGGCCACGCCGCGGTCGGACCAGGCCTGTGCATTGTCAGGCTTCAGCTTGATCGCCTGGTCGTAATCGGCAAGCGCGCGGTCGAGCCGGCGCTGGTTGGTGTAGACGACGCCGCGCAGCTCGTAAGACTCGGAATCCTGCGGATCGAGCTCGATGGCCTTGCTGAGATCCGCCGCGGCGCGGTTGAGATCGCCGCCGGCCTCGCGCAGGAGATCGCCGCGCAGGCGCCAGGCTTTTGCGTTCTTGCCATCGAGTGCGATGGCGCGGTCGATATCTCGCAGCGCCTGCGTGAGGCCGCCCGAGGTCCGCGCATTGGCGTCGGCGCGCACCAGCAACGCCGCGGCGCGATCGGAGGATGGAATTGAGGTCTGGTCAATGGTGGCGCTGCAGGCCGGGATCAGCTCAGCCGGAGCGGCCTTGCTCCCCATCACGCAATCGACGCCGGCCGAAGCAGGGGCGACGAGGACGACGCTCATTGCCGCGCTGAGCAGGAGCGAGAGAAACGAGATTTTTGCAAACGAGAGCATTTGCGCGGAAGGATGCGTGCCGCACATGGCATAGGGCTCCGGGACATCAGGCTTTCACCATTGTCGCGGCGGGGACGCGATGGGTTCAAAATTGAGCCAGTCAGGGGCGCACCAGCGCCCTTCTCACGAGAAGTCGTCATGCCCGGGCTTGAGGTTGCGGAGGCCCTAAAGCTTCAATACCCGTCCACCCCGTTGAGCCGCTGCAGCCGCTCCTGCATTGCCTTCTTCAAATCGTACCCCGGCCGGCCGAACCCGGCGTTGCGGCGGGCGATGAAATCGTCCTGCTCGCGCTGAAGCGCCTTCGCTTCGCCCGCCTTGCGGGCTTCGCGCAACACGCGCGCGCTGGCGGCAAAGACCTCACGGTCGAGATCGGCGAGCTCGCGGTTGGCGCAGATCGCCTTCTCGACGGGACGGCGCGCACCCTTGCAAATGAAGCTGGGCTTGCCCGCGACCGCCATCTGCGCGCCGATCCGCTCGATCTCGCGCGCCATCGCCTTGTGGTTGACCTTGGCCTTCTCGTGGTTCGGATCGATCTTCAATGCCGCGCCGAAATCCTGCACCGCCTTGGGCTTGTCACCCTTCCTCAGCCAGAGCTCGCCCCGCGCGTTGAAGATATCGGCGAGGCCGGAATCGAGCTCCAGGGCGCGGCTGTCGTCGGCGATCGCGCGATCGACCTGATCATGCCGGGCATACAGCGCGCCGCGCGCGATCAGCGCCTTGATCAGGTCCGCCTTCGCCGTCTTCTCGTTGTCGATCACGGCGGCGCAGGCCGTGACGGCCTTGTCGATATCGTCGGCTGCGGCGGCCGCGAGGCACGGCGCGATGTCGACCTGCGGGACCGCGGCCGGTTCGCCGCCGGTCGCGGCATGAGCCACGACGAACGAGAGCGCGAAGAGCACCGCGGCTCCGGCCCATTGAATGAGAAAACGCATGCTTGTCACAGTCGGAAAGTCTTGAGTTAAGGTCCGGGTTGAGGTCTTGCCTTGGGGCTGCACTATCAATCATACGGCCGGATTGGTGCTAGCTTGGGGCGCCGCTCAAATCGGTTTCGGGGATCAACGTGTCGACATTCGAATGGATCATCGTGCTTCTGCTCGGCGCCGTTGGATTATCGGCGCTGGCGCGGCGGATCAAGGTCCCCTACCCGACCTTTCTCGCGATCGGGGGTGCACTGATCGCCTTTGTGCCGTCGAGCCCGTCCTGGACGCTGGAGCCCGACCTGGCACTGGCTCTTTTTGTCGCACCGGTCCTGCTCGATGCCGCCTTCGACACCTCGCTGCGCGATCTCCGCAACAATTGGGTTCCAGTCGCCACCCTGGTCGTCGCCGCCGTCGGCCTGACCACGGCCAGCGTGGCCTACGTCGCGCACCGGCTGATGCCTGATATGCCCTGGGCCGCCGCGGTTGCGCTCGGCGCCATCGTGGCCCCGCCGGATGCGGCCGCCGCGGTTGCGATCCTGAGCCAGGTCAAGCTGCCTCATCGCATGGTGAAGGTCCTGGAAGGCGAGAGCCTGCTCAACGACGCGACCGCGCTCCTGATCTATCGCATCGCCGTCGGCACGGTTGCCACCGAGCATCTGGCATGGAGCCAGGTCGCGCCGACCATGGCGCTGGCGCTGGTCGGCAGCGTCGTCGCGGGCCTGGTCGCAGGCCGCATCATCCCGCTGTTCATGGAACGCGTGAAGGAAGCGCCGAGCGCGATCATCGTGCAGTTCGCCACCACCTTCATGGTCTGGATTGCCGCCGAGCATCTCGGTCTCTCCGGCATCCTCACCATCGTGGTCTACGGCATCACCATCGCGCGCACGGCGGGGGCACGCATGCCGGCGCGGCTGCGGGTGCCTTCCTATGCGGTGTGGGAGACTATGGTGTTCGTGCTCAACGTGCTCGCCTTCATGCTGATCGGCATGCAGATGCGGCCGATCTGGACGCGGCTCGACGCAGACGTGCGCTGGGAATATTGCGTGGCCGCGGCCTGGATCCTGCTCACCGTGGTCCTGGTGCGCCTGGCCTGGATCACATTCTACCGCACGACGCTGCGCGCGCTGATCGCGCACGGGATCTATCACCCCAAGGATCCGAAGCAGGTCGCCTCGCCCAAGGGCGGCCTCATCATCTCCTGGTGCGGTATGCGCGGCCTCGTCACGCTCGCCACCGCCTTTGCCTTGCCGGAAAACTTTCCGCATCGTGACTTCATCGTCTTCTCGGCGTTTGCCGTCGTGCTCGGCACGCTGGTCGTTCAGGGCCTGACGCTGCGGCCGCTGATCCTGGCGTTCGGCCTCAAAGATGACGATCCCGTCGGCATCGAGGTCGCGCGCGCCCGGGCCGTCGCCTATCGCGCGGCGCTCGACGCGATCGAGGACGATCCATCCGAGGAGGCTGAAATCCTGCGACTCGAATATCGCGCCATCCTGATGCAGGCGGACGACGATCCCCATGGCGGCATCACCAACGGCGAACTGCCCGCCGATCCGCTGCGCCGCCGAGGTATCGCGGCCGCGCGCAAATCGATCTTCGACCTTCGCGCCAGGGAAGTGATCGGCGACGATGCGTTCCATCGGATCGAGGAAGAGCTCGATCGCGCAGAATTGAGCGCAGGGGGTTAAATCCCAATCCCCCAACAAGAGCCCTGCACAGGTGGCTAGGGGCTTGAACCAAACGCCGCCTCTCCAGACTCATCCCTCATGACGACCCTGATCGACGACCGTCGTGTGCGCGCGCGAGATGCGTCGCCCGCACGATATTTCTATCTCCAAATGGCACTGGCCTGCGCGGCCACCGCCTTTCTCGGCTTCGCACCGACCTATTTTGTGCCGCTCGCCAACCGGACACTGTCCGCAAGCCCCGTCATTCATTTCCACGGTCTGTTGTTCTTCACCTGGTCTCTCTATTTCGTGATCCAGACCTGGCTCGCCGCCTCAGGTCGCGTGGTCAATCACCGCGCGCTCGGCATCGCCGGCGTTTCGCTCGCGACCGCGATGACGATCTTCGGCTTCCTCGCCTCCGTCCATGTAATGCAGCATTCCGCGGCGCTCGGACAGAAAGAGGCCGGTATCGCCTTCGCGATCGTGCCGATGAGCGGGATCGCGTTCTTCGCGGGAGTATTCGTGCTCGCGATCATGAACACGCGAAAGCCGGAGATTCACAAACGCCTGATGCTGCTCGCCGCGGTCTCCATCCTCGATGCCGCGATCGCGCGCTGGTTTCTCACCTTCCTCGCGCCTCCGGGACCGCCCGGGCCGCCGCCGGTGCCCGTCACCATCGCGCCGGCCGTGGTCGCCTCGCTGCTGCTCGTCGTCGCCATGGTACGCGACTGGCGCACCGAAGGCCGGGTGCATCCGGTCTACATCACCGGCACGCTCGCGATGTTGGCGGTGAAGGTCCTGAATTGGCCGGTCAGCGAGACCGCGGCGTGGCATTCGTTTGCCGGCGGGATCCTGGCGCTGGCGCAATAAGTTCAGCCGTCGTCCTGGCGAAGGCCAGGGCGGCGAGCAAGGAGCTACGCCCCCGCCTTGCACGTGATCCCGCCGTCCACCACGAGCTCGATCCCCGTCACATATTTCGCTTCGTCCGAGGCCAGGAACAGCGCGGCGTTGGCGACGTCGAAGGCGTCGCCCATGTGGCCCATCGGCACTTGCGCATCGCGCGCGCGCCACATCGCCTCGACGTCGCCCTTGGCATAGCTGTTCGCAAGACCTGCGGAATGTTCCACCATTGGCGTCTTCATCAGGCCGGGCAGGATCGCGTTGACGCGGACATGGTGGTGCGCAAACTCGATCGCGGTGGTGCGGGTCATCTGGTTCATCGCCGCTTTCGAAGTGCCGTAAGTGACGTAGGAGATACCCATGTGGCGGATCGAGGCGATCGAGGAGATGTTGATGATGGAGCCGCCACCCTGTTTCACCATCACGGGGATGACGTGCTTCATGGCGAAATAGGCACTCTTGAGGTTGACGCTGAAGACGCGGTCCCAGCTCTCCTCGGTCACTTCGACCACGCTGCCCATCTCGGCGATGCCGACATTGTTGTCGAGGACGTCGATGCGGCCGTAGGCCTTCAGGCACGCCGCGACCATCGCCTCAACCTCGCGCGCACGCGAGACGTCGGCCGTAAACGCGCTCGCCTTGCCGCCTTCGTCCGTGATGATCTTCGCGGTCTCCTCGGCAGCTGCGCCGTTGCGATCGACGCAAAACACCTGCGCGCCCTCGCGCGCAAAGGTGACCGCGGTGGCCTTGCCGTTGCCCCAACCCGGCCCGATCGAGCCGGCGCCCACGACCATCGCAACCTTGCCCTTGAGCCGATCCATCGCGTTTCTCCCCTATTCTTGTTTTTGTAGCCCGGATTACGCTTCGCTCCATCCGGCTACGGATCTTTGCAGACGCTCATCTTCGTGACGTTAGCACCAATGGGATGGCCGACAATCTCGGACAACGTCCGGCACTTGCCGTCATGGCATAGCCGCCATTCACCAGCCGCGCCGGAATTGCCCAGCACGACCTCCGGCATCGGCGCGCGCGCAGGCTTCCATTGAAACCAGCCGTCGACGAGGCGCGCCTCGGGCGGCGGCTCCATGCCGGGGCCGGTGCCCTTCACGCGTGCCTGCGTCAGTTCGAGCCCGGCGGGGGTGACGCGCCAGTCTTCCTGCCAGTCGACCTTCGCGATCGAATGCGTCCACACCAGCGTGAACGCGGACAGCGCCAGCGCCTTCACGCCTGAGGCTGTGACGAAGCAGAGGCTCACACCGCCTCGACCGGCGCCGGCGGACGCCGACGCCACTGCCACAGCACGATGGCCGCTGCGAGCAGGAAGCCCGCGGTGTCGCTGAACGGGAAGTCCCCGAGCAGGCAGAGCGCAGCACCGAGCGCGACCAGACGTTCGAGGAACGTCAGGCGCGTGAACAAAAAGCCGATCGCGACCATGCCGAACAGCGCGATCGCCACCATCGCCTTGAGAGTCGCCAATGCCACCGCGCCGTAGAAGCCGAGCTTGGCCGCCATGGGATCGCCGCCCTGCAGCATCAGCGCCGGCGAATAGACGAATATGAAGGGGATGACGTAGCCGGCGAGCGCGATGCGCATCGCCTCCCAGCCGATCTTGTCCGGATTCTCCTTCGCGATCGGTGCTGCGGCTAACGCCGCCAGCGCCACCGGCGGCGAGAGGTCTGCCATGATGCCGTAATAGAACGCGAACATGTGGCTCGCGATCAGGGGCACGCCAAGCTTGGCCAGCGCGGGCGCCGCGAGCGCTGCCGTGATGATGTAGGTCGGAATGGTCGGGATGCCGGTGCCGAGCAGGATCGACAGCAGCATGGTCATGATCAGCGCCAGGAACAGGCTCTTCTCGCCGAGGCCGATCACCCAGCCGCCGAAGATGGTGCCGACGCCGGTCTGCGACATCATGCCGATGATGACGCCGACAATGGCGCAAGCCATGCCGACGGTGATGGCGGATTTCGCACTTTCAGCCAGCGCATCGCGGCAGGCGCGCAGGGCGGAAAATCCACCGCGCACGAACGCAGTGACCACGATCAGCGCGACGACGACGCAGGCGACCGGCACGATCTGAAGGCCGTCGCGCGAGAGCGCGGCGACGACGAGCGCGAGCCCGATCCAGAAGATATAGCGGATCGCCATCGAAGGGGCGCCCGTCGTGATGGCGGTGCCAAGGATCAGGGCCACCGTCAGCGCAAGGCCCATGCTGCCGGCATAAAGCGGCGTAAAGCCTTCGAACAGCATGTAGACCAGCGCCGCGAGCGGCAGCACGAGATACCAGCGCGTCACCAGCGCCTTCCAGGCGCTTGGAATCTCCGAGCGCTTCATGCCGGTGAGCCCGTGCTTGCCGGCTTCCAGATGCACCATCCAGAAGGCGGAGGCGAAATAGAGCATCGCGGGAATCGCGGCGGCTTTCACGATCTCCGAATATTGGACGCCGAGCGTCTCCGCCATGATGAAGGCAACCGCGCCCATGACCGGCGGCATGATCTGTCCGCCCATCGAGGCTGTCGCCTCGACGCCGGCCGCGAACGCGCGGCGATAGCCGAACCTGATCATCAGCGGAATCGTGAACTGGCCGACGGTGACGACGTTGGCGACGCCGGAGCCGGAGATCGTGCCCATCATTCCCGAGGCGAACACCGCGACCTTGGCCGGGCCGCCGCGGGTCCTGCCGAATAATCCAAGGGAAACGTCGGTGAAGAGCTGGATCATGCCGGCGCGCTCCAGGAACGAGCCGAACAAGATGAACAGGAAGATGTAGGTCGCCGAGACGTAGATCGGCACGCCGTAGAAGCCCTCGGTGCCGAACGACAGATGCGTGACGATCTGGTCGAAATCATAGCCGCGATGGTTGAGCGGCGACGGCAGATACTGGCCGAAAAACCAGTAGACGAGACAGGCGCCGCACATCAGCGGGAGCGCCGCGCCCATGAGCCGCCGCGTGCCTTCGAAGATCAGGACGGCGAGCAGCGTGCCGACCACGAGATCGAGGCGCGTCGGATCGCCGTCACGTGCGATCAGATCCGCATAGAAGATCCATTGATAGAGCCCGCACAGAAAGCCCGCGCCGCCGATCAGCCAGCCGATCGCGCGGCCGACATCGCTTTTGGCAGTGAAATTGCCGATCAGGCCGAAGGTGAGGAGGATGAGGAAGCCGACATGGACGCCGCGCACCACCTGGCTCGGCAGATAGTTGAAGGCCGCGACATAAAGCTGGAAGGTCGCGAAGGCGATGCCGATCCAGTACGCGAGCGTGCCCCACCAGCCCGGGCCAAAACCTTCCGGAAAACCGTGCTCGAAATTGTCGAACTCGACCTTGATGGGCGCTTCGCTGCCCTCTGCCTGCAACATCGATATGACCCCAACCGTCCAGCGCTTATAACATTGCACGACGCCTCCAGACCGTCATGGCCGGGCTTGTCCCGGGCATCCACGGACTTTCTCGCCTGCTCCTAGAACGTGGATGGCCGGGACAAGCCCGGCCATGACGCCCGATAACGAAAGCTGATTACTTGATCAGCCCTTTTTCCTTGTAATAGCGGATCGCGCCGGGGTGCAGCGGAACCGGGCTGCCGCTGGCGGCCGTCTCGAGCTTGATCTCCTTGCCGGCCGCATGCGCGTTGGCGAGCTCGGGCAGCGACTCGTAGACCAGTTTTGTCATCTGGTAGGCGAGATCGTCCGACACGGCCGAGCTGGTGACGAGGTAGTTGACCACGGCGGCGGTCGGCACGTCCTTGTCCTGCCCGGTGTAGGTGTTGGCGGGAATGGTCGCCGCGATGAAGGGAAGGCCGATCTTGTCGACGGTCTCCTTCGGCACCGACACCACCGTGATCGGGCTCGAGGTCGACAGATCCTTCAGGGAGGCCACGCCGAGGCCGGCCGATTGCAGCGTCGCGCCGAGCTGGCGGTTCTTCATGAGATCGACGGATTCGGCAAACGGCAGATACTCCACCTTGCCGAGATCCTTGTAGCTCATGCCGGCCGCTGCCAGGATCGCGCGCGAATTGAGCTCCGTGCCCGATTTCGGCGCGCCGACCGACAGGCTCTTGCCCTTGAGGTCCGCCAGCGTCTTGATGCCGCTCTCGGCGGTCGCGACGATCTGGATGTAGTTCGGATAGATCGCGCCGATGGTCCTGAGCTTGTCGAGCTTGGACTTGAAGCCCGCCTCCTCGTCACCGTCCCAGGCCGCTTTCAGCGAGTCGCCCAGCGTGAACGCGATCTCGCCGCGGCCCTGCTGGAGCAGGATCAGATTCTCGACTGACGCCTTGGTGGCCTGCACCTGCGTCTTCACGTTCGGAATCTTGTCGCCGTAGATCTTCCCGATCGCGACCCCGAGCGGATAGTAGACGCCGGAGGTGCCGCCGGTCAGCACGTTGATGAAGGATTGCGCCTGCGCGCAAGGCGCGGAGGCCGCCAGCGCAAGAGCCGCGGCCACGCCGAAAATCGTCCGTTTCATGATCTTTCCACTCCCCAAACCGGCCGGGAAGTTGGCCGGATGAGGGGTGCGGGTCAACCCATCCAAAAGTCAAAACAGGACTGCGGTAAATGGCTGTCCTGCCTCGATTTTTGGGGAACTCGGCGGGTGCGGCGAGGTGGCGCAGCCAAGTCTGGACAGCCCCCTCACTGGAAGGTCATGTCCAGGCATTTGGAGATGTCGGAGCCGAGGCCCGAGGAGATGATGATGCAGCCGCGCACCTTCTGCGCGCTGACGTCGGCAGCCCAGACCGAGTAGCCGCCGGGGCCGAAGAATGAATTGGTGTTCGGAGGCTCGGTCTCGGTGGCGTCGAAATCGTAATGGCCATCGGTCTCGAAGATGCGCGGCTTCTTGGTGCAGGCGCCGTCGGTCTGGACGTTGATGACTTCCTTGTTGTCGCGGGTCAGCGCCAGCGAGACCTGGCAACGGAAATATTCCGAGGTCTTGGTGTTGAAGAGATAAGTGTAGGACTTGCAGGTCGCGGTGTTCAGCTTGCCCGGGGCCAAGCCGCGGCTGCACGAAATCCGCTGGTTGTGGCTGAGCTGGTAATCATCGGCCCGGGCGGCCGGCGTGAGCGCCGTCAGCAACAGGCCGGCGGCCCAGCAAGCTTTAATGACGAGGTTCATTCGAATCATCCCCTACCCAATGTTTTTGTCGAATTGCGTTCTAGACGGAAAGCGGAACATAGTCGCGCAGGGACGAAGGGAAAATCACAAACTGCTGGGCAAGACGTGATGCGCTGCGGCGCTTTCGCAAATTGACCCGGATGCATCGTTCGTGATTTGTTCAAGCCGGGCGCCTCGATGGGGAGGATAGGGTGATGGCAATTTCAACAAAGATCTTTTTGGTGACGACCGTGCTCGGCGCGTTTGCTGCGCCCGCATTGGCGCAGACCGCTGCGACACCTTGGGAGCTCAAGCCCGACACCGGCTACGCCTATGACAAGGACGGCAAGACCTTTTCCTACAAGATGGGCACCAGCAATGCCGGTGAACTTCTGAAGGGCGCCAAGAAGGTACCGAAAGGCACGCTGTTCTTCATCGGCCACAACGGCCAGCTCTACATGCGCAGCGGCCCGTATCTGGAAGGCGACGGCAAGTTCAAGTTCGGGTCGGATCAGTAGGGACGGGACGGCGGGCGACAGCGCCGCCACACTCGGTGTCATCGTCCGCGAAGGCGGACGATCCAGTATTCCAGAGGCGGTTGTGCTTAAACCGAAACGCCTCGGCGTACTGGATGCCCCGCCTGCGCGTGGCATGACAGCTACCGCCGCCTAAAACGCCCCCGCCAGCTCCCGCGCGCCGGCGTTGTTGCTGTTGCTGTCCATCCTTGTGTCCGTCACCGCCAGCAGCTTCGCCACCGTGTTGTGGCGGATCGCGACCGGGTTGCGCTCGTAGCCGCCGCGCTGGAAGAAGTTCGAGGTCGGCACCTGCTCGCGCATCGCCTGCGGCATCGTCACCATGTCGAGGCCGGTGCCGTCGCCGGTGAGGTTCATCATCTCGAGCTCGGCCGCGCTGAGCGGGCGGCTATAGCCCTTGGCGCGCGCGAACAGCACCGACGTCAGCAGCTTGTGGGTCTGCAGCATCGGCCCGATATCGATGTCGAGCACCATGGCATGCATGGCCCAGCCCTGCGCGGTGTTGCCGATCTTCTCGTGCTCCGACCAAGTGTCGGGCACCGATTTGGCGTGCGCCACCATTTTCTTGAGAACGGTGAGCTTGTGCTCGAGCGACTGGCGCGCCGGGCCCGAGGTCCGCGCGACCTTATCGGAGAGCGCGCGGATGAACTCATGGCCTTGCTCGGCCAGCAGCTCGACGCTGTTGGTCGTCAGCAGCTGGTTGTAGCCCATCGCGGTCGAAATGGCGCGCTTGCCGCCATGCTCGATTCCCGCCTGCACGTCATAACTGCCGGTGCCGCCGGTCTCGAACGCAAAGACCCGCACCGCCTGCTCGCGCGTCAGCCCCGAGGCCAGCGCGTAGCGTGCATAGACGCGCTTGAATTCGACTTCGTTGGACGGCCGCTGCGGCGTGAACTGGTAGAGTTCCTGCGCCGCGCGCAGCAGATCGGCGACCACGGGGATCGGCTTTTTCGTCGGGCGGTCCGGGGTTTCCTCCGGCTCCGGATTCACTGGCCGTTTCGGCCCGTTATAAAGCGGCGGATGCTCCAGCACGTAATCGTCGAGCGTGATCTGCTGCCCGCTGCGCCGCTTGGCGTTGCGACCTTTCCGCTTCTCGGAGATCTGGCTCCAATAGGCGCCGGCTTCCTCGTCGAAGGCCGCACGCGCCGCCTGATACTCCTGCAGCTTGCGGCGATATTCCAGCACGGCGGGCGACGCACCGCCTTGCGCGAAAAATTGCGACAACAGCTGGGCTTTGGCATTGCGGACGGCCGGCGGCAGCGCGTCGGATTCGCCACCGCGCGCGGCAGGCGCGAGCAGGACGAGCGCGAGTGGAACCAGTCTCACGGCATTTCGAATCGATTGATGCATGCTGCCCTCTTAGCAGGCATCCGGTAACCGTCACGTTAACACGTCGTTTACCTCGTTTTCGCCCCTCGCGTCACTTCCAGGCGAATACCGGCTGTTCCAGCTCGGTGACGCGGGTGTGCCGCCCCGCCAGCACCTCGCGGAACTGGTAGATCAGGGCCGCCGTCGGTGCGTGGATCAGGCTCGAGTGATGATGAAAGCGGATCACACGGCGCGTGCTCTCGGGGATCGCGACGAAATCGAAAGCGTCGGAGCGCTCGACCGTCGCAAGCGCGATGCGATGGACGGAGGCGACCTCGTCCGGGTTTGGTTTGATCGCGGCACTATCGGCGGCCCAGACCACGACTGGCGTGATCAGATAGCCCGAGCGGGTCGGATAATCATCGAGCGTGCCGAGCACCTCCGCGCTGGTGAGGTGGAGGCCTAGCTCCTCGTCGAGTTCGCGCAGCGCCGCGTCGACCGGCGTCTCGCCGGCATCGCAGCGTCCACCGGGCAAGGCCCATTGACCGCGATGGGCGCGCAGATGCGATGCGCGCAGCGTGAGCAGCAACGCCGTCTCATCGCTCTCGCTGGCCGCAGTCAGCGCAACTGCCACCGCGGCGCGCTTCAACGCCGCCGGCGCTTCGTCCTCTGGCAGCCGCGTGAAGGCCGCGCAGGCGGCCGCGATATTCCGCCGTGTGGCATCGTCGAACGGTCTCATGATGCTTGACTACACCACGTCCGGCCCCGATGAAATGAAATCGCACGACCCGCTCAGGAATGGACGACATGACCAATAAGACAGCCGCACGGCTGAAGGCAGAAGGCTGGACCATTCTGGAGACCACGGGCTTCATGCATCTGATCGGCCCGCTGTGGGAGCGCAAGATCGACGGCCAATACGAATTCGCACTCGCGACCGAGGACAAGCACCACAATCGCCGCGGCATGGTCCAGGGCGGCGTGATGATGACGTTCGCGGACCGTACCTGCGGCATGACCGCCCGCTACGTCTCCGGCAAGGAGTTCATGGCGACGGTGCAGCTCGACACCCATTTCGTCGAAGCTGGCCAGATCGGCGACATCCTGATCTCCCGCCCGCGCGTGGTGCGCGCGACGCGCAGCCTGATCTTCATGAGCACCGAGGTGACGGTGGACGATCGTTGCGTGGTGATGGCAAATGGTGTGTTCAAGATTTTGAAGGGGCCGGGGTAGGAGCGATACCCACCGCTGTCATTCCCCGCGCAGGCGGGGAATCCAGTACGCCGCGGCTTCTCGATTAAACTACAGCCCTCTCGGAATACTGGATCGCCCGGTCAAGCCGGGCGATGACAGCTGAGAGCGTAGCAAGCATCTCCGCCAACGTCGTCATTGCGAGCGCAGCGAAGCAATCCAGACTGCCGCCGCAGACGCATCTCTGGACTGCTTCGCTGCGCTCGCAATGACGGAGTGAGACGGTTATGCTGTCGCCCGAAGCAGCAGCTAAGGACGCGCCCCATGCAATACCGCCAACTCGGCCGCAGCGGCCTCAAAGTGTCGCCGATCTGCTTGGGCACGATGATGTTCGGCGGGCCGACCGATGAAGCCACCTCAAAGCGGATCATCGCGAAGGCGCACGAGGCCGGCATCAACTTCATCGACACCGCGGACGCCTATTCGAAGGGCGCATCCGAAGAGGTCGTGGGACGCGCCATCGGCAACAACCGTCACGCCTGGGTGCTCGCGACGAAACTTGCGAACCCCATGGGCGAGGATCCCAACCGTGTCGGCCTGTCCCGCCGCTGGGTGTTGCAAGCGGCGGATGAGAGCCTGAAGCGGCTCGGCACCGACCACATCGACATCTATTATCTGCACAAGGAAGACCATTCTACGCCCCTGGAGGAGACGGTGCGCGCGATGGGCGACCTGATCCGCGCCGGCAAGGTGCGCTATTTCGGCGTCTCGAACTACCGCGCCTGGCGCGTCGCCGAAATCTGCAACATCTGCGACCGGCTCGGCATCGACCGTCCCGCTGTGAGCCAACCCTATTACAACGCCATGAATCGCATGCCCGAAGTCGAGCACTTCCCGGCCTGCTCCTATTACGGCCTCGGCATCGTGCCCTACAGCCCGCTGGCGCGCGGCGTGCTGACCGGCAAATACAAGCCCGACGCGGCTCCCGACAAGGAGACCCGCGCAGGCCGCAACGATACGCGCATGATGCAGACCGAATGGCGGCCGGAATCGCTCCAGCTGGCGCAGGAGATCAAGGCCCACGCCGAGAAAAAGGGCATCACCGCAGGCCAGTTTGCGGTCGCCTGGGTGCTGAACTCCGCTTTTGTCTCCTCGATCGTTGCCGGTCCGCGCACCGAGGAGCAATGGGAAGGCTACACCGGCGCGCTCGACTATCGCTTCACTGCCGAGGACGAGGCGCTGATCGACAGACTGGTCGTGCCGGGTCATCCCTCGACGCCGGGCTACAACGACCCGGCCTATCCGATCGAAGGACGCCGCGCGCGGACGGCCTGAGCTGGAGACAGGAATGGCCCTCGAAGATCGCTACGGCTTGCCGCTCTCCACCGCTTCGCCAGAGGCGGCATCCGCTTATCGCGAGGGCGTCGACCTCATGCTCGCGGGCTGGACCGGCACGGCGGAAACGCTGGAGCGCGCGATTGCGCTCGATCCGGATTTTGCGCTCCCCCATATCGCCCGGGCCCGCGTGCATGGCTTCTATCAGCAAGGCGATCTGGCTCGGCAGAAGGCGGCGCTCGCGCGCGAGCTCGTGGCGAAACGCGGCACGGAACGCGAGCGCTCGCATGTCGAGACGCTGGCGCTCGCAATCGAGGGCCGGCTGCCCGAGGCGATCGCGGCGACGATGACGCACGTCGAGGCGTGGCCGCGCGACGCATTGGTGCTGTCGCTGCCGCTCGGCGCGTTCGGCCTGTACGCGTTCTCCGGCATGGCCGATCACGACCGCGCGCGGCAGGAGCTGTGCGAGCGCGTCGCGCATCACTATGGCGAGGATTGGTGGTTCCTCACTATGTACGGCTGGGCGATGACCGAGAACGGCAATGTCGGTCGCGGCCGCGGCGTCACCGAGCGCGGCTTCGACCTGCGCCGGCAGAATGCCCATGCCGCGCACGCCGTGCTGCATGCGATGTTCGAGGACGGTTCGATCGAAGCGGCCGACCGGCTCGTCGACGACTGGATCCCCTCTTACCATCGCGCCGGAATCTTGCACGGCCACATCCGCTGGCATCAGGCGCTCGGCGCGCTGGAGCATGGCGATGCCGCGCGGGCGCTCGCGATCTATGCCGACGTGCTGCAGCCAAACGCCACGCAGGCGCCACCGCTCAATCTCGTCACCGACGCTGCGTCACTGCTCTGGCGCCTGTCGGCTTACGGCCACGCCGTGCCGAGAGCGCTCTGGCTCGAAGCCGACGCCGCCGCGCAAAAACTGTTTCCGAAATCGAGCCTGCCCTTCGCCGATATCCACATGGCGCTGTTCGCGGCTGCGACGCAAAATCGCGAGGCGCTCGCCACACGTCTTGCCGCGATCGAGCAAAGGCTCGCCGATGGCAAGCTTCCGGCCGGTCCCGTGGTGCCCGCGGTCTGCCGCGCACTGGCGGCCTTTGCCAACGAGGACTACGCGGCATGCGTGCAAACGCTCACGCCGATTCTCGGTGAGGTCGTGCGTCTCGGCGGCAGCCACGCCCAGCGCGAGTTGATCGAGGACACTTTTGTCGTTGCCCTGATGCGCAGCGGCGACCTGCCCCGCGCCCGCGCACTGCTCGACGCCCGCCTGCACCGCCGCCCGTCCCTGCGCGATACGCGCTGGCAGGCGGCGATGGGATAGCCCCGCCACGAAAAAAACATCGGCCGAGCGGCAAGTGCCGGCCGGGAATGGGTTGGGCGAGCTGGGCGAATCGCCGTTGGGGTGGCGCGGTGGTATTTCAGACGGACTTGGCTGAGCAAACGGGATCGCAACCAATTTGCGGTTCGCTGGTTGTCGGACGGAACTTTTCCGTGGTTCCCTGGCATGTGAGCCTTCCGATGCGCCTCTGCCGATCCATCCTCGCTGTCGCCCTCGTCGTCCTCTTGGCAAGCCCTTGTTTTGCCGAGTCTTCCGCGCCGATTCCCGTCAACAATCCACCCGGGCAGCAGACCGCCTTTATCGACTTGCTGGCGCTGATGTCCGGCCACTGCAAGACGTTGAAGGTCGCCGGCCGCACCTTCGCCTGCAAGACGGTGGCCTACGCCCACGGCGACAGGGGCCGGGTCAATTTCACGGTCGCGGTCGACGATCCCGCCGACGAGAATCACGTCGTGTCGTTCTCCGGCGAGAACGGCAAGCGCGCCGACGACAACTCCTATGAGCTGCCGATCGACCGCATGCTGCTCAACTCCAAGGACCGTCCCAAGGTCGACGGCCTGCCGGTGCCGGCCGAGCAGACCTCCACCGGCCTCTGCCGCCAGACCGGCAATTTCGCCGCCAAGAAGGTGACTGACGTCACCTGCTCTGCCACCGACAGCGAAGGCCGTCGCTACGAACTGCTGTTCGTCTCCGACGGCACGCCCGTGAGCGTGCGTCGTATCAGGCAGTCGGCGCCGTCGATCCAGGATCCGTTCAAATAGCGGTCCTTCTTCGCTCTGCATGCGGGGCCAGGTGAACCGCCGCCTGCGCGGCACAGCCGGATCAAATCCTTTCGTTGAAACTTCGGAACCGGCAGGTATGCTCGGATGCGTCCTCACCGAGGAGGCGCCCGTTGCAAACACAGGCCAGGCACAGAGTCAGCAATGAGGATGGTCATCGCGATCAAACGGCTCCTGATCGCCTGCCTGTTCGCAATCCTGGCACATGAATGCCCTGCAGCCGACAGTCCGGGGCAGCGCTCTATCCTGGTGCTGGAAGACGCCGACTTTCGTTCGCCATTCTATTCGGAGATTTTCGCCGGTATCCGCACGGCTGCGAAGGAAAATGGGCAAATCCACACCGTGATCTACGGCGAAAGCCTCGATCTCGCCCGTTTCCCGGGACCGGACTACGAGGAGAGCCTGGTCGGTCATCTCAAGACCAAATACGCACATCGGCCGATCGACATCATCGTCTCGATCGGCGTCGCGTCGGCGAAATTCCTTCAGGCGCGCAAGCACGACATCTGGCCCGCCGCCCCCGTGGTTTACGGCTTCGTGCCCGATCTGCCCGAGACGCGCGCGCTGTTCCTGCCCGGCACGACCGCCATCTTTGCCAAGGTGTCTCCGGCGCAGATACTGACTGCGGCACGCGCGGTCGTTCCCGACTTGACTGGCGTCGTCCTCGTTGGCGATGCATGGAAAAATCCGCTGATATATGGCCACTGGAAACAGGAATTCGCGACCACGATGCCGGGTCTCGAAATCATCGATCTGTCCGGCATGGTGCTGCGGGAGGTGCGCGAACGGGTCGGCTCCTTGCCCCCTCGTTCTGCGATTCTGACCTCGGCGATGTATTCCGACGGCGAAGGCACCCACTATTTGCCGGCCGCGGCGCTTGCGCGCGTCGCCGAGCGCGCGAACCGCCCGATCATTATCACCTCCGACACATTTCTCGGGCGAACCGGGGTTGGCGGCTTCCTGCTGCTGCCCGAAACCATCGGACAGGAAGCCGGCCAGTTGGCAATGCGGATTCTCGGCGGCGAATCGCCGTCGAACATCCCGCCCGTTGCCGGGGATAACGTGAAGCCGATCTTCGACTGGCGACAGCTCAAGCTCTGGAATGTGGACGAAGCCCATCTGCCTCCCGGAAGCGAGGTGCGTTTCCGAGAACCGAGCTTCTGGGAGCAGTACTACTGGCGTGTCATGATCAGCGCCGGCGTGGTGCTGGTGCAGGCGATGATGATCGGCATCCTCCTGCGCGAGCGCAGGCTGCGATTCCAAGCGGAGGTCGAGGCACGCCAACGCATGTCGGAGCTAGCCCACATGAATCGCCTTGCGACCGCGGGCGAGATGTCCGCCACGATCGCGCATGAGCTGAGCCAGCCGCTCGCCGCCATTCTGATCAATGCTGAGACCGCCGAGCAGGTGTTGCAGACACCGGCACCTGACCTCGGCGTGATCAGCGAGATACTGGGTGACATTCGCCGAGACGATAAGCGCGCTAACGAGATCGTCGTTCAGGTGCGCTCATTTTTGAAGAGGGCCCGCACAGAGCGGATCGAGCTCGACCTCAACGCGACGGTCAGCGATGTGTTTAGGTTCCTTTCCATTCAGGCCCTGACCTACGACGTTGCGCTCGCGACGGATCGATCGTCCTTGGATATTCGCGTAACTGCCGACAAAGTGCAGCTCCAGCAGGCTATTCTGAACCTGGTCATGAATGCCATCGAAGCGGTGGCCGATCTGCCGGAGGATCGGCGACGCATCGTCGGTCGAACCAGCCTTGCGAACAATCAGGCCATGATCTCGATCGCAGATGCCGGCGACGGCATCTGCACAGAAAAGGTAACCGAAATCTTCAAGCCGTTTTTCACAACCAAGACGCAGGGAATGGGCATCGGCCTCTCGATCACTCGCACGATCATCGAGGCACATGGCGGGCGCATCTGGGCCGAGAACGCGCCGACGGGAGGCGCCGTCTTTCATATCAGCCTGCCGCTGGCTGTGGCACGGTCGTAAGTCGAGGCCCTCTGCCGTTCAAGTCGCTCCGCCCGTCACGTGAACGCCTTTTCCAGCGTCGCGAAGATCACCGCAAGCGATTTGTCGTGCCGCGTCACCGGCGGCACCGGGCGATCGATCTTCATCAGCTGATAGACCGCCATCTGCGCCGCGCGCACCGAATATTCGACGGTGAACACGACGTCATCGGGGATTTCGACGAACTGGCTGACGAAGGCGAGATTGACGGAATTCCTGGGCACCGGCAGCGGCCGGTCGTCAGCGGTGCGCGGCATGAACATGCTGGTGATGTAGGGCATGCGACAGGGAACGCAGATCGCATCCTCGAACACGGCAGGGTCGAAATTCAGGTGACCGCAAAGCTCCTTCAGGATGTCGGCGCCGCCGCAATCGGACATCGGCTTGGCCACGAAATTGCCGACGCGGTCGGGATGCAGTGCATAGCCCCAGAACACCTGCACGTTGTTCGGCTGTCCGGCGAAATGCGGCTGATGATACAGCACCACCGACATCAGCCAATTGGAGTCCCTGAACGTGACGAGACCGCCGGTGCCGGCCTTGTTGCCGGAGAACGCCTCCATCTTGTCGAAGAAGCGCGGATCGCGGCAGGTGACAGTGAATGACTGCCAATAGGATTCCGGGATCGACGCGTTGAACGCGGACGGCTTGCCGAATTCTGGACGGCCCTTCGCGATTTTCTCCCACAGGGCCCAACCCCGGCTGTCGGACTTGGTCAGGCGCGGAGCCGGCTCGGTCATCGAGCCCAGGCTCGAGGCGTCCGTCATCGAGCCGTTCTGAAAGAACACGAGATCGCCGTCCTCGAGCTGGACATTGGCGGTGCGGCCGTCGCGGTCGAGTACGAGCTGGCGCACCCGCAAGCGTCCGTCCTCGCTCTCGATCGCCATGTCGGTGACGGCGGTGCCGCGCACGAATTGCACGCCCTGCCCTTTAAGCCAGCCGGCAAGCGGCCGCACGATCGCGTCATACTGGTTGTAGACGGTGCGCTTGACGCCGGCGAGAGTCTCGATGCGCGGGAATTCGTTCATGAAGCGATGCAGATAGCGTTTCAGCTCGACCGCGCTGTGCCAGGGTTGGAAGGCGAAAGTGGTCTGCCACATGTACCAGAAATTGGACTCGAAAAATTTGGGCGACAGCCAGTCGGTGATGCGGCTGTTGCCGAGCGTCTCCTCCGAGGCCTCCGTGAGCCGCAGCAACTCGAGCCGGTCACGCCCGGAAAACCCCATACGCGAGACGTCGAGCTTGAAGCGGTTGCGATCGACCAGCCGCGCCTGCGAATGCGCGGGGTTCTCGGTGTTGAACGCGACGGTTTCCTCGCGCACGCTGAGGCCGGGACGTTCGAGCGAGGGAATGCTCGACAGCAGGTCCCAGGTGCATTCGTAGTGATCGGTCGTGAGCCGGTCTCGTTTCCGCAGCTCGCCGACAAGCTCAGCGCGCAATGCCAGCATTAGAAACGGCAGGTTGCGATCGACGTTGGTGATGCGACAATAAATCTCACGAGACGCACGCAGCCGCGCGAATCGGGCGCCGAGGAAACTGCGTCGTTTCGACGCCCGCACTGGCCGGAACGCGCCGGCTGACCATGTGTTGTCACACGACATTCAACTGGAGTGATGACATGAAGTATCTCTTTGTCGCGATGGCCGTCGGTGCTGCGGCGCTTGCCGGCGGATCGGCGGCGAACGCGGCCAATCATTCAACCGCGAAACAGAACGCGCCAGCCGCCCAATCAACCGACATCAGCGCGCAGCACAGGCACCACCATCACGGCCATCGCCATCACTGGCGTCCTCACCACCATCACGGATTTCATCGTCCGCACTACCGGAGCTACGGCTATTATCCGCGGCACCACGGATATTACGGCGGCGGACCGTACGGATATTATGGCGGCGGCGGTCCCAGCGTGACGTTCGGCTTCGGCGGCAGTCGCTGGTAAGACGGCTGCTGGTAAGACGAAAGGCCCGCGAAATGCGGGCCTTTTTTTGCCCGTCAGCCTATCCCCGCAAGATCATCCCCGCCGTCTGCTGACCGCTCACCAGCGCCGCTTCGACCGTGCCCATGTCGGCTCCGCGATAGAGCGCCTCGCCGGAGAACAGCACCGGCCCGTCGGCGCGCGCGAGGATCGTTTGCGCCTCGCGCGTTCGCGGCGTCGCCCAGGAATAGGCGCCGCGGGCGTAGGGATCGTGCGCCCAGTTTGTCGCAACGGCCGCGATGAGCTCGTGCGCGAGATCTTCGCGCGAGAGGCCGAAGACGGTCGCAAGCGAAACGAGCCCGGCATCGATCAGCGCTTGCGGGTCGAGCTGCGCCAGCGCTGCCGTGCGCGGGCCGCCGAACCATCCGGTCAGCACGGGATGCCGGTTCGGATATTGCGTCCACCACACCGGGATGGCCTGGTCGGTCAAAAGGAAGCTCATGTCCGCAAGCTCTTCCTTGCGCTCGCGCCACCATGGCCGCCTGAAGTGCAGCAGGATTTTTATTACGTTGCCGAAGCCGATGTCGTCGGCAGACGCCGCTTTCACGCGCGCGCTCTCCGGGAGCGCGATCTCGCGCAGCAACGGCAACGGAACAGTGAGGATCACGCGATCGCAGCCATGTACCCCGCCGCCGACACAGCGAGCGGCGAGCGCGCCGCCCTCCTCCTCGATCGCCGACACCACGCAGCCGAAGCGAAAAATCACGCCAAGCTTGCGGCACTCGGCCGTCAGGAACTCGATCATCGCACCATAGCCGCCCTTGACCCGCGCCTGCGGAGAGTGCCCGCCAGCCATCCATTCCTCGCGCAGCGCCAGCGTCGAAGCGCGCTCGGGATCGGCCGCATCGTAGCCCTCGACCATTCGCTCGATCGCATGGCGCAGCCGCGCGTGCTCATCGCCGGAAAAATGCCGGCGCAGGAAATCGGCGACGGTGAGGTCGTCGTTCAATTCCCGAACCACGGCGTGCAGCTCAGCCTCATGCGGATCGTGGCGATCCTCGCGCACGATGTCTGCGCCGTCAAAGCCCCACCGCTCGCCTTCGATCTCCTGAAGGGACAACCCGGCCTCACGCAGCAACGCGCGCGTAACCGGCGCCTCGCCGTGGACGAATTCGGCGCCGCCATCGGCGGGGTAGCCGAACTCCGAAGCAGACAGCGGGTGAATGCGGCCGCCGCAGCGCTCGCGCGCCTCCAGGATCGTCACTGTCTTGCCCGCGCGCGCCAGCAGGCGCGCCGCCATCAGGCCGGCCGCGCCGGCACCGACGATGACGATATGCTCTGATGTTACGGACATGGCGGTGCTGTTACTCGCCCACGGCCTGCGGATCGTTCTGGATCAGATAGCGCAGCAGCAGGACACCGCCGCCGAGATCCCGCGTGCTCTCCAGCGTCATCGCGTTCAACGGTGCACGCCGGTCGCCCTCGGAGTCCGTGGAATCGAACACGAAGGGCGCGCCCCTGGCGCCGTCGATCGCGGGACTGAGGATCAGGTTGAACTCGTCGATCAGGCCGGCACGCAGGAACGCGCCGTTGGCGACGCCCCCGCCCTCCACCAGCAGGCGCTTCACGCCGAGCTCGCGATTGAGAATGTCCACCGTCAGTGCGAGGTCGATCTCGGACTTGCCGGCAAAGATATAGGACACGCCCTCGCCGCGGAGCCCGGCGAGATGCGAATCGGAGACGCTCTCGGTCAGCACGACGACGATCGGATCGCCGCCGATATCGGAACGGCCCCAGCCGATCTTGCCCTTCGCATCGAGCACGACGCCATAGGTTTTCGCGTCACGTCGCGCGAACCAGTTTTCGCGCGGAAATTTCGCGTCCGTCGTCGCCGGATAAGGCTCGCGCTTGGCGAACTCCGAGCCGGTGACGCGGCCGATCACCCAGGCATCGCCGCCGAGCTCGTCGTGGATCTTCTCGAACCAGTCCGATCCTGGTCCCTTCGGGCGCCAGCGGCTCGGATGGGTGCGGCCGTCCAGACTCGAATGCATCAGACAGATGACGTAAGGCTTCATGCGCATCTCCGGGCCGCGCTCAGGCGGCCGGCTCATTGCCCTTCTCACTCCCCGTGGCGCGATCGTTCACGATCACCGCGAGGGGATTGAGCTTTGGCGGCGCGACGAGTTTGAGCGTGTTGGTGTCGCGATGGTTGAACGGCGCGCCGCGCACGAACAACTCGGTCTGGATCAGATAGGTCCAACTGCCGTCGTCGTTGAAGGTGATGTCGCAGCGGTAAGCGTCGGTGCGGAACGCTTGTTCCAGAAAATCAGTCGAGCAGATCCCGTAAGCGGTGTCGCCGCGCTTGGCCGTGACAGAGATCTCCTTGTCGTCCGGCCGGGCCTTGCCCGACGCCAGCAGCACCTGCCCGCGCGGGATCGCCAGCGTCTGCATGATCAACCCGGTCGCGGGCTCCCACAACCAATAGCCGACCTGGTCATGGAAGGTGATGTCTTCCTCAGGCGTGTTGATATGGATGTGATAGCGCAGCCCATAGAGCAGCTGCGGACCGTTGGCTTGGGGATCGATCGGGTCCATCCGGATGCGCTCGATGAAGGTCCGCCGCTCTGGCCCTTCCGCCTTCGGATTGATGTCGATACCCTTGTCGGCCTGCCAGACACCGGCGAGACGGCGGAGCGGGCCGAGATTGGCAAGGCCGTCGGGCGAGACGTCCTCGGGCTCGGTGAAGATATCGGCGGGAAGGGGGAGCATGGGTGTCCTCGCGTCGTTGCGAGGCAGCAATAGCATGAGAGCGCCGGCGTGGCTCGCTCTCAAGCCTCACAATCGCGAATGGACGTAGGCGCCACGCGCAGACGATCCATGATGCGAAACGGAGCCGAACCTCCTCAGTTCGGCTCCGTCGCCAGGATGCTTAGTGGCGGTGGTCGCGGACCTCGGGGTGAGTCCGGTGATCCCGGACGATGGGTTGATCGCGATGGTCGCGGACGACGGGCGGGTCGCGATGGTCGCGGACGATGGTCGTCGCGTTCGAAGGCGTCACCACGTTCGCCAGTGCGATCGCTGCAAGAGCCACGAGAATGTAGTTGCGCATGAGTTTTGCCTTTGCTTGGTGGATCACTGCGAGCCACCTGACACCAAGCTAGATTGATCAGCTCGAATGATATGTGTCGTCGATCACCCGGCGATGATCGATGCGCTGTCAGCCGTGCCATCGTCCGATCGGAGGAGAGGCCGGACGGCGACCCTCACGATCTATTATGATTCGTCGACGCCCGGCGGACGGGCCTCCGCGGCCCCGAGACAAGGACATCTCGCGCCCAATATCATTGCATCGTCGAATCCTGATACGCCCTGCCGGTTTGCAATCAACGTCGCGTCTGCCGCAGTTTTAATCAGGCCATAAGCATTGTGTTCGGTGTTCCCGTTTGCGCCACGGAATCACGGTGATAAGATCACGACCTCAGGATTGTGAAATACACCATAGGCGATGAAGCCACTCCTAAACTAGCGTTCACGTGACGTCCGTTATTTTCAAGTGAGTGGTTTGTAATGCAGCAGGCTTCTGTCGAGAAGTTCTCGGACCTCATCGGCGCGATCTACGACTGCGTGATCGCGCCGGAACGCTGGACGGGCGTTCTAAACGAGATTCGCACGGAGCTCGGCTTCGCGACCGCCGTGCTATCGGCATATAGCCTCACGAACATGAGGATCGGAGTCAATGCCGCCTCCGGGACCGACCCTGTCCAGACGATGGCCCAGACCAGCATCGAGTATGCGCCTGATATCGTCGAACTCTGGGGCGGCGTTGAGCGCATCCGGCAATATCCGCTTGGAGAACCGATCATTCGATCCCAAGCGGTCCCGGAGGAAATAGTCCTCGGCAATCGCTATCACCTGGAATGGGCTCTCCCCAAGGGCTTGTTCGACGCCGTCGGCGTCGCCCTCGTTCGCGAAAAAACAATGATCGGCAATGCGACATTCAGTCAGCATCAGTCGGACGGGGCCATTGACGATGCGCAGGTTAGCGGATTGCGCGTTCTCGCACCTCACATCCGCCGCGCCGTGATCATCAGCAATCTGTTCGACATGAAGACCGTGGAAGCCGCGACATTCACCGCGACAGTGGAGGCCCTGACAGTCGGAGTCGTTCTGACGGACGACGATTCGAAGATCGTTCACACCAATGCCGCAGCCACAGCCATGCTCGCGGCAAACGATCCACTTCTGGTTCGACGTGGCCGGATCGCCGTTCAATCGGCGACCACCACCAGCACGTTGCAATCGGCCATCGCGCAAGCAGCAAAGGACGAGGCGGCACTCGGCCAAAAAGGCATCAGCATCCCAATCCCCCGCTCGAGCGGAGATCCTCTCGTCATTCACGTTCTGCCGCTGCGACGCGGCCACATGCGGGCCGGCCTGGTCCAGCGCGCCGCCGCCGCTCTGTTCGTGGCATCTGCCTCCGGTCCGCCGCAGCTGCCTCACGATGCTCTCATCCAGCTCTACGATCTGACGCCGGCCGAAATTCGCATCTTCGAGCTCATCTGCGATGGACAGACACGCGACGCGATCTCGTCGCAACTCGGAGTGTCGGTCAGCACCGTGAAAAGTCACCTCTTGCACGTCTTCGAAAAGACAGGTTGCCGGCGCCAAGTCGACCTGGTCAGGCTGGCAAGGTCGCTGACGTTTCCGGTGTAGGGAAGCTCGGGGTGACGGTACGCTCCGTCGTCCAGTGATTTTGAAGTGAGTGGTTTGGAATGCAGCAGGCTTCGGTCGAGAAGTTCTCTGACCTCATCGGCGTGGTCTACGATTGTGTGATCGCGCCTGAACGCTGGACCGCCGTTCTGGATGAGATTTGCGCCGAGTTCGGCTTTGCCACCGGCGCGCTCTCGGTCGCCAGCCTCACCAACATGAAGGCCGTCGTCAACGCGGTGTCTGGGTCCGACCTGGCCCAGATGGCCCAGAACGGGGTCGGCTACGGCCCCGATATCATCGAGCTCTGGGGCGGCGCCGAGCGCATTCAGCAATATCCGCTCGGCGAGCCGATCGTTCAATCCCAGGCGGTCCGGCCGGACATCATTTCCAGCAACCGCTATTATCGCGAATGGGCCCTGCCCAAGGGCTTGTTCGACGCCGTTGCCGTCTGCCTCGTACGCGACAGGACGATGGTTGGAAATGCGATATTCAGCCAGCATGAGTCGGCAGGCCGCATTGACGATGCGCAGGTCGACGGATTGCGCCTTCTGGCGCCTCACATCCGCCGCGCCGTGACGATCAGCAATCTGTTCGACATGAAGACGGTGGAAGCCAACACATTCTCGGCGACGGTGGAGGCCCTGACGGTCGGCGTCGTCCTGGCCGACGAGGATTCGAACATCGTTCACACCAACGCCGCAGCCGCGGCGATGCTCGCGGCCGGCGATCCGATCGTGGCAAGGCATGGCCGGATCGCGGTTCAATCCGCAGCGACCACGGCCGCTTTGCAATCAGCCGTCGCGCAGGCGGCAAAGGACGAGGCGGCGCTCGGGCAAAAAGGCATCGGCATCCCGATCCCGCGCCAAGGCGATGACCCTCTCGTCATCCACGTTCTGCCGTTGCGACGCAGCCACACGCGATCCGGTCTGATCCAGAGCGCCGCTGCCGCCGTGTTCGTGACGTCCGCCTCCGGCCCGCCGCGATTGCCTCACGATGCGCTCAACCAGCTCTATGACCTGACGCCGGCCGAGATCCGCATCTTCGAGCTCATCTGCGAGGGACACACGCGAGACGCGATCTCGGCCTTGCTCGGCGTTTCCGTCAGCACTGTGAAAAGCCACCTTATTCACGTCTTCGAAAAGACGGGCTGCCGGCGCCAGGTCGATCTGGTCAGGCTCGCGAAATCGCTTACGTTTCCGGTGTGAGGCCCGGGAGAGACGGCGCGCGGTCGGCCGGACCTCTGCGCGGACGGCGCCGGAACCTTTCGGAATGACCATTCCGCGGTGATCCAGGGCCAGTCCTCGTTCGTTCCCAGACCCACAGGTCGCTTGTCGAGGCGCTATGATCGCTGCTATCCGAGCTTTAGATGCGCCATTCCGGGCGAAGGCTGGTTTTCCCCGGAGGATCGAAGCGCGGCTGTCGACTGGCGCGAACAAAGGGCCGAACACAAAGGTGGATTGGGCTGATCTGATCGGACGCGTCGCCTCGGCCGGAGACCGGGAGGCCTTCAAGCGCCTGTTCGAGCATTTCGCGCCGCGCATCAAGGGACTGATGCTGAAGGCCGGGTGCAGTTCGGACGAGGCGGAGGAGATTGCTCAAAATACCCTGATCGCCGTCTGGCGGAAGGCAGGCCAGTTCGATCCTACGACGGCCGGGGCAGCGGCATGGATATTCACCATCGCGCGCAATTTGCGCATCGATTTGTTCCGCAGCAGAGCGCGGGCAGACCGCCTGCGGCGCACCTCTGAGCTTCCCGAGACGCCGGATCCTGCGGAACCCGCGGACGCCGTTATGTCCCGCGTGCAGGACGCGGCGCGGATCAATTCGGCCGTCAGGCAGCTCTCGATGGAGCAATCCATGGTGGTGAGATTGTCGTTCATCGAGGAGAGGCCGCACCCGGAAATCGCGAGCCTGCTCGGCATTCCGCTCGGAACGGTGAAGTCGCGGATCAGGCTGGCGATGAACCGCCTGAGAGACATATTGGACGAAGAAGCATGACGATCAGCCATCATCCACCGGAAGATCTTCTGGCCGACTTTGCGGCCGGCAGGTTGGAAGAAGCCCATCAATTGGTGGTAGGGGTGCACGTTGCGGGTTGCGCTCGGTGCGGCCGGTTCGTGCAGGCCATCGAGCAACTTGGCGGCTTGGCTCTTGAAGATGTCGAGCCGGTGCCGGTCGCATCGGATGCGTTCGAGCAGGTGATGTCGCGCATTCACGACGCTCCTGAAGAGCGAGCGGCGCGGACTTCCGAGGCCGCTCGCGGCAGCGAGCAGGATATTCCGGCGGCGCTGCGAAACTACCGCATCGGCAAGCGCAGGCGCATCGCTCCGGGTCTGAGCATGCGACCGATCGAGTTGTCCGGATCGGGCACGGCGCGGGCATTTCTGCTTCGCTCCGCGCCGGGGACGCGCATGCTCGAACACACGCACACCGGAACCGAATTGACCCTCGTGCTCGAGGGCAGCTTCAGCCACCAGGGCGGCCGGTTTGGTCCGGGTGATTTCGACTATGGCGACGACGAGATCGACCATCGACCTTTGGTGGGCGACGAGGGCCCATGTGTTTGCCTTGTCGCAATGACGGGCGACCTGCGCATGAACGGCCTGCTTGGCAGGCTGATCGGGCCATTCGTGCGGCTTTGATCCGCTCGCCTCCTTCTTCCGCCGGGTGATCCGAACGCGCGCCCGGAGCGTTTCGAAGGAAACGCAAGGGAGACAGGTCATGGCCGGCTTAAGCCTGACGCAGGCGCAGAGCGAAACATTGCCCGAATTGTTGGCATGCGTTTCGGCGGGCGACGCACAAGCCTTCGCAGCGCTGCACATGCTGACGCGGAGCAGGCTGCGCAGGACTGCGCTCGCCGTCGGAACTCCGCCCCACGACATCGAGGACATTCTTCAGGAAGCCTATCTGAAGATCTGGCGCAACGCGGGTCGGTTCGACGGCGACCGTGCTTCGGCGATGACCTGGATGTCCGCCATCGCGCGGAATACCGCCATCGACCATCTGCGGGTCAGAAGACTGCCGACTCACGAGCTGGACGAGGCGCTGCTGGTTCCGACAAGTGCTGATCAGCCGGCGATCGACGATTTCGACTACGCCCGCGCCGAACCGATCGCACGCAGCGTGCTGGCTCGTTTGCCGGAAGACCGCCGCAGGCTGGTGGCGCTGGCCTATCTCGAGGGTGAGAGCCGTGCGAGCTTGTCGCGGCGCTTCGGTGTGCCGGTCGGCACCATCAAGACCTGGTTGCACCGAACCCTTCTGGCGGTACGCAAGGACTGCCTTGCCGCATCGGCTGCAGCCTGAAGCAGGCAAGGAACCCGCGCGTGGCCGCAGAGATCATCGAATTCCCCATCCGTGGACACCAGGATCCGCTTGTGTCCTCCGTTGCGAGACTCGAGCAGATGGTGAGAGAGGTCGACGGTCTGGCGGCCAACCAGCCCGCGGAAGATCTCGATCATTTGCTCGCTGTCATGGAGCGCTTCGGCCATCGACTGGTCGATCTTGCGCACCTCGTGCTTGACGACGATGCCAAGCGGAGTGTCCAGATCGCATTCACATCGCTCTCCGACAAGATCGCGGCGACCAGAGAGGCCTTTGACGAGTGCGATGGAGCGACGGATCCCTGATTCGGCGCCACGCTCGTCCGTTCGACGCGTGAAGTCAGTTCTGCGCGCCGATCCTAATTGAGGCGGAGCAGCGAGATGTTCAGCAAGGTCGCAAAACCCACCCAGCCGGCGTAGGGAATGAAAAGCGCCGCTGCCAGCCGATCGTTCGCCCATTGGCGCCAGACAAAGGCAAGGATCACAGCAAACAGCGCAACAATGACGCCGAGCGCCACGTCCATGCGATGAAGCGAAAAGAAAATGGGAGACCATGCAAAATTCAGGATCAGCTGCAGGCCCCATATTCTCATGGTCGTTCCGCGCGGCTCCGCCTCGAAGGTGCGGAATCCCGCCACGGCGATCATCAGGAACAGGGCCGTCCAGACCGGTGCGAACACCGCATCCGGCGGATTGAAGGATGGCTTGTTGAGCGCCGCGTACCACGCTCCCGGACGGTTTAGGACCCCGATCAGAATCCCCGCGGCAGGAACCAGAAACAGGAAACCGGCGCATCGGTACCATCTGCCGCGCTTACGGTCGCCATCGTGCCGCAGCGCCCCGTTGTGCGTCCCGTCCATGATCAATGCGCTATTTTTTGAGCGACGAGAAATCCGGTCCAGGCGCTGACACCGGCGAGGACGGATCCCCAGCCCACATCCGCAACAGTGAGTGCCGTCGACCAATTCCTCAGCGTGGCCTGGTTGGTCAGATCGTAGGTCGCATAGGTGAAGCAGCCCAGCATCACGCCGGACATGAAGGCACGCAGCGCGCCCCCATCCTGCTGAGCCGGCAGCACCGCGAACCAGATCAGGCCGACGGGATACGCCAGATAAAACACTGCAGCGGCGGCGAGGTCGGGCTGCGACCGCAACATGTCGCCCAGCACCGGCCGGTAAAGTCTCTCGACCATGGTCTTGAGCCAGATCATGTCGAGCGCAACGAAGGTCGCAGCCACCGACAGATATGTGAAAAGCAGGCTCATGTCCGGTCTCCCTCCGGTGTCGCAACCGGTTTAACAAAGGCATCGGCTGTAAACGACGTGAAGCCCTCGCTGGATCACGCGGCGCGGTCGTTCCGCCTTGCCGCACAACCCTGTCACGCCCTTGAACCAGATCGTGCGGCCGGAACTCCGATCATTCCGGCACCTTCTTGGGCGGCCGTGGAAAGAAAGCGCTGGTGCGTGCCTGATAGTCCCGATACCGGCGGCCGCGGGATCGCAGCATTTGGACTTCGAGCGGGGGTATTCCGGTCACGTGCACGAGTATCCAGTACATGATCGCCGGCGCGATCAGGCTCGCCCAGCCCCATGCGTAGCCCGGCGACAGCGCGATCATCGGATAGGCGAGCCATCCGAGCCATTCGAAGAAATAATTCGGATGACGCGACCAGCGCCAAAGCCCGATGTTGCAGACCAGGCCCGCGTTTGCCTTGTTGCGCTTGAAGCTTCGCAATTGCTCGTCGGCGATCGCCTCGCCTGCGACGGCCGCAAGCATGATGGCGGCGCCCGCATAGTCCTGAACGCCCAGGGCGGCCCGTGGAGCGTGTGCAGCCAGGAAGACCGCGAATGGCAGCGGCACCGAGGCGAAGGCCTGCGACTGCAGGAAAGCAAACATGCGAAGCGGCGCCTGTGAGCCCCATTCCTGCGCGTAGCTTGCATATCGCGGATCGTCGATACCCGCTGCGGCGCGCCGGGCGATATGCGTCCCGAGCCTCACCGACCAAAGCAGCACGAGCCCGCCTACGAGCATCTGACGCACTTGCAGAGCCTCGCCGAATGGCAAAAGGGCCGCCACCGCCCCAACCACGCCCACGGAATAGGTCCAGATCGTGTCGACCCACCCGGAATTGCCGGTTCGCTGCTGAACGATCCAGGCCAGCCCCATCAACAGCGAAAGCGCAAGCGCGATGCCGGCGACGATCAGTATTTGCAGGAAATCCATGCCTCACCATACCCAAACTCGGATCCTTACGTCCGTCCCGTGCCCCGGTTTCGCGGGTGATCCACGCTGTCCGCTGGAACGTTTCCTCAAGCGCGGGTGGACAGGTCAGCTATTGGAGCTGTTCTGAGCCGGGCGGCGGACGACATTGGCCCGAAACCGGATGTTCCGGCCGTCGCTGGTGGTATTGGGGGCGATAAAGCATGCGTTTGGCGGTGATCGGGACGGGAATTGCCGGCAATGCCGCCGCGTGGCTCCTGTCCGAACGTCATGCCGTGACCGTCTACGAGCGCGAATTGCGACCGGGCGGACACAGTCATACAGTGCGCGTTGACTACGATGGCGAAGAGATCGACGTCGACATCGGCTTCATCGTGTTCAACGAGCCGAACTACCCGGAATTGACGTCTCTGTTCGCGCACCTGGGTGTAAAGACCGAGGAGACATGCATGAGCTTCGCGATGTCGGCCGACCATGGCCGATTCGAGTGGCGGGGCGGCGGCGAGACCTTCCTGCAGGTCGCCTCCGGCCTGTTTGCCCACCCGCGTAACCTCTTCTCCCCGTCGTATTTTCGCATGCTGGCAGAGGTCCGCCGCTTCAACAAGGAAAGCGTCTCCGACTTGCGGGCCGGCCGGCTCCAGAACCTCACACTCGGCGAATATCTGCGCAAGCAAGCGTTCAGCCCGCGCCTGTTCAGCGATTATCTGGGACCGATGGGGGCCGCCATCTGGTCGTCGCCCTCGGCCGAGATCCTTGACTTTCCCGCGGAAAACTTCATCGCCTTTTTCGACAATCACCGGCTGTTGCATCTGGATCGACCGCTCTGGCGGACCGTGCAGGGCGGCAGCCGGCGCTATGTCGAGAAACTCACGGCCAGGTTCAAGGCCAGCATCCGGCTCGGCTGCGCGGTCACATCAATCCATCGCACCGAGCACGGCGTGACGATCGGCGACAGTCACGGCCATCAGGACTCCTACGACGCTGTCGTGATGGCCTGTCACAGCGATCAGGCCCTGGCGATGCTGTCGGATGCCGACCCACGCGAGAGATCCATTCTCGGCGCGATCCGTTACGCTCCAAACACGGCCTATCTGCACCGCGACATCAATCTTATGCCGAAACGCCGCAATGCATGGGCATCCTGGAACTTCTTGCGCTGGCAACGCGAAACGCCTGCCCAGAACGACGTCGCCGTGACCTACTGGATGAACCGGCTGCAGGGCATCGACGACCTCAAGCCGCTATTCGTCAGCCTCAATCCCCCTTGCGAGCCGGCGCCTCATCTCACTTTCGGCAAGTTCACATTCTCGCATCCACAATATGACGCGGGCGCGTTCGCCGCGCAGAGGAATCTCCCCGAAATCCAGGGACGCCGCCGCACCTGGTTTTGCGGCGCGTGGACCGGCTACGGATTCCATGAGGATGGCCTGCGCTCCGGCATCGCCGTCGCCGAGGCACTTGGCAGTGCGGTGCCGTGGCGGCAGTCCGGCGCGTTGCTGGCGCAGGCTGCTGAGTAGAACATGTTGCAACCGGGCGCCCCAGAACGAACGGCGACGTCATCTGCGGCGGCGCTCTACCTGGGCAGGGTGATGCACGCCCGCATGCGACCCGTGCGCCACAGGTTCGCTTACCGGGTCATGAACCTGCTCATCGACCTCGACCGGCTTGATGAAGCGGATCGCCAGTCTCGCCTGTTCGGCATCAATCGCGCGTCGGTCTTCAGCTTCCACGAATCCGATCACGGCAAGCGTGACGGCGCATCCTTGAGCAACCATGTGCGACGCCTGGCCGAACAACGCGATATCGATCTGTCGGGAGGGCGCATCCTCCTTTTGTGCTATCCGCGGCTCTTCGGCTACGTATTCAATCCGCTTTCGATCTACTTCTGCCATGACAGCTGCGGCAATCTTGCGCTGCTGATCTACGAAGTCCGCAACACTTTTGGCGAAATCCATTCCTACATCCTTCCAGTGGAGGACGCTGCTGCCGGCGGTGCCATACGACAATGCCAGGCGAAGGAGTTCTACGTCTCGCCATTCATGGAGATGCAAACGAAGTATCGCTTCAGCATTGCTCCGCCCGACCAGCAAGTGAAGGTCAGAATCGTGCAGACCGATGAGCACGGTGCGATATTTACCGCCGCATTCTCCGGGCAACGTCGCCCGCTGACCAGCCGCTCGCTGTTGGCGACGCTCGTCACCCTGCCACTTCTCACCTTCAAGGTCGTCGTGGCCATCCATTGGGAAGCGATCCGGCTTTGGCTGAAAAATGTTCCTTACGTTCCCCGTCCGAACCAACGCTGAATGTGAAGCCATGGACCTCGCAGCCACTCACCAGACTGCTCGTTTCGATGACGTTCCCTTGCTCGCGCGGCTCGCGCTGCGGCTTGCCTCGCGGCTCAAGCTCGGCACCGTGGATGTTCGCCTTCCCGACGGCAGAACGGTGGTGCTGCGGGGAACGCATCCGGGGCCGTCGGCGACCATCGAGCTCAACAGCTACGCCTTCGCGCGAAGCCTGGTCCTGGGCGGCGATATCGGCATGGCCGAGGCTTACATTCGAGGCGATTGGAGCACACCGGATCTCTCCCAGCTGCTTTACGTGTTCTGTCTGAACGACGATCTGGTCGACAGCGCCTTCGCTGGCAATGCACTGGTCCGGCTTTGCCGGCGCGCGCTGCATCGGTTGCGCCGAAACACGCGACTGGGATCGCGGCTGAATATCCACGCCCATTATGATCTCGGCAACGCTTTCTTTGCGGCCTGGCTCGATCCGAGCATGACCTACTCGTCGGCATTGTTCTCGCCCGATGCGACCGACCTGCTCGCCGCTCAACGGCACAAATACGAACAACTGGCGAAGGCGATCGAGCTACGGCCCGGCCATACCCTGCTCGAGATCGGGTGCGGCTGGGGCGGCTTCGCCGAATATGCCGCCAAAACTTGCGGCGCCAAGGTCTTGGCGCTCACCATCAGCAAGGAGCAGCACGCATTCGCCAGCCGGCGAATCCACGAAGCCGGGCTCGGCGACAAGGTCGAAATCCGGTTGCAGGATTACCGCGATCAGGACGGACAGTTCGACCGTATCGCCTCGATCGAGATGATCGAGGCGGTCGGCGAGCCGTTCTGGCCGACATACTTCAATCAACTGCATCAACGGCTCAAGCCGGGCGGTCTTGCCGGCATCCAGGCGATCACCGTCCGCGACGAGCTCTTTGACAGCTACCGGCGGCGCGTGGACTTCATCCAGAGATACATCTTTCCGGGCGGGATGCTGCCTTCGCCGAATGTCCTGCGCTCGCTCGGCGAACGCGTGCAGATGCCTCTGATCCGCGAGCGGGTCTTTGGACAGGACTACGCCAAGACGCTCGCGGTCTGGCGAACGAGCTTCGGCCATGCCTGGACGGACCTGACCTCACTCGGGTTCGACGAGCCGTTCCGACGGCTGTGGGAATATTATTTGTGCTACTGCGAGGCAGGTTTCAGGGCCGAAAAGATCGACGTCCGTCAGCTGGTATTCGCGCGCCGAAGCTGACGTCGCTGACGTTTCCGGTGTGAACGAACCCTCAAGCCGCTTCCGACGTTGATCGCGCACGCTGCTCGAGCACGCCGATCGTCGAGACCAAATTGTCGCGTCGCGCGCGAAGATTAAGCGCAAGAAGCGGGTATGTCGGCTGAAGCGGGTCAAACACCCCTGCTCTCGCCTCTTCCTCGAGAATGTCGGTGTTGATGAGCCGAACGCGCCACCACAAATCGGCGACCAACGCATCGAGCCGGAATTCGCCAGCAGCACCAGAACGGGACATTTCTTGCATCACTTGCCTCAACCTGAAACGGCCTCTCTTCCGAGGCCAGACTTTGGTCCTGGCTGAGCAAGCAGAGTGCCAGCAACGAGCGGGCGAGATCTGGCTCCGGAATGGATTGCTGCGCGAGCCGGCTGGTCAAGGCTTGGCGCTAGGGAAGTGTTGCCCGTGGAGAGCGAAATGGTGCCCAGGGGCGGAATCGAACCACCGACACTGCGATTTTCAGTCGCATGCTCTACCAACTGAGCTACCTGGGCGTGCTCCAAAAGAGGGGCCAAAGCCCATCGAGCGGGCGGTTTATAGTGGGCTGAAGGCTGCCTGTCCACCCGGCTTCGCCAAGTGGCTTAGCCGGGCGCGGCTCGGCTGTGCACAAGGCGGGACGTGGCTCGGAGGCAACGCCGCGTGGCGGTGCATCGACAATTTAAATACTTGATAGAACAGGGCTATTCTTCCCCATCTGCCTCGTCATCCCGGCCTGGAATGACATAGGAGCCTTTCAGCCAGCGGTTCAGATCGACGTCGCGGCAGCGCGAGGAGCAGAACGGGCGGGTGGCCTCGGACTGCGGCTTGCCGCAGATCGGGCAGGTTTTGAGGGAGCTTGCGGGCTTTTTCACCGGGTCGTCCATGAGGTGCTCAGCTTACACATGCGAGCCAGTTCAAGAGCCTGTCGCCAAAGGGTTCCTCCGGCGAAGGCGCAGGCGTCCCGGCCAGATCTCCGCGGGGCAATTCTACTGTGCATGGGGTTGTTTTCGAGATTTTTTGCAGGAGCGGCTTGTCGGCTCAGATGGCGGTGGCGTTGAGCCAGCCGAAGCGGATCGGGAAACCTTCGCCGCCAAGCAGCGTGGTGGTCTCGTAGAGCGGCAGGCCGACCACGTTGGTGTAGGACCCCACCATCTTGACCACGAACGACCCGGCGATGCCCTGCACGGCGTAGCCGCCGGCTTTGCCGCGCCATTCGCCGGAGCCGATATAGGCCTGGATGTCGTCTTCCGAGAGGCGCTTGAAGCGGACGCGGGTCTCGACCAGGCGCTGGCGGAAGGCCTCGCGCGGCGTCACCAGGGTGATGGCGGTGTAGACGCGGTGGTTGCGGCCCGACAGCAGCCGCAGGCATTGCGCGGCCTCGTCGACCAGGTTGGCCTTGGGCAGGATGCGGCGGCCGACCGCCACCACCGTGTCGGCGGAGAGGATGAAGGCGCCGCGCAGCTCGTCGTCGAGCTGAACCGATTTGAGCGCCGCATCCGCCTTGGCCCGCGCCAGCCGGTTGGCGCAGGCGCGCGGCAGCTCGCCCCGCTTCGGCGTCTCGTCGACGTCGGCGGGCCGGAGCGCGTCCGGCTCGATGCCGGCCTGGTTGAGCAGCGACAGGCGCCGCGGCGAACCGGAGGCGAGAACGAATTTGGGGCGGCCGAGCATCAGGTGATTTGGGGAATGAAGCAGGGGGTGAATTGCGCGCGGAACCTATCGGACGGGGGCTGATTTCACAACCCGGGAACCCGGACTTTACTGATTCGACGGGTACAGGATGCGTGTGCCCGCAGTCTGTGACGCGGGTGTTACGGGCGCCGAATGCTAGCCGTTCGCCGCGCCCACCTTCGAAAACCGCCGGCGAATGCGCATCAGGAGCTGGTCGCAGACGTCGCGATAGGCAGCCAACTTCTGGTCGCGGCTACCTTCCATGGTGGTGGGATCTTGCGTCGGCCAGTACTCGACGTCGGCGGCGAGCGTGCGGGTCAGCTCCAGCGCCTTGTGGTGCGCCTCCGGCGAGAGCGTGATGATCAGGTCGAAATTGAGCCCCTCCCAGTCCTCCAGCTCCTCGAAGGTCTGCGGCTTGTGGGTGGAGATGTCCTGGCCGAGCTCGGCCATCACGGACACCGCGAACGGATCGAGCTCGCCGCGCCTGGCACCGGCCGACTTCACGTAGAGGCCCTGCGGAAACATGTGCCGCAGCAGGCTCTCCGCCATCGGCGAGCGCACGCTGTTCATGGCGCAGGCGAACAGCACCGATTGCGGATCGCGTGCGCGTGGCGGACCCGCCATCGCGCTTAACCCTTCCAGTGCAGGACAGTAATGAGCGTGAACAGCCGGCGCGAGGTCTCGAAATCGACCCGCACCTTGCCCTTCAAGCGCTCCTGCAGCGTACGCGATCCCTCGTCATGAATGCCGCGGCGGCCCATGTCGATGGCCTCGATCTTGTCCGGCGTCGCCGTGCGGATCGCCTGGTAGTAGCTGTCGCAGATCATGAAATAGTCCTTCACGATCCGCCGGAACGGCGTCAGCGACAACAGATGCGCGACCACGGGCGTGCCGTCCTCGCGGCGGATGTCGAACATCAGCCGGCTGCCGGTGATGCCGATATGCAGCGTGAACGGCCCCTTCCCGTCGGCGCCCTCCGGCGCGAACAAATTCTGCTCGATCAAATCGTAGATCGCGATCGCGCGCTCATGCTCGATGTCGGGCCCGGAACGGCCGATCGAGTCCTCGTCGAGCGTGACGCCGACGATGCGATTGGTCGAGTCGTCCTGTTCGGGCGGCTGGGTCATGACAAATTGAGGCGCAATCCAATCGAGCGCGAATGGGCATCTAGGCCCTCCGCCTTACCGAGAATCATCGCGGCCGGACCCAGCGCACGCAGCTGATCCGGGCCGCATTTCAGGATCGAAGTGCGCTTGAGGAAATCGTGCACCGAAAGACCCGACGAGAATCGTGCCGAGCGCGCCGTCGGCAGCACATGGTTGGAGCCGCCGACATAGTCGCCGATCGCCTCCGGTGTATGCGGCCCGAGGAACACGGCGCCGGCGTTGCGGATCCTTGCGGCGAGCGCGTCGGGATCTTGCGTCATGATCTCGAGATGCTCGGCGGCAATCGCATCCGCGAGCGGAATGGCGTCGTTGAGGTTCTTCACCATGATGATGGCGCCGAAATCGGCCCACGAGGCACTGGCAATCGCGGCGCGCGGCAGCGTCTTCAACTGCGCCTCGACGGCCTTTTCGACATCGGCGGCAAGGCGCGCGGAATCGGTGATCAGGATCGACTGCGCGCTGGCATCGTGCTCGGCCTGGGCCAGCAGGTCGGCTGCAATCCAGTCGGCATTGCCGGTGTCATCGGCGATGACAAGTACCTCGGAGGGACCGGCGATCATGTCGATGCCGACCTTGCCGAACACCAGCCGCTTTGCCGCGGCGACATAGGCGTTGCCGGGTCCGACGATCTTGACGACAGGCGCGATCGTCGCGGTGCCATGCGCGAGCGCGGCAATCGCCTGCGCGCCGCCGACGCGATAGATCTCGGTGACGCCGCCAAGCTTTGCCGCCGCCAGCACCAGCGGATTGAGCTTGCCGTCGGGCGAGGGCACCACCATGACGAGACGCGCCACGCCCGCGACCTTTGCCGGCACCGCATTCATCAGCACCGAGGACGGATAGGCCGCGGTGCCGCCGGGCACGTAGAGGCCGGCGGATTCGATCGCGGTGTAACGCCAGCCGAGCTCGACGCCGAGCTGATCGGTGAAGCGCTCGTCCTTCGGCAGTTGGCGGCTGTGATAGGTCTCGATGCGATCGCGCGCGAGCTTGAGCGCATCCAGTGTCGCTGCATCGCAGGCTTTCACCGCGGCCTCGATCTCGGCGGCGGTGACGCGCAGGCCGGATGCATCGAGCGTCAACCGGTCGAACTTTGCCGTGGCCTCGAGCAGGGCGGCATCGCCCCGCTTCGCCACGTCGTCGACGATGGCACGCGCGGCCGCCTCGACGTCGGCCGAGGCCTCGCGCTTGGCGGCGAGGAAGGCCCCGAATCGCTGGTCAAAATCGGCGCTGCTGCGGTCGAGACGAACGGGCATCTTGGCTTCTAACTGGTTTTTGGGGGCGCGGCTTGGCTCACCAGGCCCCTGCTCAATGGCGCGGCGGGGAAGCTGCGTCAACCCTTGGGCCGGGCCGTTCCCCTCCGGCGTCGTCCTGGCAAAAGCGGAATGCGTGGCCTTGGCATGCCACCTCACCCCTGCGCTTCAGCCTCCAACCCCGTCCCCAGCTGATCCGCCCCCAGATCAGTCAGCTCGCATTCAAGGCATTCGACGTCGAGGCGGATGGCGCCGCCTTGGGCAAACAGCAGCAGCGCGCTCCCGCCGGGGGGGGCATCCTGGCCGTGGAATTCGATGCCGACGAGGTCCAGGACAGTGTCCAGCGCGTCGAGGTCGATGTTGCGCGACTTGCAGGCGAGCACGCGGTCGAAACGGAGGGCGGCCACCAGCCGGCGCGGCTCGGCCTCGCCGTCCAGCGTCTGCTCCCAGTCCAACCGGCTCATGCCGACGACCAGCCGCTTTTCGCTTTGCCGCCAGATGATGTCCGAGGGCTGCACGCGGGCGTCCTGGACGTGGGCCGAGATCACGGAGAGGTCGTCGGCGTCGAGTGCGATCAGTTTGAGCTGGGGAGACATCGACGGCGCTTTCTGCTTCGGGCGGACGGGGCTCAACGCGGGCGGCCGACGAAATTTCCCTACAACTAACGCCCCACCGGACTAGAGGCTATTGATATCCTCCATCTCCAGCACCTTTCGCGGATACCCCTCCCGCGCAACCCGGATCATGGCACGGCCGATCTGCTCGGTCGAGGTGACGAACCGCGGCGAGAGCCGGCGCAGCACCGACCACAGTGGCCAGGTTGCCGCATACACGGCCTGCACCCACGCGGTCTTGGAGCGGGCACCGTGGAGCGGTTGGATCGCACCGGGCCGGAACATGTAGGCCGCCTTGAACGGAAGCTTGAGGAGATCGTTCTCGGTCTTGCCCTTGATCCGCGCCCACATCCGCGAACCCTGCTCGGTGGAATCGGTGCCGGCACCCGTGACATAGACGAATGTCATCTGCGGATTGAGCCGGGCCAGGACGGTCGCCGCTGCGAGCGTGAGGTCATAGGTGAGTTGACGGTAGCGCTCCTCGCTCATGCCGATCGAGGAGACGCCGAGGCAGAAGAAGCATGCGTCGAAGCCGGTGAGCTGCGTTTCGATCGCCGAGTAGTCCATGAAATCGCCGTGCGTGATCTCGGTGAGCTTGGCGTTGCGCACGCCGCTCGGGCTGCGGCCGACCACGAGCACGCGATCGATGCCGGCATCGACCAGGCATTCGCACAAGACGCCCTGCCCGACCATGCCGGTCGCGCCGAAGATGATGATCTGCATCGGGACCTCCCCGACAGGCCCGCGGCTCATGCGGCGGCCGCGATCTCGTCGAAGGATACACCGGTCAAAGTCGCCGAGACATCCCACAGCATGGCTGCCGAGGCGAAATCCTTTGCCTTCGGCATGATCTTCGCCGGCCGCGGTGGCCCCTTCAATTCGTAGAACCCGTTCGGGCCGTAATAGCCGCCGGGCTCCGCGGCCGGCGAGGTCGCCGCCAACAAGGTCGGCAGCGCGCCTTCTGCGGCAGACTGGCTGATGAAGGGCTGCAGCCAGCGGCTCACGCGCGACTGGAACGTGTTCGCACCCGGCCCGTTCGAAATCAGATCGGTCCGCGCGTAGCCGGGATGTGCGGCAAGGCTCGTCAGACCCCAGTCTGCGGCGAGGCTGCGGCGCTGCAACTCCAGCGAAAACATCAGCATCGCCAGCTTGGACTGGCAATAAGCCCGCCACGGACGATAGGAATGCCTAGCCTGCAGATCGTCGAAATTGATCGAACCGGAGCGGTGCGCAAGGCTCGAGAGGTTGACGACCCGAGCCGCCTTCGCACGACGAAGCTGCGGCAACAGCTGCGCCGTGAGCGCGTAATGACCGAGATAATTGGTGCCGAGCTGCATCTCGAAACCGTCCGCCGTCTGCTGCCGCTTCGGCAGCGCCATCACGCCGGCATTGTTGACGAGCAGGTCGAGCTGCTCGTTGCTGGCGGCGAAGCGCCTGGTAAAATCGGCGATGGAGGCGAGACTGGCGAGGTCGAGATGCTCGTAGGCGATCAGCGCATTGGGAAAGCGCTCGCAAATGCCATCGATCGCGCGCAGGCCCTTTGTGTCGTTGCGCCCCGTGAGTATGACAATGGCACCGGCGCCCGCCAGCGCCATCGCCGTCTCGTAGCCGAGGCCGCCCGTCGCTCCGGTCACGACGGCAGTCTTGCCGCTGAGGGAGGGGATGTCTGCCGTGGTCCAGTCGGTCATGCCATAGCTCCGTCGGGGCTGGGAAACGGCCCGCGACGGGTCTAAATGTGCACTGGGTGCAACTTTGCAAGTGGTGAAATGATTTGAAGCTCTCGAAGCTCGCCGGGAAATCGGTCAACAAGCGCACCAAGCCATTGCCGGCAGGAGCAAAATCCCCCGATGGCCCCGGCCTGCGCCAGCGTAAATTGCAGGCGACCCGCGAGCGGTTGACCCGCAGGGCGATGGCACTCTTCCTGGAGCGCGGCTTCGAGGCCACGACCATCGACGACATCGCGGCCGCTGCCGACGTGTCGCGACGCAGCTTCTTCCATTATTTCGCCTCGAAAGAGGACGTCGTCGCGGCCTGGCAGGAAGGCGCCGCCGCCGCGCTGGTCGCGGAGGTCGTTGCGCGGCCGGCGGGCGAAACCATGCTGACCGCGGCGGAGAACGCGATCGCGGCGGCGCTCAAGCGGATCGATCCGGCGGAGGCCGCGGCAATGTCGCGGCTCAAGCGCGACAATCCCGCGCTTCGGGCGCGCGACCAACTCAAATACGAGAAGCTCGAGCGGGCGCTGGCCGAAGGGCTCGCCCACCGCGCCAGAACCAAATCGGACCAGTTGAAGGCACGCCTCGTCGCCATGATCGCCACCGGCGCGATGCGCGTCGGCGGCGAGAGCTGGATCGGCGGAGGAGCGCGGGAGAAGCCGGAAGCTTTCGTCAAGCGCACCTTCGACGCGATCAGGGCGATATTGGAATGAGGCCGCTCACTCCCTGAAGAACGCCAGCAGGTCCGCGTTGATGGTCTCGGCGTGCGTTGTCGGCATGCCGTGCGGGAAACCCTTGTAGGTCTTCAGCGTGCCGTTCTTCAAAAGCTTGGCCGACAGCGGTGCGGAGTCGGCGTAAGGCACGATCTGGTCGTCGTCGCCGTGCATCACCAGCACAGGCACATTGATCTTCTGCAGATCCTCGGTGAAGTCGGTTTGCGAAAACGCGACGATGCCGTCGTAATGGGCTTTCGCGCCGCCCATCATGCCTTGGCGCCACCAGTTCTGGATCACCGCTTCCGAGGGCTTCGCGCCGGGACGGTTGTAGCCATAGAAGGGGCCGGCCGCGATGTCGCGGTAGAAGCTGGCGCGGCCGGCAGCGAGCTGTACCTGGAAATCGTCGAACACGCTCTTCGGCAGGCCGCCGGGATTCGCGTCCGTCTTCAGCATCAGCGGCGGCACCGCGGACAGGATCGCGGCCTTCGCCACCCGGTTCTCGCCATGGCGCGCGATGTAATGCACCACTTCGCCGCCGCCGGTGGAGTGGCCGACATGGATCGCATTCTTCAGGTCGAGATGGGCGGTCACGGCCGCGAGATCATCGGCATAATGATCCATGTCATGGCCGTCGGCGACCTGCGACGAACGACCATGGCCGCGACGGTCATGGGCGATCACGCGATAGCCGCGCGTCACGAAGAACATCATCTGCGCGTCCCAGTCGTCGGCCGACAGCGGCCAGCCATGGCTGAACACGATCGGCTGGCCACTTCCCCAGTCCTTGTAGAAGATCTCGACGCCGTCCTTGGTGGTGATGGTGGGCATTGTCAGGCTCCTTGAATGATCAAGCGAACGCCATCGGCTTGAAGCGGCGCCAGGCGCCGATGGTGAGCACCACGAAGAACACCAGCACGAGGCCCTGCACCACGGCGAACACGGGGCCTCCGGGCGGCGCCGGCGCCACGGCGGGCGCGAGCGCGGCGAGCGCCGGCACCTTCAGGAACGACTGGATCACCAGCACGAAGACGTTGAAATACAGCGAGATCATCGCGGTCACGATGTAGACCGGTCGCCAGACGCCAGCGAGTTTCATGCCGTAGAGCGCGATGCAGGCGATCGCGAGCAGGACCAGCGAGATGATGCCGATGATATGCGACGGCAGCAGCTCCTTGAACGGAAACAGGAAGCCGGTGGCGCTGGTGAGGATCGTGAACGCTAAGAAAATCGCGGTGAGGCCCGGCATCGGCTTCGAGCCGAGCAGGCCGAACATCACGACGAGGCCGGCGGCGATGCCGATCAGGCTGATGACGACATGGACCTGCGTGAAGGCGGGCAAGCTCAACCCAAGAACCATGACATCTCTCCTATTCTCTGCATCAAGTTCGGGAGATTGATATTACGGCCCTCATCAGATTGCCACACGCGCTGGCGTCACACATGCGTGCGCAGCCATGCGTCATCGTGCGAATCGAAAACGCATGGCTGAATTATTTGCATCGCTGTCATAAACGACGGCAGGCTTTCAACGAAAGTTGAATCGAATAGGCGGGGGCGCTCGCGAGGTGCGAGCGCCCCTGCACACGTCTCACACTTCCTTGGTGTCGAAGATCAGCAGGTCGGCGCCGCCGCTGGCGAATTTCGGCACGTCAGCGCCGGTCGCCTTGCCTTCCGGGCTGCCGAATGCCGCCTGGATGTCGGCCGCGCTGTCGAAGGTGAGAATGGCGACCAGATGGATTCCGGACGGTCCGGCGGGGGAGCCGACCGGCCCCTTGCTGATGGCGTACTTCTTCAGGCCGGGAAGTTTCTTGGCAAGCGGAATGTGGGTCTCGGCGTAATACTTGTCGAAGGCCGCAGCATCCGTGGGCGTTTTATACAGCACGACGATTTCAGCCATTTAGTTCCTCCCATTTGAGTCTTTGTTCTTCCACGGGCGTTTGGCCTCGCGACGAGGGGATAGTCCGTGGGACACGTCGGGATGGCAAGTCACATTCGCCTTGCCATCTGCGTGTCTTCTACTTGACTAAAGCGCCGGCTTTGCGGCGTCGCCGAGATAGCCGTGCAGGGAGGCCACGACCTGCGCGCCCTCGCCGATGGCACCGCCGACGCGCTTGACCGAGCCGGAGCGGACGTCGCCGACCGCGTAGACGCCGGGCACCGACGTCTCCAGCGGTGCAACCAGCCGGCCCTGGTTCTGCTCGGACTGCGCGCCGGTGACGACGAAGCCGCCGCGATCGAGCGTCACGCCGCAGCCGTCGAGCCAATTGGTGGCGGGATCGGCGCCGACGAACAGGAAGAGATTGCGGATGTCGGCGAAGTCCTCGTCGGCCGACAGCCGGCTCTTCCAGCGGATGCGCCGCAGCAGCGAGGCCTCGTCGCCTTCGAGCGCCGTGATCTCGGTGTTGAACATCAGTTCGATGTTCGGCGTGGCTTCGATGCGCTCGATGAGATAGCGCGACATGCTGGCGCCGAGACCGCCGCCGCGGATGATCATCAGCACTTTTTTGGCGTGCCCCGAGAGGAACACGGCGGCCTGCCCCGCCGAGTTGCCGGCACCGACCAGCGCCACCTCCTCGCCGGCGCACAGCTTCGCCTCGACCGGCGAGGCCCAATACCAGACGCCGCGGCCCTCGAACTTGTCGAGGTTCTCGATCTCGGGCCGGCGATAGCGCGCGCCGCTGGCGACCACCACCGCGCGCGAGTGCAGGGGGTCGCAGCCGTCGAGCGCCACCGAAAATGCGCCATCCTTGCGCGTGCAGTCGAGCGACTTCACCGTCACCGGGATCATGATCTCCGCGCCGAACTTTTGTGCCTGGTTGAAGGCGCGTGCGGTCAGGGCCTGGCCGGAAATTCCGGTCGGAAAGCCGAGATAGTTTTCGATGCGCGCGCTGGCTCCGGCCTGGCCGCCGAAGGCGCGGGTGTCGAGCACGGCGACCGATAGGCCTTCGGACGCGGCATAGACGGCGGTGGCGAGTCCAGCCGGCCCGGAGCCGACGATCGCGACGTCGTAGATGCGGTCGTTGCGCGGGCCGCCGATCATGCCGATCGCGCGCGCAAGCTCGGTTTCGCCGGGATTGCGCAGCACCGCACCGTCGGGAGTGACGACCAGCGGCCAGTCGTCCGGCTTGGGCGAATAACGCGCGATGACGTCGGCGGCGTCGCGATCGCGCGCGGGATCGAGCAGATGATGCGGCTGGCCGTTGCGGGTGAGGAAGCCCTGCAACCGCACCACGCCTGCCGAATGCGACGGACCGATCAGCACGACGCCGCCGACGCCGCCCTGGAGCAGATTGACCCGGCGCAGGATCAGCGCGCGCATGATGCGCTCGCCGAGCTCGGCCTCGGCGACCAGCAGCGCGCGCAGCCGCTCCGGCGGCAACAGCAGCGTCTCGACATCGCCTTCGGCGCGACCGTCGACCAGCGCCGGCCGTCCGGAGAGCTGGCTCAGCTCCGCCAAAAATTGCCCCGGCCCCTGGTCGATCAACGGGGTCACATGGCCAAGGCCGTCGCGCTGGGTGATGGCGACGTGGCCCTTCAGCACGACGAACATGCCGGGCCCCGGCTTGCCGGTCTCGAACAGGAATTCCCCATCGGCATAGTTGCGGACCTCGCCGAAATGCCTGACACGCTCGATCTCGGCCGATGTCAGCGTCGGAAAGGTCTGTTCAGGGCGGGTGAACCGCGACATCTGCGCGTCACTCTCGGGTCGTTGCGATTCGTCCTGCCCCATTGCCACGTCCATGCTCTCCAAAGAAATTCCAGCCGTCGGATTCTAGCCGCCGGTCTTGTCGGCGGTCCCCTCATCTAGGGAACCATCTTCATTCTGCGAGGGGTCGACACTTGTGGCGCGTTCGCGCGCCTGCACCTTCCGCCGCTTCAGGTTTTCGCGCAGCGCCGATTTCAGCCGGTCGTCGCGGGACGCCCTCGCCTGTCTCGAGTCCTGCCGCTCGCTCTTGTCGTTCTGGTCAGCCATCGGGTCCATTACAGCGATCGGCGATAACATGCCCGAGGAATAAGGCAGCTCAAGAGGCCCGCGCGATCCGATCGTGCGAAAATCGAAATGGATCGAACCCGGCGCGTCGGGCAACTGGCCAGTTGGGTGGGGATATCGGAACCGAACCCGCGGAAAGTCGGCCATTTCGAGCCAAAACAGGCACTTTGGCCCCGATATCGACCCGATTTTATCGCTTTGGCGGAGCTAGCAAGCTTGCACAGGAGGGGGGCTTGTGGCAGATATCGGCCCGCTTGGTAGGCCCCTCGTGGCGGCCGATTCTTACCCCAGCACATGCTGCCGTAGCTCAGTGGTAGAGCACTCCATTGGTAATGGAGAGGTCGACAGTTCAATCCTGTCTGGCAGCACCATTTATCCCATTGGATGCATTGATTTTATTAGAAATTCGGTCCTGAGTGCCACACAAGAGTGCCACACAGACCAATGGTTTCCTTAAAACTTCGCATGGACAAGCGCGCCGCTTCTACCGTTCCCCAATTTCGTTGTCGCGTCCCGACTAAACTGGTTGATCAGCTACGCGGTAAGAGAATTTTGCTGCATCTGTCACGTCGGACTGAACCGGCCTGCATCAAGGTCGTGACGATCGGCACCGACGTTGCGTTCAGCCTTGAGACCACCGATGAAACGATTGCCGCCGCGCGTCACGCTGACGCTCTGGAGCACTTGCAGCGTCTGTTCGATCTAACCGCAACCGCACCAATCAACTTGTCTCATCGCGAAATGGTCGCCTTAGCTGGCGCCGTCTATCACACCTATGTCTGGGTCCATGAAGACAATCCAGGTGAGCCGGGAAGATGGGCGTGGCACAAAGGACTCTCACGCGCCATCTATGAAGGCCGCATACGAGACGCACCGCCAGCCACGCTGAAGGTTGACGATGCAGATACCGGCCTCGTCATGTTTGGCTCCGGCGATTTGACGGAAGCTATCAACGCCCTGCCCGCCGGTCAGCATGATGGACTTGAGGGTCGCTTCGGTCTGCTGGCAGATTGGGCTTTGATCCGACACCGCGTGCACCTCCCCTCCGATCAACGGAAGCACTTTCTAAAACTGGTTGCGGCTGCATCAATAGATGCGGCTTGGCAGCTTCGCCGAAATGCCGAAGGTGACTACCGGCCTGATCCTTTGGCGCAGCGCTTCCCCCCAATCGAAACCATCGAGGTGGTCAAACCGAAGCAGACGATCAGCGGCCTATTTGACTTGTGGTGGAAAGAAGCCAAGGCAACTGGCCGCTCTCAGAGCACACACGACACTTACAAGGGCGCAATCGATAGGCTGATTAAGCACCTCGGACATGACGATGCCGGCCGCGTCTCTAAAGACGATATGCTTGCGTTCAAGAATGCCCGCCTCAAAGTGGTGAGCGCCAAAACATTGAAAGACGGCGATCTACCCGGAATAAAGTCCGTGTTCGGATGGGCGGTTGACAATCGAAAGCTAACAAAAAATCCGGCGGACGCAATCAAAGTCAAATCGGAAAAGAAAATCCGGACCCGATCGAAGGGCTTCACGGATGCAGAAGCCACCGCGGTCTTCGCTGCTTGCCTGGGATACGTGCGGAAGCCGAAAGAGGATGCCAAGACCGCCGCCGCCAAGCGATGGGGCCCGCTCATCGCGGCTTACACCGGCTGCCGGATTGCTGAGGTGTTGCAACTTCGCAAAGAGGATGTCCGCAAGGATACCCAACATCGCGTCTTCGATTTCAACCCGGCTGCCGGCAGCATCAAATCAGGCTTGTATCGGCTAGTACCCGTGCATCAGCACCTCATCGATTTGGGCTTGCTGCGCTTCGTTGAAGACTCTGACGAAGGACCTCTGTTTGCAAAGGGCAGCTACAAGCGCGTCGTGGATTTTGTTCGGGCGGTCGTTACCGACAAGCGCGTCCAACCCAATCACGCTTGGCGACACCGCCTCAAGACGATCGCCCGAAACCTTGGGCTGGATCACCGGGTCGTCGATGCCATCCAGGGGCACGCCCCGCGAACGGCCGGCGAGGACTACGGAGACGTGTCCGTGACGGCCATGGCTCGCGTAATCGCCGCTATTCCGCGGATCGCGGTCGATACCGCCGCGAGTGGTCGCCGTAATACAACTCCTTCCCAGACGGCTCGATCACGGCGAAATAGCCGCCCGCAGCGAGGCGCCTGATTGCGCCTCGCACCTTGCCGAGACTCAGACCGGTTCGACGGCAGATTTCCGGATGCGAAATCTGCGCGTCTCCCCGCTTGGCGTCGAGTGAGCCAAGCAACACCTGAGCAACGGTGCGATCCACCGGCCGCATGTTCTGATCGTTCGCAATCTCTTGCATCAGCATCAGCAAGCACCGCGCGCATTGGCAGCATCAAGGTAGATGACGGGGGTGGGGTTGGCGACCCATTCCCTGATGACGCGGGAGATTGGGATCAGGTCTGCCTCTCCGAGACGTATCTGGTCGACATAGTCGAGCGCGACCCAAAGATCGCACACCGCGCTAGTGACGCGGTTCAGGTCTCTGGAAACGATGGCGAGGTCGTCACCGTCGAGGGAGCGGGCAACGCACAGTCCGCTTTCTTGATTGATCGAATAGCCGCGATAGTTCATTTGACAACTTCCTTGTGAACAGCAGCATCATAGGTGCGCATTCCGATACGTCCATTTGCAGTTTCGGGTTTGAAATTGCATTCAAGCAAGCGAGATGCCAGCCGTTGCTATACGTCCGAGCTAACGGCCGGCCTCCCCACCTACGTGTAGCGGTTACGTGTATTCAGATGCGGCATCGTGCGTGCGCCAATTCATGCTCTCGTCGATCCGGCGCTGCACCAGCGTCGCCAGTGCTTCCGGATCGTGAGATGAGCCGTTGATGTGGATCGCGACCGGCCCCATGGAGCGAACGTCACCCGCACCAGCGCCAGCACCGGGCGCTGCCGGAGGCGGAACGTTCTGGATCACGCTGGCAGGCGGTACCTGGGAGGTAACGCCCTGAGGCACGTTGACGCCAACATTCCCCCGACGAACTTGCGTGTTCGGACCAGCGTCAACCCAATGGTATTGCACGCGGTCGGAGTCGTTTCCGGCAAGCATGCGAACCTGTAGGCGACCATTCACCATTCGCGTTTCACCGGTCGCAATGCCAACGTGACCACCTGGTTGATTGTCGCCGTGACCGTTCGTCATCAATACAACGTCGTTCCTCTGTGCCTGCGATGGATCGATCCTGCTTCCCCAATGCTGATAGCTGTTCGCGACATTGGAGCCGGTGCCTTTGCCGCCAGCCGCCGCAAGCGCATGGTTGACGAAACGAGCACACCACGCATTGCTACGACCGCGTACATCGCCACCGAGAGCAGCGGCCAATACACGGGATTCGTTTGGGACGTTCTCGCTCATCCCTTGGTACTTTTGAGCCCAAGCGAGAGCGTCACCGCTGCCAGCATATCCACCGCCGCTACCGAGCGCATTCATCTGCTTGCGAACGCCTGCGGACCAGCCACCGTTAAGCCCGCGCGGATCATTCGCTGCACCGGGCGGCGCGTAGACATTACCCATCTTGTCGAGATCGCCACCGGCTCGCCGATAGTTCTTTGCGACAACTTGGCCGGCCTTGCTGATGCCGTCGTCGAGACTACCGAACTGCATTTTGCGGCGAGAGCCGGTTGCCGGGTCCATCAATCCGGCGACATTGTTTCCGGATAGCACGTTGCCGTTTCCGGTTTCGTGCGCAATGACACCGGCCAGCAACTCAGGCGAGATGCCATTGGCTCGCGCTGCCGCGACGACCTGATCGTACTTGCCGGCGAGTGCGGTGCCAGCGAATTTGCGCTCGAAAGCGGACCGGCTCGATGTGCCAGCGCTGAATGACGGGACTTTGTCTCGACCGATGATGCTGCCGCTGCGGCCGACTCCGAAATCAGGCAGTGGGACACCCGGAACGCTCTTCAGCAAGCTGCGAACACCACCACTGAGACCGCCCCCAAGTCTGCCGGAACTATTGAGCCCTGGGCCGCCAGCGGCAGCATATGGCAAGCCGCCACCGACACCGCTGTTGACGAATGCGGCGCGCTCGACTTTGCCCGTGAACTTGTTCAGGCTGTCGGACAGGCCGCTGGTGCGACGCATGCCGGAGAAGTCGGTCGGACCTTCAAAGCTGGACTTTTTGTATAATCCCTTCCTGTGCTCGCGCTGGCGGGCGCGCCAATCGTTGGTGGACTCGCCGGGGCGTTTAATGTTGGCGTCGGGCACACCGTCATTCTGGTGACGGGCGGCGAACATGCTCAGCAATGCGACGGCAGCCGGCATGCCGGCAATGAACGCGAGAGCGTTTCCAAGTCCGGTTAGTCCGAGAGTGACAGCGGCCAGAACTGAGATGACAGGCGACAACGCTGCCAAGGCGACGGTCAGTCCAGTCAGTTGCGCGACTAGATTGCCCATCTCGCGTGCATCCGCCGGGTTCTTTCCAGCGAGGAATCCAAATGCGGAGAAGGCAGTCTTGAGTTCGCTGGCAAATTCGCGAATGCCTTCCGCGAAGCCCTTGCCGAACTCTCGCCACTTCGCGACGGTCCCGGCATCGAAGTTGTCGGCCATGGATTTGACGACTTCGCCCCAATCCTCGAGTCCGAAGCCCTCGCGAGCACCATCAACTAGTGCTGCAAAATGTTCGCGGATCGAGTCGAAGTTGAAGCTGTTCGCTAAGTTGATGATGGAGTCAGAGACTTGTTCGAACCAGGTCTCAAGGCCAGCACCAACCTTCTCCCAAACGAGACCCAGCGCCGCGCTGATGGACGCCCACCGACCCTGCATCGATCGAATTTTCTGGAACGCTGTCTTGTCGAGGAAGCCGGGCTTGCTCTCGATGTCCTTCAGCACGTCGCGTAGCTTGTCGCGACCCAATACAATCGTAAGTAGTTCGTCCATCCATTCGCGACCACCGATTTGTTTCGCGACTTTCGTCCGCAGCTTCTCCGGCAATCTGGCTAGGCCATCAAGGATTTGCTGAATGGCTTCCATCGGCCGGTCTCGCATGGCCTTCGCCATGGCACCACGGCCACCAAAACCCAGCGCATTCGCGGCAGCATTGAGGTCACTGGCCTGTTGACCCTTGGCGGAATCCGCACCAGCGATCTGCGAAGTCAAAAAGCTGGTGAACGTGCCCATCTTGAACGGTTGCACGGCAAGCGAAATGCCGGTCGCGTCGAAGGCCGCAAGCTGCTCCGGCGTCATCTGGGTGGTCGCGAGCGCAGACAGACTGCGGCGCATCGCCTCGATAATCTCGTTTCCATCTGCGGCGGTCGAGTTGTTCGCGACCGCGACCGCGTTCAAGATTTTGCCGAAGCGGCCCGTGTCCCACGGCATCTGAGTCGAGAGGCGACCGAGTAGCTTGCCAACTGCTTCGGGGTTGACGTCGAGACCTGCCTGCGCCTTCAGAGCCAGCTCCGCGAACTCGCCCGCGAACTGCTTGGCGACACCGGCCTTGAGACCTTCAACCGCTGTGTCTATGACCTTGGTGCTTCCGACTCCGTACTTGATGCCGGCTTTGTCCCCGAAGTCCTGACGAAGCTTTGCAACCTCGCCCTTGGTTAGGTCACCGAACATCTCGGCACGGACTTCCGCTGCCTGGGTGTCCATGCGCTTCAATACCTGCTCCCGTGATGGCGGCCCCGGCTGCAATGGTGCGAATGCGAGGAGCGGGCAGTCGGCCGCCTCCACCGCCGTACGAGCGTCCCGAACCGGCACGACGTTCCACTTCAGCGCGGCGTTCGATCTGGCGAAGGTAGTTAGACTCCAGGCGTTCGAGAACTGCATAGGCTCTCCGTGCGTCGCTCACGCGCTGAGCGCTTGCCTTGGCCCAGTCGGTCGAATAGCCACGGGCGGCCGACCGGCTGAGGTTGGCCATGCCTCGCAGCTGGTCTGTTGCCGCTTTCGTCGAGCGGCTGAGCCCGTCGAATGATTGCATGCCAGCGCGACCGACACTGCTGAATGAAGCGCTGAAACTCTTCGCGGTGGACTCCAGCTTTTTGATATCCGCGATGACCTTGCGGAGCACAGGTGACAATTCGTCCACGCCGGTGAGTCTGGCGCGAATGTCGAGATTTTCGGACATTGATCGGGTCTCTTGGTTGAGGCGACTAAATCGCCTTTTGGAAAATGCGCTGATGCGGCGCATGGAATGGTGACGCCCGATTATTTCGGGGGTGGGGTGCTGAAAATTGCCTTTTGGAGATTCGAAGTATGAGGGGCTTGGCCGACCGAGGGGCTATGCCAAATAAAAGACTCGCGCCTTCACCCTCTCTCGCTTTCCAGTGCTGGGAAACCTGATTGGCGATGGGTGAGGATGACCAGAGGCGTGCGGTCTACTATTTGACCTCTCGCATTCTGGTCGGGTACAATAACAACCAAGTCGAGCTATCGACCTGTGCGCCCGCATCCCTTGTGGGTACCGTGCTCAACGCAACGATCTTCCAACGCATCAGCATGCACACCGCCATGACCGGACACCGGCATGGCGAACGAAGGATCATTGGTATGAGCACGATCACATTCAGCGCTGCCCGACGCCGTTTCGAGCGCGCCCACGACAATCACCGAACGATAAGCAAGATGAGCCAAACCGAGAGGCAAGGCATGGGCGGCTCTCCCTTCGCCCTGGTGGAGGGCAGCACCATCATGGATGTTGGAGACCTGACAGCAGTGGAGCGTTGGTGCCGAGACGCTGGCGTGCTGGGCACGGGCGAGACCGTCGCCGGCTAGAAGTTCGGGATCGAAGGCGGACCGGTGACTACCGCCGGTCCGCGATCTCAAAGACTTCGTTGCCAGCGAGATTACGCTTGCCACGCCTGAAATCCCGTCTGTATAAGATCAATACGTTCGATCTAATCTTATACACGGACCTGAAATGACCGGCTCAGCAATCAAGACTCCACTCATCGGCTACGTTCGCGTCAGCACTGGCAAGCAGGCCAAGAGCGGGCTGGGCAAGGCGGCCCAGAGGGCGGCCATCCAGCGCTTCGCCGACGCCGAGGGGTTCGAGGTTATCGGCTGGCATGAGGAAGTCGAGACGGGCAAAGGGGCTGATGCTTTGGAGCGCCGTCCTCAACTTGCAGCGGCCCTACAAGCGGCCCGCAAGGCCAAGGCCATGGTGTGCGTCGCTAAGCTGTGCCGACTCTCGCGAGACGTTGCCTTTGTGTCCGGCCTCATGGCGCAGCGGGTCTCGTTTGTGGTTGCCGAACTCGGCAAGGATGTTGATCCGTTCATGTTGCACATTTTCGCCGCCCTGGCTGAGAAAGAGCGCAACATGATCGCTATGCGGACCCGTGAGGCATTGCAGGCGAAGAAGGCCGATGGGGCTAAGCTTGGCGGACCCAAGCTGGCCGAGGCTCGCGTAGCTGCCGTGGCGGCAAAGAAGGCGGAAGCTGACCGGTTTGCCACGAACATCCTGCCCGTGATCGAGTCCATTCGGAAGGCCGGCTCAGAGACGTTACGGGAGATCGCGGCAGCGCTCAACGCGAGGGGTATTCACACCGCGAACGGTGGCAACTGGCATCCGACAACGGTCAAGAACATCCTGGACCGCGCGGCGTAGATCATCGGAATGCCTTGCAGTAGCCGCCGCTGGTGAAAAAGCCAGACGGACAAGCCCGGCCTTCAATTTTCGGCACGGCGTGCGGCGTGTCCCGATGCAGCGCCTCGCACTTGTCACCGAGACACCGACGTATCCGGTCGGGCAAGTGCCAGTGCGCTGGACGCGCTCCCGGCCATCTCGAGTCGGTGTCGGATAAGCTGACGCGGCGAAAGCGGGAGGCGCGGCCACAGCGAGAGCCACCGCGCCATGCAATGCGAGTCTCAGAATCGTCATGTGGTCGCGCCTCCCTTGCGGCCTGCTCACGGTGTGAGTTCCACGGCCGGCCGATCTTGGTCAACCGGCCATCAAGATGTTCGTTGCGTTGACCTCCGCTTCGATGGCGGCAATCGTCGCCTTGGTCGCTTCGATGGCTGCCGCTGATTCAGCCACTAGAGCAAGTGCATCCTGATGTGCTTGCGTAACGACGGCCAGCTCATGCTGGGCATCGGCCAGTCGCTGCATCCGATCACGGGCGACCAGATGGGCGGCACGACTCTGCCGCACCATCGGTGAAAGCTGCTCGATATCCTGCCGGGTGGCAACCGCACTTCGTAGTCTGCGAGACATAGTGGGTAACTCCTATCGTTTGGCGCTGCGAGAAGCAGCAAGCTCTGCCATAAAGTCGCGGGTGATACCGCTATACCGGTCGATGTCGTTGGCGGTTATCGCGGGACGTCGCCTGCGCATCTGGCTGACGGTCCGTTCATCGTCCGGCTGATCGGGCTGTTGCAGGCGACTGAAGCCGCTGGGTGCCCTAGCGTGCAGGTCTGCGAGATAATCCCTGATGGACAACGTCCCCTTGTTCGGGATCGTGATCATGGCGCCGTCCAAGGACGATCCGGCCAAGTCGATCGCCACAACTGACATGGTCGCGGAGTTGATCTGAAAGCCGTTCGCGTGTGCGGCAGAGACAACGGCGTCCTCGATTGCGTTTGTCATCACGCGGCCTCCCGGCGAAGGGCAGAGATCATGGCGCGGCGCATCCAGCTTGAGCGGTTCGGTGCGCTCGGATCATCGAGCGATGCAGCCTGATCGATGCGGTTGATCAGGATTTCCGGCAACAGCAAGGTGACGTGCCGCATCGGCGACGACACAAGTTCATGAGGGTCGAATTGAGGTTTCATGCGGTCTCCAAAATAGAAAAGCCCGCGTGCCGGAGGAGGCAGCGGGCGGGGTGGAAGGTGGTGGTGGAAATGAACAGGGGCCAGCGCGGCCCCTTGCGATGTTGCCCTGTCAGTCCATGTTAATCGACGGGCATTATGGAGTATTTCCTACCACAGTCCCCCTCCAAAATCAAGAGAGTTTGAGTTGTATCAGAAGAATTAGCACATCTGTAATTGCTCCTTTTATGGGATGTGCAAAGTCTAGGCGGTAGCCCCCTGCATGCTGTTCAAGAAATGACGACTATCATGCGATATGACGACCATCATCCCATATTCGGTTCCCGATGTGAACAGATAGTAACATCCCCTAGAAGGCTCTGGCGTGGTCGTACAGGCGCCTGAATGGTTTGAGGTTGCGAAGTAGCCCTCTGTCGAGAAGAGCGCCTGTACGGCGGCTCTGAGGGGCTGGGAAACGGCCTCCTACTGGCGGTGAAAGCTGATGCCGTCCGCAGGCACGATGCCCAGATCATTCTTCAGGCCGGTCAGGATGAAGCCCACCGTCCTGGTTTTGACCTCGAATACGTTCTGGGCGCTTGGCTTGCGGCCGGGGCAATAAATCCTCTGGACGATCTCGCTGTCGGCACCGCGAGCAAGGGCGACGGCAGCCTTGCTGAGCCGGTCTCCGGACTTCGCCGCACGGACCCATCGCATCCACTCCAAGACGCCCATGGCGCGTCCCTCATCGCGCCGGGGCAAGCACGTCGCTTGGCCGTCGAATGGCTTCATCGCGGACAGGACGCGATTGCGTTCGAGTGCCGCCAGTTCGGTGTGAGACATGCCGGTCGAAAGCGTCCAGTTCGATCGCTTGCCGGAGGTCAGCCAGCGACGTTCCTGGTCCGGTGTCTTGTCGATGGTCTCGACGGATTCGATGAGGAGCTGCCAAATCACGTCCCGGTGCGTCGCCCTGTCGCCCTTGAGATCGCGGGCGAGTTCAGCGCCATGAGCGAGCCAGTCTAGCGCGTCGTCGATGTCGGAGGGGCGGCGAACTGCCTTGATGTGGGTGATGGTCGTCGTGGCGGCGGTGGTCATGATATTTCCTTGGCAACCGGTGACGCCCTACGGCGCAGAACACCGGCATGGATTGATGGGGTGGACGGCCGGTGGCTTGTCAGGGCACCGGCAGGGTGGGTGTCTAAAAGGGCGGGTCTTCGTCGCAGCGCTCCGGCCCGTAGTCACCGGCTGTTGCTGGCTCCGGCTGCCCGTCCGACGACTGGCTCGCCTTCAGGGCTTGAATCCATTCAAGCCAGCCGGGATGCCAATCGTGGCGTCGCTCGCCCGGATGGTGCTCGACGAAACGATCGATCTCAGCATCAAGTTCGTATTCGTCGAGGCCTAGCAGATCGATCGCTGGCTGAAAGTCCCGATCGATCCACGTCCAATCCCACGCGAGGAATCCTTGCGGGTGGTTCGCCCACTCCCCATTAAAATCAACCAGCCAGCGCTCGCCGGAGGCGGGTGCGCCAATGAGCGGAGCGAATTTTGAGTGTGCGTCCTTGAGGTGGGTAGGTGAGGTGGGTAAGTAAGGTGAGTCGGGTCCGCGCCGCAGACCGTTTGTTGATGCGCCGCGGACCGTTTCCGTTTCGCCGCAGACCGTTTCGGTTGCGCCGCGGACCGTTTTGCCGCGGACCGTTTTGCCATCTTCGTCTACCGCGCCGAATATGTCCCACATCGGCAGCCAGTAAAGGTTGGAATTTCCGGCCCCGCCCCTACCCCGCTCCACCTTGCGCTTCACCATGATCCGCCAATGCTCGGGGATAATCTTATCCGCAGCTTTGGAGCCGTCTGCGCGCTTGCGTCCCGCCATCACCCCAAGCTCAAGAGCGGTGAGGTTTTCTTTAACGGCGCTTACCGAGCAACCCAATTCCTTCGCCAGCGTCACGGCGCTGGGGAAGGCGTATCCGTGTTTCTCCGGCGACGCCTTACGGCCCTCATTGGTCCGATCGACTAGGCGACTGTAGAGACGCTTTTGAAACCCGCTGAGTTCGTATTGCGGAGCCCCCTGGACGGCGGCGTCAAAAGCCAGCTTGGCCCCTTGCGTGATCTTGATTCGGCGTCCGGTCGGTGACGTGATGATCGGAGTCGGATCTAGGTTGCCTTCGTTCTCGTCATGTGACATTATCAGCTTACCAATTCTCTGTTGACTTGCTTCCCAAGCCCCGGCGCGCCAACGCTGGGGCTTTTCGTTTTCTGGATCAGGCGACCTTCCGCGAGGCCTGCTCGACGTAGGCTTGAAGCGCACGACGGGTAAACTCGGCACGGCTCAGGCGCATCGGAATGCGGGCGGCATCGACGGCGGCAGCTAGTTCCTTGGAAGCCGGACAGTTGATCTGGAACTTGGTTGCCATCGGATCGTAAAACATTCGCAAGTTGTAGCTCCATTGTCGTGGGCCTTGGGTCTGGCCACGGGTGATGTTCACGGTCTGTATATCATATTTCTGAAATATGTCAAATTCCTCTTGACAACCAAAACACAGAGCCGTCAGCAGCAGGCGATTCTGACCTGGGCAGCGCCCCTGGGGTTCTCGCTGCGATTGTGCGAGACTTTGTCCGCAACTTTAGGCGCGGCCATCAACTAGCAATTGGGAGGATACGGGAGAGTTGTAAGAACGTGATACAGGACGAGCTGCACACGCACGAAGGGAAGCAGGATTTTGCTACGGTACGCTTTCACATTGGCCGTCTTGCTGGCGGTGACAGTCCCCGCCACCGCGAACGACGCTCTGAAGACGCTGGAGGCATTCTACGATACTTGCCTTGCACAGGGACCAAGTTTCGACCGCACGAAGGCAGCAGCTAATCTATTCAAGTGGAAGCCATTACCCCTTGAAGCGCTTACAATGCTCGCGCCCCCTCAGACTCCCGATCGCTTCGAAGGCTGGTTGGTCAACAGCGAGGGCTATCCCAAGAACACCCTTGTCGCTGTGACGAAGGGCCGCCTAGATGGACGACCTGTCCTCACTTGCACCATGGCGGTCGTGGGCGTGAACAGCAACAATGTAGAGACGCTCTTCCTTGAACGTTTAGCTCCGCGCAAGACCGGGGAGCAAAGCAGTGGTATGCAAGAAATCCGCACTTACAGGCTCACGACGGGCGTTCAGGAAGCTGAGCAACTGGTCGTCATGACGGGAGTGACGCCTGTCAATGCTGAACCTGTAGCCATATTCTCGTCCATGATAGACGACCCCGAGCGGTAGTGCTCAAGACCTTAGCAACCGGCCTCAAGCTTGGAGGAGCGGCCTTCCAAGTCCGCAATCCGTTCAATCCTCTTTGCACTCGCGGTCGACGTAGGCCATCCACACATCAATGCGGGCGCATTCGCGTGCCAAGCCACCGAGTGTCATTCGGCCTGCAATATTGGCTCTGACGCAAGTTTGGTGCAGCGCCGACTATTCGGCACCAATTAGTCTGGCTTGAAGCAGATCGATTTTCCCGCGGCCGTACATTTGACGTCTGACGAGCTTGAGGCGCGTGATCTGACCTTCAGTTTGTCCGTTGGACCATGGTGAGGTGATTGCCGCCCTTACCGCCGCCTCGTCCTTCGCGACGCCGCTGGCGAACGAGGCGACGAGACTGGCGCGGGCGCGCCCGATCCATGGGATGAAGCCCGCCTCGGTCTTGCGCCGAATCATCAGGTGGAATTCGGCGATGATCTCGCGTGCCTCGACCAGAGTTGGCACGCCAGCTTCGATCGCCGCGACCGTGACGGTCTCCGCTTTCGTGAGCTGGTCCCGCCCGATAGTCATGAGGCGAGCGATTGTTCTGGCAGAGGGAATCCGATGGAGGTTCTGTGCATCGGCCTTTTCGGCCTGTCGTCTGCGGGTCGCCCACTCGCTGACGACACGGAGCGAGCCGCGGAAGCCACGCGCTGCTAGGCGGCGCCAGAGTTCAGCCCCGTTTCGACAGCCGGACACCCACTGATCATCGAGCCATGGCAAATGTAGATCCAACGAACTTTGCCTGGTCCGAAAGACATCGGTGCGTTCGCCGCGGATCACCTGCCGTACCAGCTTCCTGCTATAGCCAGTCTGACGCACGATCTGCTTGATGGGTATGCCGTTCTTCGACAGTGCCAGGATGGCTGCATTGGTCTCTTCGCGGCGCAAGTAGCCGACATACTGGAGGCGCTCGGCTGCTGTCAGCAGTTGAGGATCGATCGTGGTCGCGCCGATGACGGTGCGAATCTGGCGCATCGATTTGCGGACGGCGTCAAGGAAGGCCCGACTGGCGTTCTCCATCAGATGCCAGCGGTCGGCGACCTGCACCGCGTGCGGCAAGGCTTTGGCCGCCGCTTCGCCATATCCGCCGCCACGGTCGCGGGCGACGATTGCAATCGTGGGATGCGCAGCGAGCCAGGCTCGGGCCGTCGCGGGCTCACGATCCGGCAGCAGGGTGACTACCCGGCGCCTTTCGAGGTTGCAGATGATGCTGGCGTATCGGTGATTGCGACGCCAGGCCCAATCATCGATGCCGATAACCTTGAGCGGGTCAGCCGGCGGACGGTGACGGCGTCGGACCACGCGCAGAAGCGTGTCCTTGCTCACCGGCAACATCAGCCTTTTTGCGAAGCCTGCCGCCGGTCGGCCGCCAAGCGCCAGACCAAGGTGATGGACGATAGAGTCCAGCCTCGCCGTGCGTCGCGCTGATGGAGCCAATATCCCCTCGGCGAAACGCTCAGTGAAGATCTGGCGTCCGCACAGGACGGAGTCGCAGCGGAAGCGGCGTGCGATCACCAGGAGCTTCACGACCCGCCCCGAAAGCGGCAGATCGGTCACACGGCGCCGATAGCGGCTGTGGACACGTCGAGAAGCCGCTCCGCACGACGGGCAAATGCCGACGCTTCCGGATCCCCGGACTGTGATGACGGCTTTATCACCTTCGTAGCACGCACTCTCTACAACAAACCCACGCGGCACCAGACTGGAGCGGTGGAGTGCTTGCTGCATGGCGCTGATTCTCCTCCAATCAAAACGCCAGACATCCCCCGAACTGCATCAAAAGTGAGTCAGAGCCAAATTTGAACGCCGATTGACATTGGTGTCGTAGGCGGCAACCTCGTGCCCATCGGTCGCAAGAAGGAAGCGCGGCTTCTGCGTTTTCGACGCCTTGCTTTCCCTGAGCTGGTCCAGTGTCTCTGCAACTTTTCCGGCTGGGGCGGCTCGATAATAAAGCTTTCGCGACCAGAGCACATCGATCGGTTTCTCGCCCTTATTCTGGGTGCCTGAGCGCAACTTCGTGAGCGTCGCCTTGGGAGCGTTGTAGACTTCCAGAACTCGGAACGCGAACTCGCCTTGGTCAAACGGCTCCTTCACGAGGTCGGCAAGCTGCAATACGATTTCGGCGATGTTCATCCGGCACAGCGTTCATAGGTAGGGGCGCACACAGCGTTGCTCGGCATTTAGCGCCTTTTGGGTGACGCATCTCGAAACGCGCAGCGTCCAGGGGAATCTTCCGAGAGCATATACGCTAAGTATCATGCGGGGTCCAACGGGGACCTGTACCTCTTTGCAAGCAGGCCGCCCATGGCGCGGGCTTCAACCATCCTGACCTCAAGCTGCCTCACCGTGGAATTATTTCTTGGTGGGCGGCACACACCCGGCCAGCGCGCGCGCTTCGTTGTCCAAGAGCGCTCTCTTGTTGATAAGTAGCCGCAAACCTTGCTCCAGCAAGAGTGGGCTGATCAACTGCAACTAAGGCTTGCGGATAGATTTTGCTGTTGTGCTTCGCGACAGTTGATATGAATGCACGTAGGAATGCGTGCTCCCTGCAGTTCGCTGCGACGATGCGTCCGATCTGGCGTACGAGTATCCGCGAGCCTCTTTCCTCATGACACAGCTGGCTAGACTCAGAGGCGTCACAACGCTCCCCCAACTGGCACGAGTTTTGGGAGTCCAACCAGCATCCTTGTCGTTCGTTTTGTACTGGCTCCCTGATCAGCAGAAGTACGAGCAGTTCACTATACCCAAGAAAGGAGGTGGCTGGCGACTAATCACGGCCCCCAAGCCCCGCCTCAAGATGATTCAGACAAAGTTGGCTGATCTTCTTTTGGACATTCACGTCGAGTTGGAACAGTCCCGCTCCCGAAGTCAGTGCCAGCTGGCACACGGCTTCAAAAGGGGCTTTTCAATCGTCACGAACGCCACGGCGCACCGAAACAAGCGGTTCGTGTTCAACGCTGACCTGAAAGACTTCTTTCCCTCAATCAACTTCGGGAGGGTTCGCGGCTTCTTCCAGCGGGACAATAACTTTTTACTCGATCCAAAGGTCGCGACTATAATCGCGCAGATCGCTTGCCGCGACAATCAGCTGCCTCAGGGAAGCCCGTGCTCGCCTGTGGTATCAAATCTGATAGCGCATATCCTTGATATTCATCTCAATAGGTTAGCTCGGGCCGGTAGGTGCACATACACCCGCTACGTGGACGACATCACATTCTCAACAAATGAAAAAGAATTCCCGTCCTCGATCGCGAGGCTGGTGCGTGGTTCGATAGACAAGTGGGTTCCGGGGGACAGTCTCGTCAAGCGCGTGTATTCATCCGGCTATTCGCTGAACTACGACAAGACGCGAATGCAGCGACGGGACTCGCGCCAGGACACCACAGGTCTCGTCGTTAACAAGAAGGTCAACGTGCGCAACGAATACTATAAGACAGCACGCGCCAAGTGCGACCATTTGTTCAAAAACGGCTTCTGCTTTTCAGATAGAGATCGAAGGCCCTTATCCGATGACGCCTTGGAGGGGACGATGGGTTTCATTCGCCAAATACGCGGACTCAAGACCAAAGATTGGCAGAGTGAGCAGAGCAGCTTCTTCAAGCTAAATCGGACGTTTTTGGATTACATTGCGTTCCACGGAATCACACGCCCCAAAATCATTTGCGAGGGAAAGACCGACAATATCTATCTACGATGCGCGTTCCAGCGACTAAGAGCTCAATTTCCGGATTTTATCCATCCAGATCCCAAGGTGGGTCTCACGGTCGAGCTTTTCAACTACACCGAAGCGGCCGCCACCTTTCAGGATCTATCCGGCGGCACCAACGACCTATCCAAGCTCCTGTCGCACTATGCCGCACGAGTGTCGCCCTTCAAGCTCTCGCCAGAGCAACCCGTGATCATGATCGTCGACAACGACAAGGGATCAGCCGATCTGTTTAGGAAATTGACCAGGATGCTCGGCAGGGTCGTCGGGGGGCTCGATCCATCCTACTACGTTTGCGCAAATCTTTATGTCGTGCCAGTCCCGAAGGTCATATCAACCCTTGAGGCGGCCATCGAGGACCTGTTTGAACCGGCTCTTCTTGCCAGGACTATAAAGGGCCGACACTTTGATAGAACAGGCAAGGAGAAGGATCGCAGCAAGTGGTACTCCAAGGTCGAGTTCGCAACTGACATTGTGAAGCCCGAGCGAGCCACAATCAACTTCTCCGGTTTCGAACCGCTCCTGCAGGTCATATTAGACGTGTGCAAAGACTTCAGGGGACGTCGGGCTGCACGGTCCAAAACTTTGCCCAGCGCTTCCGCGAGCGCCGGTTCTCCGTAAATCATGGAGAGTGCGCTCAACTTGTGGTATGGGATTGACTCCCAATTTGCGGGGGAGCTCCGTGCCCGACGACTATGATGAAAGGCAGATGTTCTTCGAACGGCGCACTGATAAGACGATTATCAGCAAGCGCTTTCCCAGCGCCCCCTCGGGGCAGATGCTCCGCATCGCTACGCACATTGTGCAGGGCGATCCCGGCCTCGCGTTCGCGCAGGTGAAGGACGAGGTTGTCCTGCGGCAAACGCCGTCTGGGCGATACGAGATAAAGGCGACCTTCGTCGAGGACGACAGGTCGGTAAGAACGCTGACGTTTCAGAAGTACAGCAAGCGAACCGGCCCGATTGAAAAGCAGTCCTTCTCATTTGTTGGATCGGAAATCGCCACGCTGTTGAATTTCTTGGCGGGCCTGAAGACGGTGCCATTCGACGATGGATCGAAGGTGCATCTACCCGATGACATGTTGCGCGACATCATTCTTGATCAAGGGCAGGCTCGACGCATCTTCGCTAAAAATGCGGAGGTATTCTTGCAGCTTGCCCAGCAGGAAGACCTAACACGTGATTTGATAGCCGTCGGATACAGACGCAAACAGCTTCGTTACTTCGAGAGACTGCTAAGAGACCGGCAATTTTTTGCTGCCGAGCAAGTTCGGCTCGATTGCAAGCCCGAGGCTTTGTGGCAGCAGTATTTCGAGGCCAACACCTGGATATTTGGGTACGGCCTATCCTACCAGTTCGCTTCGAAACTCGATGAAGGCAAGCTTGAGCGAATCGTGAGGGGACGAGACTTGACCGGTCCTGGCAAGCGAGCGGACGCACTGATGAAAACGCGCGGCATCGTGAGCTCTCTCTGCTTTGTTGAGATCAAGCGGGACGATACTCCGCTGCTTGGACCAAGCCAGTACCGCTCAGGAGCATGGCCACCTTCATCCGAATTGGTAGGCGGCGTGGCTCAGACTCAAACGACCGTTCATGCAGCTGTGGAGGCAATCGGTGACAAGCTATCGGTCGAAGACGAGTTGGGGGATCCAACGGGAGAGATTCTTTTCAGCATCGAGCCGCGATCTTGCCTCGTTATCGGCAGTCTCGATGAGTTCAAGACTGAGAACGGCGTGAACACTTCCAAATTTCGTTCGTTCGACCTTTATCGGAAGAATACTTGGCGACCGGAGATACTGACTTTTGACGAACTGTTGCACCGCGCTCGCTTTATCGTCGAACACGAGCCGGCGGACAAAGAAGCTGTTGGCTAGTCTTCGTCTGATTGTGGAACGGATTTGCAGCTTGATCCATTCGCTAACCGAGCGCTGTTCTGATTCTGGCCCGCGAACTATTTTATTTATGGCGGTAGACATGACTGCCGGTGATGAACTTCTTCGTCCTGAGCCTTGGAGGGCTTGTTCAATGTCTACACTTGATCCGGCATGCGCAGGCGGCCCCAGGAGGTCTATGAGGCGTCGCCGGCGCCGGTCGCGGCCGACCTGGACTAATCTGGCAGGTCGATAACCTGATGCAGATTGGTAACGCGGTAACCCGCAGGACGGCCGCCGACAAGCTGAACATTCACATCAACAATGAAGCCCTTTTTGTAGACGTTTTCGTCAGCCTCGCGAACCTCATGTTTGATCCTTTGCTCGGCCAGCTCCGAAGCGTAGATTAGCGGCAGATCACGGGGTGAGATGTCTTCGATTGCAACACGCTCGCCAGTTCTCTTGCCCATTACGCCGTCCTTCACATTGGACTGCTTAAACGTCATCAGCACGCGCTGGTGATCCGCGCTCGTAGATGACTCCAGCAGCAGCTTCTGGTCTTCAATCTGCTTCTGCGCCTCTCGAGCTTGAGACGTATCAAATACTAGAGCCGCCTTTATTTTTTTCTTGCCGTCCTCATAGGCGACGGCCTGCAATGTCGAGCGTCCATTCGGGTCGTTGGCTATCGCCGACACCGCGCCCATGAAGTCCTTCAGATCGCTCCGGGTGGCATCCGTCTCTTTCGAACCCTCCAAGTATTTGCCAAGTACTGCCCTGTAGGTCTTCACAAACTTTTCGACGATTTGAATCTGCTCGATGACGTTGACAACAGCGCTTAACCCCTGGACTGCCCAAGGGATGAGGTCAGCTTCAATGGAGCCCGCGCGAACCTCACGCACGAAAATTTTTGCGTCCCCTGACAATTCCGGATACTGCGCTCGCACGACTTTGTCGTACTGACTCGCGATGGACGAGAACGCTGAAACAAAATCGCCTAGCTCAATCGGCCGTTTGGTCGCGATGTTGAGAATGATGTGAGGCAACTCATCCGGCTTGCGGCGTGCCATAGATTATCAATTTCCCCCGGAAAATGGCGCTCGCGTATTCTAAGCTCTAGACCGACGAACACAACCTCTATTATCGGAGATCTCATTCGTCGCTGCCGCGATGGCAGTGAACACAAGACTCCGCCAGGTAATCGAGCGATCGGGCGCTGACCGGCTGGGCGATAATCCTGCTGCAAGAGGCAGGCGCCGTCCGGGCTGGATGTAGGACCTGCGCCGACCCGCATGCGCGCGAGCGCCACATCCGCCCCCTTGTTGTCCAGTCCGAAGCCGCGTCCGCAAAATGTGGGACGTGCTGGACTTTGATCGGCGACAGCTGTCGAGTGTCATCAGCGAAGGCCTGTGCCGACCTTGTCGGGGCGCATGCGGGCGATTCCGAACCAAGCCAGCGCAAGCTCGATCCAGCGCTGCCGCTCTGGACCGTCCGTGCGCACGGCCTGCTTCATTGCGGCCTCTGCCTCGACCTGAGGGTCATGGTCAATATCCATGAGCCGAGATGTTAGTGTGACCAAGTAAACGAGACGTGGAGCCTGAGCCGATACGAGGCCGAGCAGTTCGGAATCAGGCCGATCTTCCTCTGCGTCCTGGCCGACACTCCGCCGCAGCGCGTCCATCAGATCGACGACCTTGCTCGCCGTCGGCTTGCACTTGGGCGCGATCGGCTTTCCGGCACGCTTCTGGTTGATGAGGTCGATCAGAGCAGTTTTTTGGTGGTCCTCGAACCTGTCCGGCTCAAAACGCCCGCCTCGACCTGCTCGTCGGCCGGCTCGCCAGCGAAGGTCCGGAAGAGGTGCTGGCGCGACTTGCCGCCGGCGGCATGTAGGAGGCGCGCCGATGGGCATTCGTGATCTGGGGCTTCGACGATACGGCAAGTTCACCGATGCGGAGGATCGATTACGGCGGGCGCCCTGCGGAGCTCCCGATCTGCACATCGTGTACGGACCAACGAGGCTTACTATACGGTATTCCCCACCAAAGCCGCCGGAGCGTCACGCTCATCGGCAAGAATAAAAAAGCGTCGCAGCAACGGGCAAACCGAAAAACACACGAGAAGATTCTAGCGCCGGGCCGATTTTGCATAGCGCGCGCTAACGAATATCGCGCAAATAGATATTTCCACCAACGAGTGACAGGGGCTGCGCCGTGCTCATCATCCTTTGCCTCTACGTTGTCGCGCTGTGGCTGGTGTTCTCGAAATTCAAGCTGGTGCGCTGGGGCTGGCTCTCGGGAACGGTATCGGTCCTTGTGGGCGCGTTCATTCTCGGGACGTTTCTCGGCCTATTCAATTACCTGACGCCGTCGGGCAAGGTCACCGTGGCTGGTCGTGTGATGGAGGTGACCCCAAATGTCGCCGGGCAGATTGTCGCCATTCCGATCAAGGCGAATGTGTCGGTGAAGGCCGGCGATGTTCTGTTTCAGATCGATCCGGCTCCTTTTCAATACAAGGTCGCACAGCTCCGGGCTTCGCTGGCCGCAGCGCTTCAACAGACCGATATCCTGAAATCGAACTACGCGCAGTCGACCGCAAATGTCGCCGGGCTGACGGCCCAGCTCAAGTACAACACGAAGCGTCTTTCCGATATTCAGACGCTCTATGCGAGCGGCGCCAACACTGAGTTCAAGGAGCAGGATACCCAGGTTCAGCTCGAGACGGTAACGGCACAACTCGGCGCGGCCAAAGCAACGCAGCAAACCGCCAAGCTCTCCATGGATTCAGAGATCGGCGGCGTCAATACGACTGTCGCCCAGATTCAGGCGCAACTTGACAACGCGACGTGGGAGTTGTCGCAGACCACGGTACGCGCGCCCGCGGACGGGTACGCGCCCGTTCTGGCATTGACCATCGGCGATCGCGCACTACCGGCGAGTGCGGTTATGCCGTTCATTGTCGACAGTGAGGTTACGATTATCGGAATGTTTGCGCAAAATGGCTTCCAGACCATCAGGGTCGGTACTCCCGTTGATATCGTTTTCGACAACGACCCGGGACGCATCTACCATGCAAGGATTACGAACATTCCGAAAGGTGTCGGTCAGGGACAGGTCGCCAACTCCGGAACGATCGCGCGCACCAACGCGATCGGCGGCGCGACGGTCTTTCCGGCGGCCATCTCGATCCCCGATGAGATGAGCCGTGATTCGCTGCGCCTCGGCATGTCGGGAAATGCGACAGCATTCTCGGAAAAAGCAGGAGTTGTCGGCCTCCTCGCCTCCATTCTGGTCTGGATCAGCGCCTATACTGCTTACCTTTAGCCAGCCCTATAGTTTCGGCAGCCGTTGGCTCGATCGACAACCAATGGTGTTGACGTCTCACGAATGCAAGGTATGCTCAACATATTGGATTTTTCCATGCCCGCGGGCTTGCACTCGTAGTGATTGTCGCTGCCTGACGCTGAGCCTGAACGGCGCCGCTCGGAGCATTTTCGGATTTTGCCGGCTGCTCTGAACAAAGGCGAGAGACGGAATGGCCGGTGGCCCTGTAATTCATGTCGTGGACGACGACGCATCTTTTCGCAGCGCCATTTCGCGCCTCCTGAGGGCCTCGGGCTACGAGGTTGCGGAATATGAGTCGGCGGGTAGCCTTTTACGGGCTATCCCAGACGCGAAGCCAGGTTGTCTCGTGCTCGACGTTCAGATGCCATCGCTGAGCGGACTGCAGTTACAGGCAGAACTTGCAAAATTGCCCCAGAGCTGGCCGATCATTTTCATGACTGGCCATGGCGATATCCCCAGCAGCGTGCGCGCCATCAAAGCTGGTGCGGAAGACTTTTTCTCAAAATCTGTGCCCAAGGACACATTATTGGAAGCGATCGAACGGGCGCTGGTCCGTTATGCGAAGATGCGCGAGAGCCAGGATCAACTTAATTCCTTTAGATCGCTGATCGCGACACTGACGCCTCGGGAAGGCGAGGTCTTTTCACTGATGGTCCGCGGCAGACCAAACAAACAGATAGCCCATCTGCTTGGCACGTCGGAACGCACCGTCAAAGCGCACCGGCACATGGTGATGGAGAAGCTGCAGGTTCGATCCTTTGCGGAAGCGGTTTCCGTAGCGGAACGCTCTGGATTGTTGACGATAGCGCCCTCACCCGAGACTTCGGTATAAAGTCGGCTGTTGCATAGCACCCAGCGTGCAACTCCACGTTTGCCCCGAAGGACAATATAACCCGGTCAGCTCGCGTGCTGAGTTGCTCCCAACGGGCCCATCTTAGCGGTTCGCCACGTGGGGGGCTTTTCCATGACCATCCATGGCTGGACCGCAACTATAGCGGAAATGCCCTTTACCCGGACCGACACGTCCTGGCGCGCTCTCGTCGAGCACGCGGAGAAGCTGGCTCTCGCCGATCTGGACGAACCACTTCACATTTCAGCCCTCTGCCATGCGCTTGCGGTCAGCGAGCGCACCCTTCGCAAGGCGTTTCACAGAATTCATAGCATCCCGCCGTGCCGGCACCTTCGGATGTTGCGGCTGTCTCAGGCGAGACGTGCCCTGTTGTCGGCGGACGGCAAGCTCGTCACCGTGACGGAAATCGCAACAGGCTTTGGCTTTGTGGAGCTGGGGCGATTTTCGGTCGAATACCGCAAAGTGTTCGGCGAAAGTCCTTCGCAGACGCTGTCGCGCGTATCTCCGATCGATCGGACTACCGTCAGCAGTCACGTCCCACGCCAGGTCCGCCCGGATCTTGTGGCTTGAGGACATGCGTGGTTTCCGCACTGGCTTTGGGGTGAATAGTCCGCGATGGTTGGAGTGGCTCTGGCGCAACATCCGCGGCTGATTCTGGATCTGAACCGATCTTGCATAGCGATCGCTTGCCACGAGACGTTCGATCTATGCCAATCTAAGGTTGAAGTGCCGATCTCGAGGAAGAGGGCAGACAGATGAAGTACCGCATATCCGAACGAAATCCCTGCCCTTGGCTCAAGCACGTCAGCCTGGCTTTGCTAATATTCGGATCCCTGCCCGGGGCGGCTTACGCCGACGAAGGCGGAGTATCCTACTGGCTTCCCGGTCGCTTCAGCAGCCTCGCAGCAACGCCCCAGGTGCCGGGCTGGTCGATGGCCGAGGTTTACTATCACACGTCCGTATCGGCGTTCGGCGCCGTTGCGGCGGCCAGGCAGATTCAGATCGGCAGAATTCCGGCAACCGTGAACGTCAGCCTGGACGCCCATCTGAATGCGCAGGCCGATCTGCTGCTGCTCAATCCCACCTACACGTTCGGAACACCGGTACTGGGCGGACAACTCGCCGTTGGAATAACCGGCATTTTCGGACGGTCGAGCGCCAGCATTGACGGGACCCTGACGGCGGCGCTTGGGCCGCTGTTCGCGACGCGCACCGGTGTCATTGGGGATTCGATCACTTCGGTCGGCGACCTTTATCCGCAGGCGACATTAAAGTGGAACGCCGGCGTGCACAATTTCATGACCTATGTGACGGGCGACATTCCCGTGGGCGCCTACGAGTCCACCCGTCTCGCCAATCTCGGCATCGGGCACGCAGCGATCGACGGCGGCGGCGGCTACACCTACTTCAATCCAGCGACGGGTCACGAGTTTTCCGCGGTCGCTGGCTTCACCTACAATTTCAAGAACCAGGATACCAATTATCAAAACGGCATCGATTTCCACGTCGACTGGGGCGCATCCCAGTTTCTGTCCAAGCAGGTCTTCGTCGGTCTCGTTGGGTATGCGTATCAACAGATCACCGATGATTTCGGTCAACACCCGATCCTGGGTGGTTTCCGATCGAGGGTGGTGGGTGTAGGCCCGCAGATCGGTTTCCTGTTTCCGGTCGGCGACATGCAAGGATATCTGAACCTGAAAGGCTATGGCGAATTCGCCGCCGAAAATCGGCCCGCGGGATGGAATACCTGGCTGACGTTCTCGATCTCGCCAATGGCACCCACCAGCACGGTGGCACCGACACGTCGAATAGTGACCAAGTAAAGACATCGTCGCGAGCAGGGACCGCCGTCGTCTCCGACAACGGTGGGTTCGCCTCGGTGCGGGTTAGGGCGTGTACGTCAAACCCGATCAGCCTGGGCGAAGCCTTGGCCGTGTCCGTTCGATCCTCAAGAGCGGACATGGCCAGTTCGCCGTAGGCAGTCGGCCAACTCACACCAGCGGTCATCAGTTAGTAGACGAGCGCTTGGCCACTTCCATGCTGGCCCGCTCTGGACGAGAGCCAAAGTTTGCCATGAATCAGGCGGCCCTTTGGGACCGCCTGATTTAGCCTCAGCGCAGACGACCTATTGGCAGAGATGCCGGAGACCGTCAGCACCCTTGAAATAGGTGCCGGGCCGGCAGACGATACCGTTGCGGGTAGCATACGCATTCCATTTGCCGTGCCAGCCCATCTCGCCGGACATGGCGTAGGAATTGCCCCAGCTGCCGACGGTAGCGTCCGCCGCCGCCGGCTGGCGATACGCCGTTCGCCGAGTTGATTGCCGATATCGATAGCCGCCGGTGGGGGTACCCCCGGTTCCAAGACCGGTGCAGCTGGCGAATTCAGCTTGGCATTCGTCCGGATTCGAGAGGGCCGCCTGCGACAGTGCAGCAGAGCTGGACAAGGCAGATGCCGCAATCACGACCGCGCCGAGAACTTTTAGGTTGATCATGGCTTGCTCCTTGCGCTTGAACTGTGGCGCAAAATGCCGCGCCCGGCAGTAGCCTATCGACCGGTTTGTGGGCCTGACTATGCAAATTCGGACAAGACCCGTGAAGATCCGTGAAGACGCCGTCTCTGCATTTCGCAGCGGCCGCTTGGCGCACCGTCGAGCAATAGCTTCATCGAGACTGGCGCAGCGAGAGCGAATTGTCCGATTTTGCATAGGCTGCCACTTCCCGCGTGGGTAGCCTTCCATGGCCAGCTGCGAAGGCATACTGCGTCACCACAACCTCGCTGCTCATAAAATACCCTCGATGAGGTCACATGCGACGAGGCGCGTTTATCAAGGCTTTTGGATTGTGACGGCAGCCTGGCCGCTCATCGCGCGTGTGCGGGAGCGCGGTATGCTGAGACGGCTGGCCTTCGCCGCCTGCCTTGCCCTTCTGTCATCGCATCCTGCCGCCGCACTCGAGCCGGTCTCTCTGCAACTCAAATGGAAGCATCAGTTCCAGTTTGCCGGCTACTACGCCGCGCTTGAGCAGGGCTTCTACCGGAACGCGGGCCTTGACGTCACCATCCGTGAGGGTGGTCCGGGGATCGATGTCGCCGAAGCGGTTGCCGGCGGCAAGGCGGATTTTGGCGTCTGCAGCGCCAGCGTCCTGCGCGAGTGGAGCGTGGGCCGTCGACTGGTCGTGCTGGCCACCATCTTCCAACGTTCCCCGGCCGTCATCCTGGTCGCACGCCGGACCGATATCAGCAATGTCTCGGAACTCCGCGGCCGCACGCTGATGGACACGCCGGGAAGCGACGAGATCGCCGCGATGTTGAAGCGCGAAGGAGTCGACTATCAAGCCCTGCCGCGCGTCGATCACGGGGGAGACCCGCGCGATCTCCTGGCCGGCCGGGCTGATGCGATGGTGGCATACAGCACCAGCGAGCCCTTTATCCTGGAGCAGCTAGGTGCAGCCTACCGCACCTTCGCGCCCGCGGCATCCGGAATCGATTTTTACGGCGACAGTTTGTGCACGTCCGAAGCGGAGGTGAAAACCCATCCAGACCGGGTCGCGGCGTTCAGGGCGGCCAGCGTGAAAGGCTGGGCCTATGCCTTCGCGCACAAAGAGGCGACGGTCGATTTGATCCTCAAGAGCTATTCGGGCAAAAAGAGCCGCGAGGCCCTGCTGTTTGAGGCGGAGCAGACGGAAACATTGGTCGGGCGCGATCCGGACCGGATCGGCGAGCAGGATCCCGCGCGTTGGCGCAGTATTGCCGCGACTTACAGGCAACTGGGACTGTTGACCGATGATACCCTCCCCCCCACCCTGATTTGGGACGGACATGACGGCAAACTGCGGCCCTGGCTGATTCCACTCATTCTGGTACCGCTCGGATTCCTGATTGCGGCGCTGCTCGCGTATCGAAGGGGCCTTACACTGCGGATCACGATGGCCTGGTTGGGCCCGCTTCCGCGATTTGCGGGGCGGCCGAGACTGAGCCTGATCATGTCGCTGCTGTTCATCGGCCTCAGCATTCCCGTTCTCGTTTTTATCCTGCTCTACAACTACCACAAGAACTCGGCCGGCATGGTGGCTATCCTGAACGACGCCGTTGCGCAGACCAGCCTGGCCGGCATCGAGCGCACCGAGAATTTGATCGAGAGCACGGAAAGCCCGCTGCGCTTTCTCGCCGAAGTCACGTCGGTCGATCCTGGATACTTCCGAACTGAGCAAAGCAACGACCTGCTGTATCGCTCGCTTACCTCGGCAGCACATATCGACGCTATCTACGTCAGCTTCGAGGATGGTTACCACCGGGTGGTCACCCGCATCGACGAGGACCGACGGCGTTCCGATCCTCGGATTCCTGCAAAGGCCAACTGGCACGCCAGCTACATCGATGCGATCACCTTTGCGTTCTCACGGGTCCGCCATCGCACATTCTACGACATATGGCCCCATCCAGTCGGTGCCTATAATGTTCCCACTGACGTCGATATTCGCTTCCTGGCCGGCTATCAGACCGCCAAAACGACCCGGACGCTCGCGGTGACCGAGCCCTCGATCAACCCGGACACCGGGTTCCCCATTCTGTTTTTGCGCGTTCCGATATTCCACGGGGTAGAGTTCGTCGGCTGCGCGACGGCCAACATCACGATAGACATTCTGTCGCGCTTTCTCGACAAGCATCGAGCCAGCGCGCGCAGCACGACGCTCATTGCGCATCGGAGCAACGGCAAGATCATCGCCTTCCCGGACAAGCAGAAGGGCGTTCGGGTCGAGAATGGAGCGCTCAAGATCGCAACCCTCGCTGACATCGACGATCCCGATGTGCGCGAAGCTCACCGCCAGCATGCCCGGACCGGAGCCAGCAGCTTTACCTTTCAGTCTCCGACGAATGGAGAGGATTTTATAGCGGCCTTCACCAATTTCCCGGGCGGCTTTGGTCAGCCTTGGCAGGTGATCACGTTGACGCCGATCGACGATTTCGTCGGCACTTTGAAGAAGACCAATCGGTTGATGATGGTCGTGATCATTGGTCTCACCGCGATCGAGTTGTTTTTCATTTTCTTCGCCTCTCGCCGGCTGTCGCGTCCCGTCGAAAGCGTGTCCGAGCAGTTGCAGGCGATTGAAAGCCTCGAATTCGATACGCCCGCCCGTCCGCCTTCGAACATCCAGGAGATCGCGACACTGGAAGCGGCGGCCTCGCTGCTGCGAACATCGCTGAAATCGTTCTCCTCCTTCGTTCCGCTCGATGTGGTCCGTCAGCTCGTTAAGTCGGGCATTCCATTGACCTTGGGCGTCGAACCGCGATACCTCACTGTTTTCTTTTCCGATCTGGAGAATTTTTCCAGCCACTCCGAAGCGCTGGCGCCTGCCGACCTTTTAGTCCAGATCTCAACCTATCTTGAGGAAGTATCGTCTGCGATCTCGGAAGAAGGCGGCACCGTCGACAAGTTCATCGGCGACGGCATCATGGCGTTCTGGAACGCTCCGGTTCAGCGTCCTGACCACGTTCTACGCGCTTGCGCCGCTGCCGTACGTGCGACCCGCCGTATGGAGCGCGTCAACAATGCCTGGGAGGCGGAAGGGCGACCGCGAATTGAGATCAGGATCGGGCTCAATTGCGCCAACGTCCTTGTTGGCAATGTCGGGTCTTCAACCCGGTTGAGCTACACCGCCCTGGGGGACGGCGTGAATGTTGCCGCCCGCCTTGAAGGGATCAACAAGCTGTTTGGCACCACCATCTGCATCAGCGACAGCATCTATGACCAGGCAAAGGCCGATATCCTCGCTCGGCCGCTGAAGCGGGTTCAGGTGAAGGGTCGAAAGACCCGATTCATGATCTATGAATTGCTCGCACTCCGCACGAGCGACGATCCGGACCTGAGGGCCCGCGATCGGGATGAGCAGCTCAGCGTGATGACTTGGCAAGCCTCGCAGCACTTCGAGGCGGATGACCTAGCAGCGGCGGAGCTCGCCTACGGCACTATTCTAGGTAGCTTTCCCGGCGATCCGGTTGCCGAGTTCATGCTCAACGAATGCGGAAAACGCGCGGCGATCGACCCTCCGGGTGGCGGTTTGAAGCAGGCGGGGTAGCCCCACGCCAGGCTAGGACTTGCGCAGCCGCGCCCGGCGGTGGCTCATCAAATGGTGGAGCCTTTGAGCTGCGAGGCTAACCGCACCCATCTCGGAGCCGTCGGCACCGTCACCCCTCGCGTTCTTCGTAAGCTCCGCCTTCAGAATGTCGTCGATCTTCTTTTCAGTTTCGTCGAGTTCAGGCTCCGTTTTAGCGTTCTTGATCTCATGGCGGAGTTCGTAGAGCGGTTCGAGCATGCTTTGCGCCTCGGCGTCTGAACCAGCAAAGCGCCAGGCTGCGATGATGATCGAGATCAAAGATCCGAGGAGCAACGAGCCATAATAGAGTTTGTCGTCGTATTTATCGAGAAAGCTTTGCTGGTTTCCGCCGTAGTAAGTTGCCGCGCCTGGATGGATCGGGATTAGCGCGTCGGGGTCGGTGCTGGGGGCGCCAGCCTGGGCCAGTATCGGATACTGCGACAGCAGATCCCGTCGGACATCGACCAAGGCCTGCGCCAGGTCAGTGATGGTGTCCGCGTCCACCGACTTGTTGGCGACCAGAAACAACGACACGCGCAGCGACGTCAGATCGTCTGAAGGAACTGGAGGGGCACCCCGCAGGGTCCCCTTTGGAATGTCGTAGCTTTCATAATACGGCGCGACATTGGGGATGGCGCCGGCGGCTTCAATCTCGATCAGCTTGGGCACGGCTGCCTTTGCAGCTGCGTTCTGGAAGAGCTGCCTCATCTTCGTGAGGTATTTCTCCGTCAACGGGACGACCGCAAGAAGCACGTGGACCTGTCCCGATGACAGCGCGGCCGCGCCGTCGGCGATGGCGACATCCTGAAAGCGGACCTTGGCGCGGTCGAACTGATAGACCTGCTTCAGGGCATCAACCATCTGCCGGTTGATGGCGCCGCCAATGACCCCGATCGTCGTGTCGCGCAGATCTCCCAGACTGTCGGCGCTGACCGTCGCTGGCGCCATGATCAGAACCACGCCGTGGGTCAGAAGCATGACGCTCCGTGCGTCCGCGAGCCCGCCGGTATCGCCCCGAACAATCGCAAGGTCGGCTTTGCCCGCAGCGAGTAGCTCGGCTGCCTTCGCTGATGTGCTGCTATCGTTGACTCTCAACCGGATGTGCGACTTCGACGCTGCCAGGCGCGCCGAGATTGCCGAGGTGAGCGCCAGCGCCTCGCCGTCAGCCGATCCTGCGGCCACTGTCAAGTAAATCGGCTTTGCGAAATGGCGATAGGTGAGCCAGCTGCCGCCTATGATGGCGGCGGTGGCGGCCCCGACGAGCAGCGCCCGGAGCCAACGAGGCCATAGATTGACCGCGACCTTTGTCATCCTATCAGGGCACGTAGGCCAGCGTCAGACCGGAAACACCGAGAGAAACGTTCAGGCCCGCCTGGCCTTCGACCGACAACGGCTGCAAGGCAATCGTCCGGTTTGACCCGCCGAACAACACGTTGGCCCCTACGCCGATACCGACCGAAATGTCGCCGCTTGCTCCCACATATTCACCCGCCAGCGCGCCCATCGGGGTCCCTCCGGTCGGCGCAAATACGCCCCAGGCCATCATCCCGCCGGCGCTGATCCCGAGCTCGATCCCGACCGTATTCATCACTCCGCTATAGCTCTGAGATGGAAACGGACCGTTTGGCGCAAAGCGGCAGCTCATCCGCTGACTTTCGGCGACGATCAAGCCGATGCTGGGTGCGAGATTGCAAGTCAGCATCCCCGCCTGCACGCCCGGCGGCGGCTGCTGCGAGAATGCCACCGCCGGGCCGATGAGCCAAAGTATCGTCACGCATGCCAATTTACGACGATTCATGATGATCGCTTTCTGCGGGCCTGGTCGGCTCATGGTCGGGAATATCGGGCCGATGCGGCGGCCTGCATCTATACGAACCTGATCAATCACCTGCCTATGCAAATTCGGACGTCGGGACCTGGAATTGGTTCAGTTTGCGAACCCGGCGATCAGAATTTCTGCGGCGGAAGGTGTTCGCTCGCGACTCGAGTGCCGCGGGAGCAGGTCGAAAGCTTGCAACTCAGTCGTCGGCTCACTCGGCTTGTGGCAGCGCAACGTGGAAGATGGCTCCATAGGGATGGTTGGCCGCTGCGCGGAGGTGCCCGTCATGGGCTTCGACGATTGATTTACAGATCGCTAGTCCAATCCCCGTGCCGGTGGATTTCGTCGAAAAGAACGGCTCGAAGATACGGTCCTTGTCTGCCGGAACTATGCCGGTGCCGGAATCTTCAACGGTGACTAGCACGCCCGAACGGTCCTTGATGAAATCCGACCTGATCCGCAACAGCCGAACCCGGTCCCTCACGGGGCGCATCGCCTCGATCGCGTTCATAAAGAGGTTCAGAAACACCTGCCGCAACTGAACTCGATCGGCTCGCAATTTCGGGAGAGCCTCCCGCAGTTCGGTCGAGACCGCTATTTTGTGCGACCGCAAATCGGCGTCGACGAGCTTGATGACCTCCCGAATAATGTCATTCACGTCGAAGTGCGATCTTTGGGGGATATCTCTCTTGAACATCGACCGGAGGCTTGCAATCACCATTGCTGCGCGCGCGCCGTCACTGACGATTGCCTCAAGCGCGGCGCGTGCTTCATCGATATTCGGTGGAGTCTGTGAGAGCAACGTCAGCGCAGCTTCGCCGTTGAAGCTCATTGCGCCAATTGGCTGATTGACCTCGTGAGCGATGGAAGCCGCCATCGTATCCATGGCAATCTGTCGTTCTTCGCTGTTGCTGCGCCGCCTCAACGTCGAATACACGAGGTTCGAATAGAGCATCATCGTCTCGGAAAGCAGTGCAAGCAGAACCGAAAACACCGCGACGAATGCGTAAAGCCGGCTGACATAAAACCCAAGGGTGAATCGGCCCGAGACAAACGCCGTGACCAAGGTTTCGGCCAGCCACGCGCAACACATCACGATGAGCCATAGATCCAGCACGGAACGCCGCCGAACCCACAGCAATACCAACGCCCCCGCGTTCAATGAGGCAATCAGCAAGCCAATGAGTGCGAGGACAGGCCGGTTTGCCTCACTGGTCCCGGCCATGATTCTTGGCAGGAATGTCTCCGCTCCAATGGCAATCCAGGTCAGTATGCATACGATCACGACGACGAACGCCGCGCTCCAGCCGATGTCAGCCGCCGGCGGGCGCTGGGACTTCGCTTCCCTGTAGTCCACGTCCTTGAGTAGCACATAGCCAATCACGGCCAGCGGTGCTCCCGCGTGCCAGAAATAGTAGAGCCAAGCCGTCGTTTGCAATCCAGCACCGAGAAGGCCGGCAGGCGTGAAGGCCCCGGGAAAGGTCAGCGCATGCGGGATGACAATCAGAGTGGTAAAAAGAAACCCATTCGCCAGCACCAGAAGAGAACGCCAGCGCAGGATCGAGAATTGAGAGAATAGCAGCGCCGCAGTGACGAGGTCGGTGAATACAATTGCTGTCTCGAACGCCGGAATGAAGGCGTCAACACGTGCCAGCTGAACGTTCGTGAACGGTATCGTGACGGCGAGTGCGACAATAAGACCCATGATGACGCTGAGCGCCAGTCGACTCTGCCCCTTTGACGGCGACAGGGTAGCCAGAAGCAATTGATGCTCCTCCGAGGGCTCGGGCAATACGGCTGTCCTTGTCAATCCACGGTAGCAAGGCACTTTACGCAAAAAGGGGCGGCCGACACCATTCTTTTCGGCTGCCATTGCTTGGAAAACGCGTCCCGATCTGAAAACGGGTCGTTTTTGCATAGTCGCCCGCCGCAAATCCGAGAAATATGCCATTCGCGTTCAAAGGACACTCTCGGTAGCCGGAGCGCGGGAGACCCGACATGAACATCTTAAGAAGTAGCGCATTCGCAGCGGTCATGACCGGTTCACTTTGCGCCATGACGCCGAGCGTCTCGTACGCGCAATGGCCTGATATCCGCGAGGCCAAGGCCATCGCCGAGGAAGGCTTCATCTACGGCCTTCCGATCGTGATGAACTACGCGGTCATGTACGAGTATGCCGTCGACAGGAACTCGGGGCAATTCAAGGCGCCGTTCAATCAGATCAAGAACGAAGCGCGCGTCTTCACCTACAGGGACACCTCGATCGTCACCCCGAACAGCGACACGCCGTACTCCTTCCTCTGGATGGATTTGCGTGCCGAGCCGATGGTGCTGTCAGTGCCAGCGGTGGAAAAGGGCCGCTACTACGCAGTGCAACTGGAGGACGGCAACACCTACAATTACGGCTATATCGGCTCCCGTTCCACCGGCGCCGAGCCGGGCGACTACATGGTGGTTGGCCCCGACTGGAACGGCGCAACGCCGCCCAGCATCAAGAAGGTGTTCCGGTCCACGACACAGTTCTCTGTGGCGGGCTATCGAACCCAGCTCTTCGGCCCTGACGATATGTCCAATGTCGAGAAGGTCCAGGCCGGGTACAAGGCGCAGCCGCTCTCAGGCTATCTGAAGGAATCGACGACCGCCGCCGCGCCCACGGTGGACTTCCCCAAAATCGACAAGGAATTGGTGAAGAAGAACTTCTTTGAGTATCTCGACTTTTCCCTGCAGTTCGCCCCGGCCACACCGGAGGAAACGGACATCCGGGCAAAGCTCGCGCGCATTGGCGTCGGCCCAGGCAAGAGCTTTAATTTTAGGGATCTTCCGATCGCGCACAAACTCGAGATCGGCCTCGGCATGAAAGACGGCGAGGAGAAGGTCGACAAGTACCTCGAGAGCGGCTTCAAGAATATCAACGGGTGGAAAGTCGGATCGATGTTCGGAGACCAGGCGTTCTTCAACGGCGACTGGTTGAAGCGAGCTGCCGGCGCCAAGGGCGGCATTTACGGCAATGACGCCGTCGAAGCCGTCTATCCAATGACCAAGGCGCTCGCCAACGGCGAAGTGCTCGACGCTTCCAAGCACAAATACACGGTCACCTTCGCCGCTGGACAATATCCGCCGGTCGAGGCGTTCTGGTCGGTGACAATGTATGACGGCAAGAGCCAGTTGCTGATCGAGAATCCGATCAACCGGTACCTGATCAACTCGCCGATGCTGTCAGGGATGAAGAAGAATGTGGACGGCTCTCTCACGCTGCACATCCAGAAGGAGTCACCAGGCGCCGACAGCCAAGCCAATTGGCTGCCGGCACCGAACGGCCCAATCTATCTGGTGATGCGGCTGTACTGGCCAAAGACCGAATTCCCGTCGATCCTGCCCGCGGGCAGTGGCACCTGGCAGCCGCCGGCAATCGTGGCGTCGCAGTAGCGTTTGCGGGAGGCTTCCGTGTTCAGCGCTGCCCCGACATCCGGGATCGAATTCAAGCTTGAGTCCAAGCGGTGAAGGCGGAGGAGTTGCTTACATGATCACGAAACGCGGTCTACTACGTTCCGCAGCGCTGGCTGCAATCACCGTCACGGCGGCGAAGGCCGTCCCGGCGAACGCGCAGGCCAAAGCAGGATGGCCCGATATCCGCGAAGCCAAGGCCATCGCCGAGGAAGGCTTCATCTACGGCCTGCCGATCGTGATGAACTATGCGGTGATGTATGAGTTCGCCGTGGACGCGAAAGGCAGCCAATTCAAGGCGCCGTTCAACCAGATCAAAAACCTGACGCATGTCGCAACATACAAGGACACCGCTGTCGTGACACCCAACAGCGACACGCCATACTCCATCTTGTGGTTTGATCTGCGCGCCGAGCCAATCGTTGTTTCGGTGCCAGCTGTCGAGAAGTCCCGCTATTACACGGTACAGCTTATCGACGGCAACACGTTCAATTACGGCTATATCGGCAGCCGCGCGACCGGCAGCGGCGCCGGAGATTATATGGTCGTTGGACCAGGCTGGCAGGGCACAAGCCCGCCCGGCATCAAGAAGGTGTTTCAGTCCTCGACCCAGTTTTCTTTCGCGGCCATTCGCACGCAGCTCTTCAATCCGGCAGACATGCCGAATGTTGAGAAGGTCCAGGGCGGTTACAAGGCACAATCGCTGTCGGCCTATCTCAAGCAACCGGCGCCGCCCGCGGCGCCTGTTATCGACTTTCCCAAGGCGGATGCGGAGCTCGTGAAAAAGAACTTCTTCGAGTATCTCGACTTCGCGCTCCAGTTTGCGCCAGCCGGGCCGGAAGAGCGCGACATTCGCGAAAAACTCACGCGCATCGGCGTCGGCGCGGGCAAGACCTTCGAATTCAGAGATCTTCCGCTGACGCATAAGCTTGAAGTCGGACTCGGGATGAAAGACGGCGAGGAGAAAGTCGAAAAGTACCTCGCGAGCGGCAGCAAGAACATCAACGGGTGGAAAGTCGGGTCGCTGTTCGGAGACCGGCTGTTCTATAGCGGTGATTGGCTGAAGCGGGCGGCAGCCGCAAAAGGCGGCATTTACGGCAATGACGCCGTGGAAGCCGTCTACCCGATGACAAAAACCCTTGCCAACGGCGAGGTGCTCGACGCTTCCAAGCATAACTACGCAGTCACTTTCCCGGAAGGACAATACCCGCCGGTCGAAGCGTTCTGGTCGGTGACGATGTACGATGGCAAGAGCCAGTTGCTGATCGAAAATCCAATCAACCGATACCTGATCAATTCGCCGATGCTGTCAGGCCTGAAGAAGAATCCGGACGGCTCTCTCACGCTGCATATCCAGAAAGACTCACCCGGCGCCGATAAGGAATCCAACTGGCTGCCGGCGCCGAACGGCGAAATGTACCTGGTGATGCGCCTATATTGGCCGAAGACCTCAGCTCCCTCGGTGCTGCCGGCCGGTGAGGGTTCATGGCAGCCACCAGCGATCGTGCGCACCGCCATCTAGCCAGAGCAGCAAGTCTGAAATAGCGAAATGAAAGGTCCAGAGTTATGAAGACCATCACACGGAGAGGCTTTGTGGGCGGAGTTGCTTTGCTCCCGGCACTCGATTTCGCGGCAGCCCACGCCCAAGCCGGCGTAAGTCCGGGGGAAGCCCGCGCTATCGCGAAGGAAGCTTATATCTATGGCTTCCCGATGGTGGACAACTACCGGGTCCAGCACGCTTATTGGGTGGATAAGGCGACCCCGGAATATAAGGGGCCCTGGAACGAAATCTGGAACAGCGCACGTCTCTACACGCCCGCTGACACGGCGATCCAGACACCCAACTCGGACACGCTTTACTCATTCATGGGCGCGGACCTGCGATCCGAACCTCTCGTACTCACCGTACCGTCGATGGAAAAAGAGCGCTATTTCAGCGTCCAGCTCATCGATTACTACACGTTCAACTTCGATTATATCGGTACACGCACTTCCGGCAACGGAGGCGGCAGATTCCTGCTCGCCGGCCCGGGATGGAAAGGCGAAATGCCCAAGGGCGTGGAGAAGGTGTTTCGCTGCGAGACCGAACTCGCGTTCCCCACCTATCGCACGCAGCTCTTTGACCCCAGCGACATCGAAAACGTGAAGAAGGTCCAGGCCGGCTATAAGGTGCAGCCACTGTCCGCGTTTCTCGGCCAGCCTGCACCCAAGACAGCCCCCGCCATTGATTTCATCAAGCCACTGACACCTGCAGAGGAGAAAACCTCGCCGCAGTTTTTCGAGATCCTGAACTTCATCCTGCAGTTCTGCCCGACGGTCTCTTCCGAGAAGGCACTCATGGAGCGCTTCGCCATGATCGGCGTCGGCGCGGGAAAGACCTTTGACGCGAGCAAGCTATCACCCGAGATGAAGACGGCCATCGAACAAGGCATGGCCGACGCCTGGGTTGCCTTCGCCGGCCTGAAGAAAGAGTTTGAGGAGGGGAGGTTGAACTCGGGCGAAGTCTTCGGCACGCGCGCGTACCTAAAAGGGGATTATCTCTACCGCATGGGCGCCGCCGTTCTTGGAATCTACGGCAATTCGAAGCAGGAGGCGCTATATCCGACTTACTATTTGGATGCGACGAAACAAAAGCTGGACGGTGCCAACCGTTACACGTTGCGCTTTGCGCCTGATCAATTGCCGCCCGTCAACGCATTCTGGTCGCTGACGATGTATGATGAGCCGCAGAGCCTGCTGGTGGCCAATCCGCTTAATCGATATCTGATCAATTCACCGATGCTGCCGCAGCTCAACCGCGATGCGGACGGCGGGCTGACGCTGATTATCCAGAACGAATCCCCGGGCAAGGACAAGGAAGCCAACTGGCTACCCGGACCAAAGGGGCCGTTCTCCATGATCATGCGCCTGTACTGGCCGAAAGAAGCAGCAACGGACGGCAAGTGGAAGCAGCCGCCATTGCAGCGGGTGTGATCCAGCGGAGCCCAACTTGATATCGCGAGAGAGCTATTCGATCGAGTTGTCGCTCGACGCTGTCCGGATTCGCGGCGTTCGCGGCGCTTCATGTCATGTCCACCCTGGCGCACACTTCCACGCGCATCTGCTGTCTGGAAGGATGCAACACCGAAACGCTGTCGTAACGTCCGTGGTCTCGTGACCACGCGAGGACCTCGCGATCTCGCACCGCCTGCCAGAGGATTGCCACCTTTGACAGCGATGGCACTCCATTCGGCGCCGAGCAGCTACCAGACCGTATCGCGTTCGACCCCGTCAGAGCGATCGCCACGCTGCTCCGGAGTTGAAGGACAAGGAGCAGTTTGTCTCAGGCTCAAGGGCGACCTCAAAGCGCACCCTCGCGGGGGGCGCGCCCTTTCGAGATCATGACGGCCAGGAGAACGATCGGAGCAGGACAATGCCCGCCGCATTTGCGCGCGCGGATACGGCTTGTCAGCGGTTGAAACAGTTTGCGCATCTGCTCGAGCCACAGCTTCTCGATCGGAGGGCTTCCATTACGATGAAGACCTTGGTCGTCTCCGGAACTACCTTAAGTATCTGTTCGAGAGTACTCAATACGTCGACAGAACCGAGACCATTGCATCGGTCGTCGATGCGTTGGAAGACATCTGCTGGGCGAGAGCCGCACAAGATAGGGATCGACGGAAAATCCGCTGACGGTTTTATTGAATGAACCGTGCCGCGGGGCCGCCGATGGTCACGATCGGGTTGAGTTTGCGCAGGGTAAACACCGCATTCAAATAGCTTACAAAAGCGTCTTCATTCGCGTCGGGGAAGCGCCCGGTCGACAGCGAGACGTCGAAGATGTCGATCGGATCCTTTGAAGCCTCAACTCTTCCGGAATATTTCGGGCGTAGTCGCCCAGGGCGAGAAATCGCGGCCGACTGAATGGAGAATGATCACTCGCTTTGGCTGCGAGAAAGCCGCACCGGTCAGCGCCAGGAGCAGGACGATCGATTTGAATAATACGAGTTGTCATGCGACAAGCGGTGGTGATTAAAAAGGAAGCTCACAATTGGCTTCGAACCGATCCTACACGATTTTGCACACTGCCGCTGGCTGCAATCGTTGAAAGTTTCGATTCAGTTCTCAGGGAATCCTGCCGATCGCATCGATCAGTAGTTTTGACAGAAACGGCTTCTTCAAATAGGCAATGCAGCCCCCGTCGAATGCCGCCTGCCGGGTCTCCTTGCTATCGATCGCCGTCATCATAATGACGGGCAAATCCCTGCCTGATGCGATCAACTGCCGTTGCAGATCTAGGCCCGAGATGCCGCCAAGGTGGATATCCAGCAGCAAGCAATCCGCCTCGCACTCGGCGTGGGCCTCCAAAAACAACTCCGCTGATGCAAAAGTCCAGACACGGAACCCATGGGCCGATAATAGGCGGTCCAGACCTTGTAGGATACTCGGATTGTCGTCGACGACAGCTATGGTGCGCATGGCGAAAAAACGATCATCGGGTGTTTGTGGTCATCGTCGCGGTAAGGAACGTAATTCGCAGTCACTGATCGCGATCAGAATAGATTCTAATGCCGACGCGGAAGCCATCTGCATCCGCCTTCCCGGAGGGCGCTATGCACAATGCTGCCTCGGCGCAGGGCGGCCAAGATCATTGTGAAACCGCTAGGGCCGCATTTCGATCCCTAGCCTCGCCCGCATGTCCTTGAACACGACGGCCACCGCCTCGATGATCAATTCACCAGGATTTGCTCTGCAATAAACGATGATCTCGTGCTCGGCCTCTTTAGATTTGAGGATATCCATATAGTGCTTGCGAGCAAGTCCATTGTACCACCCGCTGTACCAGGCTGTCAGCCGGTCGGCGTCACCTTGCCAAGTCCCGGCCAACTGAGCGCATGTAAGCTTCTGTACGTTCAGGAAGCCGTTTGCGTCGGCATAAGTGCTGAGATCGACCTGGGCGCGGGCAACTGGAATCCCGGTCGCAGATAGTAACGTTGCGAAGATCAAGGCCCTGTACATCTTTTGCTCCACTAGAACTTCCTGCTGAGGCTCGTCGCCTGGTCGCCGCATCGAGACTGGGGAGGTCTGCATCTCCTCAGCCTCCACTCTTCTCAGTAACACGGCGGATAGGGGTAGTAGCCGCACACAGGCCGCGCGTACGCATATGGCGCGACGTAAGGCGCAGCATAGGCAGCGGCACCAACGGCGCCGGCATACATCGCGCCCCGGAAAGCCGAACGCCGCGCGACGCCGGCAAACGACATCGGCGTGAACGGCCGGCCGATGATGTCAATGAAGAGCGCTGCCCCGCCGTCCGCGCCGGCAATGTCCCCTTCGAGGGTCTGAACGGTAAACGTCAGCTTGTCGCCCTCGAGCTTTGGGTTCTTCAGCACCACGACCGCGTCCTTCACGGTGCCGTCCTTGCCGAACACGGACAAGGTCGCGTTCGGCGGATTCTTGCTAAAGCTATCGTCGCCCGATCCCCATTCCGCGATGACGTCGGCCGTGGGCTGATGGCCGGCGGATCGCACCGGGCGATCGGCAAATATGATAGAGCTCGGGGCAATGCCCGTCAGTACCAGCGTCTCACCCTGCAACGTCGCCGCGCGGGAATTGAGCACGAACAGCGAGGGCACCATCTCAGGTTTGGCTGCGGCGGAAGGCGCACCAATCGTTTTCAACGCGGACGGCGCCTGTGCAGTCTGGGCGCCAGCCGTCGCCATGCTGCCCAGCAGCGCCATCACCGCGAGCAATCCCGTCATCTGAACAAATCTTGCAATCATCATCCCTACTTCTCCTGCCGGCATTCGGGGCATCGCTAATGTCGTCAGCGATCGCTCCCGCAAACCAGCACTATGAGTGCGCGGTGAAGCAGCGGCTATGCAAAATCGAACCGACCGGAAAACTTAAAGTCAATTGCCTCACCGCCGCACGACACGTGAATCCGCACGGCTTGTGAGCCTATCGGCAGCTTCGGCATGCCGCGGCATGCGAATGTCCGGCCCGCGGGCGGGTGCGTGGCGGACGCAAACGCGGGAGCAAGCGGCAAGGCTCACTAAGCGGACGAAATGGTAGCTGAGCATCGTGGATCACTCCCCGCGATGCTCACAGCGTTGGCCAGATGACCCCACTCGGGCCAATGTTCGCGAGTAGCTCTACGAGGCGGCCTAGTCACCCGCCTATCCGATATCGGACCATGATCGACGCGCGCTCCTGATTACTTGCAGAGCCATCTAAGGCTCAATGCACGGGACCGATTTTGCATAGTCGACCCGGAGATGGTGCCTTAGTGACGGGGAATAAGTCGGGAGGCCTATTCGCCCGGGCCTGTCCATGAACGGGTTGTCCGCTAAATGTTGACAGATACCCCTTCGGTAACCCAGCTATCTCATGTCATATCACAGTCAGCGGCCCCGGCCTTCCTGCTGGGCGCACTGGGGGCTTTCATCGCTATCCTGATCTCCCGCCTGAACCGGATCGTTGACCGGACGGCAATCAACGGGATCCCCGATGACGATACACTGCGATCCCGGCTCGGCGGATCTGCCACGTCTGATCAGCGCGCGGCGATGATGAATCGGGCGATCTTCTGGGCCGTGATCGCAAGTATCTCGGTGACGCTGCTCGTGATCGTCGCTTTGTTACGGCATTCCTTCAGATACAGCACGAACGCGGCGTCGCTATCTTCTTCATAATTTCGCTCGGCGCGTTCACAATCGCGCTAATCGATTTTGCCCGTGAAGTCCGGATTGCGCTGAGCGAATATGATCACTTCGGCTGAGGTTGCTGTCGCAGCCACTGCCCCATTTGGAGGCAAGTTAGCAAGCTGACGTAACTCGGCGTCCCACCGATGCTCTCTTGCGGCACACAGCTTGCTCGGCTCGAGGCAGAGAATTTCGTCCACCCGCTGGCGAGCTGTTGCTGAGCTTTCTGTTCGTCACTGATGCAGTTCTTTAGCGGCTGGCCGACGGAGAGTCCGGCGGCGGCAGCGATATCAAGCTTGCAGCTCCGCGCGACATCGAATTTCGGCACAGTGTCTGCTACTGGCATGACCAGCTGCGAGCCAAGCACGATCATTGAAATCGACATGGGCATTTCTTCCCTCCTGGTGCTTGGTCCAACGGCCACGATGAGGCCGGCCGCCATAATGGTCATCGAAGCATGGCCTCGTCTATGCAAATACGGCCGTAGCAGGATGTGTGCCTCGTCCATTCGAGCGGGCAGTCGCTCAAATCAGCGCCTCGGCCTTTTTTGCATAGCCGACGCAGAGGAGTTCGTTAAGCTCCCAACATCGTAGTCCCACTTCGCAACCGGGCTGGATCGACGACGCGCAAAGAGCCCGGCGTGACACCAAGAAGGCAGGCATTCTGTTTCGGGGCGCTCACCATTGGGTTCAAGCACCTACGTTGCGCCCCTGCCCGACAGAACGTCTCGAAGGTCGCCGGAACTTCCGTTCGGACTCGGGTGGCAGGTCGATGCCACTCCTCGCGGCTCCTGCTAAGCGCAGACTCTACCGAGAATAGCTGTATAAGCTGCACGGCAAAATGCTGCTTGCGGATGAAAAGCGTGCAATTGTGGGATCGATCAATCTTACACCCGGCAGTTTCGATGCAAGACGTGAATGCGACCCCCGTCAGGACAGCGAGGCCGTATAGTTGGGCGAGCGAAGTAAGCCGGCGGCTTGCCCATCCTGAGCTTGAAAGCGAGCGTGACGGCTCCGAATACTCCCATTTGCTTGCCAAGGAACAGAACGGCGATACGCCAAGGGGTTGGCGAGCTCAGGGTGGAAAGCGAAATGCCCCAAGCTGCACACCCGCATTGGCAAACGTAGAGATCGGTACGATAGCTTACTGACCCACGGCTTGAGCACGTGCTCAACTCGCTCCAGCGGCTCTCGGCTCCGTCGCGGACGAGAAGCATGTCGACAGCGTCTCCGGCAAGCGTCGCGTGTACCCCTGACTTCAAGACGCAGATTCGCGTGGACACCCCGCGCTACGGCATAGATCGAGGGCTTCCGGATATTGGAAAAATCAATGCACGGCCGGCCCGAACGCGCCTAGCATGAGGACGACCGCTGACAGCTCATCCTACGGCGATGGCGCTGACGATGATCGCCATCAGATCCGTCAATGATGGCCATGGCCAGCAGAAACGCCTTCGGCGATGCGGGGGACAGCACGGCTCACGCCCTTGGAAGGGCCGGCCAGTGCGGAGTCTGCCTGGCCAGCTCGCGCCGAGTGTGGTATCAAAACTGGGCGAGGCGCCTCTCAAGAGTGCCACACAAAAATTTTCGCTGGACCGAAAAGTTCAATGAAATCAGTAGCTGCCAGGGCAATCGACTCAGTTCAATCCTGTCTGGCAGCACCATTCCCTGGGTCAAATCACGCACAGATCAGCATTCTCGCGGCTCAAAGCGCCCGAGTTTTGCTTCTCCGTACCCCTCCTCCGTGGAGAGGGCGCAGGTAAGACCGGGTGCCGGCTGGCACCCGCGGTCCGCTGCGCGAAGGTGTAGCGCAAAGAGACCGCACAGCAGCATACAGGTGACGCCGAACACTCGGCCTTCCCTGCACAGTGGGTTGACGGCTTATGCCGCGCTCTCCCCGGCGACGAGTTCCTTTTTGTCACCGTCGCCTTGCGAATTGACGATGGACAAAGACCCGGTTGAGCCCCGATCCATCTCCGCAAGGCTTGACCGTAGCAACGACGGCCAGGACCACACGATTTTGCCGTACGCAGCGATCCGGCTTCGCCAAGAGGCTTCGCCGGACACGTCCTGCTTCGCCCAAAAGGGCTTCGCAGGGCGTTGGCGCCGGTCGTCCGCACGCTAGACAAGACCTCACGAGGTTCATCTCGCCCTGGTCCCGTCTTCGTGCCCGACGCTGCCGCGTCCACCACCCCCCGAGCCACGTTCGTTACGACGGACGACCGCCCCTCTCCCTGGACCGGGATGGCGGATTTGATACTGCGATTCCGAATTTCGGTAAAGCGGAATATTTTTATGGAGGAGGGTTGACGGGGTTTTATGGGAAGCGGGTGTGTTGCCCGACGGGTCGCCCTTGGCTGCGCGTACTCCTTTCGCCATTATCGGTGGATTCAAGACGCAATCCTGGGACAGGAATTTCTCAGCGCACTGCGAGCAACAAAAATTCGACAATCTGGAATAGTCGAAATGGCGTGGGAAAAGATCGTCAAGCGAATTGGGGTGGGTTGTTGCCCAGAATGTCAAAGCCCTGGCTTTGACTATCAAGGAGGCGCAAATCCTCACGACGACGAAAGAGCCGCGGTTCTATGTCCGAACTGTGGATGGAAAGGGATGCTTGGCCAAATGCGAATCATCCCGGAGCCGGGCACAAAATGGGGCATCGCAAAAAATGAGTGACGTGAAACGGACGTCCTCGCCCTGCTCGCGCGATTGGTGGGCTTCACGCTTGGCGGAGCCGTTCTCGGATTCGCGGCTATGCTGATCGGGACCTCGTTTCTAGGTGGCGTACAGGGAGGCATTTCACAGCGATTGGACGCTCGTTGTGCTCCTTGGAATCCTCGTTGGGTGGAGTTGCAGGGGCCAAAGGCGCCACCCGCCTCGTCAAGTCCTGGCGCAGCTAAGGAATTGTTCGGTGGCCAAGCATGCTTGATCGCAAACTCGTAGGATGGGTAGAGCGAAGCGAAACCCATCGAAGTATCGTGCGGTGGCGAAACATGATGGGTTTCGCAAGTGCTCTACCCATCCTACGCACTGTCCTCACCCAATTTCTGTCCGGTGAAGCGATCGTCGGAACGGCGAAGCCGCCGGCAGAGTTCGCGATTGATGTTCTGCAGGACGATCACATAGGCGTGGATGTCCGCCTTGTAGCAGGCGTAGAGCTTCTGGGCGGTCAGCTCGTAGAGCACGGTCGGACTTTCCGCGATCACCGTGGCAGAACGATTCTGCATTTCGATCAGCGTCATTTCACCGAAGAAATCGCCGGGCTCCAGAACTGAAATCGGAATGATGCTCCCAGAATTCGCCCGCTTGCTGACCGCAAGGCGACCGGATTTGACGATGAACAGCGAGCGTCCAGGCTCGCCCTCCGTCACGACGGTTGCTCCGGTATCAAATCGGCACTCGACCAGCATCGACATCAGGAGGTCGAGACTTTGATCCGGAATACCGCCGAAGAACGGTGTGGCGAGCAGGAATGCCTTCACGTCGGGGACACTGACGGCCATCTCGTGAGGATAATCTTCATGGCCATCTGCGGCAAGCAGAGCAGATCGGCGCTGACGATGCTCAACGTGTTGGAACAAGGCGGTCGGCGAAATTTCGTAGGATGGGTAGAGAACTTGCGAAACCCATCATGCTTCCGCCTAGACCAAGTGCGATGGGTTTCGCTTCGCTCTACCCATCCTACGCACTCTCGCCGCGCAACGTTCGCCTTCTCCAGAGGTCAACCAGCACCTTGACGGTCGCCGCAAGCACAGCTGCGCACAGCGCCGCCTTCGAGATCGTCTCCATCGTTCCCTCGATCAGCAGGCAATGGGCCACGCTGCCTGCGACGATGACGACCGCGAGGGGAAGATGGACGATGCGCCAGGTGCGCAGCCGCAATCCCAAGCGCCGCCGGAGCAGCGCCAGAAGCGCGACGGTGAAGATGGCCCACATGGCGGTCACGCCGAAGGGGGAGAACGGCGTCGGTGACGTATAGGTCAGGGCGTCGATCATGTCGGGCGGGCTGGTGATCCAGAGGCCGGCGACATGGATCACCATTGCCAGAGCGAGCGCGCCGCCGATCCAGTGATGGGCGCGCCGGCCGCGATAGGCCGACAGTCCCGGCAGGTATCCGCCGATCAGCAGAGGCTGAACGAGCACAAGACCGAGCGCGATGATCCCCGCGAAGCCGGCAAGGATGTAGACCGGGCCGCGCCATGCGAGCTGTTCGCTTCCCGCAGCGAGCGCAATCGGCACCCCAATGGCCAAGGCAAGGGCGACCCAGATCAGGGGCGCTCTTGCCGATCTCCGCCCCTTCATCTCCAATGCGATCAGGCCGGCTGCAGGACGAAGTGCGCCTCGAGGCTGGTTTCCTTTGCGCTCCGCATGATCGGTCGCAGGAAGACCGTCTTGAACTCACCGCTGTCATAGGCGAGGTGGCCATGCGGCTGGCCGAAGATCGGAATGATCTGCGGCATCTCGAGCCGGAACTTGCCGTCCTTGTCGGTGAGCGTGGCGCCGTGACTCTGCGGCTCGTGCTCCTGCCCTTCGGTGGTGTGCGCCCAGATCTGGATGCGCTGGCCTGCGAGCGGCGCCCCGTCGCCGGCGCGGCGCACGGTGCCGCTCATCCAGAAACCACCCTTGCCGATCCGCTCCACGATCGCCGCGCCCTTGCGGTAGTTGTTCGCGCCGCCAGACATTGTCTCGGTCGGTGCAAGGCCGTCCGCGCGGGCAGGCAACAGCAGGCCGGGAACGCCGGTTGCCAAAAGCCCGGTTGCGAGGATCGAGCCGCCCGCGGCGAGGAGGCTCCGGCGATTGAGTACGACCGTGGTCATGTCGGTTCCTCCTGGCGAGCGTCCAATGGCTCAGTGAGTGTACAACAACAGGGGCCAGACGCCCAGTTGGGCCGGGGGACGCAACGGGTCGCGATGACGGTGTTGTGAACGGGCGCAGGCCGCCCGCACCTGCATCAGTGATCGTCGTCTTCCTTGACCAGCGTCAACAAGCGAAGCGTCAGGAACGTGAACACCGCGACAGTCACCGCGACATCAAAGGCGCCGAGCCCGACGGAGACGCCGATGGCGCCGGTGGCCCAGAGGCTCGCGGCCGTCGCGGTGCCCTGCACCGAATTCCCCTGCTTGAGAATCGCGCCACCGCCGATGAAGCCGATGCCGGTGATGAGGCCCTCGATCACTTTTGCCATCCCGTCAGGCGAATGCACGAGCAGGCTTTCGCTGGCCTGCACGAAGCCGCAGCTTGCCATTGCGACCAGCGGAAAGGTGCGCAAGCCCGCGCTTCGAGCCCGCTTCTCACGGTCCCAGCCAATGGGAACGGCGAGCGCGAAGGCCGCAGCCAGCGCGACGACATGAACGCCGATGTTGAATCTGTCCAAAGAAAGCCCCCGAAATGAAAATCGTAGCCATTGATCAAACCGGCCGGCAACGCCGCAATGCGGCCCGCGGTTTCCATGCAGGCGAATTTGCCGCATGCCTCAGCGCAGCGATGGCTTCGCCTCCACGCAATGGAGTCGCCGGCGCAGCACCATGATCGTTTCGGCTGGTATTCCCGGGGCCGGCTCCTACATGTCGAGTCCACGTTTCCATCGCATGCTCCATCCGGACCCGCCCATGATCCCCTTCTCCGTGCTCGACCTCGCCCCCATCCCACAGGGCGGCGACGCATCACAAGCGTTCCGTAACTCGCTCGATCTCGCGCAGCATTCGGAAGCTTGGGGCTACAAGCGCTTTTGGCTGGCCGAGCATCACAACATGACGGGCATCGCGAGTGCGGCGACGTCGGTGGTGATCGGGCATGTCGCGGGCGGCACCAAGACGATCCGGGTCGGATCCGGGGGGATCATGCTGCCGAACCATTCGCCGCTGGTCATCGCCGAGCAGTTCGGCACGCTGGCCTCGCTCTATCCCGGACGGATCGATCTCGGGCTCGGCCGGGCGCCCGGCACCGACCAGTTCACCGCGCGGGCGCTGCGGCGCGATCTCGCCACCAGCTCCGAGAATTTTCCGCAGGACGTGCTGGAGCTGCAGGCTTTGCTCGGCGACGTGCAACCGAACCAGACCATCCGCGCCGTACCGGGTATGGGGACGAAGGTGCCGCTGTGGATCCTGGGCTCCAGCACTTTTGGCGCGCAGCTCGCAGGCATGCTCGGGCTGCCGTTCGCGTTCGCTTCACACTTCGCGCCGCAGATGATGATGCCGGCGCTGCGGGAGTATCGCGCGCGGTTCGAGCCCTCGGCACAGCTCGACAAGCCCTACGCGATGGTTGGCGTCAACGTGTTTGCCGCCGACAGCGAGGCGGACGCGCAGAGGATGTTCTCATCGCTGCAGCAGCAGTTCATCAATCTGCGCCGCGGCACGCCCGGCCCGCTGCCGCCGCCGGTCGACGACATGGACGCGCTGTGGTCGCCGGCCGAAAAGGCGATGGTTGGCCAGTCCCTGTCGTGCTCGGTGGTCGGCTCGCCTGAAGTGATCGAACAGAAGCTGAAGGCGCTGATCGCTGAGACAAGCGCTGACGAATTGATGACCACGGGGCAGATCTACGACCACGCCGCGCGGCTGCGCTCGTTCGAGATTGCAGCTGGGGTAAGGGATCGGCTGGCGGTGTGAGCGCAGAGTCTCGCGCGGTCGACTTGGCAATGGCGCGTCCGTCATTGCGAGCACAGCGAAGCAATCCAGGGTGCTTCTGCGGAAGCAAGTCTGGATTGCTTCGTCGCTTCGCTCCTCGCAATGACGGGTCGCCCTAATCCGGAAAGCCGAACAGCCTTGCCGGATTGTGCACCAATATCTTCTCCAGCTCCGCCTGGTCGGGCGCGTAGCGATACATCAGCTCGAGCAGATCGGCGTCGTTGGGCGGCTGCTTCACCGAGACCGGATGCGGCCAGTCGCTGGCCCAGACGCAGCGGTCGACGGCCGCCTCGATATAGGCGCGCGCGATCGGGATGACGTCGTCGTAGGGCGGCCCAAGCTTCGAGGTCTTCTCGCCGAGCGACAGCATCACCCAGAAATTGCCCTTGGCGAGCAGCTCCAGCATCTTGCGCAGGTTCGGATCGTTTCTGCCGGCTTCCGGATCGGGCCGTGCCATGTGGTCGATCAGCACGGGCACGTCGAGATTCTCGTATTTGGCGACGCTCGACATGATGCCGTCCTTCTCGGGCTGGATCTTGACGTACCAGCCGAGCTCGCGGATGCGCGCGATCGCGCGGGCGAAATCGGCATCCGACAGCACGGCGCCGAGCTCCTGGCGGAAGCTGAAGCGCGCGCCGCGGACCCCAGCATCATGCAGCTTGGCGAGATATGCGTCGTTCGCCTCCGCGAACACCAGCGCGTTGGCGCAGCCGCGATAGTTCGGGCCCATCGCGGCGAGACCGTCGAGCACGACGGCATGGTCGGCGCCATAGGTGGTGGTCTGCACGATGACGCCGCGCTCGATGCCGAGCGTCTTGTGCACGCGCAGCACCGCTTCCCAGGTCGCGGTCGGCATCCGATAGGCCGCACCGGGTCGTTCCGGATATTTGTCGACGGGGCCGAGCACGTGAAACTGGCTGTCGACGGTTTTGGGCGGCGGCGCCTTGACCGGGCGGCGCGGGTTCGGGTCGAACGGCAGATAGGTCGGCATACGCGAAACTCCCTCAGTCGATCATTGCGGTGAAGTCACACTGCACCAGCGCGCCGCCATCCATGTTGTCCATCGGCAGCGCGTGGCGCGCCGGGCGTGAATGCTCGTCCGGAAACATCTTCAGCCATTCGACATTCACGGGCCCGCGCTGCGTACGGTCTTTCAGCCACACCGTCATCTTGATGATGTCGTCCGTGGTGCCGCCGGCGGCCTCGACCGTCGCCTTCATATGCGCGAACATGTTGGCGCATTGCGCCTCCAGGCTCTCGGGCATTGCGCCAGCCGCATCGCGGCCGAGGATGACGCCCGACATCACGAGATTGCCGATGCGGCAGGCGTTCGGAATCGGGTTGGCGTGCTTGAAGCCGCCGATATGGATGCTCTTGCGCCGCGTGTGACCGGTCATGATGCGCTCCCTCTTGCTTATTGGTTCAGACGAACTGGCACGACACCGAGCCGAACGCGCCATAATCGGCATGAAAAGTGTCGCCGCGGCGGATGTCGACTGGACGCGTGAATGATCCCGCCAGCACCACCTCGCCGGCGGCGAGATGCTCGTCATGCGGCGCGAGGCGGTTGGCGAGCCAGGCGATGCCGTTGGCGGGATGGTTGAGCACGCCGGCGGCAAGGCCGGTTTCCTCGACCTCGCCGTTGCGGAACAGCAGCGCGCCGATCCAGCGCATGTCCGCATCCATCGGACGGAACGGCCGGCCGCCAAGCACCAGCGCGGCGTTCGCCGCGTTGTCCGAGATCGTGTCCATGACTTTTCGCGCCTTGCCGGTCTGGGGATCGACGCGGTGCATACGCGTCTCCAGGATCTCCAGTGCGGGCGTGACGTAGTCGGTGGCGTTGAGCACGTCGAAGATGGTGCAATCGGGCCCGCGCAGCGGCGCCTTCAGCACGAAGGCGAGCTCCACTTCGATTCGCGGCGCGTGAAAGCGGTCGAACGGAATGGGCGTGGCATCGGCATAGAACATGTCGGCGAACAGCACGCCGTAGTCAGGTTCAGAAATGCCGACCGCATTCTGCATCGCCTTCGACGTCAGGCCGATCTTGTGGCCCTTGATGACCCGGCCGCGTCCGAGCTGGAGTTTTGTCCAGGCGCGCTGAATGGCATAGGCATCCTCGATGCTGAAATCGGGATAGTCTTTGGTGAACATCGTGATCAGCGTCTTGGTGCGCTCGGCCTCGTCGAGGCGCGCGGCAAGGCGTTCGATCGTGGCAGTATCCAGCATGGCTTAACTCTCCGCGGCCACGGTATTGCGCAGCACGCCGATGCGACTGGATTCGACCTCGACGACATCACCGACTTTCAGCCAGCGCGGCGGGTCGAAGCGGGCGCCCGCCCCGGTCGGCGTGCCCGTCACGATCATGTCGCCGGGCTTCAGCGTCGCAAAGGTCGAGAGATAGGAGATCAGAAAGTCGAACGGGAACATCAGCCGCTCGGTGGTGTCCTGCTGTCGCACCTCGCCGTTGACGCGCGTGATGATGTCATGAGGGCCGCGCGGGTCGAGCTCGTCCGATGTGACGATCCAGGGACCGATGCTGCCGGAGCGGTCGAAATTCTTGCCCTGCGTGACGTTGAACTTGCCGTGACGCAGCCAGTCGCGGATCGTGCCCTCGTTGCACAAGGTCATGCCGAAGATGTGCGCCCAGGCCTTTTCGCGCGGGATGTGGCGGCCTCCCCGGCCGATCACGATGACAAGCTCGCCTTCGTAATCGAGCTGGTCGGACACATGAGGCTTTTCCAGCGGCTGGCCGGAGCCCGTCATCGAGGACATGCTACGCACGAACAGGCTGGGATATTTGGGCAGGTCGGAGCTGTCTTTATACTCCGCATTGCGCTCGGCGTAGTTGACGCCGATGCACCAGAGCTTTTCCGGCGCCAGCACCGGCGGCAGCAGCACGAGATTGTCGAGCGCGTAGTCCGGCTTTTGTCCGGCGACGGCCTCCTGCGCGTCAGCCAGCGCATTGGCCGCGATCAGCGCCCTCACATCGGAGAAGTCGCGGCCAATCCGCCGGGTCAGATCGACGACACCGCCTTCGATGGCGGCACCATAGCGCGGCTCTCCGTCCAGGAGATAGCTTATGAGTCGCATGGTCGTTCTCCAATGGTCTTGAGGTGCGGCCGGGGCAGCGCGTTCAGTCTTTCGATTTGGGAGTCTGGAACACGCCACGCAGCGTCACGATCTCGCCGAGTCGGGCGTAACGCGGCCCGCCGATGCGCGCGATCGGATCGAGTGCCGCAGTCTCGACCTTGCCGTCGTTCACGAGGCCGTCGCGCAGGTGGAACATCACGACTTCGCCGACGATGAGGCGGCTGCGGGCATCGCCGAATTCGAGGCACTGCCGGAAGCGGCATTCCATCGCGACGGGTGCAATGCCAAGACGCGGCACCTTGATGCGCTCGCTCGCGATCGTCTCAAGGCCAAGCTCCGCGACCTCGCTGATCTCAGGCGGATGCTCGACCGATGAGTCGTGCACGGCCTGCATCAGCGGGGTGTCGGCGATGTAGATGACGTATTCCTCGGTGTCGAGGATGTTGTGCGCGGTGTCCTTGTAGTCCGCGCCCTTGCGGCCGACGCTGATGGCCAACATCGGCGGTTTCTGCGAAACGAAGGTGAAGGCGCTGAACGGCGCGAGGTTGAGCACGCCCGCGCGCGACAGGCTCGTCACCCAGGCGATCGGACGCGGCACCACGATGCCGGTCATCAGCCGGTAGATGCGCTCGGCGCCGAGCTCGGTGGGGTCGATCCGCATCGATCAATCCGCCTTGATGTTGGCCTTGCGCACGATCGGAATCCATTTGGCGTCCTCGCGCGCGAGATAAGCCTTGAATTCGTCGGGCGTCATCGCGACGGCTTCCCCGCCGAGCTTCTCGAACTTGTCGACCACGGCGGGATCCTTCAGAATCGCGGTCAGCGCCTCGTGCAGCTTGTCGATCACGGGCGCCGGCGTGCCTGCCGGCGCGAACAGGCCGGTGAAGGTCTGGCCGTCAAAATCCTTGTAACCAAGCTCAGCGAAGGTCGGCACGTCGGGCAGCGACTTCAGGCGGTGCGGGCTGGTGACGGCCAGCGCCCGGAACAGGCCGGCCTTGATGTGCTGCAGGCTGACCGTGAGCTGGTCGAACGCGAACTGCACCTGCCCGCCCAGGAGATCGTTGACCGCGGGCGCATTGCCACGATAGTGCGCGGTCACCCATTGCAGGTCGAGGCTGGACTGCATCAGCTCGCTGAGCAGATGGTTGGTGGTGCCGGGACCGGGCGAGGCCATCGTCAGCTTGCCCGGCTCGCGCTTGGCGAGGTCGATGAATTCCTTGAAATTCGTCGCCTGCACCGACGGATGCACCTCGAGCACCAGGGGCGTCATCGAGATCGTCGTGATCGGCAGGAAGTCCTTCTTCCAATTGTAGGCGTCGCGCTTGTTGATTTCGGTTGCGAACAGCACCGGACCGTTGGCGCCGACGAACAGCGTGTAGCCATCGGGCGCCGATTTCGCGAAGGCCTCGCCCGCGATCATGCCGCCGGCACCCGCCTTGTTCTCGATGATGAAGGGCTGGCCGAGCTTTTCCTGAAGCTTGTCGGCGATGATGCGCGCGGCGCTGTCGACATTGCCGCCGGCCGGATAGGGCACGATCAGCTTGACGTTGCGCGCCGGCCATTGCTGGCCCGACGCCGGTCCCGTCAACATCGCCGCTGCGGCAGCTATGGCAATCCAGATTAATCTCATGTTAACCTCCCGGCGGCGCTTCCAATTTTACGTCGATTTGCTTGACGTCGTACACGGGCATCTCGATTCGGAGCGCAATCTCCAGATGCGCGCTTTACCTGTCGAGGAAATTGTGGCGTTCTTGTCCATATTATGGACAAGGCCTCTTCCGCGAAATCCGCCCGCCGCATGACCGAGCCGCGACAGGGCGCGCAGGCAATCCGGCGCGCGCTCGCGGTGCTGCGCATTCTGGCCGCGGGCCGCGAAGAGGGCGTGCCGCTGGCCGAGGTGGTGCGGGCAACCGGCCTCACCCGCCCGACCGTGCATCGCATCGTCCACGTGCTGATAGAGGAAGGCATCGTCGAACGGCATGACAGGACCGGCCGCTACGCGATCGGCAATCAGGTGCCGGAGCTCGCACGGGCCCGGCCGTCGCGGCTGCTGATCGCCGCAAATCCGTCGCTGCAACGCGCCTCGACCGAGATCGGCGACACGCTGTTCCTGACGGTGCGGACCGGCAACGACACGCTGTGCGTCGATCGCAGGATCGGTGTCTATCCGATCCAGGTGCTGTCCATCGAGGTCGGCGCGCGCCGACCGCTCGGCGTCTCCAGCGCGGGCGTCGCCATCCTCGCCGCGATGCCGGCGCAGGACGCGCGAAAAATCGTCGCAGCCAACGAGAAGAGGCTGGAGGCCTACCGGACCGACGCCGCAGCAGTGCTGGGCCAGGTCACCGCCGCAAGACGGCTGGGGTATGGCATGAGGGAAATTGGTCTGGTGCAAGGCACGAAATCGATCTCGACCTGGATCAAGACCCCGGACGGCCGCCCCGCTGCCGCGATGACCGTCTCCGCCGTTCGGACGAGGCTCGGTCCACGCCGCGAACAGGAGGTCGCGGAGATCTTGCTGCGGGAGGCGCGGATCATCGAGCAGGCGATCGGGGGTTAGACAACGCTGTCAATGGGCTGACTTCGCGCACCATTTTGTGGCACAAGAGCCGCCTCCGCGACCGAGCAACGAGGCCAGCATGCCCGCGCCAAAACCGCCCGCCTTCGAGACCCTGAGCCTGCATGCGGGCCAGCATCCGGATCCCGCGACCGGCGCCCGCGCGGTGCCGATCTATCAGACCACGTCCTACGTGTTCCAGGATTCCGATCACGCCGCCGCGCTGTTCAACCTCGAGCGCGCCGGCCACATCTACACGCGCATCTCCAATCCGACCACAGGTGTGCTCGAGGAACGGCTTGCGGCGCTGGAAGGCGGCGTCGGCGCGATCTGCACCGCGAGCGGCATGGCCGCGCTGCATCTCGCCATCGCGACGCTCCTGAACGCCGGCGACCATATCGTCGCGTCGAGCTCGCTCTATGGCGGCACCATCAATTTGCTGGCGCACACGCTGCCGCGCTTCGGCATCACCACAACGTTCGTGAAACCGCGCGATCTCGACGCCTTCCGCGCGGCGATCAAGCCGAACACGAAGCTGGTGATCGGCGAGACCATCGGCAATCCCGGGCTGGAGGTGCTGGACATTCCGAAGGTCGCGGCGATCGCGCATGACGCGAAGATTCCGCTGCTGATCGACAACACCTTTGCCACGCCCTATCTCAGCCGTCCGATCGAGCTCGGCGCCGACATCGTCATGCATTCGGCAACCAAATGGATCGGCGGCCACGGCATCGCGATCGGCGGCGCCATCGTCGACGGCGGCCGTTTCGACTGGCGCGCGTCGGGGAAGTTCGGCGTGCTGACCGAGCCCTATGGCGGCTATCACGGCATCGTCTTCGACGAGCAGTTCGGCACCGCCGCCTTCATCATGCGCGCGCGCACGGAAGGCCTGCGCGATTTCGGCGCCTGCCTGTCGCCGACCAACGCGTTTCAGCTGTTGCAGGGCGTCGAGACGCTCGGCGTGCGCATGGACCGCCACATCCAGAACACGCACCTCGTGCTGGACGCACTGAAAGCCAACAAGGCCGTGGATTGGGTGCTGCATCCCTCGCTGGAAGACCACACGGACTACCAGCTCGCAAAGCAATTGCTGCCGCGCGGCGCCGGCTCGATCGTCTCCTTCGGCATCAAGGGCGGGCGGCCCGCGGGGCGCAAGTTCATCGAATCGCTGCGCATGATCAGCCATCTCGCCAATGTCGGCGACGCCAAGACGCTGGTGATCCACCCGGCGTCGACCACGCATCAGCAGATGGACGCCGAGCAGCTCAAGGCCTCCGGCATCGGCGAGGAGCTGGTGCGGCTCTCGGTCGGCATCGAGACTGCAAGCGACATCATCGACGATCTCGCGCAGGCGCTGCGCATCTCGCAAAAGGTCTGACACCATGAAGCTCTCCGTCAACGGCGCCGAGGTGCTGGTCGCAACCGGCGGCCGCGACTTCGACAAGGCCCTGCCCGCGGTCGTCTTCCTCCATGGCGCCGGCTTCGATCATTCGACCTGGGCGCTGCACACGCGCTGGTTCGCCCATCACGGTTTTGGCGTGCTGGCCCCTGATCTGCCCGGTCACGGCCGCTCCCCCGGACCTTCGCTCGGCAGCATCGCCGAGATGGCCGACTGGACGGCGGCCCTGCTCGATGCGGCCGGAGTTACGAAAGCGCATCTGATCGGCCATTCCATGGGATCGCTGATCTCGCTGGAGACGGCTGCACGTCACCCCGACAAGGTCTCCGCGCTCAGCCTAATCGGCACCGCCGCGACGATGACTGTCGGCCCGGATCTGCTGAAGGCGGCCGAAGCCAATTCGCAGGATGCAAACGACATGGTCTCGATCTGGGGCCTTGGCTTCAACGCCGAGCTCGGCGGCAGCCTCGCACCGGGCCTGTGGATGCATGGCGGCGCGCAGGCCGTGTTGAAGCATTGCGAGCCGGGCGTGCTGTTCAGGGATTTATCAGCCTGCAATGCTTACGCGAATGCGCTTCAAGCAGCCGCGAGCGTGACGGTGCCCACGACGCTCATCCTCGGCGAGCGGGACATGATGACTCCGGTGAAGGCCGGCAAGGCACTTGCCGCGGCGATCCCGCATGCGAAGACCGTCGTGGTGCCGGGGGCCGGCCACATGATCATGGCCGAACGTCCGGACGAACTGCTGGCTGCGCTCAGGAACTGACAGGATCAATCGTCCGTCTTGCGCGTTGCGGTCAGACATCCCTGTGAATTGCAGAGGGAACTGGACCATGCCAAGACAGGAAGTCATTCGCAAAGCCAGGCAAGACAAGCGTGCCGGGAAATCGGCAACCACGCAGGCCGGCGAATTCGTCAAAGACCAGATCAACAAGATCCGCAAGGGCAAGCATGGCGCGCGCTCGACGAAGCAGGCCATTGCCATCGGTCTGTCCGAAGCGCGCCGCGCCGGCGTCGATCTGCCGCCGCCGCGCAAAGGACGCGTCAAGAAGGCGACGCGACGCAGCGCCAAATATGCCTATGAGGTCGGTCAGGGCAAGCGCACCCCGAAACGCCGGCCGCGCGTGTCGCGGGCGGTCGCAGAAGTCTTGAAGAAGGAGCCGCGCTCGACCGCGTCGCGCGGCGCACTGTCGAAACAGGGCAAGCGTGCCGCGAGCCAGCGATCGGCCGCGTCGCGTTCAGCCGCCGCGCGCAAGGCGAGCCGCACCAAGGGCGCCAAGGTCCGCTCCACCGCCGCAAAGAAGGCGGCACGCACCAGGGCGCGCCGCCGGAGTTGATCAGTTCGCGCGCCGGCTCCGCTCGGAGAACACCGCGCGTGCGGCGCGCTCCGCCTCGCGCGCCGAGCGGAACTGGCGACCCTCGAGGCTGTCGAACAGACGCTCGGAGGAGAAGAAGCGGAAGCCGCGCGTCTCCCTCGTAACGATGCCGGCGGCGCGGTCGTGGATTTCGATGATGTAGGCATTCGATTGAATTTTGGACATGACTGCTCGTCCACCGGGGTCTCGGCGTTTCCTGTCTCGGGATCTGCTGGGTGAGGTGCTGCTAGAAGACGGCGGTCAGCAACAACAACAGGCGCCGGTGGCCGCTGAGAAACAGCGCAGCGTCATCCACGCATGCATGTCATTGTTACTGCGCTGGTGATCGTTTCTCATATCGCGGCTTCGGCTCGAGGAGCAGTGTCGATGCCTGGAATATCGAGCGTTTAGCGCGATCGATCAATGAAATGGCCATTTATAATTGCCACCGGCGCGCATCGGCACTTCTCCGGGCGCGAGCGCAGGCAAACGAATTCATCTCGCGATGAGTTCTTCCCTTGCGGGAGAAGGGAAGACGCATCACCACATCGTCGCGGCCGCCCGCTCGGGCCAGGCGCGATCATATTCCGCGCCGCCGACCTTGTTCTCGCTCATCTCGGCGAGGATCTGGCCGGGCGTCGGCAGCGTCTTGGGGTCGATGCGCTTGTCGGGATTCCAGAGATCGGAGCGGACGATGGCGCGGGCGCACTGGAAGTAGATCTCGTCGACCGTCATCACCATGACACTGCGCGGCGCCTTGCTTTCGACCTTGAACGAGGCCAGCAGCTCGGGATCGATCGAAAGATGCGCCCGGCCATTGGCCCGGACCGCATTGCCGGAGCCGGGGATCAGGAACATCAGGGACACCCTGGGATCGCGCACGATGTTGCGCAAGGAATCGACCCGGTTATTGCCGCGGCGGTCCGGCAGCATCAGCGTCTTCGGGTCATGAATGCGGACGAAGCCGGAGAGATCGCCGCGCGGCGAGCAGTCGATCCCCTCGGGTCCGATGGTGGCGAGCGCGGCGAACGGCGCCTTTTCGATGAAGACGCGATAGAGCGGGGTGACGTGGTCGGCGACTTTCACGGTCGAGGCGTCGTTGGTGACGCCGTAGATGGCCTCAAGCTGCTCGACCGTTTCAATCACCGACATTCCAGTCTCCTTGTTGCGCGGGCTATTCGTGCCAGCCCTGGTTCTTGATCACGCGCAGAAGCTGGTGGCCATGATACTCTGCGCTGCCCGCGTTGAGGATGGTGACGTCGGCTTGCGCCGATGCGTCCTCGACGCTGCGCGTCAGCCGTTCCGTGATATTGCCGTCACTGTTCCGGGCGCGTGCGGCAAGCCGCTGCGCCAACACATCCGGCGGCGCCGTGATCGCGACCACCACGACGTTGGCGTAAGCTTTGCGTAACGCGCCGATCACCGTGCGCGACACATTGGCCACGACGGCGCGTCCGGAACGAATATCGTCGTTGAGGTTGCGCGGCAGCGCGTAGCAATGCCCATGCGCTTCCCAATGCACGGCGAAATCCCCACGCTCGAGCGCGCGGCGGAACTCGTCAGGGCTCACCGCGACATTGTCTTCGTCGGCCGAGGACTCGCGCGTCACGACGCGGCGCGGAAAGACGATGTCGTGGTCCTCGATGCACGCCGCCCGCGCCAGCCGCAGCAGCGTGTCCTTGCCGGCACCGCTGGGACCGACTACGAGCACGAGCCGCCCGGGCCCGATCGCGCCCGCCGTCTGTCCCGCCGAGGTGACGGTCTCGCTCATGCGACACGGCTTCCTTCGCGCCAGACGCTGCGGACCGCGGGGACGCTGCCGGCAACATGCACGCGGATCAGATCGGCACGCTTGCCGGCGGCAATTTCACCGCGGTCGGACAGGCCGACCGCCTCGGCGGGCGCCTTCGTCACCGTGCGGATCGCCGCCGCAAGGCTGATGGCGGGCACATGCTCGGGCAAATGCAGCGCGGCCATCAGGAGGCTCGAGGGGATGTAATCCGACGACAGGATATCGAGCAGGCCTTCGCGGGCGAGATCGACCGCGGCGATGTTGCCGGAATGCGAGCCACCGCGCACGACGTTCGGCGCGCCCATCAGGATGTCGATGCCGGCCTCGTGCAGGCCGCGCGCGGCCTCCAGCGTAGTCGGGAATTCCGCGACCGAAACCCCATCGCGCACGGCGTCCACGACGTTCTCCTTGGTGGTATCGTCATGGCTCGCCAGCGGGATCTTGTACTTGTGTGCCAGCGCCACGATCTCGCGCATGTTGGTCGCGGCATAGGCCTTCTGATACTCGAAACGCTTCGCGAACAGTTCGTCGAGTTGGGCGTCGGTCTTGCCGCCGCCCTTGCCGCGGTAATAGTCGCGCAGCTTGCCTTCGTCGCGGAACTGGCGCTGGCCGGGGGTGTGGTCCATCAGCGACATCAGCCGCACGTCGGGGCGGTCGATCAGCTCCCTGGCCTCCTCGACCACGCTCGGCATCGGGATTTCGCAGCGCAGATGCAGGAAGTGATCGGCGCGCAGCAGGTCGGCATCGCGCGCGGTCGTGATGGCGGCTGCGAGCGTGCCGGCGCGTCCGTCGACTTCCTCGGCGCCGTCCTCGCGCCAGACCCGGAGCGAGTCGAACACCGTGGTGATGCCCGATGTCGCGAGCTGGCCGTCATAGGAGACGACGGCGGCGACCGGATTCCAGAATACTTTTGGCCGCGGCACGTAGTGCGCCTCGAGGTGGTCGGTGTGGAGCTCGATCAGGCCGGGCATGATCAGATCGCCGCCGGCATTCTCTGCCCCCGCAGGCACCCTGCCCTCACCGATCTCGGCAATACGTCCATCGGCGAGAGCAAGCCAGCCCTGCTCGATCACCCGGTCCGCCAGCACGATCCTGGCGTTGGCGATCACGATGTCCTTCTTGGCGTTCATGTCCATTTCCTTCAGGCCGCGGCGGCGAAGCTGGTGACGTCGACGATGCGGTCGGCAATGTGATGACGGATTTCGTCGTCATGGACAATGGCAACCATGGCGACGCCCTGGCGCTTCTTTTCGGCGACCAACCCGACCACGACGGCGCGGTTGGCTGCGTCGAGCGAGGCGGTGGGCTCGTCGAGCAGCAGGATCGGCAGGTCGGAGATGAAGCCGCGCGCGATGTTGACGCGCTGCTGCTCGCCGCCGGAGAAGGTCGCGGGCGGCAGCTGCCAGAGCCGCTCGGGGATGTTGAGACGATGCAACAATTCGCCAGCACGGGCTTGTGCGTCCGCGCGCGCCAGGCCGTTGACGATCAGCGGCTCGGCGACCACGTCGACGGTCGCGACGCGCGGCACCGCGCGCAGGAACTGGCTGACATAGCCGATGGTCGCGCGGCGGACGTTGAGGACCTGCCGTGGCTCGGCGGTGGCGAGATCGATCACCTCGCCACGATGGCGGATGCCGATGCGGCCGGAGTCGCAGCGATAATTGCCGAAGATCATCTTCAGGATCGACGATTTTCCGGCGCCTGATGGCCCAGACAGCACGACGCATTCGCCGGGGTCGACGTGGAAGGTCACGCCGCTGACGACAGGCAATTCGATGCCGCCCTGCAGGTGCATCGTAAAAGTCTTGTTGGCGTCGGCGATGTCGATCATGGCGGTCATTGGAAAACTCTTCTTGCAAGGCTCATGGCGTTGAAGCCTCATGGCGGCAGAATCGAGGAGACGAGCAGCTGGGTATAGGGCTCGCGGGGATCGTCGAGCACCTGGTCGGTGAGGCCGGTCTCGATCACGCGGCCGCCCTTCATCACCATCACACGGTGCGACAGTAGGCGCGCGACCGCGAGATCATGGGTGACGATGATGACCGCGAGGTGCAGCTCGGCGACGAGGCTGCGCACGAGATCGAGCAGGCGCGCCTGCACCGAAACATCAAGTCCGCCGGTCGGCTCGTCCATGAACACCAGCCGCGGCTCGGTGACGAGGTTGCGGGCGATCTGGAGACGCTGGCGCATGCCGCCGGAATAGGTCCGCGGCGCATCGTCGATGCGTGCGATGTCGATCTCGACGCGGGTCAGCCAGTCCGACGCGGTATCGCGAATGCGGCCGTAATGATTCCAGCCCACCGCCATCAACCGTTCGCCGACATTGGCGCCGGCCGAGACCGCCATGCGCAGCCCCTGCGCGGGATCCTGATGAACGAAACCCCAATCGGTGCGGAACAGGAAGCGCCGCTCGGCCTCGCCCAGCGTGGCGAGATCGCGAATGACGCCGTCGCGCATCCGATAGGAGACGTGCCCACCGCTGGCCGCGAGCTGACCGGACAGGAGCTGCAGCAGCGTCGATTTGCCCGAGCCGGATTCGCCGACGATGGCCAGCACTTCGCCGGGATAGAGCGCAAAGGACACGTCGCGGCATGCCGCGATGCGGCCATAGGACTTGCTGAGGGATTTTGCGACCAGCAGCGGCTCGTCGTTCTCGAGCATGTCTTGATCAGCCATTCGATGCCTCCTGCGCCTTGTCCTTGTACGGCGCGGCGCTGAGGCTGCCGTGATGGCCGGCGGCCTGGCGGCCCTCGCAGTAATCGGTGTCGGAGCAGACGAACATGCGACCGCCCTTGTCGTCGGTGACGATCTCGTCGAGATAGGAATTTTCCGCGGCGCACAGTGCGCAAGGCGCGTTGAAGCGATACGGCTCGAAGGGATGGTCCTCGAAGTCGAGCGACACGACTTGCGTATAGGGCGGGATCGCATAGATGCGTTTCTCGCGACCGGCGCCGAACAGTTGCAGCGCCGGGCAATTGTCCATCTTGGGATTGTCGAATTTCGGCGTCGGCGACGGGTCCATGACGTAGCGCGCATTGACCTTCACCGGATAGGCGTAAGCCGTCGCGATATGGCCGAAGCGGGCGATGTCCTCGTAGAGCTTGACATGCATCAGGCCGTATTCGGCGAGCGCATGCATGCGCCGCGTCTCGGTCTCCCGCGGCTCGAGGAAACGCAGCGGCTCCGGGATCGGCACCTGATAGACCAGCACCTGATTTGCGTGCAGCGCCGTCTCCGGGATGCGGTGACGGGTCTGGATCACGGTCGCATCTTCAGTCGCGGTCGTCGTGGCGACGCCGGCGGTCTTGGCGAAGAATTGGCGGATCGAGATCGCGTTGGTGGTGTCGTCGGAGCCCTGGTCGATCACCTTCAGCACGTCCTCGGGCCCGAGGATCGCCGCGGTGACCTGGACGCCGCCGGTGCCCCAGCCATAGGGCATCGGCATTTCACGGCTGGCGAACGGCACCTGATAGCCGGGGATCGCGATCGCCTTGAGGATTGCGCGGCGGATCATCCGTTTGGTCTGTTCGTCGAGATAGGCGAAATTGTAGGCGGGCGCGTTCATTCCGCGGCCTCCTTCATGGCATCAGGCGCATTGGCTTCAGTGAATTCCTTGCGCAGCTTGCGCAGCAGGCCGAGCTCGGACTGGAAGTCGACATAATGCGGCAGCTTCAGATGTTCGACGAAGCCGGTCGCCTGAACGTTGTCCGAATGCGACATCACGAATTCTTCGTCTTGCGCAGGGGCGAGTGCCTCTTCGCCGAGCTCGCGCGCACGCAACGCGCGGTCGACCAGCGCCATCGACATGGTCTTGCGCTCGCTCTGGCCAAAGGCGAGGCCATAGCCGCGGGTGAAGCACGGCGCTTCGGTCGCGGAGCCCTTGAACTGGTTGACCATCTGACATTCGGTGAGCTCGATCGAGCCGAGCGGCACGACGAAGCCGGCGTCTTCCGTCGAAAATTCAACATCGACCTCGCCGAAGCGAATCTCGCCGGCGAAGGGATGGTTGCGGCCGTAGCCGCGCTGGGTGGAATAGCCCATCGCCAGCAAGAACCCTTCGTCGCCACGCGCGAGATTTTGCAGGCGCAGGTCACGATCCGCCGGAAAGTTCAGCGGCTCGCGGGTGAGGTCGCCGACGCTGGCGCCCTCTTCCGCTTGCGGCGAGGGCTCGATCAGGCCGTCGCGGCCGAGGATATCCGTCACCCGCGGCGTGGGCACTGTCGATGCTTCGGCCGTCGCTGGCGCTTCCGGCACAAAGCCTTCGGCGAGCGAGGGATCGAGCAGGCGATGGGTGTAGTCGAAGGTCGGCCCGAGAATCTGGCCGCCGGGAATGTCCTTGAAGGTCGAGGACACCCGCCGCTGCACCCGCATCGCGCCGGTCTCGACCGGCTCGCTGGCGCCGAAGCGCGGCAGCGTGGCGCGGAAGGCACGGACCAGGAAGATCGCCTCGATCAGATCGCCGCGCGCCTGCTTGATGGCGAGCGCCGCGAGCTCGCGGTCATAGAGCGAGCCTTCGCTCATGACGCGGTCCACGGCGAGGCCGAGTTGCTCCGAGATCTGGTCGAGCGTGATTTCCGGCACGCTTTGATCGCCGCGTCGCGCACTGGCGAGCAGGCGATGGGCGTTCTCGATGGCGCGTTCGCCGCCTTTGACTGCGACATACATGCTTAGCTTCCCTTATTCACGACGCGCGTGGTGCGCGGGATCGCAACCACGGCATCGTCGGCGACCAGCACCACATCGATGCCGCGCGGAAACAGCGTTTCGTTGACGCGCAGGCGCTCGAACAGGTCGAACGGCTTGATCGACGCCTGGAGCGTGGCGACGCCGTCGATGCCGGGACCGCGCAGCTCGAAGCTGCGTCCGGTGTCAAGGCTATCGACCTGGAAGATCAATGTGGTCGAGCGATCCGGATATTCGCTGGTGCCGAGCGCGAAGCGCTCGAGCGAAGACAGCACTCCGCCGTCGCCGATCAGCGCGAAGCTGGCGATCGAGGGATCCTGCACCACCGGTGCGCCGGTGTGGAACTTCAGCCATTTTGTCACGTCGGTGCTTTCCGACATGCGCGCATCGAGCCAGAGCGGCGTGTCGTGGTCGAACAGCGTCAGCGCGATCGCGGCCGTGCCGCGCATCATCGTTTGAGGCGCTCCTGATGTCGGCACGATGCGCTGGACCGATCCCGGCCGCGCCATCGCGTCCATGACCGAGCGAAAGGTCGATTGCGCCGACAGCACCTTGTCGGCGAACCCCGGCGGCAGCTCCGCAATCGTGGTCATGATCTCACCCCTCACCGCGCACCATGGTGTAGAAATCAACCTTCGTCGCGGCGGTCTCGGCCGCCACCTGTTTGCGCTTGGCCATCAGCTGCTCACGCAACGGCGCGATAATATCCCGCTCCACCGCGGCGCCGAAATCGCTGGACTGCACCAGCGCATCGCACAGCGCGATCAGCCGCGCCTTCTCGCCGTCGCGACCGAGCGTGTAACCGAAACCGACCTCGCCGCTCGCAAGCCGCACCGCGGCGCGCGACACGGTGGCTTCACCGAGGTTGAACGGCGCGCCGTCGCCGCCGACCCGGCCGCGCAGCATGACGAGGCCGTTTTCCGGCGCGCGCAGATCCTGATGCGCCGGCAAAGCGAGAGCGCGGAGGCGAGCGGCGATCTCGCCCGCCTCCGCGTGCGCCAGCACGGCCATTGCGGCCTTGCGCTGGGCTTGCTGATTGTTGTGCTGGGTCACCACATCCACCGACTTTTCTGCAGAACTTGCCGAATCCAAGTTGTCTATGATACTAGACAACTTGATAGCGGAGCGCCATGACTGTTTCGTGACAAGGGCGTGATTTCTGGAGTAGCTTCCCGGCCACATGAGCATGCAAGACACAGCTTCCTCCGGCGTCGCATTGTGGCGCCTCGTTGCCGACGGCATCGAGCGCGGCATCGCCGATGGCCGCTTTGCGGCCGGCGACAAGCTGCCGGGCGAGGTGGAGATCGCCGAAACCTATCGCGTCAACCGCCACACCGTGCGGCGCGCGCTGGCCGCGCTTGCCGAGCGCGGCATCGTGCGGGCCGAACGCGGCAGCGGAACCTATGTCGAGACGCAGAAGCTCGCCTATCCGCTGCGATCGCGGACTCGTTTCTCCGAGATCGTCGGCGCGGAGGGCCGCGAACCGCATGGCCGGTTGATCGAGGCGTCCGATGATGTCGCGACCCGCGAACTCGCGCGGGAACTCGGCCTCAAGACTGGTGCACCGCTGGTGCGGATCGAGGCGATGCGCCTCGCCGACCGCACGCCGATCTGCGTCTCCACGACGTGGCTGTCGGCGCAGCTGTTTCCGGGTGCGGGCGACGTCTTTGCCGCGACCCGCTCGATGACGAAATTGCTCGAGCATTACGGCGTCCGCGACTATCGCCGCGGCGCGACCCGGATCACCGCCGGCATCGTTGACGCAACCGACGCCGCACGGCTCGATCTGGCGCTGGGACGGCCGATCCTGGTGGTCGACGCCACCGATCACGATCTCGACGGCAAGCCGCTGGTCACCAAGCATTCGCGCTTTGCGGCGGAGCGGGTGGAATTTCTGGTGGAGTCGTAGGGTGGGCAAAGGCGCACTTGCGCCGTGCCCACCATCCATCCAGTGCTGCGATTGAACTGGTGGGCACGCTGCGCTTTACCCACCCTACGAAATCGGTGATCAGGCCACCGCCCTTCGCCCAATAATCGCGAAGCGCAGTTTTCCCGAGACGAAATCGATCGCGGCGACCGCGACCAGGATCATCAGGATCAGGAACGACACCTTCTGCCATTCCAGCACGCGGATCTGCTCGGCGAGCTGGAGGCCGATACCGCCGGCACCGACGATGCCGATGATGGTAGCCGAACGCGTGTTCGACTCGATGAAATAGAGCACCTGGCCGGCGATCACGGGCAGGACCTGCGGCAGCAGACCGAAGCGGATCTCGTGCAGCGCACTGCCGCCGGAGGCGCGGATGCCCTCGACCTGCTTCTGGTCCGCGCCCTCGATCGCCTCCGAGAACAGCTTTCCAAAGGCGCCGAAATCGGACACGGCAATGGCGAGCACGCCGGCAAACGGGCCGAGCCCGACCACGTTGATCCACACCAGCGCCCAGATCAGCGTGTCGATGCCGCGGATCGAATCCAGGAAGCGTCGAATCGGGAAGCGCAAAATACTCGACGGCACCACGTTACGCGCGGCAAGAAGACTGACCGGCAGCGCGAACACCGCAGCCAGCGTCGTGCCGAGCAGCGCGATCGACAGGGTCTCGCCCAGCGCCTTCAGATAGATCGGCAGCGACGAGCCGGGATCCGGCGGAATCATCATCAAGCTGATCCAGCCGAGCTGGCTGAGGCCGGCGACGAAGCGCGAGGGCGAGAAATCGAGATCGACGAGGCCATAAATCAGGATCGCGAGCGCCGCGACGATCATCCCCGGCATGGCGAGCCGCGCCGAGGCCGGCCGGTCGAACACATCAGGGTAGCGCGCTCGAAGCGCGGCGATGTCGATCTCTGCGGCCCCGTCACGTCCGCGTCTCCCTGCCGAACAGGCGGCCGCGCAGCCAGCCGGTGCTGATGTCGATAATGAAGACCGTGACGATGATGGTGAGCAGGATGGCGCTGACGTCGGAGTAATAGAACTTGCGGATGGCGACGACCAGCTCCTGGCCGATGCCGCCGGCGCCGACGAATCCCATCACGGAGGCCTCGCGAACGTTGATCTCGAAACGCAGCAGCGCGTAGCTGGCATAGCCTGCCGTGACCTGCGGCAGGATGGCGAAGCGCATGCAGGACAGCCAGCTCGCGCCGGTCGAGCGAACGCCTTCGACCGGCTTCATGTCGGCGTTCTCGACGATCTCGGAGAACAGCTTTCCGAGCGCGCCGGTGGAGTGAATCGCAATGGCCAGCACGCCCGCCATCGGTCCGAGCCCGAAGGCGATCACGAAGATCAGCGCAAACACGATGCCGGGCACCGTGCGGGCGAATTCAAGCAGACGCCGCACCGCGAACCGCAGCCAGGGCGCGGGCGAGGTGTTTTCAGCCGCGAAGAAGTTCAGCCAGAATGCAAAAGTCGCGCCGATCAGCGTGCCGACATAGGAGATCAACAGGGTCTCGCCCAGCATCCTCAGCCATTTCTGCCAGCCCCAGAGCCACTCGCCGACATCGGTCCAGACCCGCTGTCCGCTGTCGAGTGTGAGGATGCGGTCGAAATAGCTGATGAAGTTGCCGTAATGGGCGAACAGGGTGCGCAGATTCACTTCCGCGCCGATCGCCGCCAGAAGCAGCGCAGCGGCGAACACCACGGCTCCGAACAGGAGGCGCCCTCGCCTGCGCGCGACCGCCTGGCGATAGGCGGCGTTGAGCACAGCGAGCTGCTGCTCGGGAAGGATCGAAACCGCGACGGTCATCTGATCAGGAAAGTTGAGCGATCAAAGAGAAAGAGCCGGGTCCATCGACCCGGCTCCAGTGGCATCGTCCCGAAACTCAGGACGCCTTCTTCTTACGCAGTGCATCGACGAACTTGATCAGCTCGATCGTGCCATCCCAATCCTTGGTGGTCGCGGGATGAAAACCCTTCTTCTGGCCGTCCTGGAGGCGATCGAAGGCTGCCTTGTCCTTGGCCGGCGCGTCGAAGAACGCCTTCGCGATCGCGGCCTTGGCCTCTTCCGGCAGATCGGAATTGTAGGCATAGGGGCCGTTGATGATCGGCGCCGACTTGTGGATGATGCGGAAATCGTCCTTCTTCATCGCCGAACCGTCGGCATTCTTCAGCATGCCCTTGGTCAGCATCTGCGCCAGCGTCGAATCGTCGTCGCTGGTCCACTGGTTGGCGGCGACGTCCACCGTGCCCTGCGCCAGTGCCAGGATCGCGTTCTCGTGGCTGCCGGTGAAGACGACCTTGCTGAAATAGGTGTCGGCGTCCGCGATGCCCATTTTGTCGAGCTCGAAGCGCGGCACGTTGTTGCCGGAGGTTGAGTTCGGGTCGACCAGGCCGAGGTTCTTGCCCTTGAGCTGGTCGATGCTCTTGTAGGGGCTGCTCGCCTTGACGAAGAACACCGAGTAGTAGCCGGTAGAGCCGTCGGAGTTGATGTCGTTGGCGAAGGCGTCGGTCTTGACGCCGGTCAGGCGGGCGCGGGCAAACGACGCCGAGCCATAGCTTGCGATATGAATGTTGCCGGCACGCTGACCTTCGATGACGGCCGCGTAGTCGTTGGCGATGCGCAGCGTGACCTTCACGCCCAATTCCTTGGAGAGATAGTTCATGAACGGCGCCCAACGCTCGGTGACGCCCGAGGCGTTTTCCGCCGGAATGACCGCGAAGGTCAGTTCGGGATATCTAGCTTTCCAGTCCTCGGCGGAAGCCGAGGTCGTGAACGCGAGCGCGGCGGCGCCGGCAAGAATCAATCTGCGAGTGATCATGATATACTCTTCATCGTTTGAGGTCGGTTGACGCAAAACTGGTGGGTCCTGATGCGGCGCCGCTCAGGCGGCGGCCGCCGTTCCAAGCGCCGGAATGCCCTGTCGCACCGGTGCGGGCGGGCCGCCCATGACATCGGCGGCTTCGAGATCGTAGAGCTCGCGCGCAACGTGCTCGGTCAACTCAGCCGGCGCGCCGTCGAACACCACGCGTCCCTGCGCCATGCCGATCAGGCGGTCGCAATAGCTGCGCGCCAGGTCGAGCGAATGCAGATTGCAGAGCACGGTGATGCCAAAATGCTTGTTGATGCGCAAAAGCGCATCCATGACGATCTTGGTGTTGCGCGGATCGAGCGAGGCAATCGGCTCGTCGGCGAGGATGATGTCGGGCTGCTGCACCAGCGCGCGGGCAATCGCGACGCGCTGCTGTTGGCCGCCGGAGAGCTGGTCGGCGCGCTGGGCCGCGAGCGGGGCGATGTCGAACTGCTCAAGCGCGGACATCGCCAGCGCCTTGTCCTGCTCGGGCCAAGCCTGCGACAGCGAGCGCCAGGCCGGCATCGTCGCAAGCCGTCCCATCAGGACATTGGTGAGAACATCGAGCCGGCCGACCAGATTGAACTGCTGAAAGATCATCGCCGAGCGCGCCCGCCACTGCCGCAGCTCCTTGCCGCGTAGCGCGGTGACGTCGAGACCGTCGAACAGGATGCGGCCCTGCGAAGGGGCCGCGAGACGGTTGATGGTCCGCAGCAGGGTCGACTTGCCGGCGCCGGAGCGCCCGATCACGCCGACGAAACCGCCGGGAGAGACTTGAAACGAGGCGTCGTCCACCGCGGCTTTCACGCCGAAGCGACACGTCAGACCTTCAACCACCAGCATGCAGGGCTCCAGAGTAGCTGGGACCCACCGCTAACGCCGGCGCTTGACACTTGTGTGACACGGACGTTGCGGTGTGGCGATCCTACGCACCTCATCCCCTGTTCATGCCCTGTCATCGCGTCGTCATGACATTGTCATCAAGCCGCTCGAAGAGAAACGCCCGCCCTCTCGTTCGGATGCAACATGGCCGCCAAAGCTCTTTCGGTCCAGCCGACTGTCGATCCCTCGGCGAAGCTGCACGACGCCAGGCTTGGCGCCTATACCGAGGTCGGCGCGCGCACGATGCTACACGAGGTGACGATGGGCGATTACTCCTATGTCGTGAACGACGCCCAGATCACCTACGCCACCATCGGAAAGTTCTGCTCGATCGCGGCGATGACACGGATCAATCCGGGCAATCACCCGATGCACCGCGCCACGCAGGCGCACTTCACCTATCGTTCGAGCGCCTATTTCGAAGGCGAGAGCGACGACACGGAATTCTTCGACTGGCGGCGCCAGCATCACGTCCATATCGGCCATGACGTCTGGATCGGCCATGGCGCGATCGCGCTGCCGGGTCGCAACATCGGCACCGGCGCGGTGATCGCGGCCGGCGCCATCGTCACCAAGGACGTGCCGGCCTACACCATCGTCGCCGGCAATCCGGCGCGCATCGTGCGCCGGCGGTTCTCGGAAGAGGTTGCCGGACGGCTCGCCAGCCTCGCCTGGTGGGATTGGGATCACGACAAATTGCGTACAGCATTGCCCGATTTCCGCAAGCTCGGGATTGAAGATTTTCTCTCGACATACGAAGCACGAGCAAGTTCTCTCAACAATTCTGTTGGCAGCAAACCAAGCGCAGTCGCGTGACAGACATTTTCCTTGAGGGCGGCCGAACCCTGATCGGCTCCGAGCTCGTCGAAACTTCGCTTGCCCTGTCCGGAACGGACATCGCAGAGATCGATGCCTCTCGCGGCCGGGCGCGGCTGGCTATCGACGCGCGCGACCTGCTGGTCCTGCCGGGCATCGTCGATCTGCATGGCGATGCCTTCGAGCGGCAGATGATGCCGCGCGCCGGGGTCGATTTTCCAATCGACGTGGCGCTCGCCGATAGCGACCGCCAGGCGATCGGCAACGGCATCACCACGGTGTTTCACGCCACGACCTGTTCGTGGGAGCCGGGCCTGCGCAGCGCCGACAATGCGCGCGGCCTGATGGAGGCGATCGAACGGCAGCGCCCGCAATTCGCGGCCGACACCCGCTTTCACCTGCGCCACGAGACCTACAATCTCGACGCCGAAACCGAGATCAGCCAGTGGCTCAGCGATGGCCGCGTCGACCTCTTCGCCTTCAACGACCACATGGACGGCACGGTTGGGGACATGGCCAAGCCGCGCAAGCGCAACCGCATGGTGGAGCGCACCGGCCTGTCGAGCGAGGAATTCGATCGCCTCGTCGAGCGTGTGCTCTCCCGCGCCAGTGAAGTGCCGGCTTCCGTGTCGCGGCTCGCCGCGGCGGCGCGCGCCGCCGACGTGCGGATGCTCTCGCATGACGATGCGACGCCGGCGATGCGCCAGGGCTTTCGCGCCATGGGCGTGGCGCTCGCGGAGTTTCCGATCAACGAGGAGACGGCGCGGGCGGCGGCAAGCCACGGCGACGACATCGTCTACGGCGCACCGAACGTCGTGCGCGGCGGCAGCCACACGGGCTGGACCAAAGCATCCGACATGATCGCCAAGGGGCTCTGCTCCGTGCTGGCCTCGGACTATTACTATCCCGCGCAGCTGCTCGCTGCGTTCCGCCTCGCCGCCGATGGCGTGCTGCCGCTGACCGAAGCCTGGAACCTGGTCTCCGCCGCGCCGGCGCGCGCGACCGGCCTTGCCGATCGCGGCGTGCTCGCGGAAGGCCGACGCGCGGACATTGTGCTGGTCGATGACAGCGTGCCGCTGCGGCCGCGGCTGATCGCCGTGATATCGAGCGGCAAGCTCGTGCATCTCACCGACGCGACGCGGTTGCTTGGCATGGCAGCTACCCCGCGCGAAGCTGTCGTCGCGGCATAAACCCGCTATGCTCGGACGATGACCGCCCCCTCCCGCTACGCGATCTATTTTGCCGCAGGCAGCGACAGCGCCCTCTCCCGCTTCGGCGCGGAGCTGCTCGGTTACGATGTCTATACCGGCAACGAGCTGCCCTTTCCCGCCGAGGCAGCGCGTCTCGCGCCGGACTGGCGCGACATCACCGCCGATCCTCGCAAATACGGTTTTCATGGCACGCTGAAAGCGCCGATGGCGCTCGCGCCGGGCAGGACGGAGGCGGAGCTTTTGGCGGCCTGCGTGGCCTTCGCTGGCGAGGCGCGGTCGATCCCGGTGATCCGCCCGATTGTCGATGCCATCAGCGGCTTCATCGCGGTCATTCCGGCCGAGCCGGTCGATGCGCTCCAAGAGTTCGCCGCCGATTGCGTCCGCGCGTTCGATGGCTTTCGCACCGCCCTGACGGCGGAAGATCGCGCGCGGCGCAAGCCCGAGAAGCTCAGCGAGCGGCAGCGCGACTATCTCGACCGCTGGGGCTACCCCTACGTGATGGAGGAATTCCGCTTCCACATGACGTTGACGGGGCGGCTGGACGCGGAGCGCCGCAGGCCAATTCTGGAGACGCTGCGCGCGCGGTTCGCGGCGCTCGGGCTTGATGCGCTGGCGATCGATCGCATTGCATTGTTCAAGCAGGATGATGCGGGAGCAAGGTTTCGCATTGTAGGCGAGTGGGCGTTGGCGAGATAGCTTCCTCAAGCTCCGTCATTGCGAGCGCAGCGAAGCAATCCAGACTGCGTCCGCGGAAATAGCCTGGCTTGCTTCGTCGCTTCGCTGCTCGCAACGACGATGAGTGAGTTACTTCCCCCACCGCAACGCCAGCGCATCGCGCTCCTTCGCGAGCTCCAGCAGCCCGGCCCGCGTCGCCGGGTGCAACGGCTGCAGCGGATGCCGCACCGTGTCCGACTTGATCACGCCGCCGGCCTGCATCATCGCCTTGCAGGCGATCAGGCCGCATTGGCGGTTTTCGTAGTTGATCAGCGGCAGCCAACGTTCGTAGGCGGCTTTGGCCTCTTCACGTTTGCCGGCGAAATAGGGATCGACGATCTGGCGGATGCCGTCGGGATAGCCGCCGCCGGTCATCGCGCCGGTGGCGCCGGCATCGAGATCGGCGAGCAGCGTGATCGCTTCCTCGCCGTCCCAGGGACCCTCGATATCGCTGCCGCCGGCGTCGATCAGGCTGCGCAGCTTTGACGCAGCGCCTGGAACCTCGATCTTGAAATAGCGGATGTTGGAGAAGTCGCGCGCCAGCCGCGCGAGCAGCTCGACCGACAGCGGCGTGCCGGCGACAGGCGCGTCCTGGATCATGATCGGAATCTTGATTGCGCCCGACAGCACCTTGAAGAATTCGACCACGCCTTTCTCGGGCACGCGGAAGGTTGCGCCGTGATAGGGCGGCATGACCATGACCATGGCGGCACCGGCCGCCTCGGCCTGCTGGCTCCGCGCGGCGCAGACGGCCGAGCTGAAATGCGTGGTCGTGACGATCACGGGAACGCGGCCCGCGACATGCTCCAGTACCGCATGCATCACGGTCTCGCGCTCGGCATCGGTGAGCACGAACTGCTCGGAAAAATTGGCGAGAATGCATAGACCATTCGAGCCTGCGTCGATCATGAAATCGATGCAGCGGCGCTGTCCCTCGAGGTCGAGCTCGCCGCGCTCGTCGAAGATGGTGGGTGCGACCGGGAACACGCCGCGATAGGGGCGCTGGGCCTTGTGTTGGGGCGTGACCGGCATCGAACTCTCCATCCCTGATATCTCTTACACCTGCCGCGACGCTCGCGCAGCGTCACAGATGTACCCGCCGCGTGCATCGGCGGCAATGCCGATGGCGCGACGGTGGGACGAAGATCGTCGAAGTTATGCGGTCCTCACCGCGCCCAAAAAGCCCTCGACCGCCACGCGGAGACGATCGGCGTCGGCGGACATTTTCGACACGGACACCGACAGCACCGAACCGGCATTGCCTGTCTCCTGGTTGAGCCTGGCGACGCTGCCGATGGTGTCGGTGACCTCGCGGGTTCCCTGCGCGGCCTGCTGGAAGTTGCGGGAGATCTCGGTGGTGGCAGCGCGCTGCTGTTCGACCGCGGCCGCGATCGCCGTCATCTTCTCGTCGATGCCGCTGATCGCGCCGCCGATCGCGCGGATGGCGGTGACCGCCTGGCCGGTCGCGCCCTGGATCTCCGCGACCTGGCGGGAGATCTCTTCCGTCGCCGTCGCCGTCTGCGAGGCGAGGCTCTTGACCTCGCCGGCGACCACGGCGAAGCCGCGGCCGGCCTCGCCCGCGCGCGCGGCTTCGATGGTGGCGTTCAACGCCAGCAGATTGGTCTGTCCTGCGATGGCGTTGATCATCTTCACGACCTCGCCGATGCGGCCAGCGGTCTGATCGAGGATCTCGACCGTCGCATTGGTCTGCGCTGCCTGCGACACGGCTTCACGGGCCTCGCGTGCGCTGGCCTGCACCTGCGCGGAGATCTCGCCGACGGACGCGGAGAGTTCTTCGGTTGCGGCCGCGATGGTCTCGAGATTGTTGGTGGCCTGTTCGGCGGAGGACGAGACCGCCGCGGTCTGGCTGCTCGATTCTGACACCAGCGAGCGCACGTCGGTCGCGGTGGCATCGAGTTCCTTCGTCGACGCCGCAACGCTGTGAATGACGGCTTGCACGGTGTCGTCGAAACTGCGGCAAGCCGCATCGACGGTACCGGAGCGGGCGAGCTGCAGCGCCTGCTGCGATTCGCGCTCCTTGCCCAGACGTTCCGCGGTCGCCGCGCTCTCGCGCAGGCTTTCGAGCGCGGCGGCCATGGTGCCGAACTCGTCGGGATACCTGGATTGCGGGACGGGCGTCGCGTAATCGCGGGCGCTGATCTTGGCGATGGCATCCAGGATGGCACGCACCGGGCGCATGAGGCGGTTGCGGATCACGTACACGCCGGCCAGGGTCACGGCGAGCGCGAGCAGGAACGCGAGCGACTGCACGACGAGATTGGTGAGCGCCCTAGCCTGCACCGTCTCCGCCCGGACGATCGACTGGTCGAGCGCCTTGTTCGCCACCGCGACGATGGACGCGAAGGGTGACTGACACAGCGTATTCCATTCCGCGGCGGGCATCGCGGGCTTGCCGCTGCCGTCGAAATTCTTGGTGAGGTCGCCGATCTGCTTGAGGGCACCGTCGGTCTTGGCCTTCGCGTCCGTCGCTGCCGTCACCAGCTCCGCCGCCACGCCCGGCGCAGCCAGCAACTCGGCCATGCCCGCCCAGCCGGAGGTGATCGTGCCATCCCATTGCGCCACTGACCGCTTCTGAGCGTCGTCGAGCGGCTTGCTGCCGTTGACGTTGGAGCGAAGCGACGAACAATGGATTCCATAGCGGTCTCGCACCTGCCAGGCGAAGCGCCGGACCTGGATCATGCGTGCAATGAAGGGGTCGTCCATCCAGGCACGGTTCGACACGGCGGTGGAGGCGAGGTTGGCCGTTTCGATCACCTTGGTGACGGCATCATACCAGGAGTTGGTGCGCTCGATCTTGCGCTCGGCACGCGGACGCTTGGCTTCATCGTAGAACAGCTGGAATTGCGGCGCCGCGGCGCTCCAGCCCTGCTTCAATGTGCCGGCGAGTTCGTCGCGGCGGGCGAAGTCGACGGTGGCAAGCGCGGCTCCGATCGCGTCATAGCCGCCCTGCTCGGCCTTCTCCGCCGCCTCTAGTTTTGCTCGCGGATCATCCTCGCCGAGGATCGCGCTCTGCGCATCGCCACGATTGTTGCGCAGCGCCAGCACGCCATGGAAGATCGCCTTGTCGGCCGCGGCAAGCCGCGCGGTCTCGAGACTGTCGCTATAGCGGCCGAACGCCCCGACCATCTGGATCGCCGTGGAGGCCAGCGCACCCGCGGCCAGCAGGGCCATCAAGGTCAGGAGGAGCGAACTTACCGATTTCTTAAACATTGCCATGGTGTCGGGGCCTATTCTTTCGAGCGCCACCTTGCCCGCGACATGCCAATGTTCCGTTAAGGTTTTAATCGAATGGGCTTGAAGTTCCGGCCCGACGAGCCTCAGTACAGCCCCGGATATCACGCAACCTTGGTGAAATCCGGCGGGCGGCGCTCCGCAAATGCCGTGAAGGCCTCGCGCGCCTCGGCGGTGCACAGGCGCAGTCCGAACTGCTCGCCTTCGGCATTCATCTGCGCGACCAGCGCCTCGCCATTGCGCATCAGCTTCTTGGTGGCGGTGAGCGCGCCGGCCGGCTGACGGGCAAGACGCTGCGCCAGCGCGAGCGCTTCGGCATCGAGCTTGTCGAGCGGCACCACGCGGTTGGCGAGCCCCCATTCCAGAGCGGATTTGGCCGGCACGGTCTCGCCCAGCGCGAACATCTCGTAGGCCCGCGCGTAGCCGATGCGCGCCGGCATCAGCAGGCTGGAGGCGGCTTCCGGCACCAGCGCAAGGCTGACGAAGGGCGTCGACAGTTGCGCGTTGTCGGCAAGCACGACGAGGTCGCAATGCAGCAGCATCGTGGTGCCGACGCCGACGGCGCGGCCCTGCACCGCCGCAACCAAGGGCCGGGTGCAGCGCGCCAGCGACTGGATGAAGCGCACGACGTTGCGGCTTCCTTCCGACTTGCCCGCTGCGACCGCGGCGAATTCGCCGACGTCGTTGCCGGCAGTGAACATGTCGCCTTCGCCGCGGATCAGGATCACGCGGGCCGACGCATCCGACCTGGCGGATTCGATGGCGTCGGCAAGTATGCCGTACATCGCATCCGTCAGCGCGTTCTTCTTGTCGGGGCGCGCCAGCGTGAGCGTGAGAATTCCGCCGTTGTTCTCGATCCGGACTTGGTCAGTCATTCGTTCGCTCCTCTTGGGAATTTATCCTGAATGCTCGTCAGCCAGCGCGCGACGACGTCGATCTCCGCGCCGGTAAATCCTTCCGTCAATGCCGCATTGACCTTTGCTGCGCTGGCCTTCGCCTGCGCCAGCGCCGTTCGCCCCTTCGGCGTCAGCCAGACGCGCCAGGCGCGACCATCCTCGTGATCCGCGCGCCGCTCGACCAGTTTAGCCGCCGCCGTACGGTCGACCAACCCCGAGATGCCGGCCGGCCCCATGTCGAGCGCCGCGCCGGCCTCGCCCATCAGGACGCCGTCCTGCTTGCCGAGGATGAACAGGAGTCCTGCCTGCGCCGGCGTGACCTCGCTCGAAGGCTGCCCCGCCATCCAGCGCTGCACGCGGCGTTGGGCCACGCTCAACAGGTAGATCAGCCGATGATGCCCCGAGCCGGCCGCTTTATTTCGCATGCGAAATATATAGTCGAGGCGGCCCGGGATGTCAAAGGACGGCAGCTGGATCGATGTGCCGTGGCATCGTCGAGCAACAGGGCCGCACCGGCGCACCAGAACCTCACCCACCAATCGCAATTAGTCGCCGCCGCCCAGCTTGACGGTCGCTTCTTTTGTGTTCCCTATTCGTTCTGTTCAATCATAGATTGTCCCGGAGACCTTTCGTGATGAACAGTATGCGTGGCGAGAACCAGCCGACCCAGCTCGTAATTCATAATGACGATGATACGCCGGACCGATTCGTGATGGATCTGCTTCGGCAGGTTTTCGGCAAATCAGACCGTGAAGCGACAGCGCTGATCACTCAGATCGAGCAGAAGGAAAAAGCGGTTTGCGGGCCTTACCCGCAATCGGTTGCCGAAGCCCTTTTCAAATCTGCGCAACAATCCACCGAATTGGCCGGCCACCAACTGCAGGTCACGCTAGAGGCGGTCAAGACTCCTTGCGAACTCTGTGGCAAGCCTGAGGGACAGACCGACGTTCGTATCGGCGACCGAACGGTCTGGCTGTGCAGCGACTGCATGCGTGCGGCGGATGAACCCTCGAACGAACAAGAGGAAGATTTCGACTTTGCTTGCGACGTTCTCGATTGGCACCTTGCCAGCGCCGCGCGCAGCAAACTCGTGACCACGATCCGCCAATTTCCCGGCCACATGCGGGTCGATCTTCAAGCCGCGGTCGACCGGCTCTTCGGCAAGGCCATCCGGCTGGTGGGACTGAACGAGGAGCAGCGCTACGAAACGCTGTCGATCCCACGACTGCTCAAGGAGGGCCGCTATGCGATCGCGATTGCCCCGCTGCAATATTCCGACGTCGATGTAGGCGAGAAGAGCCCGGTCAGGTGTCTGGATAACGGACTATGGCTGTGTGAGCAGGATCATCTCCGCTACGCGGTTTTGCTCTGCGCACAGCGCGAATACAGTCGCGAGCCCGGAATTCGGATCGAGATCCTGGTGCCTTCAGGTTCCGCAGGCGCGGCTCTCGTCCAGCAATGCTTCAATGAATTGGAGGAAGCCGTACAGGCTGCGCGGACCTATCGCGGCAAGATCCTGTCGCTCGATGCCGACTCCGACTATCGCGGTCGCTCGCGCGGCATCACGGTGCATCGCTTGCCGCAGGTCGCGCGCGACGAGGTGATTCTGCCGGAGCAGACCCTGCGGCTGCTCGATCGCAACGTTCTGACCTTCGTCAACACCCGAGACCAATTGCGCCGGCTGGGTCAATCGACACGCAAAGGCATCTTGCTGTACGGGCCGCCGGGCACTGGCAAGACCCACACGATCCGCTATCTCGCAACGCATTTGCCCGGGCATACGACGCTGATCATCACGGCCGAGCAGATCGGTCTGCTCGGCGGCCTATATGAGCCTGGCACGCCTGCTCCAGCCGTCGATGGTGGTGATCGAGGATGTCGATCTCATCGCCCGCGACCGCGATGACATGGGGCCGTGTGAGGAATCCATGCCGAACAAGCTGCTCAACGAGATGGACGGGCTGAAGGAAGACGCCGACATCCTGTTCGTCCTGACCACCAACCGGCCGGAGGACCTCGAGGGAGCTCTCGCGGGTCGCCCCGGCCGCATCGATCAAGCCATCGAAGTGCCGCTGCCCGACGAGACCGGCCGCGGCAAGCTGGTCCGGCTCTACGGCAGGGGACTGCCGCTCGAGGGGGCGGTGATCGCGGAGGCTGCCCGACGCAGCGAGGGCACCAGTTGCGCCTTCATCAAGGAGCTGATGCGGCGGCTGGCGCAAGGAAGCATCGCACGGGACGGCGGCAACACCGTGATCTCCCGCCGATATCGACGAAGCCCTTGACGACATGCTGTTCTCCGGCGGCCGGCTCAACGCGCAGCTGCTCGGCGGCGCGCAGGCAATGGCCGCCGGGTGACGCTCCGAAGTGGCGCGCCGGCTACGGCGCGCAGGTGAAGCTCGCTGCCTCCGTCACCGGACCGCTCTTGTAGTGCGGCCAGGCCGGCCAGCGGCACAGCGGCAGCGCGCGAAGCGTCGCAAAGGACGGCGCTTCGACCTTCTGCTCGGCGACTTCCAAATCGCCGGGCGCCTTGCCCTTTTCGACCCAGTCGACCAGCGCGCTCAGCATGTCGACATTGGCCGGCGCGCCGGAGCCGACATGGTCGACCCCGGGCGCGGTGTAGAGCCGCGCGAATTCGGCCGTCTCGGCCTTGCCGAGCTTGCGTTCGACGCTCTCGAAATAGCGGATGCCGGCATAGGGGCTCTGCGCGTAGTCCGCCATATGTTCGAGCATGATCAGCCGGCCGCCGCGAGCGCGGAAGCGGCTGAGGTCGGGGTCGGTGGAATCCATCAGGCTGGAGACCTCGAGCAGCCGCCCCTTGTGCTCTTCGGGCTTATAGGTCGTCACGTCGAGCTTGGGATCGCGCGCGAACACATATTGGATGCCGCCGGCACCGTAGATCCAGGCGATGCCGTTATTGGGCGCAGGCGGCTGCGCAGGAGACGCCGTGCCGAGCCACCATGCGACCCAGCCGCCGGTCGGGCCAACCGCCGGCGTGTCCTCGCCCGACACGCCCCAGCCCGGATAATCATCGAGACCGTTGGCGAGCGGGAACGGGAATTTGTAGGTCGAATGGAGGGTGTCGATCGCCTTGATCTGCGCGTCGGTGAGGCACTGATCGCCCGTCTTGCCGCTCGCGCAACGCAGCGTCTCGACCTTGAACGCCGCCTTGCAGGACACGGGATCTTGCACCAGCGCGTCGTCGGAGCCATCGGCCTTGTCGCAAGCGGCCCGCACGGCATCGCCGACGAGCTTCACCTGCGCCGGATTGATCCAGCCGTCACCCATGGTCACGAGCCCCGAGCGGGTGCCGGCATGCTGCAAGCCGACCCAGTTGATGACGGGCACGCGGGCAAAGATACCGTCGAAATCATCAGGATAGCGCTGCGCCATGGTCAGGCCTTCGCGACCGCCTTCGGACGACCCCATGAAGTACATTTTCTCAGGTCTCTTGCCGTAAGCGCGCTGCATCAGCGCGACGGCCGCATCGCGCACCTTCTTGTAGGCGCGATGGGCGAAATTCTCGAAGGCTTCGTCGTTGAGCGCGAACAGCTGCGGCGGTTCGCCCGGCTTGGACTCGTGACCGGAATCGGTGCCGTAGGTGACGAAGCCGCGCGCGAGCGGCGACGGCTTGTCGAAGGGATAGGCCGGCGGCAGCGTCAGGCCCGTGATCAGCACGCCGTTGAATCCGCCCCCGCCATATTGCAGCGAGCGGCCGTTCCATTCGACGGGCAAATTGACCTGAAATCTGATCGGCGGCGCCTTGGGATCGGTGGGATCGATATGGCCGAGCACCTTGCAGAAGCCGGGATTGGCGGGCGTGACGCGCCCCGACGGCGTCGGGCCGCGTTCGGCGACGGCCAGTTGCGACGGCGCCAGCAACGTCGCCGAATCGATCTTCACGGCGTCAGTGCCGCCGACCAGGCCCTTGCAGACGGCGTCCGCATCCTCGGCCAGCGTCACCGCAGCAGCGGAGTTCGCGCCCAGTGCAGTCACTGCGCCCACGAGCAATACACACAGCTTCGCACGCCCTTGCGCCATCGTTTCCCCCTGCACTTTCTTTTCTCGTTCGTTCCGCCAGCAGGCCGTATTCAAGGCGCCTTCCGACCGGCCGTCAATGACGCTAGTGCTCAAACACCAGCCGCGCGCCGACGGTGCCCTCGAGGCTGCGGATCTGCTGCAGCAGCGCGCCTGAATCTTGGCCGCCGAGGTCGGCGTCGAGCACGACGTAACCGAGGTCGCCGGAGGTCTCCAGATATTGCGCGGCGATATTGATGTCGCGCTGCAGGAACACTTCGTTGAGCCGGCGCAGCATGCCGGGCACGTTGCGATGGACGTGGCTGAAGCGCGCGCCGGAGGGGCGCAGATGCAGCTGCACCTCCGGAAAATTCACCGCCCCCGTGGTCGAGCCGGTGATGAAGAAGTCGACCAGCTTGCGCGCGACCTCGCCGCCGATGCGCTCCTGCGCCTCCTCAGTCGAACCGCCGATATGCGGGGTGAGGATGACATTGCCGAGGCCCTGCACCGGGCTCTTGAAGCGATCGGAGTTCGAGGACGGCTCGACCGGAAACACGTCGATGGCGGCGCCCGCGAGGTGACCGTCGCGCAGAGCTCCCGCCAGCGCATCGAGATCGACGACGGTGCCGCGGCTGTTGTTGATCAGGAGGGAGCCGGGCTTCATCGCCCGCAGCTCCTTCTCGCCGATCATCCCTGATGTCTCCGGCGTTTCCGGCACATGCAGGCTGACGACGTCGCTCTGCGCCAGCAGCTCTTCCAGCTTCTCGACCGGCTCGGTGTTACCGTGGCGGAGCTTGTCGGTGCGGTCGAAATAGATCACGCGCATGCCGATCGCCTCGGCCAGCGTCGAGAGCTGCGAGCCGATATTGCCGTAGCCGATGATGCCGAGGGTGCGGCCGCGCACCTCGCGGCTGCCGGTCGCCGACTTGTCCCAGCCGCCCTCATGGGCTGACACCGAGCGCGGGAAGATGCGCCGCAGCAGCATCACGATCTCACCGATCACGAGCTCGGCGACGCTGCGCGTGTTGGAGAACGGCGCGTTGAACACTGGAATGCCGCGCTTGCGCGCCGCCAGCAGATCGACCTGGTTGGTGCCGACGCTAAAGCAGCCGACGGCGAGAAGCTGGTCGGCCGCTTCCAGCACCTGATCGGTGATCTGGGTGCGCGAGCGGATGCCGAGCAATGACACGCCTTTGAGCGCCCGCCGCAAATCCTCGCCGTCCAGTGCCTTGGTCAGGCGCTCGACATTGGTGAAACCCGCCGTTCTGAACAGGTCCACGGCGCTGTCGTTGACGCCTTCAAGCAGCAGCGCCCTCGCGCTCCGCTCAGGGCTTTGGCCTGGGACTGACATGAAATCTCCGTGGGTCACAGCTTCGCCGCAGCTCATAGACCGCGGGGGATGCGCAGCACAATAGGGTTCGGATACGGGGAGAAGATGGCGGGCGCTCGTCAGATCACGTAAAACCCGTGCGTGCCGTCCAGACGCAATTGTTCTACCAGGCCATACTCCCAGTCGAGATAGGCCTGCATCGCACGCTCGTCGACACCGGTGCCTTCATAGGGGCGGCGGTAACGGTGGGCGGGGTCGGGCTTGGGCAGGACGTGCGGCGGACCGGTTTCGAGCGCGCCGTCATAGCCACCTTCCCGCACATAGACCTCCCAGCCCATCTGCGCGAGCCAGGACGCCGTCATGTCGGCGCGGACGCCCTTGTCGTCGTTCAGCGCGATGCGCGCGCCGCGCACCGGTGCGGCCATATCGGTTTCCTGGACCAGCTGTCCGCCGGGATAGTGACGAAACCCCGGGAGATGGCCGGCGGCATATTCCTCGGCGTCACGCACGTCGAAGCGATAGAGCGTGCGATCGGTCTGCGCGACAAGCGCAGCCATCTCGCTCGCGTCGACATGGCGGACACCGGCGCGATAGGCGACGTCGCGCGCATTGGCCAGGCCGCCCTCGAACGGCCCGATCGCGCCACGCCGGTCGGCACCGTGGCCGAGCGTATGCCGCGCCAGCGTCCAGCCGATGGTGCCGTTACGCAGCGCCCGGACCTTGTTCGGCACGCCGGCATTGATCAGCGATTGGGTGCCGATGATCGAGCGGGTGCGGCCGGCGCAATTCACGATGATGGTGGTGTCGACATCGGGTGCCGCCTGCCCTGCCCGCAGCACCAGCTCCGCGCCGGGCACGCTGACCGAGCCCGGGATGTTCATGGTGGCATACTCGTCGAAGCGGCGAACGTCGAGGATCGTGATGTTGGCCTTGTCCGCGATGAGTTTTGCCACCTCGTCGGCACTGAACGACGGCGTGTGCCGGCGCGACTCGACCAGCTCGCCAAAGGCTTTTGAGTAGGAGTTGACGTCCTCGAAGATTTGATAGCCGGCGTCGCGCCAGGCCTTCAGCCCACCATCGAGCGCGCGGACATTGGTATAGCCGAGCGCGGCCAACCGCTCGGCGCCGGCAGTGACGAGGCCCTCGCCGTCATCATAGAGCACGATCGCCACGTCCTTGCGCGGCAGCCGCACCTCGGCTTCGATCCCGATCCGGTCCGCGGCCATGTTGGCAGCAAACAGCGGATGTCCCGTCGCGAAACCAGCCTCGTGCCTGAGATCGAGCAGAGCGATCTCCTCGCGGAGCAGCAGTGCCCGGCGGATATCGGCGGAAGTGACGATCGAAGGCTTCATGAGACAGGCAACCTTGGGAGACTTGAACGGGACTGGTTCTTGAATGATTGCCGGCCGGTTGGCCAGCCCGATCCGGGGGGTATGGCTCCGACCGGCGGGCGCGCCCACCGTGGTCCCCGGCTGAAAATCGTTTCGTATGCCGCGCTTGAGAGCTAAAGTTCCGAATCGTCTGGGGGGGCGCAATATGAAAGTGCTAAAATTCCTGGTGGTGTTTCTGGCGCTTCCGGGCGTCGCCATGGCCGCGCTCACCAATGCCGAACGCAAATCGCAATTCGAGCGGGCAATGGCCTCGATCATGGCCGCAGCGACGCCGGCCGTACACCCAACGCTTCGCGACACGCTGATCAAGGACTATCTCGCCTGCAAACCCAACAAGGGACAGGCCGTGGAGCTCGTCAATGCGAGCTACCTTCGGACCTGCGAACAGGACGACGCTTCGGCGACGGGAGACCGTGCACTGGAATCCTGTCAGCTTCGCTACGGCAAGCCATGCGCCCTGCTGGCGGTCAACGAGGAAATCGTCGCTGAAGGCGAGCTCGCGTCGAGAGACATGCCGCGGCTGCATTATGCAGGCAAGTACGACTTGTCGCAGATTCCAATCATCCGGCGGATCACGCGACAGCGCCCTGACGTGCAGAACTACGACAAGGCCATGGAGCCCAAGGCGATCGCGATCCATCCCTGGGGTAAGCTGTTCATCTCGGCAGGGGACCCCAGCCTTAAAGACGCCCAGACCTCCGCGCTTACGAAATGTAACAGCGATCCCGCGCGGAACGGCCGGGATGGCGGCTGCTTCGTCTACGCCATCAACAACGACATCGTCCTCGACGAACGGCGCATGCAGGCGAAGTGATACGACGACGGCGGCTCACCCGGGCAACACCAAGCCCTGTCGAAGCAGTCCGCCCGTTCACTCGCCAGGCACGATCCGCCCGAGCCGCGGCTGCGCAGGGCGCCCCAGCTTGCGGCGCGACAGATAAAGCAAAATGCCGGTGACCACGAACAGCGGCATCAGCGCGGCCGCGATCATGAACGCAAGTTTGCCGGGCCAACCCAGAATCGCACCGCGGTGGATGTCGAGCACATTCGCAATGATCTTCTCACCGAACGCCTTGTCGGCGTAGCGTTCCGCAGAAACGAATTGGCCGGTGACGGCATCCACGCGGAATTCGTCGCGGGTGGTGTCGAGGGTCGAGTCTTTCCCCCAGGAGCGGATCCGGATCACCGTGCCCGGACCGGCCGGCAACGTCAGCAACGCCTGGGAGAAGCGGCTGCCCTCTTCGTGCAGGAAGCCGCCCCACGCGCGATCAAAGCCGATCGGCTGCGCCGTCTCGCTGGCGCCGGCGCCACGCGACGCCTTTGCAGGCATCTTCGGCTGCATCTTCGCCGAGGCGGCCTGCGGGCGCGACAGCAACCAGACGGCACCGTCCTTGTACCAGTCGAACGAGTACCACAGCCCGGTCAGCGTCATCACCAGATAGACCGGCAGGACCCAAGTGCCGATCACCGCGTGCAGCGAGCGATGGAGCCCGCGTCCGCTGAGGCCGAGATTGGGCTTCAGCCACATCTTCGCGCTGCCTGCACGCCGCGGCCAGCGCAGCACGAGGCCCGAGATGAGCATCACGATCAAGCCGAGCGCGGCCACGCCCGTGATCTGACGCCCCCAGCCCTTGGCGTCGCCGGGAATCAACAGCCAGCGATGCAGCTTGCGCACGGTCGCGAAAAACTCTTCGCCGCGAGGTGCGCCCAACACGCGCGCGTCATAGGGATCGACATAGAGCGAGGACGGCCGCGCGCCTCGTTCGTCGCGGGCGAAGCGCACATGCACCGCGGCGGCCGGATCACTTGCTAGCGTCACGGCGGAGACCTTGCCGACATCCTGCGCCGCAGTCAGGCGCGCAACCAGTTCGTCCGGCATCAGCGCCGGTGACTGGCGCGGCGCGACCTGCATGATGCCGGCGTTGAGATGATCGACGATCTCATCCTCAAAACTCATGATCGCGCCGCTCAACGCGATCACAGCAAGCAGCAGCGCGAGCACGAGGCCGGCGATGGAATGGACCTGGTGGAGGGCGGCCTTGATCGCGCGCCAGCACTCACGCATCGGCGCCGGTCCTTCTGGTCTGCACGACCGGGAAATCGGCTTCCTCGCGCCACACTGTCATCGCTAGAACTTCACCGTCGCCGATAGGGATACCCTGCGCGCGTCGCCGATCGCGACGTTTAAAGCGTTTCCGGTGGTGGACGTATAGTAGAGCTTGTCGAACAGGTTCTTGACGTTGAATTGATAGGTCACCGGCAGATTGTCGACCTTGGTGTCGTAGGTCGCAAAGATGTCCGCGACGGTATTGGCCGGCATGAAGAACGTGTTGGCGGCGTCGCCCGGCCGGTCGCCGACGTAGTGCGCGCCACCGCCAAGCCGCAGACGTCCGGGCAGCGCATCGCCGAAATCGTAGACGAGATAGAGCGAAGCCGTGTTCATGGCGGCGTTCAGGAGCTTGGCGTTACCGACAGCGGGATCATTGATCAGCCGGGCATCGGTATACCCATAACTTCCGATCAGGCTCCATTGATCGGCTAGTTTGCCGGTCACGTCCAATTCGACGCCGCGCGACCTGGCCGCGCCGGAGGCACGCGCCGCCGACTTGCCTCCGCCGATGTCATCCAGCACCAGCACATTCTTCTTCTGGATGTCGTAGACGGCCAGGGTGCCCGACAGCCGCTTGTTGATATCAAACTTCAGACCGGTCTCCCATTGCGTTCCTTCTTCAGGCGCGATGGTGGAGTCGACGACAAAGCCGGTGGTGAACGCCGCGATGACCGATGTCGGCTTCAGCGACTGCGTATAGCTCACGTAATAGGAGAGCTGATCGTTCAGCTTGAAGATGACGCCGCCTAGCGGCAGCACCTTGTCACCCGCCAAATTGGTGTTTGTGATGAAGTTCGGCCGGCCTTTTCCCGCGAACTGCTCGTATTCCATCCAGCGCACGCCTCCGACCACGGACAGCCAGTTGGTCAGACGGAAGGTGTCCTGGGCGAAGAAGCCGCGGGTGCCGAGTTTGTCCGTCTGCTCGCTGTCCACTGGCGAAACGGTCGTGCCCGGCACGACCAGCCCGTAGATCGGGTTGTAGAAATTGAAGCTCGCCGTCGCCTGCCGAATCAAATCGTGGCGGTCGATCGTGCGATAGAGCGCCTCGCCTCCGAACAAGATCTCGTTTCGGAAGCCGCCGACCCAGACGTCACCCTGCAGATAGGAGGTGCCGTAGCTGGCGTTGCTCAGCGAGTTACGCGTGCCGTCGTTGCTGCGGGTCTCGACGCCAGTCGTCGCGTTGACGCCGGTGATGCGAAGTTGGTTGGCACTGAACGTCTCGGTGTTGTAGCTGTAGGCTGCGGTGACCTTCCAATTGTCGTCGAGCTTCTGCTCGACCGAGGCCTGCACCAGGTCGGAGATGCCCCACATGTTGTTGAAGGGCTCGTCGAGCCGGCGCGTCTTCGGGATCGCCAGCGGAGCGCCCTTGACGAAGGCAGTGCCGCGGTCGAATGGGTAGATGAATTCGCGGTGCTCATAGGTGAGCTGGACCGTCGTGGTGTCGCCGTACCAGGCCAGCGACGGGTTCACCAGCATTTCCCTGTGGCGGCCGAAATTGCGCCAATAGTCCTCGCTGACGCCGTAACCGACGAACCGATAGGCAAGGCCTTGGTCGCCGATCGGACCGGTGATGTCGAGCGTGCCGTCGGCGCCGTTGCGATTGTTCGCGAATGTCGAGCCGAGCAGCGTGACCGAACCGTGCTGGTAGAGCTCCGGACGCTTGCTGATGGTGTTGACGATGCCGCCGGGATCCATGATGCCGTAGAGCAGCGAAGCCGGCCCCTTCAGCACCTCAACGCTTTCGACCGCGGCGTTCAGGCTGCGCCCCTGCACCAGCGGCATGCCGTTGCGCATGATCGAGCCGTCGCGGTTGTCGCCGAAGCCACGGCGGATCACGGCATCCTGGGTGCCGGCGAGCGTGTTGGTCTGGGTGATCCCGCTGATGTTGACCAGCGCGTCGTCGATATTGCGTGGCAGTTGGTCCTTCAACACCTGCGCGGGCACGACGTTAACGGATTGCGAGGTGTCGAGCGGAGAGGCCCCGCTGCGCAGCGTCGTCGCGCTCGGCATCGCGCGGTAACCGAGCTTTGCGGCTTGTTGCGCGGCGGCATCAGCCGCGGCGCGTTCCGATGGCGTCGGAGCCGCGGGGGTGGTGGCATTGCGGCTGCGCTGACGTGCGGCCGCTTGCGTCCGGCGTTGAGATGTTTCCGATGCGCGTGCCGTTTTCGGCCGCGGCGCCGGCGCTTCCACCGTCACCGGCGGCAGCGCCGATTGGGCCTGCGCGCTCGTCGTGCTGGCGAGAAATTCGGCGAGCAGCACGGCCGCTCCGATGAGAAGAGCCGCGCGGCTGTCGCCGGCAGGCGTTCGACGGCCGCTGACGCGCTGGCCGTCCAGATAGACACGCACTTTCGATTCACTTCCAGGTCAGACGCAGAAGCTGGCGCGTCTAACAGTCGTGGTACGCGAAGAGAACCGTAGGCGGCCTTGAATCGCTCTAGTGTTGAATGGTTCTAGATTTCGATCCCGCTATTCGGCAATCGTCGATTGATTTCACACCGGGCGCGACACGCAGCGCGCGAATTCGCGGCAACCTGTCGTGGTTCTGCGCGATCTCACGCGATCGCGGGAGCCGTCAGCTCGTCGAGCTTCCGCTTGAGCGCGGTGCCGTCGGACAAGGCCCGGAGCGGCGGCCGCACGCGCAGCCAGCTCGCATCGCCCGTCTGTGCCGCAAGGATGGCTTTCAACGCCGTGAGGAAGGATGGCGATTTCACCACGATGTCCACGGCAGCCTGCATGCGTGCTTCGACATCCTTGCCGTCGATCATCGCCTTGACCAGCTCCGGCGCGATGTTGGCCATGCCGCAGATGGTGCCGGCACCGCCGGCGGCGATCGCGCGGGCGATGTCAACCTCGTTGCCGACGGTGATGGCGAGCTCGGGAGCGGCGGCACGGAACGCCTGGAACTGCTTGAAGTCGCCGCTGGAGTCTTTCAGGCCTGCAACGACCTTGCCGTAGCGCTTGCGCAAATTCGCGGCGACGCCGGTCGGGATCGCGACACCCGAGATCTGCGGGATATGATAGAGGTAGGCACGCAGGCGATCGTCGGCGACGCCGTCAAGAATTGCCGCAAAGGCATCCTCGACGCCTTCAGGGGTGACGCTGCGATCGAAGTAAGGCGGCAGATACAGCACGTGACGCAGGCCGAGTCCGAGCACGGCACGCGTCAATGCGATGCTGTCGCTGATCGCGGGGAAGCCCCCGCCGATTCCGATGCGGTCCGGCGCAACGCCGGCCTTGAGCACGGCTTCGATGGTCGCGACCCGTTCGGCGACATTGAACGAGGTGCCCTCGCCGGTGGTGCCGAACAGCACGACACCGTCGACGCCCTTGCCGAAGAGTTGCTTGGCATGGGCGGCGAGCTTTGCGGAGTCCACGCTGCCGTCCGTCGCCAGCGGCGTCGCCGACGCCACCCAGAACCCGCGAATTGCCTCGGTCATCACTAGCCCTGTTTTTGCTTTACTTTCCGCCTTGTACCTTACATACAACAAGCGAGCAAACCCTTTCCGCCATCATGGCGGACATAACACGCAGCCAGATTCCGAGGAGGTCTCGCATGAACATGGTGACCCCCATCGAGCGGCCCGACCAACTGCTCGGCACCCTGCGCGACAGGCTCGGCGCGGCTGCTGTGCTTGTCGGCACCGACGTGCCCGCGCGCAATTGCAACGACTGGAGCGCGAGCCTGCCGCAAACGCCGATGGCGGTGATCCGCCCGGTCGACGCGCAAGGCGTGGCGGATGCGATCGCGACTTGCCGGCAGGCACATCTGCCGTTCGTGCCGCAGGGCGGATTGACCGGGCTGTGCCGCGGCGCATCGCCTGAAGCAGGCTGGGTCGCGATCTCGCTGGAGCGCATGAGCGGCATTGAGGAGATCGATCACGCTTCGATGACGATGACGGTGAAAGCAGGTGCGCCGCTTCAGACGATCCAGATGGCGGCCGACGAGGCCGGCTTCTTCTTTCCGCTCGATCTCGGCTCGCGCGGCTCCTGCGCGATCGGCGGCAACCTCTCGACCAATGCCGGCGGCAACCGCGTGATCCGCTACGGCATGACGCGCGAGCTGGTGCTCGGGCTCGAAGTCGTGCTGCCCGACGGCACCATCATCACCAGCCTCAACAAGCTGATGAAGAACAATGCCGGCTATGATCTGAAGCATCTGTTCATCGGATCGGAAGGCACGCTCGGCATCATCACCCGCGTGGTGCTGCGGCTGTTTCCGAAACCGCGCTCGACCATGGCCGCGCTCTGCGCGCTCGAGGACTATGCCGCGGTGATCGCGCTGCTCGGCGCCGCGCGAAGCGGGCTCGGCCCGCTGCTGTCGGCGTTCGAGGTTATGTGGCCGGATTACTGGGACGTGATCACCAATCGCGCCGGCGTCAAGCCGCCGGTCGCGGCAGGCCACGGCCTCTACGTGCTGGTCGAAGCGCAGGGTACCGACGAGAGCCTCGACGCGCCGCGCTTCCAAAGCTGGCTCGAAGAGCTGATGGAGCGCGGGTTGCTCGCCGACGCTGCCGTGGCGCAATCGCTGACGCAGACGCAAAGCTTCTGGCGCGTGCGCGACATCTGTGCCGAGTTCGGCCAGGTGCTGGGGCCGCACATCTCCTACGACATCGGCCTCGCCGTGGCGCGGATGGACGAGTTCGCGACGCGCTGCAAGGCGGCGCTCGCAAAGGGCATCGAGGGATGCGAGAGCGTCTATTACGGCCATATCGGCGACGGCAATCTGCATCTCGTCTCCTGGGTGACTGGCCTTGCCGTCGAGCAGCAGCCGAAGGAAGCGATGGACGCGATCATCTACGGTCTCGTGCGTGAGATGGGCGGCAGCGTCTCCGCCGAGCACGGCATCGGCACGCTGAAGAAGAAGTGGCTGGGTCATGCCCGCAGTGAGGTCGAGATCGCGCTGATGCGGACGCTGAAGGCCGCACTCGATCCCGATCATCTGCTCAACCCCGGCAAGGTGATCTGAGAGATCCGATGCGATCGCTGAAGCTCGATGCACCGAAATCGCTGTCGCAACGGGTCGTGCAGCGGCTGCGCCAGGCCATCATCGACGGCGAGTTCGCGCTGGGTGCAGCCATCTCGGAGGAGATGGTGGCAAACTCCTTCGGCGTCAGCCGCACCCCGGTGCGCGAGGCGATGGGTCAGTTGCAGGCGCAGGGCCTCATGGTGATCCGCCCGCAGGTCGGCAGTTTTGTCTTTACGCCAAGCGCCGAAGACATCACCGCGCTCTGCACGTTCCGAATCGCGCTGGAGCCCAAGGCAGCCGAGCTAGCCTTCCACCATGATCGCGCCGGTGCGATCGCGACGATGAGCGATGCGATCGCGGCGATGGAGCCGGCGATCGCAGCCAGGGACAATATCGCCTACGGGCGCGCCGATGCCGCTTTTCACGAGGCGCTGTTCGCCCATTGCGGCAACCGCTATCTCGCCGAATCCTATCAGCTCGCATCCAGCCGCGTCGCAGCACTGCGCACCAATTTGACTTCGCCGATCGACGTGCGCACACGCACGTCCTTCGACGAGCATCGCAAGCTGCTCGATCTGTTCGCCCGCGGCGAGTTCGCCGCCTTCGCGACGCTGATGACCACGCACGTCACCAATTCGGGCGTGGTCTACGCCAAAGCGCTGCAGGTGGATTGAGCGCTGCTACCGCGCATTTTTCGTGCCGGGCCTGTCCAGAAAATCCAGCGCGGTGTTGATCTGTTCGAGCTGGTGTTCGATTTTGTCGCGGTCCTCGACCGTGGGCGCCTTCTCGAGCTGCTCAACCAGCTTCTGCTTTCGAAGCAGCAAGTTCTCTATGACTGTACTCACGGCTCCCCCATCCGCCAGAGGCGAACATCGAGGCGATACTAAACCCCGGGCGCGAGCGCGCGCCAGCCGGGCCGGCGCAAACCCTGCATCAGAATGTTCGCGAGGGCAGTTGGTTCCTGCGCGTGATCCGAAACATGGATCCGCTGGCGCGCTTAATGGGTCGAGCCTACGCCCGCGAGTTGCACCGGTGCGATCTGGGTACGGGTGACGGAGACCGAGAACAGCGCCAGCAGCGCGCACAGCATGCAGAGTCTCATCCGCACTGTCCTGCGATCGGTGATCGGCAGGAACAGGAAAAACATCATCGCCAGGATCAGCAGCATGTCGACCACAAACATCGATCTCTCCCTTGAAACGAGGCAGAGCATGACGCGGTGCAGGCTGGGCGGTATGTGGACGGCGTCACACAGCTGATGGCGGCGCTCGCGAACGGTTAACGGGTTCGCACGCCCGGGCCGCCGCCCACGGAACCGCATCTTTCACGTGCCCATCGGTTGTATTCGCCGTCCCGGAGTCTTATGCGTAGGCGCCATGGACATCCAAATCATCGCCGCCGAAAAGCCCCTGATGGCGCAGGCACGCCCGCACGAGCCGGCGCCATTCCTCCCGATGAGCCGCGCCGAGATGGATGCGCTCGGCTGGGACGCCTGCGACATCGTGCTGGTGACGGGCGATGCCTATGTCGACCATCCCAGCTTCGGCATGGCCATCATCGGCCGCCTGCTGGAGGCGCAGGGTTTTCGCGTCGGCATCATCTCGCAGCCGGACTGGCATTCGGCCGAGCCGTTCAAGGCATTGGGCAAGCCAAAAGTCTTCTTCGGCGTCACCGGCGGCAACATGGATTCGATGGTGAACCGCTACACCGCGGACCGCCGCCTGCGCCATGACGATGCCTATACTGCGGGCGGCGAAGGCGGCAAGCGGCCGGACCGCTGCACCGTGGTCTACGCGCAGCGTTGCCGCGAGGCGTTCAAGGGTGTCCCGGTCGTGCTCGGCGGCATCGAGGCCTCGCTGCGCCGGATCGCGCATTACGATTACTGGTCCGACAAGGTGCGCCGTTCGGTGCTGGCCGACGCCAAGGCGGACCTGCTGCTCTACGGCAATGCCGAGCGCGCCGTCGTCGAAGTGGCGAACCGTCTTGCCGCCGGCGAGGCGCCGCGCGAGCTCGACGACATCAGGGGCGTCGCGCTGTTCCGCCGCGTGCCTGAGGACTACGTCGAGCTGCACGCCGACGATATCGACTCCGCCGACGAGGGCGCTTCGCGCACCAAAGGCCTGACCGTGATCCGGCTGCCGGCGCTGGAGCAGGTCGAGCAGGACAAGGAGGCCTATGCCCGCGCGTCACGCGTGCTGCACCGGGAGAGCAATCCCGGCAACGCGCGGCCGCTGGTGCAGCGTCACGGCGATCGCGATCTCTGGCTCAACCCGCCGCCGATCCCGCTGACCAGCGAGGAGATGGATGCAGTCTACGATCTTCCCTACGCGCGCGCCCCGCATCCGTCCTATGGCGAAGCCAAAATCCCCGCCTGGGACATGATCAAATTCTCGGTGACGATCATGCGCGGCTGTTTCGGCGGCTGCACCTTCTGCTCGATCACCGAGCACGAGGGCCGCATCATTCAGAACCGCTCCGAGGGCTCGATCCTGCGCGAGATCGAGAAGATCCGCGACAAGACGCCCGGCTTCACCGGCGTGATCTCCGACATCGGCGGTCCCACCGCCAACATGTACCGGATGGCCTGCAAGGACCCGAAGGTCGAGGCGGCGTGCCGGCGGCCGTCCTGCGTCTTCCCGGAGATCTGCCCGAACCTCAACACCTCGCATGACGATCTGATCCGGCTCTATCGCAAGGTGCGCGAGACCAAGGGCATCAAGAAGGTAATGGTGGCCTCCGGCGTGCGCTACGACCTCGCGGTCGAAAGCCCCGAATACATCAAGGAGCTCGTCACCCATCACGTCGGCGGCTATCTGAAGATCGCGCCCGAACATACCGAGCGCGGGCCGCTCGACAAGATGATGAAGCCCGGCATCGGCGCCTATAACCAGTTCAAGCGCATGTTCGATGCCGCGGCCGAACAGGCCGGCAAGAAATATTATCTGATCCCGTATTTCATCGCGGCGCATCCGGGCACGACCGACGAGGACATGATGAACCTCGCGCTGTGGCTGAAGAAGAACCGCTACCGCGCGGATCAAGTGCAGACCTTCCTGCCCTCGCCGATGGCGACCGCGACGGCGATGTACCACACCGGCGTCAACCCGCTGCGCGGCGTGCGGCGCGGCGGCAGCGACAAGGTCGAGGCCATCAAGGGCCTGCGGCAGCGCCGCCTGCACAAGGCCTTCCTGCGCTACCACGATCCCGACAACTGGCCGGTGCTGCGTGAAGCCCTGAAAGAGATGGGCCGCGCCGACCTGATCGGCTCGCGCCCCGACCAGCTGGTCCCCGCGCACCAGCCGCCCCGCACCGGCAAGGCCGCCGGCACGCGGCGACCGGTTCGTCCAGACGGCAAGACCCAGCGGTTCACGACCAAGAATCTGCGGGTGATGAAGTAGCGGGCGAGCCGGGCCAGGTCCGGTTCATCCTCGCACTGTCGTGCTCTCAAAACAAAAACCTCGAAAACAACCCCATGCACAGTAGCCGGCATGAGCGGGATCAATGACTTAGGTGCTTTGCGAATCCGTTGAATCCGCCGGGCAAGATAGCGAAAAACTAAAATTAGGTTTTGGCGAAATATTGGCTCGTCGGGCAAAACAGGCGCACGATGCTATTGTCGCGGCACGCGTGACAGGGCGAGCCCCAACCGCTACTCCGTATCGATATCCTCGAGCTTCACACCACCTCGCGCGCAGGCTCGAAGCAATCGTCCTCAGACTTGAATCCATTCAACACAGCAGACTCGGTGCGCGCCCGGATGCGCTGGGGAGCGTAGTCGTAACGCGCTAGCTCGCGGGGTAGCCGGTGTCCGCTCTGTCCGCGAAACCGGACATGGCCAGTCCGGCTTTGTGAGTCAGCTACGGGCCATAAGCGGGCCTGCCAAACCATCGGCCCTTTGCTCAAGCTTCAGCGCAGAAGGACCGGCGAAGTTCTCCATTCAGGGGAGCTGATCTGCTCGCTTTAGCAATTGACTCCGCCCGGCTCATTGCCGCTCCGGCCCGTGCAAACCGCAGAAGTGCACGTTCTTCTTTCAAAGAGGTGCGAAGCGCGCGGGCATGGTCGAGCAATCTGCGACTTTCCTCCCGCGTAACCTGGCACTGGGTAAATAGCGGATCGTCTATAAGGGCATTTGGATGCGATCTCGACGGTTTCTGCATGCAAACAGATTAGCGCCACACAGCGGCCCCTTGCTTTGGCTCGCGCTTAGAGCAGCGCGGCGGACTTGCCCGGCGATGAGCCGCCCGGCTGGACAGCGCAAAAGCCCGGTTCGATGGGGTCTCTCCGGGCCTCTGGCTCCGCTTCGTCGCGCGCCGGTTCGGGATCGAAAACCGCCGCCGACGAGACGCCGGCAACGAATACAACCTCAGCCCGAGTCGGGCGGCGAAATTGAGGCGCACACCCCGCCGCATACGCACGGCGGTCCGCGACAGCGGTGGAGCGTCACGATGAAAAGATAAGCAATGCCACCAGCACGACGTTGAAAGCGCCCAATGCGATCACGCCGAGGTCAAACAAACGGGTCAAGCTGATCATGGTGTCCCCCGATACACGCTTACCGGGTGGTATGATGCGCCTCCTACGACCGGGCGTCTATGCAGTTCGTGCCATCCCAGGGAGAGACTCGCTGGGCTGGAGTCAGCTACGGGTCACAACCGGCCTTCGACCGGCGGCGCGCGCAAGTCAGCTAAGGGCCACAACCAACATACTTGAATTGCTACGCGCGTAGGTCAGCTGAAAAGACACTCTCACGTGTCGACGAGCATTATCGGCTTTTTTTGGGAGTAATCGCCTCATGCTTTCCGGTCTAAGCTCGCTTTCAAAATGATCAGCCCAACCTCACTCAGGCGCATGCGGACGGTTGTGGATTCAGCCGTCGCGACGGCCGTCTGTAGCTCGTCCTCGACCAGTTCGTTCGCAAGGAGTTTCCAGAGCACGCGCGGCGAGACGCCATTGCGCTCGCTCTTCCAAGCGCTGCCGTTCGGCCCATAAGTGCGAAACACTTTCTGGTCATTGGTCGCGATCATCGCGCGACGAACCGCAGGCGTAAGGTTTAATCTCTTGTGCTCTGGCGCTCTCATCAGGCACCAAGAGAGAAGATACCAAGTTGGCCCTGTTGATCTAAATCAAAACGACCGCTTAGGGTCAGAAGCAGCTTGGGCACCTATGCTCCCGATTGGTCCGCGAGGGCCACAAGCAGAAGCTCATCTGCCGCAAGGGTCCGTTTACCAGCACCTCGATCCTGTTCGATGAGCCACCAAGGACAGTCGCAATCGCGGTCAATTTTGGTACTGTTGGTGAATGGCGGGGTCGATACTACTCAAGGTTTTTCGAGGTGTAAGCCTGCTTTGCCTTTGCATCGTGGGGATTGCAGTCGTTGTAGCCCCCTTGGAGCTTGTCGCTTACCCTATACTGAAATCCATCGGGTGCAGTCTGCCCCAGGAACAGCAAAGCTTCACCTGCGGAGGTGGTTGGGTCGGTCGCATCATCTCGACCATTCTCAACCTGCCGATGCTGTTCTCTGACGCGCGAGAGTTTACGTTCGGAGCCCGAGGGTCGTTCGGGCCCGGATTAACGGTCTACTTATTCGACGCAATCTTCATTCTCGGAGCGGCATATCCGCTACTGATATTGTTTGCGCGGAAAGGCGGCCGACCAAACAGCTGACGTCTGCTATGGGTCAAAAGCGGCCTTGGCGCCTATGCTCCCGATTGGTCCGCTGAGGGCCAATTCCCGACATGCCTGCCGGAGAGCGCCACCTCTCTCCGTACTTCGAAGTAGGTCTTGCCTCCTCGTTCGAACCCCACTTCCTCGTAAAAGCGTAGGGTGGCTTCACGCTTCGAACCCGTCGCCAAGTGGACTTTGTAGCAATCGGCCTGCGATGCGACATCCAGCGCATGAGCAAGAACTCGTCGTCCGAGACCTAGTTTACGATGATCGGCGTGAGTGACTACATTCTCAATCACCCCATAGGATCTACCGCCCCGAGATAGATTAGGCACAATTGCGAGGGTGCAAGAAGATACAAGCTGCTCAGCCGCTTGCGCAACGATCACGGTCATGAAGTTCGATGTAAGTAAATTAGACCAGACACGTTCAGCAGTAGCTGGCTCCAGTTGGGCTTCGTGCGGATGAAGATGCCGGTAAAGGTTCAGCATCTCCGGCAGATCGTGTTCTGCCGCACGGCGGATAATGGCTTCCTTCATGCGCTAATCCCTTGGATCGATGCGAATGTGCTTCACGCGGCAGAGAATACCAGATGGCCTGCCACGGGCGAACGCTGAGGCGCAGCACACCGAGTTCTGCCGCGGAGTGTCGCAAAACGACGATTGCGCGCAGCATCGAATATCGCTCTACTAAACCGAATGCCTTATGTGTTACATCGCAAGATTGTTCCCACTTGGACCTTGGCGTGACAGAGCTAATTATCTTCGACTCGGATGGCGTTTTGGTCGATAGCGAGATCATTGCGCTGACCGTCTTGGCCAAAGCAGCATCTGAGGAAGGCGCCGCGATTGGCGTGCAAGAGGCTATCCGGTCTTTCCGAGGGCTAACGATGGCGTACGAGCAATTGAGCGCCGGCTGGGCCGAGACGTTCGTGAAACCTTCATTGACGACGTCAGACGATCAACCGCATTGGCGTTTGATGCCGAACTGAAGCCGATCGAAGGAGTCCATGCAGCATTAGCCGAAATTGCCGTTCCGTTTGTGTGGCGTCAAACGGGCCGATGTCGAAACTCACGCACACACTCGGATTGACGAAACTGCTGGGCCGCTTCGAGGGACGCATATTCAGCGGATACGACGTCGGTTCGTGGAAGCCAGATCCAGGCCTGTTCCTGCACGCGGGCCAAACGCTGGGCGTTCACCCTTCGCGCTGCATCGTGGTTGAGGACTCGGTGTCCGGGGTTCAAGCAGCAAAGGCCGCAGGGATGAGGGTCTTAGGTTTTACCGGAGGCGATCCGGGAACTGGACTGCAATTGGGAGCAATCTGCGAAGAACTTTTCCATCGAATGAGTGATCTTCCGGATTTGCTGCAAGCTCGCGTTGGATGATGGCTAACGGGCTACTTCCGGTATGGGTCACAAGCGGACCTGCACCGTCTGCTCGCGGCAGGTCAGCGGTGGGCCAAGAGGAGGCTAACCAGTCTGGGCGCGAACATACGTCTCCGCCTGTTCGAGCAGGTGATCGAGCGAGCTAACGGCCGTATCGAGCACCAGGTGTTCTCGATCCCACGGTTCATAGTCTCGGTTCACTACCTCAGCCCACGTTCGCTGCTTGAGACCGCTGATGTCTGAGGTGCGTGTTTCCACTCGTTGTCGATGCAAGATCAGGTCGCTGCAAACCACTTCAATCTCAACGACGCATGTCGACTTCTGAGCGGCGACCTGTCGCCATCCGACGCGGCTTGCCAGGACTGGATTTACGCAGTCTACGACAACGACACGACCAAGCTCGAGTTTTTCAGCCGCGAGTGCGGTGGCTACCACATAGCCCATCGCGCCGACCCTATGACCTGCGGTCCGTAGCGTCTGCTCAACGGCATCGATACGAAGGTACGTGGCCGCGAGACGTCTGGTCAGCTCCCGGAAAACTGTTGTCTTGCCCGTGCCGGGAAGGCCACCAAAGACTATCAGCGCTGGTGGACGGCCTGTCATGCGACATCATCGGCCGGCATTCGGAAGTCCGCAATGGTCACCGGCGGTCCTCCACCGGCTGCGTGCGGCAGGTCAGCTAGCGGACAAGATGCGACATCCCGGGTCGATGAGCTTCCAGTATGAGCGGCAAAAGTTCTGAATCATGCCAGAGCTTTGGAATGCACAATGATAAATCCTTCGCGATGGCGGAACCGCGGAACTCGTCGCTCAGACGCCCGGTTCCGGGTCGACACGGTTCCTCAATTAACAAATGACCAGAGCGTTCCACACGTAGATCGGCGACGTGTGTCTCGCGCGCTACAGCAAATTCGGTGAGTTGAGTTAGCGTTTGGCACACATTCTTTAAACCTGAGAGACTCGAAATGAAAAAGTTCCTTCTCGCTACTGTCGCTTTCGCCGCCTTAGCGGGTACAGCATCGGCGGCTGATATGGCCGCGCGTCCTTACACCAAAGCCCCACCGATGGCCGCCTCGCCGATTTACAACTGGACCGGCTTTTACATCGGCGGTCACGTCGGCGGCGCATTCGGCGGCAGCAACAACATTCTGGCCCCCGGCTTCACCGGCACCAGCAGCAACGATGGTGTGTTCATGGGCGGCGCGCAGGTCGGTTACGACCATCAGTTCTCGCCGAACTGGGTGCTGGGCATTGAAGCGAACTACAGCTTCCTCGACACCAACAACAATCCCTTCGTCAACCGTGGGCTCGGTTCGGTCACCGGTCGCCTCGGCTACACCTGGGGTCCGGCGCTGCTGTACGTCAAAGGCGGTTACGCCTGGGCTGACTCCCGCCTTACGAACGGTTTCGGCGGCGGCACCTTCACCAACAACGGCGGTGGTCGCGACGGCTACACCGTGGGCGGTGGTCTCGAATACATGTTCGCCCAGAACTGGTCGGGCAAGGTCGAATACCAGTACTACGACTTCGGCACGCGGAACGCTCTCTTCACCAGCGCCGGCGGTGTTGTTACCGCCGTCGGCTTCCGCAATGACGAGCACACCATCAAGGCCGGCCTGAACTACCGGTTCAATTGGGGCGCCGCGTCGGCTTCTCGTTACTGACGGCTTACATAATATCCTCAAGGGGCCAGCCATACGGGCTGGCCCCTTCTGCTAAGACGGAATGGCTGGCGCGAGTTGGCGGCTTGCGTTTTTACGAAGCTCTCCAGAAACTACTTGATGTCAACTACGGGCAACAGCGGTCCGCGGCCGGCTGCGCGCGGCAAGTCAGCGGTGGGCTAGAAGCGGACATATGAATTGAAGAGAAGCCGGGCCCTAACGGGTACGCGCTTGGTCAAGGAAACCAACCCACTCCTCGCTGATGATGTGGTAAAACAAGCCTGGTGGAACGGCGCCCAGATCGGCAAGATCACTTGCCGAGACCGCGGCCGGCTTAGGAGTTAGCCTCGCTCGTGAATTAGCTAAATCGCTCAGTCTGAGCGGTGCAAAGCATGGCGTGCTTGCTGCTTTGTCCGCTTAGTGTGCTTCCCCCGGGCGGCATCACATACGAGCACACGCCTTTTCACGTTTGCCGTCTTTCCTACGGCCGAGGTGTCGCAAACTCCGCCCGTCGTCCATATGTTGCCTTCATGAAAAAGATCGGATTCCTCTCCTTCGGGCATTGGACGCCCTCGCCGCAATCGCAGACCCGCTCGGCCGCGGACACGCTGCTGCAATCGATCGAGCTTGCGGTTGCGGCCGAAGAACTCGGCGCCGACGGCGCCTATTTTCGCGTGCACCATTTTGCGCGGCAGCTCGCCTCCCCCTTTCCGCTGCTGGCCGCTGTCGGCGCCAGGACCAGCAAGATCGAGATCGGCACGGCCGTGATCGACATGCGCTACGAGAATCCGCTGTACATGGCGGAGGACGCGGGCTCCGCCGACCTCATCGCCGGCGGGCGGCTGCAGCTCGGCATCAGCCGCGGCTCGCCCGAGCAGGTGATCGACGGCTGGCGCTATTTCGGCTACCAGCCGGCCGAGGGCGAGAGCGACGCCGAGATGGGCCGGCGTCATGCCGAGGTCTTTCTCGACATCTTGCGCGGCGAAGGTTTTGCAAAGCCCAACCCGCAGCCGATGTTCCCAAATCCACCGGGCCTCCTGCGGCTCGAGCCGCATGCGGAAGGCCTGCGCGAACGGATCTGGTGGGGTGCCGGTTCCAACGCGACCGCGGTCTGGGCCGCCAAGCACGGCATGAATCTGCAGAGCTCGACGCTGAAGAACGACGAGACCGGCGAAGCCTTCCATGTGCAGCAGGCCGCGCAGATCCGCGCCTATCGCGCCGCGTGGAAAGAGGCCGGCCATACCCGCGAGCCCCGCGTGTCCGTCAGCCGCAGCATCTTCGCGCTGGCCGACGATCGCGACCGCGCCTATTTCGGCGGCGAGCGCGGCAGCGAGGACCAGGTCGGCTTCATCGACCCGCGGACCCGCGCGATCTTCGGCCGCTCCTATGCGGCGGAGCCGGATGTGCTGATCGAGCAGCTCCGAGCGGACGAGGGGATCGCCGAGGCCGACACGCTGCTGCTGACGATCCCGAACCAGCTCGGTGTCGACTATTGCGCGCACGCCATCGAGGCGATCCTCACGCACGTGGCGCCTGCGCTTGGGTGGCGGTGACGCCTGGACCGCCACACAATTTTTGAAGGTTACGTCTCTTAAAGGCTACGTCGCGGCCTGATAGTGCGTCAGCCGCTCTGGCTCGGCCTCCGGGACGGAGACCGTCTGCATCCTGATGTGGCTGCCGATCACGAGGCCCGTGAGCGAGAGCATGAGCCCAAGCGCCAGCGGCGCGAACAAGGCCTCTTCCTGAAACAATCCATTCAGCAGCACGACCATGACGCCGAAGCCCGCGAGCCCCTGCGTCAAATATCCGGAGAATGCATAAAGACGCCAGGCCTTCAGCGCCACCGCGAAATGAAACGCCAACGGAACGAGGGCTGCGATGCCCATCTGGTACAGCAGGACGCCGATCGCACTCTCGACGGCGCCGTTGGTCGTTCCGGCAGCCTGCGCGGCGCTCCAGTCAATCGAGAAATAGTCGTCCGATAGATTTCCGCCAACTCCCAAGCCGCGCCCAAACGGCCTTTCGAGAAATCCGTTCAAGCCTCCCATGAGGCCAAGAACGTGATAGTCGCCGATCTGCAAGCCAACGCGGATCGCGACAATTGCAAACATGATCAAGGCCACGAAGCCGAGCCATAGCGTCACCACGGCGCCGAGCAGACGGGTCGATATCCAGGCCGTGGCGACGAACACCACCACGATGAGCGCCCCCTTCACGCTGCAAACGATCAGCAGCGGCAACGCCACGAGGGCCAGAAACGGACGCCCTACCGAAAACAGGAAAAGCCCGAAAAAACCGATCCCGTACGCGAAGCTGATCGGATGCATATTCGGTCCGTGGATACGGAGGATCTTCGACAGGCCGAACCCTTCGAGCAGGGGCGTATTGAGAAAGTCGAAGCTGAAACGATCCTTCAGATCGACCGGCACATTGCCGGTGGCGCGCATCTCGGCTTCCCAAACGCCGGAGCGGGCCGCCTTGAGCTCGTCGAAACCCCAGAACGTGTAGCCGTTGGTGATGGCCAGCCAAAAATCCCGAAACGCAAACTCGACGTATCCGCACAGGATCAGAATGGCTCCAAGCGTCACCAGGAATGGCGTGGCGCGAACCTCATAGGTCGCCGCCGTCAGCAGCGAGAGCTGAAACAGGAACAGCGGCAGCACGATGTTGCGCAGATAGACCGTCGCCGCCTGGCCATCCTGCACGAAGCCGATCGCGAAATACAACGACACCACCGCGAGGGTCACGACGCCCCAGCGCATGATCTGGTTGATCTCAGTCGAGCGGTTCCTTTGGCCGGCGACGTAGAGCCCAAATGTCGTCAGCCACATCACGGAGCAGACGAGAAAATTATAGCCTTTGATGAAGTCCAGGTCGGACGGCGCCGAAATCAGCGGCGACAGGATCGAGACGAACAGGTTCTGGAAGAACAGCACAAAGATCGCGATGGCCGGCGCGTAGGTAGGAACCGCAACCACGATGGCGACGGCGACGAGAACTTCGACCGTCAGAGACAGGACCGGGCTCGCCACGTGCAGGACCGGCACAAAGCCGATGACTGCGATGGCGATGCAGAGCGTCGGGATCAGCTCGCGCCAAGGCGAACGTGAAGGCTCGCGACAGCCCCCCTGCACGGCTTGAAGATGCGGTGAGGTCCCGCCACTCATGACTCGTCCTTTGGCACAGCGCGGCGGCAACGATAGCGGCAGGAAGCGCAAGGATTCGTTAACGATGGCGCACGGGTTTAGCGCCGGCCGGGCTTGGTCGCGCCGAGCAGCGCGCGCATGACGTCGGGATCGGGCTTGCCCGTGCCGTTTTCGAGCAGGCCGAATCCCTGCGCCAGCTCCCAATGCGCCCAGCCCCAGCAATGCGCCCGCGCATATGCGGTCACGGCCGCGAGCCAGCGCACGCGGCTGTCCCGGGGTGCCGCGGCTTTCAACACGCCGAATTCGTTGATGATGATCGGCCGCGAAAATTGCTGCTGCCACGCGACCGCGGGCTCGAGCCAGCGGCTGACATCCGGCTTGTCCCTGGCGGCGGCAATCGCCGTGTCGAGCATGCCGAGCGCCTTCGTCGCGCCTCTGTCCTGCAAATCCCGGCGGAGCGCCTGAACCCCGGGATCGCCCGCGTTGATCGGATAAGGCAGATCCGTGATGTCGTGCAGTGGATCCTGCACGTCCCAATGGCCCTGGTGTGTGAACACCATGGGATCGTAGAAATGGATGGCGTAGACGACGTTTGGATCCGGCAACGGGCGAAACCGCGGCAGCGAGTCCGCGCGTTGCCAGTCGACCGGGCCGACGATCAGCGTGGTCGCGGGAAGCAATTGGCGAACGAAGGCGGCGAGCGTTTCGACCTGCTTCTGCCATCTGTCGGCTTCGATGTCGGGCTCATTGAGCAGCTCGGCGAAGACGCGGTCGGCCGGAAAAGATTGAATGACCTGAGCGAGCGTGCCCCACGCATCCTCCAGCTCGCGCAGCGACGCGTCCGCGTCGTCCTTGTGCAGGCGATTGAAACGATCGCCGGGATGAAGATCGACGGAAATTGAATAGCCGAGCGAGATGAGCAGCTTCAATGCCTTGTCGAGCGCCCGCAGCGTCTCATCGCGTTCCGCCTTCGAGGCGAAACGAAGCATCACCCGCTCGGCCGGCACCGGCAAGCGCACATGACTCATCCCGGCCTTGCGAAGTTGCTGCAGCAACTCGCGAGTTGGAGGCGCGGATTTTTCGCCGTTGATCCAGCCGTCGGCATTGAACCCGCGCGACAGCGCGGCGAGCCTGTCGCGCGCGACGGTCTGCGGGACAGGCACGCAAGTTTCGGCCGATGCCGCGGAGGCGAGCGACGTTGGTAGCAAGATCGTGGACAGCAAGATCGCGGCAAGGAGCAGACGACGGCGCGGCGTCGCCATTGTCAAACCGCCCTGCTAAGCGCGCCGCCGTCAGGGTGAGGCGCGGCAGAGCCCGCGGGTGCGTGATTGACGACGAAACCGGTCGACACGGTGTCGTACTTCGACAGCGCGGCGGTCACCCGTCGCATCGCCGCCGAACCGAGCTCGCCGGCGCGCACCACCGGGATGATCAGGTCCGCGTGCGCGGCGAGCGCGATCGCATCTGGCTGCAAGGCAAGATTGTTCGCATGGATGATGATCAGGTCGAACTCCGAGCGAATATCGTCCTCCGGCCGCGCATCGGCCTTCCTGCCGGCGCTCAGCAGCTCGTCGATCGACTGGAGTCCTGCCGTGGTGGAGCCGTCCTGCCATTCAGTCACCGGCGGCTGGGCGCCCGCGAATTCCGGCTGCAGCCGGATCAGCACGCTCATCATGCCGCGATTGACGGCCGCGCGGTTGAGCGAGCGCGCAACGGTGTTGCCGCCGGCGCTCTTGCCGACCGACAGCACGAGGGCGACCTTGCAACCACGCAGCGGGGCACGATCGATACGCTCGAGCAGCGGACGCAAATAAGCGCCGAGATCGAGCTCGGCTGTGGCGGCAATCGGTCGTTGCCAGACAGTGTTGGGCGCCGCTCCCGACGCCAGTTCGGGAATGCGGGACCAGACCGGAAGGTTCGGCATCGCCTCGGATTGCGGCACGGCCGGAGCCGGACGCTGGGCTTGCCGCTTGGGCGTCTCCCTCGCCTCCGCATGCACGTGCGTTCGAGCCGGAGCCTCGGCCGGATCGGACTTGTCGGACATGCCCGTCATGGCCGCAACCGTAGCGGTTGACGTCAGCAGCGAGCCGATTGCGAGCGCGGCGAGCAACAGGGCGAGCGGCGGACGCGTCGAGCGCAGCGGCGGGATCGCGGGCGAGGCGATCTTGGTCTGCGAGCTCTGAAGCTGACGCTGCTCGTTGGTCGTCTTGAACCGCGACAAAAACTGCTCGTAGATGTTCTTGTTGGCGTCGGCATCGCGCTGCAGTTCCTGCAGCTTCACGAGCGCCTGGCCGTCCACCAACATCTGCGTCTCGACCGCCTTGAGCTGCTTTTCCAGCGCGGCCTGCTGCTCGAGCTGGGCCTCGTATTCGGACTTCGCGGTGTCGATGTTCTTCTTCCGCTCGACCTCGATCTGCCTGTTGATGTCAGCCAACTGGCTGTAGGAGATCGCAAGATCAGGATGGCGCTCGCCGTACACCGCCTTCTTCTGTGCGATCTGGTCGTTCAGGGTCGAGCGCTGCGCGCGCAGCATGCTCAGGAGATCCTGCTTCACCGGACCTTCGACATTGGCTTTGAGATCGCGCTGCACCTGGTCGTAACGCGCCTTGGCTTCCTCGGTGCGCGCGCGAGCCGCGGAGACCTGCTGGTTCAGGTCAGTCACCCGCAATTGCTGGGTGGTGGAATCCTTGCCGGCATTGAGGATCTTGTGCTCGAGCCGGAAGGCTGCAACGGCGTCTTCCGAGACGCGCAGGCGCTCGTTCAGCTCCTTCAGCCGGTCCTTGAGCCAGTCCGCCGCCACGTCCGTCGCATCGCTGCGGACGCGGCTCTGGGTCGCGACGAACGCCTCTGCGATGGCATTGGCATAATACGCCGCCCGCTCCGCACTGTTCGAGGTGAACGAGATGGCGATGACGTAAGTCAGGCCGCGACGCGAGATATCGAGACGGTTGCGGAGTTTTTCGAGCAGGCGCGTCATGTCGGTATGACCCCCTGCGATATCCTCGTCGTCGGCGATCTTGAGCTTCTCGATGAGGGGCCGGAGAAAGCCGTCCGACTTGGCGATCTCGATCTGGCTCTGAAGCGCAGCGGCGTCCTGGCCGATGCCAGGCAACACGTCCTGGTCCGTGGTCACGCGCAGCTCGCGGGGATCGACCACGACGAGCGCCGTCGCGGCATACCGGACCGGCAGCACCATCAGCACGGCGACGCCGAGCGCGAACAGTGCCAGCGCGAGCATCAGGATGCGCCGGCCGTTCTCGCGCAGGAAAGCGAACGCGCCGGGCAGGGTCAGCGATCCCTTGATCAGCGCGGGGGCGGTGTTGTCGGGCGTCGCCGCCGCAGCCCGCGGCGCTTCCCACGAAGCCGCGGGCTCCGTCGGGGCGATGCTTCGCGGAGATGCGCTTCTACCGAACGCCATGGGGTTGGACTCGAAATCAACTAACAGGCACAGCCTAGAGACTTGCTACACCGTAAATATCCATGGTTAACCCGCGGTTACGGTTGCCGCGAAGCTCTGTAAACGGATCGTTAAGGAGACGACCCACAGCCCTGCGCGGAGAGGGGTTCCGCGCGTCCGGATACCGGGCCACACCGAATGCATAAAGTCCGCTATGGGTTGGCGCGGACGCTTGCGAAAGACTTTCCTGCGCTTCGGCGACCGGGCGCACCGGATTGTTCTGCGCCGGATCTCAAAACAAGGCGGCGCTGGCAGCCTGTCCGTAGATCATTGCGGCCGCTAGAGAGAGCAGCAAACCCGCGCCCGAGAAAATCACGACAACTTTCAGAGTTTCGACATCGACGTTGGTTCTCGTCGCGCGGGATATCGCCTTTGCCAGTGCGGCCATCATTGCAAGCTCCGAACAGGCCGCGCGGAGGCGCGACCTGTTTTGTCTAGCGTCATTGGACGCATTTGCGTGTGAAGCAGATTACAGGTGATGTTGCGTGCTGAAGCTCACACGGCGGCGACGTGCGAAGAAGAATCCCACCGGATCGTCTCGCCTTTGCGCCGCGATACCCCGGGCAAACAAACGCTGGATCCGGCCGTCAAATCCCGCCGGGAAGCTCAACGCCCGCTTCCGTCAGGTCACGGAGGAATTTCCGCACCAGGAGCATGTTGGTTCGCTGCAGCTCGTGATTATTGCCGAACTTGAATTGATTGGCTTCGGTTACGATCAGTCCCTGGTCGGTCTCGCGGAAAATGCCTTGCTTCTTCAAGCGATCGGCGCGCCGCCGGACGGTTTCGATCGGCAGACCGAAAAAGCGGGACAGGGCGGCACGGGAAACGCCCTGCTTGATCTTGTCCGGCTCAACCGCCTGGATACTGCCAAATTGCCGGTCCAGTTCGGGGTTCTTCATGATCTTGAGAACGTTGGCGTTCAAGACCGCATGAATGATCATCAAGTCCAGCGGATCGAAATCGTAGTGGCGGAACATTTCGCTGGCTGCGCACAGCATGTAGGCCAACGAGTGGCGAGAGACGGTTCGGATCAAATCCGCCGCGATGTCCTCTCCTTCAGTCGTACCAACCATGGCCAGTGCCTGCTTCTACGGATGTCCGGTTCGACGCTCACAAGCCGGTTCTATGTATCCGTGGCGCACCGCGCGTGAGGCAGGACCGGTCTGCTGTTTCCCCCAATATGGGTATGGTCGCGGTTCCATCGGGTCAATAGCTGGCTTGTCGGCAATATCATTTTCACCGATACGAGGTTGAGTTGCCGGGCGCGCAATTCGCGCGTGCCAATTGTGGTCATGGACCAAATGACATTTATCATCGAAGCTATTAAAGACGACTGCCGCACCGTGGATTTCCGTGACAGCGCGATCGTTGCGGTGATCCTGGCCCGCAAGCACGCGGTGAATGGTTTTGTGGTTTCGATCACGGCTCCGGACGGGCAGCTTTTTTCAGCCGATCAGTTCAACCGTTTGCTGGCGAGCAGGGGGCTTGGTTCGAATCCAGCGGCGCGTGATGTTGCCCGGCGCTAAAGCGGGCTTTGTTACGGCACGCGGAATCCTGGAAGCAGTGCAGCGAGTTGCAGCGGCTTCGGTGAGCGGTGCGAGCAGGGCATCGTCGGCGCGCCGGCCGATTGGATGGAGACTGATCTGCGGAATGTAGCCCTAGGTTTTCGGAAATCGCATTCGTCTTCGCCCGATCAGTGCTCGACCAAGGGAATGAAGAGATCCGAGCCTACGATCCATTCACGGAGCGGACCCGGAGCAGTGGCTCGCGTTAGGCGAACAAGAACGTATCGATCTCGTGAAGAAGTATCATCGGCGTGCGCGGATCCGCCTCCCGCGCGCGACATTGCACGCCGTTATTCACGCCGTCGTCGAGAGCCAGATTGCGGATCGCGAACTGCCGGTCCGAGCCGCAGCGCAACGGCTGATGTCAGAGGGGCTCGATCGTCACGAAGCCATCCATGCGATCGGCTCGGTGCTGGTCGGATACTTGAACGACCGGATGCGCGGACTCAGGTCGGGCGGCGGCGACCTCGATACGAGGTTCGAGCAGGATCTGAACGAGGCTTATTTCGCCGAGCTGGAAGCCTTGACCGCGGAAGGATGACTTCACCGCGGAAGGATGACTTCGGTCCGCGTGACCAGGCGACAGTCGGTACCGAAATGGCGCGCCCGGAACGATTCGAACGTCCGACCCTCAGATTCGTAGTCTGATGCTCTATCCAGCTGAGCTACGGGCGCGTTTTTCGCTGACAGTGCGGGCGTGGCCCGCAGGCAGCCCCCGGCGACGCCGGAGGGGTGCGAAAGAGCGCTCTGACTAACCGCTCTTGCCCCGATTGGCAAGGTCCGGATTGGGGAGATTTTGCTGGGAAATGAGAGTTTCCGCACTCAACCGCGAGCCGACTATGCCCGCGCCCGCTCGTTGCGGACGGAGAGCAGTTCCACGGGGCGGTCGGGGATGACGATCCGGAAGGTGGCGCCGATGGTGCCTTCGACCAGATGGATGTCGCCGCCATGGGCGCGGACCAGCTCGGCGGCGATGGCAAGGCCGAGGCCGCTGCCGCCGGGGCGGCCGGAGGTCTGGAACGCCTCGAACAGGTGATCGCGGGTCCTCTGGGGCACGCCGGGGCCGGTATCGGAGACCTCGAGGATGGCGACCGCGCCCTCGCGTTTTCCCGTGATCCGGATTTGCTGCGCGCCGCCCTCGGCCGACGCATGGCTTTCCAGCGCCTGGGCGGCGTTGCGGACGAGGTTGAGCAGCACGCGAAACAGCTGGTCGGGATCGGCGTCGACCGCGAGCCCGCGCTCGATTGCGGCGACCCAGGAGATCGACGCGTCGGAGGCAAGGCCGGCGGTCTCGCGCACCTCCAGCACCACCGGCTCGATCATGATCATGCGCCGGTCGGGCGCGGCTTCCTGGGCGCGGCCATAGGACAATGTCGACTGGCAGAAGGCGATGGCGCGCTCGAGCGAGCGCACGAGCTTTGGCGCAAAGCGCTGCACCCGCGGATCCGGCACGCTGGCGAGCTGGTCCGACAGGAGTTGCGCCGAGGCCAGCAGATTGCGCAGATCGTGATTGATCTTGGACACTGCGAGGCCGAGGGCGGCGAGTCGGCTCTTCTGATGCAGCATCGACATCAGGTCGCGCTGCATGTCCGACAATTCGCGCTCGGCGACCCCGATCTCGTCGCTGCGCTGGCTCGGCACGATGATCCCCGCCGAACTCTCGGGATTTTCGTGGAAGCCGACCAGGCTCGCGGTCAGCCGTCGCATCGGGCGCACGAAGAGATAATGCATCGCGAGATAGACGAGGCCGGCGGTCAGCACCGCGATGATCAGCGCGACCACCACGACGTTGCGGGAGAAGCGGTACATCGACTGCCGCAGCGGCAGCTCGTCGGTGACGATCTCCATGAACTGGGCGTTGCCGACGCCCGGCCCGACGATCCGGATGGCCTGGTTGCCGGTCTCCAGCATCATCCGGAACGAGCCGGTGATCGCCTCCCACGCCGTCATGTCGCGCAGGTCGATGTCGTGCTCGATCGCCGCGGGCAGATTGTCGCTGGCGAGCAGACGGCGCTGCTGGCCCATCTTGATGGCGACGGCGCGGGCATTGATGCTCTTCAGGATCTGGCGCGACAGCGAATCGGGGACCATGCCGAGCGGCGCGGCATCGAGCACCAGCGCCGCTGTGTTCGCCGCCGCGACGCGGTCGTTGAGCCGGTTGACCCAGAAGTTGGCGATGGCGGGCACGTAGAGCAGGATGGCCGCGATCATCACCAGGGGAACGGTGAGCAGCAGCAGCTTGCCGGACAGCCCAAGCCCGCGCGTCCCCCGCGGCAGCGCCGTCGGCGGGTCCCGCTGATCCCCATCCTGGATCGGCTGGAGGTCTGTCGCTGCCACGAAATCGCCCTCGCTGCCTTTACCGGATTGAAGATGTCGCCGGGTGAAGGGTCTTGGCGCGTATCAAGATGCGGCCCGCCCCCAGCGCGGTCAAATTACAGATCGTCAATCTGCCAAGGTCGGATGTAAGCGCAGATTTGGCGAGTCGCCACCTCAAGGGTTAAAAACCCCGCACAAACAGCGATATTCGCCGGAATTGAGCGCTTGTGCGGCGTTGACGAAAAGAAGGCGCTCGCTTATAAGCCGGCCAATTGTCCGCGATGACCCGGTGTGACCGCCGGGAGCGGCTCTCTTGGGGCCGAAAAAGGCCCGTTTTGGGCAGCATCTTCCGGACTTTATCATCAATTCTACAGGCAAATTGCCCGGTCAGCGGAGAAAAACCCGTGAAGCGGACTTATCAACCCAGCAAACTGGTGCGCAAGCGCCGTCACGGCTTCCGTGCCCGTCTCGCCACGGCCGGCGGCCGAAAGGTGCTCGCCGCCCGCCGCGCCCGCGGCCGCAAGCGTCTGAGCGCCTGAGCCGGACCCCCTTTTTGGGATTTCATCATGGATCGGCTGAGGCAGCGGGCGGATTTCCTCGCCGTTGCCAATGGCGCGCGGGTGAATAGTCCTGCGTTCGTCCTGCAACGCCTTGACCGCCAAAGCCTTGACCACGACGATCGCGGCCCGATCCGGATCGGCTTCACCGTCACCAAAAAGAACGGCAACGCCCCCGAGCGCAATCGCATCCGGCGCCGGCTTCGCGAACTGGTGAAGCGGCTCGATCCGATGTCGATGCAGCCCCATCATGATTATGTGCTGGTCGGCCGAAGGGACGCGCTCTCGCGCGGCTTCGCCACCATGCTCGACGATCTGCGCATGGCGTTCGCGAAGCCCGCGCGGCATACCCACAAGGGACGCGGCCCAAAAACCAACTCAAGAACCGACGGCTCAAAGCCCGGCCCCGCTCCTGCGACCAGCCGCAAACCGGATTGATGACGAGAGAATGATGACTGACAACCGCAATACCATCCTCGCCGTCATTCTGTCGGGCTTCGTGCTGATCGCCTGGCAATATTTCTACAACATGCCGGCGATGGAGAAGCAACGCGCCCTGCAACAGACGCAGGCCGAACTGCATAAGACCACGCCGCAGCCGACGGCTTCCGGGACGCCGAGCGCCACGCCGCAGCCCGGCAGCGCAGGCGCGCCCTCCGCTCCCCAGATCGCCAATCAACCGGCCCAGCCGACCGTCAGCCGCGAGGCGGCGATTGCCGCCTCTCCGCGTGTCAAGATCGATACGCCCCGCTTGACCGGCAGCATTGCCTTGAAGGGCGCGCGCATCGACGATCTTGCGCTGGTGCAGTATCGCGAAACGGTCGACCCGAAGTCGCCGCCGATCATTCTCTATTCGCCGTCGGGCACCGCGGAGCCCTATTACGCCGAATTTGGCTGGGTAGCCGGAACGGCTGGCACAAAGGTGCCCGACCGGACCACCGATTGGCAGCAGGAGGGCACCAACAGCCTGACGCCGTCCACGCCGGTCATGCTGAAATACGACAATGGCGAAGGCCTCACCTTCCGCCGCACCGTCACGATCGACGACCACTACCTCTTCAGCATCAAGGACGAGGTGACCAATGTCGGCAACGCGCCGGTCAAACTCTTTCCCTTCGCACTGATTTCGCGCCACGGCACGCCGCAGGTCTCGGGCTACTACATCCTGCATGAAGGCCTGATCGGTTACCTGGGCGAGCAGGGTTTGCAGGAGAAGGCCTATAAGGCTGTCGGCGAAGCACCCGCGATCGGCAACGGCGGACACGGGTTCGAATTCAACAACGTCACCAATGCCTGGCTCGGTATTACCGACAAATATTGGGCGTCTGCGCTCCTTCCCGACACGTCGGCAACGCTCAAGGCCCGTTTCGTCGCCGAACCCGGCACCCAGATCCGATACCAGACCGACTATCTGCAAAGCGAGCAGACGGTCCCGATCGGCGGCACGACGACAACGAACGCGCGGCTGTTCGCGGGCGCCAAGGAAGCCGGCGTGGTCGGCATCAACTTCCCGCTCGCCGGCCATGGCGGCTACAACAAGGAGCTCGGCCTCAACCATTTCGACCTGTTGATCGACTGGGGCTGGTTCTACTTCATCACCAAGCCGATGTTCCTCGGCCTCGACTTCTTCTACCGCTTCTTCGGCAATTTCGGCATCTCGATCCTGCTCGTGACCGTGATCGTGAAGCTGTTGTTCTTCCCCTTGGCGAACAAGTCCTACGCCTCGATGGCGAAGATGAAGTCGGTCCAGCCGCAGCTTCAGGCTCTGAAGGAGCGCTTCCCCGACGACAAGGTGAAGCAGCAGCAGGAGATGATGGAGATCTACCGCAAGGAGAAGATCAATCCGGTCGCCGGCTGTCTTCCGGTGGTGATCCAGATCCCGGTGTTCTTCTCGCTCTACAAGGTGCTGTTCGTCACAATCGAGATGCGGCACGCGCCGTTCTTCGGCTGGATCAAGGATCTGTCCGCGCCGGACCCGACCAACCTGTTCAACCTGTTCGGGCTGATCCCGTTCGACCCGACCACGATCCCGCTGTTCGGCCACTACCTCGCGCTCGGCATCTGGCCGATCATCATGGGCATCACGATGTGGTTCCAGATGAAGCTGAATCCGACGCCGCCGGATCCGACGCAGCAGATGATCTTCAACTGGATGCCGCTGATCTTCACCTTCATGCTGGCGGGCTTCCCGGCGGGCCTCGTGATCTACTGGGCCTGGAACAACACGCTCTCGGTGCTGCAGCAGAGCTTCATCATGCGCCGCAACGGCGTGAAGGTGGAGCTGTTCGACAATCTCAAGGCGACGTTCGCGAAGAAGGCGACGTAGCGGTCGCCATTGCGAGGAGCGAAGCAACGAAGCAATCCAGAGTCCCTCCGCGGATGCATTTCTGGATTGCTTCGCTTCGCTCGCAATGACGCGGACAGACAGAAAGCTTTCGCATGACCGACGACAAAGATGCGAAGCTGATCGAGGTCGGGCGAAAGCTGTTCACGCGCGACTGGCAGTTCATCTGGGCTTCGCCCTCGACTGAAACGCTGCCGCCGATGGCGGGGCTGGAGATCGCCTTTGCTGGCCGCTCCAATGTCGGCAAGTCCAGCCTGATCAACGCGCTGACCGGCCGCAACGCGCTCGCGCGCACCTCGCACACACCGGGCCGCACCCAGGAACTGATCTTCTTCGAGGTCCCCGGGAAAGGCGAGCTGCGCCTCGTCGACATGCCCGGCTACGGCTATGCCAAGGCGCCGAAGAGTCAGGTCGCGTCCTGGACAGAGCTGATCCACAAATTCCTGCTCGGACGCGCCAGTCTCGCGCGCGTCTACGTGCTGGTCGACGCGCGGCACGGCCTCAAGGACGTCGATCTCGAAGTCCTGAAGACTCTCGATCGCTCCGCGGTCAGCTACCAGCTCGTGCTGACCAAGGCCGACCAGATCAAGGCCGCCGAGCTCCAATCGCGCATCGTCGAGACCGAGGCTGCGCTCGCCAAGCGTCCGGCCGCGTTCCCGAACGTGCTCGCGACCTCGTCGCGCAGCGCAACCGGCATGGCCGAGCTGCGCGCCGCGATCGCAAAGCTGCTGGAAGAGCGGACCTCGTGATGGCGGCATTCCGCCTGCTGATCGGGCTTGCCGGTCTGATGGGCGCCGCCGGCGTCGCGCTGGCCGCCGCTTCCGCGCATGGCGGCGATGCGAGCCGGCTCGCCGCCGCAAGCGCCATGCTGCTGTTTCATGCAACGGCCGTGCTAGCGGCCGTCGCCCTGCTCGGCCGCGACCTTCTGCACGGCGGAATTGGCATCGTCGCCGCGTCCGGCTTCGCAGCCGGCGCCGCGCTGTTCGCGGGCGATCTGACCTTGCGGCAATATGCCGGCCATTCGCTGTTTCCCTATGCGGCGCCGACCGGTGGATCGGTGATGATTCTGAGCTGGGTGGCGGTGACGCTCGCGGCGGTGGTGGTGAAGCGCAGTCCGTAGCCCGGGGACGAAGACCACTTTGCGCCCCGCCCGCCAATCGGATAGAACGCGGCCCGAGTATCCCGCCAGCGAGATCCGCCTCATGACCGAAATCTCCCCGCTCGACCAGGCCCGCATCCTGTCCGAAGCGCTGCCGCACATGCAGCAGTATGACGAGGAAACCATCGTCATTAAGTATGGCGGCCATGCCATGGGCGACGAGGAGACCGCCAAGAATTTTGCCCGCGACATCGTGCTGCTCGAGCAGACCGCGATCAATCCGGTGGTGGTGCATGGCGGCGGCCCGCAGATCGCGACCATGCTCAAGCGCCTCGGCATCGTCTCGGAATTCGCAGCCGGCCTGCGCATCACCGATGCGGCCACCATCGAGATCGTCGAGATGGTGCTCGCCGGCTCCGTCAACAAGCAGATCGTCGGCTACATCAACGAGGCGGGCGGCAAGGCCGTAGGCCTGTCCGGCAAGGACGCCAACATGGTGAAGGCGTCGAAGACGACGCGCACCATCATGGATCCGGACTCGCACATCGAGAAGGCGGTCGATCTCGGCTTCGTCGGCGATCCCGAGAAAGTCGACCTCACGCTGCTCAACCAGCTGATCGGCTACGAGCTGATCCCCGTGCTCGCGCCGCTCGCGACCTCGAAAGAGGGCCAGACGCTGAACGTCAACGCCGACACTTTCGCCGGCGCCGTGGCCGGCGCGCTGAAGGCAAAGCGGCTGCTGCTGCTCACCGACGTGCCGGGCGTGCTCGACAAGTCCAAGAAGCTGATCCCGCAGCTCTCGGTGAAGGACGCGCGAAAGCTGATCGCCGACGGCACCATTTCCGGCGGCATGATCCCGAAGGTCGAGACCTGCATCTACGCGCTCGAACAGGGCGTCGAGGGTGTCGTCATCATCGACGGCAAGATGCAGCACGCGGTGCTGCTCGAGCTCTTCACCAACACCGGCACGGGAACGCTGATCCACAAGTGATGCGAGAGGCGCCACGCATGAAAGCCGTCATGGCCGGGCAACAGCGCGAAGCGCGTCTTCGCGAAGATGTCCCGGCCATCCACGATCTTTCGTCCCGCGCCAAGAACGTGGATGCCCGGGACAAGCCCGGGCATGACGAGCGGAGCGCGAGGCGGCATCGACGCTCCACTCTCACCCGCTTCCTGATGACGCTCCCCGCCGCAGCCGTCTCGTTCGTCTTCTCCTCCGCGCCCGCCTTCGCCGACCTCAAGATCTGCAATCGCATGTCCTATGTCGTCGAGGCCGCGATCGGCATCGACGACAAGGCGGCGACCGCCACGCGCGGCTGGTTCAGGATCGACCCCGCCACCTGCCGCGTGGTGGTGCAGGGCACGCTCTCCGCCGACCGCATCCTGCTCAACGCCCGCGCGCTCGGCGTCTACGGCGCATCCCCGATCCCGCAGAACGGCAGCGACACCCTGTGCGTCGCGCAGGACAATTTCGTCATCGCGGCCGCGCGACAGTGCCGCAGCGGCCAGACCCAGGCCGCCTTCACCCAGATCACGCCGACGCAAGGCGGGGACGGCAATTTCGTCGCCTATCTCGCCGAGGACTCCGAATATGACGACGAGCAGGCCCGCCTTGCCGGCATCCAGCGGCTTTTGGTGATCGCAGGTTATGACGCCGCGCCGATCGACGGCGTCGACGGACCGAAGACGCAAGGCGCGCTGGCCGCTTTCCTGAAGAGCCGCGGATTGTCGTCCGACATCCTGTCGTCGCCGAACTTCTTCAAGACCATGGCCGATGCCGTGCAGACGCCGTCTGCGACCGGCCTCACCTGGTGCAACGACACCGCGCACAAGGTGATGGCGGCGGTCGCCACCGACGACGGCAAGTCGGTGACGAGCCGCGGCTGGTATCGCATCGACCCCAAGACCTGCCTGCGCCCTGATGTGAGCGGCCAGCCGAAGCAGATCTTCAGCTTCGCGGAAGCCATCGACGCCGACAACCGAATCGTCAAGCTGAAGGACAAGCCGCTGAACTGGGGCGGCGACAAGCAGCTTTGCACGCGCGAGACCAAGTTCGAGACCAACGAGCAGACCGACTGCGGCGCGCGCGGTTTTGCGGCCACGGGATTTGGCGCGGTGGACATCTCGAGCGGCGGCAAAACACTGCGGTTTGCGATGCCGTGATTGCTTTTGTGATGACGCAACAAACACCATCGTCGTCCCGGCGAAGGCCGGGACCCATAACCCCAGGATTGGTTTTACGAAGAACGACGATCAGGGTGCCCCATTGATAGATCACGCGGTATGGGTCCCGGCCTTCGCCGGGACGACGACGGAAAGCTGGGGCCCCTCTCCGATAACGAATAGAGAGCCGCAATGACCTCACCCCGCGCCTTCGGCCATGTCGACACCTGGGTGTTCGACCTCGACAACACGCTCTATCCGCACCACGTCAATCTGTGGCAGCAGGTCGATGCGCGGATTACCGAGTTCGTTTGCAACTGGCTGAACCAGACACCGGTGGAAGCGCGCAAGATCCAGAAGGATTATTACCAGCGCTTCGGCACCACCATGCGCGGCATGATGACCCTGCATGGCGTCCGCGCCGACGACTATCTCGCCTACGTCCACAAGATCGACCACTCGCCGCTGGAGCCGAACCCGGCGCTGGGCGAGGCCATCGCAAGACTGCCGGGACGAAAGCTGATCCTGACCAACGGTTCGGTCGATCATGTCGATGCGGTGCTGGCGCGGCTCGGCTTTGCCACGCATTTCGACGGCGTGTTCGACATCATCGCCGCCGACTTCGAGCCGAAGCCGGCGCCGCAGACCTACCGCAAATTTCTCGCCGACCATTCGGTCGATCCGACCCGCGCCGCGATGTTCGAAGACCTCGCCCGCAACCTCACGGTCCCGCACGAGCTCGGCATGACCACGGTGCTGGTGATACCGGACGGGACGAAAGAGGTCGTGCGCGAGGACTGGGAGCTGGAAGGCCGGAGCGCCGCCCATGTCGACCACGTCACCGACGATCTGGCGGGGTTTTTGGGCAGGCTCAGCACACTCTCTCCACGTCGTCCCGGCGAAGGCCGGGACCCATAACCACAGGACGTCGTTGTGGCGCGAGCCTGGCAACTTCGGATCTTCGCCAAACTGCTCCCTGTGGGTATGGGTCCCGGTCTTCGCCGGGGGCGACACTGAGTATGCCTTGACTCCGTCCCCCCAAATCCCGAAAAAGCGCTCCAAATCACCGCAAATTCCCGCCCGCCTCTGAGGAAATCCCGATGTCCCTGTCCGCTCTCGAATCCACCATCAACGGCGCCTTCGACGCGCGCGACGGCGTCTCGACCTCGACCAGGGGCGAGGTCCGCGACGCCGTGGATCACGCGCTGGAGATTCTGGACAAGGGCGAGGCCCGCGTTGCCGAGCGCGGGGCCGACGGCAAGTGGAAGGTCAATCAGTGGCTGAAGAAGGCGGTGCTGCTCTCGTTCCGCCTCAACGACATGGGCGCCATTCCCGGCGGCCCCGGCAAGGCGGCCTGGTGGGACAAGGTGCCCTCGAAGTTCGACGGCTGGGGTGAGAACCGCTTTCGCGACGCCGGTTTCCGCGCCGTCCCCGGCTCCATCGTGCGCCGCTCGGCCTTCATCGCCCGCAACGTCGTGCTGATGCCGTCCTTCGTCAATCTCGGCGCCTATGTCGATGAATCCACCATGATCGACACCTGGTCCACCGTCGGCTCCTGTGCGCAGATCGGCAAGCGCGTGCACATCTCCGGCGGCGTCGGCATCGGCGGTGTGCTCGAGCCGCTGCAGGCCGAGCCTGTCATCATCGAGGACGATTGCTTCATCGGCGCGCGCTCCGAGGTCGCCGAAGGCGTGATCGTGCGCAAGGGCGCGGTGCTGTCGATGGGCGTGTTCCTGGGTGCTTCGACCAAGATCGTCGACCGCGACACCGGCGAGATCTTTATCGGCGAAGTGCCCGAGTATTCGGTCGTCGTTCCCGGCGCGCTGCCCGGCAAGCCCATGAAGAACGGCCAGATCGGCCCGAGCACCGCCTGCGCCGTCATCGTCAAGCGCGTCGACGAGCGCACGCGCTCCAAGACCAGCATCAACGAGCTGCTGCGGGATTGAAAGTCTAACTCTCTCACCGTCACCCTGAGGTGCTCGCCTCTTCGGCGAGCCTCGAAGGGCGACGGCCCGGCTGCCGGCTGAATCGTGGCCGCTCATCCTTCGAGGCTCCCCCTGCGGTGCTCTGCACCGCAGGCCTCGCACCTCAGGATGACGGGTCTGGCAGCTCCGTCGAACCCACCCTCCCCCCACCGCGACCAACATCCGGGCGACCTCTCCCGCCCGGAGCCTTTGGCATGGACTGGACCTGGTATCTCTTCCGCTTCGACGGCCGCATCAATCGCGCCTTGCTATGGCAAGCGCTGCTGATCGTCATGGTGCTGGCCTGCATGCTCGGGATGATCGACCAGGCCATCAAGGTGCTGAACGGGGCCGCGACTTTCGCCTTCAACTTCAAGGTCGACTTCGATTTCGGTGTCGACGACATCTTCAACGTGGTCGATCCCAGGGCCTATCGTCTGCTGGCAACGACCGATCGCGCGACCCTCATCCTCAAGGTGCTCGGAAGCTCGCTATTCCTGTGGATCTATCTCGCGACCGCGACCAAGCGGCTGCACGATCGCGACCGGAGCGGCTGGTGGCTGGTTCCGTTCTTCGTCGTACCCGCGTTGTTCGACCAGTTCTCGGACCTGCTGCCCACCGAATCCAACTGGGTTGTTGCCCTCGCCTGGGCCATGCACATTCCGTGGTTTTGGGGCCTCGTGGAAATGTTCATTGTGCCCGGCACCTCCGGCGACAACCGGTTCGGCCCCGATCCATTGGCCGACGTTGAGGATGGCTCCGCGCCCGCCCCGCCTGCGGCGAAAAGCTGGGACCAGCAGAGCGAGATCGAATTTGTCCCGCCCAGTGCTAGCCCACCCGGCGGCATGCATGTTAAGCGGGGCGCATGACCGATGCTCTCTCGATTGCCCGCGATCTCATCCGCTGCCCCTCGGTGACCCCGGCCGATGCCGGTGCGCTGGGTGTGCTTGAAAAAGCCCTCAATGCGGCAGGCTTCACATGCCAGCGCGTGACCTTCAGCGAGCCCGGCACCGCCGACGTCGACAATCTCTATGCGCGGATCGGCACTGACGGGCCGCACATCACCTTTGCCGGCCACACCGACGTGGTGCCGCCGGGCGACGAGAGCGCCTGGAGCGTCGGCGCGTTCTCCGGCGAGGTGAAAGACGGCTTTCTGCATGGCCGCGGCGCGGTCGACATGAAGGGCGGCATCGCCTGCTCGGTCGCCGCGGTGCTGGAGCATCTCGCCGCGAACGACGGCAAGCCGCGCAGCGACGGCCATAAATCGGGCTCGGGTTCGATCTCGTTCCTGATCACCGGTGACGAGGAAGACGTCTCCATCAACGGCACCATCAAGCTGTTGAAATGGGCGGCGGAGCGCGGCGAGAAGTTCGATCATTGCGTGCTGGGCGAGCCCTCCAATGTCGAGACGCTCGGCGACACCATCAAGGTCGGCCGCCGCGGCTCGCAATCCGGCACGCTGTATGTCGACGGCGTGCAGGGCCACGTCGCCTATCCGCACCGCGCCGCCAATCCGGTGCCTGATATCTCGCGGCTGATCGTGGCGATCTCGGACGAGCCGCTCGACCATGGCAGCGCGCAGTTCCAGGCCTCCAATCTCGAATTCACCTCGGTCGACGTCGGCAACACCGCCAACAACGTCATCCCGGGACAAGCCCGCGCAAGATTCAACATTCGCTACAACGACAACCACACCCAGGCGAGCCTGCGCGAGCTGGTCGAGACGCGGCTGACAAAAGCCTGCGGCAACCGCATCCGCGCCCGCATCGTCTGGGAGCCTTCGAACTCGAACGTGTTCGTGACCAAGCCCGGACCGTTCACCGAACTCGCGGTGTCCGCGATCGAGGAGGTGACGGGCCGCAAGCCGGAGCTGTCGACCTCAGGCGGCACCTCGGATGCGCGCTTCATCTCGAGCTATTGCCCGGTAATCGAATTCGGCTTGGTCGGCCAGACCATGCACCAGGTCGACGAACGTGTGCCGGTTCAGGATCTGGAGCAGCTAACCAAGGTGTATCGCGGGATTTTGGCGAGGTATTTTGCGTAGGGCGCGATTGCCGCCAAACCCTCCGCTGTCATCGCCCGGCTTGACCGGGGCGATCCAGTAATCCGAGACAGCAGTCATTGATCCGAGAGGCCGCGGCGTACTGGATTCCCCGCCTTCGCGGGGAATGACAGCGGTGGGCGTCGCGAGAGTTTCCAGCCTCGCATTCTAATAATCCACCTGCATCAGATACAGCCCGTCCGGCGGGGCGACGATGCCGCAGGCGGCGCGGTTGCGCGCGGCGAGCGCTGCGGAGAGATCGTCGGCGGTCCAGCGGCCCTCACCGACCCACATCAGCGACCCCACCATGGAGCGCACCTGACTGTGCAGGAACGAGCGCGCCGAGGTGAGAATAATGATCTCGCGCCCGTCGCGCAGCACGTCGAGCTGATCGAGCGTCTTGTCCGGTGACCTGGCCTGGCACTCGGTGTCGCGAAAGGTGGTGAAATCGTGCTTGCCGAGCAGGCGCTGTGCCGCCGCATGCATCGCGTCGGCATCGAGCCGACGCGGCACGCGCCAGGCGTGGCCGGCATCGAGCGCGAGATTGGCGCGGGTGTTGACGATGCGGTAGCGGTAGTGGCGCTTCACGGCCGAGAAGCGCGCTTCGAAACTATCAGGCACGATGTCCGCCTCGAGCACGGCGATCGGATGCGGGCGCAAGTGCGCATTCAAGCCGTCGCGAAAACGGCCCGGCGGAAACTGCTTGTCGATATCGACATGCGCGACCTGGCCACGCGCATGCACGCCGGCATCGGTGCGCCCGGCGCCGTGCACGCGCGCATCCGCGCCGGTCATCGCCTTCACCGCCGCTTCCAGCGCGCCTTGCACCGAGGGCAGCGTCTCCTGCACCTGCCAGCCGAAGAACGGCGCGCCGTCATATTCTATGATGAGCTTGTAGCGGGGCATCAGGCCAGCCGCATCGGCGGCTTCAACGGCACGCCGCGCAGGAAATCCGCGGCCTGCATGCGTGCCTTGCCTTCGCGCTGGAGCTCGATCAGACGGATTGCACCCTCGCCGCAGGCGATGGTGAGGTGATCGTCGAGCACCTCGCCGGGTGCGCCCGCGCCTTTCGCCAGCTCGCAACGCAGGATCTTGACCCGCGCATTCTCAAGCTCGGCCCAGGCGCCGGGAAACGGCGACAGTCCGTGGATATGACGCAGCACCTCCCGCGCGGGCCTGGTCCAGTCGATCCGCGCTTCGGCTTTGTCGATCTTGGCGGCATAGGTGACGCCGTCCTCGCTCTGCTTCTTGAGTTGGAGCCCGCCGCGATCGAGCGCGGCCATGGCGCGCACCATCAGATCGGCACCGAGCCGGGACAGACGATCGTGCAGATCGAGCGCCGTCATATTGTCCGTGATCGCGAGACGCTCGGCCATGGCGACGTCACCGGTGTCCAGGCCAACATCCATCTTCATCACCATCACGCCGCTCTCGGCATCGCCGGCCATGATCGCGCGGTTGATGGGAGCTGCACCGCGCCAGCGTGGCAGCAGCGAGGCGTGCAGATTGTAGCAGCCGAGCTTTGGCGCATCGAGGATCGCCTGCGGCAGGATCATGCCATAGGCGACGACGACGGCGGCATCGGCGTCGAAGGCGCGGAATTCCTCCAGCGCCTCCGGCGTTTTCAACGTCTTCGGCGTCAGCACGGGCACGCCAAGCTTTCGCGCGGCCTCTTCCACCGGGGTCGGCTGCAATTGCAGGCCGCGCCGGCCGCCGGGCTTGGGCGCGCGCGTATACATGGCCACGATCTCGTGGCCGTGCGCGACGAGCTCGAGCAGCGTCGGCACGGAGAAATCGGGCGTGCCCATGAAGATCAGGCGGAGGGGCATGTGGCGGCGCTCGGTAAGGCTTGTTTCTCCGTCATGCCCGGGCTTGTCCCGGGCATCTACGGTCTTGGCGACAAAGCAAGCAAGGCGTGGATGGCCGGGTCAAGCCCGGCCATGAGGACGAGAGAGAACCCGGCTCACTCCGCGCGCTTGGCGGCTTTCTCGAACTTCTTCAGCACGCGGTCGCGCTTGAGCTTTGACAGATAGTCGACAAACAGCACGCCGTTGAGATGGTCGATCTCGTGCTGGATGCAGGTGGCGTAGAGGCCTTCGGCGTCCTCCTCGTGCACCTTGCCGTCGAGATCGGTGTAGCGCACCCGCACCTTCGCGGGGCGCTCGACCTCCTCGTAATATTCGGGGATCGAGAGGCAGCCTTCCTCGTAGACCGACAGGTCCTCGGAGGAGGCGATGATTTCCGGATTGATGAAGACGCGCGGCTCGGGCTTGGTCTCGCCGTCCTGGTCGGGCTTGGCGAGGTCCATGGTGATCAGCCGCAGCGGCCGCGCGATCTGGATCGCCGCGAGCCCGATGCCGGGCGCGTCGTACATGGTCTCGAACATGTCGTCGGCAAGCTTTCGTATCTCCGGCGTGACCTTCTCGATCGGCTTGGAGACCAGACGCAGCTGCTTGTCGGGCAGGATGATGATTTCTCTGAGGGCCATGGCCGCGATTTAAGCCGCGCGTTCGATGCGGTCAATCCGGCCGGGAACCCCGTTAACCCTCCGCTAACCATAAAACTTCGGGTTTCGTTAACCATAAAAATTAACGGGGCATTTACATTAAATGTTCGCTATTCGTTCGTGCCGCCGAGCGAATCGGCTAGAAGCAGGGGCATGAACGAGATCATTTTCATGCTCGGCGACTGGCCGGTGCGCACCGTGGACGCGCTGATCGGCTTCGGTGCCCTGGTCCTCATCCTGATGGTGGTGATCGCCGTCGTGATCGCGCGCTCCGGGCGGCACGGGGCGGAACTCGCGATGGCCAATGCCATCCGCGCCGACGAACTCGAGGAGCGCATCAGCCAGATGCTGCATGCCCAGAGCGAGGCTTCGGGGCGGGTCGACGCCATGACCCAGACGCTGGCCGGCCGCCAGGCCGACATGGCACGCGCGGTCAACGAGCGGCTGGATTCGGTGACCCACCGCGTCGGCCAGTCCATGGAGCACACCACCCGCAACACCATGGAGAGCCTGCGCGCGCTGCACGAGCGGCTCGGCATCATCGACAGCGCGCACAAGAACCTCACCGACCTCACCACGCAGGTGACGACCCTGCGCGATGTGCTCGCCAACAAGCAGTCGCGCGGCGCCTTCGGTCAGGCGCGGATGGAAGCGATCGTCCAGGATGGTCTGCCGAAGGGCGCCTACGAGTTCCAGTTCACGCTCTCGACCGGCAAGCGTCCGGACTGCGTCGTGTTCCTGCCCGACCAGCGGCCACTCTGCATCGACGCGAAGTTTCCGCTGGAAGCGATGACCGCGCTGCATGACGCGCGCACCGACGAGGAGAAGCGCATCGCCACGCAGCGGCTGCGCGGCGATGTCATGAAGCATGTCAGCGACATCGCCGAGAAATATCTCGTCGCCGGCGAGACCCAGGACATGGCGCTGATGTTCGTGCCGTCGGAATCGGTCTACGCCGAGATCCACGACGGTTTCGACGACGTCATCCAGAAGGCGTATCGCGCCCGTGTCGTGCTGGTGTCGCCGTCGCTTTTGATGCTGGCGATCCAGGTGATGCAGCAGATCATGAAGGACGCGCGCATGCGCGACGCCGCCGACCAGATCCGCACCGAGGTGATCAAGCTCGGCGACGACCTCGGCCGCCTGCGCGATCGCGTGCTGAAGCTCCAGAAGCATTTTGCCGACGCCAACGAGGACGTGCGGCAGGTGCTGATCTCCGCCGACAAGATCGAGAAACGCGCCGGGCGCATCGAGGAGCTCGATTTCAGCAAGAGCGATGCGCCGGAAGCGCCGCATCTCGTAGCGACCGGCGCTGCCGAACTGTTCCCGCGGAAGCTCCAGGCGGGGGAGTGAAATTGTGTCGTCACGGCCGGGCTTGTCCCGGCCATCCACGACTTTTTTCAGCGACAGCGAGACGTGGATGCCCGGGACAAGCCCGGGCATGACGAGTTTTGAGGCCGAGGCAGCGCCGCCAGAATCTGCTAACACCACCCCATGACCGCACCCGACGCGACCTCCCCTGCCGGCCCCGGCACGGCCCCCACCTCCTGGCGTGACAGCCTTGCCGTTTACCTGCAGCCGCGGGTGCTGATCGTGCTGTTCCTCGGCTTCTCGTCCGGGCTGCCGTTGGCGCTGTCGGGCTCGACGCTGCTGGTGTGGATGCGGGAATCCGGCGTCGATCTCAAGACCATCGGGCTGTTTGCGTTGGTCGGCACGCCCTACACGCTGAAATTCCTGTGGGCGCCGCTGGTGGATGCGATGCATGTGCCGCTGTTCACGCGCGCGTTCGGGCGGCGGCGCGGCTGGCTGCTGTTCTCGCAATTGCTGCTGATCGTCGCGATCCTGCTGCTGGCGCTGACCGATCCCGCGCGCTCGCCGTTCTACGTCGCGCTCGGCGCGTTGCTGGTGGCGACGGCCTCGTCGACGCAGGACATCGTGGTCGACGCCTTCCGTGTCGAGAGCCTGCCGGAGAGCGAGCAGGCCGCCGGCATGGCGTCCTATGTCGCAGCCTATCGCATCGGCATGCTGGTCTCGACCGCCGGCGCGCTGTTCATCGTCTCGGGCTTCGAGAGCACCGGCATCACCCGCACGTCCGCCTGGATGTGGGGCTATGTGGTGATGGCGGCGATGGTGCTGATCGGGACGATCACGGCGCTGGTCGCGACCGAGCCCGAGCAGTCGGTGCGGGCGGAAGCCGCGACGCAGACGCAAACCGCGTTCGCGCGCGTGCTGCACGCGGCGGTCGGAGCCTTCTCGGAATTCCTGACGCGCAAGGACGCGCTTGCGGCACTCGCCTTCGTCGTGCTGTTCAAGTTCACCGACGCCTTCTCCGGCACGATGACCGCGCCGTTCGTGATCGACCTCGGCTTCTCCCGCAACGACTATGCGGCGATCGTGAAGGGCGTGGGCCTCGCGGCGACGCTGATCGGCGGCTTTGCCGGCGGCTTCGTCGCGCGGCGCTATTCGCTCGCAACCAGCCTCTGGATCGGCGGCGTGGTGCAGGCGCTCGCAAATCTCTCCTTCTCCTGGCTGGCCTTCGTCGGCACCAGCCAATGGGCGCTCGCCTTCGCCATCACTTGTGAGAACTTCACCAGCGCCATCGGCACGGTGATCTTCGTCGCCTATCTTTCGGCGCTCTGCCAGAACCCGCTGCACACGGCGACGCAATATGCGCTGCTCACCGCTCTTGCCGCGGTAGGGCGGACCTATCTCTCGTCAGGCGCCGGCTTCGTGGCTGATACGACTGGCTGGCCGCTGTTCTTCGTGATCTGCATGCTGGTGGCGATCCCAAGCCTGGTGCTGCTGGCCTGGCTGCAGAAGCGCGGGCATTTTGATGCGCTGGGGCCGGTGAGGGTTTAGACCGGCTCTCTCACCTTCGTCATTGCGAGCGAAGCGAAGCAATCCAGACTGCCGCCGCGGAGACAGTCTGGATTGCTTCGTCGCAAGAGCTCCTCGCAATGACGACAGAGAGAGTGGCGCGCGCCCCCTACTGCTTCTTGATCAGGCTCCACTTCGTGATCACGGCCTCGCTCATCTGGCCGGGATCGCTGGCGCAGGCGATCTCGTCGACCTTGACCGAGATCTCCTTGCCGGCAAACGTCTTCAGCTGTGCGGCCTGCGCGTCGCCGCTGGGAACGAGCTGGAAGGTTTCGGGGCCGGTCTCGAGATTGCACAGCCCGCTCGGCGGCGGCAGCCGGCGCGGCTCGGAGGTGATCTGGTATGTCGCAACCCGCTTGCCGACGTTCTTGACGTCGCGCACTTTCATCGTGTTCAGCTCGCCCGAGAGCACCTCGCCGGCATTGATCGGCTTGCCGGGCTTCGACGGCGGCGGAGCCCCGTCGTCCTGCTGTGCGGAGATAGCCGGCGTCGCCAGCATCGCCATCGTCGCAACCAAAGCCCATCGTGTGGCGAAAAGTTTCGTCATATCGTCCGTTCCGTAAGTCTGGATGTCTAGAACAGGGTACGCTGCCGCATCGCGGCCGATAGCGTACCTTCATCGAGATAATCAAGCTCGCCGCCGACGGGCACACCATGGGCGAGCCGGGTTACTTTTACGTTGGCGTCCTGAAGCAGGTCGGTGATGTAGTGTGCCGTGGTCTGGCCGTCGACGGTGGCATTCAGCGCCAGGATGACCTCATGCACCTGCGCCTCATGCGCGCGCGCGACCAGCGCCTCGATGGTGAGGTCCTGCGGGCCGACGCCGTCGAGCGGCGACAATGTCGCGCCCAGCACGTGATAGCGCCCTTGAGTGGCATTGGCCCGCTCCAGCGCCCAGAGATCGGCAACGTCGGCGACGACGACGATGATCGAGGGATCGCGCCTCGGATCGGTGCAGACCGTGCAGGGACTTTGCGTGTCGATGTTGCCGCAGGTCTTGCAGACCTGGACCTTCTCGAGCGCGACCTGCATGGCCGAGGACAGCGGCATCATCAGCGCTTCGCGCTTCTTAATCAGATGCAGCGCCGCGCGCCGCGCCGAGCGCGGGCCGAGGCCCGGCAGCCGCGCGAGAAGCTGGACCAGCCGCTCGATCTCAGGACCCGCAACAGCGCCCATATTACTGGCCGAACAGCCCCGACAGCCCCGGCGGCAAGCCGAGCCCGCCGGTGAGCGACTGCATCTTCTCCTGCATGGCGGCTTCCGCCTTGCGGCGGGCCTCGCCGAACGCGGTGACAAGCAGATCCTCGAGCACCTCGCGCTCTTCCGCCTTCATCAGCGAAGGATCGATCTTGACGCCCTTGACGTCCATCTTCGCGGTCATGCGCACAGCGACGAGACCGCCGCCGGAGATGCCCTCGACCTCGACGTTGGCGAGCTGGTCCTGCATCTCCTGCATCTTGGATTGCAGCTGCTGCGCCTGCTTCATCATGCCGAAAATATCGACCATCGGTGCTGTCCTTGGAAAATTGGCTCTAGAGATCGTCGCCGTCGGAACCGTCGGGCGGATCGTCACTGCCGTAGTCGGCGTTAATATCGGATTCCGGCGCCTCGGGGGCAAGCCTGCGGACCTCGACGACCTTCGCGCCCGGAAAACGCGACAGCACCTCGCGCACGCGCGGATCGGCCTCGGCGGTGCGCGCATGTTCCTGCTTGGCCGCCTGGCTCACCGAGCGCAGCGTCGGCTGGCCCGGCTCGTTGGAGACGATCACGGTCCAACGGCGCCCGGTCCAGAGCTCGAATTTGCGCGCGAGATCGGAAATCATGGTCTTGGAGGCGTTGGGCTCGAGCGCAACTTCCAGCCGGCCCTCCTCGAAACGAACGAGGCGCATGTCGCCTTCGAGCGCGCCCTTGGTGAGGAGGTCGCGCTTCTGCCCGGCCAGCGCAACGAGCTGGGTGAAGCTCGTGACGCGCAACACCGGCGCGGCAGCTTGCGGATCCGGCGCGGGCGTTGCCATCTGCGGACGGGCACCACCGCCGCCGAAGGAGGACGGTGACGATGTCGGCATGCGAACTGGCGCTGCGGACGCCACCGGCCCCGCCGGCGCGTTGCGCGCGGCACTGCCGCCGCTCACGACCGGCGAACCGCCGCCGTTCTGCTCCAGCGTCTTGATCGCTTCGTCCGGCGTCGGCAGGTCGGCAACATAGGCGATGCGCACCAGCACCATCTCGGCGGCTGCCGCGGGCCGCGTCGCGGCCTGCACCTCGGTGATGCCCTTGAGCAGCATCTGCCACATCCGCGACAGCACGCGCATCGAGATCTTCGAGGCGAAATCCCGTGCGCGTACGCGCTCGGTCTCGCCATAGGCGACGTTGTCGGCGGTCGCCGGCACGATCTTCACGCGGGTGACGAAATTGACGAACTCGGCAAGATCCGAGAGCACCACGATCGGATCGGCGCCGACGTCGTACTGGTCGCGGAACTCCCTGAACGCGGACGCGATGTCGCCACGCGCCAGAGAATCGAAAAGATCGATGACACGGGTGCGGTCGGCGAGCCCCAGCATCTGCCTGACGGCATCGGCCTTCACGGTGCCCGCGGCATGCGCGATGGCCTGATCGAGCAGCGAGAGCGAATCCCGCACCGAGCCTTCCGCGGCGCGCGCGATGATGCCGAGCGCTTCAGGCTCGATCTCGACGTTTTCCCTGGCCGCGATGTTGGCGAGATGCTTCATCAGTACGTCGGCCTCGACGCGGCGCAGGTCAAAACGCTGGCAGCGCGACAGCACGGTCACCGGAACCTTGCGGATCTCCGTCGTGGCGAACACGAACTTGGCGTGCTCCGGCGGTTCCTCCAGCGTCTTCAGGAAGGCGTTGAACGCCGCCGTCGACAGCATGTGGACTTCGTCGATGATGTAGACCTTGTAGCGGGCGCTTGCCGGCGCGTAGCGGACGCTGTCATTGATCTGGCGGACGTCGTCGACGCCGGTATGCGAGGCCGCGTCCATCTCCAGCACGTCCATGTGCCGGCTTTCCATGATCGCCTGGCAATGCACGCCGAGCGTCGGCATCTGGACCGTCGGGCCCTTCACCGAGCCATCCCGCATCTCGTAGTTGAGCGCACGGGCAAGGATGCGCGCGGTGGTGGTCTTGCCGACCCCGCGGACGCCGGTGAGAATCCAGGCCTGCGGAATGCGGCCGGTCTCGAACGCATTGGAGACGGTGCGGACCACGGCCTCCTGGCCGATCAGATCGTCGAAGCTGGAGGGACGGTATTTCCGCGCCAGCACCCGGTAGGGCGTGCTGGCCTGGCCGGCGCTGTCAGAGTTGGGAGGGGCGCCAGCGTCGGTCATCGGTCGATCCGCAATGAAGTGTCTTTCGGCCGGCTTTTGCGGAAAGGAGCGCGCTGGCGGCCCGAGCCGCCGGCGCAATTCGCTCGGAAAACAGGTAGGAGACTGACGAGCGACCCGATCCGGACCTCGTTAGGGCTGCTTCCTTCCGGACCTGACCCGGTTGGCGAGTGGCTCGTCCACCGCCAATCTCCCGGTCCCTATTTGGGGCCAAAAGGACCGGAAAGCAAGCGGGTATCCGCTTGAACAGGCTGGGCTTCATGATGGTTTGCCCAGCATCCGGGCAATTCCCGGCCTGCCCAGCCGATAGGCTGTGCTTTCACTGCCGGAGGCGCCTTGGTAAGAACGCTGCCGGAACTCCTTCCAACAGAAAAGCGATTGATCCCAATGGTTACACGTCGTGATGTTGCTTCGATTGTCGGACTTGGCGCGATGGCTGCGGCGACGCTGGCCTCCCCGGCCGTGGCGCAGACCGCCGATACCAACGAATCGACCTTCGCCCGCATCCGCCGCACCAAGAAGATGCGGATCGGCGCGGTCGGCGGCGGCGCGCCCTATTACATGAAGGATCTTTCAACCGGCCAGTGGAAGGGATTTTACGTCGACATCGCCAAGGCGCTTGTCGAGGACATGGAGGCCGAGCTCGAGATCACCGAGACCACCTGGGGCAATTCGGTGCTCGACCTGCAGTCCAACAAGATCGACATCTTCTTCGGCCTCAACCCGACCCCGAAGCGCGCGCTGGTGGTCGACTTCTCGGTGCCGGTCTTCAACAACGCCTTCGGCATCCTCTGCAAGAAGGACTTCAAGCCGAAGAGCTGGGCCGAGCTGAACTCGCCCGACGTCAAGATCGCGGTCGACCAGGGCTCCTCGCACGACCAGGTCGTCAGCCGCCTGACGCCGAAGGCGCAGATCTCGCGGCTGAAGACCGCCGACGACGCCACCGCCGCGCTGCAGACCGGCCGCGTCGACGCGCAGTGCCTGATCACCATGCTGTCGCTGACCGTGCTGAAGAAGAATCCCTCGCTCGGCCAGTTCGTGCTGCCGACGCCAATCTTCGCCACCACCTCGAACGCCGGCTTCCGCCGCGAGACCGACAAGACCTGGCGCGATTACGTCAACACCTGGATCGACTTCAACAAGGGCCTCGGCTTCATCCGGAACGCGATCATCACCAACATGGAGCTGGTGGGCGTGACCGAGGCGGACATCCCGCCGGGCGTGTCGTTGTAAGGTGTGATGAGCGCCTGAGGCTCCGCACGTCATGGCCGGGCTTGTCCCGGCCATCCACGTCTGACCCGCGCCACCAAGAACGTGGATGCCCGGGACAAGCCCGGGCATGACGACAAGTTTCGGGTATGAGTTAAGCACGCATGTATCAGTGGGACTTCGGCATCCTCTGGAGCTATCGCTGGCTCTTTCTCAACGGGCTCGGCGTCACCGTCGGTTTCACCGTGGTCATCGTGGTGCTCGGGCTCGTCTTCGGCCTGTTCGGCGCGTTCGGCACCCTGTCGCGCTTTCGCGCGGTGCGCCTGATCGCGCTCACCTTCATCGAGGCGTTCCGCTGCACGCCGATCCTGGTGCAGCTGATCTGGTTCTACTACGCGCTGCCGATCCTGGCCGGTGTCGAGATGACGCCGATCACCGCCTCGGCGCTCGCGCTCTCGCTCTATGGCGGCTCGTTCTATTCGGAGATCATCCGCGGCGGCATCATTTCGATCGACCGCGGCCAGTCCGAAGCCGGCGCCGCGCTCGGCATGACTCCCGGACAGAGCATGCGGCGCATCGTGCTGCCGCAGGCGATCAAGCGCATGATCCCGGCGCTGATGAACCAGTCGATCATCCAGTTCAAGAACACCTCGCTGGTCTCGGTGCTGGCGGTGCCTGATCTGGTCTATCAGAGCCAGGTCGCCGCCCATGACAGCTACCGTCCGCTGGAAACCTACACCGCCGTCGCGGTCGCGTATGCGGCCATCCTGATTCCCCTGACCATCATGGTCCGGCGCGGCGAGAAGCGACTGGCGGTCGGCGAATGAGCGAGACTTCAAAGGACGCTTCCAAGAACACCTCCAAGATCGAGATCCGTGGCTTGCGCAAAAGCTTTGGCAGCAACGAGGTTTTGAAGAGCATCAGCCTGGACGTCGCCAAGGGCGGTGTCGTGGCGCTGATCGGCCCGTCCGGCTCCGGCAAGTCGACGCTGCTCCGCTGCATCAACCTCCTGGTGACGCCCGACGGCGGCAGCGTCCGGGTTGGCGACACGAGCTTTTCGTTCGGCGAGGGTACGAAGCTCCCCGATGTGAAGACGCTGGCAAAATTCCGCGCCACCACCGGCATGGTGTTTCAGCATTTCAATCTGTTCCCGCACATGACGACGCTCCAGAACGTGATGGAGGGACCGGTCACCGTGCGGCGCATGGTGAGGGCTGACGCGGAGAAGCTGGCGCGGGCCCAACTCGCGAAAGTGGGCCTTGCAGAGAAGGCCGACCAATATCCGGCAACGCTCTCCGGCGGACAGAAGCAGCGCGTCGCGATTGCGCGGGCGCTCGCGATGGAGCCGGACGTGATGCTGTTCGACGAGGCCACCTCCGCGCTCGATCCTGAGCTTGTCGGCGAGGTGCTCGCGGTGATTCAGCAGCTGGCGTCGGAGGGCATGACCATGGTGATCGTCACCCACGAGATCGCCTTTGCCCGCGAAGTCGCCGACCGTCTGATCTTCATGCGCGACGGCGTCGTGGTCGAGGAAGGACCGGCGCGGCAGGTCATCGATCATCCGCAGGAAGCCGCGACGCGCGCCTTCCTCAGCCATTTCCACCGAACCGGCGCATTGCCGCCGGCCAACGCAGCATCGTGATGTCCGAAATCAATCGCGTCTATCTCATCACCGGCGCCGCCAGCGGCATCGGCCGCGCCACTGCAAAACTGCTCGCGGGGCCCGGCACCGCGCTGCTGCTGCACACGCGCTCCAACGCAGCCGGCCTCGACGCCACCGCGGCGGAAGCCGAAGCGCAAGGCGCGATCGTCGCGAAATGCCTCGGCGACCTCGCCGAGGAGGCCGTGGTCACCGACGCCGTCGCCGCTACACAAAGCGCCTTCGGCCGACTCGATGGATTGATCCTGGTCGGCGGCCATGCCCGCCGCGGCAGCGCGATCGGTACGCCGGCGGATCAGTTCCGCAAGGCGATGGACGAATCGGCGCTGGCGTTCACACGGTTGGTGGACGCGGCGCTCCCGCTGCTCCGTGCGGGGCAGGATTCGCGGATCGTGGCAGTGTCGTCGTTCGTTGCGCACGCGATCCGGCCGGAGTTCGCGCCCTTCGCAGCGACGGCCGCGAGCCGCTCCGCGCTCGAAGCGCTGGTGCGCCTCACCGCAGTCGAGCTCGCCAAGGAGGGCATCACCGTCAACGCCGTCGCGCCGGGCCTCATCGTCAAGGACAGGCCCAGCGAAAGCCGGCTGTCACCTGAGCAGATCGCCGCGACCGAGGCGCTGATCCCGATGGGCCGTCGCGGGCGGCCGGAGGAAGTCGCCGAGATCATCGCTTTCCTGGCCTCCCCGAAAGCATCCTACGTCACCGGCCAGGTCTGGCACGTCAATGGAGGCCTGACATGACCGAAGCAACCGTCGAACGCATCAGGCTGTTCCTGATCGAAAGCCCGATCAAGATGGCGCGCCTGCAAGGCGTCGGCAACGTCAAGGGCACGGTGAAGCGCGTGCTGCTCGAACTGACGTCGAGCGACGACGTGATCGGCTGGGGCGAGGCGGCACCGTGGGAAGTGTTCACGGGAACGCCGGAAGCGGCCTTCTCCGCGTTCGACATCTATTTGCGCCCGATCGTGCTCGGCAAACCGGTGCGCCGCATCCGCGCGCTGATGGCCGAGCTCGATCGCGCGCTGGTCGGACATGCCGAAGCCAAGGTCGCAATCGAAATGGCGCTGCTCGACATCGTCGGCAAATCGTCGGGACTATCGGTCGCCGACCTGCTCGGCGGCCGCGTGCGCGACGCGATCCCGCTGTCGTTCTCGATCGCCGATCCCGATTTCGCCGCCGATCTCGAACGCATGCGGAAGATGGTTCCGGACGGCAACGTCATCTACAAGGTCAAGACCGGCGTGAAGCCGCACCGCGAGGATCTCGATCACCTCGCGGCGATCCGTAACGAGTTCGGCGACAAGGTCGATCTGCGGGTCGATTACAACCAGGCCTTAGCGCCGTTCGGCGCCATCAAGATCCTGCGCGACGTCGAGCAGTTTGCGCCGACTTTCATCGAGCAGCCGGTGCCGCGCAAATTTCTCGACGTGATGGCGCAGCTCACCGCGGCGCTTGAGACGCCCGTGCTCGCGGACGAAAGCTGTTTCGACCGCCGCGACATGATGGAGGTGGTGCGCCGCGAGGCTGCAGATGCCGTCTCGGTCAAGCTGATGAAGGCCGGCGGCCTGTTCGAGGCGCAGGCGATCATGGCGATCGCCGACATCGCCGGCCTGCCGGGCTATGGCGGCACGCTGTGGGAGGGCGGCATCGGGCTCGCCGCCGGGACGCAGCTGATCGCGGCGACGCCGGGAATCTCGCTCGGCTGCGAATTCTACATGCCGCACCACGTGCTGACCGAGGACGTGCTGGAAGAGCGCGTCGCCAATCGCGGCGGCCACGTCGTGGTGCCGGACGGCCCCGGCCTCGGCATTCGCGTCAGCGAAGCCTCGGTCCGCGCCAATGCGCGCGTGCTTGCGGAGGGGTAAGACGTCGCCACACATTCGCTGTCGTCCCGGCGAAGGCCGGGACCCATAGCCACAGGGGGATGTTTTGCGAAGATTGGTCGTTCGGGATCAGCACCAACCGCAAACGATAGACCTCGCGGTATGGGTCCCGGCCTTCGCCGGGACGACAACGGTGCATGCGGCCCCTGCGGAGGCTCATCCTTCCCCAATCACACTCCGTATCGTATGGTCGGAGCAAATATTCAGGGGTTCCGCCCCGCCATGCCCGATTCCCAATGGGCCATCCGGAAACCTTCATGTCCGAACCCGCCTGGTCGCTGCACTCCCGCCTGAAAGAGGACACCATCGACATCGGCGATTTGCCGCTGTCCAAGGTATTGGTCATCAAGGACGCGCATTATCCCTGGCTGCTGCTGGTGCCGCGACGCGCGGATGCGGTCGAGATCATTGATCTCGACGAAGTGCAGCAGGCGCAGTTGATGACGGAGATCTCCCGCGTCTCGCGGGCGCTGAAGGAGATCACCCAATGCGACAAGCTCAACATCGCGGCACTCGGCAACCTCGTGCCGCAGCTTCACGTCCACATTATCGCGCGCCGCACCAGTGACGCCGCCTGGCCGCGGCCGGTCTGGGGCGTAATGCAGCCCTTGGCGCACGACGCCACAGAGGTGCAGACTTTCATCAGCGCGCTTCGCCGCAAGATCTGGTTGGGTTGAAAGAACAAGACATGTCAGCATTCGACTCGTTTCCGCTGGGGCAGCCGGCCTTCGTCACCAACATTCTCGACCGTGCCGCGCATCTGCGCCGCGATGACGAAAAGCTGTTCGCGCTGGAGCAGAAGCCGGCCTCGCGCGCCTATGTGGTCTACCGCGACTCGCTGCTGGTGAAGCGCGAGGGCGAAAAAGTGCGCGCGCTGCTCGGAATCGACGAGGCGCTGAAATGCGGCGCCAATCCCGGCACAATCTTCTTAGGCTTACGCGACGGCGCCGCGATGTTCGGGATGGGCCTGTCGCAGGCTGCGTCCGAGAAGCTGATCGGGCGCGAAGACTACGCCCTCAGTGAGCTGCGCGGCATGGCGATGCAGGGCGCGGTGCCGCCGCAGGAGCTGTCGGCGATCGCGATGGCGAAGTCGATGGTGAGCTGGCATCAGCGCCACGGCTATTGCGCCAATTGCGGCACGCGTACCGGGATGAAGGAAGGCGGCTGGAAGCGGGAGTGCCCGAGTTGCAAGGCCGAGCATTTCCCCCGCACCGACCCCGTCGTGATCATGCACGTCGCCGCCGGGGACAAATGCCTGCTCGGCCGCCAGAAGCAGTTTCCGCCGGGGATGTATTCGTGCCTCGCCGGCTTCGTCGAGGCGGCCGAAACCATCGAGGACGCGGTGCGCCGCGAGATCCTCGAAGAATCCGGGATTCGCTGCACCGACGTACAATATTATATGACCCAGCCCTGGCCCTATCCGTCGTCGCTGATGATCGGCTGCAGCGCGCGGGCCGTGAGCGAGGACATCGTCGTCGATCACTCCGAGCTGGAGGATGCGCGCTGGTTCACGCGTGAGGAGGCCGCTCTGATGCTGACGCGAACGCATCCCGACGGGCTGGCCGGCCCGCACCCGTTTGCGATTGCGCATCACCTGCTCGGCCGCTGGGTGCACGACAAGAGCTGACCGCCGATGGCGCACTCCGTGATCGCGCCGCGCATCCTCTGCATCGGCATTCCCGTGCGCGACCTGACCTTTCGTGTCGAGGCCGTGCCCGCGCGCGGCAGCAAGGCGAATGCCAGCCATCTCGCGGAGATCTGCGGCGGCAACGCGCTCAATGCCGCGATCGCCATCGCGCGGCTCGGCGGCCGCGTCTCGTTCGCAGGTCCGATGGGCGATGCGCAGGAGACGTCGAGCGGCTTCATTCTCGAGCGCATGCGATCCGAAAATATCGACACAAGCCATATCGTGCGCATACCTGATGCGACCACGCCCGTCTCTGCCATCATCATTGACGCGACGGGCGAGCGAACGCTCACGATCTATCGCGATCCGGCCCTTTGGACAGTCGAGCTGCCCGACGCCGACAAGCTGCTCGCCGATTGTCAGGCGGTCCTCGTCGAGAGCCGCTGCGCATCGTTCTGCACGGATCTCTGCACTGAGGCACGCCGGCGCGGCATCGCCGTCATCGTCGGCGTCGATCGCGCGATGTCGTTGCAGGACGGCCTGCTCACGGCCGCCTCGCACCTGCTGTTCGCCAGCGAACAGGTGCAGGAGACCGCCGGCATCGCCGACGACGGCGAGGCGTTGCAGCGCCTGGCCGCGCTCACGCCCGCCTTCATCGCCGCCACCCGCGGCCCGCGCGGCACGATCTGGCTGAACGAGAGCGGCGCACTGGAGGAGACGCCGGCCTTCCCGGTTCAGGCCGTCGATACGCTCGGCGCCGGCGACGTCTTCCATGGCGCCTTCACGCTTCGCCTCGCCGAAGGCGGCGGCGTGCGGCAGGCGCTGCAATTCGCCGCAGCCGCCGCGGCGCTGAAATGCACCCGTCACGGCGGCGGCCTCGCCGCTCCGCAACGCGTTGAAGTTGAAGAGCTTTTGAACATGCCGCGCGGGACGACGCTCGGACGGATGCCGAGATTATAGACTTGCTATAGAAGGATTTTCTCTATATCAGGGAAATCGACCCTCGATATGGAACAAAGTTCTTCAAATGACCGATCTCGCCGTCCCGCTCCCCGAGACCAGCCGCCGCCTCGACGCCATCGACCGCAAGATTCTGATGGTGCTGCAGGATGATGCCTCCCTCTCCGTCGCCGAGATCGGCGACCGCGTCGGCCTGTCCTCGACCCCCTGCTGGAAGCGCATCCAGCGCCTGGAAGCCGACGGCGTGATCACCAAGCGGGTGGCGCTGGTCGACCAGAACAAGATCGGGCTCGGCATCTCCGTGTTCGTGTCGGTCGAGAGCTCCGACCATTCCGACGCCTGGCTCAAGAAGTTCGCCGAAGCCGTCAGCGCCATGCCGGAGGTGATGGAGTTCTATCGCATGGCCGGCGACGTCGACTACATGCTGCGCGTCGTCGTCGCGGACATGCAGGCCTATGACGTGTTCTACAAAAAGCTGATCAGCGCCGTGCCGCTGAAGAACGTCACCTCGCGCTTCGCGATGGAGAAGATCAAGTCGGTCACCGCGCTGCCGATCCCGGCGGTGGTGGCGGCGTAGGGCTCACCACACGCAAACTGTCATCGCCCGGCTTGACCGGGCGATCCAGTATTCCAGAGACGACGATGGATACGGATAAGCCACGGCGTACTGGATGCCCCGGTCAAGCCGGGGCATGACAGCAAGTGAGGCTAGCCTCGCGCCTCAGATCTTCTGATTGTACTCGCCAACTTCGGGATGGGTGCGCAGCACGCTGTTCACCATCTCGAACATGTCGTGCATGCGCTGCTCGGAGACCGGGCTTTCGACCACGACGACGAGCTCGGGCTTGTTGGAGGAGGCGCGCACCAGGCCCCAGCTGCCGTCCCCGACCGTGACGCGGACGCCGTTGACTGTGACGAGATCGCGGATCGACTGGCCGCCGATCTTGGCGCCCTTGGCCTGCAAGCCCTCGAAGTGCTTCACCACCTTGTCGATGACGCCGTATTTGACCTCGTCGGCGCAATGCGGCGACATGGTCGGCGACGACCAGGTCTTCGGCAGCGCGTTCTTGAGATCGGCCATCGACTTGCCGGCAGCGCGATCGAGCATGTCGCAGATCGCGAGCGCCGAGACCAGACCGTCGTCATAGCCGCGTCCATACGGCTTGTTGAAGAAGAAGTGGCCGGACTTCTCGAAGCCGGCGAGCGCACCCGTCTCATGGGTGCGGCGCTTCATGTAGGAATGGCCGGTCTTCCAGTAGGTGGTTTTTGCACCCTGCTTCTGCAGTACCGGATCGGTGATGAACAGGCCGGTCGACTTCACGTCGACGATGAACTGCGCATCCTTGTGGATCGCGGACATGTCGCGCGCCAGCATCACGCCGACCTTGTCGGCAAAGATCTCCTCGCCGGTGTTGTCGACCACGCCGCAGCGATCGCCGTCACCGTCGAAGCCGAGACCCACATCGGCCTTGTGCTGCAGCACCGCGTCGCGGATCGCGTGCAGCATCTCCATGTCTTCGGGGTTCGGGTTGTATTTCGGGAAGGTGTGGTCGAGCTCGGTGTCGAGCGGGATTACCTCGCAGCCGATCGCCTCCAGCACCTGCGGCGCGAATGCGCCGGCGGTGCCGTTGCCGCAGGCCGCGACGACCTTGAGCTTGCGCTTGAGCTTCGGACGGCTGGTGAGATCAGCGATGTAGCGCGCCGGATAATTCTCGTGGAATTGATAGGAGCCGCCGGCCTTGTTCTTGAACTCGGCGCCCAGCACGATCTCCTTCAACCGCGTCATCTCGTCGGGGCCGAAGGTCAGCGGGCGGTTGGCGCCCATCTTCACGCCGGTCCAGCCATTGTCGTTGTGCGAGGCCGTAACCATGGCGCAGCAGGGCACGTCGAGGTCGAACTGGGCGAAATAGGCCATCGGCGTCACCGCCAGCCCGATGTCGTGCACCTTGCAGCCGGCTGCCATCAGGCCGGAGATCAGCGCATATTTGATCGAGGCCGAATAGCCGCGGAAATCATGACCGGTGACGATCTCCTGGCTGACGCCGAGCTCCGCGATCAGCGCGCCCAGCCCCATGCCGAGCGCCTGGATTCCCATCAGGTTGATTTCCTTCTGGAACAGCCAGCGCGCGTCGTATTCGCGAAAGCCCGTGGCCTTCACCATCGGCTCGGATTCGAAGGCATAGGTGTTGGGCAGCAACACGGATTTCGGCTTGGGGAACATTGAGACGGTCTCGTGAAAAAGAGCCAGATTTGATGCAGCCTTAGCGAATGCCGGGCCGCAGCGGAAGGCGGGAATGGCAGCTTATGGATGATAATTGCGGCAGTTTGGTAACGGGGAAATCTGGCCGCGAGAGCGGCCGAAATAGTGATCTTCTTGAAATATGTGCTCGCTGGAGCCTTTGGGAGAACCTTTACTGCTCCAGCACCATCTGACCGTTGGCGTATTCGAAGCGCTTGAGGCGGGAGAGGAAGGAGAGGCCGAGCAGGTTCTCGGACAGCGCCTCGTCGGGCAGCACCATGGCATCGACGTCGCGCACGATTAGGCCGCCGACATCGAGCATGGCGATGCGGGTGCGCGCGGCCTTGATGGTGCCGTTGGCGGTGGAGACGGTGGCGTTGTAATCGCCGCGCGAGGGACGCAGGCCGAAACGGGCGGCCGAGGTCTCGTTCAGCGCAACCACGGAGGCGCCGGTGTCGACCATGAAGCCGATGCGCTGGCCTTCGATCCGGCCCTCGGTCTGGAAGTGGCCGCGGCCGTCGCGGGGGATGTTGAGGCTGCGGCCGCCGGCCGGCGCGGTGGACGCGACTGCTACCGTACGCGGCACCGACGTCGCCGAAGCGGAGCTCATCCTGTCCGCCATCTGCGCCATGAAGGTGCCGAGGCCGATCATGATCGCCGCGAAGATCATTATGTTACGCATCACACCACTCGAAGCCGAAGCTCGATTTCACCACGCGGCAGGCCACTCCGCGAGCGACGCTGCGGCCAGAGCTGTGCTATTTTGACGAAAAGGATGAGCAGACGGTTAATGCGTGTTCGTAACGCTCACGTCCCGCGCGGCTTGACCCGGCGGGTCGGCAGCGCATTCGCCGGATCTTCCGGCCAGGGATGGCGCGGGTAGCGGCCGCGCAAATCGGAGCGCACTGCACTGTAGCTGCCGCGCCAGAAACCGGGGAGATCGCGCGTCACCTGCACCGGGCGCTGCGCCGGTGACAGCAGCTCCAGCACCAGCGGCACCTTGCCGGCGGCGATCGAGGGATGGGTGTTGAGACCGAACAATTCCTGGAGCCGCACCGCGATGGTCGGCCCCTGCTCGGCTTCATAGTCGATCGCGAGCACGCTGCCTGTCGGCGCCTCGAAATGCGTCGGCGCCTCGCGGTCGAGCCGCGCGCGCATCTCCCACGGCAACAACGCCATCAACGCGTCGGAGAGATCGCCGGCGGAGATATCCTTCAGCGCGATCTTGTCGTAGAGCGCCGGCACCAGCCAATCGTCGCGCCGCGCGATCAACCCATCGTCCGACAGGTCGGGCCAGCTGTCGCCCTCGGCCTTGCGCAAGAACATCACGCGGTCGCGCCATTGTCTTGCGGCCTTCGACCAGGGCAGCCGGTCGAGGCCGGCGGCGATCAGCCCGTCTGCGAAGATGCGCGCGGTGTCCTCCGAGGGCGATACGGCAAGTGTCGTCTCGGAGAGCGTGATCGCGTGCAGCGCGCGCTTGCGCCGCGCCCGCAACGCCATCGCGCCGCGATCGAACGATATCTCCTCGACGGATTCGATGTGCTCGGCGAAATGCTGCTCGATTTCGTCCTGCGAGATTTGTGCTGCGAGCAGAATGCGCCCGCTCGCCGCCGTGCCGGTCATCTCGCCGATCGCGATATAGGGCGCGCGGGCGAGCGACGAGGTCTGATCCACCGCAGCGCCTCGACCGTTGGCGAGCACAAAACTGCCATTGCCGCGGTTGCGCGCGACGCGATCCGGGAAGGCGTAGGCGAGCATCAGGCCGGTCGAGAGGTCACCTTCTCCGGTCGCCGCCTTCTCTGACGCCGCCACCTGCGAGGCCCAGCGCCGCGCGAGGTCGCGCGCGCTTGCGGCCCGCGGGGAACGGTCGCGGCGGAACTGATCCCGCCGGTGCTCGAGATCGACGCTGTCGCCGCCGAGCCCGCGCTCGGTGATGATGGCGGCGATCTCGGCGGCGGCTTCGCCTTCGCCGGCACGATGCGAATCCACGATCATGCGCGCGAGCCGCGGCGGCAGCGCCAACGCGCGCAGGCTCTTGCCCTCCGCAGTGATGCGGCCATCGCCATCAAGCGCATTGAGCTCGGCGAGCAGGCCTTTTGCTTCCTTCCAGGCCGGCTGCGGCGGCGGGTCGAGAAACGACAGCGCGGCAGGGTCGGCGACACCCCATTGCGCGAGATCGAGCACCAGCGAGGACAGATCGGCGCTGAGGATCTCGGGCTGGGTGTAGGGCGCGAGCGAGGCTGTCTGAGGTTCGTCCCAGAGCCGGTAGCAGACACCGGGCTCGGTGCGGCCGGCGCGGCCGCGGCGCTGGTCCGCTGCCGCGCGCGAGACGCGCACGGTCTCGAGCCGGGTCAGGCCGATGTCGGGCTCGTAGCGCGGCACGCGGGCAAGACCGGAATCGACCACGATGCGCACGCCCTCGATGGTCAGCGAGGTCTCCGCGATCGAGGTCGCAAGCACCACCTTGCGCGTGCCTTTGGGCGCCGGCGAGATGGCACGGTCCTGCACGGCGGCGTCGAGCGCCCCGAACAGCGGCACGATTTCAATGCTGGAATCCTGTATGCGTTCGCCGAGGAGATTCTGGGTGCGGCGGATTTCAGCGGCGCCCGGCAGGAACGCCAGCACCGAGCCGGCATCGGCCCGCAGCGCCGAGGCGATCGCATCCGCCATCTGCCGCTCGATCGGCGCGTCCGCCTTGCGGCCGAGATAGCGCGTCTCGACCGGAAAGGCGCGGCCCTCGCTTTCGACGACGGGCGCTTCGCCGAGCAATTTTGCCACGCGGGCGCCATCGAGCGTTGCCGACATCACGAGGATGCGCAAATCCTCGCGCAGGCCGGTTTGCGCATCGCGCGCGAGCGCGAGGCCCATGTCGGCATCGAGCGAACGCTCGTGGAATTCGTCGAACAGGACGGCGGCGATGCCCGACAGTTCGGGATCATCGAGGATCTGGCGGGTGAAGATGCCCTCCGTCACCACCTCGATGCGGGTCGCGCGCGAGATCTTCGAGCCGAAACGGACGCGATAGCCGATGGTCTCGCCGGCGCGTTCGCCCAGTGATTTGGCCATGCGGTCGGCGCTGGCGCGCGCCGCGATGCGCCGCGGCTCCAGCACGATGATCTTCTTGCCCTTGGCCCAGGGAGCATCGAGCAGCGCCAGTGGCACGCGCGTGGTCTTGCCGGCGCCCGGGGGCGCCACCAGCACGGCGGCATGATGCGCCTCCAGCGTGCGCGAGAGCTCGTCGAGCACGGCATCGATCGGGAGGGGCGTGTCGAAACTGCGGGGCAAAAGCTCGCTTCCGTCATCACCCGCGCATGCGGGTGATCCAGTAAACTCGAATCCCGGTTATTACGAAGATTGCGGATTACTGGATACCCCGCCTTCGCGGGGTATGACAATCATTTGCCGTTATCAGCCCTGCACCGATGGCCGTCCGACGCTCTCATACACGAAGCCAGCCGCAGCCATTTCTTCGGGGCGGTAGATGTTGCGGAGGTCGACGATGACGGGCTGCGCCATGGTCGCCTTCAGCCGATCGAGATCGAGCGCCCGGAACTGCACCCACTCGGTGACGATCACGATCGCATCGGCGCCTTCCGCGCAGGAATAGGCATCCTCGCAATAGGTGATGCTGGGCAGCTCGCCCTTCGCCTGCTCCATGCCGACGGGATCGAAGGCCTTCACCTTCGCGCCCATGTCGATCAGGCCGGTGACCAGCGGGATCGACGGCGCATCGCGCATGTCGTCGGTGTCGGGCTTGAAGGTGAGGCCGAGCACGGCGATGGTCTTGCCGCGCAGCGAGCCGCCGAGCGCCTGGCTCACTTTTCGCGCCATCGCCCGCTTGCGGTTCTCGTTGACCGCGAGCACGGATTCGACAATGCGCAAGCTCACGTCGTAGTCCTGGGCGATCTTGATCAGCGCCTTGGTGTCCTTCGGAAAGCACGAGCCGCCGAAGCCGGGGCCGGCATGCAGGAATTTGGTGCCGATGCGGTTGTCCAGGCCAATGCCGCGCGCGACCTCCTGCACGTTGGCGCCGACCTTTTCGGAGAGGTCCGCGATCTCGTTGATGAAGGTGATCTTGGTCGCGAGAAACGCGTTGGCGGCGTATTTGATCATCTCGGCGGTGCGGCGCTCCGTGAACATCAGCGGCGCCTGGTTCAGCGACAGCGGCCGATAGATGTCGCTCATCACCTTGCGACCGCGCTCGTCGGAGGTGCCGACGACGATGCGGTCGGGGAATTTGAAGTCGCGGATCGCCGCGCCCTCGCGCAGGAATTCGGGGTTCGAGGCAACGACCACGTCGGCCTTGGGATTGGTCTCGCGGATGATGCGCTCGACCTCGTCGCCGGTGCCGACCGGAACGGTCGATTTGGTCACGACGACGGTGAAGCCGGACAGCGATTGCGCGATCTCTTTCGCGGCGGCATAGACATAGGACAGATCGGCGTGGCCGTCGCCGCGGCGCGACGGCGTGCCGACCGCGATGAAGACGGCATCGGCATCCGCGACCGGCTTGGACAAATCGGTGGTGAACTCCAGCCGCTTCGCCTTGACGTTGGTCGCAACCAGTTCCTCAAGCCCGGGCTCGTAGATCGGGATCTCGCCGCGATGAAGGGCCGCGATCTTCTTCTCGTCCTTGTCGACGCAGATGACGTCGTGACCGAAATCCGCAAAGCAGGCCCCGGACACCAGTCCCACATAGCCCGTGCCGATCATAGCAATGCGCATGAAAAACCCTGTTTGGCTTGGTTAACGAAACCGCAATTCCAAGGCGGTTTAGCATTTTCCCGTGGTGAGGGAACAGCCCGCGTGCAAAAAACGGCACGGCAATTGTACCGGTTAAGAAATCGTAAGCCGCAAGGCGCCAAACTGCTCCGCGTTCACACAGATCCTGGCGGAACACGCCTCGAAAAGAGACACCATGGCACCATCAGGCACAATCGCCGCGAGCGGGGGACTCAAGGCCCCGGCTGCTGCGCGTGTCGATTGGATCGATTACGCCAAGGGCATCTGCATCGTCATGGTCGTGATGATGCATTCGGTGCTGGGGGTCGAGCTCGCCGCCGGTGAGACCGGCTTCATGCATGTTTTGGTGGCCTTCGCAAAGCCGTTCCGGATGCCGGATTTCTTCCTGATTTCGGGCCTGTTCCTGCCACTGGTGATCGACCGAGACTGGCGAACCTATCTCGACCGCAAGGTGGTGCATTTCGCCTATTTCTATGTCGTCTGGGTGACAATCCAGTTCGGCTTCAAGGCCCCCGCCTTCGCAGCGGAAACGAGCTGGCGCGACGCCGGCTTGCTGTATCTGGAATCCTTCGTCGAGCCGTTCGGCACGCTGTGGTTCATCTACCTCCTGCCGATCTTCTTCGTCATCACAAAATTGACACGGCGCATCCCGCCGCTCGCGATCTGGCTGATCGCGGCCGCACTGGAGACGGCTCGTGTCGCAACCGGCTGGACTGCGATCGACGAGTTCTGCGCGCGTTTCGTCTATTTCTATTCGGGTTATCTGTTCGCGCCCTACGTGTTCGCGCTGTCGGACCGCGCGCGCAATCATCCTGCGTGGGCGCTGGCAGCGCTCGCGACCTGGACGCTGGTCAATGGCGGTCTGGTTATGCTCGGCGCCAGCGAGTGGAAATTCGTATCGCTCGTGCTCGGCTTCGCCGGCGCCTGCGCCATCATCACGATGGGCACGCTGCTCGCGCGCGTGCAATGGCTGAACGTCTTCCGCTTCTGCGGCGAGCATTCGATCGTGATCTATCTCGCCTTCTTCCTGCCGATGGCGGCGACACGAACGCTGCTCTTGCGCACGGGCATCATTCCCGACATCGGTGCGGTGTCGTTGATCGTGACCATCGCCGGCGTGATCGGCTCGCTCGCGGTCTGGCAGATCGCACTGCGCCTAGGTGGCAATTTCCTGTTCGAGCGGCCTGATGCGTTCTGGATCGCGCCGAAGAAAACAGGGCCGCGATTGCAGGCGGCGGAGTGATACTCTGCTGTCATCCCCGCAAAGGCGGGGATCCAGTATTCCAGAGGCAGCAGTCGTATACGGATAAGTCGCAGCGTACTGGATTCCCCGCCTTCGCGGGGAATGACAGCGGGGGATGCGGGAAATGACAGTGGGGATAGCGGCTCCAGCAAGCCAAAAATCCACCTCCCGAGGCTGTCAAATCCCGCAAAAATTCATACATTGCGGCCATGCCCAAGAGCTCCCCGAAGACCACCGCCCAAGCTGACACCAAGGCTGCCGCGCCCAAGGCCGCCGAAACCAAGCCCGCTGCCGCGACAGCTGCTGCCAAGCCCGTCGCCGCGAAGGCGGCCGGCAAGGGCGACCATGTCTTCCTGGTCGACGGTTCCGGCTACATCTTCCGCGCCTACCATGCGCTGCCGCCGATGAACCGCAAGTCCGACGGCTTGCAGGTCAATGCCGTGCTCGGCTTCTGCAACATGCTGTGGAAGCTTTTGCGGGAGATGCCGGAGGACAACCGGCCGACGCATCTGGCGATCATCTTCGACAAGTCGGAAATCACCTTCCGCAACAAGATCTATCCTGAGTACAAGGCACACCGGCAGCCGGCCCCGGACGATTTGATCCCGCAATTCGCGCTGATCCGCGAAGCGGTACGCGCCTTCGACCTGCCTTGCCTGGAACAAGTCGGCTTCGAGGCCGACGATCTGATTGCGACCTATGTGCGGCAAGCCTGCGAGCGCGGCGCGAGCGCGACGATCGTGTCCTCCGACAAGGACCTGATGCAGCTCGTCACCGATTGCGTCACCATGTACGACACCATGAAGGACCGCCGCATCGGCATCCCCGAGGTGATCGAGAAGTTTGGCGTGCCGCCGGAGAAGGTGGTGGAAGTGCAGGCCCTGGCCGGCGATTCCACCGACAACGTTCCTGGCGTGCCCGGCATCGGCATCAAGACTGCGGCGCAGCTGATCGTCGAATATGGCGATCTCGAGCAACTGCTATTCCGCGCCACCGAAATCAAACAGCCGAAGCGGCGCGAGGCGCTGATCGAGAACGCCGAGAAGGCGCGCATCTCGCGGCAGCTCGTATTGCTCGACGACAAGGTCGACCTCGACGTCCCGTTGGACGATCTCGCCGTCCACGAGCCCGATGCGCGCAAGCTGATCGCGTTCCTGAAGGCGATGGAATTTTCCACGCTGACGCGCCGCGTCGCCGAGTTCTCGCAGATTGATCCGGCCAACGTCGATGCCGATCCGGGCTATTCCAGCGGCGCCAGCGTCTTCTCGCCGCTGCCGCCTTCGGACGTCGTGCCGGCCCCGGGAACCGGCGCGCCGGCGCAAGTGCCAGTGGGCCAGCGCAATGCATCGGCGACCAAGGAGGACAAGGCCGCGAGCCCGAAGGGCGCGCCGATCTCTCTCGCCGCCGCGCGCGAAGAGGCTTTGCGGAAGCTCCCGGTCGACCGCAGCAAGTACCAGGCCGTCAAGACGCTCGCGGAACTGAACGCGTTCATCGCGCGCATCCATGATGCCGGCCATGTCGCGGTCGAGATCCGGGCAAACTCGATCGATCCGATGCAGGCCGATCTCTGCGGTATCGCGATGGCGCTGGCGCCGAACGAGGCCTGCTACGTGCCGCTGGCGCACAAGCAGTCCGGCGGCGGCGCCGGGCTGTTCGACGCGGGCCTCGCGCCCGACCAGGTCAAGCATGCCGAGGCGATCGAGGCGCTGCGGCCGGTACTGGAATCACCAGGCATTCTCAAGATCGGCTTCGACGTCAAATTCACCGCGGTGATGCTGGCGCAGCACGGCATCACATTGCGCAACACCGATGATGCCCAGCTGATCTCCTACGTGCTCGACGCCGGCCGCGGCTCGCATGCGCTGGAGCAGCTGTCCGAGCGCTGGTTCGGTCACGCCATGCTCAAGGAGAACGAGCTGCTCGGCAGCGGCAAGGGCAAGATCACGTTCGACCAGGTGCCGATCGACAAGGCCGCGGCGCTGTCGGCGGAAGGCGCCGACATCACCTTGCGCGTCTGGCGCGTGCTGAAGCCGCGCCTCGTCGCCGAGCACATGACCACGGTTTACGAGACGCTGGAACGGCCTCTGGTCTCGGTGCTCGCGCGCATGGAGCGGCGCGGCATCTCGATCGACCGCCAGGTGCTGTCGCGTCTCTCCGGCGACTTCGCCCAGACCGCGGCGCGCGTCGAGGCCGAGATCCAGCAGATCGCGGGCGAGCCCGTCAATGTCGGCAGCCCGAAGCAGATCGGCGACATCCTGTTCGGCAAGATGGGACTGTCCGGCGGCACCAAGACCAAGACCGGCGCGTGGTCCACCACCGCTCAGGTGCTCGACGAGCTCGCCGAGCAGGGCCACGACCTCCCGAAGAAAATTCTGGAGTGGCGCCAGGTCTCCAAGCTGAAATCGACCTACACCGACGCGCTGCCGACCTATGTGAATCCCCAGACTCACCGCGTCCACACGACCTACGCGCTCGCCGCGACCACGACGGGCCGGCTGTCGTCGAACGAGCCAAATCTGCAGAACATTCCGGTGCGCACCGAGGACGGCAGAAAAATCCGCCGCGCCTTCATCGCGACGCCGGGGCACAAGCTGGTCTCCGCCGACTACTCGCAGATCGAGCTGCGGCTGCTCGCCGAGATCGCCGACATTCCCGTGCTGCAGCAGGCGTTCCGCGACAGTCTCGACATTCACGCCATGACGGCATCGGAAATGTTCGGCGTGCCGATCAAGGGTATGCCGAGCGAAATCAGGCGCCGTGCCAAGGCGATCAATTTCGGCATCATCTACGGCATTTCGGCATTCGGCCTCGCCAACCAGCTCGGCATCGCGCGCGAAGAGGCCTCCGCCTACATCAAGAAATACTTCGAGCGCTTCCCCGGCATCCGCGCCTACATGGACGAGACGCGCGACTTTTGTCGGAGCCGCGGCTATGTCACGACGCTGTTCGGACGGAAGATGTACTATCCCGACATCAAGGCTTCGAACGCCTCGGTGCGCGCCTTCAACGAGCGCGCCGCGATCAACGCCCGGCTCCAGGGCACCGCCGCCGACATCATCCGCCGCGCCATGACGCGGATGGAGGCTGCACTGGCCGAGAAGAAGCTCTCGGCGCAGATGCTGCTCCAGGTACATGACGAACTGATCTTCGAGGTGCCGGACGCGGAGGTCGAGGCGACGCTGCCCGTCGTGCAGCACGTCATGCAGGACGCGCCGTTCCCGGCCGTGCTGCTCTCGGTGCCGCTGCATGTCGATGCACGCGCCGCCAACAATTGGGACGAGGCGCATTGAAGCTACGTCTTCGCTTCGCTCTTCCGAACTTACAGTGTCGTCCCGGCCTAGTGCGCAATTGCGCACTAGGCCGGGACGACGCTGGAGGGACACGCACAAGCTGAATTGTCCTCCGAGCAATTGCGCGATGGCGGCGCGATCGCCCGCACATTAGAATCGTGCCGTCTCCCGCACCGGTTCAGCCATGCCCCACACATCCGCCCTGCTCGGCTTCGCTCTCGTCTGCCTCGGCCTCGTGCTCACGCCCGGGCCGAACATGATCTACCTGATCTCGCGTTCGATCACGCAAGGGCCGGCGGCGGGCATCGTCTCGCTCGGCGGCGTGGCGCTCGGCTTCGTGTTCTACATGCTGTGCGCGGCGTTCGGCATCACGGCGCTGCTGCTCGCCGTTCCCTTTGCCTATGACGCGTTGCGCTTCGCCGGCGCCGGTTATTTGCTGTGGCTGGCCTGGCAGGCGGTAAAGCCGGGCGGTCGCTCGCCATTCCAGGTCAAGCAGCTTGCGATCGACAGCCCGCGCAAACTGTTCGCAATGGGGTTCGTCACCAATCTGCTCAACCCGAAGATCGCGATGCTTTACCTCGCGCTGCTGCCGCAGTTCATCGACCCCGCCGCCGGCAGCGTGCTGGCGCAGTCGGTGGTGCTCGGCGCGATCCAGATCGCGATCAGTGTCAGCGTGAATGCCATGATCGCGCTCGCGGCAGGATCGATCGCGCTGTTTCTCGCAAGCCGGCCAAGCTGGATGCTGGTCCAGCGCTGGCTGATGGGCACGGTGCTGGCCGGGCTTGCGGTGCGGATGGCGGTCGAGGCGCGGAAGGTGTGATTTTCACCTCTCCCCGTAAGAACGGGGAGAGGGAGAAGAGCCACCCTCAATCCAGCTTCGCCTCCATGCCCCGCTTCACCGCCGGACGGGCCATCAGGGCCTCGTACCAGCGCTTGACGTGGGGGAAGTCGGCCAGGTCAACCTTGTGGCGAGGGTGACGCCAGGCCCAGCCCAGGATGGCAAAATCGGCAACTGATAGCTCGCCGGCGACGAAATCGCGGGCCTCCAGCCGGCGGTCGAGGACGCCGTAGAGCCGTCGCGTCTCCGCCATGTAGCGCTTGAGGCCGTAGGCGCGCTCCTGCTCGTTCTCGAGCACGATGAAATGGTGCACCTGGCCCGGCATCGGCCCGAAGCCGCCCATCTGCCACATCAGCCATTCGTAGACGGGGATGCGGCCCGAAAGCGATTTCGGCAGGAATTTGCCGGTCTTTTCGCCGAGATACAGCAGGATCGCACCCGACTCGAAGATGCTGACGGGCTTGCCGTCCGGCCCCTCGGGGTCGAGGATCGCGGGAATCTTGTTGTTGGGCGAGAGCTTCAGGAACTCCGGCGCCATCTGTTCGCCCTTGCTGATATTCACCGGGATCACCTTGTAGGGCAGCCCCATTTCCTCCAGCGCAACCGAGATCTTGCGGCCGTTCGGCGTGTTCCAGGTGTGCAGCTCGATGGTCATTTGTCGCGTGTCCTTGCCCAGCCTTCTCGCGGGTTTTCTTGCCCGAGATATCCGGCATCCACCTACCCCAGAACGTTGCACCCCCACAACCGGCGGCCCGGGATGGCCGATCCCTGTTGACGGGGGAAGCCCCCTCTGGAATGTCGGGGCCGTCGCGGATAACTTCCGCCACCTCCAAAAATGCTCCCGAGGGCCCGCCGTGTCTAAATCAGCCTCCCGCGCCCGCCTGTTCGAGATCATCCGCCGGCGCTCCTTCGGCCGCGGCGAGGTGACGCTCGCGTCGGGCCGCAAGAGCGACTTCTACTTCAACCTCAAGCCGACCATGCTCGACCCGGAGGGTGCGACGCTGCTCGCCGAGCTGACCTATGAGGCGCTGAAGGACGACCAGCTCGATTTCATCGGCGGGCTCGAGATGGGCGCGGTGCCGCTGGCCGGCGCGCTGGCGCAGATCTCCTGGATCAAGGGCCATCCCATCGCGGCCTTCTTCGTGCGCAAGAAGCCGAAGGAGCATGGCGCGAAGCTCGCGATCGAGGGGTTGCCCAGGGGCGAGACGCTGGAGGGCAAGCGCGTCGTGATCGTCGAGGACGTCACCACCACCGGCGGATCGGCGATGAAGGCGGTGGAGGCGGTGCGCGAGACCGGCGCTGAAGTGGTGCTGGTGCTGACGATGGTCGACCGCGAGGAAGGCGCCGACGACACCTTTGGCGCGGCCGGCCTGCCATTCCGCTCGCTGTACAAGGCGTCGGAGTTCTTGAAAGCGTAAGCGGCTAGACTTTCTCCGCCGTCGTGCCCGGGCTTGACTCGGGCATCCACGTCTTTGCCGCACCAGAGATCGTGGATGGCCGGGACAAGCCCGCCCATGACGAGGTCCACCTCGTCCGGCGACACCGCTCCCCCTCAACCGCTCATTTACCATCCCGCCTTATGGTGAATCATGTGCTGAGACCTGAGGGTCCCGGCCGGTTGGGTAGCGTTGGGTGGAGTAAGCGTTTGCGTACAGTCATGTCCCATGCGCGCCGGTGGCGTCGCGCGATACTCGCAGCCGCCACATTGGCAGCACCGCTGCTTGCGGCTCCGGCCCCGGTTTCGGCCGAAGGCCTGTTCGACTTCTTCTTCGGCGGAATGCAGCAGCAGCAGCGGCCGCAGCGTGAGGTGCCGCAGCAGGCGAACTCCTACGCCGACCCCTTCACCGGCCAGCAGAATGCCGCAAGCCCGCAATACGTGCCGCCGACACGTGCGGCCGCGGCCGGCGGCTCGGGACCGGCGTTCTGCGTGCGCAGCTGCGACGGCAAATATTTTCCCCTGATGCGCGGCCTCACCTCGCCCGCGCAGATGTGTCAGGCCTTCTGTCCTGCAAGCGCGACCAAGATCTATTTCGGCTCCTCGATCGACGGCGCCGCGTCGCAGACCGGCGAGCGCTACGCCGATAGCGAGAACGCGTTCGCCTATCGCAAGGCGCTGCGCGCCGACTGCACCTGCAACGGCCGCGAGCCGGTCGGCCTCGCTCCGGTCGATCTGGCGCTGGACTCGTCGCTGAAACCCGGCGACGTGATCGCCACCAGCGACGGCCTCGTCGCCTATACCGGCATCCGCGTCGGCAACGACCAGGCCGCGGACTTCACCCCGGTCGCCTCCTATCCCGGTCTCACCGCGCAGGTCCGCGCGCGGCTCGGCGAGATGAAGGTGGCGCCGGTGCGCGCCGAGACCGTGGCGGCGGATAGCCCGGCCGCGGAGATCGTGCGCGAGACGCTCCCCGACGTGACGGTGCCGAAAACGCAGAAGCCGGCGAAGCGGGCGGGGCTGGAGTAGCTCAGGCTGGTCTGTAGCCAAGCCGTCATTGCGAGCGACTTGTCCGCCGAAGCTCGAAGAGCGAAGGCGGAAGCGAAGCAATCCAGTCTGCCTCCGTGGAGGCACTCTGGATTGCTTCGTCGCAAGAGCTCCTCGCAATGACGGAGGATGGTGAGTTACCGTCCGATGATCACGCCGATCACATTCGGCGCCGCCAGATATTTCTCCTCGATCGCCGCGCGCGCGGCGGCGCGGTTGTCTGCCGTGAGCAGGCCGCGCTTCTCGGCCAGGATCATCCAGCAAAAACCCCACCAATCAGTGAGCATGCCCTGATCGTCGACGAGGTCATACCCCTGCTCGGCGGCGAAGATGCGCGCATGCGCTTCGTCCAGCGTGTCCAAGAACAGATGGTCCTCGGCCGAGAACAGATCGTCGCTGACATCGTCGATGGTGTAGCCCCAGATCGACTGGCACACCGCGTTGAACTCGCGGTCGAACTGGTCGTCGTCGACCGCGTAGCGCCGCGCCGCCTGATGCAGCCGCGACAGCGAGCGCGCGAAATCGGCGATCCTGGTGAGGGCAAATTGATCGAAGGCAATGGTGGACATGTAGTCCTCGCGAAGTCTGTCAGACGCTAGATATTGTGTCGGCAACGCGACGAATCACAATGATATATCAAAGACTTGCTAAAGTGTTCTTAATTTGTTCTGGCGCTGCCGTTGTGCCCATTCATCAGGATAGGGCTTCCGATCACCGACAAATTCAGAAGTGTACTGTCCCCAGCCATAGTGGCGGTAATAGAGCTGCATCGCCTCATCGTGGCTTTGTGCTTCGAAGCGAAGGACGCATCGCGGAGCTGCTTGATCGACCTTCGCCGCTTTATCGTACAGATGCTTCCGAATATCGTCGCCGTCAGGACCGGCAAGTACAAGCGAGGGCAGCACCTGACCGCTTTCGTGGATTACTTCCCAGATTTCGTGGAACGGCGATGCCAACCCAGCCTCACATCGCCGACATCAACCTATCCCCGCACGCGCTCGCATAAAACTTGCCGCCGCATTGGCGCTTGATGGCGGCGCAGCGGGCGGCGGGTGTGGCGTTTTGCGGGAGCGAGACCGCGCAGCTCAGGCCGTCGGCGCTGCGGCCCGTCTTGCCGGCGGCGAAGGCGGCGCTGGACGCGGTGATGCAGACGACGAGGAAGGTGGCGGCGGCGATTTCGATCAGCCGTCTCATCAGAGCTTTCATCGGAGAGTTCATGGGGCGCCTCCTCCACACTGATGGCTGAATTGGCCGCCATTCTAGCACCAAATCCACGTTTCCCCGTATGCGTCCGGGTTCCCAAATCGGCCCGTTCCTTGCATAATTTTACGCCAACGCAGTGCACGGTCGCACCAGCAATGGTTCCGGTACAGAGGCAAGATGCGTAGGGTCAGTAGTGTTCTCGCGACCAGGAAGTGACGACTTTGCAAGATTCATCGTTCCAGCCCAATTTCCCCGCCCCCAACCAGCCCATCGACGAACTCGCGCTGGCTGAGATCAAGGGTGCGATACTGGCGAAGCTGCGCCTTGCCATCGGCAAGGATGCGGGCATGGCGACCAAGCACGACTGGTACCAGGCCGCCGCGCTGGCGCTGCGCGACCGCATCGTGCATCGCTGGCTCACGGCCGAGAAACACAGCTACGATGCGGGGCGCAAGCGCGTCTATTATCTCTCGCTCGAATTCCTGATCGGCCGCCTCTTCAGCGACGCGCTGAACAATATGGGGCTATTGAAGATCTTCGAAGTCGCGCTCGGCGATCTCGGCGTCTCCTTGCCGGAGCTGCGCAAATGCGAGCCGGACGCGGCGCTCGGCAATGGTGGCCTGGGCCGTCTTGCCGCCTGCTTCATGGAAAGCATGGCGACGCTGTCGATCCCCGCGATCGGCTACGGCATCCGTTATGATTATGGCCTGTTCCGTCAGATCATCAATCAGGGCTGGCAGCAGGAATATCCGGACGAATGGCTCGGCTTCGGCAACCCCTGGGAATTGCAGCGGCCCGAAGTGATCTACGACATTCGCTTCGGCGGCGGTGTCGAGCATGTCGAAGACAAGGGTCGCGATCGCGCGATCTGGCATCCGGCCGAGACCGTGCAGGCAATGGCCTATGACACGCCGATCGTCGGCTGGCGCGGCCAGCACGTCAACGCGCTGCGGCTGTGGTCGGCACGCTCGCCCGATCCGTTGAAGCTCGATGCCTTCAACACCGGCGACTATGTCAGCGCCAGCGCCGAGCAGTCGCGCGCAGAAGCCATTTGTAAATTCCTCTACCCGAACGACGAGAGCCCGGCGGGCCGCGAGTTGCGCCTGCGCCAGGAATATTTCTTCGTCTCGGCTTCGCTGCAGGACCTGATCAAGCGGCACCTTGCGTCCGACGGCCAGCTCCGCAGCCTGTCGAGCAAGGTCGCGGTGCAGCTCAACGACACCCATCCGAGCCTGGCCGTCACCGAGCTGATGCGGATCCTGATCGACGATCACAATTTCCGCTGGGATGAGGCCTGGAAGATCACGGTCGCCACGCTGTCCTACACCAATCACACGCTGCTGCCCGAGGCGTTGGAGACCTGGCCGGTCGAGCTGTTCGAACGGTTGTTGCCGCGGCATCTCGAGATCATCTACCGCATCAACGTGCAGCACCTCGCGCTCGCAGAGGCGCGCGCCCCCGGCGACATTGACTTCCGCGCCTCGGTCTCGCTGATCGACGAGCGGAGTGGCCGGCGCGTGCGCATGGGCCAGCTCGCCTTCGTCGGCTCGCACCGCATCAACGGCGTCTCGGCGATGCATTCGGACCTGATGCGCGAGACCGTGTTCCATGACCTCAACCATCTCTACCCCGGCCGCATCACCAACAAGACCAACGGCATCACCTTCCGCCGCTGGCTGATGCTGGCGAACCCCAAACTGACAGATCTGTTGCACGAGACCTGCGGCGATGCCGTGCTCGATGATCCGACGCAGCTCAGCCTGATCGAGGCCCGCGCCAGCGACGTCGAATTCCAGAAGAGGTTCCGCGCAGTCAAGCTTCACAACAAGACGGCGCTGGCGCGCCTGATCGGCGAGCGGCTCGGCATCAAGGTCGATCCGAGCGCGCTGTTCGACGTGCAGATCAAGCGCATCCACGAATACAAGCGCCAGCTTCTCAACGTCATCGAGACCGTGGCGCTGTACCAGGCGATCAAGGACGACCCCAACGGCAACTGGGTGCCGCGGGTGAAGATCTTCGCGGGCAAGGCGGCGGCGAGCTACCGCTACGCCAAGTTGATCATCAAGCTGATCAACGACGTCGCGGAAGTCGTCAACAACGATCCCGCGATCGGCGGCAAGCTCAAGGTCGTCTTCCTGCCCGACTACAATGTCAGCCTCGCCGAGGTGATCATTCCCGCCGCCGACCTGTCCGAGCAGATCTCGACGGCCGGCATGGAAGCCTCCGGCACCGGCAACATGAAACTGTCGCTGAACGGCGCCCTCACGATCGGCACGCTCGACGGCGCCAACATCGAGATCCGCGACCATGTCGGCGCGGAGAACATCGCGATCTTCGGCATGGAAGCCGGCGATGTGATGATCCGGCGCAAGCAGGGGTTGGACGCCTCCGACGTGATCCGCAATTCGCCCAAGCTCCAGCGCGCCATCAATGCGATCGGCGCCGGCGAATTCTCGCCCGGCGATCCCGGCCGCTTCGAATCGATCGCGCACGCGCTGCGCTATCTCGACCACTACATGGTCAGCGCCGATTTCGATTCCTATTACGAGGCGCAGCGCAGCGTCGATGCGCGCTGGCAGGTGGCGCCGGCCTGGACCCGCGCCTCGATCCTCAACGTCGCGCGCATGGCGTGGTTCTCCTCCGACCGCACCATTCGCGAATATGCCGAGGAGATCTGGAACGTGCCGGTGAATCCGACCACGCCGTTGCTGCCGACCTTGCGCGACGTTGCGGGCTGAATTTCCGCGACGTGAAATCGGTTACTCACGAGGTAATTGCACAAGCCGGCGGCGGACGTGATATGACGTCCGTCATTGAACGCCGGATCGAACAATGCACGCCAAGCTCCCGCACCCTTTCGACGACGCCACCCGCGTCACCGCCGGTGACTCCAGCTGGCAGGGGCACACCAGCGACGACTATTGGGCCTTTGTCGGCCCGTTCGGCGGCGTTACGGCCGCGACTATCCTGCGTGCGCTGATCGAGCATCCGGAACGTGCCGGCGACCCGCTGGCGCTCACCGTCAATTACTGTGCGCCGATCGCGAAGGGACCGTTCGATCTGGACGTGCGGCTGGTGAAGGCCAATCGCTCCAGCCAGCACTGGAGCGTCGAACTGTCCCAAGGCGGCGGCGAGGTCGCAACGCTCGCCACCGCCGTATTCGCCGAACGCCGGTCGTCCTGGGAGCACAGAGTGGCGCAATATCCCGATGCTAAGCCGTTCGAAGAGACGATGCCGTTCCCGAAGATCGCGGCGTCCTGGGCTAACCAGTACGAATTCCGCTTCGTCGAGGGCGAGATGCGGATCGGGCCGCCCAAGCCCGAGCTTGCCAGCACTTACTCAAAGCTCTGGATCAGCGATCGCGAGCCGCGCAAGCTCGACATGCCTTCGCTGATGTCGATGTCGGACGCCTTCTTCGGCCGCATCTTCCACGCGCGGCGCGAACTTGTGCCGTTCGGCACGGTGTCGCTGACGACGTATTTCCACACTGACAGCGAAGAGCTCGCCGCCGACGACATCACGCGCGTGCTGGCGACCGCCGATTCGAAGATCATGCACAAGAGCTACGCCGACCAGAACGCCGAGCTGTGGTCGCCGAACGGAAGACTGCTCGCGACGAGCACGCAGATCGCCTATTTCAAGGTGTAGCTGCTTCCGCAAGTTCGTCATTGCGAGCGCAGCGAAGCAATCCAGACTGTTTCCGCGGAGGGATTCTGGATTGCTTCGCTGCGCTCGCAATGACGGTGGAGAGACATCTCGAAAAGCAATAGGGCGGCCTCGCGGCCGCCCTTTCGAATTTCAAACGACGCAAGCTTACTCCGCCGCGAGCTTCACGTCCGGTGCAGCGGCGCGGACCTCGGCGTCGACCTGGGCTTCGAACTTGGCAAAGTTCTTCTGGAACATGCCGACGAGCGCGCGGGCGGTCTTGTCGAACTCGTCCTTGTCCTTCCAGGTGTTGACCGGGTTGAGGATCTCGCTCGGCACGCCCGGCAGCGCGGTCGGGACCGCGAAGCCGAAATATTTGTCGGTGCGGAATTCGACGTTGCGAAGCGAGCCGTCGAGCGCAGCGGTCAGCAGCGCGCGCGTCACCTTGATCGGCATGCGCGAGCCGGTGCCGTACTTGCCGCCGGTCCAGCCGGTGTTGACCAACCAGCAGTCGACATTGTGCTGGGCGATCAGGTCGCGCAGCATGTTGCCGTAGACCGAGGGATCGAGCGGCAGGAAGGGCGAACCGAAGCAGGTCGAGAATTCCGGCTGCGGCTCATTGCCGAGACCACGCTCGGTGCCCGCGACCTTGGCGGTGTAGCCCGACAGGAAGTGATACATCGCCTGCGCCGGCGAGAGCTTGGCGATCGGCGGCAGCACGCCAAAGGCGTCGGCGGCGAGCATCACCACGTTCTTCGGCTGCGGGGCGCGGCCGGTGCGGGAGGCGTTCGGGATGAATTCGAGCGGATACGCCGAGCGCGTG
>NZ_JADPIS010000018.1:0-2765 GCF_023073025.1 Bradyrhizobium sp. 76
GGCTGACGCGGAAATATTCCTGCATGTCGGTTTCGGCCGGGGGCCTGCGATGCAGCCGGGTATAGAGGTGGATAAAAGCCAGATACTGCCCCTGCGTGGGCGTGAAGGGTTTTGTCGAAGGACTCACGCCGGCCATCCGATTCAGTTGTTCGTGCGTGCCTCGAACGAGGAGGCACTCCACGAATGTACGCTATCGGGTCGAACTCAGCCAAATCGAGTGCACCGAACTGAGGGCGCTGCTCAGCGGCGGCAAGCACGCGTCCCGGAAGCTCAAGCGAGCGCAGATTTTGCTGGCCGCCGATGCCGGGACCAGCGACGAGGAGATCGCAAGGAGCGTCGGCGTGAGCGGCTCGACCGTGTACCGGACCAAGCGACGCTTCGTGGAAGGCAATCTGGAGCGGGCGCTGAGCGAAGAGATGCGTCCCGGGGCGGAACGCAAACTCACGGGCAAGGAAGAAGCCTTGCTGGTGGCGACAGCCTGCGCCAGTCCGCCAAGGGCCGTGCCCGCTGGACGCTCAAGCTGCTGGCGGGTGCGATGGTCAAGCTCACCGAACACAAGAGCCTGTCGCACGAGACGGTTCGGCGGCGTTTGGCCGAAAATGGCCTCAAGCCCTGGCGCAAAGACATGTGGTGCATTCCGCAGGTCGACGGCGAATACGTTGCCCGTATGGAGGATGTGCTCGACCTCTACGCCGAGGCTTCCGACCCCAAGCGGCCGGTGGTGTGCTTCGACGAAAGCCCGGTGCAACTCATCGGAGAGGTCCGTCAGCCCATCCCGGCAAGGCCGGGCCAGCTCGAACGTTACGATTACGAGTATCGTCGCAATGGCACGGTCAATCTCTTCGTCCGCTTCGTCCTCCTCGACGTGCATCGTCCCTGGCGCAAGGTCAAGGTCACCGACCGGCGAGCCGCAGAAGACTATGCCCAATGCATGCGCGATCTCGTCCACATCCATTATCCCGATGCCGAGATCATCCGGGTCGTTCAGGACAATTTATCGACCCACTGCGCCGGCGCCGTGTATCAGGCGTTCCCGCCCGCCGAAGCCAGGCGGATATTGCGACGACTCGAGTTCCACTACACTCCCAAGCACGCCAGCTGGCTCAACATGGTTGAGATCGAGATCGGCGTCCTGCGGGGCCAGTGCCTGGATCGCAGGATCGACGACCCCAAGCGCTGCGCCGCGAGATCACTGCCTGGGACGGCAACGAAACGCCGCCCGCTCCCGCATCAAATGGATGTTCACAACAGACAAGGCCCGCGCCAAAATGGCAGGCTCCTATCCCGCCACTCCCAAAGAGTCATAATCACTGTGACGTGGTACTAGCCCGTATTTCTCACACGGCCAATTGCTCTGCGACGGAGGATAGAAGGATTTGGCAAGGCGACGAGGAGCCGTGGCGCTGAAGGCGCGGCTGGCGATTTGGTTTGGGTGTCTCGGTTGGGCCTGTTGGTATGCCGCGGTTTGGACGCGTCGCAGCTTCGCGTGTCAGGCCGGCGAGGCGCGAGCCTTGGCGGCTTCGGTCGTAAGCGCTTAGCCGCAACCCTATTGAGGCTGGCTTGACGTTTTGCGGAATCGCCACGGCATGAGGTCTTCGATGCGGCTATGGGGATGGCCGTCGATGATCGTCTCGAGTGTTTCGGCGATGTAGGCGGCCGGGTTGACGTCGTTGAGCTTGCAGGTGGCGACGATCGAGGCGAGCAAGGCCCAGTTTTCGGCTCCGACCTCATGACCGGCGAAGAGCGCATTTTTTCTGGTCAGGCAGACTGGCCGGATGGCGTTCTCGACAGGGTTGGTGTCGAGCTCGAGGCGCCCGTCTTCGAGGAAGCGGGTCAGACCTTGCCAGTGATTGAGCGCGTAGCGGATGTCCTCGGCGAGCGTCGAACCGCTGGAGATCATCGACAGCTGCTTCTCGAACCACATTTTCAAAGCGGCGACGAGAGCCAACGAATGCTCCTTTCGTGCGGCGAGCCGGATGTCCGGCGATGCACCGCGGACCATGGCTTCGATGGCGTAAAGCTGTGCGATGTGCCGAATGGCGGCCTCGGCGATCGGCGATTTGCTATTGCGGGCCAATTTGACGAAGCGTCGGCGCAAGTGGCTCCAGCAATGCACGAGCGTCCAAGGCCCTTGCAGTCGAGCGACTTCGGTCAGTCGATCATAACCGTCATAGGCATCGCATTGCAGGAAGCGTCCGCCAAAGCCATCCAGGAACTGCTCAGCGAAGGCACCGCTGCGACTGGGGGCATATCGGAACAGCACGATCGGCGGACTTGGGCCGCTGTGGCCGCGGTCGTCTGAGGCAATCGCCCAGAAGTAGCCTTTCTTCGTTTGGCCGCGCCCCGGATCGAGTACCGGCGCCTTGGTCTCGTCCATGAACAGCCGATCCGCCATGGCCAGGTGGTGGCGCATGTGTTCCGCGATGGGCTGAAGATGGAAGCAGGCGCGGCCGGACCAGTTGCCCAGTGTCGCCCGATCAAGCCGGATGCCCTGGCGCGCATAGATCTCGGCCTGACGGTAAAATGGCGTATGGTCGCCAAATTTGGAGACGATCACATGCGCGATGGCCGCTTCGGTCGGCAGCCCGCCGGGCACGACGTGCTCCGGTGCGTGCGCCTGCACGACGGGGCCGGAGCAGCGGCGACAGATGTATTTTGGGCGGCGTGTGATCAGCACGCGCCATTGCGCCGGGATCACGTCGAGGCGCTGGCTGACGTCCTCGCCGATCTTCGTCATGGCGCCGCAACCGCACGGGCAAAGCGTA
>NZ_JADPIS010000033.1:0-2702 GCF_023073025.1 Bradyrhizobium sp. 76
GACCATGCCGCATCGACGGCGGATTCGGGCCTCCTTCGCGCGCGGGAGCGGTTTGCCAGCCGCGTCGAAAAAGATGCTTTGGCCAAAAATCTTGATATCGCCGCCAGTGGGCTTCTCGAGAGTCATCGCCAGACGCAGCACGGTCGTCTTTCCTGAACCGCTCGGCCCGATCAGCGCCACCTTTTCGCCGGGCCGCACTTGCAGGTCAAGATCGATCAGCACGCGGTGAGCGCCGAACGATTTTGAGACTTTTTCGAATTCGATGGACCACATAGCCTGTCGCGAGTTGGTAGCGGATGCATGTGCCTCCATCATGCTGGAGGCCGTGGCGGTCGGTGGCACGAAGGGTCCGGCCTGGCGAAATTCCATGCTGCTAGACATGCTTGTCCTTGAATCGGGAGAGGAGATAGAGGAACGGCAGGTTCATGACGATGTAAATGACGCCAGCAACCGTGAAGGGCTCGAGATAACGGAAGTTTTCGTAACCGGCCACCTGCGCCTCGCCCAGCAGCACCGGCACGCCGAGCGCAAACAGGTACGCAGACGTCCGAAACAGCGCGAGGACGTAGTTAAGAAGGGCAGGAATAGCCCGTTTGATCATTAGCGGGCCAAGCACACGTCGCCATGTGGTATACGAGCTCAAATTGAGGGCCACGCACGCGTCGCGCATCGCGGGCGGGATCGTGATCAGGCTGCCTCGGTACACTTCCGAACAGAATGCGGCATAGACAATACCCAATACGCCGATTCCAATTGGCATTGCCGGAAGAGTCACGCCGAATTCCGGTAGCACATAGAAGGCGAAATAGAGCATGACCAGGATGGGGACCCCCCGGAAGAGTTCAAGCAGGAAGCGCACGAATGCCCGACCAAGCCTGGTACTCGCCGTCTCCAAGATCGCAAGCAGGAGACCGGCCGTTAGCGCAATCGCCGAACTCGCAATCGTGACCAGCACAGTGTACCAAATGCCCACCATGAGGCGCGGCAAGATCTCAAAGGTGTAGTTCCAATCCCAGGTCATTGGGCAGCTCCGGCAAGCGCACGGGCATTGGGCGCGACCTGCGCCGACACGCGCGCCGCTCGGAGCGCGCGGTTCAGGGGAAGAAAGTGCTCAAGAGCGCGAAAAGCAGCAGCACAAAGAAGGCACAGGATCCAATAAATCGCACCAAGCATGCAAAAGACAGTGACCGTGTCGAATGTTTGGCTGCGAATGTTGTTCGCAACATAGAGAACATCCTGCACGCCGACGAAGCTCACGATCGAAGTCCACTTGACCATGTCTCTCGCCAGGCTCCCGAACGCGGGCACGACCTGCGAAAGCGCCTGCGGCAATATTACCTTTCTGAGACTCTGGATTTTGTTCAGCCCAAGCGCATGACAGGCATCGCTCTGCCCCCGATGCACAGCCTCAATGCCAGCCCGCACGATTTCAGCCCCGTATACCGCTCCGTCGAGCGATAACACGAGGATCGCCGCCGCGAGGGGGCTCAATTGCGGCATGCCGGGCAGCAGCGGCAGCACGTAGAAGACCCAGAATAGGAGAACCAGACCCGAGGGACCACGAATGAGCTCGATGAAGACAATCGACGCCGCTCGTATCGCGCGCTTGTTTGAGAGCCTGATCGCGCCGAGGACGATCGCACCCAGCGCCGCAAACAGGATTGTACAGACTGATACCCACACCGTGACCCACAGGCCCTGCACGAGCGAGGGCCAGTACTCCAACACAGCTTTCACTGTAGTTGCTCCTTACTCGCAGCTCTGCTCAGCATTATTGGTCTCACAAAGCCAAGCGGGCGCATCCCAAATGGGGGCCCCATACCTCACGGAGTGCAGCTGCTGCATCGTACCTCTCCTCCCTTCAACATTCATCAATTGTCATTGATTGGTGCAATGTGAGCGGACCGCTTAAGCCAACGCCAATACCAAATTTGCACGGATCGATACCAAATTGGAATTGAAGCTTGCGAGCCTCGCAAACGAGTCGGGAAATCTGCACCACGCGGCACCGCTTGACCGGCCCGAGCGCTTGATCGAAACCGTAGGCGATCGCCTTCCAGATCGATACCGGGCGATCGAGCGTAGAAACAACCATTCCGGTTGGTGCACTGCAAGGAAGATAGGACCGCGGCGCGTCAAGAATGCTACTTGTTAAGCGCGAGCGCAGGACGGTAGTCGTGGTCGTCCGGCCCAAGGAATCGAGCCGACGCCCCTGGTCGCTGCGGGAGTTGCACCTGAGAGATCGTCAGTTGGTGCAAGTCGTACGTTACGCCTCTAGCATTACAGTTTGTCTTTTTGATTTGACATGAGCGCGTTGAGCGGCAGCCTGATGAGCTCTGCGCCAGAAAGACCATGCGATGATGCGTGCGGGTTGAATACGCTTTCGAGCAAGTCTGATGGCAATGCGGCGGATTTCCTGGATTGACCAACGGATCAGCGGCGGCGTGGTTATGCTTTGGCTTTTGCCGGGTGGCGAGGTTTCGTTTTTTTGGGCGGTGGCGGATTAGCGCGATGTCGGATCGCGGCCATCATGGCGAAGGCGAGCATCACCAAGGACACATGACGGTGCCAGCCATGCCAGGATCTGCTCTCGTTGTGATCCAGCCCGAACTCGTTTTTCGCGGTTTCAAAGCTGTCCTCGATCGCCCATCGATGGCCTTCGACCGCGACCAACGTTTCAATTGATGTTCCCGCTGGGCACG
>NZ_JADPIS010000157.1:0-2608 GCF_023073025.1 Bradyrhizobium sp. 76
ACCTTCCGTTCGAACTCCATAGGGCTCAGATATCCGATCGTCGAATGCCTTCGCTTCGGATTGTAGAAGCGCTCGATGTAGTCGAACACGTCGGCCTTGGCCTCGTTGCGTGACCGGTACACTTTGCGCGCTGTTCGCTCGGTCTTCAAGGACGAGAAGAAGCTCTCCATTGCAGCGTTGTCCCAGACATTGCCTGACCGGCTCATCGAGCAGACCACGCCGTGATCGGCCATCAGCCTCTGGAACTGTTCGCTGGTGTATTGGGCGGATTCAAACGGTCGTCGCAACACTCGGAGGTAGGAGGTTGCGATGAACGTTGTAAGGCGCCGATCGGCGCGGTCAGGACGAGCCCCATTGCCGTCGCCAGGACGGCCGTCTGTTGCAGGACGCGATGAACAGAACAACTTCTGGCGGGCGATTGCCGCGGGGCTAAGCAGCGAAGATGCTGCGCTGGAAGCCGGATTGTCACAACCTGTCGGAAGCAGATTATTCCGAAAGGCGGGCGGCATGCCACCAGCGATGTTCAGATCCTCGGCAAAGGCGCTCTCCGGGCGGTACCTCTCGTTGGTAGAGCGCGAGGAGATCGCACTCCTCAAGGTGCAGGGCCATTCCATGCATGAGATTGGACGTCGCCTGGGGCGGGCTGCTTCGACAGTCTCCCGTGAACTGCGGCGCAACGCGGCCACCCGCGGCGGCGGGTTGGAGTATCGGGCAACAACTGCCCAATGGCATGCGGATCGAGCCGCCCGCCGGCCCAAGCCGACCAAGCTTGCGCTCAATGCAACCTTGCGCACTTATGTAGAGGAGAGACTTGCTGGCGGCGTCGTAGCCCCGAGTGGCGCGCTCGTTCTTGGTCCCGCCGTTCCGTGGAAGGGCCGCCGGCATGGGCCGCGCAAGGATCGGCGATGGACCAAAGCCTGGAGCCCTGAGCAGATTGCCCGACGCTTGCCGATCGACTTCCCGGACGACAAGACGATGCGCATCAGCCATGAAGCTATCTATCAAGCTCTCTTCGTTCAGGGCCGTGGGGCGCTGCGCCGCGAGCTGACGGCCTGCCTGCGAACAGGACGTGTATTACGGATGCCCAGGGCGCGCGTACGCAGGCGGGGCAAGGGCTTTGTCTCGCCGGAGATCATGATCAGCGAGCGCCCTGCTGAAGCTGCCGATCGAGCAGTGCCGGGACATTGGGAGGGAGACCTCATCCTCGGTCTTGGCAGCTCGGCAATCGGCACGCTGGTCGAGCGCACGACGCGCTTCACGATGCTATTGCACCTTCCCCGGTTAGCGGGGCATGGCGAAGCTCCGCGCGCGAAGAACGGACCTGCGCTCGCGGGACACGGGGCCGAAGCCGTGCGCGACGCGATCACGCGCACCATCATCACTTTGCCCGAAGAGCTGCGCCGCTCGCTAACCTGGGATCAGGGAGCCGAAATGGCTCAGCACAATCGTCTCAAGATCGATGCGGGTATCCAGGTCTACTTCTGCGACCCGCAAAGCCCTTGGCAGCGTGGCACCAACGAGAACACCAACGGGTTGCTGCGGCAGTACTTCCCGAAAGGCACAGACCTGAGCATCCATAGCGCCGAGGAGATATCCGCTGTGGCAGCGGCCCTCAATGCCCGACCGAGAAAGACACTAGGCTGGAAAACGCCGGCGGAGGCGCTTGACGAATTGCTGCCGTGAGTGAAAAAACTGGTGTTGCGACGACCGTTTGAATCCGCCTTGGCTGCCGCGATCGGAATGATGCAACAGCGCGTCCGGCTTGCCTCGTCGCCAGATCGCCATCACCAGGGCATCGGTGACGAGCTGTGCCGTCATTGCTGTACTCATTGACCAGCCGACCACCCGCCGCGAGAACAGATCAACGACTGCGGCCACATAGAGCCAGCCCTCCGCCGTCCAAACATAGGTGAAGTCAGCGATCCATTTGCGATTGGGAGCGGGCGCTTCGAAGGAGCGGTCGAGCACGTTGGGAGCGACGGCGGCGATCTGCCGCTCACCCAGATCGGGCGGCAGTCGACGCCGTCGTGGGCGTGCTTTAAGGGCCTGCAGCCGCATCAATCGTTCGATCCGGTGCAGCCCGCAAGATATCCCTTCGGCCAGCAGGTCGTGCCACACCCGCCTGGCGCCATAGGTCCGGTCGCTGGCCAGGAAGCTGGCTCGAACCTTCGCGCCAAGCTCTTCTTCGGTCCGGCTGCGTTCACTGCGCGGCCGTGTCAGCCAGGCATAGAAGCCACCCCGCGAGACACCGAGCGCCTCGCACAACCATTCCGCCGGCCAGATCCTTCGGTGCTTCGCAACGAAACCGAACTTCACGTCGATTCCTTCGCGAAGTAGGCCGCGGCTTTTTTTAGGATGTCCCGTTCGGCTTTAAGCTTGATGACCTCGCGCTTCAGCTGCGCGATCTCCAGTTGCTCCGGCTTCATCTGACCGTGGCCAGGGAATGCATGTTGCGGATCGTCCGCAAGCTGCTTCACCCAACTGCGCAACTGTGTCGGATGAATACCAAGGTCTTTGGACGCCTGCGCATACGACACGCCGCGCTGCTTGATCAGCCGCACGGCCTCAAGCTTGAACTCCCGCGTAAACTGCCTTCTCTCCATGACGC
>NZ_JADPIS010000070.1:0-2593 GCF_023073025.1 Bradyrhizobium sp. 76
GTAAGCGCGAATTTCCCTGCACCTTTTGCTTTTGAGTGCTCTGATGCATGAGGTGTCCACCAAAATAGGTGGACACCTTGTGATGGCACACGATGATCAGAAACTGCGGGTCAGGCTTGTTGGTCGGAACGGTCGCCGGCGCTACGAGGCGGCATCGAAGGAGCGTCTTGTCGCGAGTTGTCTTGAGCCTGGCGTTTCGGTATCGAGACTTGCGCTCGAACACGGGGTCAACGCGAACCTGCTTCGGAAATGGATCAAGAAGCACACCGCGACCAGGTCTCTCCCGCGGTCTTCCCCATCGGCGTTCATCCCGGTTCAACTTGAGGGGGCTTCCGATCGCGCCCTGTCGCGGGGGAGCAGCGTGGCGATGGTGGGTTTGCCGGCGGCTTGCGATGAAGTGCGCGGGTCGGAACCCAAGGGGACTACAGCTTTTTGTTCTCCGGCCAAAGTGAGCGCGTCGCTGCCGAACGGCGTGAAGGTCGCGCTGGAATGCGGCGATGTGGATGCATTGACGGCGATCATCGGAGCCCTGAGCCATGTTCAGACTGGGCGGTGACCTGCAGGTCTATCTGCACCGTGAGCCGATCGACTTCCGGGCTGGCATCAACAGCCTTGCGGTTCTGGTCCAGGAGACGATGGCGCTCGATCCGTTCGCTCCGGCGGTTTTTGCGTTCTGCAATCGCCGTTGCGACCGGTTGAAGTTGCTGTTCTTCGACCGGTCCGGCTTTGTGCTGGTCCTGAAGCGGCTGACCGAGGACAAGTTCCGATGGCCGCGCCGCCAGGAGGCGGTCGTCACGCTGACGACCGAGCAATTGCACTGGATCCTTGACGGCATCGATATCGATGCGATGGTCCGCCATCCGGTGCGGCAATATCAGGTTGCCGGCTGAGCTCTCGAGTTGAGCGGTTGACGCGTCGGTACGGTTCAGATTCAAGAATCCGATGAATCGAACCGGCGAACCGAGTGTCGAAGCGCTGTTGGCGCGCATTGCTGCGCTGCAGGTGGAGAATCGTCAGCTCACGGAGCGCGTCGTCAGGCTCGAGGAAGAACTGGCGCTGGCACGCCTGCATCGTTTTGCGCCGCGCAGCGAAAAGCACGTCGACCGTCTGTTCAATGAAGCCGAGCAGGCCGCCGACGAGGATGATGCCGGCAGCGAAACGGACAATATCGCCGAACTTCCGGACACGGGCTTGCCACCCGTCGAAAGCACAACGGGAAAGAAGCGCGGCCGCAGACCGCTGCCGGCGAACCTGCCGCGTGAGCGGGTCGAGTATGACCTGTCCGACGATCAGAAGGCGTGTCCTTGCTGCCGTGGCCAGATGCATCGCATGGGCGAGACTGTCACCGAGCAACTTCATATCGAGGTGAAGGCGAAGGTTTTACAGAATGTGCGCTTCAAATATGGGTGCCGCCATTGCGATCGCACCGGGATCAATGCCCCTGTCGTGACCGCGCCGATGCCGACGCAGCCCTTGCCGGGCAGCGTTGCCACGGCCTCAACGCTGGCGTTCGCGCTGGTTCACAAATATGTCGATGGCACGCCGCTCTACCGTCTGGCGCAGGCCTTCGAACGCGCAGGTGTTCCTGTCAGCCGCGGCGCTTTGGGTCACTGGGTGATCGGCTCGAGCGAGAAGCATCTGCATCGCATCTCAGACGCCCTGAAGCTGCGGCTCAGACTGCAACCTCTCATCCATGGCGACGAGACGACGGTTCAGGTCCTCAAGGAGAAGGACAAAAAAGCCACCAGCACATCGTACATGTGGGCTTATCGCAGCGGCCAGGGCAGTCACGAGCCCATCGTTCTTCTGGATTATCAGCCGGGCCGCGGCCAGATCCACCCGCAGGCCTTCCTCGGCGATTACCGTGGCATCGTGATGAGTGACGGCTATACCGCATGGCGCACGCTGGAAGGGGCCACCCACATTGGATGCATGGCCCACTCCCGACGGCGCTTTGTCGATGCCCTCAAGGCGAGGAAGAAGGGCGGCGGTCCGCCCGAGCAGGCGCTGCGGTTCTTCGAACAGTTTTACCGGGTTGAAAGGCAGGCGCGGGACGAAAAACCAGACAGAGGCGAAACGCCAGATCAATGCATTCGCCGCTTCCGCCAGCAACACAGCATTCCCGTCCTGAACGCCCTCAAGGAATGGCTCGATCAAATCGCCCCGAAGGTCTTGCCCGACAGCAAGCTTGGCGATGCCGTATCCTACACTCTGAACCAATGGTCATATCTGACGCGCTACACGCAAGATGGCAGGATGCCGATCGACAACAATCTCCTGGAGCGCGATATCAGAATCTTTGCCACTGGCAGAAAGAGCTGGCTGTTCAGCGACACCGTCGAGGGAGCCAGGGCCAGTGCCGTCGTCTACAGTCTGATGCTGACCTGCCGCGCCTCACGCGTCGAGCCGTTAGCCTGGTTGCGCCACGTCCTCACCGAATTGCCTCAGCGCGCGGGCGACGCCGATATTACCGACCTGCTGCCCTTCAACTTCCCCAAAACCGCCGCTGCCTGAACGGGTCAGATGCCGCCCTCGATACGAAGGCCATCCGTCAAAAGCGCGGGCGTCACCGTGCGGAGAAAATCGCGCTTAC
>NZ_JADPIS010000007.1:0-2496 GCF_023073025.1 Bradyrhizobium sp. 76
TGCGGATTTCGCTGATGGTGAGCGGTGATTTCACGCGATGGTGAGCAGGCATTTCGCGCGATCGTGAGCAGCCGCTTTGGCCGACATGGTGATTGGGTCAGGGGTTTGAGTTGGCGTCAAGAGTTTGATTGCGGGCGTTTTGTTTTCGCATGCTTTCTCCGGAGAGTTGAAGGCGGTGAGCGTTGTGAACGAGGCGGTCCAGGATGGCGTCGCCGAGGGTTGGGTCGCCGATAACGTCGTGCCAATGTTCGACGGGGACCTGGCTGGTGACGATGGTGGAGGCGCGACCGTGGCGATCGTCGAGGATCTCCAGAAGGTCGCGCTGTTCGGGCGGATTTAGAACTGACAGGCCCCAATCATCGAGGATCAGGAGTTGAACGCGGCCGATGGTTTTAAGCAGTCGGCCATATCGGCCGTCGCCGCGAGCCAGGGCAAGTGCCTCGAACAGACGCGGGACGCGATGATACTGGACCGAACGATTGTCGCGGCAGGCCTTGTGGCCGAGGGCGCAGGCAATCCAACTCTTGCCGAGCCCGGTTGCCCCTGTGACGAGCAGGTTCTCGTTGCGGTCGATCCAGTCGCCGCCGACGAGCCTGGCGAAGACGGCGCGATCGATACCGCGTGGCGTGCGCAAATCGACGTCTTCCACGCATGCGCTCTGGCGCAACGCGGCGAACTTGAGACGGGTCGTGAGACGTTTGGTGTCGCGCTCGGCGGCTTCGCGATCGACCAGCAATCCGACGCGCTCCTCGAACGACAGGGCATCGAGATCCGGTGATCGTCGCTGCTCCTGGAGGGCCTTGGCCATTCCGGTCAAGCCGAGCGTAATCAGCCGTTCATGGGTCGGATGTGTCAGCATTGGGGGGTCTCCCTATCAGTGGAAATAGCCCTGACCGCGGATGTTGCCGTGGCGCAGGGGCTGGTGGTCGGACGTCTCGTCGAGAAAAGCGCGATCAAGGCCGCTCTTGAGGATCGAACGGATCGAGGCGACGGAGCGAGCCTTGATCAGGATGCCGCGTCGGCAGGCGGCATCGACACGCGCGTTGTCGTAGCTCCTGGCCAGCGACAGGATACCGAGGCAGGTGCGAAAGCCTTGCTCGGGATGCGGCCGGGCCGTGATGACGGCCTGGAAAAACGCCGCGGCAGAGGGACCGATCTTCTCGCCGGCAGCGATCAATCCTCCCGGCGTCCATTTGCCGTAGCGGCGGTGGGCGCTCGGCATATGATCGGCGATGGTGGTATGGCCACGCCGGTTGGGCGCGCGGGCGTGGCTGGCGATCCTCTGTCCCTTGTGGAAGACCTCGATGGTCTTGTCGGCGATGCGGACATCGACGAGTTCACGGATCAGCCGATAAGGGGTGGAATACCAATGGCCGTCGATCTCGACATGATAGTCGGGCGCGACGCGGCAACGCTTCCAGCGCGCAAAGACGTAGGCTGGTCCGGCAGTTCTCCCAGCTTGGGACGATCGATCTCGGCGAACAGCTCGGTCCGGCTGGAGCCAAAACCGCGCATCTGGCGGGCGTTGAGTTCGACGACGAGGCCGCGGATGGCCGCATTGAGCTCCGCCAGGGAAAAGAAGCGCTGGTTGCGCAGGCGAGCCAGGATCCAGCGCTGGGCGATCTGGACGGCGACCTCAACCTTGGCCTTGTCCTTTGGCCGCCTCGGCCTCGCCGCCAGGATCGCGGTGCCGTAATGCCCGGCCATCTCGGCATAGGTTCGGTTGATCCCGGGATCGTAGCGATCGGGGTTGGTCACGGCGGCCTTGAGATTATCGCAGACCACGAACTTCGGCACGCCGCCGAGATACCTGAACAGGTTGGCATGCACGCCGATCCAGTCGGACAGGCTCTCGCTTGGGTAGGCCTCGGCGTAGGTGTAGTTCGAGGCCCCCATCGCCGCGACGAACAGCTTCATGGCGCGCACTTCGCCGGTGATGGGATCGAAGATGTCGATGGTGTCGCCAGCGAAATCGACGAACACCTTCTCCCCACCGATGTGGGTCTGACGCATGCTCGGCTGCGCCCGCTGCTTCCAGGCCTCGAAAGTCGTGCAAAACCAGGTATAGCCAAAGCCGTCTGGATTGGCGGCGCGATACTCTTCCCACAACAGCAGGCGTGTCACGCTGCGCCGGCGTAGCTCCTTCTCCACATAAACCCAGTCGGGGGACGGTCGTCGGTCGCTTTGCGAGGCAGCCTTTGGCGCCGGGAACAGCAGCAGCTCCAGGCCCTCGTCATCCATGCCCTCCGGCAGCGGCCAGCTCAGCCCGGCAAGGCGGGCGCGACGCACGTAGCCATGCACGACACCATTGCTCACTCCCAACGTCCGCGCGATGACGCGCTCGGTCAGGCCCTGATGCCTCAAACGTAGAACTACTCGGATCCGGCGCATCGACAATCTCTGGGTAGGCATCAGGCTTCCTCATTGGTTGAATGAGAAACCCGTAGCCCGGTTGAGTTGTCGGCCGAAGCGTCCGGCACCGCCAAACGGTGCTCA
>NZ_JADPIS010000055.1:0-2201 GCF_023073025.1 Bradyrhizobium sp. 76
TACTAGCGATGAGATTTGAAAGCCCGTCCGCATGGCGCTGATTCTCCGTTTGAGAACCACAGTCGCCCGGCAAACTTCATCGGAAATGAGTCAGACCCCCGATTGGATGCCGATCACCCCGAAAACGGGGTCCTTATTCCATGCCGAAACACACTCAAGGTGCGGCTGGCCAGCTTCGGCTTGACACTCCATGAGGACAAGACGCGGCTGATCGAGTTTGGCCGGTTCGCGGCCCTCTCGCGTCAGCGGCGGGGCGAGCGGCGACCCGAGACCTTCGCCTTCCTTGGCTTCACCCACTACTGCGGGCGGACCCGAGATGGCCGGTGAAACGCCTGACGCGCAAGCTGACGGCGTTGCGCCAGGAGGCTTGGCGGTTCATGCACGCGCCACTGGCCACACAGCATGAGCGGTTCGCCGCCGTTCTACATGGGCATTATGGCTACTATGGCACGCCGCACAATTATCCAGCGCTACGGCTTCTACCGCGAAGTGCGTCGGACCTGGATGCGCTGTCTGAGACGGCGCAGCCAGAAAAGCCGGCGCATGGGGTGGTCGGAGTTCGAGACCCTGACGGCACGCTTCCGTCTGCCCGTTCCACGCATCACTCGCACTTGGGCACAGGCGCGGATATGACGCGGGTTACCCTCGGGAAGAGCCGGATGCGGGAAAGCCGCCTGTCCGGATCTGTGAGGGCAAAGCCGAATTGGCCGAGCTACTCGACCACGTCCGAAAGGCGAGAACCGCGCGCTGCAGCAAGCTGGAGAGTTATCAGTAGCTATCAAGCTGGATGGAGCAGGGCATTTCTCCAATCGAACGCCCTGAACAGGTACTTGATTGGAGCAGCCTGACGATGATCACCGTGAATTGTGGCGACGCCAATTCGGACTTTCGCGTGGACGAATTGGGCTTCACGCGACTTTTGGTTTACGACCTCGGAGACGATCTCGGCGCGCTGGTGCAGCGTCTATTGGAAATCGAGGCCTATCGTCCGTTTGCGCTGCTTGGGCTGCCGACCGCTCTTGAGCGCGCGCCGTCGGTCGATCGCATCGATCACCGCCATGTTGAGGTGCTCGAAGAGATGAGGCGCGACCGGAAGTCTGTCCCGCTCTGGCGTGGGGTATAACGAGCTGGTACAATCGCGGCTATGCATCGTCGAAGGAAAAGAAATCGCAGGTTATCCAAGCTGGTCATCCTGCCCGGCCCCGATGCGAACCGGCGCGACGATGGAGGACCGCCAGGCGAATCTGTCAGTCAAGGCGGCCGGTGCGGCCGATCTGCTCCGAACACGCGTTCATGTCGAAATCGAACGACAGAACCATGGCTTGTTGCACGCGCTCGATGAGCGGACGAGACCGCAGCTTCGACTGCAGTGCACGGCCGAGGGATTGTCGGTCGAGGCGATCGGATATCCTGTGGTCAGCCTGTTCGGCTACTTGCCAAAAGTGCCCACGAGGTCGGACCAGTGTTCTGATCGAGAAATTTATTGGATCATGTGGCCGATTTGGGAGGCATGTTCCATGGATAAGCCAGCAGTTACGATTGATCTTTCGGCTGAGGAGCGTCGGGAGCTTGAAAACTTGGCGGGACGGCGGCGCGCGGCGCAAGGCTTGGCGCGTCGGGCACGGATTGTACTGCTCGCGGCGGACGGTCTTGAGAACAAGGACATTTGTGAAGAGCTTGATGTCGTCCGAACACGGTTAGCAAATGGCGCCGGCGCTATGCTGAGGGCCGCCTTGAAGGATTGAAGGATGAGCCGCGGCCAGGGACGCGCCGCCAAATCGGCGACGAGGAAATCGCCGAGACAATCCGACTGACACTTGAGACGACACCGCCTCATGCGACGCATTGGTCGCTGCGGTCCATGGCGACAGCGTCGGCCATGCGGCTTTGACGATCCACCGGATCAGGCAGGCAATGACAACCCCAAGCCCTTCCGATGTACCAAATCGGCGACGACATACTTGGCTCAATCAAGCGCTTCTGCTTGACCACACTGAAAACGAAATCCTAGACCCAGATCATCAAAACTTCTGAATGGGGACACTAGGGTCTGTACCTAATTAGCGAGTTCTGATTCCCTGGTGCTAAGTTGATTCGGCACCGGGGACTTCGATGCGCAAAGGACTGTTCTGGCTCAACGACAAGCAGTGGGCTCAGATAGAGCCGCATCTGCCAACGAACCAGACCGGCCCGGCGCGCGA
>NZ_JADPIS010000030.1:0-2188 GCF_023073025.1 Bradyrhizobium sp. 76
CGGCGTCAGCGGCAACCTCGTCACCGACGGCAGCGGCAACACCACCGTCTATCTCGCCACCGCGACCGTCAACGATCTCTTGTCCGCGATCGATCTGGCCAGCGGCGTCAAGACCGTCTCCATCACCTCCGGCGCTGCGACGATCTCCACGAGCGCCAGCCAGCCAGGTGCTGCCGTCTCGACCGCTGCAGGTGGCGCCGTCACGCTGAAGAGCTCGACGGGTGCGGATCTCAGCGTCACCGGCAAGGCCGACCTGCTCAAGGCTCTCGGCCTGACGACTGCTGTGGGCGGCGGCAACGCCACCGTCAACGTCAACCGGACCACGAGCTCGGCCTCACTGGGTGCGACGATCGCGGACGGTTCGACGCTGAATGTCGACGGTCACGTCATCACCTTCAAGAACGCGCCGATCCCGGGTTCGACCGGTGCTCCGAGCGTTCCGAGCGGTTATGGCACGAGCGGTAACGTCCTCACCGACGGCAACGGCAACTCGACGGTCTATCTGCAGGCCGGCACGGTCAACGACGTGCTGAAGGCGATCGACCTTGCCACCGGCGTGCAGACCGCGACGGTCAACGCCAACGGCACCGCGACGCTTGCGACCGCCACGGGCCAGACCAACTCGTCGATCAACGCCTCGGGTCAGCTCAAGCTCTCGACCGGCGTCAATGCCGACCTCTCGATCACCGGTACAGGCAATGCGCTGAATGCGCTTGGCTTTGCCGGCAACACCGGGACCTCGAGCGCGTTCACCGCGGCCCGCACCTCCGGCGTCGGTGGGCTCAGCGGCAAGACCTTGACCTTCTCCTCCTTCAACGGCGGCACGGCGGTCAATGTCACCTTCGGCGACGGCACCAGCGGCACGGTCAAGACGCTCGATCAGCTCAACACGAAGCTTCAGGCCAACAACCTGACGGCGACGATCGACGCCAACGGCCTGCTGACGGTCTCGACCACCAACGACTACGCGTCCTCGACCATCGGTTCGAGCGCCGCGGGTGGTGCGATCGGCGGCACGCTGACTTCGGCGCTAACCTTCTCGACGGCTTCCAGCCCCGTCCAGGACACGGTTGCCCAGACCTCGCGTTCGAACCTGGTGTCTCAGTACAACAACATCCTGAACCAGATCGACACGACCTCGCAGGACTCCTCGTTCAACGGCGTCAACCTCTTGAACGGCGACCAGCTCAAGCTGGTGTTCGACGAGACCGGCAAGTCGAACCTCAGCATCACCGGCGTGACCTACAACTCCAAGGGTCTCGGCCTCGCGGCGCTGACCAGCGGTGTCGACTTCATCGACAACTCCGCGACCAACAAGGTGCTGTCGAACCTGAACGCCGCGTCGAGCACGCTGCGCTCGGAAGCTTCGAGCCTCGGCTCGAACCTCTCGGTGGTGCAGGTTCGTCAGGACTTCAACAAGAGCCTGATCAACGTGCTGCAGACCGGTTCGTCCAACCTGACCCTGGCCGACACCAACACCGAAGCGGCCAACAGCCAGGCGCTGTCGACCCGCCAGTCGATCGCGGTCTCCGCGCTGTCGCTGGCCAACCAGTCGCAGCAGAGCGTGCTCCAGCTGCTCCGCTAACAAGCGGACGACATCGTAAGACGACTATTGCGGCGGGGCTTCGGCTCCGCCGCTTTCTTTTTGCAACGGCATCAGAGTGCCGCTCGACGAAGTGCAACGATGCATTCGGATGCAGCCGATTGCTTACTCTGAGTTATGGTTGACAAGTCGCAAACGCCGGGTCGTTGCGCGAAAAAGCATCATGCTATCATGACGATATGGACGAGCCTGAGATGGCTCCGATTGCTCATATGGTGAATCCGCGCAAGGACTGGCGCGACACGCTTCATGCTTTGTTAGCCGTCTGTGTTCACCGTCCCGGACATCGATTAATCCTAATCGAAGTTTGTTGCGTTGCGTACCAGAAGGGTAACACTCAATGTCCGGTATTGTTCTCTCCTCGTCGGTTCGTCAGAACCTGCTCTCCCTCCAGTCCACCGCTGATCTTCTCGCCACCACTCAGAGCCGTCTGTCGACCGGCAAGAGCGTCAATTCGGCCCTGGACAATCCCACCAACTTCTTCACCGCACAGTCGCTCGACAACCGCGCCAGCGACATCAACAATCTGCTCGACGGCATCGCCAACGGCGTGCAGGTGCTGCAGGCCGCCAACACCGGCATCAC
>NZ_JADPIS010000025.1:0-2143 GCF_023073025.1 Bradyrhizobium sp. 76
GATCGCGTAAAACCGCGCCCGGGAAGTGTGTCACAAGTCACATAACTTTGCAGCACCCCCAGACTATTTTTACGCACTTGGAGCCGCTTCCCGTCCGGGGATAAGCTCAGGCGCAAAGGATGGGTGGAAAGGACGGCAATCTGCCGGGTTCGACGCCGCTCGTCCGTCGTTGGAAAGTCGACATGAGAGCAGTTAAGTTCGCCGGCGCGGCGGTGGTCGCCGTCATCATCGTGGTTGCGGTCCTGCTGGTGATCGGGATTCCGTCGGGCTTCCTGACGTCGACGATTGTCTCGCGCGTCGAGAGCGCCACCGGTTATCGCCTGTCGATCGACGGCACGACGAAGATCAGCCTGTGGCCAACACTGAACATCAAGCTCAACGACCTCACATTTCTGGACCCCAGAGACCGCAGCGGCATCACGCGCCTGACCGTCGACAGCGTGCAGGTCGACATGTCGCTCTCGAGCGTATGGTCGGGCCGTCCGAAGATCAGCGAACTCATCGTCAGCCATCCTGTGCTCTACCAGCCGATGCTGCGCGACCGCCTGCCGAATGCCAGAACCTCTTCGAAGCCGATCGCGCTGGACACTGATGGTGCGACCATCGATCACATCAAGGTCAGCAACGGCGAGGTCGCCTTTGCACGCGTGCGCGACCGCATCGACAGCCGCATCAGCGCCATCAACGCCGAGGCCGTCCTTGGCCGCGACCGCAAGGTCAACATCACCGGCACTGCGCGCGTCAGCGAACATCCGACCAAGTTCGACATCAAGACGACGACGCCGGCGCCGCAGATCGACCGGCCCACGGTCCCGGTGGATTTCGTCATCGACATGCCCGACGTGCTGAAGTCCCAGCTTGCAGGTCATGCCGAGGTGAGGCTCAACGGCGACGTCGTGATGATCAACGGCGTCAATGGCAAGCTCGGCGACAGTGCGTTCAACGGCTGGGCCTCGGTCGACATCGCGAGCAAGCCTCTGGTCAAGGTCGATCTCGACTTCCAGCGGCTCGCGATCCCGCTGGCAAAAACGCCCGATGGCGCGCCCGGGAAACCCTGGAGCGATGCCCCGATCGACGTCTCCGGGCTCAATTATGTCGATGCGCAGATCAGGATCTCGGCAACCGAGGCCGTGATCGGCGATGCGCGCCTTGCGCCGCTGGCGCTCGATGCAAAACTCGCTGGCGGCGTGCTGAAGGCCAGCACCGCCAATCTCGGTGCCTATGGTGGCCAGATCTCGGGTGAAGTGATCCTGGATGCGACCAGCGGCGCACCGAGCTTTGCGATGCATTCCGACGTGGTCGGCGTGCGGGCGCTGCCGCTGCTCCAGGGCCTCGCCGATTTCGACCGGGTCGACGGCAAGATGCAGGTCAAGCTCGCGCTGCGCAGTGCCGGCCCCAGCCAGCGCGCACTGATGGCGAACCTGCAGGGCACGGCCTTCGTCAATTTCCAGGACGGCGTGATCCGCGGCATCAATGTAGCGCAGATGATCCGTTCGCTGACGACCAGCAAGCTGTCGGGCTGGCAGGACAATGAGGCCCAGAACACCGACCTGTCGCAGCTCTCCGCCTCGTTCCGCATCGACAAGGGCCAGGCGGTGACGACCGATTTCACCCTGGTCGGGCCGCTGGTGCGCATCACCGGCGCCGGCACCCTCGCACTCGACACCAAGATGATGGGCTTTCGCGTCGAGCCCAAGCTCGTCATGACGACCGAAGGCCAGGGCCGCACCTCCGAACCGGTCGGCTTCGGCATTCCCGTGATGATCTCGGGCTCCTGGTCGCAGCCGCAGATCTATCCCGACATGAGCGGCATGGTCGACAATCCGGACGCCGCCTATGCCAAGCTGCGCGAGATGGGCAAAGGTCTGTTCGGGCCTGACGGCGCCGGCCTCGGCAAATTTATGGGCAGCCTTGGTAATCTTGGGCTCGGCGGCGCCACCGCGCCGGGTGGCGGCAATGCCAATCCGCCAATGCCTCAGTTGGGGCAGAACAATCCGCTCGGCGGCCCGCTGGGCGAGGCGATTGGCAATATGATCCAGCAGGGGCTTTCCAGTGGCGCGGGAAACAGCAGCGGCGCTGGAACCAGCCGCAGCCGCAGCCTGCTCCCAACGCCATCCACTCCGGCGCCGCAGGCCTCGCCCGC
>NZ_JADPIS010000144.1:0-2119 GCF_023073025.1 Bradyrhizobium sp. 76
GACGCGCAGTGGTCAGGCGGCTGTCGCAACGGTGCCGAGCTCTGGCGCCGCTTGAAGGGACAAGGCTTCAAGGGATCGCTGCGCGTCGTGGCGGAATGGGCGACGCGACGGCGACGTGCCGAGACCATCAGCCATCAACAATTGCAGAAGGTCCCCGCCGCCAGGACGATAGCGCAGCTGATGACGACGAAGCGCGACCACCTAACCAAAGCCGAGACCGTCACGCTTGCGGTCATCGAACAAAACGTTCCTATGCTGGCCGATGCCCAAGCTCTCGTTGGCCGCTTCCACGCGATGATCCGAAAGAAGGCCGAGATGGAGCTCGAACCTTGGATTGATGACTCCAAGCGGAGCCTCATTGCCTCGTTCGCGAATGGCATTGCCAACGATAAGGGCGCGGTGCACGCGGCTATCACGCAACCATGGTCCAATGGCCAAGTGGAAGCTCAGATCACCAAGCTCAAGCTGGTCAAACGGCAAATGTACGGGCGCGCTAAGCTCGATCTCCTTCAGGCTAGGCTGATTGGCGCGCCATAAAAACAATCACGATCATCGAATATGCGTCAGAGCCCCTTTTGGATGCCGATAGGGGGTCCCAGTCGAACGCCGATTGACACCTTGAGGGCCAAGAGCATTTCCTGCGCATCCGCCTTGCTCTCGAAGCCCATGACGAAGTCGTCGGCATAGCGCACGGTCACAACGCGACCGCGTGCGTGGCGACGGCGCCTTGGTGGGCCCATCGAGGACGTAGTGCGGAAGACGTTGGCGAGGAGCGGGCTGATGCCCGCCCCTTGCGGGGTACCCCTGTCCGTTTCTTGCTTCTCGCCGCTCTCAAGAACGCCGGCCCTCAGCCACAGCTCTATCAGCCGCAAGATGCGAGGATCGGCGATCCGGAGCGCCACCATCCGCAACAGCCACTCTTGGGTACACCGAGAGGCCGCTTAACGTGGCGACGATGGGCAGCGAGTGCTCCTTGCGCGCGGCCAGCCGCGCGATGAACCGCGTACCATGGCTTCGATGGCGTAAAGGTGTGCGATGTGCCGAACCGCGGCCTCGGCGGTCGGCGATCTGCTGTTTGAGGAAGCGCCGGCGCAAATGGCTCCAGCAATGCACGAGCGTCCACGGCCCCCTGCGGTTGAGCAACTTCGGTCAGCCGGTCATAACCGTCATAGGCATCGCATTGCAGGAAGCGTCCGTTAAGCCATGCAGGAACTGCTCCGCGAAGGCGCGCTGCGGCCGGAAGCATATCGGAACAGCACGATCAGAGGACTTGGGTCGCTGTGGCCGCGGTCGTCGGAGACGACCGTCCAGAAGTAGCCCTTCTTCTTTTGGCCACGCCCGGGATCGAGCACCGGTGCTGTGGTTTCGTCCATGAACAGACGATCTGCCTCTCCAGATGGCGGCGCATGTGGTCCGCTACGGGTTGGAGATGGAAGCAGGCGCGGCCGGACCAGTTGCCCAGTGTCGCCCGATCAAGTCGGATCCCCTCGCGCGCATAGATCTCGGCCTGACGGTAAAACGGCGTATGGTCGCCGAACTTGGAGACGATCACGTGCGCAATCGCCGCTTCGGTCGGCGGTCCACCAGGCACCACGTGCTCCGGTGCGTGCGCCTGCACGACAGGGCCCGAGCAGCGGCAACAGATGTATTTCGGGCGGCGTATGACCAGCACCCAGCACCCGCCATCTGCGCGTGCCACGTTCAAAATAGCTCCCGAGTCACTCTGCCGCAGTTATCCAGCTGCCTGGGACGCCGCGCTTCTTGCGGGCGGACCAACCTCCAATCCAGCCCCTCGAACAGCGCTGCGAACATCGCTGGCGATATAGTCTTGGCGATCGATAACTGTGTTTCAATCTGCACAGCACCAGCTGTCGCGAGCGAGAACACTAGCATTACAGTTGCCTTTTTTTGCGAGCGTCTGAATCCATGGGCAACCATGATTCGGATGTCGTGGACGCGGGCCGCGTCGGTTGAAGAGGCGCTTGCGTTGTGGGCGGCGTCGCTTCGAGAGATCAAGAAACGGATACGTCCGTTGTTCACGCAAGAGCGTGTGGCGACGAATGCAGGCCTGTTCCTGGAAGGTCTGCTCGGAGATGAGCAGCGCAAGACCGGTTGGATG
>NZ_JADPIS010000074.1:0-2075 GCF_023073025.1 Bradyrhizobium sp. 76
TGCCATCCTCCCAAATCACCACCTCCCCGAAAGTTCGGTGGACGTCGATGCCAATCACCCGTCGCATTCGCACCTCCTGCCAATCAGACCACATGACGGGAGCTGCGGGCGACACGACAACTACGGATTCGCGCTCCCAGCGCAACCGGGCGAGTCGCAGAGGCGGCCAGCTACTAACTCGAGCTCTCAGCTCATCGTATGCATCGGCCTGCCCGCACATCGTGCTCCCGGTGCCTCTGTCCCGATGGTCGCACCATACGCCACGATGTAGAAAACCGCAGCGGAACGTTGGCACCGAGACATCTCATACCGGTTACCAACCCCATCGAAAGCACCTTCGCCACCGTGCGCCACCGCACCATCCGGTCGAAGGGTTGTCTGTCGAACGGGACCGCGCTCGCCATGGTCTTCAAACTCGTCGAGGGCGCGCAGAAAAGCTGGCGCCGTCTCGATGGCCACCACCAGTTGCCAAAACTCGTTCTTGGTGTGACATTCAACGACGGGATCGAGGTCATCGCCAAGCCGACCGACCGTCAGCCCATAACCGCCGCCGCCTGACCGGCCCGGCCGTCACCAAAATTTGGCGATAGCTCCGGCCCTCTGTTGCAGGACGCAACGAACAGAATAAATTTTGGCGGACGATTGCTGTGGGGCTGAGTAGCGAAGATGCTGCGCTCGAAGCCGGATTGTCACAACCTGTCGGAAGCAGATTATTCCGAAAGGCGGGCGGCATGCCACCAGCGATGTTCAGATCTTCGGCAAAACCGCTCTCCGGGCGGTACCTCTCATTGGTAGAGCGCGAGGAGATCGCACTTTTAAGGTGCAGGGCCATTCCATGTAAGAGATTGGACGTCGCCTGGGGCGGGCTGCTTCGACAGTCTCCCGTGAACTGCGGCGCAACGCGGCCACCCGCGGCGGCGGGTCGGAGTATCGGGCAACAACTGCCCAATGGCGTGCGGATCGATCCGCCCGCCGGCCCAAGCCGAGCAAGCTTGCGCTCAATGCAACCTTGCGCACTTATGTGGAGGAGAGACTTGCTGGCGGCGTAGTAGCCCCGAGCGGCGCTCCCGTTCCGGGTCCCGCCGTTTCGTGGAAGGGCCGCCGGTATGGCCCGCGCAAGGATCGGCGATGGGCCAAAGCCTGGAGCCCTGAGCAGATTGCCCGACGCTTGCCGATCGACTTCCCGGACGACAAGACGATGCGCATCAGCCACGAAGCTATCTATCAAGCTCTCTTCGTTCAGGGCCGTGGGGCGCTCCGCCGCGAGCTGACGGCCTGCTTGCGAACAGGACGTGTATTATGGATGCCCAGGGCGCGCGCACGCAGGCGAGGCAAGGGCTTTGTCTCGCCGGAGATCATGATCAGTGAGCGTCCTGCTGAAGCGGCCGATCGAGCAGTGCCGGGACATTGGGAGGGAGACCTCATCCTCGGTGTTGGCAGCTCGGCAATCGGCACGCTGGTCGAGCGCACGACGCGCTTCACGATGCTCTTGCATCTTCCCCGGTTGGCGGGGCATGGCGAAGCTCCGCGCGTGAAGAACGGACCTGCGCTCGCGGGACACGGGGCCGAAGCCGTGCGCGACGCGATCACGCGCACCGTCATCACCTTACTCGAGGAGCTGCGTCGCTCGCTAACCTGGGATCAGGGAGCCGAAATGGCTCAGCACGATCGTCTCAAGATCGATGCGGGTATCCAGGTCTACTTCTGCGACCCGCAAAGCCCTTGGCAGCGCGGCACTAACGAGAACACCAACGGGTTGCTGCGGCAGTACTTCCCGAAAGGCACAGACCTGAGCATCCACAGCGCCGACGAGATATCCGCGGTGGCAGCGGCCCTCAATGCCCGACCGAGAAAGACACCAGGCTGGAAAACGCCCGCGGAGGCGCTTGACGATCTGCTGTCATGAGTGAAAATAACTGGTGTTGCGACGACCGTTTGAATCCGCCATCAATATGGCGATTCTTATGATGAAGGACACTTCATCGAGCATGATGCGAATGTCCCAGTAGAACTAGCGTTCAAGTTTGAACCCGTATCAATCGCGCCAGCGTTTGAAAGGGATGCCGCGCCTAAAC